>NZ_JARUXP010000001.1:1208061-1383961 GCF_031451315.1 Caballeronia sp. LZ032
GCCCATTTCATATTGAAACTGGGAGTTTCGCAACTGCTTATCTGCACCTATCCGCACGCTGCGCTTGGCTTCGCGCGATTCTGCAAGACCGACTAGATATAGGCCGTTAGCGCGCTGCCGAGGAGCATCGAGATCGCTGCCTTCTTGCGCCCCCACGCCTCAAGCAGCCATGCAGCGAAGAAGAAGCCCGGGATGCCGGCGGTTGAAATGATGATTGTGTAAAAAACGGATTTCGTCGCCTGGTAGCCCGCCGCCTGCAGCAGCGCACCGAGCCATGATGTCAGGCCATAGTATCCGAGTAGCGTGAAGAACCACACCACCCAGAGCATCAGCGTGCGCTTGGCGTAAGGCGCACGCCACAGTTCCGCGAGGATTTCGAGCGTGCTGTGTCTGCCGACCCCGAGCGCCTCCGGAATTTTTGCGATCGGTGGCAGCGTCATCATTCCCGAACGGCGGCGGACCTTCTCCTCGATCGCGGAGACAGTGCGCTCAGCATCCGCGTTGCGCCCCACGGTTTCAAGCCATCGGGGAGACTCCGGGACGGCGCGGCGGATCACCAGCAGAAGGAGGGAAGGCGCGGCGAGTGCGATGAACACGCCACGCCAGCCGGTCACAGGCATCAGGAAATAAATCAGTATGCCTGCTGCCACAAAGCCCACCGGAAGAAACCCTTCGAGAATGGCGCTGTACTTGCCTCGAACTCGGGTCGGAAGAAACTCTGAGACCAGGGTGAGCGCGATGGGCAATTCCATGCCCATACCCACACCAAGCAGCACTCGAGCGCCGACGAGTTGGGATGCGTTTGCACACAGCCCGCAGAGCAGACTTCCCACGCCCCAGATAACCATGCTGAACTGGAAAACGGGTTTACGGCCGAAACGGTCCGACAGGATACCTGCCAGCGCCGCGCCGATAAACATACCGAAAAAGCTGGAACTGGCGACAAAGCCTGCGGCTGCGGTGCTCAATCCAAATTCGGTCTTGATCGAACCTAAGACAAACGTCATCGCGGCGAGGTCCATGGAATCAAACAGCCACGCGGTGGCGATGATCAGAAAGATGCCGCGCTGGTATCTGGTCAACGGTAGCCGTTCCAGTCGACCGGCAGCGTTCACGGCGCCGGCGAGATTTTCAGCTTTCATCTGGATGTGTCTCCTTGGTTATGGCCCGGCCATGAGCGCCGCTGGCTATCGGTCGCGGTCGGCATGGCGCCGGCAAATGCGAATTTTCATGGAACATCAGTAATATATTACAGGCTGAAATTCGTGCGCATGATGGATTACCCGTATCACAGTGATGAGCACTAACATCGGGAAGTACCAGGACGTGTGATATATTTGTAGTATGTGAAACAGGCACTAGGCTATCGGGGGAGCAACATGCTACAGGTACCGAAATCAAATCCGTCGCTCGCTGACCAGGCGCATCGCAAACTGGAAGAATTGATCGTCACGCTCGAGCTACCGCCGGGTTCGACCTATAGCGAGTTCGCGCTGAGCGATCTCGTGGGGATCGGTCGGACGCCTGTTCGAGAAGCCGTCAAACGTCTCGAGGCCGGTCGACTTCTTGAGACAGTGCCGCGGCATGGGGTGCGCGTCTCGCGAATCGATCTCTATGAGCAGCTCCAGGTCATTGAGTTGCGTGCAGACCTGGAGCGCCTGATCTCTTCATGGGCTGCGATAAGGGCGATGCCTGCCGAGCGCAAGCAATTGCTGGAGATGGCAACGGAATTTGAGGAGGCGGCAAAGCGTGACGATATTCACGCCTACCTTAGGGCGGTCTTCGTTGCCAACCAGTACATTGCCCAATGTGCGCGCAATCCCTTCGCGTCGGCTGCCATCGCACCGCTCTTCGGATTATCGAGACGCTTCTACTACGTCTACCACGAAGAACTGGCAAATCTCTCGGAGGTATCGCGGCTGCACTCCGAGCGGGGGCGGGCGGTCGCCATGGGTGACGCCGCCATCGCAGAACAGGCTGCGGTCGAGCTGATGAAGCGAATCGAGGATTTCACCCGCAAGATATTCATGCGCGAGGCGGGGCGCAGCTCACCCTAAAGCGCGCTGCCGTGTGCTTTCATCAGGGCGCGAATCGTTTCACCCTGTAGGGCGCGGACGGTCACATTGTTAGCGAGCGCATATGACGCGGCAAGGCCGGCGGCGTGACCGTATTCGAAGCACTGGGCCGTTACGCGCGCGGATGCGAGCGCTTCATGCTCCGCGCTGAGGCAGCGGCCGGCCACGATGATATTTTCGCCGTTCTCCGGGATCATGGCGTTGTAGGGTACCTCGTAGTAATCGTCCAGTAGCCAGTGCAGTTTCGGTCGTTCGCCGGCATGGAGTTCGATGGGCCATGGTACACGACAGATTCCGTCCGGACGCTTGCGGCACTCGAGCACGTCCTGGTTCCGGAGGGTGTCGACGCCGACGATCGAACGGGTCTGTCGGATACCGGCTTCAACGCCCGTATCGATGACGAAGCTTCGTTCGCAACCGGCGACGTTTTCCGCGAAGAAACGCGCGTACTCGCGAACCTGCTCGCGACCCAACACTTCTGCCTGTGTGAAGTCCTCGGGATCAATGACGTTGAGCATGCGGCCATCCTTCGCCTGGAGGCGCGTGGCATTGACCAGCAATTCATGGTCGCGTGGTGTCGGAAACACCCAGATCTTCTCGCGCGGCAGGGTGTACCGATGTTCGGCGTTCGCCAGCCGGATGCGTTCAGTGACCCAGGGCGGGCAGATCGTATCGGAGCCCCACGCATCGAGGAAGCGGTCGCAGTCGACGTTGCCTAGTCGGAAGAACATTGTTGGGTTCTGGATTTTTCCGTTATCTCCGAAGGTATAGCGTCCCCCCGCGCGAGCCACGACGGATGCGTCGCCGGACGCATCGATGATGACCTTCGCCCTGACCGTGCTGCGGCCGGCTGAGGATTCGAGCAGTAGTCCCCGGTAGGTGCTGTCTTCGATCAGCACTCCTGTTACCACGGTGTGGTAGAGAAGCCGCACACCCGCGTCATTGAGAAACTGGTCTGCCGTCTCGCTCCAGACCAGTGGATCGTGAGTCACCGTCCAAGTCTTGCCGTAGATCTGGGGTGCGGTCAGGCCTCCCCGCTCACTCAGCCGTTTCCTGAATCGCTCCGTGAATCCGAACACAACCTGTTCAGGTGTTCGCGTCCTGTCGCTTGCCAGAAACATGCCACAGATCGTGCCGGACATACCAGCCACTGCGGCCCCCCCGCAGAAACCATAACGCTCCACGAGTATCACGCTCCGACCCGCTTCGGCGGCTATCGTCGCAGCGGCCACACCGGCCGCGCCTCCACCTACGACACAAACGTCGACCTCTGCGAGCAGAGGTACGTCCGTAAAGGCCGGCGAGTTGTGGATGGTTTCCCATCCGCGAAAGTAACGGTCAGATGTCATGGCTGTCTCCATTGGATATTTGAAATATATTACACGACTTTGCGCTGTAGCGAAGCCCGTCCTATTTTGCGCGCGCCATTACACCGAAACGGGTAAACACCGATGCTCATAACGGATACTAGTAATATATTACAGGTCAGGCAGCCTGGACTTCGGGCAGTTCAAACAGGAGAAGTAGACAGTCATGTCAACAGACGAGGCTCGTGTGCTGGATGCACACATTGAAAACGGCGTGCTCGTGCTCGCCATTGACCGGTTCGCGCGGCGCAATTCGATGGACCAGACACTCGTGAACGCACTGCGGGAGATGTTGTGGCGCGCTGATCGGGATTCCGAAGTGAAGGCGATCGTGCTCCAAGGCAAGTCCGGTGGTTTTTGCGCGGGAAGCGATCTTGGCTTCATCTCGACGCTGTCCCTGGAGGACATGGGACGGTTCGAGCAGGAGTGCGGCGACATCGGGCGGCTGATCGGTTTTGTGTCCAAGCCTGTTGTTGCTGCAGTGGCCGGCTTTGCCATTGGAGGGGGATTTACCCTTGCTGCCTGTTGCGACATCGTCGTAGCCGGTCGCGAATCCCGCTGGAGCATGCCCGAGGTGCCGCTGGGCTGGCTTACGCCGTGGGGATTGAAACCCCTGATTGAAAGGGTTGGCACAGCGCAGGCCCGTCGACTCTGCTACTGCCTTGAGCAGCTTGATGGCAAGCAGGCGCAGGCGATCGGCCTTGTGGACTACGCAGTGAACGACGACGAGGTAGAGGCGTTCGCACTGCAGGTTGCCGCGAAGCTTGCGGCGCTGCCGGCGCCCGCCGTCGCTGCGACAAAGCGACTTTTCGCGGGCTTGATGCTTAAGGATGCCGAGGCGATCGACTTCGAAGCGAACCGGCTGTTCGTGGAAAACTGCCGGGAACCCGCCGCGAGACAGACGCTGGAGCGCAAGCGCAAGGGGGTGGCCCATGAGTAAGGTCTGCACCGCTGCTGAAGCAGTCCGCTGTATTCGCGACGGAGACGTCGTTGCCAGCACGGGTGTGATCGGGTGGCTCACGCCGGACGCGCTGCTCAGAGAGATTGCGCATGCTTTCACAGTTGGTGCGGGAGCCAGCGATCTCACATTCTATTTTCCCGTCGGAACCGGCGACGCGCTAGCCATCCCGGGCATGGACCACGTCGCAAGACCGGGGTTGATGAAGCGCATCGTATGTGGCAATTACATCAACCCCGTCAATCCGGTGACAGGACAACGCCCCGCCCTGATGCGGCTCATTCAGAGCAACGAGGTTGAGGCATACGCATGGCCGATCGGCGCGTCGATGCACTGGTTGCGCGAGGTGGCACGTCGCAGTCCCGGTTATCTGACCAAGGTCGGCCTGGGCACCTATATCGATCCGAGACAGGAGGGTGGCCGGCTTAATGGCGCAACCCGCGAGCAGCTCGTGCAGGTGCGGGAGTTCGACGGGCAGGAGTATCTCTTCTATCCCACGTGGGACATCAATGTCGCCCTGATCAGGGCCAGCGCCGCAGACGAGTACGGCAATCTGTCTTTCGATGACGAACCGCTGCAGTCATCTGCGATTGCGCTAGCCCTGGCGACGAAGGCATGCGGCGGTACGGTAATCGCACAGGTGAGGAAGATCGTCCCGCGCGGCGAACTGTCTGCACATCAGATGCGGATTCCCGGCGCGCTCGTCGATCGTGTCACCGTCGACGCCGAAGCGATGATGACGACCGACGTTTGCTTCGATGAGCGTTATCTCGGGGGGAAGTTCGCAGCCGACGCGCTGCCGCCCAGTCCCAGTGGCGCTGACCGCATCATCGCGCGGCGCGCGGCGCGCGAAGTGCGTGAGGGGGAGGTCACGATCTTCGGCTTTGGGGCTTCCTCCGACATTCCGCTTGTGATGGCCGAAGCTGGGCTGTTCGACGACGAGGGCATCTGGCGATATCCGCATATCACTGAACACGGCGTCTTCGGTGGCGTGGTGATGAGCGGCTGGCAGTTTTCCGCGAACATGTTTCCGCAGGCGTTGCTCGACGGCGCGTACCAGTTCGATTTCATCGATGGCGGCAACTGCGATTTCGCCGCGCTCGCCTTTGCGCAGTTCGACGAGGCAGGTCACGTCAACGTCAGCAAGTTTGCGTCGTTCAATCCCGGCGCGGGTGGCTTTATTGACATCGCCACGAACACGCGACGCCTTGTCTTCACTGGGACGTTCACCACCGGCGGCCTGAAGGTCGCAACCGAAGGCGGCAAGCTCGCTATCGAGCGTGAGGGCAAGTCGCGTAAATTTGTCCGCAGGGTCGAGCAGATCACATATCCGCTCATTCAAGGTGTGCGGGATCGCGGCCAGTCCGCGCTTCTCATTACTGAGCGGGCGGTTTTCAGTGTGGAGCGCGATGGCCTTGTGCTTCAGGAAGTGGCGCCAGGCATCGACGTCCAGCGGGACATTCTAGGGCAGATGGAATTCGCTCCGAAGGCCATCGTCCATGATCTGAAGACGATGGATGACGGGCTGTTCCGCGATTAACACATAGACAGAGGTAAGAACATGTTGATGGACCTGGATTCAGACGAGAAGCTGTTGCTGGACGGTGTGACCGATTTCGCGGAGCGTGCGCTACGCCCGGCCGTGCGGCCATTCGTCGAGCGTCACGAATTTCCGACCGAACTGGTGCGCCAGTTTGCCGAACTCGGCTTTATGGGCACTGCATACGATCCGGAATACGGTGGTGGTGGTCTTGGTGTGCGTGGCTCGGCGCTCGTAACCGAAACTCTGGCCCGTGTCGAGCCGGGCTTTGCGGCGATCTATCTGTGCAACAGTGCACCGATGACTGTCATTTCCCGCTATGGCTCACCGGCGCTCAAGGAGCGTTGGCTCAAACCGCTTTGCGAAGGCCGGACACTTGCATCGTTTGGCGTGACCGAACCGGCGGGCGGTTCCGACGTGGCCAGTATCAAAACGAGAGCTGAGGAAGATGGCGATCATTTTGTCATCAACGGCGCCAAGATTTTTTCGACGAACGCTGGTACGCCACTGCATGGTCTGTCGACGGTCATCGCAGTAACGGATCCCGAGAAAGGGCCCAAGGGCCTATCGACGTTCGTTGTCCCAGTCGGCACGCCCGGCTTCTCGGTCGGCAAGGCCGCTCACAAGGTCGGCTGGCGAATCGCGCAGTCAGTCGAACTGTATTTCGACAATTGCCGTATCCCGAAGGAGTATATGGTCGGCAATCGCGGGGACGGCCTCAAGCAGATCCTCACGACCCTGAGCGTCGGGCGAATCCTGGTTGGCGCTGCGGGCCTCGGCCTTACGAAAAAATGTCTCGACCTGGCTCGTTCATACGGAAACGGTCGTCGCGTCGGCGGCGTACAGATCTTCGAGCATCAAGGTCTGACGTTTCCGCTTGCGACAGTCATGACCAAGGCGCACGCAGCGGAACTGATGATCCGCAATGCCGCGACACTTACGGACGCGGGCCGGAGCTTTCGCACTGAGACGTCGATGGCGAAACTGTTTGCAACGGAGCTCGCATCGGAGGCGGCAGACATCGCACTGCAGGTGCATGGCGGATACGGCGTGTTCGAGGACTACGAGGTCTCGGGGTTGCTCGGCGAGGCAAAGGTCCTCCAGATCGTTGAGGGAACGAGCGAGGTGCAGCGACTCATCATCGCCCGTGAGCTGGCCACTTCCTAAGCGGAGATTACGCATGAAAGTACTTGTCGCAGTCAAGCGGGTGGTGGACTACAACGTGAAGGTTCGTGTGAAGTCGGATGGTACGGGCGTCGATATCGCCAATGTGAAGATGTCGATGAACCCCTTCGATGAGATCGCCGTGGAAGAAGCGGTGCGCCTGAAAGAGGCGGGTGTCGCGACGGAAGTAATCGCAGTGTCAGCGGGAGCGGCGCAGTCGCAGGAAACGCTGCGCACGGCGCTCGCGATCGGCGCGGATCGCGCGATTCTTGTCGAATCCAACGAAGATTTGCAGCCACTGGCGATCGCCAAGCTGCTGAAGGCGCTTGTGGACAAGGAGCAGCCGCAACTTGTGATTCTCGGAAAGCAGGCGATCGACGATGACTCGAACCAGACTGGCCAGATGCTTGCTGCGCTGGCAGCCCTGCCGCAGGCTACCTTCGCGTCGAGTGTCGTCGTGGCCGACGGCAAGGCCACGGTGTCGCGTGAAATCGACGGCGGTACGGAAACGCTCTCGCTGAAGCTTCCCGCCGTGGTGACAACTGACCTGCGCCTAAACGAGCCGCGCTACGTGACGCTGCCGAACATCATGAAAGCGAAGAAAAAGCCGCTGGAGACGGTGAAACCCGAGAGTCTTGGTGTGGACGTCACACCGCGTCTGAAGACGCTGAAGGTGGCCGAACCGCCGAAGCGTAACGCGGGCGTGAAGGTGCCAGACGTGAAGACGCTTGTCGATAAGTTGAAGACCGAAGCCAAGGTGCTGTAAAGGAAGCCGAGAAAATGACGATTCTGGTTATTGCAGAACACGACAATGTATCCATAAAGGCCGCAACGTTGAATACGGTGGCCGCCGCGGCGGTGGTTGCCACGGTTCTCAACGACGAAATTCACGTCCTGGTCGCCGGCCACGAGGCACAGAATGCTGCCGATGCAGCGGCGCAAATTGCCGGCGTATCGAAGGTGCTGCTTGCCGATGCGCCGCAACTTGAATTCGGTCTAGCTGAGAATGTCGAGGCGACGGTTCTCGCGATTGCGAAGAATTACTCGCACATCCTTGTACCCACCACGGCCGCGGGCAAGAACGTCGCGCCGCGCATCGCCGCGAGGCTCGACGTCGCGCAGATCAGCGACATCACCTCCGTCGACAGCGCAGACACGTTCGAGCGCCCAATCTACGCAGGCAACGCAATCGCGACGGTTCAATCGTCCGATCGCATCAAGGTCGTCACGGTCCGCACGACCGCGTTCGATGCCGTGGCAGCCGAAGGTGGCAGCGCATCGATCGAGAAAATCGACGCAGCAGCGGACAGTGGACTGTCGCAGTTCGTGAGCCGGGAAGTGACGAAGCTTAATCGCCCAGAACTGACGAGCGCACCGATTATCGTCTCCGGTGGCCGCGGCCTCGGCAGCGGTGAGAATTACACGAGACTGCTCGAGCCGCTCGCCGACAAGCTCAACGCGGCGCTCGGCGCCTCGCGCGCGGCCGTTGATGCGGGCTACGTGCCGAACGACTACCAGGTTGGCCAGACCGGCAAGATCGTCGCGCCGCAACTGTACATCGCGGTGGGCATCTCGGGTGCGATCCAGCACTTGGCCGGCATGAAGGACTCGAAGGTGATCGTCGCGATCAACAAGGACGAAGAAGCGCCAATTTTCAGCGTCGCCGATTACGGCCTCGTGGGCGATCTGTTCACGATCGTGCCAGAGCTTGTTAGCGCGCTCGATGCCTGACAATCTTTACAGCGGGAGCCTCTCGGGTACGCGGGGAGCACTCCGGCGAGCTGGCAGACTCCGCGCCGACGCGGACGATGCGTCGCTATGGAGATGGTTCGCATCGCTCATGGAAAATTCGAGGATTCGATGGAGAGATACGGGGAATTGCTGGCTCGTTGCGGTCGACTACACGTGCGTGTCTAGAGGATATGATTTTGATGGTTCAATGCGTGCCGCGAAAGCTTCATGCGAGAACATGGACCTGAAACTCGTGGAAGCTGGCGCACGATCAGACACGGAGGATGCGTCACTGTGGCGATGGCTAACTATGCTCATCGACGATTCGCTCATACGTTGGCACCGGGTCGATGGCGGCTGGCTCGTGATCGTTTCGCGTCGGCGCTTGTCAACCAGACACGATTTCGAATGCGCGATCCGGGCGGCGAAAGCTGCCTGGATTGCAAGTCGAGCCGGAAAGTGATGGGCAATCAGGCGATTAGCTTCAACTCTATCGGAAGAGGTAGTGGTCTGTCGCTGAGTTGAGGCTACGGCAGCCGAAGTGCGAGCAGCCGAATCAGCCAAAGACATTCATGCGTGCAGGGATTCGGCCGTGCTCCGCGCGCCAATGCTAAATCGTCACGAAGTGACTTGTGTTTGCGCAACGCCGGTCCCTCGACGGCATTGGCTTCCGGCGCGTGCGACCACTGCTGAGATCGGTAACACCTGCGGAGATCAGTTCGTTCGAGGGAGCTTGACGTTCTCTCCCTTAGGGCCGAGAGAACGTCACCCGGAATGATGTGTTCGGATGGCGCTTCCAAGCAGCAGAATGCTCTTGCGTTGATAGACTTTTGTTTTCGAGATGGGGAGCGCAGCGAACTTTAGTCTAGCGGCTTGCCCAACATCGCCGAGTAAGATGAATTTTGACAGGCAACAACTCGAGACGTTCGCCGTAGTCGTGGAAACGCGACACTTTGGTCGAGCAGCGCACGCGTTGAATGTGACCCGAGGTGCTGTTTCGCAGCGAATGATTGCATTAGAAGAGGCTGTTGGCACTCCTCTGCTGGTACGCGACGGGATGATGCTGACCCCTGCGGGGGAAATCATGTTGCTCCATGTCCAGGCGCTGCAGCTTCTTGAAGCGGATACTCTGCAGCGGATCAAGCCGGCGGAAAAGGGGAGGACAAAGATTGCAATCGCGGTAAATGCTGATTCGCTCGCTACCTGGTTTGAGGCGGTCGCGTGTGCTATAGCCAAGGAGAATCTTTCGCTCGAATTGATCGTAGATGACCAAGACTATACCCTGTCGGTGCTGACGCGTGGCGAGGCGATGGGATGTGTGTCGACTGCGAGCAGCGCGCCAACAGGTTTCGTGGCGGAACCGATTGGCGA
This sequence comes from Caballeronia sp. LZ032, assembly GCF_031451315.1. Taxonomy (NCBI): domain Bacteria; kingdom Pseudomonadati; phylum Pseudomonadota; class Betaproteobacteria; order Burkholderiales; family Burkholderiaceae; genus Caballeronia; species Caballeronia sp. LZ032. The sequence continues at coordinate 1,218,268 of NZ_JARUXP010000001.1, forward strand.
GATGGAGTATGAGTGTGTAGCGACTCCCGAATTTGCTAAGACACACTTCGCTGATGGTGTCACCTTGCACAATATTCTTGCCGCACCCGCAGTGCTTTTTAATCGCAAAGACGGGTTGCATTCCATCTTCCTGGAGCGCCTTATTGGGTTTCCCGTAAACGGATACGCGACGCACTTTTTCCCGTCTCCAATAGCGTTACTGTCAGCAATCAGGGCGGGCGTCGGATATGGACTTGTGCCATCCCTGCAGATTCAGTCCTTAATTGACTCGGGTGATGTGATCTCGATTGCGCCACAGCGTAAGATCGCGGTGAGCTTGTATTGGCATCACTGGAAGGCGGCGCCGCCCAACGCGCGCCAGATCAGTGAACTGATAATGCATCACGCCCGCGAGGTACTGACTCAACTGACGGCTGAATCACCGCACTATTCTGTAAAGGGAGGTCGATGGGCGGCAACCGGCTCTGTCGACGGACAGAACGATTCAGGGAACAGTTAGTTTCACGCAATTAACGGAGGCGACCTCGGCCGCTCATCTTGACGAGCGTCGGTCGAGCTCTCCGGTCGTTAAGAGTTCGATGTTAGCCGTCATTCGGGAGGTTTGCGATCGAATTTGACGTACGTAGCAGTCGCGTCCTTTAGTGCGTGTGGCAAGCAGCGGGGTGCTTAAGACCGAGCGGGTCCGCGTGCGCATGGGCCAGTTCGGTGTGGTAGTTTTCGGAGGGACGCGCAGCCTACCGGCGAGGTTTGCTGTGATGGTTTGCTAAAACTTTCCGAGTGGCTCGTTTTCTTGACACGTTGTTGAACGACGCCATAGCAGTGCGGCAATCAGGAGCACGGGAAGAAAGGATGCAGCCAACGGATAGGTCTCCGCGGTGGCCTTCAGTCCTGTCCACCTCACGAAGTAAAGCGCGATAGCTATGGAGCCGCCGATCGCCAGTGTTGCGTTGGCACGCCTGTCGGAAATTCGACGATTTAGCAAAGTAAGTCCCAACAGCGGACCAACGGCAGTAATGTAGACCATGTTCAGATCGACCATCATGTCGACCAGACTCTGGCCATGAATGGCGACTATCGTGCCAACCGCGATCGGCAGGACACGCGACCAGATAGGCCGGCCCACAGAACGCGGGCCTACAGCCGCGGTGGCGTCGGCCATTGCTCTCAGAACCGAGCAGCCTGCCCCGAGAGCAGTTGTGAGCAACATGACGATGACGAGAGTCCGCGCCATGGTCCCCGAATGTCCGGAGAGGGTGTGAATAAGCACGGCCGGAATGACCTGAACGGCGTCGACGAGGTGTTGAAGATGCCAGACCGGCGAGGCTGCGATGACCGCAGAAGCTGGCAGAAAGCCAATCAGGAAAACGGATACTGCTGCGAGGAGACTTCCGTTTCGCGCCATCGTCGGCGTGCGGGCCGCGAGCAAGAACTGCTGATAGTCTGCACCAAAGACTACCATGAGCACGACCGACGCGACTGTGGACCCTGTATGGTCAAGCGTCGATCCCCGAAGTCCGTCAATAAACTGGAGGGGCGCATGCAGCCACACGTCGAGTCCGTTGGTTAGGAACAGCGCACGCACGTGCACGACGTTGCATGCGAGCATGCAGATCGCGAACCCAGCAGCAAGCCACGACAGTCGCAAGGTCGAAAGGCAGACTAACAGCCCATCAACAATCAGAAGAGCGGAAGTCTGGTCGATACCTGCCAGTGTCAGTATCGCTATTCCTCCCCGAATCTGGGCGGCAAGCACGCCGGTCATCCATACAACGGACAGCAAGGCCACTGCGCGACCCACTGAGGCGCCATAGATTCGGTCAAACCTGATCCAGAGGGACTGCCCCGTTATCGAAAGGCCACGTGCGCAACCGGCGAGTGCAACCAGGCCTAACGCACTGGCGATCGCATAGAGACAGCCTGCCATTCCCCCGCGGATCGCGAGTTCGCCTGTGCCAAGGAGAAAGCCAGTACCGCAGCTTGTGGAAACCAGCAGGCTTGCAATTTGAACCGTATTGAGCTTCCGTTCAGACATGAGCCGCCCCCCAATTTGTTGCGCTGATTCGACCGCCTTTCACGTAGGAATCGCAAATGATCGCGCGTTCATTGAATGCAGAAATCATCTTCAGGCGACTGTGAAACTCGGGCAGGTCGAAGTAGGGGACATGTGGAAACAGATGGTGGGTCAGGTGATAGCCGTTGTGATGCGGATGCAGGAAGACCGAGCTGAGGCCATGATCCGGTATATCGCGGGTGTAGGAGAATATGCCGCCCGGTTCGAGTCCGTAGTGATCGGTCATTTCGCGAAACGTTGTGATGGCATGGAATGCCGTCGCGCGCGCGGCCATCCATAGAACAAAAAACAGCACCGCGAAATGCGTTCCGATGGTGACCTTTAGAAGTGCTTCGCATACGGTCCACCAGAGGACGATAGCAAGCATCTGACGCCGAGTGAGACGACTGTCGATGAAATGTCCGAGGACCGAGCCAGCCCACATGGACGGCGTGATCAGCACGCGAAGATAGACGCTGAACCAGTGGTCACCCGCGTGTGTGACGCTGATGAGATAGTCCGGATCGCGAGCCGGGTCGCCGAGTGAACCGTGATGCCAGGCATGCTGGAGCCGGTAGAGGCTTAGGTCGTTGAACAGCGGCGACGCAAGCAGGACACAGGCGATCCGGTCATTCGCATCGCGGTTGTTACTCAGGTTCTGGTGTCCACCCTCGTGCAGGAGATTACCCAACGCCCGCTGGCGGTTGCCGATGACGAAGATCGCAGCGATACTTGCCCAGACCCCAATGCGATAGGCAATCCACACGGTAAGGCATATGATTACCCAGTCCGTGGCGATGTCCGAGAGGGATCGCCAAGTTCTGGCGCGCGGAGTTTTCCAGTCCATTCCTGTTGAGTCTAGTGCGGCGTGCATGGTCGCCTGATCGGCAATAACGGATGATGATGCAGGCGATCTCATGGCAGGCTCCTTGTTATGTGAATTCCCCGGCGTTTTCTGATCGTTGAACGCGTATCTGTTTAGTAAAGGCATTGATCTGATCTTAGGCGGTCGATCCTGTCTGGGTGGCGGTAGTTAAAAATGCTGCCCGGTGTGCAGCATTTTTAAACTTATGACGCGTGTGCCACTCACGGCGGCATGACGTCACTATCAGGAAAGGGTGGAAAGTTGAGCGAAAAGGACCTTGCAAAGCTGTGTGCGACGCTCAGTCCTGCCATGGCGGAGGCGACCTATGTCTATTGTTCGTTTCCGGACTTCAACTTGCCGGCCGGGTTACTGGCCTTCTGCATCGTCCGCGAGCGCGAAGGCCTGACAGCGATCATCGAGCGTGATGAAGCGCTCCGGCGCGGACTCGCCTATACCTACGACGCCCGTCTCATCACCCTGTCAGTCCACTCCAGTCTGGAGGCGGTGGGACTTATCGCCGTGATTAGCCGCAAGCTCGCCGGGGCGGGCATCTCATGTAATGTGATTGCGGGCTACTACCATGATCACATCCTGGTGCCCACCGAGAAAGCTGAAGAAGCGATGACGCTCCTGCTCGAAATCGCCGCTTCGTCTGGTTGACGCGCACCTGGCCGGATGTAAAGGCTCTGAGATCCGGCTCGTTATTTTTTCTGTACAACGGGCAATTTTCGTTTCCCGAGCAGGCTCTGGCTTGCTGCGCGGCTACGCAATCAATAGATTAATGGGAGATCAGGGGAAGGGTGCGGCCCCTGCAACGGGGGACATGAGGCCTGATCAAGCCGTGATTGGGGCATCGATGTGGATATCGAGCGTTCCCGTGCCGCGCTGGAGAGGAGGGAGGATGTTCGAATCGGATAATGACCGTGTGGCGCGAGGACCAAAGGATCAGGGCTCGACGCCCGAGCTTGAATACTGGCAGCAGCGTAGTGAAGAAGCGCAGGCGCTAATTGCGCGCCTGACAGCGCGTCTGAGGGGGCGCGAGCGCCGTATTGCCCGTCTGGAGCTTGCTATCTCCCGGACCGTCGTGATGCATCACGTCTGGGCGTCACATCTTGAACGCCGGCTCGAGCGCCTGCCTTTCGCGCTTACCACTGTCGGGGACGAGACACCGTCCGTGAAAGCCGCGCAAGAGCGCGGCGTGACAGTACACCTTCCTCATCTGACGCGAACGCTCGAGGTGCTCTTTGAGGTCATGCAGGAGTACTGGTCGGAGTGGGAGCCGGATCGCCCGCCGAAATCGTCAACCGTTGCGCGCGCAATCGATGAACGACTCGGGCTCAAAGGGCAGGCCAACGGCGAGGCGTCGCGTAGTGCTCAAACCTTTGCCGCCGCACTTAGGCCGGACTCTGTCAATGAGTCAGATGGACGTCATCGTTGAATCGGCCTTCCGACGGGTAGGTCCGCCGATATGACGGAATTGCCCGTCAGGCCTCTCACCTGATTGAATGAGACCCATGCAGCAACTCTTTCGAACAGGACAGCGGGAGGTTGGCCATGTCGGTCCAGTTAAGGGGAACAGGCGCAATACTACGGCGCGGGCAGGTTGAACGGGAAGTTGGCCTGAAGCGTTCGACGATCTATCAGCGGATGCAGGAAGGGACATTCCCGCGGCCGATCCGTCTTGGCGAGCGCGCGGTTGGGTGGCGCGCATCGGACATCGAGCGCTTCCTTGAGGACCCGGCGGGATATCGCGTTCCGCCGCCTGCTGATGAGCGCCGCGATGCCTGAAAGCGACAAGCAGCGCTCTATCGATGCGCGTCTGGATAACTGGGCGAGCGCCAGTCGCGGCTCGTATGATCCGATCGATGCCCAGTGCGTCGAGCATGCGTGGCAGCGTCTCGCCGTACGTCAACGTGAACTGCTGTGCATGGCGTATCTGTGGCGTGCCGGTCGCGAGGTGATATGTCGGCGGTTGGGAATTCCGCGACATCCCTGGCACGGGTACGAGCGTGAGCTGTCGTCCGCAAAGCGGGCACTGGCGAGCCTGCTTGCAAAGAAGTCGTGACCTGAAGTGTCGGGCTCGATGTTGAAAAAAGTGCGGTTGATCGTTGCGAAACGATTTCGCGCTTCGTCAGTAATGCTCTGGAAGTAATTCGACAACCTGTTCCGGCCTATGTGCGACATGCACGGCCGAGTACGCATTAGCGGCCCCGATGTATCAACGGATGCGTGTGAGCATGGTGGTCGTTTTCCGATCCGGGATCTGCGTTCGCAGGTCCTTCTGTTACTTGCCTGATCGTAACGACTGATCCCCCTTGAGCCCGCGGTTTGCCTCCCCGGCGCCGCGGGTTCCTTTTTCCCCATCCGGTTTGACACGTCGGCGTTGCATCGATGGGAAGGAAGCGGATCATGAATATGCCTCGGTTGAAAACTGACGGATGGCGGCTGAACGGGATTCGCCGCATCGTGCATCGGTGCGCGCTTGCCCTGACAGTGTTCGCTGGCACGTGCGTTATCGCGCCAGGCGTGGCGCACGCGGATGACTGGGGCTGTCAGGTGCTGCTTTGCCTGTCCAACCCGGGCGGCCCGGAGCAGTACGGTGCGTGCGTGCCACCGATCGAGCGACTATGGAGTGCGCTGCTGCATGGCGATCCGTTCCCGGCCTGTGACATCGGCGCGGGTGGGTCGCAGCGAACGTTCGCTACCAATACGTTCGCGAGCGGGGGCTATTGCCGGGAAGACCTCCTCTACTGGGGCGGCCCGGAACAGAGCGAACTGATGTGCCGTGCCACGGGCGCGATCAATGTCGAGATCGACAACCAGCTCTATACCCGCGTCTGGTGGGATGTCGCGGGTGCGGGGTCGACCGTCACCGAGTACTACGGCACAGGCCGTGCACAGGTGCCGTCTCAGTTGCCCTCCGCGGTGCCATACGACCCATCGCGGTCTGCTGCGCTCTTCCTGCAGCAGAATGAACAGCAGAACAGCGCTGCCGGCAGGGGGCACTGATGCTGCCGCTCGATTTTGCCACGCTCGTGCAGCAGTGCGCCCCCCAGGTCTCGCCGGTCACGATGGCCGCGATCGTGCGGACGGAGTCCGGATTCAATCCGTATGCGATCGGTGTCGTGCACGGTCGACTGGTGCGTCAGCCGGCGAACCAGACTGAAGCCGAGGCCACCGCTCGCGCGCTTGCAACTGGCGGATGGAACTTCAGCGTCGGTCTCGCGCAGGTCAACCGCACGAACTGGGCGGCGTATGGCCTGAACGAGCAGCGCGCCTTCGATCCGTGCCGCAACCTGGCTGCGGGAGCAGCGATCCTCGAGGGCTGCTTTACCGCAGCGCGGGCTGCGCGGACCGATGGTCGGCGCGATCCACAGGCCGCGCTGCGCGCAGGCCTGTCGTGTTACGCGAGCGGCAATTTCTCGGCGGGCTATCGCACCGGGTATGTGCAGCGCGTGGTCAATAACGCCCGCCTGCCGGCGTCGATTCCCTCACATACCGTCGTGCCGGCGATTGAAGCCATTCCGGTTGTTCCGACTGGACCGGCTGGTCTTGATGAGCGGGCCATGCCCGCTACCCGGACCTCCTCACAACCAGCGATGCACCGGCTGCCGGATCCGGATCCGCTGGATACCGCATCGGGCACGAATGCCGATGACCCGCGCGGTAGTGCGGTGGTGTTCTAGCCCGTCTCCCTTCGATAGCAAATCCAGTTCACGTGGAAAGGAGCTTGTCATGAAGTTAGGAATCCGAATCGGAAAGAGGAAAACGGGACGCGTGCCCATCACGCTTTCTGACCGTCGGATGGCGCGGTGGGTTGCTGCCATCACAACAGCGCTGCTCGCGGCGTCGCCCGCGTGGGCGCAGCTGTCGCAGGTCAATACGTTGCTGAGCACGATCCAGACGACCCTGCTGGGTGTCGGCGGTGTGATCTGCTCGATTTCGATCATCTGGGCGGGCTTCCGGATGATGTTCCAGCATGCGCGATTCGGCGACATCGCGAACGTGTTTATCGGCGGCCTTTTCGTCGGCTGCGCGACGGTGATCGCCGGCATGCTGATCCCGACGACCTGATCTTGGGCGAGCACCATGAACCCGATCACGACTTCGTCAATCAAACGGCTCAGCGACCCGGTTTTCAAGGGATGCACGCGGCCCGCGATGCTCTGGGGTGTGCCGCTCGTGCCATTCCTCATGATCGGTGGCGGCATGCTGATCCCCGCCATCTGGGCGTTGCTTGCGAGCCCACCGCTCGGTGTGGGGCTTCTGTTCCTGATGATCCCCGTGTTCGTCGCCATGCGCGTGGTCACACGCCGCGACGACCAGCGTCTCGCCCAGTACGCGCTGCGCCTGCGCATGGTGCTTCGGCAGGGCAATCGCCGCTTCTGGAGCGCGCGCGCCTACACGCCGATTCGCCTGAAGAGGAGGGGCCGACATGCTGGCTGATCCAAGACAGGGTGCAAACTTCGGCGCCGTTGCCAGTCGCGAAGTGGCGCTTGCCGACTACATCCCCTACTCGGCGCATGTTACCGATCAGGTGATCAGGACGCGCGAGGGCGATTACCTGCGGATCTGGAAGGTTGCTGGTATCGCATTCGAGGCTGCCGATCCGGTGGACGTCCTCGTTCGTCACGATGGGTTCAACCAGCTCGTGCGTGCGCTGCCCGGTGGGCACGCCGCACTCTGGTCACACCGTCTGCGCCGGCGTGTGTCAGACCACTTTGACTCGCCTTATGGCAACCGCTTCTGCCAGGAACTGGCCACGCGCTACTACGCGAGTTTCGCGGGCTACCGGATGATGGCGAACGAACTGTATCTGACACTCGTCTATCGTCCCAACCGCACGAAGCTCGGGCGTGCCTTTAGCCGCGCGGCGCGCCGCACACGCGAGGACATCAGGCACGACGAACAGGAAGCGCTGAAAGTGATGGACGAACTCGGCGCCCAGGTCGAGTCGGGGCTGAAGCCCTACGATCCGGTGGCGCTTGGGGTCTATCACAGGCCGAGTCCCTTCACGAAGCGGCCGCGCCGGTATTCGTCTGCGCTGGAACTGCTCGGCTATCTCGTCAACGCAGTCTGGGAGCCGGAGCCGGTTCCTTCCGGGACGATCCGTGAGGCACTGCCGACCTCGCGCCTGTTCGTGGGCGTGGAGAAGGTCGAGATCCGCATGCCATCCGCGACCCGTTACGCCGCGCTGCTCGACCTGAAGGACTATCCCGAGGAAACCGAGCCGGGCATGCTCAATGGCCTGCTGTATGGCGACTTCGAGTATATCGAGACACAGAGCTTCACGATCCTCGACAAACCCGGTGCGAAGGAAGCGCTTGAGCGCCAGCGTAACCAGCTGATCGCCGGCGAGGACGTGGCCGTCTCCCAGGTCGAGGCGATGGATCGTGCGCTCAACGACCTGATCAACGGTGATTTCGTACTGGGCGAATATCACTATTCGCTCGCGGTGCTGGCCGATACGCCCGCTGCAGTCTCGAAGCACGTTGCGAGGGCCCGCACGCAGCTTGCCGATGCCGGTTTCCAGACCGCCCTTATCGATCTCGTGGCGGACGCTGCATGGTTCGCGCAGTTGCCGGGCAACTGGCGCTACCGCCCACGCGAAGCGAAGCTGACGTCCCGCAATTTCTGTGGTCTTGCGAGTCTGCACAACTTCGCAACCGGCAAACGCGATGGCAATCCGTGGGGTGAGGCGATCACGATTGTCAAGACGCCGAGCGGCCAGCCGCTATACCTGAATTTCCATGTCACGCCGGAGAAGCAGGATTCGGCCGACGAGAAGGCGCTTGCCAATACACAGATCATCGGTCAGGCCGGTGCGGGCAAGACGGTCCTCGAACTGTTTCTGCTGGCGATGGCGACGAAGTTCGGGCTGACCGCGGTGCTGTACGACAAGGATCGCGGCACCGAGATCGCGATCCGTGCGATGGGCGGCATCTATACGGTGTTCCGCCGAGGCGAGCCGACGGGGCTCAATCCGTTCCAGATGACGCCGGACGAGTCCGTACTCGACTTCTGGGAGCGGCTGGTGCGCAAGCTCGTCGATACGGGTTTGCCGTTGTCCGCCAAAGACGAATTCGACATCTCACGTGCGGTGCGTCAAGTCGCCCGCATGGAAAAGCCGCTGCGGCGCCTGTCGATAGTTCGGCAACTGCTGCCGAATGTAGGCGAGAACAGTCTGCACGCCCGTATCGCGAAATGGTGTGCAGGCGGCCGACTGGGCTGGGTCCTCGACAACCCGACGGACACCGTGGACCTCGCACGCGCGAAACTCTTCGGCTTCGACGATACCGAACTGCTCGATGACGCGGAAGTTTCGACGCCCGTCACGATGTACCTGCTGCACCTGACGGAAAGCCTGATCGATGGCCGGCGCTTCATCTATGTAATGACGGAATTCTGGAAGCGGCTGGGGGACCCCGTCTTCACGGACTTTGCGAAGAACAAGCAGAAGACGATCCGCAAGCAGAACGGGCTGGGCATTTTCGATACCCAGTCTCCGGCGGATGTACTGCGCAGTGACATTGCCCGGGCGCTGATCGAGCAGAGCGCGACATTCTTCTTCCTGCCGAATCCGCGGGCCGACTACGACGACTACGTGCATGGCTTCAAGCTGACGGACGCCGAATTCAACGTCGTGCGCAATCTCGGCGAGAACAGCCGCATGTTTCTGGTCAAGCAGGGGCATCGGTCGGCGATCGGAAAGCTCGATCTCGCGGGGCTCGGCGACGTGCTTGATGTCCTCTCGGGCACAACCGACAACGTCGAACTCCTCGACACGATCCGCGCCGAGGTGGGGGACGACCCCGACGTTTGGTTGCCGCGTTTCCACGCGCAACTGGCGAAGCGTCGGGCGACCGTGGCTACCCTGGCAACCCGGGCGACCCAGGCACCCCGTGCAGGAGGTGCGCAATGAGCGGCCTCTTCACCGCGATCGGCGGCACGCTCGAGAACGGCATGTCAACCTATGTCACGAACGTCTCGTCGGCACTGTCGGCCGCGCTTGTTCCCGTCGTGACGACGGCTGTGACGATCTGGGTCATCGCCTATGGTCTTGCAATCGTGCGCGGTGAGGCACACGAAGCCGTGCCCGCGTTCGCGTGGCGGGGATTGAAGGTGGCCGCCATCCTCGCCTTTGCGCTCGGCAGCGGGATCTACCAGCAGCAGGTCGTGATGGCCGTCAGCGGTGCCACCTCGGGTCTGGCCCAGACGATCCAGAACGCCGCCAACACCACGGGCGGCGGCAATCCGGGTTGTGGATCGGTGAGCGGCAGCAGCGTGACATCAACGGGCGCAACCGGCATCTACCAGACGCTCGACTGCTATGACCAGCAGATCGATCTGGTTCTCGATGCCTATTCCGAGAAGGCGACCCATGAAGGACTCAGCCCAAGCGGCCTCGCTGCTGCCATCGGTGACATCGTGTGCGGATTCATCGCGGCGGTCGGCGGCTCGATCTTCCTGATCGTGCTGGCGTTCGAGGTCGTGATGGGGCGCATGCTGCTCGACCTGGTGCTCGGGATCGGTCCAATTTTCATCGCCTGTGCAGCCTTTGCGCCGACGGCCCGTTTCTTCGAAGCGTGGACGGCGAAAGTCGCGAACTACGCGTTGCTGCAGGTACTGGTGGCCGCTTTCCTGGGGATGGCACTGACGGCCTTCTCGACCGAGCTCGCGCCTTTCCAGGTGACGACGTCAGCGCCAGGTACCAACGCGGCGGCGCTTGTGGCGGCCAGTCAGGCTGCGCTCGAAGCTGCGTCGGCGTGGGGTGCGGCGCTCGGCATGTTTGCGACGGCGATTTTTCTGGCGATGGTTGGCTGGCAATTGCCGTCTGTGGCGTCCGGCCTGTCAGGGGGCGCGACCGTGTCTGGCTTTGGTGCGTTCATAGCTGGCGTGGCATCACGGCGCCTCGCCACCGTGATCGGTCAGATGCTCACCCGCAGCGGCAATGGTCCGCGTCCTGGCGGCACGATCCGTGACCGGACAGGCTCTGGAGGCGGATCGGGAAATTCATCGGGCGGTGTTGCGCCGGCTTACCAGCGCGCCGCGCACGCCAACCTTGGACAGGGCAGTTGAGAGAGGTGGACATCATGAAAGCACGATTCAAGGTAGCCACTGCCGCGCTCGTCTCGGTGGCATTTTCTCCGGCGGGCTACGCCCAGGGCATTCCGGTATTCGACGCGCAGAACGTGGCCCAGGCCATTGCGACGGTCGCGCAGCTTGAGCAGGAGGTACAGCAGGAGATCCAGATCTACCAGTCGACGGTTGGCACACGGGGCTTCGGTGCGTTGCTGACCAATCCGGTGGTGGCAAATTCGCTGCCGTCGAACTGGCAGGGTGTCTATACGGCGGTCCAGAACGGCGGCTACGCGGGTCTGTCTGGCAGCGCTCAGGCGCTGCGTTCGGCCAGCGAGATCTATAACTGCGAAGATCAGGCCGGCATCGACCAGCAGGTTTGCCAGCGGGCGCTGAACAAGCCGTTCCAGGACAAGGCGTTCGGCCAGCAGGCCTACCAGACCGAACTGCAGGAACTGAACCAGATCCAGAGCCTGATGCAGCAGATCGATGCCACGCAGGATCCGAAAGGTATTGCGGAACTGCAGGCGCGCATCCAGACCGAGACCACGGCGGTCGGCGACGAGATGACCAAGCTGCAGCTCTTCCGGATGCTTGCGGATACCGAAGACCGGCTCGTCGCCGAGCAGCAAAGCGAACTGGTGCTGAGCCGTGCGGGTAATACCATCCGGCTGCAGGACCAGATGGTGCCGGCATCGTTCGGTAACTGAGGGGGCGATCATGAAAGGCTTTGTGGTTGCATCGCTTCTCATGAATTTCGTCATCCTTATCAGTGGATGCTCTTCGGATGGACCAGAACCTGTCTTGCCGGATGGTTTGCATCGCGTGCCGGTCAACCGCGAGCTTCCCGTTCCGCCGGTGCCGTCCGCCGCGTCGGCAGTGGGAGCCGGATCATGAGCACGGACGACGACTATGGACGCGTGCTCGACATTGAGGCTTCACTGACACACCTGCGGGAGCAATCCGAGCGACGCGCGTGGCACGTGGCATACGGGGCGGTTGGTGTGGCCGTGCTCAGTGTGATGGCGCTTGCCGTCATGGTGCCTTTCTACCGGGTGGTGCCGTTGCCGATCGAGGTCGATCGCCTGACGGGCGAATCGCAGGTGATCGATGTGCTCGATGCGCGTCACGTGCATACGAGGGAGATCCAGGACAAGCACTGGGTTGAAGCATACGTGCGCGAGCGAGAACGCTATGACTGGGGGCTGCTGCAGATGGACTACGACAGTGTGCTCGCCATGAGCGATGACGTCGTCGCGCGCGACTACCGGGGCATTTACAGCGGCCCCGATGCGCTGGATCGGCAGCTCGGCCCGAACACGGAGCGGCGCGTGCGGATTCTCTCGACGACGCTGCCTCCCGATGAACCCGGGCACGCGGTAGTGCATATCGAGCGCACGACGTTCAAAAACGGTCAGGCGAACGCCGAGCCGACGCAGCGATTCGTGATCACGCTGGCTTATGCCTACCGGCCGCCGGTTTTCACACGCGAAAGCGTGGCCGTTGCAAATCCGTTCGGCTTCAAGGTGACGGCTTACAGCCGCGATCCTGAATATACGCCGCCGGCATCATCGTCGAGCGCCGGAGGTGCGCCATGAGAACGCTTTGTGTTCCGGTGCTCTGCCTTGTGAGCCTGCTGGTGCTGAGTCCGGTCGCACGCGCCTGGACGGTGCCAGGCTGGTCCGATGACCCACGGGTGCGGCAGATCGTTTATGCGTCTGACGCCGTCGTACGCATCGATGCGCAGCGAGGGTTCGCCACCCATATCGCCCTCGACCCGCACGAGCAGATCCAGGTAGTCGCACCCGGCGATCGCGATGGCTGGCAGGTGGTGGCGAACAGAGGCGACCACGACGTGTATCTCAAACCGCAACTGGCCGCGCACGACTCGAATCTGGAGATCCGTACGGATAAACGCAGCTACAGCTTCGACCTGGTGGTGTTGCCCCTGAAGGCGAAGTTCGGCAACGACGAAGAGATGTACCGGGTGACGTTCATCTACCCGGATGAGCTCGACACCCAGGCGCACGCTAAGGCCGATGCGGCGCTGGTGGCGCACCGTCTTGCCCAGCCGTCCGTGGTGCGCAACACCCGGTATTCGATGCAGGTCATGCCGCATTCGGACGATATCGCGCCGGTCGCGGCGTGGGATGACGGGCGGTTCACCTGGATCCGCATTCCGGCCAACCGGCGCCTTCCGGCGATCTTCCGGGTGGCGGATGACGGCATGGAAAGCGTGGTCGATAAACATATGGAGAACGACACGATCGTCGTACATGAAGTGGCGAAGCGCTTCGTATTGCGGCTCGGCGATGAAGTTGTCGGCATCTGGAATGACGCATACGACATGGACGGCGTGCCGCCCAGTGACGGCACGACGGTCGATGGTGTGAGGCGTGTTTTGCGGAGTCAGGATCATGAGTGACGACATCCGCAACACGATCGAACCGGATGATCCGTCCGACCGTCGTCCGGATGGCGCTAGCCCGAATGGCATCAACGGGTCCGCGGAGCCGCTTGATCGCGGCATGCCTGCACTCGGGCAGTACCGGGGCACGCGCCCGCGCGCCTGGTGGCTGACACCGCTGGTGGTTGTTCTCGTGGCCGGCGCTGGTGCGGTATGGACGATTCACACGTTCCTCGCACGTCACGACGCGGAGGCGAAAGCGCACCGGGACACGGTGCAGGATACCGCGACGCAGGGACGCGTTTTCAGGGACGCGCCGGTGGCCGCGAGCGCGGCGTCCGCGCCAGTCGCGGCAATTGCGCCTGCCGCTGTCTCGGGCCCGGTTGTCGCCCGTCCGCCTGTCGCAGTCCAGCACCCGGCGTTGGCCCGGAGTTACTACGATGCGCCGTTACTTGCGGTCGGTAGCACGCCTGGCGCCAGTGGCCAGAGAGAAGGCCTGGCGGACGGGCTTGCTGCCGGGGGCGTACAAGGCAACGTCGTCGCCGCAGCTTCTTCGGTCGCGGCATCGGTATCCGGCCGACCGTTGGCGACACCGGGCCAGGGCGGGATCGGGGCATTTGACCAGGCGTTGACCCCGACCGCCACGCCGCGGGCGCATGCGGGTGTACTTGGCGATCGCAGCCTGGTTCTCGCGCAGGGTGCCAAGATCGATTGCGCAGGAGACACCGCGTTCGATTCGACGGAAGCGGGGATGTCGACCTGCACGGTGACGAAGAACGTCTATTCCGATGACGGGCGGGTCGTGCTGATCGAGCGTGGATCGCAGATCAACAGCCAGTATCGTTCAAACCTGTCCCCCGGACAGAAGCGGACGTTCATCCTCGCGGCCCGCATCGAGACGCCCCACGGCGTGACCGTCGAGATCGATTCGCCGGCAGCGGACGCGCTCGGCCGCATGGGCATTGACGGCTATGTCGACAACCACTGGCGGCAGCGAATTGGCGCCGCGATGCTGCTCGGCATCACCCAGGACGCGATCGGGTATCTGGCTACGCGAGGCGGTAACAGCAACGGGTCCGTCGTCTACGAGAACACGCAGCAGCAGGGCAACGACATGGCGACGCGGGTGCTCGACAGCACGATCAATATTCCGCCGACGCTGACCCAGAACCAGGGCGCCGAATTCACGATCGTCGTCGCGCGCGACCTGGATTTCGGAACGGTCTATGCACTGCAGCCGGAGGGCGCGCCATGATTGTCCGCCCCGACATGCAGGATCGATCTGTCGACACCGTGCTTGCGCGGCTTCCCGACGACGCGTCGGTTCGCGAGTTGATGCGGCCGTTCGCGCCGCTGCTTGACGATGGCGATGTGACTGAACTCGTCATCAACCGGCCGCAGCGCGTGCTGACCGAGACACATCTTGGCTGGCACGGGCACGACTACGCTGATCTCGATTTTGAGCGCCTGATGTCCTTCGCTGTGGCGGTTGCGACGTTGACGAACCAGGAGGTATCAGCGCAGCATCCAGTGCTCTCCGCCTTGCTGCCCGGAGACGCGCGCATCCAGATCGTGGTGCCCCCGGTCGTGCCGCCGCGTACGGTTTCCGTGACGATACGCCGGCCTTCTGCCCGCGAAAAGACTCTCGAGGCGTATCGCGAAGAAGGGCTGTTCGATGACACCGTGTGGCACCGCCCCGATGGACTCGACGCCGCGTTGCCGGCGCTGCGCCCGACAGACCGGAAACTCCTGCGGTGCCTCGAAGAGCGGGACTGGTGCGCCTTCTTCGAGCGGGCCGTGACCGGCCGCCTGAACATCGTGATCGTCGGCAATACCGGGTCGGGCAAGACGAGTTTCATGAAGACCCTCTGCCGCTCGATTCCGCCGACCGAGCGAATCGTGACGATCGAGGATGTCCGCGAACTCTTCATCCGGCATATCGAAAACTGTGTGCACCTGCTGTACAGCAAGGGTGGTCACGGACAGGCGCGTGTGACGCCGGCCGATCTGATCGCAAGCACGATGCGCATGCGGCCCGACCGCGTGCTGCTTGCCGAACTGCGCGGCGCCGAAGCCTATGACTTCCTGAAACTGCTGACGACCGGCCACGCGGGCTCGATCACAAGCTATCACGCATCAAGCGCGACCGTTGCAATCGAGCGCTTTGCGCTGATGGCGAAAGAGCATCCCGAAGCTGCCGCCTACGACGATGCCGCACTGAAACGCCTGCTCGCCCTGACGATCGACGTGGTCGCCCACATGGAGGCATATCCGCTTTACGACGGGGCGGGCGATCGGGTCGGCAAGCGCTGGGGCATGACGGAAGTCTGGTTCGATCCGATGCGCAAAGCGCGCACGACGTTTCCGTGAGGCCTGCATGGATACGAACCTCCGAGCCTCAACTCCTTCCGACACCGCTAATCCGGTAGCCCATCATGTGCGTGTCGCCCTGGTCACGGTCGCAGTTCTGGCGACAGTCACGGGGGCTCTGCTGGCCTCGCTGTGGGTTGCATCGTTTTTCCTTTACGCGTGCCTGCGGCTGAACCCGTTCCATGCGGGAGTATGGGGCTGGCCCGATGCGCTGCTGGCCTGGCATGACGGCCTGATGCCGCACGGGGGCCGGCATCTCGCCGGCGCGGCGCTGCTGGGTGTTCTCGTCGCGGTAGGTTGCCCCGCGATGGGACTGTATTCGCTGTGGGATCGATCCGGGCGGCGGCGTCTCTACGGCAGTGCCCGGTTCGCCAGCGAAGCGGAAATCCGCGCGGCGGGGTTGCTATGAATGCGCGCACACTGATTGATGCGTCGCCCATCGTCGTCGGGATATGGCGGGGGCGCTATCTGCGCTTTTCCGGGCAGCAGTTCGTGCTGCTCGCCGCACCCGCGCGCTCGGGCAAGGGCGTCAGCATCGTGATCCCGAACCTGTTGAGTTACCCGGATTCGGTCGTGGTCCTCGACATCAAGCGCGAGAACTACGCGATCACGGCAGGCTTCCGGCGTGCACACGGGCAGGAGGTCTATCTCTTCGACCCGTTTGCGGAAGATGGACGCACGCACCGGTTCAACCCGCTGTCGGCGATTTCCGATGGCCTGTTCCGCGTCGGCGACATTCTGGCGATCGGCTACGCCCTCTATCCGCCAGGTGGCCACGATGACTTCTGGAAGGACCAGGCACGTAACCTGTTTCTCGGTATCGTCCTGCTGCTCAGTGAGTGGCGTGACGCGCGGCGCACGGGGAGGGGCGAATCCATCCCTGACTACCCCGTCACGATGGGCGAGGTGTTGCGGCAGTCGTCGGGCCACGGCATGCCGGTCAAGGCGTACCTGCAGCGCGCACTCGTCCAGCATCGCGCTCTGCTTAGCGGCGCATGCGTCGATGCGCTGAACCGTTTCCTTTCCAACGACGACAAGGTCCTGGCGAGCATTCTTGCGACATTCCACGCGCCGCTTACGATCTGGGCGAACCCCATCGTCGATGCGGCAACGAGCGCTAACGATTTTGATCTGCGCGACGTGCGTCGCCGTCGCATGTCGATCTATATCGGAATCACGCCCGATCACCTGTCCGAAGCGGCACTACTCGTGAATCTTGTGTTCTCGCAGCTCGTCAATCTGAACACGAAACAGTTGCCGGAGACGGATCCAACCCTGCGGTTCCAGTGCCTGCTGCTACTCGACGAGATGACGGCAATCGGCAAGATCCATATCATCGCGCGCGCCGTGGCCTACATGGCGGGCTACAACCTGCGTCTGCTCTCCGTCGTGCAGTCGATTGCGCAGCTCGAGTCGGTCTACGGCCGCGCCGACGCACGTACCTTCCTCACGAACCACGCGATGCAGATCCTGTATGCGCCGCGTGAGCAGAAGGATGCGAACGACTACTCGGAGATGCTCGGCACCTTCACCGACCAGTCGCGCAGTGTCAGCCGCCCGAACACGATGTTCGGCGGCCGGGGCGGATCGAGCGAGAGCATGTCCGAGCAACGTCGCCCGCTGCTGCTGCCGCAGGAACTCAAGGAACTGGGGCGTGACAAGGAAATCATCGTGCTGGAGAACACGAAGCCGATTCTCGCTGACCGGATCTGCTACTGGCGCGATCCGGTGTTTGCTTCGCGGGTCTTGATTGCACCGTCGGTGCCGGCCATGGATCTGGCCCGCTTCACGGCACAGATCGAACGTCGTGTGCGCGCGGTCGAGTCCGACGAGATCGATCCGGAAGGCGCGGGTCTCCTTCATCTGTCGCCCGAGTATCTGGAGGTGCTGCAGGCTTGGGACCCGCGCGATCTTCCACCGCGCCTTGCCGACCTCAGTGAGGACGAGGTCACGGCCTACGTTGAACGGCACTTCATGCTGCTGGGCGTTCCGGCCAGGCATATCGGACAGGCGACACGTCGGCTGTCCATCGCAGACCTCGACGTCGCGGAGCTGGTGCCGCCAACGTCAGCACGTGAGAGGCGCGGTCCGGTGACACGTGCCGGAACGAACACGGCATCGATTGAGGGAGCATGGCGATGAGTATGCCGCAGACGGACGAAACCGCCCGTGTACGGGCCGCCCTTGCTGTAATTCCGGCGGAGGACTACGGCACGTGGGTCGACATGGCGTTTGCACTGAAGCACGGTCTGGGTGACGCGGGCTTCGAGATCTGGGACGAATGGAGTCGCACTGCCGGCAACTATGACGAGCGGGCGGCCCGCACGACCTGGCGCTCGGTGAAGGAGTCGGGCGGCAAGACACTCGCCTCGCTCTTCTGGCTCGCGCGACAGAATGGCTTTGACCTGAGGCGTGGTCACTACCCGGACCGGTTGGCAACCGAGTTCGTGCCGGCTCCCGACGTGCTCGAACGTCGCAATCGGGAAGCGGCACGCCAGCAGGCGCGACATGCCGCTGCTGCCCGCGAGGCGCAGGAAATCTGGCAATGGGCGCGGCCTGTTGGGCCTGAACATCCTTATCTCGTGTGCAAGGGTCTCGATTCAGTGCCGGCGCTGCGCGAACTGGAAGCGCCTGAACTGCGTGCGTTGCTTGGCTATACCCCGGCGAGCGAAGAGCGACCGCTTTCCGGGCGCGTGCTGGTCGTGCCGGTCTGGATCGGTCGTGCCATCTCGACGCTCGAGCTGATCGACGAAGCGGGCAACAAGTCGTCGCTGGCCGGGGGCGTCAAGAAAGGCGGGTACTGGATGGCCGGACCTGCGCCCGTTGCCGGCGGCCAGACGACGCCGATCCTGATCGGCGAGGGCATGGCCACGATGCTCTCGGCGCACCGCGCAACGGGATGGGTGGCACTCGCGTCACTCGCCAGTGGGAATCTGCCGCCCGTCGCGGAATCCATGCGCGAGCAATTCCCGGACGCGGACATCGTCGTGCTGGGCGAGCTGGGGCCGGGTGAGGCCAAGGCCAGACAGGCTGCGGACGCATCCCGTGCGCGCATGGTCTTACCCGTATTCGCCGTCGACGCGCGAATTGACGACAAGGCGCCAACCGATTTCAACGACATGGCGGTTCTGTCCGGATCTGCCCGGGTGGGCGAGCACCTAAGCGAAATCGTGGGCCGCGATGTCATGCCGGTCGTTGAGCGTGCCGGATTGCCAGCGGGCATGGCAAACGGCAGGTCAAACGGCAGGGAGCCGGACGAACCGATGGAGGACATGATGGGCAACGTGAAGGAAAAACTCGTCAATGCCGGGGACGACACACTGCGTCGTCGCACGTCGAAGCGCGGCGCACCGAAACCGACCACTCCGTCGGTAGCTCCTGAACCGGTGATGACATCGGCGGAGGCACAACCGACGGGGGACCGGTCTACGGCTGTCCCTGTGGGTGATACCCCGGCTGCTGAGCCGAGGCGCTTCGCGCCGACGCGTCCGCCGGTTGGTGAATCATTGTTCGCTGTAGCGGATGTGCCCAGTGAAGTCAGGGCACTGGCCGAACATCGGTTCGGTTCGCCACTACGCATGGGGACGCCGCGCGAGAACGGCGGACCCTACCGCGGCGAGGTGTTTAATACGGAGCACTATCTGATTCAGGAGGTGGCGACGCGCAGCGTCGTTTTCCATCCGAAGACGCAGATGGAATTCGTCTCGGAGCGGCTGCGATGGATGGATGAGAACGCACGGCTGAACGGATCGGAACTGCAGGTCGGCTACGAAGGTGATCGGCCCAGGGTCTATCCGTGGGATCGCGCGCGTGACCTGCTCGACCGCACGGTCGGCTCGCTCAAGAAGTCCGCCCGTGAACTGAATTTCAGTCCGAACCTCGAGGGCATGCTCGACCAGTTGCAGGCGCGTTCATGGGCCCGGATACGCGAAGCACGTACAGCGGCGCTCGAGCAGTCGAAGGAGCGGTCCGCACCGCAGGATCCGCCTGGGCCGGATCGCTAGACCAAAGGATGTATCGCCTGGAAGCATGACCGATCAGAAAGGAGCCCACCATGTCTGAAACCTTGCCGCCTGCCGAGCCACTCATCAATGTGATCGAGCCGGATGTTCCCGGACATTCGGCATCGATTGAACACACCAAAGGTGATGGAGATACCAGTCGCCTCGATGCGGCGGCCCTTGATGCTGTGTCGGCCCGGCGCCGGCGTGAGTTTGACGCGGCACGGGCGCGTCTGCGCGATCAGGCCATCCGGGACGATGCTCGTGTGGCACCTCAGTCTGCTCACCGCCCAACCGGCGACGCGCCAATCGAACGGGAAGATCACGCTGCTGTTCGCGCGCCGCTTGACCAGCCGCCGGAGCGCGTACGCAAACGCTACCTGCGGGCCGGGAATCAGTATTTCCTGAAGGACGCGCCGTATCAGCTCGCGTTCGAGGATATCGGACCGTACCTCGTCACAGAACACAACCGGCCGGACGTGGTGGAATCGATGGTCGACATGGCGGCGGCGAAATCGTGGCGTCGTATTCGCGCGTCCGGTCACGAGGCGTTCCGCGGCGAAGTGTGGTTGCAGGGGTCGTTGCTGGGCATCGAGGTCAGCGGGTATGAGCCAAAAGCCGCCGATCTGGCGCGCCTGGCCGATGCGCGGCAGGCGCGTCTGAACAACCGCATCGAAGCGGATGCGTCGTTGCGTTCAGCCGGTTCGACGATAGACGTAGCAGAGCCCAGTCGTGCAACGTCTACCCCCGCCCCAGCCGCCGGGCCGCGGGATGTGGCGGATGGCGCCGCATCTGCGGCCCTTCGACGTGACGCTCAGCGGGGTGAGCCGCTTGACGCGAAGCGACCGCCGGCAGCAGGCGACGATGTCGACACCCCGAGGCGATATACCGGCGAGCTGCGCGAGCACGGTGGTGCGCCGTACCAGAATAATCCTGCGCGCAGCGAGTCGTACTACGTCGTGTTCCGCGATGCGACAGGCGCGGATCACGTCGTCGGGGGTGTAGATCTCGAACGCGCGGTGCGCGAATCGGGCGCGCAGCCCGGGCAGCAGGTCGCACTTGAAAACCTGGGGCGACGGCTCGTCACGGTCAAGGTACCGATCCTGGATGAGCACGGTGTGGTGATTGGTGAGGATGAGCGCGATGTGCACCGGAACACCTGGCAGGTAGATGTGATGGGACGGGAGCGTACGGCGGCGCAATCTGTGTCAGAAGCCCAACGCGTAGCGGGAGCAGACGCGACACCTACAGGCACGAATGCGCGCGAAAGCGGCCAGGGGCTGCGGCGCCCGGGCGTCTCCGATGAGGACAAGGTGCTGCACCTGGCCGTGCTCACCGGCGCGATGCGGGAGCAGGGATTCAGTGCGCGCTCGATCGGGCGTGTGCAAAGGCGCGCGGAAGCGCTGCTCGATGCGTTTGGTCGCGAGGGCATTCCCGTGCCGCGGCCGAAGGTCTTTGATCCGAAAGCGCCGTCGGAACGGGATCGTCGGACACGCACAGCGGTCGGACGTGCGCCTGGGCGGGATATCGAGCTTGAACTGGTGCACACGCCCGTCGAACCCTCGCCTGGGCGCTAGGAGCTGTTATGCGTGTACGTGATCGCTTATGTATCGAGCTTGGTGGCATGAGACGGGATTGGGATCGCTGGTGCGTGCGCCGGGGCCTGACCGTTGGTGAGGGCGCGCGGCAACTGGTGGCCGCCGCGTTGCGTGCGGACGGTGGCAATGATGATCCGGAAATCGACGCGGAGGTTCGTTGGAGCGTTGTCGGCGATCCTCGCATCCGGATCGAACTCAGGTTGACGGCTGCCGAACTCGAGGCTGTTGAGTTGCGCGCGGAGGGGGCGGGCCTGACAGCTAACCGCTGGATCGTTGCGCTGATCCGTGCGCAGTTGACGCACGAACCCCAGCTTGGCGCGCGCGAGATGCGGCTGCTGTCGGATTCGAATCTGCAGCTTGCTTCGATCGGGAGATGGCTTGCACAACTTGCCCGCGGCGGCCACATACGACATGGCGGACAGGATGGGAACGGCGCCGTCGAGGCCATTCGTGGGGCGATCGATGCGCACCTGCGCGTCGTGGCAGATGTGATGCGGGCAAACCTCGATCGATGGAGCCGGTGAGATGCCTTATCCGAAGGTCTACATTGATGCGATGCTTCTGAACTGGGGTGACCGGCTGTTTCAGGATCCGTTCAGGCACGCGAGGGCACGGCGACTCTCGCAGGCGAGCCTGCGAGACGAGGCCGCGAGAATGCGCGAGCAGCTCGCGCGTACGCTCAGGCGCACGCCGGAAGTGATGATCAAGATCACGAACAAGGCATCGGGCGCGCAGGGCATCGGCGCGGTGCGCCGGCACCTTCGATATATCTCCCGGAACGGGCGGGTGGAACTGGAAGACCAGAATGGCGATCGCATCGCCGGACCCGAGGCGGTACGAGATCTCGTGCAGACCTGGCAATTTGGCGGATGGGGTATACCGGAAGCGAGTGTTCGTCGCGAGGTGTTCAACATCCTGCTGTCGATGCCGCCGGGTACGAACCGTCAGGCCGTGCGGGACGCCGCCCGGGATTTTGCGGCCGTTGAATTTGGAGATGGGCGTGCCTATGTGTTTGCTGCGCATGACGACGAGGCACACCCGCATGTTCACCTCAGCGTGCAGGTCCGTGGACCGGATGGCCGGCGTCTGAATCCGCGAAAGCAGGATCTGCGGCGTTGGCGCGAGCGGTTCGCAGAGCAGCTACGCGCGAACGGTGTGGATGCCAACGCAACGCCCCGACGGGTGCGTGGCGAGACCCGACGATATCCGGCACAGGGCGTCAGGCATATGGTGGAGCGTGGTGAGAAACCGAAGTACTGGCGTGCCGTTGCGAACGAAACGCAGCGACGCGCCGGGTGGCAGGCTCACGACAAGGCATTTGCAGTGTGGCGGGAGGTGGCGCGGACAATGGCCGCGTCCCCAGCCGGTGCGGACCGCGCGATGGCTGTGGGCATTGTGGAGTTCGTGCGCGCGATGCCGGTCCAGCGGAACGCCGTTGTCCCAGACATGAGACGGGATCCGGCGCCAATGCGCAAGCATCGGACGGCACCAGAGCGCGATGGTCGGCCTGACGTCCCCGATCCGCACATCGAACTCTAGCGCGGCCGAGAGGGTGCTCCCGTTCCGATGGGCGAAGTAAGCGACGCGCGGTCTGGTGTCCTCATCCGCGCACCGCGTCGGCCTTTATTGCTTGTCCGTCATCGTGAGTCTGCGAAGACGACGTTGAAATTGCGCTCGGTATGAGGGGGGCTGGTGTGAGACGCACCGCGTCCACACGGAGCACGTAGGCGCTGCTGTTATCGACTGCAGGCGGCTCATAGACCGATGAGCCACGCGGGTGCGCCCTTGTACGTCGCGAAGAGCAGGAAAATCAGGGCGACCGCGACGAGCGGCAGGCCGTAGAGTGCCACCGGAAAAAACAGCACGAACTGGAGAGACGAGCCGACGACGCCGTAGAGGGCGTTTGTCGCGTGGACGTTTTCGTAGGTCAGCCAGCCTGCTGCAGCAATACCGAGAGCCATGAGGGCAAGTCCTCCTGACGGCTGCGCGTGATGCAGTGCGGCCGTCGCCCACGCATAGAATCCCCACCAGATGAAATTGATCGCGATGGCGGCGAGCAAGAATCCGCGCGCAGCGAAAAAGCTGTGGCCGAAACGATTCCGGCAGTGGCGACCACATAGCTGGATTGCCCGCGCAGTGCCAAGAAGAAGGCCGACTACGATGGCAAGTTTCAGAAAATCCATACGACGTCCTCCCACGGAACGTGGCTGCGCAGGATTCGAGTGATACACACAGCCCCAATCCTCCCATTTGTGCAACTATAGACGCTGCCCTGGCAGACGCCGTGAAGGGTTAGAAATGCTGACCGGTGGTTAGCGTGTCGATCGTCTACCACGAGCGCAGTTGTTGTTGTATCAGTGCGATGTCGATGGACAGCGTGCCAATGCTCAGCATTTTCGCGGTGTCCTTTTGCAGTGCGCGTTCGTAGAGATCCAGAAACAATGGACACCAGTTTTCGCGACGATCCCGGAACGGCCATGCCGGTCGCGCGTTGTTGCAGCGGACATTATCTTCACGAGGGGTTGCAGGCAGGATCGGAATATCGAGTCGCGCCACGAGGCCGTGGCGCCCGAGGTCGAAATCGGGATGATCCTTCGGAAGCAGGAAGAGGACAGTAGCGATCAGCTCTACGTCTTCGTCCAACTGGTCAGTGTGACGACTTTGCGCGGTAGCCAGGCCGTACGCCGCGACCATTTCGCTACTGCGGCGACTGATCCACTGTTCTGCGCGCGCCAACTCGTCGTTGAGCAGGCGCAGGCGGCTGCAATCCTGTTCGTGGAGGTCAATGCCGAGGTCGGTCGGCAGTCTCTTGTCCTGCATTTTTCACTTCCTGCGTTTCCGGGCGTCGAGCGCGTAGCGAGCCGCGCCGTGGTCGTGCAGCAACCCTCCTGAGCGGCATGATCGAAGGCTGTCACGGCCGGGCAGCCTCAAGCATCTTCAAGCTGCGTTCGGATGCTACGATAATCGTAGTATCTAAGTGGGCGCTTTGCAACGATATTCGTAGCTTCGTATATTACGAGCTACCAGTGAATGTCTGCGGCGTCATCTTCGATTTTTGGAACGCGACTGAAGGAGGCTCGCCTGGAGGCCGGGCTATCGCAGAAGCAACTCGGAATCGAGGCTGGCCTGGATCCATTCGTCGCGAGCACCCGAGTTAACCGTTATGAACTGGGTGTCCATAAGGTCGACTACACATTCGCAATTCGTCTCGCCGCCGTGCTCAAGGTGCCGGTGGCCTTTCTGTATGCTGAAGACGCTGAACTTGCCCAACTTATCTTGGTTTTTGGCAGGCTTCCGAAACGAAAGCGAGCCGAGCTTTTGTCGCATGCAAAGACCTTCGAGGCCGGGTCGTAACGTGCGATTGCCCCCGCATCCAAAGACGTATAGTTAACGAAAGCAGTTTTGTGCGTCGTTATTGGTATGCGTCTGGTCGGCCTATTCGCTATTTTGTATCGGACGACCGCGAGCGAGGCATACGTCGCTTGGCCACTAGACGAGGTTTGGCCAGCAAGCGACACTCGCACATCTGCAACGAAACGATTGCGTTCTCCCAAAGCGGACATTGCATTCAAACGCGAGAATCTTGACCCCGCCACTCGCGCCTCTACACTACGGCTGCGCCGTGGCAGTACACTACCAGCCTAAGCCAAAGCCCGATCACCCGATCCGCGTCAAACATTCAATGGACTACTTCGCCGCAGTACGGGCCTTCGTTCGCGCAGCGGAGCTGAAGAGCTTCAGCAAGACGGCCAATGAACTGGCCGTCAAAACATCGACCGTATCGCGCTACGTGAGCGAACTGGAACATGATCTGGGCATCGCTCTATTCAACCGGTCGACGCGCGGTCTCGTCCTGACAGAGGGCGGCCGGCTGTTTCGTGAACACGCGTTGATAGCGTTGCAGGCACTCGATGACGCGCGCGAAGTGACGTCGTCGCTGAATCGCACGCCGCAAGGCGCGCTGCGCGTGACGATGCCGCCAGCGTTTGGGCGCCTGCACATCGTGCCTCATCTGCCGGCTTTCATGGCGCGCTACCCTGACATCGACCTGGACATCGTCTCGACGGAGCAAACGCTCAACATGATCGACGCGGGCATTGACGTGGCGATCCGTACTGGCGTGTTGCTCGATTCTTCATTGATGGCGAGGCGCCTTGCGCCGCATCGTCGTATCGTCTGTGGCAGTCCGGCGTATTTCGAGCGTCGCGGCACGCCCCGTGTCCCTGTCGATCTGGCCGCACACGATGCACTTCGCCTGCCCCTGGTGCCGGACGACAAATGGTCTTTCACGCGAGCCGCCGCCGGTGCGCAAGCGTCGCAAGAACAGGAACAGGTGGTGGAGTTGCAGGGGCGTTTGCGTGCCGACGATTCGGAAGCCGTGCTCGCGCTCGCCGTGGCCGGCTGCGGCGTGGCGCTCCTGCCAACATGGCTCGCGTTCACGGCCCTGCGCGAAGGACGCTTGCAGCACGTATTGCCGGAATGGGAAGCGCGCACCGGACGAGCCGAACCTGCGGTCTGGGCGGCCTACCCACCGAAGAAGATCGTCTCGTCGAAGGTGCGCGCCTTCGTGGACTTCTATGCCGAAGCG
This sequence comes from Caballeronia sp. LZ032, assembly GCF_031451315.1. Classification (NCBI taxonomy): domain Bacteria; kingdom Pseudomonadati; phylum Pseudomonadota; class Betaproteobacteria; order Burkholderiales; family Burkholderiaceae; genus Caballeronia; species Caballeronia sp. LZ032. The sequence continues at coordinate 1,244,226 of NZ_JARUXP010000001.1, forward strand.
TTTGGCGAGCCACCGTACTGGGACGATGGTCTCACACTGGCGCGTCGACCTTAAACGGCAAAGCGGATGTCTAGCGTGCGCAGATAAGTCTGCAAGCCGGCGTCCTGGATTGGAATCACGTAGGCGTTTTCGTTCGTTTCATTGAAATGCGCATGCCAGTATCCCGGCGGAGTAACGAACGCCATTCCCGTTTCCCAATCGACGCGGGTCGGATTCACGATATTGCCGTCGCTGTCCAGTTCGTTTCCAACCAGCGTATAGACACCCGGGTTGCCGCCAGCGATGAAGTCGAGCGCGATCGACTGGTGCCGATGCGGCTTCTGCACGGAGTTGGGCGGAACGATGCCGAACATCGCCCACAACACATGCGTGACCGTGCGCGTCTGCGGAAAGTTGGCGTTGCCCATCAGCACGCTGATGCGGTTGCGACGATCCGCGTTGGGTTGTTCCGCGACATCGCGCAATGCTGTCTGCGCCTTGGCGGCCGGATAGCGTGTTGGCGCAAATCGTGGGTGGACCCCGGTCGTGCCAAGATAAGCGAGCAGAGGAGCGTCGTTGACGTAATAGAGCGTGGCCGTCACTTCGGCGGACAGCACAGCGGCAGCGCCGCCCGGGAGCGTGAAGAAATCGCCCATCGCAAACGGGAAACTCGTTCTGCCCTGTTCCACAGTACCCGCACCGCTGATAACGTAGCAGACCTGCGAGGTCGCATTCGGCTCGACTGTCAACGCTTCGCCCGCATTGATGCGCAGGAAGCTGGCGCTCAAGCCGGGACCGGTCGCGGGACCCGCGCAGCCTAGCTCCGCGGACAGATCGAGCGGCACGACTCGGGTCGCGCCGTCTGCATATAACGAAGGCGGGAAGCTCCGGAATGGAACGCGCGAGATGAGCTTCGCACCAATCGGATTGGCCGACGAGGTGTATTCGAAGTATTGCGCGTCCTCGGTCGCGATATCGGATTCGCCGGCAAGCGTGGGCGACATCATGGTCAGCATAGTTTGCTCCTTTTGGGTTTTCAGAGAGCTTGGTGCGGGTCCGTTCGTGGAGTGAGTATCCGCATCCAAAGGCTGACCTGACTCTAGACGAGGCACCGTGGCGCCAGAAGTGCCGGACATCGAAATCACCTTTGCGCGAAAGGTACATCATGCGTCCGTTTCGAGGCACGGCAGCTTGTTTCGGACTGGGCCGGTATGCAGTTCATGCATCGTCCGGGGATCGACCAAAAGGTAACGTTCAGCGGCATAGTGTTAAACGGCAAAATTTCATCGTCATCGCTAGCGGACCTTCAATTCGGACGCTGATCGATCGCTCGGGGGCGAGGTCGTGTGGAAACGCCGATTTCGCTACTGAGGGCGAGATTGCCGGTCCGCTCGGTCAGGTTTGACATATCGAGGCTGTGCGAATCGAACATCGCCGCATAAGAAAGCCCCTCAAGGCTCCAGCTTCCAGTCACCTTCATGGCCTTCGTCATCCACGCAGTAGCAAGTTTGTTCATGACTCGCTTGATGTTGTAGGCCATCACCTGAAGGCTCATCTGCGTACTCACCTGCCCACGCGTCCGGGTTAGGAAGTGTGCTGGCTCCATCCAGTGCTTGAACGTGCCGAAGACATGCTCTACAGTACATCGACGGATGGTCGTTCCACCGGGCATCCAGTCGAGGCGACATCGCATGCCCCTCACACCTTTTGAATTCCGTGTCGCACGAACCGTAGCCCACCCCTTTGGTAGTCCGCACACGGCGACCAAAACCGGCGCAAGCCAATCCTGCCATCCCTTGTTTTTGTGTTGTTCAGTTTGTCGTCCGCAAAATCCCATGTGCAGGGTAGCCTGCTGCTGCGCAAAAAAGCGATTGCACGGCGCAAGAAAGACGATCCATCGACGCAGGAAAATGAACCGCTCGTTGGGGGATATGGGCAACACCGTGCGGGTAGATCTCTCTGCGCGCGCAAATCGGCCAATCAATTGAAAACGTGAAGCCATGAGTGCTGGCGCAATATGTAGAAAGCGGGACTACGTGCGTCGCGCAGACAAATTTAAACGAAGTGTTGGCTTTCGACACTAGTCGCCTGTCGCTTCCGCAGCTTGAGCGTGTGAGGTATTGCCGAGCAGCGCAGGAAAAACGCTGTTCAGCAGGGCGATCAATTCGAATCCCGCGATTGCCCGGCGCAACATGCAGGACTGAGGTTTCCCACAGCGCGCAATGTTTCTACCATCGGAACCGCTGCCGAAACGAAATCGTTGATGGCTCCACTGGTAGCCCGTGTGGTCGTGCCATTTCTCGTGCGAATCCTTTGTGTTTGTCCCCGCACAATCGCGAAAAAAAATTACTGTTCCAGCCAGTTCCTCTTCATTCCATTGTGTTCCCGTGCCCTGATTCAGCCTGGATTTAGGGTATTGACGATCACCGGCAACCGTTTGCAAGATGGCATTCAGGCCGTACACCGGAGCGAGTCATGCCGATGGTGAAGAGCTTTACCCAGGCGCAATGGGATGCCGCCTCGCGCCGTCTCGATACGCTGCAAGCAAAGCCTGCGCATGAGCATCGCGTCAATGTCCGGGATGCAATCAGGTCTATGCAGGCCCAGATCAGCAGCGCCCAGAAGAAGGGGTACACGCTGGAGGAAATCGTGCAGCAGCTTGCGCAAGATGGCGTCGAAATCAGCGCAAGCACGTTGAGATACGCGATGCAGCGCGCGGCGAAAGAGAGTCGACCTGTGCAGGCGGAAGCGGCCGCAGTGCAGAGGGCGACGACGCCAACACGCGCGAAGAAGGGTGGTCGGGAACGGTTATCAGATGCCGGCAGCAAGCCTGCCGGGAAAACGCAGGATGGGGGAAGGGCAGTCAGTCAGCAGGGATCAATGGTGATTCGGGACGCGTTCTCGTTCGAGATCACCCCCGATGTTGAAAACTTGTAGAGGGCTCAAATGGACACGACGATTTCCCCCATTTATCTGGTTGGCGGCAGCAAGGGCGGTGTGGGCAAGAGCTTTGTATCGCTTGCGCTGGCCGATTATCTCCAGTGTCAGGATATCCATGCCGCGCTGGTTGAAACCGACACCTCAAATCCGGACGTCATGAAGGCGGTTCAGGACGAGATGCATTGCGTTGCCTATAGTCTGGATGATGCAGACGGCTGGATTGGCCTCGTCAATTTCTGCGACGGACACCGGGACGCGGCAGTAATCGTCAATACGGCGGCGCGTAATCAGGCAGGTGTTGCGCGATTTGGTGCGATGCTGGCCGGTACGTTGGGCGAGCTTCAGCGCCGACTAGTCGTCCTGTGGGTGATTAACCGGCAGCGCGACAGTCTCGAACTGCTGCATGGTTTCAGCCGGACCTTCCCCGATGCGCTATCACACGTTGTACGCAACGGGTACTTCGGCACGCCGGACAAGTTCACGCTGTATCAGACCTCGGAGCTTCGCAAAACCATTGAGAAGAAGGGCAAGTCGCTTGATTTTCCCGAACTCGCGGATCGGGTTGCCGACGAACTGCGTGGTCAGCGTCTGTCGATACGCAAGGCTGTCGAGACGATGCATATCGGCGAACGGGCGGAGTTGCTGCGATGGCGCGCGCTGTGCGGAACGATGTTTGACAGGGTGACGGTCGATGGGTAACAGGCGAGGCAGGCCGCCGGATGAACTTGCCCGCCTGTTTCTCGACGTCACGGGCGAATTACCCGACGACGCCAGTATGTTGCGGATGCGGCGGGTGTCGGGGGCGCTGAACCTGCGCGATAACGATGCGCTGTGGTCTGTGCTGGTCATGCTCGAATACTATGGGCGGCTCTATGAGGCGATGCCGGAACGCATCCGGCAGGCGAGCGCACGCAGTCTCGATGCGGTACGGGCCGAGACGGGCATGGCGGTGGATGCGCTGATGGGGCAGCATCGCGATGCGCTCGCGCGCTGCAAGGCGACGATCGAACTGGCCGAACAGATGATCCGCGAGCACGAAACGCGCTATCGGGCCGCGCTCGCGGAATTGAACAGCGAGGCATTGACGTTGCTGTCGGGACGGGCCGCGAACCGGATTGCTCATGCAGCAGGGAACCGGCTTGTGGGTGCGATAGCTATCGCGGCACGCGATCAGCGGCAACGGCTCGATGCAGCAGTGGAATCGTATGAACGGGTTACTGCACGGCGGTTCGCGAGAGTGTGTTACGGGCTGGCAATCGGCGGCCTGGTTGTGATGATGCTGGCGGCGGGCGTTGGCGGGCTGGCAGGTTGGTGGGCGAGCAGCCATTCTGTGCAGGCAGGCGGTTCTCCGTCCGCCCGCACAGCCTACACCTCATCGGTCTCGCCTTCCATGAACGCGGCGGCATGGCAGAGCACGTCTGCTGCCGCGTCGTTCTGGTCGAAGGCAATCATCGGTGCCCGGTAGCCTTCATCTTCGGCGCGGGCGAGCGCCATGTCGAAGTGCTGCCCTTCACTGTATTGCAGGTCGGTCGCCTCGACGGACGTCAGATAGAGGTCGGGTGAGCCCTCCGCATTGGTGGCGAGCACGGTCATTCGGATGCGGGTGGTCATGATGGTTTTCTACGCCAGACAAGCAGGCAGCGGGTACGGACCTGACCCCTACCCCTCGCCCCGTTGCCGGGGCGAGGGGTAGGGGTCAGGCCGCGCGCGGGCCGGATTGCGTGCCGTTCATGCCATCCGCAGTGGGGAAGGGCCACGGCGTCAGCGGTCTGCTCGCGACGGGAGCGGCTTCTGCGTCGGCAGGTGTGTTGTTGATGTGTTCCGTGCCGGTCCCGGCATCCGGTTTCGGGTGGCCGTCCTCACCTTCCGGCGTTTCGTTCCCTCCGTTCCCGGTATCGGTATCGTCGCTGTCGTCCTCATCCTCGTCGTCGTGGCTTTCCCACGAAGGCGTGGCCGGGACTTCGCGATCGGTGAGGATTTCCGGGACCCATGCGGCTTTCACAAGCCGCAGTTCAGCGGCGGCTGCCGCGTCGGCCTTCTTCATCTTGCCGAGGTCGGCGGCCACCTTCGGGGACACGGCGCTCGCGACGACCTCCGCGATGCGCGCCTTGCTGACGTGATCGAAATACGAGGCGCGCGTGGGCGTCCAGTACCGCGTCATGTCGAGGTCCAGGGCACTCGCGAGCGCATTGATGGCATGAGGCTTCTCGTCACTCGCGATACCGTCAAGCAGCGCGCCGGTGCAGAAGGCGAGCAGGTCGAGCAGGGTCGTGCCGGGATCCTGTTCAATCAGCCAAGGCAGCAGGTCCGCTCGCCGCGCAGGGAGTTCACGTCCCCACCGCCCGCGCTGTGCCTCAATGAGACTCCACGCAGTGCTCGTGGGCAGATCGTCCGCCGCGCCGAGTAGACCGTCGCGGTTGCTCGTGCAGGACAGTTTCAGCGCCTGCGGTGCGAAACGCGTCCCATATCCCTCCGGAAAGACTTCCGGAATCAGGCGTTGCAGGACGGCGGCGAGGGCGACGGTTGGCCGAGCGATCAGTTCCGCGTGAACAGCGGCGGTGCGATGCGCAGTGAGGCGCTGGCACAGCTTCGCGCTGTGAACAGGCTTCTCGGTCGCTTCGGGTTTCTCTTTCTCGCCGGATGCGCGTTCAGTTTCCGGCGTGCCTGTCACGGTCGCGCCCACCGCCTCCAGTGCAGCGCTGTTTTCACGGCGCACCAGACCCCGCGCGATGATCAGTTCGCCCTGCGGGCCGACCATCACGAATGCACCCGCTTCGGCCATCTGCTGCGCGTCCCATGTTTCCGCGCGGCTTTCGAGCGCGAAAATAGCCGCGTTCACCCTGTCGATTTCGGCTTCGAGGCGTTCGCCTTCCTCGTAGGCGTTCTCGTTGTCCTCCGACAGTGCTTCGAACTTTTCGGCCAGTTCATCCTGCTGCGCGGTGAGCGTGTCCATGTCTCGCCGTTCGTCGTCGGTGAAGGGGCGCTGCACAGGTTGCAATCTGCCGTAGCGGTTCAGTTCGAACACGTCGCGCTCGATACGCTGTTCGGTCCAGCCCCACCCTTCGATGCGGACTTCTTCGGCGGCGGCGTCGAGCTTCGCGGCGGCGAGGCGTTGCAACAGTTCGGGGTCGGCAATGTAACCCGCGTTTTCGTCGTCACTGAAGAGATCACGTCTCACGTAACCTCCCGCTGCTTCATAGGCGTCCAGCCCCACGAAGCGCACCAGACGGCTGCGGCTCGCGTCGATCTCGGTGCGTGTGATCGCCTGCCGCAGATAGTCGGGCTGACGTTGCCACTCGTTTGCTTCGAACCAGATACCCTCTTGCGTCTCGTGATCTTCGGTGAGAGCGAGCGCCGAAAGCTGGTCGAGCGTGATGGCGTCCTCGCGCAGCAGGGCAAGCAGCCTTGGGGAGGCGCTGGCGAGCTTCATGCGCCGTTTAATCGTGATTGGCGCGGCGGAGAAAAGCGCGGCCACGTAATCGACGCTGCGACCTTCCTCGGCCAGCATCCGGTAGGCGCGCAGCACGTCGAACGGGTCGAGTCCTTCGCGTTCGCTGTTCTCGATCAGCGAAATGGCAAGGGCTTCGCCCTCGCTGACGATGCGCACCGGTACCGGATATTCGGCGGTAATGTGGCCCTGCTCGAACAGCAGATCGAGCGCGGCCTGTCGGCGTTGACCGGCACAGACGCCAAGCTTGCGATGTTTGCCGCGCGAGCCCTTCACTTCGTGAACAATCAAGTTCTGCAACAGCCCTTTTGCCCTGATGTTCGTGGCGAGCGAGTCAATGCCCGACAGCGGTTTTGTACGGGCATTGAGCGGCGAGCGCCGCAGGGCGGAATACGGTACGGACACGACTGGCTGCTCGTTGCCGAAACTGGTTTCGAGCAGCGGCGCAGCATTGGCCGTCGAGTCTGTGACGGTGTCGGCTGTGGCGGCGTTTGCGGTGTCGTTCATTTGCGTGTTGACTTCGGCTTGCATGATTTGCTCCAGATAGAGAAAGGAAGGTTTCGGGTCACGGTGCTGCGGCTTGCCATCAGGAATGACCCGAATAGGAATCCTGATGGTATGGGCCGGAGTCGGGCAGCGATGGGCCGCTGCCCGTGCCGTGCTTACGCCTTCATCTGACGCATCGCGTCCGCGAGCATCCACAGCGCGCGGTTCAGTTTCACGTTCTGGTCGATGCCGGTGACGGGGCGGGTGGACATGGAGCGTCCGCTGCGCGAGCGCCCGTGCAATCCGCCTTTTGTTAAAGATTCTTGAATGCGGTTAAAAACCGTCCAGAGATCGTCGCGGCGGTCCTCGAAGCGGCGCACGTTGAGCAGCTGGCTTTCTGTGATCGGGGCGGGCGCTTCCGTGTCGGTCGGGTCGTAGCGCAGGGCGAGGGCCGAGCGGGCGAACGCGTGCTGTTCGTCACGGGTGAGTGTCACGGCGCGCATGCCGTCCTTCTGTTCGCGGATCAGGTCAAAGCCGTCGAGCACGTCGAACGCGCCGTTGACGACGTTCTGCACGATGTTGCCCCTGTGGGGGACGCGGACCTCGCCCACGGTTTCGCCCGCAACCATACCGTTCTGGCAGACGAAGCGATAGACGCCACCGAGTAACTGGAACCCGCTGCTTCCATCGTGCGAGTTGAGGAGGATGATTTCGTTGACGTCCTCGCCGGTAATCTCGCTCGCAGGGCGCATGCGGATCAGATGCTTGGTGAATTCGCGCTTGTCCTGAGCGCGCACGCGGGTCTGGCACACCATGAAGGGCTGGAAGCCCTCGTTACGCAGGCCACGCAGCACATCGATGGTGGGGATGTAGGTGTATCGCTCGGAGCGGCTTTCGTGCTTGCCGTCCGCGAAAATCGATGGCGCGACGCGGCGCATCTGGTCGTCCGAGAGCGGGGAATCGGCGCGCAGCATCGGGGAGCCGGAACGGAAAGAGGATGCGAGTTGCATGGCAGTCTCCACAGTCAAGGTTGAGGTCTGAAACCGGGCGGAGGAATGCGCCGTGCCGTTGCGGCTGGACACCTTCCGGTGGAACTCGGGGTTGGCCTTGCTGCCGCCAGGCTCCCGGGTTTCCGCCCGTGCGACTGAAGGAGCCGATAGCGGGCAGGCGTCAAGGAAAAAGGCGAGGGAGGGGTGCGGGCAACACGGTCCCTCGCCCCTTGATGCCTGCCCGCTATCGGCTACGGTCGCGGGTCAAGGGCGGTAACCAGGGAGCCGGATGCATGCCGCGTCCCGGGTGGACCGGGCGGCGATGCCGCGGATGCGGCATCTTCCTCGAAGGCGACGGGGCTCACTGCTGCGCCAGGGATTGATGCCCGTCAGGGGCGAGACGCGGAACGGGGCTCGACGCGCAGCGCGAAAGCCCGGTCACGACGCGTAAGCGGCGGGGGGCGCCCGACGTTGACACGGGTGGCGTGGCGAGCACAGGCGCCAATTACGATCTATTGCCAGCGGACCGCGCCGCAGGTCTGAAGCAAGGCGGGGGTCAACGCCCGGTTTCCGTGTCTGTCGCGCGGTACGGTGCGGGTATCTGGCCGCATGCGTACGCGACGAGATCGCGGCGCGCAGCCAATGCGGGTGCAATGGGTCCGGGAGGTGGTCATCCGGGCTTATCCGGGGGCCATTCATCGGTATGGACGGTCCGGCTGTCACGTCTTGGTGCGCAACGAACCGGAGGCGGATCGCGGATAGCTGTTGCAGCCAGATTGCGCCCGTGCGGCATCCGCCGCGGTGCCTTCGCGTGCAGGATGAACAAGCGCGGAGACGGTCTAAGGCGAGCCCTGCTCCAGCGGCGCGGAGGCTGTCCGGCTCGCGGATCCGCTTTTCCGCAAACAGTCGGTGTCATTGCACAAATCCGGCGCGCAAGCCGGTCATGCCGATGGATGTCGCATCCGTCTTTCAGGGACGTTTGCGTGGGTCGCGCCCGGCGCGATTTACCACCGGCGCTGTCGCTGGCCAGGCTCACGGGTCCGCGCGGTACCTTCGCCACAGGTCGTTATTTCAACGTTGCTGTTACGCGCACATCGGCGTCTTGATGGGATAACATACCCATTCCTGACAGTAAAAGATTTAGAACGATGGGAAAAGGAATCAGGATGCGGTCCGCACTGGACCGACGGGGAAAGGCGTGGACCGTCGAGGCGTTGCAGGCGCTTCATGACGGGCAGCGGGAGATACCGGATCTCGTCTGCGATCATCCGCCGTGCGGATGTGCGGTGCGTTTCGTACATCGTTACCAGCAGAACCGCTCCAACCGGATCGAGCCAATCGATGTGCCCGCCTACATCGGCCTGACCAGTGATTCCGAGCATGTCGCCGGATGCCGCTATGACGCGCCGGGACGGTTGACGGCGATTGTCGCGCAGTCCGATCCGGATTTCGTGAAGGCACTCGACACCGGCAAACGCGAACTGCGACTGCTCGTGCTTCACAATGGGCTGCGCGGCAAGGGGCTTTCCGGCACGACGCCCGTCCCTCCCGGCACGGGTACCGGGACGCCGGGCGGGAATGCGACCATCGATGTTGTCCAGTCAGAGAAGAAGCTCTCGGGTTACGTGCGAACGACGGCCGACCTCGTCGCCCTTCGCGCGTTATGCGAATCGGATGCGTTCTTGGCGTCGGAACTGATTCTGCGTTTCGGTACGCGACGCATCGCATGGAAGGACTTCTTTTTCGAGCGTGAGCGGTACGACGAAGCGTGGGAGCTGGTGAGGCAGGGCGGGACGAACGCCTTCCCGATCGCGCTGGCGGCGACCGTGCGCTCGCACTACGTCCCATCACCGGGAGAGAAGTTCAAGAATGCTTTTCTGAACTGTGACGCGCTCTACCGGAAAACCGCTGCTCCAGACCGTGTCGAGACGTTCGAAGTCAGCATTGCCCATGAGGACGCGAACTGGCTTTTGAGCTTTCCAGTGGGTGCCGATATTGTCATGTTTGGTCTCTGGCGGGTGCAGGACAGGGTGGAGAAGCAGGGCAAGGACCCGCGCAATCCGTCCAAGGTCGTCACGTACGTGACGCACAAGTTGATGCTTGCGCCGAAATTCCGGCGCCAGGTGGTCCGAACGGACGTGTAACTGACGAATGCCATCGTGTTGCTGACGAGTCTGAGTCCCTGGATCGGATGAGGCGGCCATTCGGGCGCATGAGGTGGCGCCGCGCAACTGCGCCGCGCCACCTTCACGGATGCAGGTTCAGTTTGTATCAGCGGGGTGCTGTAAGGACGGCCTCGTATCGATCGCCAGGTTCGAGGTTTGCGAAAGCGAGGCGCCCGAGCTGCGCGAGGCGAAGGCGGTGCGACAGCGAGATGCCGGTGACATGGTCGGGCAACTACTTTGGAAGATTGGGCAATTCGATGGGCGACTATTTCAGTGATCGTGAGAACGGTCCGCGGGCGCGGACCATACAGACGATTTCACCAACCGTGTGGGCCGGGATCGTTGCGGTGGTTCAAGGACTGCTCAATAGCGGCTCGTTTGGATTCCGTTTTCCGGAGCGGTGTTCTGACGGGCAGGTGATTTGCGGTTGTGATTCCGATTCTCTGGCGGCGGCAGTGCGGGCCGAGATGCCGGGGCTGTTGTGGCCGCTCGAAACCGCACGCGCTAAAGACGACAACTATTATTCTGAACGCGAGCCGTTCGCGCCGGACACGCTGGTGATTCTGGACTTCGTCGAGTTTGTCCACGATTCGATCGCAAAACCGGTTCTCGGCGAGTACCACAGCTATTTCAAGCACCATCATCTGAGATTTGACCAGCAGGACGGGCGGGATGAGTTTAGATCGAACGTCAACAGTCTGCTTGCCCGCAACGGTGTGGCATACGAAATGTCGCCAACGGGGCGCATGGCACGCGTGCTTCCCCCAGTGTTGGGCGAAGAGCTGAGGCGCACGAGCTTCAATACCGGTGATCGCACGCTGGACAATATGCTGGATGAATGTCGGGCGAAGTTTTCTGACCCGAATCCGCTGGTGCGCCGTGAGGCGCTGGAGCGACTATGGGATGCCTGGGAGAGGCTGAAGTCGCTTGCGGACCCTGACAAGAAGCGGTCTGTGAAGATCATTCTGGATGCAGTTGCCACGGAGCCATCGCTTCGAGCCCGACTTGAGGCTGAGGCGTTGGAGTTGAACAGCATTGGAAATAGTCATCTGATCCGGCACTCGGAGATCGGCCAGCGGCCAGTCATAGACGTAGATCACGTTGACTATCTCTTTCACCGCTTGTTCGCAATGATCCAGTTGATGCTGAAGAAAAAAGGATAACGCGTGAACGCTCGTACGCCTCATCGGGATGCAATCCGAATACTGTTTCTCCTGAACGCGGGAAGCGTGCAATGGGTGGATCAGAGCGACGCGGCCGTCGCAAGAATCTTCAAGGGTGAAGCACGCTTGCACGCATTCGATTTCTGGATGCGCAATCCCGACTATCTGGCAAGCGAGCTTCTTGACTCCTTTGAAGCAACCGGTAATGTGCGACACCTCACGGCGGCTGAAGCAATTTTCGACAGTGACGAGCCGGATTTGAGGCGGATTCCGATGATCCGCTATTTGTTCGGTGCATTCGAGCGGCTTGACGATGCCTTGTCTTTGCTTCGGTCGCGCGACCTGGTGCGGATCACGGGTGTCAAAACCAAGACGAAGGTTCACGAGACGGATTTCGTCCTGACGAGCAAGGCAGTGGTGGTCTGCGAGAATGCGATCATCAAAGAGCCCATTCTGGAATGGTACGCAGATCGCGCCGCCTTGATCGCAGACGTCGCTGGCAGCCGCGGAGGCGGGGCGCTGAAAGAAAAACAATACGAGCAGGCCACCTACGCAGAGACGCAACTGGGCGGAGTCATCCCGCCGATCGGCGTTGATGTGCGTCAGAGGCTTGCCAGCCTGAAACGAGCCGCCTGAGGAAGGAGACCATGGCAAAGGCAAACATGGAATGGCTGGACGCCATTGCGCACAGGGCCAACGTGTCCCTGACCCGTGTGGAGGAGGTACTTACGGCGCGGCATATCGTACCGACGCCTGTATTGCCGGCTCCGCGGAGGATGAAGCTATTGAGCATCACCTTCGGAGGAGTGAAGCTGGAGGTCGAGGACAAGGGCGCGTATACCTTTGAATGGCCCGACCTCGGTGAAGGACTGTGGGGCATGATGACGGACCGCAACCTTCGCGGTAAATCGTCAATCATTGAAGTCGTTCGCTGGATGCTGCGTGGCAAGCCGTCGACAAATCTTCAGGATGACGTGAGGGCGTGGATACAAAACGCGTCGGTGCGATTCGAACTTGACGGTGTCGAGCATGAGATTCAGGTTGACTGTCGGGAAGGGGCGCGCGGATCAATGAGCCGGCGAACATCGACGGCGGGCGCTGCAACGGTAGTCGCGTCATTCAGCAGTGACAAGCAGTTTGAGGCGGTCATGTCGGACTTCTTTCTGCGTGCGTTCTCGATGGAAAGCCTGGCGACCTGGCGAGACAGTGAATCAGAGGACAAGAGTGGGCAAACGGTGGTACATGGTTGGCCCGCATTGTCCGGCGCCATGTTCATCGGCACCAATTACGACGTTGTTCTGGGAGACCTGCCCGCAACCACCGGAACGCAAGCGCGGCTGATGCAGATGTATCTGGGGGTCCCCTGGGTGTCGACGCTGGCGTCTGCAACTGCTGCCCGGAAGCTGGTCGACTCCGGCAATGAGCTGGATAACCGGCGCCGGAGTCAGGCAGCTCGGTCTCGACAGGCACGGGTGGCAGAAATCGAAGTGCAGCTTGAGGAGAAGCGCGCGAGCCTCAGTGCGCTGCCGTCCGACGAGTCGATTCAGGCCGAATTGTCACAGCTAAGCAGAAGGTATGCCGAGTCCAGGCGACGAGAGAAGGCGATGCAGGAGCGCCTGGATCGCGAGACCGTTGCCGAGGACCAGGCAAGTGCGGCTTATCTGCAGGATCGCAGAGACTTGCAGGCCCACAAGGACTCCACCGCGGCTGGGGCGATCTTTCGTTTGCTTGATCCGACCTGCTGCCCCCGGTGTGATCATGAGATCGACAAGGAAAAGAAAAAAAAGGAGGCCATCAGCCATGCATGTGCGGTGTGTGGTGAAGGCATCTCTGGCTCTGAAGATGCCGACGTGATCCGAGAGGAACTGGAGGCCAGTGTCAAAGCCTCGAAGGCGGCGTTCGACAAGGTTCAGAAGGCCAAAAAGCAGGCTGCCGATGACCTGGTTGCGTTACATGAAGACGTGGATCGTATCGAAGCCAGACGCGATGAGCTAACCAGTCAGCTCGGCACATTTGAAGCTCGAAGGTTGCTGGCAAACGAGATTGCGATTCTCGAAGGGCGTCTCGAAGAGGCGCGATTCGACCCCGGTGTCAGTGATGTTGTGGATGATGAACCGGCGGTCCTTAAAGCAATCGTCGTTGAAACCGAGTCGCGCCTGAAGGCGGTGCGCGACGAGTTTCTCGAAGAGGTCTCGACGAGTTTGCTGCGATACGCGCAGAGCTTCGGGATGCACAGCCTGTCGAAGGCTGAACTTCGAGGCAATGCAAACCTGTTCCTTGTCAAAGGCGGCGCGGATACCTCCTTCAGCAAGGTGACGAAGGGGGAGCGTCTCCGTCTGAAGGTTGCCACGGTGCTCGCGATGATTCAGGTTGGCGAACGGCGCGGCATAGGGAGACATCCGGGGCTGATCATGATTGATTCACCGGCCGCGCAAGAAGTCGCACCAGAAGATCTAAAAGGACTGCTTTCAGGCCTGGAGGGTGTGCGAGAAGAGCTCCCTCATCTTCAAATATTTGTTGCGGGTATCACCTCACCTGCGATGCACGAATTCATTCCAGGAAACCGTCGTAAGGAAGCGATAAACGGAGGGTACCTGTGGTAACGGATGCCACAGCCCCCCCGAGCCACCCGTTGGAGCGAGTGTTGTATGGGCTGTTGGGCGAAGGAAGGGTGGTAGGCGTCGCTGATCTCGGCGGCTTGGGCGCGATCGTTGAGGGGTCTTCGACCGTCGCGACGTCACCGCTGGCGGGCGAAGTTCTGGCGGCAGTGCTACGTGAGCCCGGTCATGCGAGTGGGGATGACGCGCTGCAATGGAGAACTGCCGTAGGTAATCTTGTCCGGGGTGCGGTGACCGATATCGTTCTGGTCGAGATGATCGATGCGGCGCACGCTTGCGAAAGCCTTCCGGAGATCGTGGCCGAGGAGATATTCATGGCCTTGCTGCAGAAGGCCACAAGCATGTCAGGGGAGATATCTGGTTATGCGCGCGCGGTTGCGCTGGAGGGAGCGTTCCGGTTTGCGCTATCAAACAGGCGCAGACAATTCCGCTTGCTCGACGCGCTGTTGAGCATAACACTGGCCGATGGGCCTGAGTATCTCCCGTATGCGGCAAAGATTCTCGGTGTCGCGCATTCCTATTGGCGCGAGGACGAGTTGGTCAACGTGTTGACAGGCCTCGTCGATTGCGAGGAGGCTGCCTACGAAGCGACGTTTGAACTCGGAATGGCAGCGTTGACCTCTGCGCTTGATGAGCCGCGCAGGGAGACCGCTGCTCGCTTGTTCGGCGAAGCCTTACGCTGGTTCAGGAAGGCTCAGGTATTGCGAGAGCACGCACCTGAAGCGTTACTTTACGTCGAGAGTCTCACGCTTCTCACTGACTTCGAAGGGCACGGGACGAAGCCGGAGTTGGCGGCGAGAAGCCGGTCGATTCATCAAGCGGCCTTCGAGCTGCTGGCTTGGCATACGGACGATTCCTCACCCGCATGGCTGGGCGCCCGTCACCTTCAGGCGTCGTGCTGGAACAGCCTAGCCAGCGTGTTGATTTCTCTGGTGGACAGTCTTGATGAGGTCAGCTGGTGGGAACCGGCGGTGGTCATCGAAAGCCAGGTGCTGGCTGCATATAGTGCTGGGCGCACGGTCCTGAAGCGAAATCGTGAGGGATATCTCGAGACGTTGCTGCGCCCGAGGATTGAGGCATCGATTGGGGGCCGTGAAGGACACGCCTATCTGGTGAGGCGCTGGGCTCTGCAAAATCAGCAACATGCATTGATACCAGAGGCGCATGCCTTATTGACGGGCATCGAACGCGCGATGTCCCCTGCTGTCGAGGTACCGCGTCACCCTTTTGAGGCAGGAACCGTTTGGGCGCCGGTTGCTGCCGTACTTTCGCAAGCCCGTTGTAGTCTGGAAACGGAGCACAGGGTCAAGGAGTTGATCGCCAATGCATTTACGTCCAGCCTGGAAAACCTGAGTGGCACCGAGATCGATATTTTTGATCACTGTCGATCTGCGGTTGAGAAACATCCAGACCATCGCAACAACGTGCGTGGTGCGAAGCTATTCGATACCGTCCTGCTCTGGACAGTCCGGTTTTTGAAAAACCGGCTTGAGATGACCAAAAAGGACGATGCCACCGTTGCCTATCTTTTCGAGAGTGCGGACGGGACGCTGCCGCTCGAAAGCGCCCTGCAGGATGACTATTTTCGCTGGCTCGCCACGCAGACGGCGGCTGGTGAAATCGAGGCCACGAATCTGGGGAGCGGTCGAGCCGATGTCGCGCTTAAGACGACTGGCGAACGGATTGTCATCGAGGTCAAGCGCGAATTGCAGGATGCCTCGTTCGATGCTTTGACGAAGAGCTATGCGGGCCAAACCAGTGACTATCAGAACGTCAGTATCCGGCTCGGATTTCTACTGGTCCTTGACCTGACCGAAGCGAAGCGGGCGGGCACACCGCATATGCGCTCTCTTGTCGAGTGTCGCTCTGTGTTGCGAGCGGGAGAGGACGCGCCACGGTATGTCGTCATTGTCAAGGTGCCTGGGCGCAGGTACACGCCCCATGCCGTTCGCGCGGACGCAATGAGCCTACCGCAAGGCGGCAATACCGCGCTCGTCGGGATACCTGGACGACGCTCTCAAGTCACTTGACCGTTACAGTTTTTTATCTCTGCGGTATCGGGGAAACAATGGAGAACCTCAGGGCGAGCAGAAGCATGGCGCAGAGATTGTGCTCCGCTTAAATTTTACGGTGAATCGCGATCTTGCCCCCTTGTGCTTTCCGCTCGCGCTGATTCCAAGGTCATCGTGAAGTTATTGGCGTGAAAGAAGAGACTTTCATGTACACCCGCGCGCATTGGTGCGCTCGAGTCTGCCGGCCAGGTTCCGACGCGATGATGAATTGAAAGGCATAGGCGCGAGCGAGAACTTGATGGGAACGAGGAAGAAGGATGCCGATGTTTTTTACTGTTATACAGAATGGTAGACGGGTGCCTGCTGGGGAACGTTCCAGAGCATTCTTGGCGGTCGACAACTGGGATGACTGGTTCACGTACAACACGATGTACTCGCTCATCGTCTACGATGCTGACGGAAAGGAATTCCACGCTGGCAGCGTGAAGATTGGTCAGTTTCAGATGAGCGAGGGCCAGCGTCGCCCAAGCATCCCTGATGAGTTCGATGAGCTGGGCGAGGAGTTCTTTTCACTGGGACAGGATGATAGCTATTACGAAAAGCTCAACGAGTTGGGGGCAGAACTTCGCGATCAGATTTTGCGCGCTTTGTGCGATGTGGCGATTGATCCAGAGCGCTTTGGACGAGCGCTGGAGGAGAAAGTTACCGGAATCTCGTTGCTCAGGTCAGTTCCCAGACGGACGGTCGAGACGCAATATTCACGACTCGCGCGAGGTGGTGCGCGTCTCTCCCGTTATGAGTTTTCCTATACAGCACCAAAAGCGGCAAGGTCCAAGGCCGAGCCGGTAACATTGTCCTTCGTGGTAGAGCCTGAGTCCATGCCGCCGACAAACATCCACGTTTTAATCGGTCGAAATGGTGTGGGCAAGACGCATTTACTGAACCACATGTCGCGCTCTTTGGTAGACAAGCGAGCTGACAAATCAGAGGTTGGGTCTTTCAATGCTGCTGGTGAAGAGGATGATGAGTGGGGGAGTGAGGAAGAGCTGTTCGCCAATCTGGTTTCTGTCACGTTCAGTGCATTTGATCCTTTTGAGCCATTGCCAAATCGCCGCGACAAGTCGGAGGGATTGCCATGCGCATATATCGGACTCAAGCGAACGGGAACGACCCAGGACGGTAAACCTCTCGCTCCAAAATCACCGGAGCGACTGTCGGCCGAGTTTGGTAGCAGTGTTCTGATTTGCAGTCGGGGGGCGCGTCTGGTGCGTTGGCGTCGGGCGTTAGAGACACTCGAAGCCGACCCGATATTTCGTTCTGCGGACGTTGCGGGCCTGGCAGATGAGGGACTGGAAGACGATGAGCTTAAAGCCAAATCGAAGAAACTGTTTGCCGGACTAAGCTCTGGCCATAAGATTGTTTTGCTGACTATCACGAAGCTTGTTGAAACCGTGGAGGAGCGCACTCTCGTACTGCTCGATGAGCCGGAGGCGCATCTTCATCCCCCCTTGCTCTCAGCATTTGTTCGGGCGTTGTCGGATCTGTTGGTCAATCGCAATGGCGTAGCTATTATCGCAACCCACTCGCCGGTTGTGCTTCAGGAGGTGCCGAAGAGTTGCGCCTGGAAAATACAGCGTAGCGGCCGCAGTGTAGAGGCAGAGCGGCCCGAGGTCGAAACCTTCGGTGAGAACGTTGGTGTGCTTACGCGGGAGGTCTTTGGGCTGGAAGTTACGGATGCCGGATTTCATCAGTTGCTTCGAGCCTCTGTCGAAGATGACGATGATTTCCGCACGGTACTGAGCAAATTCGACAGTGAGCTGGGCGGCGAGGCCCGCGCTCTTGTCAGGGCAATTCTCGCTAACCGCACCCGGCGAGGAGAAGAGGAATGATCAAGCTGAATCGTCCGGTTCTCGATGCCGAGGAAGTATTTTCCGCATGTATCAGCCGGATCCGAGACGAAGGTCTGAAGCAGCGCATGGTGGATGTCATCAATGACATTGTGGATGCGTCCGAGGAGTTTGATCAGGCTGCTACGCACAATCGCCTTCACCAGATCGCCCGGGATGCCATGGTTGGTGGCCTGGTTACCCGAGCCGAAATGGAAGCGGTCTATACGAATAGAATGGCAAAGAAGGGTGCACCAGGCAGGGATGCATATGACGCGCTTTTTACATCAGCCCCACAGGGAAAATGCCCTCTGTGCGGACACCGAACTGTCTCCACGCTCGATCATCATCTTCCCAAGGCGCATTATCCGGCCCTGGCGGTCACACCTCTTAATCTGATACCGGCGTGCGGCGACTGTAATAAGGCGAAGCTGGCGAGCCTGCCTGCGACCGCGAGCGAAGAGACCCTGCATCCCTATTTTGACGATATCACGGGAGACCGTTGGCTGTACGCTGAAGTGGTAGAGGTTGACCCGGCTGCCTTGCGCTTCTTTGTCAGCGCTCCCGCGCATTGGAGCGCAGTGCTCGCTGCCCGGGTTGACCTGCATTTCCGTACGTTGGGACTTGCAAAACTGTATTCCGCAGAAGCGGCGGACGAGCTACTCAACATCCGGTATCAGCTTGAAACTATCCACGCTGCTGGCGGGGCGGTTATGGTGCGCGCCGAACTGGGAGAGCGTGCCGAGAGCTCACGCTTGATCCGTCTTAACGGTTGGCGCGCCGTTAGTTTCGAAGCTTTCGGACAAAGCAGGTGGTTTTGCGATGGCGGCTTCAGATAAATGTCGCATTGGAATCGGCGCTACGCAGTGAAGCGTCAATTGACATCGAGAAACCCCGTGAGCCCTAGTCCGGTCCGTGAGGCGAGGTGATTTGCCTGAGGCGTGCCGGAGGCCATGCCTCATAGTGACCAGTTCGCTTCTGCATCGGCCGAAGCGAACATAGGGTGCCAGCCGATAAGGAACGGCCCACGTTATGGAGAGCATGACACTGTGGGATTGAACGATTCTGGATGAAAGTGCACGGGGCGTCCAACGTGTCTGTTTTATCCGACGATTGATATCTTGATGGCGTTGCATAGGGAGCAGGCTTGGCTCAAACGATGAACCGGAAAAAGTTCCATCATTTTCTACACGATGGCTATCTGAAGGCGTGGCGGATGCCGACCACCATTTATGTGTATGACCTTCGCGAGAGAAAGTCATTTGACAAGACCGGACGTGACGTAGGCGGGGAGGGGAAGTTCAACGTCTTCAGTTTCGATCAGACAGTGATCGATCTGCTTCGCTACACGTTCGCGGAGCGAGCGCATCGTGATGAGTCGGGCGGAGTTTATCGATTGATGCTCGGATTCATCGATTTCATGAAGGATTTTGATTACCAGCACAAATCGGACAATCTGCTGGAAGACTTCTATGGGGAGTTTGAAACCAGAATCGGTAAAGCTCTTAAGCTGGTGGAAGATGGCAAACAATTGATTCTAAACGAGACTCAGGAAGCTTTCGATAGTCTTGTATTTTTCTTCTGTCTCCAGTTGTTCCGTACGCCAAAGATTCGCCGGCTGCTTTCTGATGAAATGGTTTCGGTCTATTATGCGAATGAGCAGCTGGAAGC
Source organism: Caballeronia sp. LZ032 (assembly GCF_031451315.1). Classification (NCBI taxonomy): domain Bacteria; kingdom Pseudomonadati; phylum Pseudomonadota; class Betaproteobacteria; order Burkholderiales; family Burkholderiaceae; genus Caballeronia; species Caballeronia sp. LZ032. The sequence continues at coordinate 1,263,583 of NZ_JARUXP010000001.1, forward strand.
GCAGCAGAAGGCCGAGTATATCAAGATGCACCTTTTCATCTCAGGGTTGGCGATGGCCGTGGACATCCTGGGCAAGGGCTGCAGGATACGGTTGCGTTACGCAAGGCATGCGGGAAAGTTCGTCAACAGTGATGCTCCTGCCGTCCTTAGGAGCGGTGTGCTGCGCCGGCTGGAAGAGATGGAAGGCTGGATGCCATTGAGCCCGCACGTGCTGATGGAGATCGAATGCATCGGATTGGGTTTTAAGTGGGAATGTCGAGGCGACATTAGCGGCATCGAGGTCGAGAACTTCAACCGTCGGCTGATCCGCAATGCGGAGCGGTGGGTGTATTTCAGTAGCAGAAGCCAACGTGCCAGGCACCTTGATTGCATTCCGGCGTTAAGAAAGTAGCCCTCCCGAAGACGACGAAGCACAAGAATCGTTTGGCGGAACCCACCCATTTATGCAAGACGGATTGCTAGCGGCCGGGCCGGCGCTTAACAGGCTTGATCGCGCGTCGTGAACCCTCTGAAGGGACGCGCGAATTTGCGAATTGCGTCGGCTGCAAAAAGCTTATACTCGCCGCAATAAATAATGCGAGAGCGCCGGTCCATGATTTTCACACGCATCGCCGACTGGATTGAGACACAGCAGCCTTGGCTTTCCGATGCCGCCCGCCGCCTGGTCGTCAATGGACGCATAGGGGACGACGAGATAGACACAATTCTTGCGTTGGCAAAAGCGCACGCCGGCGTTGAAGGCGCAGCGGCGAACGTCGCGCAGCCCCTTACTCGCGACATGCTCCCGGTCGGCGGCGAAGCTGCAAAATCGATCACCCTCCTGGCGCTGCGCAACCTGCGCGGCGTCAATACCATCGCCCCGGACCAGTCGATTCCGTTTTCGCCGACCGGGTTGACGGTCATCTACGGAAACAACGGGGCGGGGAAATCGGGATACTCGCGCGTATTGCGCAAAGCGTGCCGCGCACGAGCCACGGGTGGCCTCATCCTGGGCGACGTTTTTGCCGCCGAGGCGGGAGCGAGTCCGAGCGCGGAGATTCTTGTCCAGAAAGAGGGCGACGCCGCTCCCGACGCGCTGGTCTGGCAACAAGGCTCGCCGGCTCCCACGGAGCTGGCAACGATCGCGGTGTTCGACAGCTACTGCGCGCACGCGTTCACAGACGCGGAGGGAGAGGTCGCATATACGCCGCGCGGCCTCGACGTTCTCGCGAAGCTCGCGGCGCTGTGTGGGACGCTTCGTGCCCGACTGGAACTGGAAATCAATGGCATTCAAGCGTCGGCCACTTCGTTCGCCGACCTTCTCGGCGAGCACGCGGCAGGCCGCGCGCTCGGGACGTTCGACAAGCGCTCCCACCTGCCGGCATATCGCAAGGAGCTGACGACGCTAGCCACGCTGTCCGATGAGGCTCTTGCAGAAATTCAGCGATTGACGGCGGAGCTCGCCGAGACCAATCCCGCCGCGCGCGCTGCCGATCTTCGCGGCAAGAAGGCGCGCATTGATGGGCTGGTGATCCGATGGGAGCGATGCGAGGCCGCTCTTTCCGTTGAAAAGGTAGGGGCGGCGATTGAGCTTGGATCGGCGGTTGTCGCCGCCGAAACGGCCGTTCAACTTGCCGCAGAGGCGTTCGCTGCCGAGGGTGGCCTGTTGCCTGGTACTGGCTCGGATCCCTGGCGGGCGTTGTTGAGCGCGGCCAAGGAGTTTTCAACGACATTGGCTTACCCGGGACATCATTTTCCGCACGTTGATGGCGGCCGCTGTGTGCTGTGCCAGCAGGATCTTGCCGCCGCTGCGGCTGAGCGCATGCGGCACTTCGAGACTTTCGTGGAGCAGGAGGCGCAAAAACTCGCGGAAGCCGCTAGGCTCAAAGCCAGCGCCGCTTTTTCCGCCATTGCCTCGGTTGATCCGGCCGCCCTGCTGGCCGACCATGTGCTTTTGAACGAGATCGAGCAGGCCAAGCCTGGGTTGCGCGAATCTCTGCGACAAGCCGGCGACGACTTGTCGCGCAGACAGACCGGACTCGCCGAAGCCTGGGCGGCCAAGCGCTTTGACGTCGCGACGCCGGCCATTGTTTCTCAGGCCGTGGCGCTCCGCGAACTGTCGCGCGCCATCGAGGAAGAGGCCGCGCGTTTCGACAAGCTTGCGGCGGCGGAGGGGCGCAAGAAGAGCGAGCAAGCCCTTGCAGACCTGAAGTCGCGGCAAGCTCTGTCGGGGCGGCTCGCGCAGATCATCCAGATTGCGGACAACTTGGCTTTGAAGAAGAAGCTGCAAGCCGCCCATCGCGCCGCGGATTCGACTTCCGTTTCGAGAAAAATGAGCGCACTTCACGCCGAGGCGCTGTCCGCCGACGCGGAGGCGGCGTTCGCCCGTGAATGCGCCGCGCTGGGCGTTGGCCATGTGCCGATCCGCAGCACCACGCGAATGGAGAGAGGAAAGGCCAAGCAGCAGGTGAAGCTGGACACTTCTGGCGCTGAAAAAGTCGGCGAAGTCCTCAGCGAGGGCGAGCAGCGCGCGCTCGCGCTTGCCACCTTCATGGCGGAAGTGTCGTTGGTGGAAGGTCATGGCGCGATCATCTTCGACGACCCGATGTCATCGCTCGACCATGCACATCGGGAAAAGGTCGCGCGCCGGCTCGTTCAGGAGGCGTCGAACCGTCAGGTGATCGTGTTCACTCACGACCTGGCCTTCGCCAATCATTTGGCCGACGAGGCCAGCGCCCAGAAAGTCGAGGCCAGCGCTATGAGCGTGCGGCGTGTCAGGCAGCGCGCCGGGCTTGTTTTCCCCGAGCTCCCCTTCGCCGGCGTGAGGGTTAGCGAGCGCCTGGAGCGCATCAAGAAAATGGCGGCAGAGGCTGATCAACTGCTTCGCGATGGAGAAATCGAGCGCTGCGAAAACATCGTTCGTGTCGGATACGGGCGCCTGCGGGAGACCTGGGAGCGCGGCGTGGAAGAATCAATCTTCAACGAGACAGTGGTTCGTTTCCGGCCTGGCGTCTCAACCCAGAGACTCCGGGCGGTGGTGCTTGACGACGAAGATTTCTTGAAGCTCAACGCGGCGATGTCGCGCTGTTCGTATTACGCAGCGCATGACACCTCGGCGGACGCCAACACGGCCACGCCGACGACCGACGAGCTGCGGGCGGACATCGAAATCGCAAGGAAGTTTTTTGCGGACCGGAAGAAGTTGAACGAGGAAACAGATCGGCGCCGTCGCGAGCTGCTCGAACGAGCGGCCGTCTTCAAGCAGGCCTGATGACGGCGCCGCGCGGTTGCTGGAAGCGCGGATCCTGCGTTCAGTCTGGACAGCAGCGGGCGGTCAGATGGTGCATATTTTCTGATGCATAGGCACCTGCAGACAAGGCGGCGAGTGTATTGTGGAGGCGTGTGATATGCACGTCATGCACGTGAATATACTCCATAGCGGTATGGCAGGGTGTTCGGTGGCCGAGCCCCATCGAGCATGTGGAAGTCAACCATGATTCCGTCAAGCACCGTGCGATGCTGGCTGTACTAGGTTGATAGTCTGGTATTGGGAGAAACGTCAGAGTGGTCACGACGGTTACCTTCGATGCGAATGCACTCGCAAGGATCAATGAGCATGCCGGTGTCGTTTCGGCTTTAGGCGATGGGCGCATCAAGGGCTATTTTTCTCAAACATATCGAAGTTTGGAAGGGATCCAGAAGAATGACCGAGCGGAGGCGCTGGCAAAGACGAACGTCGTACGCCGTTCCACATCGCCGGACAATCAGACCGCGAACATCACTATCGAAGTCCGTCACTATCGCCCCCCGCTAGATGAAAAATATCAGGCTGCCGTGGAGGAAGCGCTGAGCCTCGGTCTGCGAGCTCTTCGCGGCCCCGCGCGCTGGGTTGACGGTTTGACGGTGAAGGATCCTGACCAGTCTTTTTACGTCGTCGAGACGATCCAGGAGATGGTTGCCCACCGCGAGAACGTGAATAAGGTTGCCGCTGCCATTGAAATGCGCGGCGTTGGGCGTGCGATCGCGTTGGAGCTAGGCAATCAATACAACGCTTCGGTTGGTGTGACACCGGCCAATCCTAAGCTTTGGCTTGAGGGCCTTGGCCATGCGAAAACCAAGGCACAGCGAAAGACCGTCGCGAAAGCGATTGCCGAGTGGTCCGATGGTGATGGCATCGCTTCGCATGTCGGCTACGGAATCGACCTATACTGCTCTGACGACTTTGGGCACAACGCGGGTGGGCCGACGATAATGAATCTCGAAAATCGTGCCTGGTTATCGTCGGTTTACGGTGTCGTGTTTGTGACGTTGTCGGAATTGGCGGAAAAACTGAATGTCGGGTAACCGCACATTTTCAATATCTCACATGCAGGCTGATTGATTTTGGAGGAATTGGGCAGTGACGCTCGCACCTTCCCTGGCCTCGCCTGCGGCGCTGTTTCGCAAACTTGAACGCGAGTCGTATAGAACCTACCATTCCCGTAGCCGTGTTCACAAAGCGGACCATTTCTTCAACTTCTGCGTTACCGCCCATGCTATGCGCGACTATTTTCTTGAGCATCTGGGCAAGATTCATAAGCGGGACAAAGATCCGTTTCACGCGGAGTGGAACACCGAACCTTTGCTTGTTGCCATAAAGGACATTGCTAATTCCTCAAAGCACTTCCAGCTTCGTGACCGGGTATCTGGCGAACGCAAAGCGGCATCCACAATGGGCGTCCGTCATCGGAGATCGAAATTTATCGAGATCTATTCCGATGGGGCAGGGAAATTCGAGGCAATAGCCGCCGAGGGGCAAGATATAAGTGTCAAGCTATCAGACGGGACAACATTACCACTCCACGAATTCACTCATGGAGTCATGAACTACTGGAGGGACTACCTGCGCCAGCACGGAATCAAAATCAAGCGTCAGTCCGTTTCCCAGCTTATCGGTAGCGCTGCCTAACTATGAAATTTCGAGTGCGCGAGACCTGATGCTGGATGCACATTAACGGTCAGGTTGCCGTCTCTCTGTGCGGTGTCTGAGTGATGGCGACATCTGGCGCAGGGACCTCTGCAGCTTGGAGACGACGAGCATTCGTGTCGATCCAGACGTCGCAGTAAACGTCTTTGCTGTCTACATCTTGCGCCACAACCCGAATGTGTAGGCGTGATGGGCTTGGAACCTTGCATCGGTTCCCGCCGAATCCAGCACTTGTGGGGCCGCTCAGATTGATATCGGGATCATCTGGGTGGGGTGGCTGGCGAGAAAACCAATAACCGAAGTGGACGTATTTCTTGGACTCCGGTGGGAGATCAAACTGTTCCACATAGCGCGGCTGAATTGATCCGTCTACGTGCGGTGCATTTATAACGTAAGCCACGCAGTCCTTCAAATGCGCGCTCGATCGATTTTTTACGATAGCCGTTACGCTATAGCCCTTAACATCTTCATTGAAGGTAAAGTTCGGTGAGCGAAGCTCGTCCGTGATGGTCACGCCGAGCGGTTTTACCATCCTGTAAGCCCTAATGCCGGTCAACAGGATGGCTGCTACCAAAGCTACTAGCCAACTGACTATCGCAACCGCCAGGCCGTTTTCGATCTGATTGGGTATCGTGCCGATGCCTGTGCGTTTAAGGATATAGCCTAGTAATACCGCACTAACGACAGTCGGCCAGCCGAAGGTCTGCCCCGTAGCGTCCCGAACTGCGAAGCGACACCATTCCCCTAGAAAGCGCTTGAGCTTTTTCTTGTTCATGCCGCTCATACTCGTCGCGCGACACCGTTGCTCATCAACCCAGCTTCAAGATTACTGAACCTCGCCCAGACATCGTCTCGATATACCTTTTGCATCGGATCATGCGAAATACCTTGCCTGAACAGGCGTTCCTCTTCTACCAAACTCGTTGCAATAGCGATGCACCATTCGACAGCATATTCGGCCTCGTCTTGCAGCACGTCATCGACGCGATTGAAGTTTACGGCTCGGCATGCCCGATCCCACCAGCGTTCTAGGCGCGAATATTCTTCTCGGATCTCTGGCTTCGTCAACGCGGTGCCGTCCACCTTGAATCTATGCAGCAGATCAAGGGCTTCTTCGCGCAGGCGTCGTTTTGCGAGGTCTTCCTCGTAATGCTCTTTGCATAGGTTGCCAGCGTACGGACTTTCATAGCATCCGAATCTGGCACATTGGGGCAGTTTTCTTCGCGTCATCGGCTATTACGGGGCGGTATCTGGGGTAAGGTCGGCCGATGGGTAGAACTCGGGCAGGTTATCCAGGTGGTTCACTGGCTTATTGCCATTCACCGTTTTGAGATAGTCATCGTCGGCCGCGACGACGTCTCTGCGGTTCCGTTGTCTTCAATGGAGGGTTGATTTTCCAGTTTCAGGGTACCTCGAGGTTGCCCATCCAGACCACATTTGCTCTCGTCACGATGGGCGGAACAAGGTGCGGCAGCTGTGAGAACACATGATCGACCGCTAACCTCAGTTGTCTGAGATAGCTCCGGCAATGAGATTCGTCAACGCTCGTCAGTGTGACCGACGCCGAGGTCGACACGTCGATGTCGGTCTCCAGCTCCTTGGCATGCATGAAGTTGTTGCGAATGACGCGGATGCTGTCAAGTGTATCGTATGTAGGATCTCCGGCTGCCAATGGAACATAGGTGCCTCCTCGGGCCGCGACCAACGCGACTGCCGCGTCGTTGAGCTTATCCAGCGGCTGGCGCCTGTCTTTATATGTGGGATGTGCGCCGGTCTGTAAAAAGACCAACCGGTTAGCGATTGCCTCGATGCAGGCTGCAACTGCGACGAGGCAGGACACGCCATGTCGGAGCGCGTCGTCCAAGTTTTTAGACGCGCGATGGCGCTTCACCGCATCGAATTCGGTGATCGCCGTCTCATAGTGCAGGAGGGCAAAGGACACTTCAATTTTGGGTTGACCAGCTGTGTCGTGTGTCAGGCGGTCGTACTTTGTTAGCACCGGCGCATGGTAATCAATGGAACCCATACCCGGGGAGACTAACGCATGAAATGCTTCAGCAGCGGCAAGGCTCAATGCGTTCTGAGCAAAGGTTTTGTCAAGCAGGTGGCGCAGAGCGTCTAGGTTCGGTTCAACGTCTTTGGGATGGTTGAGGTACTCGGCATTGTAGCGGTCGCGCAGATCGGCCAAAGCCGTGAAGTCGAAGTGTACTGAGTTCGGGCGACTGAGCGTACGAACGGTGACAAGGTCCGCAAATTCGTGCTGGAAGAGGTCGTTGCCGTCAACGTAGATGAGATGAGTGCCCTCTGCACACCAGGGTGTTGTCCCAAGTACCAGCGGTTCGTTGAAGTTGAACAGTGTCCGTGCGTTCGCGTTCGCCCTGCCAGCAACGATGACTCTGCTGGCGGGCTCCAACCCGGCGTTCACTCCTCCGCCTGCTAACCCGGCAATTATGCGGGCTGCGATATCGCCGTGCTTGAGGTTTTGGAATAGGTGGCCACTGGAAAATACGGGGAAGCGTGTCAGTCGCGCCGCCCGCTCCCGCAGAAGTTGCGCGTTGATGGCAAGGAATGGGTGTTCTGGTTTTACGACCCAAACGTCGCGGTCGCGTTGCAGGATATGTTCGACCTTCAACTGGTCGATATCGTTGCCGACGGAAATAGGAGAGCCGTCAATCGCCGTAAAGAGATACATTTCAGTTGGATGTCGAGCTGAGATTTTCGGCCCACCTCGAAAGACGTTCACGAGCTTCGTAAGTAATCGAAAAAATTTTGTCCGAAGACCAGATGAGGCATGTCGCACAGCAGGAATCATTCTACGATGTCATCAAGCGGAACGTCGAACTCCGATGCTCACCATTTCAATTCATCGGGTATCAACGTTGTTTCAATCGGAAAGTATCTATCGCCATCTTTGGCCTGGTGCCGCTCTTCGATAAGCATAGCCCGGCCAAGGTGGATGAGAGCCGATCTTGCGAGCCACACAATGCGGAACGTCATCGCCTCGAACTCCTTCAGTTCGGCGATGTGAGTGAGATGATCCGCATAGAGTCCGCCGTCCATCGTCGGACACAAGCATCTCGACAAGTTTGAGATGCTTGTGTTCAAGATGGTTACGGATGTCGGCAAGCTCCTTCGCATCGGGTTGCGCAACGACTTGAAGATCCGGCGCAGACAGATCTCTGGATAGCGAGAACGGACCGCGCTGCGCCCGTTTCGGGAGGCGTCGAACCGTGCGCGCACGTTGAGCGATGACTTTGCTTTTCCGTCGTCCACGTCGAACGAAAGGCGTCGGAAATTTACGGCCCTTTCGGGCAATCCGATGGACCAGTGCGCGTTGACGAAGCAAGCAATCTTGTCGAACAACGGGTAGCTGCGCCGGAAAGCGATCTTGAGATACTCCGCGGCCATTGAATACGTGGCGCAGTCACCGTTCATGCGCCAACGCCGGTCGCATCACTCCTCGGACGCAATAGTGTGGCTGTGCCTGTTCCCACGCAGCAGCGAAGTCGGTCTTCGTCCAGATTTTTCAGGTCATCCTCGTTGCGAACACCGATAGACAGCAACTCCAGGCATTGGCCGCGTGTCAGCCGCATCGAAACCTTCGTAAGGGGTAGGGCGGCGGAGGGCAACCCGAATTCGAGCCGCTGAAGAATCTCGTCCAGGCTCTTCAGGAAATCAGGTTGATCTGGAAAGAGCGTTGCGAGAATCTGATGTGCGGAGCGCAAGTGAAAGCGCGTCGCATCGGCAATGCCGATGATGTTTCCGTAGCCGATGGCCCCGGCAAATGGCGTGGTGGAGTAGCGCTTCTCCAGCACGTCAACGGGCGTCCCCTCGATCCAGTCATGAAGCAGCGCCGCGCGCTTGCAGCGAGCCCAGAACTCGATCTGGTCGCGACAATACCGCTGCAGCATTTGAGGCATCTCATGCCCGAAGCGCTGCGCTGCCTCGCCAGCGCGCACGCTCTCCGATTGCCCCCTCTTCATGACTGGCGTGTAGATGGCGTCCAGTTCATCCAATACCTGCACGGGCTCCCAGTGTTCGAGGGTGGCTTCCACTTCCGGAAGCTCCTGTAGCGTGTCCACGAACCGGGTGATGTGTCCGCGCAAGGCCGGGTGATCGGCGCGGTCTTCGAGGATGCCTACAACTACATGAAGTCGGGCACTCTGCTGCGTCAGGTGATCGCTGCTGGGCACTGTGGATGCGATTCTTCAGCTCGCCCAACCAGTTGGCATAGCCTTCCGGGGCTGTAACGAGAGACACGGGCTTGTCGCTCATTCCGCCTCCCCGCTGGTGGCCTTGAGCGCGGCCAGCAGTTCGGCTTTCAGCGCTTGCTGGGCAACCTGCAACTGGCGGGTGATGTCCTGGTATTCGGCCATCAGTTCGTCCGGATCGCCGAAGTGCTGATCTTCGGGAAGGTCAACAACACGTACCAACAAATGGGCATGGTCATGCTGAAGGTCGGCGGCTGGGCGGAAGGCATGAGCATCAAGCCGGACAAGACGAACTTGGTCGTTGCAATTAACCAGGGCAGCGTGGCGCCGGTGGACATCCGCGACGCGCTGGCCGGCACGGCGAAGCCTTCGTTCGTCAACCAAAGCAATGGCGGCACGATCGCCAACCCCGGCACCTTCGGGACATCCCACGCCGGACGGCAAATATGCGTTTATCGCCAATGAATGGGGCAAGCTGACGCCCACGTCCGATAAAGGCAACATCGGGATCATCGCGCTCGACAAGCAGCGCGACGGGCGAACCACAGGCACGCAGGTGGGCTTCATACCGATTGTCGGCAGTGGGCTGGCGGGCGTGTCCTTTTCCCCGAGCGGCAAGCGAGCCTTCGTGCCCGCCGAGTACGTGAACGCCACCGAAAACGAAACGCTATCGGGTACCAACAATGCATCGCTCATCAGCACGCAATGCTTCAAGGACAGTCCTCAAGCGACAGGTTCGAATGGCGCGCTCAATGTCATCGATGTGGCAAAGGCCATCCAAGGTGCCGCGACGTCAGGCAGTGCGCCGAACGTCATCAGCAATGCTGTCGTGACCTCTGTCGCTGCGGCCTGTTCGCCGGTTCGGGCCGAGGCAACTCAGGACGGATCCTCCGTGTGGATCACGGCGCGGGGCAGCAACGAACTGCTGCAATTCGACCGCGCCAGACTCGCCGTCGATCCTGACCATGCGTTGTTGCAGAGCGTGGGCAGCAATGGCCTGTTGCCGGTCGGGCTGTACCTGGATCCGGTGCGCCCCTATCTGATGGTGACGAACACGAATCGCTGGACACGAGCCCGACGAGCGCGACGAGCGGGGTGGCTCCGCCCCTCAACCCGGTGGACCTTTCGGTCTTTGATATCTCGGCGCCGCACGCCTGGCTGGTTCAGACGCTCCCGACCGGGCTGTTTCCACGCGAGATTGCCACGATCGACCGCGGGCGAACCGAATTTGTCTACGATTTCGATTCCTCCACAGTGAGCGTGTTCAGGCAAACGGACGAGGGAACGGACTCCGGCGGCGCGGGCATCAGCCCGTCTGGATTCTTCGGCGCGCGCCCGGAACGGCGTTAATCTCATGGGGCGGACGACCGCGCGATCCGCAACCGCCCCTGAGGAACCCGCCGACATGCTTCGAACTCTCCTGTTTCGGCTCCTGATCGCATCGCGCGGCCCGACGTGAGCGCGCCTGCCACGGACTCGCTGTTCTTCGCCTTGTTCCCGGACGAAGCCGCGGCCGCGCGTCTCACCGGCTTGTCCGCGCAACTCCGCACGCAGTACGGCCTGAAGGCGAGGGCGATACCGCCCGAGCGGCTCCACGTCACGCTGCATTATCTCGGCGCGTTCGCGGGCCTTCCAGACGAGCTGATTGCCCGGACGCATGCCGCTGCTTCAAGCATCGCGCTGCCGCCCGCCGAAATCGAACTCGCCTGGATCGAAAGCTTCCCGGGCCGTCGCGCGAAGCGTCCGCTGGTGCTTGCAGGCGATGTAAGCCCATCGTTTCACGCTCTCGAACGCACTCTCCACGCCGCGCTCGCTGACGCGGGCATCGCCGTCAAGCCTCATCCGCGATTCGTGCCGCATGTGACGCTGCTCTACGACGAACAGCGCGTGCCGCCCCATCCGGTCGCGCCGGTCGGCTGGCGCGCTTGCGAATTCGCGCTGGTGCGCAGCCTGCTCGGCCAGTCGCGCCACGAAGTCCTCGCGCGCTGGCTGCTCACGGACTGATCCGGCAAAACCATCGCACGGAAAGGCTTTCGAAGATTTTTCTGACGGGTTAAGGTTCGGGTATCGATACCCAAGCTGCACGCAACAGCGCTCCGCCCGGATCTCGAATACATGACTCGTTCCCGTCTGCTGCACGTCACGCCCGATACGCATCATGTCCAGATCGATCTGGTCTACGCGACCGATCGCAACCTCACCGGCAAGCCCATCTACAAGGCCCAGCACTGCCTGCTGCTGGAACCCGCAGAAGCCGCGTTGCGCAAGGCCGTCGGGATTGCGCGCAGCATCGGCATGACGCTCAGGATCTTCGACGCCTACCGTCCGCCGCAAGCCCAGAAGGTGCTGTGGGACTTCCTGCCCGATCCGACCTTCATCGCCGAACTCGGACGCGGCTCGAACCACAGTCGCGGCACGGCGCTGGACCTGACGCTCGTCGATCGCGACGGCCAGGAACTCGACATGGGCACCGGATTCGACGCGATGGTGCCCGCGTCCGAACACTTCCACGCGGGCCTGCCGGAGCACGTGCAGCGCAACCGCACCTTGCTGCTGGGCGTGATGCATGGCGCGGGCTTCACGCACATCAAGAGCGAGTGGTGGCATTACGAACTGCCGGGCTCGCGCGAACTCGAGGTGATCGACAACGAAGACAGCGGCCCGCTGCGGCTTATGTGATGGCGGCATTCAAAAGATCCACAGGACGACACCCGATGAAGAAGGCATTGACGGCGCTCGCGTTCGCGGCTGCGCTGACGGCAGGTTTCGGCACGCAGCCGGCGGGCGCGGCCACGCCGAAGGACATGTTCGTCATGGCGACCTTGCTCGACGAATTCACGTCGCTCGATCCCGGCGAGATCTACGAACTGGTGCCGGAGGAATACGTCGCGAACACGTATGACCGGCTGGTGCGCGTGGACCTGAAGGATCCGTCGAAATTCAATGGCGATGTCGCCGAGTCCTGGACCGTGAGCCCCGACGGCCTGACCTTCACCTTCAAGCTGCGTCCGGGCCTCAAGTTCCATTCCGGCAATCCGCTCACCGCCGCCGACGTCGCCTGGTCGATCCAGCGCACCGCGCTGCTCGACAAGGGCGCGGCGGCCGTGCTCGCGGGCATCGGGCTCACGAAGGCGAACGCGCTGCAGAACGTGAAGAAGCTGGACGACGCCACGGTCTCCGTGACGACCGACCGCCGCTACGCCCCGACCTTCGTGCTGAACGTGCTCGGTTCGTGGCCGGCGTCGGTAGTGGATCGCAAGCTGCTCGAAACGCACGCGAAGGGCAATGACTACGGCAATGAGTGGCTCAAGACCAACGAAGCCGGCTCGGGCGCCTACAAGCTCGTCAAGTGGACGGCGAACGACAGCATCGTGTTGCAGCGTTTCGAAGGCTATCGCGTGCCGCTCGCGATGAAGCGCATCGTGCTGCGCCACGTGACCGAGGCCGCGAGCCAGCGGCTGATGATCCAGAACGCCGACATCGACGTGGCGCGCGATCTCTCGCCCGACGACCTCGACACGCTGTCGAAGTCCGGCGTCATCAAGGCGACGGCCGTGCCGCAGGCCACGCTGATGTACCTCGGGCTCAACAACAAGAACCCGAATCTCGCGAAGCCCGAAGTCTGGGAAGCCATGAAGTGGCTGATCGATTATCAGGGCATCCAGAAGAACGTGATCCGCACCACCTACAAGGTGCATGAAACCTTCCTGCCTGAAGGCTTTCTCGGCGCCTTGAACGAAAACCCGTATCACCAGGATGTCGCGAAGGCCAAGGCGTTGCTCGCGAAGGCCGGGCTCGCGAACGGTTTCACCGTGAAGATGGACGTGCGCAACGACTACCCGTACAGCGAGATCGCGCAGGCGGTGCAGGCCAATCTCGCGCTCGCGAACATCAAGGTGCAACTCGTGCCGAGCGACAACAAGCAGACGCTCGGGCGCTATCGCGCGCGGGCGCATGACATCTACATCGGCGAGTGGTCGGCGGACTATATCGATCCGCACAGCAACGCCCAGGGCTTCGTGTGGAATCCGGACAACTCGGACGCATCGAGCTACAAGATGCTCGCGTGGCGCAACGCGTGGGACATCCCGCAACTGACGAAGGAAACCGATGCCGCGCTCGCCGAGAGCGACACGAAGAAGCGTGCGCAGCTGTACGAGAAGATGCAGCGCGAGGTGCTGGCGAAGTCGCCGTTCGTGATCATGTTCCAGAAGGTGTCGCAGGTGGCGGCGCGTCCGGGCGTGACCGGCCTCGAAGTCGGGCCGATCAACGATCTCGTGTCCTATCGCAATCTCAGGAAGCAGTGAGCGACGCCGTGCGCACGGTGAGCTTCTTCGAGCGCGTGCGCGCCGCCGGCGCGCGGCGCGGCGGCGTGCGCTTCGCGTGGGCGCTGCTGCGCTGGTTCGCGATGCTCGCCATCACCTTCACCGGGCTGCTGGCGATCACGTTCTTCATTGGCCGCAAGATTCCGATCGACCCCGTGCTGGCCATTCTCGGCGACCGCGCGTCCGCCACCGCCTATGCCGCCGCGCGGCTGCAACTCGGCCTCGACAAGCCGCTCGTCGAGCAATTCCTGATCTACGCGCGCGATGTGCTGCATGGTCATCTCGGCATCTCGCTGCTGACAGCGAATCCCGTCATCGATGACATCAAGCGCGTGTTTCCCGCCACCCTCGAACTGGCGACGCTGTCGACCTTCATCGGCGTGGCGATCGGCGTGCCGCTCGGCGTTGTGGCAGCAGTGCGGCACAACCGGATCGTGGATCATGTCGCGCGCGTGATCGGGCTTGCGGGCAGTTCGGTGCCGGTGTTCTGGCTTGCGCTGATGGGCCTGCTGCTGTTCTACGCACGGCTGCATTGGGTGTCGGGTCCGGGCCGCATCGATCCGCTCTACGACGGCATGGTCGATACCCGCACCGGCAGCCTGCTGATCGATGCGCTGCTCGCCGGCGAGTGGGATGTCTTCAAAAACGCGTTCTCGCACATCGCGCTGCCGGCGGGCGTGCTGGCGTTCTATTCCATCGCGTATCTGTCGCGCATGACGCGCTCGTTCATGCTCGAACAACTGAGCCAGGAATACGTGACGACGGCGCGCGCCAAGGGCCTGCCCGAGCGCCGCGTGATCTGGCGTCACGCGTTCGGCAATATCGCGGTGCCGCTGCTGACGGTGATCGCGCTCGCCTACAGCTACTTGCTCGAAGGTTCAGTGCTGACGGAGATCGTGTTCGCGTGGCCCGGCATCGGCTCTTATCTGACGGGCGCGCTGCTCAACGCCGACATGAACGCCGTGCTCGGCAGCACGCTCGTGATCGGCGCGACCTTCATTGCGCTCAATCTGCTGACCGATGCGCTGTACCGCGTCTTCGATCCCCGCGCGCGCTGACATGGAGCCCACACGCCGATGCAATCGCCCGCGGAACGCACGCCGATGACACGCGAACGTGGAAGCTTACGCGCCTGGCTGCTCACCGACACGCCCGCGTCCGCGCGTCAGGCGTCGCTCGGGCGCGCGTACCGGCGCTGGCGGAGTTTCGCGTCGAATCCACTCAGCATGCTCGGCCTCGCGATCCTGCTGGTGCTCGTGCTGATGGCCGCGTTCGGGCCGCTCGCCGTCACGCGCGATCCGTTGGCGCAAGTGCTCGCCGAACGCCTGACGCCGCCGGGCGCGGCGCACTGGTTCGGCACCGATCAGCTCGGCCGCGACATCCTCTCGCGGCTCGTGTACGGCTCGCGCCTGACGCTGGCGATCGCGCTGCTGGTGGTCGTGCTCGTCGTGCCGGTGGGCTTGCTGATCGGCACGGTGGCGGGCTATTGCGGCGGCATCGTCGATACGGTGCTGATGCGCGTCACCGACGTTGCGCTCGCGTTTCCGAAGATCGTGCTGGCGCTGGCCTTCGCCGCGGCGCTGGGGCCGGGCGTGCTGAATGCGGTCATCGCGCTCTCGATCACCGCGTGGCCGCCGTATGCGCGGCTCGCGCGCGCCGAGTCGCTGCGGCTCGCGCAGTCGGACTATATCCACGCGGCGCGCCTGCAAGGGGCCTCGCATCTGCGCATCGTGCTGCGTTATATCGTGCCGATGTGTTCGTCGTCGGTCATCGTGCGCGCCACGCTCGACATGGCCGGCATCATTCTCGCCGTCGCGGGGCTGGGCTTTCTCGGGCTGGGCGCGCAGCCGCCGAGCCCGGAATGGGGCTACATGGTCGCCGCCGGCCGCAACGTGCTGCTGGACGCCTGGTGGGTCGCGACCATTCCCGGCCTCGCGATCCTCGCGGTGAGCCTCGCCTTCAACCTGCTCGGCGATGGTCTGCGCGACGTCTTCGATCCCCGTCATGGAGGCTGACATGGATGAGCCGCTGGCACGGATCGACGGCCTGAAGGTGGCCTTCACCGCCACCGACGGCACGCTCACGCCTGCCGTGCGCGGCGTCTCGCTGACGGTGCAACGCGGCGAACGGCTCGGCATCGTCGGGGAATCGGGCTCGGGCAAGTCGCTGACCGGGCGCGCGCTGCTCGGCTTGCTGCCGCCCGAGGCGCGCTGGTCCGCCGACGCGCTGCGCTTCGAAGGGCAGGATCTGCTGGCGATGCGGCCGAAGGAACGGCGCCGGTTGTGCGGCACGCGCATGAGCATGATCCTGCAGGACCCGAAGTACTCGCTGAATCCGGTGATGACGGTCGCGCAGCAGATGCGCGAGAACTTCGTCCGGCAGACGCCCGGCGAGAGCCGGCGACAGCTGCGCGAGCGCATCGTCGCGGCGCTCGAGGCCGTGCATATCCGCGATCCGCAGCGCGTGGCCGATGCCTATCCACACGAGCTGTCGGGCGGCATGGGGCAGCGCGTGATGATCGCGATGATGGTGAGCGCGGGGCCGCGACTCCTGATCGCCGACGAGCCCACGAGCGCGCTCGACGTCCTCGTGTCGATGCAGGTGCTGGCCGTGCTCGACGAGATGATCGAACGCCACGACACCGGGCTCGTGTTCATCAGTCACGATCTGCCGCTGGTGATGTCGTTCTGCGACCGCGTTGCGGTGATGTACGGCGGTCGCATCGTCGAGACCTGTGCGGCGCGCGATCTGCGGCACGCCACGCATCCCTATACGCAAGGTCTGCTCGCCGCGCATCCGCCGCTCGATCATCCCCCCGACGAACTGCCGACCTTGCGTCGCGATCCCGCCTGGCTCGCGGAGACGTTCGACGCGGGAGTCGCGCGATGATCGAAATCGAGCGCGCGCTGATCCGCTTCAGCACCCGCACCGGTCACGTCGATGCCGTGCGCGACGTGTCCTTGCAAGTGGAAGAGGGCGAGGTGTTCGGGCTCGTCGGGGAATCGGGCAGCGGCAAGTCGACGCTCCTGCGCGGCCTCGCCGGTCTCGTGCCGCTCGCAGGCGGGACGATGCGCATCGGCGGCGAGACGACGCCGCGCCGCGCGCGCCGCGATGTGCAGATGGTGTTCCAGGACCCGTACGGCGCACTGCATCCGCGCTTCACCGTCGACAAGACCTTGCGCGAGCCGCTCGCCATTCACGGCATCGGCGACCCGGACGCGCGCATCCTCGCCGCGCTGGGCGAAGTCGGGCTCGGGCCGGCCTTCAGGTTTCGCTATCCGCATCAGTTGTCGGGCGGCCAGCGGCAGCGGCTGTCGATCGCGCGTGCGCTGATCGTCGGGCCGCGCGTGCTGCTGCTCGATGAACCCACGTCCGCGCTCGACGTGTCCGTCCAGGCCGAAATCCTGAATCTGCTGCGGCGGCTGCATCGGGAACGCAAGCTTACGATGGTCCTCGTTAGCCACAACCTGTCGGTCATCAGCTTCATGTGCAGCCGGATTGCCGTGATGCGCAATGGCGAGATCGTCGAGCAGGTGAGCGTGGACGCGGTGCGCGCGCGCCGCGTCGAACACGAGTACACGCGGCGCCTGCTCGCCGCCACCGAAGGCTATACGCGTCGTCCGCATGGGGCGCCACGGACGTAGTCGTCGTACAAGCATATCCGGCAGCGCGCGGTCAAACGCATGTTGCGCAAAGGACGCATATCGATGTCAGTAAGCCCTGTATACGGTGCTAACCCACAGAGCGCGCTTCATCAGACGAAAACCGCTCCGCGCCCGCTGATAGAATAGGCACTGGATTGTCGAGACGTGCCGAACACCACACGAATTGGGTCTTCCGGCTGCCCTCCGACTTCAGGCTAACCAACGCAAATCGTGACAGACCGTGTCCGCCCCAGACGGGCGCCAACCGGTCGAAATCCCCGATGAAATTGCTAGATGCTTTGGTCGAACAGCGGATCAATGAAGCCGCCGCACGTGGCGAGTTCAACGACTTGCCGGGCGCGGGCGCTCCGCTCCAGTTCGCAGACGACGTCCTCGTGCCCGAGGAAGTGCGCGTCGCCAATCGAATTCTCAAGAATGCGGGCTTTGTCCCGCCTGCCGTCGAGCAACTCCGGGCCCTTCGCGGCCTCCAGGAGGAGTTCGACCGGGTGACGGATCCCGCCGCCCGCTGCCAGCTGCAAGCCAGGATGCTCGCCCTCGACATGGCCCTCGAATCGTTGCGTGGTGGCGGTTGCGTGCCGCACGAATATCGCCGGCGTATTGCCGAACGGCTCTCGGAGCGCGCGCTGTCCCGCGCGGCGCAACCGCCGAAGTGACCGTCACTTCCGACGCGCCGCCTCCGGGCGACTTGCCCGCAGCGCTTTCTGCGGCGGATTTCCCCAGCGAACGCGACCGCCGTTTCATGGCGCTCGCGCAGTGCGCCGCCGACGAAGCCCGCCGCGCGGGCGAGGTGCCGGTAGGCGCCGTCATCGTGCTGGGCGATGAAGTCATCGCCACCGGTTTCAATCATCCGATCCACGCGCACGATCCGTCCGCACACGCCGAAATGGTCGCGCTGCGCGCCGCTGCACAGAAGCTCGAAAATTACCGGTTGCCGGGCTGCGAACTCTATGTGACGCTCGAGCCCTGTTTGATGTGCTCGGGTGCGATCATGCATGCACGCATCGCACGCGTCGTCTACGGCGCCACCGATCCGAAAACGGGTGCCTGCGGCAGCGTAATCGACGTGTTCGCGAACGGGCAGCTCAATCACCACACGTCGGTGACGGGCGGCGTGCTTGCCGACGAGTGCGGCCACGCGCTGAAGAATTTCTTTGCCGAACGCAGGCGTCTGGCCCGGGAAGAACGCGATGCACGTCGCGCGCGGGAAGCCGCGGCTGCGTCGGGCGCGGGCGTTCCTTCTTCCGCAACGATCACGAATCCAACGACAACACCGTGAAAACACGCACCATCGACCTCGTTGCGCCCTCCGGTTATCCGGGCGATCCCGCCGCAGTGGAGCGCGGACTCACGCGTTTGCGCAGGGAAGGGCATCGGCTGGAGAACGCCGAGGCGACGCGCCGGCGCTTCCAGCGTTTCGGCGGCACGGATGCGGAGCGCGCGGCGGATCTGAACCGTCTCGCCGATCCTGGGCGTCCGCTGCCCGATGTCGTGCTGGCGGTGCGCGGCGGCTACGGCGCGACGCGTCTTCTGCACGGGCTCGATTATCTGGGCCTGCGCCGTCTGGCAGATCAGCCGGTGGCGATCGTCGGTCACAGCGATTTCACGGCGATCCAGTGCGCGCTCTACGCGCATGCGGGCGTGAAGAGTTTCGGCGGGCCGATGTTCGCAGGCGATTTCGGCGCCGAGAACCTGAGCGCCTTCACGATGCAGCACTTCTGGAACGCGATCTCGCACGCGGAGTTCACGGTGCGGAGCAACGTGCCGCAGCGTGAGTCGGTCGATGCCACCGGCATGCTGTGGGGCGGCAATCTGGCGATTCTGGCGTCGCTGGTGGGTACGCCGTATCTGCCGCCGGTCGAAGGCGGGATTCTGTTCATCGAAGACGTCAACGAGCATCCGTTCCGTATCGAGCGGATGATCTATCAGCTGCATCAGGCGGGCGTTCTCGGGCGGCAGCAGGCGATCGTGATGGGCGAGTTCTCCGGTGGACGGCTCTCGGACTACGACAACGGCTATTCCCTCGACGCCATGATCGAGCAGGTGCGCACCGTGACGGGCGTTCCGGTGATTACGGGCCTGCAATTCGGGCACGTCGAGAACTTGCTGACGCTGCCTTTCGGTGCGACGGCGCATCTCGTCGCCGAGCCGCGCGGATTCATGCTGAAGCTGTCCGACTATCCGCACCTGAGTTGAGGCTCAATGCGGAACCGCAAAAGGCGCCGCAAGGCGCTTTTTTTTTCGTCTCCACGGGCAACTAACCGCCGAATTTTGCTTTGCACGCCGTATCAGGTACCGCCATTGGCCGCGAACGATTGTCGACAAAAACGTGCGTGCAATGCTGACAAAAACGGAAGTAA
The DNA here is from genome assembly GCF_031451315.1 of Caballeronia sp. LZ032. NCBI lineage: Bacteria > Pseudomonadati > Pseudomonadota > Betaproteobacteria > Burkholderiales > Burkholderiaceae > Caballeronia > Caballeronia sp. LZ032. The sequence goes on from NZ_JARUXP010000001.1 coordinate 1,283,086, forward strand.
TGGGCTGAGAGGCCCTTATTTACGGCGTCTCAGCGTGCATGAGCTGCTGAAAACAGTCGATTCGCAGCAATTAATTGAAATTGATTGTTGACAATCATTATGTCGCTTCTAAGATGGTCAACATGCAAGCGAGCACATCATGTCCGACGCCCAGTCCACTGCCGCACTGAATGCCTTATCGAGCGCCCCCGGCAACCCGGGCGCGGCGAGTGCCGAGTCGATCGCCGAGAACATCCGCGACGCGATCCTCGAACATCGTCTGGCGCCAGGCGCCAAGCTGACCGAGGCGCAACTATGCGAAGTCTTCGCGGTGAAGCGCGGCACGGTACGTCAGGCGCTGGCGCAACTGGCGAACGAACGGCTCGTCGATCTGGAGCCGAACCGCGGCGCCTTCGTCGCGAGTCCGTCGCTGCAGGAAGTGCATGAAGTATTCGAGATGCGCCGCATCATCGAGCTGGCGGTCGTCGAACGGATCGCGCAGGGGCATGGCACGCGCCGCCTCAAGTCGATCAGCGCGACGATCGGACGGGAGCGCCGCGCCTTCGAAAGCCACGATTTTTCGTCATGGATCCGGCTCTCCGGCGAGTTCCATACGGAGCTCGCGGCGCTCACCGGCAACACGGTGCTGTGCGACTGTCTCGCCGGTCTGGTCGCGCGCTCGACGCTGATCTCGGCGCTGTACGAGTCACTCGGCAAGAGTTCGTGTTCGTTCGAGGATCACGAAGCCATCCTCGCCGCGCTCGACGCAGGTCGCGCACCCGAGGCCGCCGAATTGATGGCCCGCCATCTGCGCGATGTCGAACTGAAGATGCTGGAGCGGCCGGCGCGCGGCGCGGTCGATCTGAGGGAAGTATTCGCAAGGCCCGCCGGACGCGACACGCCGTCCGACACGTAGTAACCACACGATCCAGTCACACCGCGCCCCGTCATATACCGGGCGCGCGGCAAGTCGCATGCGTCGAAAACGCAATGCGCGTTGCATTGAACCGCACGCTCACATGAGCAGCACATGAGCGGCAGATGAACAACCGCCGCCGGGCGGGCGCCAAGGCACATGCCTGAAGCGCTCTCGGCTTCACGCCCGGTGGCGCAAACGCAAATCCAAAGAGTATCGCGCTGCGCCGGACAGGAAAGGACGCCAGCGAAGGTATCCGGCCCGCAAGGGTCTTTCGGGAATCTGCAGTCATTCATCACGCAAGCAGCCAATGAAGGAGACGTCATGGCCCAGTTCAGTGCATCAGGCAGCTCAGCCCTGCCGCAATACGAAGAGCAGGCCCCCGGACACGATCCGGGCATGCCCGCCGGTTACAGCGACCGCCTCTACAACGAAGACCTCGCCCCGCTCAAGAACCAGACCTGGGGCGCCTACAACATTTTTGCCTTCTGGATGTCCGACGTGCACAGCGTCGGCGGCTACGTGTTCGCCGGCAGTCTGTTCGCGCTCGGCTTGACGAGCTGGCAAGTGCTGGTGTCTCTGTTGATCGGCATCGGCTTCGTCAATGTGCTCTGCAACCTGATCGCGAAACCGAGCCAGGTTGCGGGCGTGCCGTATCCGGTCGCGTGCCGCGCCACCTTCGGCGTGCTCGGCGCGAACATTCCGGCCGTGATCCGCGGCCTCATCGCGGTGGCGTGGTACGGCATCCAGACCTATCTCGCCTCGAGCGCACTGGTGATCGTGGTGCTGAAGTTCGTGCCTTCGCTGATGCCTTATGCCGATGTCCACAAGTACGGCTTCGTCGGGCTCTCCGCGCTCGGCTGGGCGGGCTTCATGCTGCTGTGGGTGCTGCAGGCCGTCGTGTTCTGGCGCGGCATGGAGATGATCAAGAAGTTCATCGACTTCGCCGGTCCCGCCGTCTACGTGGTCATGTTCATGCTCGCCGGCTACATGGTGTGGCGCGCGGGCATCAGGAACATCGGCCTGAACCTCGGCGGCGTGAAGTATCACGGCATGGAGGTGATCCCGGTGATGATCACCGCGATCTCGCTGGTCGTGTCGTACTTCTCCGGTCCGATGCTCAACTTCGGCGACTTCTCGCGCTACGGCAAGAGCTTCCGCAGCGTCAAGCGCGGCAACTTCTGGGGATTGCCCGTCAACTTCCTGGCGTTCTCGCTGGTCACGGTCATCACCACCGCGGCCACCTTGCCGGTGTTCGGCCAGCTGATTACCGATCCGGTCGAAACCGTCGGCCGCATCGATCATCCGACCGCCGTGATCCTCGGCGCGCTGACCTTCACGATCGCGACCATCGGCATCAACATCGTTGCGAACTTCGTGTCGCCGGCCTTCGACTTCTCGAATGTCGCGCCGAAGCTCATCAGCTGGCGCATGGGCGGCATGCTCGCCGCGACCGCGTCGATCTTCATCACGCCGTGGAACCTGTTCAACAACCCGGCCGTGATCCATTACACGCTGGATATCCTGGGCAGCTTCATCGGACCGCTGTACGGCGTGCTGATTCTCGACTTCTACATGGTCAAGCGCGGCAAGCTCGCCGTCGACGATCTCTACACCGTCTCCGAGCAAGGCCGCTATTGGTACACGAAGGGCGTGAACCGCCGTGCGGTGATGGCGCTGCTGCCGGCCGCCGTGATCGCGATCCTGTGCGTGATGCTGCCGTCGCTCGAAGGCGCTGCGAACTTCTCGTGGTTCATCGGCGCGGGCCTGGGCGCGCTGTTCTATTACTTCCTCGCGGACCGCAAGCATCCGGTCTGATGCCGTGAACCGACAAGAAACAACAGGAACCTGAGAGCCTTTTCGAAGCAGTACGTGGAGAACCGCAATGCGCATCAAACTGATCAACCCCAACACGACGCAGCGCATGACCGACGCGATGGGCCACTGCGCCCGGCAAGTGGCCGCGCCCGGCACGGAGATCGTGGCGGTAAGCCCGACGATGGGCCCGCCGTCGATCGAAGGCTATTACGACGAAGCGGTGGCCTCGCTCGGCCTGCTGGCCGAGATCGAGGCGGGAGAGAAGCAGGGTTTCGACGGCTACGTGATCGCCTGTTTCGGCGATCCCGCCCTGTACGCGGCGCGCGAACTGGCGCGCGGACCGGTGATCGGCATCGCGGAGGCCGCGATGCATGCGGCGAGCGTGATCGCGCCGGGCTTCTCGGTGGTGACGACCTTGCAGCGTACGGTCGGCATGGCGTGGCATCTGGCCGAGCGCTACGGCATGTCGCGCTTCTGCAAGAACGTTCGCGCCACCGACGTCGCCGTGCTCGAACTGGACGAGCCGGGTTCGTCGGCGCGGCAAACGATCATCGACGAATGCCGGCGCGCGCTCGACGAGGACGGCTCGGACGCCATCGTGCTCGGCTGCGCGGGCATGGCGGAGTTCTGCCGCGAAGTGGAGGACGCGGTGGGCGCGCCGGTCGTGGAAGGCGTCACGGCGGCCGTGAAATGGACCGAGGCGCTCGTCGCGCTGAAACTCCATACCGCCAAGCGCGGCGACTACGCGCGGCCGCTGGCGAAGCGCTACGACGGCGTGCTGGCCGATTTCAGTCCGCGCTGAGCCTGCAACGGCGCGCCGGCGGGTTCCACATACCGCTGGCGTGACCCGGATTATCTGCCCTGATGTATGGGCGCGTCCGGGTCTTTTGGCTAAACTGAATCGTCAACAATCCCGCTTTTTCAACGCCAGACTGCGAACGCCCAGCCATGTCACACGATCCGAACTATCCACGCGACCTGATCGGCTACGGCCGCCACCCGGTCCAGGCCAACTGGCCGGGGAATGCACGCATCGCCGTGCAATTCGTGCTCAATTACGAGGAAGGCGGCGAGAACTGCGTGCTGCACGGCGATCCGGGCTCGGAGCAGTTTCTGTCGGAGATCGTCGGCGCGGCGTCGTATCCGTCGCGTCACATGAGCATGGAGTCGATCTACGAATATGGCTCGCGCGCAGGTGTGTGGCGCATCCTGCGCGAGTTCGAGAAGCGCGGTTTGCCGCTCACCATTTTCGGCGTGGGCATGGCCATCGAACGTCATCCGGAACTGGCGAAGGCGTTCGTCGAACTGGGACATGAGATCGCGTGCCATGGCTATCGCTGGATTCACTATCAGGATATGTCGGCGGAGCGCGAAGCGGAACACATGCGCCTCGGCATGGAAGCGATCGAACGCGTGACCGGCGTGCGGCCGCTCGGCTGGTACACCGGCCGCGACAGTCCCAACACGCACCGGCTGGTGGCGGAGTACGGCGGCTTCCTCTATGACTCGGACAACTACGGCGACGACCTGCCGTTCTGGACCGAAGTGGAGGTGACAGGCGGCGAGAAGAAACCGCATCTGATCCTGCCGTACACGCTCGACACCAATGACATGCGCTTCGCGACGCCGCAAGGCTTCAATACCGGCGATCACTTCTTCACCTATCTGAAGGACGCGTTCGACGTGCTGTACGCCGAGGGCGACGAAGCGCCGAAGATGCTCTCGATCGGCATGCATTGCCGTTTGCTGGGCCGTCCGGGCCGCTTCCGCGGCCTGCAGAAATTCCTCGATCACATCGAGCAGCACGACCGCGTGTGGGTCACGCGGCGCGTGGACATCGCGCGGCACTGGCGCGAGCACCATCCTTTCGATCAATCCAGCAACGGGACGGCGGCATGAAGGCGATGCACTACTCACTCGACCAACTCAATTCCATGCCCGCCGACACCTTCGTGACGGTGCTCGCCGGCATCTTCGAACATTCGCCGTGGGTGCCGGAAGCGGCGGCGCGGCAGCGTCCCTTCAAGGACATCGACACGCTGCATGCGGCGATGTCGCGCATCGTCGAGACGGCGGGCGAAGAGAAGCAGCTCGCGCTGATCAACGCCCACCCGGAACTCGCGGGCAAGGCGGCGGTGCGCGGCGAACTGACCGCCGAGTCGACGCGCGAGCAAAGCGGCGCGGGCCTCGACCTGTGCACGCAGGAAGAATTCGACCGGCTGCAATCACTCAATACGCGCTATCGCGAGAAGTTCGGCTTTCCGTTCATCCTCGCGGTGCGCGGCTATGACCGGCACGGCATCATCGCGAACTTCGAGCAGCGCGTGCATCACGATCGCGCCGAAGAGCTGCGCACGAGCCTCGACCAGATCTACCGGATCGCCCGTTTCAGGCTGAACGACCTGATCCAGGCTTGATCCGCCTTCACCGCCACGCTCCACGATAAGGACTTGATAAATGGCTATTCCGACACTCGATCCCAACGCACCCGAATTCACGCGCCGCCATGTGAACCTGGCGGATCCGCGTCTGGGCGCGCAGGCACTCGAGGCGAGCGACGATTTCTTCGCGCCGAAGGAGCGCATGCTGAATCCCGAGCCGGCCGTGTTCATTCCCGGCAAGTTCGACGATCACGGCAAGTGGATGGACGGCTGGGAAACCCGCCGCAAGCGTTCGACCGGCTATGACTGGTGCATCGTCAAGCTGGCGCGGCCGGGCGTCATCAAGGGCATCGATCTCGATACGAGCCACTTCACCGGCAACTTCCCGCCGGCGGCGTCGATCGAGGGTGCGCATGTGATCGAAGGCGCGCCGAACCAGTCGACGCAGTGGACCGAGATCGTGCCGTCCACGACCTTGCAGGGCAACAACCATCACTATCTGGACGTGAAGACGGAGCAGCCGTTCACGCATTTGCGCGTGAACATCTATCCGGACGGCGGCATTGCGCGGCTGCGCGTCTATGGCCAGCCGCAGCTCGACTGGAGCCGTGCGGACCGCAATACGCTGGTCGATCTCGGCGCGATGGAAAACGGCGCCTATCTGGTCGGCACCAACAACCAGCACTTTGGCTTGGCGTCGACGCTGCTGATGCCGGGCCGCGGCGTCAACATGGGCGACGGCTGGGAAACGCGCCGCCGACGCGAACCGGGCAACGACTGGTGCATCGTCGCGCTGGCGCAACCGGGCGTCATCAAGAAGGTGGAAGTGGATACCGCGCACTTCAAGGGCAACTATCCCGACCGCTGCTCGCTCCAGGCGGCGTATGTGAAGGGCGGCACGGACAGCTCGCTCGTCACGCAGGCGATGTTCTGGCCGGTCCTGCTCGGCGAACAGAAGCTGCAGATGGACAAGCAGCATTTCTTCGAATCCGAGCTCGAGGCGCTCGGTCCGGTGACGCACGTGCGCTTCAACATCTTCCCTGATGGCGGCGTGTCGCGCCTGCGTCTTTTCGGAACCCTGGCATCATGAAGAAACTCGTCATCGAACCGTTGACGCGCGCTGCATTCGAGCCGTTCGGCGATGTCATCGAGCTCGATGGCGCGAAGCAGATCCCGATCAACCTGGGTACGACGATCCGTTTCCACGATCTGTGCCGTGTCGATGTGACGGACGGCGGCGGTCACGCGATCGTCAATCTCTTTCGCGGGCAGCCGCGCGCGCTGCCGTTCGAATGCACGATGCTGGAACGGCATCCGTTCGGCAGCCAGGCGTTCATTCCGCTGGATGACCGGCCGACTCTGGTGGTCGTCGCGCCCGCGGGCGATCTCGACGAAACGAAGATTCGCGCTTTCGTCACGCGCGGCTGGCAGGGCGTCAACTACGCGAAGGGCGTATGGCATCATCCGTTGCTCGCGCTGGACAAGGTGAGCGATTACATCGTCGTCGATCGTGGCGGCGGCGAAGGGCATAACCTCAACGAGCAGGACCTGAGAGAGTCGTTGTGGCTGACTGAAGAAGCCATGCGCTGAGACGCATCGTCGGGCGGACAGGGAAGGACCGGTTGCAGTCGAGCCGGTCCTTTTTGTTTTGGGGCGTTAAGATAGGCGGCTCATTTCCCCGACGACCCACACACGATGATCGATCTGCGCAGCGATACCGTTACCCGTCCCAGTCAGGCCATGCTCGCCGCGATGTCGGCGGCCGAAGTCGGCGACGACGTCTGGGGCGACGATCCCACCGTCCTCAAGCTCCAGGCGACGCTCGCCGAACGCACCGGCAAGGAAGCCGGACTGTTCTTTCCGAGCGGCACGCAAAGCAATCTCGCGGCACTGATGGCGCATTGCGCGCGCGGCGACGAGTACATCGTCGGGCAGGCGGCGCATACCTACAAGTACGAAGGCGGCGGCGCCGCGGTGCTGGGCAGCATCCAGCCGCAGCCCATCGAGAACGCAGCGGACGGCTCGCTGCCGCTCGAGAAGATCGCGGCGGCCATCAAGCCTATCGACAATCACTTCGCGCGCACGAAGCTGCTCGCGCTCGAAAACACCATCGGCGGGAAGGTGCTGCCGGCGTCGTATGTCGACGAGGCGACGCGTCTTGCACGCGCTCGCGGGCTGTCGGCGCATCTGGACGGCGCGCGCGCATTCAATGCGGCGGTGGCGTCGGGCAGGCCGATTGCGGACATCTGCGCGCCGTTCGACAGCGTGTCGATCTGTTTTTCGAAGGGGCTGGGTGCGCCGGTCGGCTCGGTGCTGGTGGGGCCGCGTGCGTTGCTGGACGTGGCGGGCCGCTGGCGCAAGGTGCTGGGCGGCGGGATGCGGCAAGCGGGACTGCTCGCGGCTGCTTGTCTGCATGCGCTGGACCATCATGTCGAAGGGCTCGCGCGGGATCACGAGAACGCCGAGCGTCTCGCCGCGGGGCTTGCGCAGATCGAACCGATCAAGGTGCTGTCGCAAGCCACGAACATGGTGTTTGCGCAGATTCCTGAAACGCATTGCGCTTCGCTGGAGGCGTATCTGAAGGAGCGGGGCATTCTGATGCAGATGCTGTATGCGTCGCGGTTCGTGACGCATCGGGATGTGTCGCGGGAAGATGTCGATACGGTGATTCAGGCGGTCAAGGGGTATTTTGCGCGGTGAGGTGTTTCGATTGCGTATCGGAGAGGCGGGCTCGATGAAATCGTCTGCCTGGTTGAATCGGCTCGGAGGAAAGGGCCGATTCAACCAGCGGTCAGCAGGAGTAGGGAGCATCCGATAGATGCTTCACTCATCCAGGAATTCGATTCCCTTCGGATATGCGAAGTCGAATTCAACGACTGTCGATGTAAAACCCGTCTAGCCGGATCTGCGCCAGATAACCGTCTTCCGTTGCTCCAAACGCAAGCTTTTCATTGATTGCGTACCAGGAGGCCGCAGTGAACCAAGACAGATAGAGCGTGCCGTTTGTGCGTTCGTAGTAGATCCTCGGCTCTTCAATTCCTCCCGCGCGATTGTTTGAATCGAAATCCGTCGAGAAGGTGAGTACGGACAGTGGCGCCTCGACATACGGGAAGGTGCAATCAATCCATTGCGCCGGATTCGCCAGAATATCCCAGTCAATCACTCGCTTTCTTGAATCGAGCGCCATTGAGAACGAACTGCCTGTGAGAACGTAGCCACGGGAATGGATACTGAATTGGCAGTCGAGCGCCTGACTTAGCGTCCCGGTGTCTGTCGTAGGTTCGCCATCACCATAAGTAATCTCGCACATCAATGAACAGGCGTTAACATCCCAGTAGCTTTTGACCAAAGGAGGTTCATGCGGTGCCGGCTCTTCCTTGATCATCAGGTTCATTTGATCTGCTTATAGAGAAAATGAAGAATAGTATAGTCTTTCTCGCGTACCAGCACTTCGAGCACATACGCCTTCCCGTTAATCTTGATGGCTTGTTCATACATGGATAACCCTTTCATGTTTCTCGGATCCGGGCCACGCTTTCCAAACATTATTGTGAGTCGCAGGATATGCACGGGCACGAATCGATGGGGGTTTCTCATGTGCGTCAGCGGTTGAGCCGCAAACTTTATTGGTGCACCTGCGCCATCGCAAGATAGCGCGATCGCAATCCGGATAAGGTATGTTCGCCGACAGCCGCCCCTATACCCCGAAGTCCCGAGCGAGTAAAACTTTGCATTCCTGCGCGCCAAAACCCTCCGACCATCAAGATAATGTCGAGTGGATCGAGCAGCGGTGTTTCCAGTGATTTTTCCGTTAAATGCAAGATCCCGCCGAGCGAGTAAATCCGGGAAACGCCCGCAATCTCATCCTGATACCCAATGACGGCGTTCAGATATTCGTCGTAGATTGGTTTCGCCCGTTGTGGGACACCGGGCGGACGCAATTCGAAATGTCAGATGTCACTGGTTTATGCTTATCATCCCAGTGGTACGACGGCTCAGTATGGTCATACTGCACGGACGCTGGAAAATCCATTTTTGACTAACCCGTATCAGAATAAGCGCACAAGCGCGCTATCCAAGCGATACTCTCGCGCCGGATCGAAGGCTGATACACGAATAGTCTTAAAAATACGGATCTGTTCTCGTAAAGCGGTCGCGAACGTATTCGATACCCCGCAATCGGCGCTGCAAAACAAAACCCCGGTTTCCTGGACCGAAGTCCACCGAACCGGGGTTCCGTTCAAACTTGAACCAGGCTTTTTCAAGCCAGAAGCACCACCTTACTCCACCGCCCCTCCCGCAAACCACGCCGCCACCTTCTGCCGCTCGGCATCGGTCATCTGCGTGACATTCCCCAGCGGCATCGCCTTCAGCGTCACCGCCTGCTGATTCACGCGCTGCGCGTTCTGCTTGATCTCCGCCGGCGTATCCAGCAACACGCCCGCCGGCGCGCTGCCCATCATCGTCGGATGCGCGGAATGACACGTCGCGCAGCGCTGCTGAATGATCGGCTGGATATCCGCGACCTTGATCGTCGGCGCACCGGCGGCCTGCGCGACGGGCATCGTCGGCGCGGGCATCGTCCACGCGAACGCGCCCAGCACCAGCACCAGTCCCGCGACCGGCATGTACCACAGCACCTGGCCGCGATGACGCATCACGAAGAACTGGCGGATCAGCGCGCCGGCCAGCATGATCAGCACCAGAATCAGCCAGTTGAACTTGTGCGTGTAGGTCATCGCATAGTGGTTCGACAGCATCGCGAACACCACCGGCAGCGTGAAATACGTGTTGTGCACCGAGCGCTGCTTGCCGCGCTTGCCGTAGATGGCATTCGGCGTTTCGCCCTTGAGCATCGCGGCGACCATCTTGCGCTGCCCCGGAATGATCACGAAGAACACGTTCGCCGACATGATGGTCGCAATCATCGCGCCGGTGATCAGGTAGGCGGCACGGCCCGCGAACACGTGGCACGCGATGAACGCCGCCACCAGCACATACACGCCTACGCAGATGCCGAGCAGCTTGTCGTTGGTGCCGAGCAGGCGGCACAGCGTGTCGTACACGATCCAGCCGGCCATCAGGAAGCCCAGCGCCGCCGACACCGCGACCACCGGGCTCATGTCCAGCACGCTCTTGTCGATCAGATACGTCGACGGCGACAGCAGATACAGCACGAAGAAGAGGCCGAAGCCGGACATCCACGTCGTGTACGACGGCCAGAACGACCAGTGCAGGTTCTCTGGCATGTCCTGCGGCGCGACGGAATACTTCTGCATGTGATAGAACCCGCCGCCGTGCACGTGCCAGAAGTCGCCGAACACGCCGCGACGGCGCGCGTTCGGGTCGGTCGGCGGTTTCAGGCTGTTATCCAGGGCGACGAAGTAGAACGATTCGCCGATCCAGGCGATCGCCACGATGACGTGCAGACAGCGCAATACGAGATTGAGCCAGTCGGTGACAAAGCCTTCCATGTACTCCTCCACTACCGATTTGTTTTATGCGCGCCGTCTGCGAGGGGACCAGGGGCAGGGCGCGAAGTCATTGTCTTGAGCGTGTTCTCAGCTGCCGCGATACGTGCTGTACGCCCACGGCGAAACCAGCAGCGGCACGTGATAGTGCGACGCCGCGTCCGCGATGCCGAAGCGCAGCACCACGCGGTCGACGAAACGTGGTTCGGGCACTTTCACGCCCAGCTTCGCGAAGTAATCGCCCGCATGGAACACGAGTTCGTATTCGCCGATGCGGAATTCGGCGCCTTCGAGCAGCGGCGCATCGGCGCGGCCGTCGTCGTTGGTGTGGATGGTCTTGAGCGCGCGGCGCGAGTCGCCGTCGAGCGCGAACAGTTCGACCTGAAGATGCGCGCCCGGGCGGCCGTGCGCGGTGTCGAGGACGTGGGTAGTGAGCTTGCCCATTCGCAGTTTCCTTGAGTTATGCGAGATCTGGCGGAGCGCTGATCCGAAAATCCGCGTCCCCGGGGCGGGGTGCGTGTGCGGCGGATCGAGGCTCCACGTCAGTGGCTACATACCCGTCGGCGTTTCGGATGCGCGCCGTGTACAGCATTGTAGGAAGTCGCCGCGCGCTGTGCGCCCGCGATAGGAAAGATAATGCCCAACGCATGAGCGCGGTCCGAACAGCCCTCGCGCGCATCTGCCGGGGTCTCCCGGCGATGCTAACCGCGCCAAAAATCAGGAATATATCGGCGGGCTGAGGACGACCATGACGGGAGCCTGATTGCGTCCGAATTTTTGGCTGCGGACAGTGGCAGTGCGCGCACGATATCTGGATACTGTGCCGCGTCCCGAAGACGGCGTCCTGCGCTGGGTAACCGGGGCTTCACCGGACCCCATCACCGTTTTCAGGAGCAACAATCGATGCAAGCCAGAACCCTGTTGGTCAGAAACGCCCACATGCTCGTCACGATGGACGCGCAGCGCCGTGAAATCGCCGACGGCGGCATGTATATCGAAGGCAACCGCATTGTTGCAGTCGGCCCGACGAGCGAACTGCCGTCCACCGCCGACGACATCCTCGACATGCGCGGCCAGCTTGTGATTCCAGGCCTCGTCAACACGCACCATCACATGTACCAGAGCCTGACGCGCGCGATTCCTGCCGCGCAGAATGCCGAGCTGTTCGGCTGGCTCACGAACCTCTACAAGATCTGGGCGCATCTCACGCCGGAGATGATCCACGTTTCCACCCAGACTGCGATGGCCGAGCTGCTGCTCTCCGGCTGCACGACGTCCAGCGACCATCTTTACATCTACCCGAACGGCAGCCGGCTCGACGACAGCATCGCGGCCGCGCGCGAGATCGGCATGCGCTTCCACGCGGCGCGCGGCAGCATGAGCGTCGGCCAGAAGGACGGCGGTCTGCCGCCCGATTCCGTCGTCGAGCAGGAAGACGCGATCCTGAAGGACACGCAGCGCCTCATCGAGACGTATCACGACGCCGGCCGCTACGCGATGCTGCGCGTCGTCGTGGCGCCGTGCTCGCCGTTTTCCGTGAGCCGCGAGCTGATGCGCGACGCCGCGCTGCTCGCGCGCGAACACGGCGTCTCGCTGCACACGCATCTGGCCGAAAACGTCAACGACGTCGCCTACAGCCGCGAGAAATTCGGCATGACGCCCGCCGAATACGCGGAGGATCTCGGCTGGGTCGGCCATGACGTATGGCACGCGCACTGCGTGCAGCTGGATCGCGCCGGTATCGAACTGTTTGCGCGCACCGGCACCGGCGTCGCGCATTGTCCGTGCTCGAACATGCGGCTGGCTTCCGGCATCGCGCCGATTCGCGCCATGCGCGATGCCGGCGTGCCGGTGGGGCTCGGCGTGGACGGCTCTGCGTCGAACGACGGCGCGCAGATGGTCGCGGAAGTGCGCCAGGCCTTGCTCTTGCAGCGCGTGGGCTTCGGCCCCGACGCGATGACCGCGCGCGAGGCGCTCGAAATCGCCACGCTCGGCGGCGCGAAAGTGCTCAATCGCGACGACATCGGCGCACTCGCGCCCGGCATGGCAGCGGACTTCGTGTCGTTCGATCTGGCGCAGACGGCGTTCGCGGGCGCGCTGCACGATCCGGTCGCGGCGCTGGTGTTCTGCGCGCCGTCGCAGGTATCGACGAGCGTGATCGACGGCAAGGTTGTCGTGAAGGACGGCCGCCTGACGACGCTCGATCTCGGCGCGGTCGTCGAACGGCACAACCGTCTGGCGGGCGAGCTGGCAAACCAGGCGTAAAAAGCAGCGGGGCGCCCGAAGGCGCCCCGTGCGGCATCACGGCTGATCGATCAGCGAGCGCGTCGCCTCCGCGACGAGCCCGCGCAGCCAGCGGACTTCATCGGAGTAATGGCAGCGCTCGTGCCACAGCTGGTAGTACTGCATCGGCGGAAAATCCAGCGGCGCGGGCACGACGGCCAGCGGCAGGAAGCGCGCGTAATGATCCGCGAAGAGCCGCGTCGTCGTGAACACGAGGTCCGACTTGATCAGCACGTATGGCGCGAGATTGAAGTACGGCAGCGTCACGACCACATGGCGCTTGAGCCGCTCGCGCGCCAGATGCACGTCGATCGCGCCGCGCTGGCCGACCGAATAGGGCGTCGGCGCGAGATGCGGGGCGTTCAGGTACTGGTCGAGCGTCAGGCCGCCGCGCTTGGCGAAGGGATGCGTATTGCTGACGAGACAGACGATCTTGTCGACGAACAGATTGGACAGATGCAGTTGCTCGGGCGGTTCGGGCCAGTTGCCGACGACGATATCGAGCTTGCCGTCCTCCAGCGCGAGCTCGTAGTCGAACGCCGGGCCGAGCGAATGAAATTCGAGCGTGGCGTCGGGCGCGGCCTGGCGAAAGCGTTCGACGACCGTCGGCACGAACAGCACGTTGAGATAATCGGGGCAGCCGATGCGATAACACCGGACCGACGTCGACGGGTCGAAGTTGTGCTGCTGCACCTTGATGCGCTCGATTTCGCGCAAGGCGTTCTGGGTGGGTTCGAGGAGGCGCAGGCCGTATTCGGTGGGCACCATGCCGGACTTGCCGCGTACCAGCAGCGGGTCGCCGGTAATGTCGCGCAGGCGACGCAGCGCTGCACTGATAGCCGGTTGCGACTGGTTGAGCTTGACGGCCGCGCGGGTCACGCTGCGTTCCATCAGCAGAGTGTGCAAGACGCGCAATAAGTAAGTATCGATCGCCTCGCGTTGCTGACTCATGTTATCTCCACTATACGTTCTGCCTGATATCAGCAGGGGTTGTCCATATCATTTTTAATATGTAGCAAAAATTTCGTCAAGGTGTGGCTTACCCGCAAAGCCTGGCTGTACGTGATTTGGCGCGTTATTTTGAGTAATCGACTTGGAGACCCGAATTCTGTACATTCTGCCCGCGGCCCGATTTGCGTGACGTCCATTTGTCGCGCGCCGGTTTCGCGGTAACTTTTTCCAGCCTGGCCTGCTCGGTGGCCGGGCGCATCTCTGGATCTCAATGGGCGACGCCATCCAATCGTCGACAACGCCACCGCGCCTGGCGTTGTCAGGCATCAGCAAGCAGTATCCGTCGGTCAAGGCGAACGACGGCGTGAATCTGGTCGTCATGCCGGGTGAAATCCACGCCGTGCTGGGCGAAAACGGCGCGGGCAAGTCCACGCTGATGAAGATCATCTACGGCGCCGTGCGGCCCGACGAAGGCGAGATCCGCTGGGAGGGCGAGGCCATCGAGATCGGCAGCCCGGCGGCGGCGCGCAAGCTCGGCATCGGCATGGTGTTCCAGCATTTCTCGCTGTTCGAAACGCTGACGGTGGGCGAGAACATCGCGCTCGCGCTCGACGAAAAGTTCGACATGAAGGCGCTCGGCAAGCGCATTCGCGAGGTGTCGAAAGACTACGGGCTCGATGTCGATCCGCAGCGCCATGTCCACAGCCTGACGGTCGGCGAACGGCAGCGCGTGGAGATCGTGCGCTGCCTGCTGCAGAATCCGCGTCTGCTCATCATGGACGAGCCCACCTCGGTGCTCACGCCGCAGGCGGTCCAGAAGCTGTTCAAGGTGTTGCGCCGGCTCGCGTCCGAGGGCTGCAGCATTCTCTACATCAGCCACAAGCTCGACGAAATCCAGTCGCTTTGCGAGAACGCCACGGTGATGCGCGGCGGCCGCGTGACCGGCAATGCCGATCCGCGCCGTGAGACGCCGGCGTCGCTCGCGCAGATGATGGTCGGCCATTCGCTGCCGGACTACACGCGGCGCGAGCACCAGCCGGGCGAGATCCGGCTCGCGGTGAAGAACCTGTCGGCGGCGAGTCCGGATCCGTTCGGCACCTCGCTCGACAACGTCTCGTTCGCCGTCCACGCGGGCGAGATCTTCGGCATCGCGGGCGTGTCGGGCAACGGCCAGGCCGAATTGCTGGCGGCGCTCTCGGGCGAGATCCGCGACAAGCACGTCGCCGCCGATGCTGTGTCGATCTGCGGCAAGCCCGCCGCGCGCCTGAGTGCGGGCGGACGGCGGCGGCTGGGCTTCGCGTTCGTGCCGGAAGAGCGGCTCGGACGCGGCGCGGTCCCGGCGATGTCGCTCGCGGACAACGGCCTGCTGACGGCCCACAGAGAGAACATGGTGCGCGGCGGCTGGATCCGCTCGGGCGCGGTGCAGGCGTTCGCGGACCGCTGCATCAAATCCTTCGACGTGCGCTGCGGCGGCAGCGGCGCGCTCGCGCAGAGCCTGTCAGGCGGCAACCTGCAGAAGTTCATCGTCGGGCGCGAGATTCTCCAGGAGCCGAAAGTGCTGGTGGTCGCGCAGCCCACCTGGGGCGTCGATGTCGGCGCGGCGGGCTTCATCCGACAGCAACTGCTCGATCTCGCGGCGCGCGGCGTCGCGATTCTCGTGATCTCCGAGGAACTGGAAGAACTCTTCGACATCTGCGACCGGCTCGCGGTGATCGCGGGCGGCAAGCTCTCGCCGGTGCGCCCGACCAGCGAAACCAACGCGGAAGAGATCGGCCTGTTCATGGCCGGCCTGTTCGACGGCAAGCGCGCGCAGGCGGCCGAACTCGATTCACTCCCGAAGTAAGCGAACGATGATCTTTCCCTATCGACTCGAAGCGCGCCCGACGCCGTCGCGCGCCATGCAGCTTGCCGTGCCGGTGGTCGCCGCGGTCGCGACGCTCGTCATCGGCTTTCTGATTTTCAGCCTCGTCGGCCAGGATCCGCTGCGCGCGATGCACGCGTTCTTCATCGAACCGCTGTCGAGCGTCAACGGCTGGTCGGAACTCGTGCTGAAGGCTTCGCCGCTGTGCCTGATCGGTCTGGGTCTCGCGGTCGGCTATCGCGCGAACGTGTGGAACATCGGCGCGGAAGGGCAGATGCTGCTGGGCGGCATCGTCGCGGGCGGGATCGCGATCCATGCCGGCGATGCCTCAGGCTGGTGGACGCTGCCGCTGATGATGGCGGGCGGCGTGATCGGCGGCATGTTGTGGGCGGCGATTCCGGCGTTGCTCAAGAGCCGTTTCAACACCAACGAAATCCTGACGAGCCTGATGCTCACCTACGTCGCGGCCCAGTTGCTGATCTATCTGGTGAGCGGCCCGTGGCGCGACCCGGACGGCATGAACTTCCCGATCTCGGCCATGTTCGGCGACGACGCGCTGTTCCCGCGCCTCTACGGCGACTGGCACTGGGCGTGGCTCAAGGGCACGCGCATCAACGCGTCGGTGTTTCTCACGGCAATCGCGATTCCCTGCGTGTGGGTCTTCATGCGCAAGAGTTTCGCGGGCTTCCGGATGAACGTCGGCGGCCTCGCGCCGCTGGCCGCGCGCTATGCCGGCTTCTCCGACAAGAAGACCATCTGGACCTCGCTGCTGCTCTCGGGCGGCCTCGCGGGCCTGGCCGGCATGGGCGAGGTGGCCGGGCCGATCGGCCAGCTGCAGGCGGGCTGGTCGCCCGGCTATGGCTTCACGGCGATCATCGTCGTGTTCGTCGGCCGGCTGCATCCGGTGGGCATCGTGCTCGCGAGTCTGCTGATGGCGCTGCTCTATCTCGGCGGCGAAGCCGTGCAGACCTCGCTGCAACTGCCGCAGGCGCTCGCGGGCGTGTTCCAGGGCCTGCTGCTGTTCTGCCTGCTCGGCTGCGATCTCTTTGTGAACTACCGCATTACGCGGCGTTCGGCGCATCACACCGCTTAAGCTTAACGAGAGCAGAAGACCATGGATATCAATCAGGCCAGCAACCTCGCCTCGAGCGCCGTCATCGCCGCGATCCCGCTGATGTACGCCGGCGCGGGCGAACTCGTCGCCGAGAAGTCGGGCGTGCTCAACCTCGGTGTGGAAGGCATGATGCTGATGGGCGCCGTCACCGGCTACGCCGTCACCGCGATCACCGGCAGCCCGTGGCTCGGCATTGTCGCCTCGGTGTTCGCCGGACTCGCGATGGCCCTGCTGTTCGGCTTTCTCACCATCACGATGCTCGCCAACCAGGTCGCCACCGGCCTCTCGCTGACGATCTTCGGCATTGGCTTCTCGGCCTATGTCGGCAAGCCGTACACCTCGGCGGCGGTGCGCGCGAGCATCGACGTGATGCCGATTCCCGGCCTTTCGTCGATTCCCGTGCTCGGCCCGGCGGTGTTCTCGCTGACGCCGCTCGGCTATCTCGCGTTCGTCATGTTCGCGGTGATCGGCTGGTTCCTCTACAAGACGCGCGCGGGGCTCGTGCTGCGCTCGGTCGGCGAATCGCCGGCGGTCGCGCATTCGGTGGGCTTTCCGGTCGTCGGCGTGCGCTACGGCGCGACGCTGTTCGGCGGCGCGATGGCCGGCATCGCGGGCGGCTATTACTCGATCGTCTATCTGCACGTCTGGCAGGAGCAACTGACCTCGGGTCGCGGCTGGATCGCGCTCGCGCTCGTCGTGTTCGCGACCTGGCGGCCGGGACGCCTGCTGATCGGCGCGCTGCTGTTCGGCGCGGTGATGGCGCTGCAGTTCTACGCGCAGGCCATCGGCGTGCCGGTGCCTACACAGTTTCTCGCAATGCTGCCGTACATCGCGACGATCGTCGTGCTGGTGCTGATCTCGCGCAACCCGAACACGATCAAGCTCAATGCGCCGGCGTCGCTGGGCAAGCCGTTTTTCGCGGCGAGCTAGCGGTCCGTCACGGCACGCCCGGCGGTTTCGTCCGTTTTTTTGGCCGACCACACTCTGTCACACGCACAACCGATTCACACACAACATCGACCAGGAGAATCACAATGAATAAACCATGGCTCAAGGCCGTCGCCGCGACGGTCGCGCTGTCGGCCAGCGTCGCCGCGATGAGCACGCAGGCCGCCGACGCGCCGGGCGTCGCGTTCGTCTATCTCGGCAATCCGGGCGATGCCGGCTGGACCTTCGCACACGACGCGGGCAGCAAGGAAGCCGAAGCGAAGTACGGCAGCAAGATCAAGATCACGCGCGTGGAGAACGTGCCGGAATCGGCCGACTCGGAACGCGTGTTCCGCGATCTCGCCAACAAGGGCAACAAGGTGATCTTCGCGACGAGCTTCGGCTACCAGGATTTCGCGCTGAAGGTCGCGAAGGACTTTCCCGACACCACGTTCCTGACGGCCACCGGCTTCAAGAAGGCGAAGAACTTCGGCACCTATGACGTGCGCATGTACCAGGGCGCGTATCTCGCGGGCGTCGCGGCCGGTTACGTGACGAAGACCAACACGCTGGGCTTCGTCGCCTCGGTGCCGATTCCGGAAGTGGTCCGCAACATCAATGCGTACACGCTGGGCGCGCGCTCGGTGAATCCGAAGATCCACACGAAGGTCATCTGGATCAACAGCTGGTTCGATCCGGGCAAGGAAAAGCAGGCGGCTGAAACGTTGATCGGCCAAGGCGCCGACGTGCTGTTGCAGAACACGGATTCGAACGCGACGCTCAACACGGCCGCCGAGAAACACGTGTATGCCTTCGGCTGGGATTCGAACATGAAGAAGTTCGGCCCGAACGCGCATCTGGGTTCGGTGGTCGCGCACTGGGGCGTCTATTACAACGACGTGATCCAGAAGGTGATCGACGGCAAGTGGAAGAACGATCCGGTGTGGCTCGGCATTCCGCAGAAGGCCGTGGACCTCGAAGACCTGAATACCGGCGTGATTCCCGCGAAGGCGGTGCAGGCCGTCGCCGCGAAGCGTGACGAAATGCATGGCGGCAAGTGGGATGTGTTCAGCGGTCCGATCAAGGATCAGTCGGGCGCGGAGAAGGTGCCGGCCGGCAAGACGCTGACGGATCCGGAACTGCAACGCATCAACTGGTATGTGGAAGGCGTGGACGGTTCGCTGCCGAAGTAAGGAGGCTGGCTGCCGTCGAAACAAAAGCCGCGCTTCGTTGCGAAACGAAGCGCGGCTTTTTGCATACGGCGTGTGAACGCGTCAATCCTCGAGGCGGATGCCGACCTTGAGCGTCACCTGCCAGTGCGCGACCTTGCCGTCCTCCACGTGGCCGCGCGTTTCCGTGACTTCGAACCAGTGAATGTTGCGCAGCGTCTTCGAGGCTTTGGACAGCGCGACGCGCACGGCGTCGTCGCTGGACTGGGGCGAGGAACCGGTGAGTTCGATCTGCTTGTAGACGTGTTCCGACATGGTGTTCTCCGTTCTTGATGATGGGCGGCGCGAATGGCCGGTGGCGTCGCGAGAAGCTTGCAATGTCGTTGCAGCAAGGCGCGCGCCATTGTCTGCGGCGGCGCGCGGCTTCCATTAGAGAACATGCAGGCGTGCGGGAATAGTCGGGGTTTGCGCGAGGGACGTGCCTGAACCCAGGCCCTGAACGCATCGGGCCTCGCAGGGAGGCCCGATCGATTCATGCTGCTTCACGCTACCGGAGATTCGGAAGAGAACTCAGCGCAGCGGACGCGATGCAGCGTCGCCCGCATCCTGCCGGCGCGCGCCGCGCCGCCTGCGCGCCGAGACGGTCGCGCCGAAGTCGTTCAGGATCTGGGTGCGGGCGCGGCTTGCGAAAACCAGGAAGCCGAAGCCGTTGGCTTCATACCAGTAGCCGCCGTTCTCGAGTCCGTCGAGCGGTTGTTCGAGCGCATTGGTGATGGATTCGACACAGCGCCGGTGCAGTTCATCGATGGCCGGATAGGGCGGCTGGGCGCCGCGCACGCTGCACAGGAGGACATCGAGTCCGGGCAACGCATGGGCGTAGAGCACCGGTTCGTCCTGCGCGCGAGCGCGCGCGATCTTGGTGTCTAGCTGACCGAAAGGCCTGAAATGCCGGAGCACGGCGAGAAACGACTCGTCGCCGTCGGCTTTCACGCGTCTACGCTTTTTCGGGAAGGACATAAAAACTCGCCTGAAAAAGAATTGCAAGAAACGCAGCGTCCTCATGCGGCCACTCCCGTCTTGCGCGCCGCACGTCGATCTTTTATAGCGCATCGATGTGAATAGGTCACGGTGATTCGGGCCAAGGATCACGACCGGCGATTTGCACGGCCTCCTGCCTGATTGCACGATCCTGGCGCACGATTCATGCCGTTGACCGATTGGCGGCCCGCTTGGCATCCATCTGGGCATCCCTCTGAGCATCTAATCCCAATAATAGTCCCGCTCCTGCCCGCAAGAACAGCTTTCGTAAAGAAAAAAGCGGCGGGGCGCACTAATGGACACCCACGGAAGTGGGCTGCTGTGGTTGGAGACCCGCGCACGCCGCGCGGGTTCCTGAAAATCTCAATCCACAGGCGGGCTAGACGCGCGGCGCGTTCTTCAGTTCGTCGCGGATTTCGCGCAGCAGCAGCACATCTTCCGGCGTGGACGGCGGCGGGGCGGCTTCGGTGGGCTTGCGCAGGTTGTTGATGAACTTGACCATCAGAAAGATGATGAACGCGAGGATGATGAAGTTGATCAGCACCGTGATGAACGAGCCGTAGCCGAACACGGCCACGCCCGCGGTCTGCAGATCCTTGTACGAATCCGGGTTGCCCTTGAAGGTTGGGGGTATGGGCCCGAGTTTGATGAAGAGATTGGAAAAGTCGAGGCCGCCGGTGGCGAGGCCGACCACCGGCATGATCAGGTCTTTCACAACGGAGTTGACGATCGTCGAAAATGCGCCGCCGATGATGACGCCGACCGCGAGGTCCATGACGTTGCCCTTCAGGGCGAAGTTCTTGAATTCTTCGATCATGCTCATGCGCGGCTTCCTCCAGTTGAAGTTCGAAACGATGAATCGGGGTAAGGCGGCAGCAAGGGCTATGCCATTGAAACGCCGGCGAGCCGCGCCGCGTCGGGCATTGCGGCGTGGACAGCGTCCATGATAGTCAATTCGACTGGGAGCCGCCCGCGCACCGCACATCTCATCCTGCTGCCCAGGCGTTACTTCGCCGGCACGCGTCCCTGGCTGATCGCCGCGCAGAACGCGGCGTGATCGGCCACGGTCTGCGCGCCATAGCGCTCGGCCCAGGTCGCATAGGCGGCATCGAGCCGGTCCGAACTGCCGCAATAGCCGGCAATGAGCGCAGCATCGCCCGTGCGGGCGTGGGCGCGCGCGAGCAGCATGCCGAGGCACCAGGCGTAGAAATTGAAGGTGGCGCCGTGCAGCCAGTCCACCGGAATCGAGCCGCGAATCTGCTTCATCTGGCGTACGTAGAAGTCGCGGCCGGAGATCGTGGTCCAGCCGAGCAGGGCGTCCGACGAGCTCTGCATCAGCCGCTGACCGTGCACGACGCGCCGTCCCTGATGCTGGTACGGCTCGTCCAGCGGCGGCACGAACGGCGCTGCGGCCGGCACGATGCCTTCCTTCACCTGCACGAACAGCGGATCGCCGAGCGCGCGGCCGAGCATCAGCACCAGGTAGGCGCGCGTGCCGACGCTGCCCACGCCGACCACCCGGTGCGCGACATCCGCCACATCATAGCGTTCGAGCATCATGCGCCACTCGCCGGCGATGGTCTGCAGATAGGCCTTCAGGCCATCGATCACATGATTTTTCTCGGCGGCGTCGAGTTGCGTGAGGATCGGCGGATCGACCTTGAAGCGATAGCCCTTGCCCACCGGCTCGGCGACCTTCGCGAGCATGGTCGCGTGCGAGCGCTTCATCGCGCGCTCGACGGTCTTCTCGATGGTGGCTTTCTCGTGAGCGTCGAGCCGGGTCGGCGCATCCATGTGCAGGGCGCTCGCGTAGCTGCGCATCTGCCAGAGATCGTACGGATTCACCTGCCAGAGCGTCGCCATGGTCGTGCGATAGCCCGCGCACGCTGACCGCACCGCGCGCTCGCGTCCGGCCGCGTCCACGCCGTTCTCGCGCGCCGCGACATTGATGCTCGCAGTCAGGCGTTTCAGGTCCCATTCCCACGGTCCGACGAGCGTCTCGTCGAAGTCGTTCAGATCGAACACCACGTCCTGACGCGGCGTGCGGAACAGGCCGAAATTATTGATATGGGCGTCGCCGTCGATGATGACGTTGTGCCCGATCGAAGGCGATTTCGCCAGGTCCCATGCCATCACAGTGGCGGAGCCGCGCAGGAATGCGAACGGTGACTCCGCCATGCGCTGCATGCGCAGCGGAATGAGCCGCTCCTGCCGGCCGGCGTTGCCCGCGAGGACGCGCTCGACCGGATCGGGCCGGGCAGGGTCTGGCTGCCATGCGGCGTGCTGCTCGAACGGCACCGCGTCGCGCAGCGCGCGCCCGGCGGCGCGGCTGGCTTCGGCCGTGCCGCCGGCCTGGGGATTCGTCGGAGTGGAACCGGGGCGCATGGACAAGGCAGGTTCTCCTTGGGACTTGAATGCGGTGAAGCGTCGGGCAGATGCGCAACGGTGTCATGGACAGGCACGTTTTACACGCTGTACGCGTCGGGCGGACCGCAGCGCACACGAGCACGCGGCGCATCCACGTCCAAGGGAGCGCCAGCAAGCCGCGCGCCGTGCCCTTCCATGGGCACGCAAAATGCTGTTTTCGATCCGCCTTACACGTCCGCAATGCACGCAGCACACACCGTACGATCCCGACGCCGCGCGCGTCATTACTCGAATCCGATCATCTCATGCCGAACGAATTCCGCATTGCCGAAGGCTCCCCATTTCCGCTCGGCGCCACCTGGGACGGTAACGGCGTCAACTTCGCGCTGTTTTCCGCGAACGCCACCCGGGTCGACCTGTGCCTGTTCGACGAGAAAGGCGAACAGGAACTGCAGCGCATCGAACTGCCCGAATACACCGACGAAGTCTGGCACGTCTATATCCCCGACCTCAAGCCCGGCGCCGTCTACGGCTATCGTGTGCATGGTCCTTACGAGCCGGAAGCCGGCCATCGCTTCAACCCGAACAAGCTGCTGCTCGACCCGTACGCGAAGGCGCATGTCGGCGAGCTGAAATGGGACCCGGCCGTGTTCGGCTATACGCTGCTCGCCGAAGGCGACGATCTCACCTTCGACGAACGCGACAGCGCGCCCTTCATGCCGAAGTGCCAGGTCGTCGACCAGAGCTTCTCCTGGACGCACGCCACCCGCGTGCGCGTGCCCTGGGAACACACGATCTTCTATGAGACCCACGTGCGCGGCTTCACGAAGCGCCATCCGGCGGTGCCCGAGCACCTGCGCGGCACCTTCGAGGGCCTCGGCCAGAAGGAAGTGGTGGAGTACATCAAGAGCCTTGGCGTGACATCGGTCGAACTGCTGCCGATTCACGCGTTCGTCAACGACAGCCATCTCACCGACAAGGGCCTGACGAACTACTGGGGCTACAACACGATCGGCTTCTTCGCGGCGGACCCGCGTTACTTCGCGCGCGGCGCGGGCGTCGTCGCCGAATTCAAGGAGATGGTGGACCGTCTGCACGAAGCCGGTCTCGAAGTGATTCTCGACGTGGTCTACAACCACACGGCGGAAGGCAACGAGCGCGGCCCGACGCTGTCGTTCCGCGGCATCGACAACGCGTCGTACTACCGGCTGATGCCGGAAGAGTCGCGCTATTACATCAACGATACCGGCACCGGCAACACGCTGAACCTGTCGCATCCGCGCGTGCTGCAGATGGTCACCGACAGCCTGCGCTACTGGGTCACGGAGATGAACGTCGACGGCTTCCGCTTCGACCTCGCGACGATTCTCGGCCGCGAGCCCTATGGCTTCGACGAAGGCGGCGGGTTCCTCGACAGCTGCCGTCAGGATCCGATTCTGTCCAGCGTCAAGCTGATCGCCGAGCCGTGGGATTGCGGCCCGGGCGGCTATCAGGTCGGCGGTTTTCCGCCGGGCTGGGCCGAGTGGAACGATCGCTATCGCGACACGGTGCGCGCTTTCTGGAAGGGCGACGAGGGCGAAGCGCCCGAGCTGGCGACGCGCATGACCGCGTCCGGTGACAAGTTCAACAAGCGCGGCCGGCGTCCGTGGGCGAGCGTGAACTTCATCACGGCGCACGACGGCTTCACGCTGAACGATCTCGTCTCCTACAACGACAAGCACAACGAGGCGAACGGCGAAGACAACAAGGACGGCCATTCGGATAACAAGTCGTGGAACTGCGGCGCCGAAGGCCCGACCGACGATGAAGAGATCCGCACGCTGCGCGAGCGCCAGAAGCGCAACCTGCTGGCGACGCTGCTGTTTTCTCAAGGGACGCCGATGCTGCTGGCCGGCGACGAGTTCGGCCGCACGCAGCAGGGCAACAACAATGCGTATTGCCAGGACGACGACATCAGCTGGGTGAACTGGGATATCGATGAAAACGGTCTCGCGCTCACCGAGTTCGTGCGCAAGCTGACGACCTTGCGGCATACGCTGCCGGTGCTGCGCCGGCAACGCTTCCTGACCGGGGAATATCGCGAGGATCTGCAGGTCGCGGATGTCCGGTGGCTCAGTCCGAGCAGCGACGAGCTGACGCAGGAGCAATGGGACGATCCGAACATGCGCTGCTTCGGCGTTGTGATGGACGGGCGCGCGCAGGCGACGGGCATTCGCAAGCCGGCGTCGGATGCGACCTTGCTGCTGATCGTGAATTCGTACCACGATGTCGTCGACTTCACGCTGCCGGACGTTCCGGGACCGGACGAGTGGATCTGTCTGATCGACACCAACGCGCCGGTCCGCGAGGAGCTGCCGGTGTTCGGTTCCGACGATGTCTACCAGGTGACGGGCCGCTCGCTGCTGCTGTTCGCGCTTCAGCCGCGCGGCGCGACGCGACGCATCTTCAAGCGCCTGGAAGAAGCGCTGACGGATGAGATCCCGCCGCAGGACGAGTCGAAGCCGACGGATCAGTAAGACGGCAGGTGAGTCGCTGATCGGCGGGGCGGTATCATGCGATCTTTGCGATGGCATCGAAGGCGGCGCGAGCCGCCTTCTTTTTTTCTCCGATTTCGCCGATGGCCGCTTCAACCTTGCCTGACCGCGCGCGGTTTCTCTGCCGCGCCGCGCGCGCCGCATGATGCTGCGAACGCTGCTCTATCTCGCGAACTGGGATCAGCTCGAACGGATCTGGGCGTTCGTCGTCGGCTTCTTCAAGTTCCTGTGGGGCCTGCTCCGCTTTCTCGGCGGAGGCGGCTGAGCGCGCGTGTTACTCGCGCCAAAAAACAAGGCCCCGCGTGCGGGGCCCTGGCTTATGCAGATGAGGCGGATACGAGGCGGATCAGGTGTCGCGCCAGCCGTCGTCGTTGTTGCCGAGATCCATGCCGCCGCCGCCGCCGTCGCTCCAGTCGTTGGAGCCATTGCCGAAGTCGAGGCCGCCACCGCCGCCGTTGTTGCCGAAGTCGAGACCGCCGTTGTCGTTCTGCGCCGGACGATCGACCGGCACATCGCGCTCGATCACGCGATCGCGTCCGTGCGACAGCGCCTCGCCGAGCAGCACGCCGGTCAACAACCCGCCCATGCCGCCGCCGAACCCGCCGCCGCCTTGCTGGATGATGACGGGCGGTTGTCCCTGCTGCGGGGGATAGGGTCCTTGCTGTTGCGGATAAGGCGGCTGCTGGCCGCGGCCGAAGCGCTCGGCTTCCTGCGCATACGGCGACGCGTTCGGGGCGCCAGCCTGCGCAGCGGCGGCCGGGTCCGGGCGGCCTTCGGCGCGGGCCTTGAGGCTCGCGACCTGATTCTCCAGATCCTCGATGGCGTACGGCGGCACCGGATTCTTCGCGTTCGTCAGGGACTCGACGGTGTCGCGCAACTGCGCTTCCGCGCCCTCGACGTCCTTCAGCAGCGCCTCATGTCCCGGCGCGGTCGAGAGCCGCACGTCGAGCTTGAGCGAGCGCACTTCGTTGAGGAGGTCGGTGGCGCGCTTCAGTTGCCCGCGGCGGTCGGTTTCGGCCTGGCCGTCGTCGCGTGCCCGCGCGCGCCGCAAGCCCCAGCGCAGCACCAGCGCGATGGCCGCGATCAGCACCGCGAAGCCGATCCACGCACCCATGCCGATACCGTGCTTCTGCGGCGCGGCAGCGGCGGCCTGATCCTGGTTGAACGGATTGCGCACCGCCGTGGTGTTCGCGCCGTTGTCCGAGCGCGGCGAGATGGTCGCGCGGGTCGAATCGGCTTGAATGCGCGCCTGGGTGGCGGCGAAGCGCGACGGGTCGGTGAAGCTCAGCGAAGGATCGATGGCCTTGGCCTGCTGCAGATGCGACAGCGCATCGCTGTAGCGTCCTTCGCGATCCAGCACCTGCGCGTACAGGTAATGCGCATGGGCATTCTTCGGATGGGCGTCGAGCACTTCGCTCAACTGCGAGTCGGCTTTCTGCCAGTTGCCTTGGGTCATCGATTGCTCGACCTGCTGCACCGTCGGTAGGGCGAAGGCGAGCGGCGAAGCGAGCGACAGCGACAAGGCGAAGGCCGTCAAAAACTTTTTCATGAGGCGGGCCGGACGCGATTAACGTCCGTCTCCTTTCGAAGCTGCAAACATGTCCTGCTCAGAGTCCTGCTCAAGATAGCGCATCACGCTCCGGCGCGTCGCGAACCGGTGAGTCCACGGCGCGCCAGATGATTCAACTGCACATGCAGCCATCGCAATTACTGCGCCGGCGGATTGACCTGCTTCTTCAGCGCTTCGAGGCGGTCTTCCACCGACGGCCCGCGATTGAGCGCGGCAAGCTTGTCGTCGAGCGCCTTGCCGGATTTCTGGTCGGCGGAATTCAGGCGGGCGTCGGAGCGCGCGTTGGCCAGCTGGATCTTGTCTTCGAGCTTCTGAAAGTCCTCGGAAAGATTCTTTCCGCCGATCCCGCCCAGCGCCGTGGCCGCGGTGTCCTTCGCCTGCGCGATCTGCTGCTTGGCCTGGAGGATGTTCGAACGCGCGTTGAGGTCGTTGCGGCGTTGACGCATGTCGGCGATCTGCGTCTTCAGATGCTCGACCGACGGTTCCAGCGTCTGCAGTTCACCGGCGAGTGCGTCGCGCTCGGTTTCGGCGTTGGCTTGCGCCGCGAGCGCTTCACGCGCCAGGCCTTCGTCGCCGGATTGCAGCGCGCGGCGGGCGCCGTCCTCGTACTTCTTCGCCTTGTCGGCGGCGGCGTCGCGCTTGCTTTGCTGCGTCGCGACCTGCGCCTCGATCTCGATGAGCGAGTTCTCCGCCTTCGCAATGCTGTCGTCGAGCTCGCGCACGATCTGGCGCGCGTCACGCGACGGGTCCTGCATGGTGTCGGCGGCGTCGTTCAAGAGACCCTTGACCGTGCGGGTGATCGAATCGAAAAGCGACATGTATTTCTCCTGGATGAAGACTGCGGCTCGCCTTGTGCCGCGTGCCCCTGTGCACGTTCAGCAAGCGTGCGCGGCGCGTAGGTGAAGGGCAAGGTGCGGGATTGCAAGCGTGGCTCGAGAAAAACTTCCGGCGAGGGCTTGCGCGACCGTGCGAATGCGTCGGGTTGATCCGCCCATTAGAGCACGCCCGGGCTTAATCCGACCTTAACCTGACGTTAGGGAGTGTAACGAAGGACGCGTCAAGGCTGGTACGGAGGCGAGACGGCCTCAATGACCGGAGCGCGAGCCATCGGTGAGCGAGGCGTCTTCGCCTGTACCGATCGAGTTGTCTTCGTTGAGGGAGTCGGCCGTGTGCGGGGTCGTGGCGCCGGCGCCAGGCAGTTCCGGCCGAATCCGGGGCGTCAGGGCAGCGCGCTTGGTGGCGCTTGCCGCCGCTTCACGCGCCTCGCGGGCGGCGGCCTTGGCGGCGACGCTCTTCAGCGCGACATCGAGCGGATCGGGCGCCTTCGGGGCGCGCAGGCGGTCGACGATGCCGGCCGCCTTGATCTGCTCGCTGGTGGCGTTGAAGTTCAGCACGGCGCGGCGCATGAGTTCGCTCACGCTGATGCCGAGCGTATCCGCTGTCTTGCTGATGGCCAGCTTCTGCGCGGGAGTGACAAAGACAACGATGCGTTCGCTGGGTTTGGTCGACATGGGCGGCTCGCAAACAGTAAGGCGATCGTAACCGGACGAGTGGCGGGACGAATCGCAACTTCGGTTCATCAAACGGCACGACATCTTTACCGCAGGGTTCGCGCATGACCGACCGGGAACCTGCAATCCATGCATCCATCATATCGGTTTGCGCGCGGGCGTGGGTTTGGGGGAGCGGTGTGCCGCCGCTCGCTGATCACGCTTTGAGCACGCACCGAAACTGCCGTGCGTTCAAACACTTGCCTATATTCTCATACAGTTGTCCACAACTCTGTGCTCAACCTCTGTGGGTAACCCAACACAAGTGCGGTTACGGGCGCCGTGCGCATCCATCCGCGCACTCACTTACAAAAAAACCCGTGCGGTTTTGGGGTGACGCGCGCGAATTCTTTAAAATGCGCTGTTACCCTCGGTCGACACCGGCCCGCTCATTCGCTCGCCCGTCTTTGCAGTCGCGCCCGCACAGCAGTGCAGCGGCGCAGCGCGCGCCACCGGCGCACGCCGAACGAACCCAGTCATGCCAATCATCAAACGACCCGACTCATCGAATTCCACGCGACACGATCGCGAACCCAGCTGGAACGAATCACGTAACCAGGCACGCAACGACTCCGACGCCGGCAGCCGCAATGGCCGCGGCGGCGGTGATGGCGGCGGCCGCCGAGGCGGCGGCAACGGCCGCAATGATCGCAACGGCAGGAACGGCGGAGGCGGCCGTGGCGGCCGCTCCGTGCTCGGGCGCATCGCGCTCTGGTGCGCCGGCCTCGTGGCGCTGGGCGCCGTGGTGGGCGGACTCATCGTCGGCTATGCGCTCGTCGTAATGGAGCCGAACCTGCCGTCGCTGAATGCGCTGATCGACTATCGGCCGAAGGTGCCGCTGCGCGTCTACACGGCGGACCACGTGCTGATCGGCGAATTCGGCGAGGAACGCCGCAGCCTCGTGCGCTTCCAGGATATCCCCGACCAGATGAAGAAGGCCGTGCTCGCGATCGAGGACTACCGCTTCTACGATCACGGCGGGGTGGATTTCGTCGGCATCCTGCGGGCGGGTGTCGCCGACCTGATGCACGGCGGCGCGTCGCAGGGCGCCAGCACGATCACGATGCAGGTGGCGCGCAACTTCTTCCTCTCCAGCGAGAAGACCTACACCCGCAAGGTCTACGAGATGCTGCTCGCGTACAAGATCGAGCGCGCCTTGAGCAAGGATCAGATTCTCGAGCTGTACATGAATCAGATTTATCTGGGCGAGCGCGCGTATGGCTTTTCGGCTGCGGCGCGCGTGTACTTCGGCAAGGACCTGAAGGACATCTCGCTCGCCGAGGCCGCGATGCTCGCGGGCCTGCCAAAGGCGCCTTCCGCGTATAACCCGGTGGTGAATCCGAAGCGCGCGAAGGTGCGCCAGCAGTACATCCTGAAGCGCATGCTGGACCTGAACTTCATCACGCGCGAGCAGTACGACCAGGCCGCTGCGGAAGAAATCCACACGAAGTCCGCCGGCACCGAGTACGGCGTGCATGCCGAATACGTCGCGGAAATGGTGCGGCAGATGATGTACGCGCAGTACAAGGAAGAAACCTACACGCGCGGCCTGACGGTGGTCACGACCATCGATTCCGCGGATCAGGACGCCGCCTACAAGGCCGTGCGCAAGGGCGTGATGGACTATGAGCGTCGCCACGGCTATCGCGGTCCGGAAGGCAACATCAACCTGCCGTCGAACGCGGACGATCGCGCCGAGGCCATCGAGGACGCGCTCGTCGATCACCCGGACAACGGCGAACTCGTGGCCGCCGTGGTGACGTCGGCGAGCCCGAAGCAGGTGACGGCGCAGTTCGTCGGCGGCGATACCGCGACGCTGTCCGGCGATGCCCTGCGCTTCGTCGCGGCCGCGCTGCGCAGCAATGCGTCGAAGGCGCTGGCCATCAAGCCGGGTTCGATCGTGCGCCTCACGCGCGACGACAAGGAGAAGGGCGGCTGGCAGATCACGCAGCTGCCGCAGGTCGAAGGCGCGCTGGTGTCGATGGTGCCGCAGGACGGCGCGATCCGCGCGCTGGTCGGCGGCTTCGACTTCAACAAGAACAAGTTCAACCACGTGACGCAGGCCTGGCGCCAGCCGGGTTCGAGCTTCAAGCCGTTCATCTACTCGGCGGCGCTCGACAAGGGGCTCGGGCCGGCGACCATCATCAACGACGCGCCGCTGTACTTCCCGGCGACCAACGGCGGCGATCCGTGGGAGCCGAAGGACGACGACCAGCCCGATGGCCCGATGTCCATGCGCACCGGCTTGCAGAAGTCGAAGAATCTGGTGTCTATCCGGATCCTGTCGTATATCGGCACGAACTACGCGCAGGACTTCGTCACGAAGAACTTCGGCTTCGACAAGGACAAGACGCCGCCGTACCTGCCGCTCGCGCTCGGCGCGGGTCTTGTCACGCCGCTGCAGCTGTCCGGCGCGTATTCGGTGTTCGCGAACGGCGGCTATCGCATCAATCCGTATCTGATCGGCGAAGTCGATGACGCGCGTGGCGCCGTCATCTCGCGCGCCAATCCGTTGACGGCGGGCAGCAATGCGCCGCAGACGCTGGAGCCGCGCAACGCCTACATCATGAACAGCCTGCTGCACACGGTGGCGACGCAGGGCACGGGCGCGGGCACCAACGTGCTGAAGCGCAACGACCTGCAAGGCAAGACCGGCACGACCAACGATGCAAAGGATGGCTGGTTCGCGGGCTATCAGAAGCAGCTGGTTGCCGTGGCCTGGATGGGCTATGACCAGCCGAAGACGCTCGGCAGCCGCGAGTTCGGCGCACAGCTGGCGTTGCCGATCTGGGTCGAGTACATGGGGCGCGCGCTGCGCGGCATTCCGCAGCAGGAGATGACCCAGCCCGACGGCGTCACGACGGTCGACGGCGAGTTGTTCTATGCCGATCGGACGCCGGGCATGGGCTTCGTCGCGAGCGTCGGGCTCGACAACACCAATCCGATGGCGGGCGATGCGACCACCATGGGCGGTGTCGGTCCGGCGGGCATGCAGGCGCCGCCGCCGCCGCAAGTCACCACCGACGAGCGCAAGCAGATCATGGACATGTTCAGCAAGCCTTAGGCTGTGCTGTTTTCAGACGCTGCGTCGTAAAGCAAACGCGCCGGGTTCTTTCCGAATCCGGCGCGTTTTTTCTGGGTCAGGCGGCCGCTGGTCAGTGACCGGTCGCTCCCGCCGGCTTGACCGAGCAGTTCATGTTCAGCGTGGACTTGTCCGCGAACGTCAGCGTCAGCGGAATCGTGGAGCCCACCTTGAGCGGCTTTGCCGGTTCCTCGAGCATCAGGTGATAGCCCTTCGGCGCGAAGTCGAGCTTGCCGTGGGCGGGGACATCGACGGAATCGACGGGCGACATCGTGGCCGTGCCGCTCTTCATTTCGGACTTGTGCATCATCGCCATGCCGAAGGCAGGGGTTTGCGCGTCGGTGAGCGTGACGGGCGTGTCGCCGTTGTTTGCGAGGCTGAAATACCCCGACGACGGCAGCGTGGGCGGCATCGCGCGAATCCAGCAGTCATGCGCTTCGAGCGTGGCCGCCTGAGCGAGGGACGCGCACGCGAGCGCGCCTGTGAAGAAAACGATTTTTTTCATGATGCTCACTTGACGGTGAAGTTGTAGTGGCCTTGCGTGCGATGTCCGTCCGCGGCAAGCGCGGTCCATTGCACCTTGTAGACGCCCGGTTGCAGCGCAGGAAGCGCGACGCTCATGTGCTTCTTGTCGTTGTCGGCGACCACGGACTTTTCGGTGTTGACCTGGGTGCCTTGCGCATTCGTGACGATGAGCTTGCTGAAGGTCGGTTCGAGCGCTTCGCCGAAGTCGATGGCGACCTCGTGCGGCGCGCTGACCGTCGCGCCGGGGCCGGGCTGCTGCAATTTGGGCAAGGCGTGGGCGAGCGTGAGTTGCGCGGCCAGGGCGCAGGCGAGCGCGAGCGCGCCGCGCACAAGCGATGATGACTTCATGACGTGTCCTTGAAGGTTCCGGACGGGGTGCGTCGCGGAAGGGTGTTGAAATGGAGGCGCGGCGTGGTGGTTTCAGGCGCGCGCGTCAGACGTCAGAAAGCGGCGGGCGGGGCGCGGGGTTGTGCGGCGCGCAGTCGTGCGCTGAATGGTGCGTCGGCGGGAGCTTGGGTCACGAACGGCTCGCGCGTGGCTTGCAGAATGTTGGGGCTGGATGGCGTTGCGGGCGGAGTGGGCGCGTGCGCGATGAAGTCGCAATAGGCGCAGGCTCGCAGGTGCGCGAGACTGTCGTGTTTAGTGCGATGCGCGGGAGGCTGCTGGTCTGACAGCGCGGTGGGTGCAACGGAAGCGCAGACTGAAGCGAGCAATGCATCGATGCGCGCGTGTTCGAGCGCCTGCGACGTGACGGGCACAAGCGAGAGCAGCAGGATCGCGCAAAGTGCCGCGATTCCGCCGATCTTCCTGACGATGGCCCGACGCAAATGATGCATGCCGCGTTCGATGGTTGGACGATGCTGAGCGAGGGATTATGCCATGGGGGTCTGGCGGGGCGGCGTCTCGGGGAGCGACGGTTCGACGCGGAGGAATGCAGAAGAAGAACGGCAGACAACAAAAAACCCGCTCGATGGCGGGTTGATGTGTACGACGTGTTGCCTGATTCACTTGTCTTGACTGACGCGCTGCTGCATGAATCTTCAACTGTGGTTGCGGGGGTAGGATTTGAACCTACGACCTTCGGGTTATGAGCCCGACGAGCTGCCAGACTGCTCCACCCCGCGTCCGTCGAAGAAAAGATTATAAGTCATCGCTTACTTGAGCGCAATGGCTTGCTCGTCTCTCAATGCATGTCGAACCGAATTGCCTGTACGAGACGATGCTGCATCGAGTCGCTTTAGCACCGATGCATGGCCGGTTCGCATGTTGCTGTTGCATCCGCGCATGTCAAAATCGCAAGCCTCGGCCGTGTGCCACGCACAGAGGTGCCGTGACTCAAGCGCGGCACACACCCACCAGACAAGCCAGTCAAGGAGTCGCACGCTCATGGACATTCCACACGTTCTGCAGGCCATCGCGCATCAGGAACGCACGCTCGTGTTCCCGCAGTTCCATGCCGAACAGGCGTGGCAGATCGGCTCGCAATTGCGCGAGATGGCGGTGGCGCGCGGCGCGGCCGTGGCCATCGATGTGCGCACCTTCGGCCGCAAGCTGTTCTATATCGCGCTCGACGGCACCACACCCGACAACGCGCGCTGGATCGAACGAAAGTCACGCACCGTCGAACACTTCCGCCGCAGTTCGTATGCGCTCGGGCTCACGCTGCAACAGGCGGGCACCACGCTCGCCGACAAGTTCAGCCTCGATCCCGCCGAGTTCGCCACGCATGGCGGAGCCTTTCCGCTGCGCGTCGCGGGCGCGGGCGTGATCGGCTCGGTGGCGGTCTCGGGACTGGCGCAGCGCGACGATCACCAGATGGTCGTCGAAGCGCTCTGCGCGGTACTTGGCCACGACTTCAGCCAGCTCTCGCTCGGTCAGGACTGACGTACGACGACCGACACGCAACCTCCCAGCCTTGAAGGAATCGATGCGCTCAACCGCTTATGTCCTGCTCGCGATCGCGATCGTCGCCGAAGTCATCGCAACCTCCGCGCTGCGCGCCTCCGATGGCTTCACGCGCCCGCTTCCCGCGGCGATCGTCGTGGCCGGATACGGAGTGTCGTTCTATCTGCTGTCGCTGACGCTGCGCGCGTTGCCGGTCGGCGTCGTCTATGCCGTGTGGTCGGGCGCGGGCATCGTGCTGATCACGCTGGTCGCCGCGCTGCACTTCAAGCAGACGCCTGATCTGCCCGCGATGCTCGGCATGAGTCTCATCGTGGCGGGCGTCGTCGTGCTCAACGCGTTCTCGAAGATGAGCGCGCACTGAGAACCATCGAATGATCGGACCGCGCGTGCGAACGCTGCGGCGTTATTTGCAGCGGACGATCATCGAACGATTCTTCACGTTCGCCGAGATCACGTTGGTGATGCCGCCGCCGGTGGGGCCGCCTTCCTCGTTGTCCTTCGACACGATGTCGTAGCCGGTCGCGCCGCATTTCTCGCCGGCCAGGACGTAGCAGCTGGCCCAGCTGGATCCGGCATCGGCGCCGCTGCAGTTGACCGCGTAGCCCGTCTGGCCATCGGGCAGGTTGATCAGCGAAGCATCGTTCGACGATGCACATGCGCCGAGACTCGCCATTGCGAGCGCGGCCGCGCCAGTCAGCGCGGCACGCAGCCAGGAAGCCTTCGAAGCAACGTCCGAAGCGTCGGGTTGAATTGCGCATGCGGAGTGTCGGCGCGTGCGCCGGCCGTGATCCTTCATCTTTACCTCGTGAAAACGAATGATGTTGCGCCGCTCACAGGACGGTCACAGGACAGTCGCATGAGGGCCTTTTTGAGAGAGCGCATTGTCCCATACACGCCTTACGCAACACGTAAGCGCTTGTTAGCGAAGCCGTCCGCCGGGCGCGATGCTTGCGAAAGAAGGCTGAAGGACCTATGCCGCGGCGAGACGACCGCGGCGCCGATGAAACAATGGGAACGAATGAACTAATTTCCGGATCCGACGCCTTACTGTTCTGATCGGCGGTTGAAATTGCCTGATCGAAGCGTCGTGAGCCGCGGCGCGCGGTCCGTCAAAGGAGGAAGAAACATGGCAGAACGAGTCACGGGGCCATACCGGGGCTACTACATCAGCGCTTCGGCGCGGCTCGTGCAGAACCACGAGCCACAGAGCGAGGCCGGGCCGATCTACGTCGGATCGGTGAGTCTCGCGCAGGGCGGCCCGGACGACGTGCATCGTTTCGAGGCGCTCGTCGACCTCGGCCCGGAGCAGCGTTTCTCGACCGAAGCCGAGGCGCTCGCCCACGTCGAACAGGCAGCGCGCGAGTATATCGACCGCTTGCTGCGTCCGGCATGATACGCCCCATTCACCTGAGACACGCGGTGCTGTTCGACGTCGCGAGCTGCCTGGCCGACTTGTTTCCGAGCGGCGCAGACATCGCGGAGATCGGACTGGAGGCGGCGCCTTCGCTGTTCGTCAGTTGGCGCACGGGTGGGGTGGCCAATCATCCTGGCAACATCGCATGGGGCGTGCATTACCGCTTCGATGCGCAGGTGCTGCGCACCTATCCGCAGCTCGCCGACGACGCCCGCGAGCGGGTCTGCGAGCGCGTGCGCGAGATGAGCCGTCTGCTGGATTTCAATTACGCCGATCCCTTGGCGAGCTCGCTGCTGGTGGTCGATATCGACGAGCACGTGCTTGCTGCGTAACGCACTCGCTGGCGTTATCGCGAAGGCCGCGGGGTATGGACCGCACGACGGCCGCGCAGTTACCATAGTCGCCGCACCGCTTTACGCGAAGCATGAGCCGGTCGAGCGCTCCGCATCATTCGCGTGGAGCGGGCCGTCACGGCCAAGCTACGAGACCATCATGGACATCCGATTTCTTCAGGACGCGCCCGACTATCGCGATTCCAATCTGACCGTCGAATTCGCCGCGCTCGTCGATGGCCGGCGCGTGCCCTGCGCGATCTCGGTCGAAGCGCTCGAAGATCATTTCGGCGCGCAGACCTATGACAGCGCGGGCTGGATCAATGCGTTCGACGCCGCGCGCACGCACATCGAAGCCGTGGCGCGCGAGCATTTGCGCGTGACCAACGGCATGCCGGTGCTCCTGAAAAGCGGCCACTTCCCGCCCGGTCCGGTAACGTCGACGCAGCACTGAAGCCCACGCGATTTCCACTCTTACATGGCGCGATGTAAGACCTGCATCGCGGTGTGTGTGCCCGCCGATAAAAAGATGCGAACGCCCCCGAGCGTCTGCTTTCGCGTTATCACGCAACGGAGTACCATCTCCAGACTCGCCGCACGCGATGCGATTCGCTCGGCATAGTACTTGCTCGACGCCATGCGCTCGGCTTGAGCAACCACATTATAAAAATCGCACGGGGTCGTCATGTTCCATTCCTTTCTTCACTCGCTTGTCGAGTCCAATGCGCTATGGCTCATCTGGGCAGCCGTCGGTGTGCTGATTCTGGCGGTATGCATCGTGTTCGCTTCGGTCGTCCTGCGCGACTCGGACGAGCCGCTGTACGAGTCGGTCGCGCGGCCGGACAACGACCGCATGCCAGTCTGACCGGGTCATCGGCGGCGCAGGGCGGGGCCGCGAATTGACTTCGAAATTGACGGTGCCGACAATGCCTCGCATGGGACCGCGAGCGCACCGCACCGAGCAGAGACGCGAGCAGCGCATGGCGCTGCGCGAGCGCATACTTGAAGTCTCGCGCGAGATCGTCAGGCGGGAAGGCTTCGCTTCGCTGTCGATGAGAAAGCTTGCCGGAGCCATCGATTATTCTCCCGCCGCGCTCTATCTTCACTTCAGGAGCCGCAGCGAGATTGCGCGGGCGCTGTGCATGGAAGGCCACCTGCGTTTGCGCGAGGCGTTCGTTGCGCAGGCGAGCATCGTGGACCCGGCCGCCCGTCTGCATGCGATGGCGCGCGCGTACGTCGAATTTGGTCTGGCCGAACCGCAGACGTATCGGCTGATGTTCATGGAGCCGGCGCTCTCCGGCGAAGCCGCGACGGATGATGTCGGGGCGCAGGCTCCAGCAGATGCTCAAGAAGCCTCCGGCGCCGTTGCGGCCATGCTGGCGCCGATCGCCGACGCGTTCCTCGAGCTGCGCGCGGCCGGACGCCTGCCGCCGCACGCCGTGCCCGCGGCCTGTGCGGAAGGACTCTGGGCGAGTCTGCATGGCATCGTCGCGCTGAAGCTGAACGGCGCGGCATGGCCCGCCACATTAGTGGAAACGCTCGTCGAGCTGTCGCTCGAAGCGTGGTGCAAGCAGGCGGACGAGCGCGCCGGCCAGACGCGAAACACGGGAACCAAACCTCGGAAAGCAGAACCTCAAGGCAATTCAGCGAACCGACCCGACACCTCAACACGATGACCACCGAAGACATCCGAATCGACACCGCCAACGGCATCGGCTTCATTGCGCTCGAACGTCCGAAGGCACTCAATGCGCTGACCGCGCCGATGCTGGGCGCGATCAGCGAGGCGCTGCGCGCATGGCGGCACGACCAGGCGATCCGCGCAGTCGTCATCTTCAGTCCGCACGTGCGCGCGTTCTGCGCGGGCGGCGACATCCGCTTCCTGTACGAATCGGCGAAGGCGGGCGAGCGCGAAGCCATCGACGCTTTCTTCACCGAGGAATACAAGCTCAATCACGCGATCTTCACGTTCCCGAAACCATATATCGCGGTGGTGAACGGCGTCGTGATGGGCGGGGGCATGGGTATCTCGCAGGGCGCGCATCATACGGGCGGCCTGCGTATCGTCACGCAATCCACCAGGATGGCGATGCCCGAGACGCGCATCGGGCTGTTTCCGGATGTCGGCGTGAGCTGGTTTCTTGCGCGCGCGCCGGGCGCGATCGGCCGCTATCTCGCGGCCACCGGCGCGACCATGGCCGCTGCCGATGCGCTCTATGCCCGCATGGCCGACGCCTATCTCGACGACGGCGCGTTGCCCGGCTTGATCGAATCGCTGCGACATCAGCGCTTCCTCGATGGCGTGGAGATCGTGCGTTTCGTGCAGGGTGAAACCACGAAGTACAAGGTGGCGCCGATTCCCGAACGCAGCGCGCTCGCCGATGCGCGCACCCTGATCGACAAGCATTTTGCGGCGGGCAATGGCGCGTCGATCCTGGCGTCGCTCGAGCGCGATGCCGATGCCGGTCAAGAGTGGCCGCGACAGACGGCCATGGAATTGCGCGAGCGTTCGCCGCTATCGGTCGATGTGGCCTTGCAGCAAGTGGACCGCGCGAAGTTCTCGACCATGGCGGAGACCTTGCGTCGCGATCTCGACCTCACGCGCACGGTATTCGAACGCGGCGACGTGGTGGAGGGCATCCGCGCGCGCATCGTCGACAAGGACAATCAGCCGCAATGGAAGCTGGCGCGGCTGGAAGACGTGAAGGCCGCGGACGTCGAGCGCATGTTCGAAAGCGCGTGGACGCCGGCGGCGCATCCGCTCAGGCTTTTGAAGGATTGAACGGGGGAGCCTCGCGGCGTGCAAGCGGCCCGGTCGGGCCGTTTTTGTTTTATTTGCGGCGTGAGCGCGGATCAGCGTGTGTCGCTGCCTGCCATCAAGGCGCGCATGAAGACGAGGGCGCCCCAGCCCCAGATCGCGTTGGCGATGAAACTGGGCGCGAGGCGCGGCAGCATGTTGCCGGCGGGCCAGATGCCGCGGATGGGATCGATGATGAACGCGCCGACCGCCGTCAATACGATGCCGCCGAACACAAGTGCCCCGATCCATGGTGCGCTGCGGTCCGGCGCGACACGCAGCAGCCACGCCATCAGAACGCCGAAGACCGCGCTCCAGAGCGCGTTGGCGATGAATTCCGGGATGCCGAGCGGAAGGAAGGGCAGGGTGGAGAAGCCAGCGGGATCGATGAGGCCTGCCGCGTGCAGCAGTGCCAAGGTCGATTCGCGAAAAAAGAGTGCGGCGAGGAAACCGGAAACGAACGGCAGAATGATTTTTTGCATTGGCAGGACCGCTTGGATCGCTTGAACATGTCAAGCCCGGAGCCGCGGTTCTCTCGGAGTATCGTGACGAGCGCCATTATAGGGGCGTCGCGGGTGCTTCCAGCCTGCGACCGGCGCCGTGCATGACTATTTCGCGATTGCGTCGCTCGCGGGGCTGTGGTGCAGCATGCGATCGCTGTTCTGCGGCGGAGTGGGGCGCTTGACCGGCATGTTGTCGGGGTTGTCGGGACGGGTCGCGCTTGCGGATGGCGCACCGGGCGTGGTCGGCGGTTTGACCATCGAGGCGCCGTTGTCCGGGCGGCTGGGCTGGGCTTGCGCTGTGTGGGCAAGCGCGGCGCTGAGAACGAGAGCAGCTGTCGCAAGACGATGGCGGGGCATGATGGTTCTCCGGGCGGCGTAGGCGAAATGCCTTGGCTGAGTGCACAGAGAAGCTCAGCAAGTTTCTGCCCAGCCCGGAGAGGTTAAGTGGACGGGCCTTCTGTCCAGTCGTACGCGGGTCTGCGACCGGACTAGGGAGAGGTCGGCTGAAAAAAGTGGAAGCCAACGTTTCGTAAAATCGTGAAACGGAGGCATGAATGAATCGAATTCCCAAAGCGGTCTACACGAGCAAGTTTCGCGAGGAGGCGGTCAAGCAGGCATTGACTGAAGGTGTCGGTGTTTCGGAAGCGGCACGCCGGCTCTCGGTTCCGCTCAAGACACTGGCGAACTGGGTGCGTTCAGCCAAGGCAGGCAAACTGCAGAAGGTCGGCAGGGACCAGAAGCCGCTGACCGAACTGGAGGCCGAGCTGGCGCGCGTGCAGCGAGAACTGGCGGAAGTGAAAATGGAGCGCGACCTGTTAAAAAAATTCGCGACGCACTTTGCGAGGGAGTCGCGGTGAAGTACGGCGTGATTGAACAGATGCGACAGGATTATCCGGTGCCACCGATGTCCAGAAGCTCCTCAGGCAGTTCGGCATGCGCGCGTCGATGAGTCGCCGCGGAAATGACTACGATAACACGCCGATCGAATCGTTCTGGGGGCACTCAAGAACGAACTGATCTGTCATCAGCGCTTCGCAACGCGCGAGCAGGCCAGGCTCGCCATCGCCGAGTACATCGAAATGTTCTACAACCGGCAGCGCACGCAGGCACGTCTGAACTACCTGTCGCCTGCCGCATTTACGCGGCGATTCTATCTGGATCGTACCGTTGCTTAACGCGTTGGCCTCCACTGATTCCGACCGACCTCATGCGCGAGCGAGCGCTCGCCTGAGAAGAATGCAAACATCATTTTCGCGTTGCCCGGATTGCCGACCTAGCGCAAACACGAACCCCGAAAAGCAAAAAGCCCAGTTCATGGAACTGGGCTTTTTGCATGAATTCTTGGGGTGGCTGATGGGACTCGAACCCACGACGACAGGAATCACAATCCTGGACTCTACCAACTGAGCTACAGCCACCACTGTTACTGCGATCCCGACTGCTTTGAAACAGCTACCGCAGCAATCAAGAAGCGAGATTATACGAACAAAGACCACACTTGACTAGTCCTTTTGAGCGTCTTTTTCCGCCCATCGGCGTTCACGATTCGATTGCTTCCATCGCCTCACGCAGATGCCCGCGCGCTTCGTCGAAGATCGCGAGATCGCCGGTGGCGAGGCGGCGGCTGTCGGACAGGACACGACGCCATCCGCGCGCACCCGCCACGCCGCGATACAGTCCGAGCGCATGTCGTGTCACCGCGCCGAGATAAGTGCCGCGCGCGAGCTCGCCGCGCGCATATGCAATCAGCGCTTCCTCGATCTCTTCACGCGAAGGCACTGGCGTGGACGCGCCATAGAACCGCGTGTCCACGGCTGCCAGCACGTAGGGGTTGTGATAGGCCTCGCGGCCGAGCATCACGCCGTCGACGTGCTTCAGATGCTCTTCGACTTCGTCCAGCGTCTTGATGCCGCCATTGATCGAAATCTCCAGATGCGGAAAATCCCGCTTCAGCCGATACGCATAGTCATACTTCAACGGCGGAATCTCGCGATTTTCCTTCGGGCTTAGCCCTTTCAGGATCGCGTTGCGCGCGTGCACGATGAAAACCTCGCAACCCGCGTCCGCCACGGTCCCGACGAAATCCCGCACGAACGCGTAATCCTCGACCTCGTCCACGCCGATGCGATGCTTGACCGTGACCGGTATCGTTACGGCGTCGCGCATCGCCTTCACACCGTCCGCGACGAGCTGCGGCTCCTTCATCAGGCACGCACCGAACGCGCCGCGCTGCACGCGCTCCGACGGGCAGCCGCAATTGAGGTTGATTTCGTCGTAGCCCCACTGTTCGCCGAGCTTCGCGCTGCGGGCGAGATCGGCTGGCTCGCTGCCGCCAAGTTGCAACGCGACGGGCGCTTCGGCCGGCGTGAAGGCGAGATGACGGGCGACGTCGCCATACAGCAGGGCGCCGGTCGTCACCATCTCCGTATAAAGCCAGGTGTGCCGCGACACCAGACGATGCAGCGAACGGCAATGGCGGTCGGTCCAATCCATCATCGGAGCGACGGAGACACGACGGGACTTGAGCTTGGGTACGGCGGCCATGAGCGAATGAGCAACGGGCCCACTGAACGCGAGCCGCTTGAAAATAAAGGGAATTTGCGATTTTACCGCACTGCGGCGGAAAACCGGGCAGGAAGGCGTCGCGCGGCGTCCGGGACCCCGTTCGCTCCGCCCACCCCCACGCCACCCCATGCTACGATTTTCCCTTCCCCCGGGACGAAATTGGAGGCAGCCATGGCAACCTTGGCGATCGACGGCGTGCGCTGGGTCAACGACCGCGTGACCAGCGTGCGATGGGGCAGTTTCGATTCATCCACTAACGACTGGACCGCGCCCACCACCATCGTGGACGTTCAGCAGGTCGTGGACGCCATCCACAGCGGCAAGGAAGTGCGCACGCTGTTCACGCTCGGCGGGCGAACTTTTCTCGGGCCGAAAGTGGGCGCGCTGCCTTATACAAACGGCCACGTGGGCATCGAGGCGCGGGTTCAGGACGGGCAGATCGAGAAATCGCTGGAGGATCTCCCCGCCGTCTGATCCCGGCGCGGTCCGTTTCCTGCGACATCCGATCGCGCGTGCGCAAGCGGCGCTGCCCTCATCGCACGCGTGATGCTGGCCGACGGTTGCGCCCGTCCAGCCAGTGCAACACGCAGCGGCGCTGCATCCGCGACGCCGCCGGTGCGTCACCATCCACGAGGAGGTCGGTATGGCATCGTCGAATGAAGGGAATCTGCGCGCGTTCGTACAAACCGCGGAACAGGCGGGCGGTTTCGTCTGGGTCATCGCGCTGGTTGATTTTTCCGCGAAGGAGGTCAAGCGTGCATTGGTCTCGGAGGAAAACTTCGCGACCGCCGACGCCGCGCGCGATGCCGGCAATGACCGCCTGAAAGGCATGTCGAACGACCGCTGAACCCATCCGTCGCACAAAGCTGGACAGAAACTCGTTCGATGACTTCGAACGAGTTCGCCAAGCTGCTCGTACGGCAACGCGCAAACCCGCGCCCATAATGCCTTCACACAGATCAACGTTCAAAGGAGAACGTCATGAATCGCTTCGAAGGCAAGACAGTCCTGGTTACCGGCGGCAACAGCGGCATTGGCCTGGCGGCCGCGCAGGCATTTGCGGCTGAAGGCGCGCGCGTCGTCATCACGGGTCGCGACGAGGCTTCACTCGCCGAGGCGCGCGCCACGCTCGGCGAACATGCGCTCGCGATCCGCAACATCGCGGGCACGGTCGCCGCCGCACGTGAACTCGCGCAGCAACTTTCAGACGCTCAAATCCGCCTCGACGCGGTATTCGTCAATGCGGGTATCGGCATCTTCGCGCCGTTCACCGACATCGACGAGAACGCCTGGGACGACACTTTCTCGATCAACGTGAAAGGCCCGTACTTCCAGATCCAGGCGTTGGTGCCTCTGTTCAACGAAGGTGCATCGATCGTGCTGAACGGTTCGATCAACGCGCACATCGGCATGCCGACGTCACCGGTCTACGCAGCCAGCAAGGCGGCGCTCGTGTCGCTGGCGAAAACGCTCTCGGCGGAACTGCTGCCGCGCGGCGTGCGCGTCAACGTGGTGAGCCCCGGTCCGGTCTCGACGCCGTTGCACGAAAAGCTCGGCATCGTCGATGACGCGCGTGCGCAGCTGCAAGCCCAGATTCCGCTCGGCCGCTTCGGCAAGTCGAGCGAAGTGGCGGCGACGGTTTTGCATCTCTCCGCGCCGGAGTCGGGATTCATCGTCGGGACGGAGATCGTGATCGACGGCGGGATGAGCCAGCTCTGATCTCATCCAATACGGCATGGACCTGCTTCCGGCCATGCCGCGCGGATCACTGCATCGGCCACCAGGCGCCGATGCCGGGCTCGGCGTCGAGGGCGCGCAGGAAGTCGTCGGCGAAGGCGGCGCTGGCCAGCTCATGTTCGAGCGAGCCTGCGGTGAAGTCGTGAGGATTCTTGAGGCCTTTGGCGTGGCGGATGACGGCGACCGTTTCGGTCAGGGCGGCGATGGAGTCGAGCGTGTGCGAGTTCATAGCGCACTTTTACGGCAGGGACGGATCAGCCTTTAGAGCGGACGCGCAAATTCGGCGCGCCCGCGCATCAGGTCCTCGATTTGCCGTGCCCTGAAACCAGCGCGCCCGCATCCGGTGCGAGCGTAAAGAGATCGGCGACGCCGATCAGCCCGATCAACCCGACGATCAGGAACGCCACGCTGAAATCCTCCGGGCCGATGCTATGGGCATCGTGCCCATGCAGCCATTCGCCGAAGCGCAGCGCAATGGCGCCGATCGCCACACCGATGCCCATCGTCATCTGGAACAGCGTGCTCGACAGCGCGGAGGCCGCGCTCATCTGCGCCTTGGGCACGTCCGCGAAACTGAGCGTGTTGAGCGCCGTGAACTGCAACGAGCGCGACAATCCGCTTGCGAACAGCACGGCGGCGATCACGAGCTTGGGTGTCGACGGCGCGAGCAGGCTCATCGCGGCGAG
This sequence comes from Caballeronia sp. LZ032, assembly GCF_031451315.1. Lineage (NCBI taxonomy): Bacteria > Pseudomonadati > Pseudomonadota > Betaproteobacteria > Burkholderiales > Burkholderiaceae > Caballeronia > Caballeronia sp. LZ032. The sequence continues at coordinate 1,326,561 of NZ_JARUXP010000001.1, forward strand.
CGAGAGCGCGGCGAGCACGCCGTTCACGATCAATACCTGCCGAAAGCCGAAGCGGCGCATGACGGGCGTCGTGACGAGTTTCATCGAGAGGTTGCCCGCGAACACCGCGAGCGTCAGCAGGCCCGATTCGAACGCGTTCATGCCGAAGCCGACCTGGAACATCAGCGGCAGCAGGAACGGCGCGGCGCTGATCGCGATGCGAAACAGCGAACCGCCGCCCATCGCGACGGCAAAGGTCTTCACGCGCAACGCGGCCAGGTCCACGACGGGTTGCGCCGCGCGGCGCAGATGCAGCCACGACGCGATGCCCGCGATTCCCCCCACCAGCACGAGCACGCCGACCGAGGTCCAGTCGGCGTCGCTGCGGCCGCTCAGTTCCATCGCATACAGCAGCGTGGTGCAGGCGATGCCGCACAGCGCGAAGCCGGGCAGGTCGAAGCGGCGCCGCGCGTCCTCACGCGTGTTGTCGAGATAGCGCAGCGTGAGCAGGAGGCCGATCAGCCCGAGCGGCACGTTGAGATAGAAGATCCAGCGCCATGACGAGTACGTGGTGATGAAGCCGCCCAGCGGCGGCCCGATCACCGGCGCGACGAGCCCCGGCCACGTGATGATGGCGATGGCGCGCATCAAGCCTTCCTTGGGTGTTGCGCGCAGCACGGCGAGCCGTCCGACCGGCACCATCATCGCGCCGCCGATGCCCTGCAGCACGCGCGCCGCGGCGAACGCGGGCAGGGTCGAGGTGGTCGCGCACAGGACGGACGCCGCCGTGAACACGGCAATCGCGCTGCCGAACACGGTGCGCAGGCCGAAGCGGTCGGCGGCCCAGCCGGAGATCGGAATGAAGACGGCGAGCGTCAGCAGATACGCCGTGATGCCGAGACTCATGTCGGCGGGATGCACGTTGAAGGAGCGCGCCATCTGCGGCAGCGCCGTGGCGATGATCGTGCCGTCGAGGTTCTCCATGAAGAAGGTCGCAGCGACCAGCATGACGATGAGCGACGCGCTGCGCTGGCGGGCGCGCTCGCTTGCGGACGGCATCGGATCGGGCATTCCTGAACGGGCGGATGGACGGTGGGCGAGGCTGCCATTCTAGCCGCGACAGCAGAGCTTGCGCGCCTATGGTAGTTTTCGCGCTTGCCTGGAAGCCCGCCACAGCCAAGGCTGGCCACGCGCTGACGAAGCGCTGACGGCATGCAGACATAACGCCAACAAGAGGGATTGGACAATGAAGTTTCGGAAACTGGGTGACTCGGGTATCGATGTAAGTCTGATCGGACTCGGCACCATGACCTGGGGCGAGCAGAACACCGAGCGCGACGCGCACGAACAGATCGACTACGCGCTGGCGCAGGGCGTCAATCTCGTCGATGCCGCCGAAATGTACCCGGTGCCGCCGCGTCCTGAAACACAGGGCCGCACCGAGCAATACATCGGCACGTGGCTCGCGCGGAACCCGTCGAAGCGCGCCGATATCGTGCTCGCCACCAAGATCGCCGGACCCGCGCGCCAGCCGCACAATCCGCGTCACATTCGCGGCGCGGGCAACCAGTTCGACCGCAAGAACCTGAACGAAGCCATCGACAGCAGCCTGAAGCGCCTGCACACCGACTATGTCGACCTGTATCAACTGCACTGGCCCGACCGCAGCACGATGACCTTCGGCCGTTCGGCGTATCCGTACGTCGACGACGAATACACGGTGCCCATCGAGGAGACCCTCGCCGCGCTCGCCGAACTCGTGAAGGCAGGCAAGATCCGTCATGTCGGCGTGTCGAACGAAACGCCCTGGGGCGTCGCACAGTTCCTGCACGCGGCCGAGAAGGCCGGGCTGCCGAAGATCGTCAGCATTCAGAATCCCTACAGCCTCGTGAATCGCACCTATGAACTGGGGCTGTCGGAGTTCACGCACCGGGATGGCGTCGGGCTGCTCGCGTATTCGCCGCTGGCGTTCGGCTGGCTCTCCGGCAAGTACGAAGGCGGCGCACGTCCGGCCGGCGCGCGCATCACGCTGTATGAGCGCTTCCAGCGCTACAGCAAGCCGCAGTCGGTCGCGGCCATCACGTCCTATGTCGAACTTGCCGCGCGCCACGGCCTCACGCCCACGCAGCTCGCGCTCGCGTTCGTCAATCAGCGGCCTTTCACGACCAGCACACTGATCGGCGCGACGACGATGGAGCAGTTGAAGGAAAACATCGGCAGCGTGGAGATCGAACTGTCGGAAGAAATTCTGGCCGAAATCGACGCGCTGCACGAGCGTCAGCCGAATCCTGCGCCCTGAAGGTTTCCGGATGCGTCGGCCGGACGCGCCGCGGAATTTCCTGTGCGTTCAGGGATTTGCCACGCTTTTTGCGGGCAACGCCGTGAATGTGTCAGCATGGAGGTTCTCGCGGCGGCGGGCCTCGGCGCTTCATCGCCCGGCCTCCAGGAAAACCGCTTGAAGACATTACCCGCTGGAAGTGCCGCACGTCGCAAGGTAACAAGGCAGGACAGGAAGCACTTCGCGCCCGCATCCTGCATCAACAACGCCGTCTGAACGCCCGTAGCGCCGCATCGCCGCGCGCCACGGCGCGTCCTTCGCATCACTCGCGGTGCCGTGCCGGCTGCAAGGCACTACACTTGCTCGATGGTCCTGGTTGCCCGCTGCGGCGCCTCAAGCCACAGCGCGCTCTTCGCAAAGGAGTCGTCGCTCATGTCTCAAGCATCACCTCAAGCAAAAGACCTCGATCGCCTGTCGATCGACACCATCCGCACGCTGTCGATGGACGCCGTGCAGAAGGCCAACTCCGGCCACCCCGGCACGCCGATGGCGCTCGCGCCCGTGGCGTTCCACCTGTGGCAGAACCACCTGCGCTACGATCCCGACGCGCCGCTGTGGCCGAACCGCGACCGCTTCGTGCTCTCGGTCGGCCATGCGTCGATGCTGCTGTACTCGATGCTGCATCTCACCGGCGTCAAGGAAGTCGACGAACACGGCAAGCCGACCGGCAAGGCCGCGGTCTCGATCGACGACATCGAGCACTTCCGTCAGCTCGACAGCAAGACGCCCGGTCACCCGGAGTTCCGCATGACGACTGGGGTCGAGACGACCACCGGTCCGCTCGGGCAGGGTCTCGGCAACAGCGTGGGCATGGCGATGGCCGCGCGCTGGAAGGAAGCCCACTTCAACCAGGGCGGCGACACGCTGTTCGACTATCACGTCTGGACGCTGTGCGGCGACGGCGACATGATGGAAGGCATCTCGCACGAGGCGGCATCGCTGGCGGGGCACCTGAAGCTGTCAAACCTGACGTGGATCTACGACAGCAACACGATCACCATCGAAGGCCACACGGAACTCGCCTACAGCGACGACGTGGCCTCGCGCTTTCATGGCTACAACTGGAACGTGCTCCACGTCGATGACGCCAACGACGGCGCCGCGCTCGAAGCCGCGTTCAAGGAGGCGAAGGCGACCCAGGACAAGCCGACGCTGATCATCGTCAAGAGCATCATCGGCTGGGGCGCGCCGCACAAGCAGAACACGGCGGGCGCGCACGGCGAGGCGCTGGGCGAGGACGAAGTGAAGCTCGCCAAGAAGTTCTATGGCTGGCCCGAGGACAAGCAGTTCTACGTGCCCGACGGCGTGATGCAGCACTTCGCCGAAGGCATGGGCGCGCGCGGCAAGAAGCTGCATGCCGAATGGAAGCAGCGCTTCGACGCCTACGAGAAGAGCCATCCCGAACTCGCGAAGGAAGCCCGGCAGATGCTGGATCACACGCTTCCCGAAGGTTGGGAAGACGCGATTCCGAACTTCGACGCAGATCCGAAGGGCCTCGCCACGCGCGACTCGTCGGGCAAGGTGCTGAACGCGATCGCGCAGCGCATTCCCTGGCTGATCGGCGGCGCGGCGGACCTGTCGCCGTCGACGAAAACGAACCTCAAGTTCGAGGGCGCCGGCAGCTTCGAACATGACGACTACTCGGGACGCAACCTGCACTTCGGCATCCGCGAGCACGGCATGGGCTCGGTCTGCAACGGCATGGCGCTGTCCGACATGCGTCCCTACGGTTCCACCTTCCTGATCTTCAGCGACTACATGAAGCCGCCGATCCGGCTCTCGGCCATCATGGAAGTGCCGGTCATCTACGTCTTCACGCATGACTCGATTGGCGTGGGCGAAGACGGTCCGACCCACCAGCCGATCGAACAGCTCGCGTCGCTGCGCGCGGTGCCCGGACTCACGCTGCTGCGCCCCGCGGACGCGAACGAAGTGGGCGAGTCGTGGCGCGTCGCGCTGACGCACAACAAGGAACCGTCGTGCCTCGTGCTGACGCGCCAGCCGCTGCCTACGTTCGACCGCTCGAAGTACGGCTCGGCGGAAGGCGTGCGGCGCGGCGCGTATGTGCTCGCCGACGCCGACGGCGGCAAGCAGCCGGAGGTCATCCTGATGGCCAGCGGCAGCGAAGTGTCGCTGTGTGTGGAAGCCTTCGAGAAGCTCACGGCCGAAGGCGTTGCGGCGCGCGTCGTGTCGATGCCCTCGTGGGACCTCTTCGAAAAGCAGGATGAAGCCTACAAGGAGTCGGTGCTGCCGACAGACGTGCATGCGCGCGTGTGCGTCGAGCAGGCGGCGACGCTCGGCTGGGACCGCTATGTCGGCCGGCTCGGGGCGCAGATCGTCATGCATACGTTCGGCGCGTCGGCGCCGTTGAAGGCGCTCAAGACGAAGTTCGGCTTCACGCCGGAAGCGGTGGTCGACGCCGCGAAGAAACAGCTCGAACGTGTGAAATCCAACGGCAAGGAGTAACGGACATGCAGATCGGCATCGTGGGACTGGGGCGCATGGGCGGCAACATCGGGCGCCGCCTGATGCGCGACGGACACCAGTGCGTCGTGTACGACCACAACCCCGAAGTCACCGCCACGCTCGCGGGCGAGGGCGCGACCGGCGCGAAGGATCTCGGCGATCTCGTCGCGAAACTGGAGACGCCGCGCGTCATCTGGCTGATGCTGCCGGCGGGCAAGATCACCGAGGACACGCTCGGCGACCTGCGCAAGATCCTCACGGCGGACGACGTGATCATCGACGGCGGCAACAGCTTCTACAAGGACGACATCCGCCGCGCCGCGCAGTTGCGGGAGCAGGGCCTGCATTACGTCGACGTGGGCACGTCGGGCGGCGTGTGGGGCCTGACGCGCGGCTATTGCATGATGATCGGCGGCGAAGAGGCGATCGTGCGCCGCATCGATCCGATTCTCGCGACCCTCGCGCCCGGACGCGGCGACATCCCGGCGACGCCCGGCCGCGAAGGCCGCGATGCGCGCGTGGAGAACGGCTACATGCATTGCGGGCCGGTCGGTTCGGGGCACTTCGTCAAGATGGTCCACAACGGCATCGAGTACGGCCTGATGCAGGCGTATGCCGAAGGCTTCCACGTGCTCGAACGCAAGGACTCCACCGACCTGCCGGAGAACGAGCGCTATTCACTCGATCTCGCCGATGTCGCCGAGGTGTGGCGGCGCGGCAGCGTGGTGTCGTCGTGGCTGCTGGATCTCACGGCGGGCGCGCTCGCCGGCGACGGCTCGCTCGATCGCTATTCAGCCGAAGTCGCCGACAGCGGCGAAGGACGCTGGACCATCGAGGCGGCGATCGAAGAGGCGGTGCCTGCGCAGGTGCTATCGGCGGCGCTGTACACGCGCTTTCGCTCGCGCGACGCCGAGTCGTTCCCCGAGCGGATGCTGTCGGCCATGCGCTTCGGCTTTGGCGGCCATCACGAGTTTCCGGTGAAGTAGCGGCCGTCACGCTGGCTGCTTGAAACAGCGGCGCCGAACCTTCGCGGTCCGGCGCCGTTTTCATTTCATCATGCGCCGCCTGAAAAGCCAGGCGCACAGGAAGAACGGCACCACGGCGTACGCGCACAACGCGAGCACATGCAGTGCCCAGCCATCGAGCGGACGGCCGAGCATGGCAGGACGGATCAGCTCCACCGCATGATAGAGCGGCAGCACCTGGGTGACGTGCTGCGCGAGCGCGGGCAGTTGCGCGATGGGGAAGAACACGCCGGAGAGCAGCAGCGTCGGCGTGAGCGCGAGCGTCTGGTAGAACATGAAGAAGTCGTAGCTCGGCGCAAGCGCCGTCACGATCATCGCCGTGCTGGAGAAAGCCAGCCCGGTCAGCACGATGACCGGCACCGCGATCAGCATCGACGGAAAGCTCGCGTAGCCAAGCGCGCCCGCGACGATCATGATCGCGACGCCCGACAGCACCGACTTGCTGGCGGCCCAGACAATCTCGCCCAGCACGATGTCGCCGAGCGTGAGCGGCGTGTGCATGATGGCTTCCCAGGTGCGCTGCACGTGCATGCGCGAGAAGCCGGAGTACATCGCCTCGAAGCTCGACGACATCATCACGCTCGACGCCGCCGTGCCCGCCGCGAGAAACGCGATATACGACACGCCGTCGACATGCCCGACCATCAGGCCGAGACCCAGGCCCAGGCCAAACAGATAGATCATCGGGTCGGCGAGATTGCCGATCATCGAGGCGATCGCGAGCTTCTTCCACACCAGGTAATTGCGCCGCCACACGGACATCCAGTGGGTGGCGTTGGCGGGCAGCGCGCTCGAGAGGGGCGTGAGGTTGTCGGCCTGGGCTTGCGTTTGTTTCCGGCGCGCGGCTTTGGCCTTGGCGCTGGATTGATCGAAGGTATTCATGAGCGTGTGCGGTTCAGTCCACCATCTCGCGGCCCGTGAGGCGCAGGAACACATCTTCCAGATTCGCCGGACGATGCAGATAACGCACGCCGGCGCGCCCGCGGACGAGCGCATGCACGGGTTGCGGGTCATCGACGTAGCAGAACAGCGTCTCGCCGCTGACTTCCATGCGCGCAACGAGCGGTTCCAGTTCGGCGGCGAGGGCTTTCGGGTCCGGCCCGTAGATCTCGATCACGTCCGAGCCGATCACCGACTCGATCAGTTCGCCCGGCCTGCCTTCGGCGATCTTGCGTCCTTCCTCGATCACGCACAGGCGGTTGCACAGACGCTCCGCTTCTTCCATGAAATGCGTGGTCAGCAGGATGGTCTTGCCGCGCGCGAGCAGGGAACGAAGCCGTTCCCAGATCAGATGGCGCGCTTGCGGATCGAGACCGGTGGTCGGTTCGTCCATCACGAGCACGTCGGGGTCGTTGACGAGGGCGCGCGCCAGCGTGAGGCGCCGTTTCATGCCGCCCGACAGCTCGCCGACGCGCGCATCGGCCTTGCTCTCCAGCCGCGCGAATTCGAGCAGCGACGGCACCAGCGCGTCCATGCGCGCTCCCTTCAGGCCGAAGTAACGACCGAACACGACGAGGTTTTCGCGGACGGTGAAATCGGGATCGAGGTTGTCGAACTGCGGCACCACGCCCACGCGTTCGCGAGCAAAGCGGGCGCGCGCCGGAACGGGTTCGCCGACGAGCCGGATCGAGCCGCTGTCCGGCGACGTGATGCCGAGCAGCATCTTGAGTGTCGTGGTCTTGCCTGCGCCGTTGGGACCGAGCAGGCCGAAGCACTCGCCGGGGCGCACATCGAACGAAAGGCCGTCCACCACCGTGCGCGTGCCGTAGTGCTTCCTGACCTCGCTGAACTCGATGGCGGGTGCGCAGGCGCCGGCATCGTCGTGAAGGCCGGCACGCGATGGCTGCTGCAATGTTTGATCAGTCATGCAATCGTGTTGCGAGGAAAAAGCGATGGGAAATCCAGCGGGCTAGTGTAATCCAATGCACCAGCGTGGCGCTCGACGTGCTGTTGCAAGCGGCAAGCCCGTTTCGAATCCGTGCGGAAGCCGCGTGCTTTGTTTCGGCCGTAGCGCGCGAGGCCTGCCTGGCAAGGATGTTGCACGGCTGGCACGACGCCAGCTAGCATGCACGGCGCACGCATCCGGTTAGCGTTTTCCACCGTTGTGACGCCCCGGGGGACACACGATCATGAAGATGCGACACCACGGGAAATCGCATTGCCATCACACGCCTCGTTCCGGTCCGGAGCGCAGGCGTCAAGGGCAAGTCTGGCCAGGGAGGTCAAGATGGATAGCTATCGAAAAATCCTGCTGTGCTATGACGGCTCCAGAGAGGGCCGCAAGGCGCTGCGTCAGGGCGCGAATCTCGCGCTCGACCTGAAGGCGGAAACGCACATTCTGGCCGTCGTCGACATGCGCTCGAGCATCGCACAGAGCGCCGGGCTGCTCACCGACATGGCCTGTGGCCGCTTCGAGGATGCCGCGCGCGACATCCTTCAGGAAGGCGTCGACTGGTTGCGCGAACGCGGTTTGCCGGCGCAGGGACACTTCGCGTTCGGCCATCCGATCGACGAGATTGCGGCGCTCGCCGAACAGCTGAACGTGGATCTGGTGGTCGTCGGGCACCGCTGCCGCAATGGACTCGCGCGCTGGTGGATGGGCGCGGGCAACACGCCGCTGCTCGATCGCGTGAAGTGCAGCATTCTGGTCGCCGTGTGTCAGGCGGGTGAGTCGACCGAGGCGGAAGAAGAGGCCGCCATGGCGGCCCGGCCTGTGAAGGCGGAAGCGGGCGCCTGAACGACGCTTCAGAAACGCCTCAGCCGTCCAGATTCACCGCGACGAGCTTCCATGACACGAGGCCATCGCGATGAAAGATGGCCGAGTAACGGGCGTCGCCGGCGCCGTGCTGATAGGTCACGGCGAAGGTATTCAAGTCGCGATAGCCCGCGGTGGTGGCAGGCGGTTTCGGCGCGGCTTCGGGTGTCGGGGCGGCGCTGCCCGATGCCGGTGCTGCGGATGAAACCGCCGCCTCGTTCGTTCCGGCCGGCGGCGGGCGTTCGCCGGGGGTGCCGCGCGGCGGGATGCCGTTGAGAATGGCCGCGACGCCGTCAGGCGTGGCATAGGTGTCCACCAGCGGACCGACGACCGCCGCGCCGATCATCGCGCCGATGATGGCGAGCGGATTTCCGCTTTTCTGGATGTCCACACGCCGCGTGAGCAAGGCGGCGACTTGCTCCTTGAGGCTCGCGCGCAGCGCGGGATAATCGACGTATTCATTGACCGTCTGCGCGTCGCGCGCATCGGCTGCGCGCTTGAGGCGATTCAACGCGATGTAGGGCGATGCATAGATATAGCTCAGCAGTCCGATGACGATCAGGACGACGAGCGCGGTCAGGATGGAGCGGGTAGTGCGGGACATGCGGTGAAAGGGCCTCGCGCGGAACGTGAATCCCGATTGACCGCGCAAGGGCCCGATAAATCCCGCGAACCCGAAATCGGCGTCTGCCGGGACCCGCTTACGCGAGGATCCCGCCCGCCAGCCCGGCGCTTTCCTCCGCGATGCAGCGGTCGATCATGCGCGACACTTCATCGATCTTGCCGACCAGGATCACGCGCGATTGTCCGCGATACACGCGCACCGGCGCGCGTTCGGCTGCTTCCGCATGCACGCCGCTGTTCAGCGAAACCCGCGCAAACGCCGGCTGACGCGACGGCAGTGCGGGCATGTCCGTCTCGAAGAGATCCGGCGTGGTTTCGGCGCGCGGCATGCCGCACGAAATCAGCGTGCGCAGATGACGCAGACGGCCGAATTGGCGGAAGGGCAACAAGCGGGCGAAACGTTCCATGGTGACTCTCCAGACGATAGGGCGCACAGCGGCCCACCGCGAACGGTGGCCGTCATGCTGGTTTTTTCGGTTGAACGCCCGGGTGAGCGTCGCTGCGGTTGGTGAGTTGATATTCCGCTATTACCAGGACATTTCTTGTCTCAGTGAGACAGGCGGAACATAAAAACTTTCAATCTTTTCTGAGGCTTGGTCTCACCAAGCTCACCACCGCGTATGCCGGAATATCAGAGCTCGCCGGAGCGAATCAGGCCGACCGCGATGCCTTCGAGCGCAAACTCGCCGCTGCCGGAGCGCACGAAAATGTTCTCGTAGTCCGGATTTTCGGCGATCAGTTCGACGCCATCGCGATGACGCTTCCAGCGCTTCACCGTCACGTCGTCGCCCAGACGCGCGACCACGATTTGCCCGTCCTTCGCTTCGGTGCGCTTCTGCACGGCCAGCAGGTCGCCGTCGAGAATGCCCGCGTCGCGCATGGACAGCCCGCGTACCTTCAGCAGGTAGTCCGGCTTGCTCGAAAACAGTGCAGGGTCGCAGGCGTAGTGCTGCGAGATGTGCTCCTGCGCGAGGATGGGACTACCGGCCGCGACCCGGCCGACCAGCGGCAGCGAAAGCTGCATGATGCTCGCATGCGGCAGCGTGAACTGATGCGGCACGTCTTCCGGCCGCTCGATGCGCGCTGAGTCGCTCAGCAGGCGAATGCCGCGCGACGAGCCCGCCGCGAGTTCGATCACGCCCTTGCGCGCCAGCGCCCGCAAATGCTCCTCGGCCGAATTGGCCGAACTGAAGCCGAGTTCGGCGGCGATCTCCGCGCGCGTGGGCGGGAAGCCCGTACGCTCGATCGCGCGCTGGATCAGCTCGAACACCTGCTGCTGCCGCGCGGTGAGTTTGGATGTCTTGTTCACTGGCTCGGACCCCTGGGGCACTGTATGGATGGACAGGTGACTGTATTTTTATACAGTATTCCGCGCTTTTCAAGCTTTACTTTAAGTTCGGTTGTGCAGGCCCGCAGCGAGCACGTTCGAGCCCCAGCCACCCTTTCTACGTAGAGGAATAAGCTTCTTAGCAGTTTCACGTATAAAAAAGTGACAAACGATTATTTCTAATCATATAGACGCGTCGTTAGACTGATTCCGTCAATTCGATAAGACGGAGAACGGGGAATGCAAAGCTTGAAATGGGGATTGGGTCGGGGCGCGCGACGCCTGCTCGCGGCGGCTGCGCTGACAGCGGCGGGCATCGGCATGGCGGCGTCCGCGAGCGCGGAGACATCGTTCCTGAACGTGTCCTACGATCCGACGCGCGAGCTCTATCAGGACTTCAATCAGGCCTTCGCGAAGAAGTGGAAGGCCGAGACGGGCGAGACCGTCACCTTCAAGCAGTCCCACGGCGGCTCCGGCGGCCAGGCGCGCGCGGTCCTCGACGGCCTGCAGGCCGATGTCGTCACCCTCGCGCTGGCGTACGACATCGACGCCCTCGCGGGCAAGGGCCTCGTCAACGCGGACTGGCAGAAACGTCTGCCGGACAATGCCTCGCCGTACACCTCGACCATCGTGTTCCTGGTGCGCAAGGGCAATCCGAAGCACATCAAGGACTGGGACGACCTGGCGAAGCCGGGCGTGTCCATCGTTACGCCGAATCCCAAGACCTCGGGCGGCGCGCGCTGGAACTACCTGGCCGCGTGGGCGTATGCGCAGCACAAGCCGGGCGGCAACGAGCAGACCGCGAAGGACTTCGTGACGAAGCTCTACAAGAATGCAGGCGTGCTCGATTCCGGCGCGCGCGGCGCAACGACGAGCTTCGTGCAGCGCGGTCAGGGCGACGTGCTGATCGCGTGGGAGAACGAGGCGTTTCTGTCGCTGAAGGAGTTCGGTCCGGAGAAATTCGAGATCGTGGTGCCGTCGGTGAGCATCCTGGCGGAGCCGCCGGTCGCGGTGGTGGACAAGGTCGTCGACAAGCACGGCACCCGCAAGCTCGCCGAGGCGTATCTCAAGTATCTGTATAGCGACGAAGGCCAGCAGATTGCCGCGCGCAATTTCTATCGGCCGCGTTCGAAGACGGTGCCGGCCGAGCTCACGAAGCAGTTTCCGAAGCTGAAGCTTTACACCATCGACGATACGTTCGGCGGCTGGGCCAAGGCGCAGAAGACGCACTTTGCCGACGGCGGCGTGTTCGACTCGATCTATCAGCCGCAGTAAGGACGGGTCCCGGCGACGCGGCGCACTCATGACGCCGCGCGTCGTTCATGCAGTACCCGGCAGCACGCGCCTCCCCCGGCGCAAAAGGAAGACTCAAGGATGACGACCCTCACATTCAGGAAGCCGAGCGCCTTGCCCGGCTTCGGCCTGACCCTCGGCATCACGCTGGCTTATCTGAGCCTCGTGGTGCTGATTCCGCTTGCGGCCACCTTCGCGAAGACCGCGACGCTCGACTGGGCCCAATTCGTCCGCGCGGTCACGTCGCCGCGCGTGCTGGCCTCGTACCGGCTGACTTTCAGCGCGGCGCTCGGCGGCGCGCTCATCAACGCCGTGTTCGGCTTTCTCGTCGCGTGGGTGCTGGTGCGCTACACCTTCCCGTTCAAGCGCATCGTCGATGCCATCGTCGACCTGCCGTTCGCGCTGCCCACGTCGGTCGCGGGCATCTCGCTCGCCGCGGTCTATGCGAGCAACGGCTGGGTGGGCCAGTATCTCGCGCCGCTCGGCATCAAGGTCGCCTTCACGCCGCTCGGCGTGCTGGTCGCGCTGACGTTCATCGGCTTGCCGTTCGTCGTGCGGACGGTGCAGCCGGTGCTGGAGGACTTCGAGCGCGAGCAGGAGGAAGCCGCCGCGTGCCTCGGCGCGTCGCGCTGGCTGACGTTCCGCCGGGTGGTGCTGCCGTCGCTGTTGCCCGCCTTGCTGACGGGCTTCGCGCTCGCGTTCGCGCGTGCGCTCGGCGAATACGGCTCGGTGATTTTCATCGCCGGCAACGTGCCGATGAAGTCCGAGATCACGTCCCTCCTCATCATCACCAAGCTCGAACAATACGACTATGCCGGCGCCACCGCGCTCGCCGTCGTGATGCTGTGCGTGTCGTTCCTGATGCTGCTGCTCATCAACACCTTGCAGTGGTTCCTGCAACGGCGCACGAGCAAGACCGGCGCGGCGCCGGCACAGGTCGCGCAGGCGACGGCAGGAGAACCGGCATGAGCAAGGTCCTGCCATTGCAAACCTCGTCGCAGCGCGAGACACACACGCTCAATCCCGTCACCGAGCCGCGCGCGGTGCGCTGGCTGCTGACGGGCATCGCGCTCGCGTTCCTCGCGTTCTTTCTCGTGGTGCCGCTCGCCGCCGTGTTCGCGCAGGCCTTCGCCAAGGGCCTCGACTATTACTTCGAGTCGCTGAAGGACCCGGATGCGTGGTCCGCGATCAAGCTGACGCTCCTCACCGCCGCGATCGCCGTGCCGCTCAATCTCGGGTTCGGGCTGGCGGCTTCGTGGGCCATCGCGAAGTTCGAGTTTCGCGGCAAGGCGCTGCTGACGACGCTGATCGATCTGCCGTTCTCGGTGTCGCCGGTAATCTCCGGCCTTATCTACGTGCTGATGTTCGGCGCCCAGGGCTGGTTCGGTCCGTGGCTCGCCGCGCACGACGTGCAGATCATCTTCGCGGTGCCGGGCATTGTGCTCGCGACCATCTTCGTGACGTTTCCGTTCGTCGCGCGTGAACTGATCCCGCTGATGCAGGCGCAGGGCAACGACGAAGAAGAAGCAGCGCACGTGCTGGGCGCATCGGGCTGGCAGATCTTCCGCCGCGTGACCCTGCCCAACGTGAAGTGGGGCCTGCTGTACGGCGTGATCCTCTGCAACGCGCGCGCCATGGGCGAATTCGGCGCGGTGTCGGTGGTCTCCGGGCACATTCGCGGCCAGACCGACACCATGCCGCTGCACGTCGAAATCCTCTACAACGAATACAACTTCTCGGCGGCGTTCGCGGTGGCGTCGCTGCTTGCGCTGCTCGCGCTCGTGACGCTCGCGCTCAAGCTCCTCGCGGAGCGGCGCATGACGCAGTCCGTGAGCGAAGCCAAAGCCTCCGCCACCGCACAGAACTGACAGGCCGACATCATCATGAGCATCATCGTTCGCAATCTGCAAAAACGCTTCGGCGATTTCACCGCGCTCGACCAGGTCTCGCTGGACTTTCCCGCCGGCGAACTGGTCGCGCTGCTCGGGCCGTCGGGCTGCGGCAAGACCACGCTGCTGCGGGTCATCGCGGGCCTCGAATTCGCCGATGCAGGGCAGGTCGTCCTGCATGGCGAGGACGTCGCGGAAGTGGGCGCCCGCGAGCGCCAGGTCGGCTTCGTGTTCCAGCATTACGCGCTGTTCCGTCACATGACGGTGTTCGAGAACGTCGCGTTCGGCCTGCGCGTGAAGCCGCGCCGCGAGCGCCCGAGCGAAGCCGTGATCCGCGAGAAGGTGCATGAACTGCTCAAGCTCGTGCAGCTCGACTGGCTCGCGGAACGCTTTCCTTCGGAGCTGTCGGGCGGACAGCGGCAGCGCATTGCATTGGCGCGGGCGCTGGCTGTCGAGCCGAAGGTCCTGCTGCTCGACGAACCGTTCGGCGCGCTCGATGCCAAGGTGCGCAAGGAACTGCGCAGCTGGCTGCGGCGCCTGCACGACGACCTGCATATCTCGACGCTGTTCGTCACGCACGACCAGGAAGAAGCGCTGGAGGTGGCGGACCGCATCGTCGTGATGAATCACGGCCGCGTGGAGCAGGTCGGCAGTCCGCAGGACGTGTACGATCATCCGCAGACTTCGTTCGTCTACGAGTTTCTCGGCGCGGCGAACCGCCTGCAAGGGCAGGTCGATGCCAACGGCTTCACCGCCGACGGCGCCGCGAGCCCGATCGCCGCGCAGGCCCATTTCAGCGGCCGCGCGCTCGCTTACGTCCGGCCGCACGATCTCGCGCTGTATCCGGCGGACGGCGCGCATCGCGACGGCATCACGGTCGGCGTGCGGCGCGTCGTGACGCTCGGCGGTTCGGTGCGTGTGGAGCTGGAAGGCAGCGCGGGCGGCGTGATCGAAGCGGAGCTGGATCGCGAGGCCTGGCGCGCGCTGCGGCTCGAGGTCGGCGACGGCGTGACCGCGGTGCCGCGCTCGCTGCGCGTGTTTCCGGCGCAATGACAAACAGAAATACACAGAAACACACAGAACAAGCGACAAAAAGCATCACGGAGAGACTCCCATGAACTTCCAGCAACTGCGTTTCGTGCGCGAGGCCGTGCGTCAGAACATGAATCTGACGGAAGTGGCCAACGTGCTGTACACGTCGCAATCGGGCGTGTCGAAACAGATCAAGGACCTCGAGGACGAACTCGGCGTCGATATCTTCGTGCGCCGCGGCAAGCGTCTCACCGGACTGACGGAGCCGGGCAAGGAAGTGCATCAGCTGATCGAGCGCATGCTGCTCGACGCCGAAAACCTGCGGCGCGTCGCACGCCAGTTCGCGGATCAGGACAACGGCCATCTGGTCGTCGCGACCACGCATACGCAGGCGCGCTACGCGCTGCCCAAGGTGATTCGCCAGTTCACGGAAGTGTTTCCGAAGGTCCATCTCGCGCTGCGCCAGGGCAGCCCGCAGCAGATCGCGCAGATGATCATCAACGGCGAGGCCGACATCGGCATCTCAACCGAAGCGCTGGACCGCTATCCGGACATCGTCACGTTCCCGTGCTATTCGTGGCATCACACGGTGGTGGTGCCGAAGGATCATCCGCTGGTCGGGCGCGAGAACCTCTCGCTGGAGCACATCGCCGAATATCCGATCGTCACTTACGACACGGACTTCACCGGCCGCTCGCACGTCGACCAGGCGTTCGCGAGCGTCGGCGCGATTCCCGACATCGTGCTCACCGCCATCGACGCCGACGTCATCAAGACCTATGTGGAACTCGGCATGGGCATCGGCATCGTCGCGGCGATGGCCTACGACGCGAAGCGCGATTCGGAACTTGTCGCGCTGGATACGCAGCATCTGTTCGAGGCGAGCACGACGCGCGTCGGCCTGCGCAAGGGCGCGTTCCTGCGCGCCTATGCGTATCGGCTGATCGAGATGTTCGCCCCGCAACTCGACGAAGCGCAGATCGCCGCGCAGCTGCGCGAAGCGGCGTGAGCCACGCGTGATGTCCTTGCCGGCTGATTTACAATCGCCGGCATGAAACCATCCTCTCTCCCTCGCATCGCCGTGCTGGCAACCGGCGGCACCATCGCCGGATCGGCCGGCGATGCCTCGAAAACAGCGGGCTACAAGGCGGGCGTCGTGGGTGTCGACAAGCTGCTCGACGCCGTGCCCGTACTCGGTTCGGTTGCGACCATCCACGCGGAACAGGTTGCGAGCATCGACAGCAAGGACATGAGCGCCGCGCTCTGGACGACGCTGTCGCGCCGCATCGACGCGCTGCTGGCGCAGGACGACATCGACGGCATCGTGGTCACGCACGGCACCGATACGCTCGAAGAAACCGCTTACCTGCTGCATCTGACGGTGAAGCACGCGAAGCCCGTCGTGCTGACGGCGGCGATGCGGCCGTCCACCGCGCTGTCCGCCGATGGTCCGCTCAATCTGCTCAATGCGGTGACGGTGGCGGCATCGCCGGACGCGGCGGGGAAGGGCGTACTGGTGGCGTTCAACAACCAGATCCACTGCGCCCGCGATGTCACCAAGACGAGCACCTACGCCGTCGATGCCTTCCGGTCTCCCGAAACCGGCGTGCTGGGCTTCGTGCAAGACGGACGCGTCGAGTTTCAGCGCACGGCCGTGCGGCCGCATACCGTGGCGAGCGAATTCGCCGTGACGGATCAATGGCCGATAGTGGAGATCGTCGCGAGTTATGCGGACGCGTCGCGCGTGAGCGTCGATGCACTCGTGACGGCCGGCGTGAAGGGGATCGTCGTGGCGGGTACGGGCAACGGCTCGATGCACGCCACGCTGACGCAGGCGCTCGCCGATGCGGTGAAGCGGGGCGTGGCGGTGGTGCGTGCGTCGCGGGTGGGGTCGGGGCATGTGATGCGCAATGGCGCGGCCTCGGATGACGCGTTGGGCACGGTCAGCGCGGGCACGCTGAACCCGTACAAGGCGCGCGTGCTGCTGATGCTGGCGCTGGCCAGAGGCGATAATGACCTGCAACGCGTATTCGATACGTACTAAAAAAAACGCGAGCTCAAGGCTCGCGTTTTTCATGGTGTGCGCCTGAGGCTCAGGCAGCAGGAGGAATGCGCAACACCTGTCCCGGATAGATCTTGTCGGGGCTCTTCAGCATCGGCTTGTTCGCTTCGAAGATCAGGTCGTTCTTCGCGCCGCTGCCGTAATATTTCTCGGCGATCTTCCAGAGATTGTCGCCCGACACGACGGTGTAATACTGCGACTCGGGTTCCGAGTTCGGCACGGTCAGCTGGTCGTCCACCTTGTCGACGTGCTGCACGTTGCCCGCGGCGACCAGAATCTTTTCCTTCGTCGCCTGATCCGGCGCCTGGCCCGACACGGTGACCGTGTGCGACGCGCCGTCGTATTTCACATCGAGGTTATCCGCGTTGAGGCCTTGCGAGCGGATATAGGTGGCGATGGCTTCGCCCGCTTTCTGGTTCAGCGCGGCGACATCCGGCGCCGCGGCGGGCGCCGCAGCCTGTGCGGCCGGCGTGGCTGCGCCGAAGAGTTTCTCGCCTGCTTCCTTGATAAAGCTGAGGATTCCCATTGTCTGGCTCCTTGGTTGAAGTGGTGAGACGGCCTGCGACTTTCACGCAGTTTAGTCGCGCGCACCACCAGATAGTTCTGAGTTTCAACCCAGGAGTTTCAACACAGGAGTTGCAGCCCCGCTCATGGACAAGCGGCAGGAATCGATGCATGACAATCCGACGCGGACACCCGACGACACTCCGTCTGACCGACCAAGGCTTACCCGGCGCAACGCCGGGTGCCGCTCTCGGACCCCACTTGCCGCCCTCAGCCCAGGACGGCATTTGTCCCGCGTGCCCATACGCGGGACGCCCCACGGTTCAGGTGCCGCGCGTTACGCGGCGGCTTTGGCTTGCGCCGGCTCGTCGGCCACCTGGAAGTTGGACATGATTTCGAGCGCGCGCACGAGCGCCGAGTGATCCCATGCCTTGCCGCCGTTCGCGGCGCATACGCTGAAGAGTTGCTGCGCGCTGGCCGTGTGGGGCAGGGCGAGGCCCATCTTGCGCGCGCCGTCGAGCGCGAGGTTCAGATCCTTTTGATGCAGTTCGATCCGGAAGCCCGGATTGAAGGTGCGCTTCGTCATGCGCTCACCGTGTACTTCGAGGATGCGCGACGACGCGAAGCCGCCCATCAGCGCTTTGCGGACGCGCTCCGGATCGGCGCCCGAACGCGCGGCGAACAGCAGCGCTTCGGCGACCGCCTCGATGTTCAGCGCGACGATGATCTGGTTCGCCACCTTGCAGGTCTGGCCCGCGCCGTTGTCGCCGATCAGCGAGATGTTCTTGCCCATCAGCTCGAACAGCGGCTTCGCGATCTCGAAGGACTTTTCCGGGCCGCCGACCATGATGGTGAGCGTCGCTTCGCGGGCGCCGACTTCGCCGCCCGAGACCGGCGCATCGAGATAGTCGCAGCCGAGCGCGTTGATCTTCTTCGCGAATTCCTGCGTGTCGAGCGGCGCGATCGAGCTCATGTCGATCACGAGCTTGCCCTTCGAGAGACCCTTGGCGACGCCGTCGTCGGCGAACAGCACATTGGCGACATCGGGCGTGTCGGGCACCATCGTGATGACGATCTCGCTGGCCTTCGCGACCGCGGCCGAGTCTTCCACGACCTTGGTCTGCGCGCGGATGTCGTCCGGCACCGGAAACTTGCCGTTCACGACGAGCGCGTGGCCGCCCTTGATGAGATTGCGCGCCATGTGCGCGCCCATGATGCCGAGGCCGATGAAACCGATCGTTGCCATACTGGATGCTCCTCCTTGTGTCCTTGAATGTCCGGATCCGTGGGTCATGCCGCGCTGCCCGCCGTCACGCCGCCGATGCGTTCGAGCCAGCCGAGGCCCGCTTCGGTGCCGTCGAGCGGCTTGTACTCGCAGCCGATCCAGCCTTGATAGCCGATCTCGTCGAGCAGCCGGAACAGGAACGCGTAGTTGATTTCGCCGGTGCCCGGTTCATTGCGGCCGGGGTTGTCGGCGAGCTGGATGTGCGCGATCTGCGGCAGATGCTTCCTGATGGTCGCCGCGAGTTCGCCTTCCATGCGCTGCATGTGATAGATGTCGTACTGCAGGAACAGGTTGTCCGAGCCGACCGCGCGGATCACGTCGAGCCCGTCCTTCGAGCGGTTCAGCGCGAAGCCGGGAATGTCGTACGCATTGCACGGCTCGACCAGCAGGCGGATGTTTTCCTTCTTGAGCGCAGCGGCAGCGAAGCGCAGGTTCTCGATGATGGTCGCGCGCGCCTGTTCCGTCGAAACGCCGGCCGTCGGAATGCCGACGAGGCAGTTCAGTTGCGGCACGTTCAGCGCCTTCGCGTATTCGATGGCGCGCGGCACGCCTTCACGGAATTCCGCCACGCGGTCCGGCAGGCAGGCGATGCCGCGCTCGCCCGCTTCCCAGTTTCCGGCGGGCAGGTTGTGCAGCACGATGCGCAGATCGTGGTCCTTCAGGCGTTGCTGGATATCGCTGATCGAAAACGCGTACGGGAACAGGAACTCGACCGCGCTGAAGCCCGCGTTCGCCGCGGCCGCGAAGCGGTCGAGGAACGGGACTTCGTTGAACAGCATGGTCAGGTTCGCAGCAAATTTCGGCATGGTTCGGTCCTGATGGTCGGTCAGTGATGAAGGCCGCGCGCTCGTTCAACGAACGCGCGGCGGCGAAGCAGGGGAATCAGTCCAGCGGCGTGACGGCAGTCGGCGCATCCGACTTGCTTTCCGCGAGTTGCTCGAACTCGTTGATCGCGTCGATCTCCGTGCCCATCGCGATGTTGGTCACGCGTTCGAGAATCATCTCGACGACGACCGGCACCTGATGTTGCGCGGCCAGCGCCTGCGCCTGCTTCAATGCGGGCGCGATCTCCTCCGGCTTGTGCACGCGCAGCGCCTTGCAGCCGAGCCCTTCGGCCACCGCCACGTGATCGACGCCATAGCCTTCGAGTTCGGGCGCATTGATGTTGTCGAACGCGAGCTGCACGCAGTAGTCCATATCGAAGCCGCGCTGTGCCTGACGGATCAGCCCGAGATACGAGTTGTTCACGACCACGTGCACGTACGGCAGCTTGAATTGCGCGCCAACGGCGAGCTCTTCGATCATGAACTGGAAGTCATAGTCGCCCGACAGCGCGACGATCTTGCGTTGCGGATCGGCTGCCCGCACGCCGAGCGCCGCCGGAATGGTCCAGCCGAGCGGGCCGGCCTGGCCGCAGTTGATCCAGTTGCGCGCCTTGAACACATGCAGGAACTGGGCGCCGGCGATCTGCGACAGACCGATCGTCGTGACGAAGCAGGTATCGCGGTCGAAGGCGAGGTTCATTTCCTCGTAGACGCGCTGCGGCTTCATCGGCACATTGTCGAAGTGCGTCTTGCGCTGCATCGTGCGCTTGCGCTGCTGGCAGTCCGCCACCCACGCGCCGCGATCCTTCAGCTTGCCGGCGGCCTTCCACTCCTGCGCGATTTCGACGAACAGTTCCAGCGCCGCCTTCGCGTCCGACACGATGCCGAGATCCGGCCCGAACACGCGGCCGATCTGCGTCGGTTCGATATCGACGTGCACGAACTTGCGGCCCTTCGTGTACACCTCGACGCTGCCCGTATGGCGGTTCGCCCAGCGATTGCCGATGCCGAGCACGAAGTCGGAGGCGAGCATCGTCGCGTTGCCGTAGCGGTGCGAGGTTTGCAGGCCGACCATGCCGGCCATCAGCGGATGGTCGTCGGGAATCGCGCCCCAGGACATCAGCGTGGGGATCACCGGCACGCCGATGGTTTCCGCGAACTTCACGAGCAGGTCCTCAGCCGCCGCGTTGAGCACGCCGCCGCCGGAGACGATCAACGGCTTTTCGGCGTCGTTGAGCATCGTCAGCGCCTTCTCGATCTGCGCGCGGGTTGCCTTCGGCTTGTAGACCGGCAGCGGCTCATACGTATCGATGTCGAATTCGATCTCGGCCATCTGCACGTCGATCGGCAGATCGACCAGCACCGGACCCGGACGGCCCGAGCGCATCAGGTGGAACGCCTGCTGGAACACGCGCGGCACGAGCGCCGGCTCGCGCACGGTGACGGCCCATTTCGTCACGGGCTTGGCGATCGATTCGATATCGACGGCCTGGAAATCTTCCTTGTAGAGCCGCGCGCGCGGCGCCTGGCCGGTGATCGCGAGGATCGGAATGGAGTCGGCCTGGGCGGAATACAGGCCGGTGATCATGTCGGTGCCCGCAGGACCCGACGTGCCGATGCACACACCGATGTTGCCCGGCGCCGCACGGGTATAACCTTCGGCCATGTGCGAGGCGCCCTCGACGTGGCGCGCCAGCACGTGGCTGATGCCGCCCGACTTCTTCATCGCCGAGTAGAACGGGTTGATGGCCGCGCCCGGCACGCCGAACGCGGTATCGATTCCTTCTTTTTCCAGCACGAGGACGGCTGCATCGACGGCTCTCATCTTGGGCATGGTTGTCTCCTTCCTGGGGGCTCTAACTGAATTCGGGGAAATGGCTGTCTGCTTTTCATGCAGGGTTCGATGCACTTTAAGTCTGTGAAAAAGGTTTGATAAGATCAGCGCGAGTCGCTTTTTACCAAACAAAAAGTATCGAATGACGACGTGGCGCGACTGAGCGGCGAGTGCCCGTCCGGAGACGACCGATGGACCGTTTCAAGCAGATCGAAACCTTCGTGCGCGTGGCCGAGGCCGGCAGCCTGGCGGCGGCGGCGCTGGAGGAGGGCGTGTCGCCGGTGATTCTCGGGCGGCGCATCGACGCCCTGGAGAAGCGACTCGGCGTGAAGCTGATGTATCGCTCGACCCGTCGACTCGTGGTCAGCGAGGAAGGCGCCGCGTTTCTCGACCGCTGCCGGAATCTGCTGGCGGAATGGGATCAGGCGGAGAACGAACTTGCGGCCGGGCGGCGCGCGGTGGGCGGGCATCTGATCGTGTCCGCGCCGGCGGCGTTCGGGCGCATGCATGTCGCGCCGCACGCGCCGCGCTTCCTCGCCGACAAGCCCGAATTGCAGATGTCGTTCAATCTGACCGACCGCGTCGTGGATCTCGTGCGCGAGGGCTATGACCTGTCGATACGCATCGGCGGGGCCGTCGATCCGAACTTCGTCGCGGTGAAGCTGGCGGGCAACCGGCGCGTCGTGTGCGGGACGCCCGCGTACTTCAGGAAGCACGGCCGGCCGAAAACGCTTGAAGACCTGCCGAACCACAACTGCCTGGCGTTCAATCTGCAGGGCGGCCAGAACCGTGGCTGGTATTTCCGCCGCAACGGCAAGATCGTGACGGTGCGCGTGGCCGGCAATCTCGATTGCAACGACGGAGAACTGCTGCACCGCTGGGCATCGGAAGGGCTGGGGCTGGGCTGGCGATCGACGTGGGAAATCCAGCGGCAACTGGAATCCGGCGAGCTCGAGACCGTGCTGGACGATTTCGAACTGCCTGACTACGACATCCTTGCGGTCTACCCGCAGCAGCGCTACGTGCCGGCGCGTGTACGCTACTTCATTGATTATCTTAAGGAAATCTTCGCCCAACCGGGTTACTGGAGCCGTCCGCCCAGCTTGCCGGGCAAGCCGGTCCGCTTGCCGGGCGAGCCGGTCCATGCGGCGGCTGCGCCGGTCAAGGACCGCTAACTGCCTGAAATCACTGCCGATTTCGGCCTGAAAAAGGCTATGCAGCTTGCGAAAAGCGCCATTCCACGTTATAGTCTCGGGCTTCTCACTTGCCGCACCGGTCCGACGCCCGGGTGGCTTTAATCCAAAAGTTCGCCACAAGGAGTGAATATGCGTCATTACGAAATCGTCTTCATCGTGCATCCCGATCAAAGCGAGCAAGTGCCCGCCATGATCGAGCGCTACAAGAGCACGATCACGTCGCACGGTGGCCAGATCCACCGCATCGAGGACTGGGGCCGTCGTCAACTGGCCTACATGATCGAGAAACTCGCCAAGGCTCACTACGTCTGCATGAACATCGAGTGCGACCAGCCCACGCTGGAAGAGCTGGAACACGCATTCAAGTTCAACGACGCCGTTCTGCGTCACCTCATCGTCAAGATGAAGAAGGCCGAAACCGGCCCGTCGCCGATGATGAAGGAAGTGCAGCGCGAAGAAGCCAAGAAGGCGGCCAGCCAGCCGTCCGAAGCGCAGGCTTAAGGCGAATCAGTTCGTCACAGCCACCAAGGTTCAAGTGAATCGGCTGCAACTGACAGCAAGCGTCGTGGAACGCGAACCGGTGCGGTACACGCCCGCCGGCATCCCGATCGCCAGCTGCACGTTGCAACACGCCGCAGAAGTCGTCGAAGCGGGCATCGCCCGGAAAATCGAACTGACACTGCAGGCGGTCGCCGCCGGAGAGGCGAGCGGCAGGCTGGAAAGCTGTCCGATGGGCGTCGAAACACGCTTCATCGGCTTCCTGGCCAAGAAGAGCCGTAACGCACGAACCCTGGTGTTTCACATCACAGAATTGCAGGACATTGGAAAGGACTAATCATGCCCCGCCCGACTGGTAAGAAATTCGACAAGCGTCGTCAGCAACAAAATCCGCTCTTCAAGCGCAAGAAGTTCTGCCGTTTCACGGCAGCCGGTGTCGAACAGATCGACTACAAGGACACGGAAACGCTGAAGG
Source organism: Caballeronia sp. LZ032 (assembly GCF_031451315.1). Taxonomy (NCBI): domain Bacteria; kingdom Pseudomonadati; phylum Pseudomonadota; class Betaproteobacteria; order Burkholderiales; family Burkholderiaceae; genus Caballeronia; species Caballeronia sp. LZ032. The sequence goes on from NZ_JARUXP010000001.1 coordinate 1,349,967, forward strand.
ACTTCATCGGCGAAAACGGCAAGATCACGCCGGCTCGTCTGACCGGTACGAAGTCGCACTATCAGCGTCAGCTCGACACGGCCATCAAGCGCGCACGTTTCCTCGCGCTGCTGCCGTACACCGACCTGCACAAGGCCTAATCAGACGACGCAATAGGGAAAGCCAAAAATGCAAATCATTCTTTTGGAAAAGGTCGTCAATCTGGGCAACCTGGGCGACATCGTCAAGGTCAAGGACGGCTACGCACGTAACTTCCTGATCCCCGGCAAGAAGGCACGCCGCGCGACCAAGGACGCCATCGCTGAATTCGAAGTTCGCCGCGCCGAACTCGAAAAGAACGCCGCTGAAAAGCTGGCAGCAGCTCAGGCCCAAGGCGAAAAGCTCAGCGGTTTCACCGTTCAGATCTCGCAAAAGGCCGGCGTCGACGGCCGTCTGTTCGGTTCGGTCACGAACGCGGACATCGCCGAAGCGCTGAAGTCGCAAGGCTTCGCCGAAGTCGAAAAGGCGCAAGTGCGCCTGCCGCAAGGCCCGATCAAGCTGGTCGGCGACCATCCGGTTCAAGTGGCGCTGCACACGGACGTGCTGGTCGACGTCACGGTGTCGGTGCTCGGCGAGCACGCCTAAGTCTGACGCGAGGCGCCGCGCCTCGCGAATCGGATCAGAAATGGCAGGAGCTGAATGGCTCCTGCCATTTTTTATTGTCCATGCCCGGCCATTGTCCGATAATTCCACCCCATGAACGCTCCGTCCAAAGACCCGCAACTCGACGCGCTGAAGGTCCCGCCGCATTCGATCGAAGCTGAACAATCGGTCATCGGCGGCCTGCTGCTGGACAATGCCGCGTGGGACCGCATCGCCGACGTGATGGCGCAAAGCGATTTCTATCGCTATGACCATCGCATCATCTACGAACACATCGGCAAGCTGATCGCGGCGACGCGTCCCGCGGACGTCATCACCGTCCACGAAGCGCTGACGATGGCCGGCAAGGCCGACGAAGTGGGCGGGCTCGCGTACCTGAATGCGCTGGCGCAGAACACGCCGAGCGCGGCGAATATCCGGCGTTATGCCGAGATCGTGCGGGATCGCGCGGTGTTGCGCCGTCTGGTGTCGGTCGCTGACGAAATCTCCGCCGACGCCTTCAATCCGCAGGGCAAGGAAGTCCGCCAGATTCTCGACGAAGCCGAATCGCGCGTGTTCTCGATCGCCGAAGACGGCGCGCGCGGCACGCAGGGCTTTCTCGAGATCGGACCGCTGCTGACGCAAGTGGTGGAGCGCATCGACACGCTGTACCACACCGCCAATCCCAGCGACGTGACCGGCACGCCCACCGGCTTCGTCGATCTCGACCGCATGACCTCGGGCATGCACGGCGGCGAACTGATCATCGTGGCGGGACGTCCGTCAATGGGCAAGACGGCGTTCTCGATGAACATCGGCGAATACGTGGCGGTGGAATATGGCCTGCCGGTCGCCGTGTTTTCGATGGAAATGCCCGGCACGCAGCTCACCATGCGTATGCTCGGCTCGGTGGGCCGGCTCGATCAACACCGCATGCGCACGGGCCGCCTCACCGACGAAGACTGGCCGAAGCTCACGCACGCCGTGCAGAAGATGAGCGAGGCGCAATTGTTCATCGACGAAACCGGCGGCCTCAACCCGATGGAACTGCGCTCGCGTGCGCGGCGTCTGTCGCGCCAGTGTGGCAAGCTGGGGCTCATCATCGTCGACTATTTGCAGCTGATGTCGGGCTCGGGCAGCGGCGAAAACCGCGCCACTGAAATCTCGGAAATATCGCGCTCGCTGAAGAGTCTCGCCAAGGAACTCGACGTGCCCGTGATCGCGTTGTCGCAGCTGAACCGCGGTCTGGAACAGCGTCCGAACAAGCGCCCGATCATGTCGGACCTGCGCGAATCGGGCGCAATCGAACAGGATGCGGACGTGATCCTGTTCATCTATCGCGACGAAGTCTATAACCCCGACAGCCCCGACAAGGGCACGGCGGAAATCATCATCGGCAAGCAGCGTAACGGTCCGATTGGACCAGTGCGCCTGACCTTCCACGGCCAGTTCACGAAATTTGACAATTTCGCGGGCTCGCAGACCTTCTACGGCAGCGAGTAAGACCACTGCCTCTCGGCATCGAATTAAAGCGGTCAAGTGCCGTGGCGCAAGCATCCTGCAAGGTGCGGAGCGTACACCAAGACATGACGACTGCTTTGCCGTGCCGGATGCGAGTCACGATTCGCGGCGCATGAGCGCGGGACGTCAGGGTGCGCGCACGGGTACAATATGTCAGTTTGATGTCTGTCTTTAAATTGACCCATTAATCGGGATCGGGATTTTCATGTTCGGTCGTTTCATGCCCACTGAGGGCAAATTCTTCGAAATCTTCAACGCGCATGCCAAGTGCATCGTAGAGGCCAGCCGCGAACTCGAGCTGCTGATCGACAACCTCGACGAAGCCGAGATGCACAAGCAGAAAGTGCAGGCGAACGAGAAGCGCGCCGACAAACTCACGCATGAAACCATCGACCTGCTGCACAAGACCTTCATCACGCCGCTCGACCGCGACGAGATCCACAAGCTGATCACGACGATGGACGACATCCTCGACCTGATGGAGGATGTCGCCACGGCCATTTCGCTGTATGACGTGCGTGCGGTGACCTCGGAGGCGAGCCAGCTCGCGCACATCAGCACGGCAACGTGCGAGCGCGTGCAGCAAGCGGTCGGGCTGCTGTCCGACATGAAGCGCGCGAGCGAAATCCTGAAGATCTGCGAGGAAATCGACCGGCTCGAGTCGGATGCGGACCGCGTGCTGCGCTCGGCGATGTCGAAACTGTTCCGCGAGGAAGACGACGTGAAGACGCTCATCAAGCTGAAGGCGATCTACGAGCTGCTCGAGACGATCACCGACAAGTGCGAAGACGTCGCGAACATCATCGAAGGCATCGTGCTGGAAAACGCCTGACCGGCGGCGCTTTGAACTCCAGTCACAACACCATTCACTGATGCATTCGATTCAACTCGCCATCTGGGCCGTCGCCTTGCTCGTCGTGGTCGCACTCGCGTTCGACTTCATGAACGGCTTCCACGACGCCGCCAATTCCATCGCCACGGTCGTCTCGACCGGCGTGCTCAAGCCGCAGCAAGCGGTCGCCTTCGCGGCGGCGTTCAACGTCATCGCGTATTTCATCTTTCATCTGAAGGTCGCCGCCACGGTCGGGAAGGGCACCATCGACCCCGAGATCGTCGATCACTACGTGATCTTCGGCGCGCTGGTCGGGGCGATCGGCTGGAACATCGTCACCTGGATCTACGGCATTCCGTCGAGTTCGTCGCATGCGCTGATCGGCGGGCTGGTCGGCGCGGCGCTCGCCAAGTCAGGCTGGGGCTCGCTCAACTGGGACGGCCTGCTGAAGACGGTCGCGTTCATCTTCATCTCGCCGCTGCTGGGCTTCGTGCTCGGCTCGTTCTTCATGCTGCTGGTGTCGTGGCTGTATTTCCGCACGCCGCCCTCGAAGGTCGACCGGCGCTTCCGCCGCATGCAGCTGGTTTCGGCGGGCTTGTACTCGCTGGGACACGGCGGCAATGATGCGCAGAAGACCATCGGCATCATCTGGATGCTGCTGATCGCCACCGGCTACGCGTCCGCCACCGCCGATGCGCCGCCGATCTGGGTCATCGGCCTGTGCTATCTCTCGATGGGCTTGGGCACGCTGTTCGGCGGCTGGCGCATCGTGCGGACGATGGGTCAGAAGATCACCAAGCTCAAGCCGGTCGGCGGTTTCTGCGCGGAGACGGGCGGGGCGATCACGCTGTTTCTCGCGTCGTTCCTCGGCATTCCGGTGTCCACCACGCACACGATCACCGGCGCCATTGTCGGCGTGGGCGCGACGCAGAAGTTCAGCGCGGTGCGCTGGGGCGTCGCGGGCAACATCGTGTGGGCGTGGATTCTCACCATTCCGGCCTCCGCTCTGCTTGCCGCAGCGGGCTGGTGGCTCGGACATCGCTTCCTGTAAGTGTCGTGAGCGCGTCCGCCCCGCGTGACGGCGAGGCAGAGCCGCTTCAGATGATCGGCGACGACACCCCGTCCATCGGAATCAGCGCGCCCGATACGTAACTCGCCCGGCGGCTCGCCAGGAAGAGCGCGACGTCGGCGATTTCCTCCGGCTTCGCATAGCGGCCGAACGGCACCTTGGCCTGACTGTCGGCGAGCACCTGATCGCGCGTCACACCTTGACGCTTCGCTTCGAGATCGAGCGCTTCCTCGACGCGTTCGGTGAGCGTCGAGCCCGGATTGATCGCGTTGATGCGGATGCCGAGCTTTGCATAGTGATGCGCCAGCCCCACGGTATTGAGCATCAGCGCGGCATTGGCGGCGCCGCCCGCGATGTGGATGTCGCTGGCCATCTTCCCGCCCATCCCGATGATGTTGACGATGGCGCCCGGTTCCGCCTGCGGATCGGCGCGCAGGCGTTCGGCCATGCGCTTGAGCACCACTTGCTGCGGATACACGTAGGAGAAGTACTTGGCGTCCATCGCGGCCTTATACGCGGCGGCGTCGAGCGTGTCGGGATCGTAGCGTTTTGCGGCGCCCGCGCTGTTGATCAGGATGTCGATCGGGCCGAGCGCCGCACTCGCTTCCTCGACGACGTCGTCAGCGCTGTGCGCCTCGTGCAGATCGGCACGCGCCAGATGCACGTGATAGCCGCTGCTCGCGAGCTGCTCGCGGGCGCGGGCGAGATTGGCGGCATCGCGCGAGACGATGGCCACTTTCGCGCCTTCCGCGGCGAACGCCTTGGCGCAGGCGAAACCGATACCCTTGCTGCCGCCCGTGATCAGCACGACCTTGCCTGCCAGTCCCAAGTCCATGGTGTTGCGCTCCGTGGTGAAATCGATCGGGACACGATAGCAGACGCGCGCGGCGGGCGTCAGTTCGTTCCGGTGGCGAAGCGGGCGATGGGGTCGTCGTTCGGTGCGGGACGTGGCGCGGCAAGCGAGCCAGTCGAAGCGCGCATCACGCGCACGGGTGGATCGGCGGGCGAGGCGTTGTCGTAGGCCTGTTGCCGCGCGGCGCGCGAGCTGGGCGGCGGCGGCTCGAAGGCGTCGGCGGCGGCCTGGATCGGATCCGGCGCGGCGTTGATCGCGGCCGTGGCGGCAGCGGGCGCGATCGCGCCGGCCGCTTGCGATTGCCGCTGCGCCGCCCTCAGCGACGAAGGCGGCGGTTCGAAGGCGTCGGCGCTCGCGGTTATCGGGGCCACTGGAGTTGCCTGAGCCGCCTGAGCCGCTGGAGCCGGCGCGGCGGCTTGAACCGCAGGCGACGCAGCGGGTGCAGCAGGTGCAGGCGATGCCAGGTAAGTCGGGCCATCGAACGGCGTCGGTGCGGCCTTGGGCGCCGCGACGCGGCGTATGCCGTCGAAACGCTTGGCCCAGTACGGGTTGGTGAGGTAATCGAGACGCACCGTGCCGCCCGTCGATGGCGCGTTCACGAAGCGCAGCTTGCCGACATAGATGCCGACGTGCGAATGAGCCCGCCCGGTCGTGTTGAAGAAGATGAGGTCGCCGGCGGCGATTTCGTCCGGTTCGACCGATTCGCCGCGCGAACTCATCTCGCCAGTGGTGCGCGGCAGATCGACGGACGCCGCGCGCCCGACGACATAGCGCACGAGGCCGCTGCAATCGAAGCCTGCGTCGGGCGTGTTGCCGCCCCAGCGATACGGCACGCCGACGAGCGACATCGCCTGAATGGAGATTTCCTCGCGTCCGATGCTGTGATCGACGAACGTCGGGAAGCCGGGCGGCGGCTTGAAGGTGCGGGTGGCGGCGGTGCTGGACGCGGGCTTGCGCGTGGCCTGCTGCGGCGCGGAACCACACGCGGCGAGCAGCACGGACACGAGTAGCGGCAACCAGATTCGACGCATTGCAGAAGGCGAGCGCAGGCTCGCCAGTAAGGGCAGTGTGCCGATACTAGCCCGTCGCACGGGCGTGCGGCAAGCGCTGTTGAAGTTTTACATGAAGATTCGGCTGTAAGTGTTGCCCGTGCGGAACGGCGGAATGAGCGGAACCACCATGAAAAACGGCCCGGCGGATCGCTCCGCCGGGCCGTGCATGGCAGCCGTAAAGCCGCTTACAGAATGTCCGACGCGTAATCCGCGAGTCGCGAGCGTTCGCCGCGCGCCAGCGTCACGTGCCCGCTGTGCGTCCAGCCCTTGAAGCGGTCGACGACATACGTGAGCCCCGAACTGCCTTCCGTCAGATAAGGCGTGTCGATCTGCGCGATATTGCCGAGGCACACGATCTTCGTGCCCGGGCCCGCACGCGTGACAAGCGTCTTCATCTGCTTGGGCGTCAGGTTCTGCGCTTCGTCGATGATCACGTACTTGTCGACGAACGTCCGGCCGCGCATGAAGTTCATACTCTTCACCTTCAGACGCGAGCGGATCAGCTCCTGCGTCGCGGCGCGGCCCCATTCACCGGCGGCGTCGTCGGTCTTCTGGAGCACTTCGAGGTTGTCGTCGAAGGCGCCCATCCACGGCTGCATCTTCTCTTCCTCGGTGCCCGGCAGGAAGCCGATGTCCTCGCCCACCGGCACGGTCGCGCGCGTCACGATGATCTCGTTGTAGCGCTTGTCGTCGAGCACCTGTGCCAAGCCGGCGGCGAGCGCCATCAGCGTCTTGCCGGTACCGGCCTGACCGAGCAGCGTGACGAAGTCGACTTCGGGGTTCATCAGCAGGTTGAGGGCGAAGTTCTGCTCGCGATTGCGCGCGGTGATGCCCCACACATTGTTCTTGTGATGGCCGTAGTCACGCAGCGTCTGCAGCAGCGCCGTCTTGCCGTTGAGTTCGCGCACCACGGCGTGGAACGACGGCTCGCCGTTCTGCGGTTCGAGATAGACGAACTCGTTGACGAGCATCGACGGACACAGCGGACCGGTCACGCGGTAATACGTGGTGCCGGTCTTGGTGTCCTGCCAGCTTTCCATGCCCTTGGCATGCCGCGTCCAGAAGTCCTGCGGCAGCGCGCGCACGCCGGAGTAGAGCAGGTCCTTGTCTTCCAGGACCTGATCGTTAAAGTAGTCTTCGGCGGGCAGCCCGAGCGCGTGCGCCTTGATGCGCATGTTGATGTCTTTCGACACCAGCACGACCTGGCTTTCCGGGCGCTCCTTCTGCAATGCGCGCACGACGCCGAGGATCTGGTTGTCGGCCTTGCCGACCGGCAGGCCCTCAACCGGCTCGATGTCGGTGAGCGTCGTCTGGAAGTAGAGGCGGCCGAGCGCGTCGCGGTTGCCCTGCGCGGCGAGCGGAATGCCTTCCGTCATCTTGCCTGCATGAGCGACGAGCGCGTCCAGCGTGCGGCTCACCTGACGCGCATTGCGCGCCACTTCGGACATGCCCTTCTTGTGGTTGTCGAGTTCTTCGAGCGTCATCATCGGCAGATAGACGTCGTGTTCCTCGAAGCGGAACAGCGAGCTCGGATCGTGCATCAGCACGTTGGTGTCGAGCACGAACAGCTTGCGCAATTCGGCTTCGGCGGCGGCGCCCTTGCGGCGTTTGCCGGACGCGCGCGTGTCCTTCGCGTTCGACGGGGCAACCGCGACAGGCGCATCGGCCTGCTCGACGCGTTCGGAGCGTACTTCGGTTTCGTCCTGCTTCGAGCGGACGGCGGGCGCCGGCTGCAACAGCGCCGCGGTCTGCCGCGATTTGCGGCCGCGTGTGGGAATGGTGCCGGGCGCGGGCGGCGGCACGGCCGCATCCACCTGCGCTTCGGCGGGAACCTGGGTCAGCACTTCGCTGGCGATGGCGCGCAGCGTGTGCGCCGCGTTCGCGGGACGTTCGGCGGTGGCCGTGGCGGCGCCGCCATGGACTTCGTCGTCGCTCGCCGCAGCGGGCTTCTTCGACGATTTCGAAGGCCGGGCTTTGGCCTTGTACTCGTCGGACGGAAGGAGATGGCCGAGCTTGGCCGGGGCGGTAGGCAAAGGCATGGTGTTCCCTCGAAAGGAATCGGGTCGTGTATCGTGCGCCGCCTGTCGCATCCTGCTCGTCCGCCCTCGCAGCGAGACGCGTGCCGCAGTTTGCGCCCGGCGGCGCGCTTCAATGTCGAAAACGCCGGTTCGCCTAGGTGTCGATCTGCTCCTCGGGATTGCGTCAGTGGATCATTGCGCGGTGCGTGGCTCCGCGCGATGCCCAATAAAAAAGCCGCCGTTCCGACTACCGGAACCAGCGGCTGACTTCTCTTTCAGAGCGCCTGCGCCGACCCGCTGCCTCACCGCCCGGATAACCCGGATCCATGCCGACCGCGCCGCAGGGCGCACGACGGCTCGTGCCGGGAAGGAGGAAAGTGAAGGGACAGGCGCTCATTGCGAACCAATATATCGTGCCTCAAATGGCTTGTACAGCCTCCACGATGGCCTCGACGTGCCCAGGCACGCGCACGCCGCGGAACTCCTGCCGCAACACGCCCTGGGCGTCGATCAGGAAGGTCGAGCGCTCGATGCCGCGCACTTCCTTGCCGTACATCTTCTTCATCTTGACGACATCGAACTGTGCGCAGATGGCTTCGTCGCTGTCCGACACCAGCGTGTAGGGCAGTTCCAGCTTGGCCTTGAAGTTGTCGTGCGACTTCACGCTGTCGCGCGAGATGCCGACCACTTCCGCGCCGGCCTTCCGGAACAGCTCGTAGTGGTCGCGGAACTGCAGGCTTTCGGTCGTGCAACCCGGCGTGTTGTCCTTCGGATAGAAAAACAGCACGACCTTCTTGCCGCGCAGGGAGGAGAGGGTGAACTCGCCACCAGTTGCGGGTGCGGTGAAATCGGGAACGGGCTGGTCGACAGCGACTGACACGAAGGCTTCTCCGTTGTTGTGGGTTGTTGGTGAGGGAGACGATCCGCACGCGCGCTGCCCGAACGAGACTCAGGCCCGGATTCAGCCCGGCTGGACGATCAGTTCGCCCGCGCGGCCCGGAATCTCGCCCCACGTGACAGGGTACGTGGGCAGCGTCGCGCGGTCCAGCGCCGCATGATAATCGCCCATCGTGGCGAAGACGTGTCCCTGCGCGCGCCAGCCGGCCAGCAGTTGCCCGAACACGGGCGCGAGCTTCTGGCCTTCGAGCTCCGCGTGCAGCGTGAACACCTGGTCGTGCGGGTTGTTCTCGGTGTGCTTCAGCAGATGCGCGGCGACGTTGCTTTCGTCGACACCCGCCACGCCGAGCACTTCGTCGAGCGTCGGCAGGGTGGTGGGCATCTGCACGTGGTTCAGCGTGCGGCCGTCGAGCACGGGAATGTAGGGCGTGTGGCCGCGGCCGTCGGAGGCGTAGCGCATGCCCCACGCGTCGATCTGCTCGAACGCGTGGCCGTTCATCTGCCAGCCGGCCGCGCCGTGCGTGACGGGCGGCGCGCCGAAGATCTCGATGAAGCGCGCATGGCTCTGCTGCATCTGCGCCACGGTCCAGTCGCGGTCACGCGCGCGCACGTTGTCCTGCCAGTACACGTGGTCCCACGTATGGATGCCGCATTCGAAGCCGGCTTCGTGGATGGCGCGCATCTCCGACACGGCTTCGCGGCCGATGTCCGGTCCCGGCAGCAGCACGCCGTACATCAGCGTCTTGAGCCCGTAGTGTTCCACCACCGAAGTCCGCGACACCTTCTTCAGGAAGCCCGGCCGGAACACGCGGCGCAAGGCCCAGCCGGTATGGTCCGGACCGAGGCTGAACAGGAAAGTGGCGCGCGCGGCGTACTGGTCGAGCAGACGCCCGAGATTGGGCACGCCTTCGCGCGTGCCGCGCAGGGTATCGACGTCGATCTTGAGGACAATGCGTGCCACGCGGCGTCCTCGCGCTTACGCCTGCTCGACGAGCTTGCGGGCTTCGCCCACGTGCCCGCGATACGCTTCGAAGATCTTGCGCAGCGCGTCGTCCATGCTGGCCTGCGGGGCCCAGCCGAGTTCCTGCATCGTGTTGTCGATCTTCGGCACGCGGTTCTGCACGTCCTGGTAGCCCTCGCCGTAGTACGCGCCCGACGAGGTCTCGACGAGCTGTACTTTCTTCGCCGTGTCCGCGTACTCGGCATATTCGTTGGCGAGCGCCAGCATCTTGCCCGCCAGCTCGCGCACCGAGAAGTTGTTCTTCGGGTTGCCGATGTTATAGATCTTGCCGCTGGCCACGCCGCCCTTGTTCTCGATGATCTTCATCAGCGCGCCGATGCCGTCGTCGATGTCGGTGAACGCGCGCTTCTGCGCGCCGCCGTCGACGAGGCTGATGTTCTCGCCGCGCACGATATGGCCGAGGAACTGCGTCACCACGCGCGACGACCCTTCCTTCGGCGTGTAGATGGAGTCGAGGCCCGGGCCGATCCAGTTGAACGGACGGAACAGCGTGAAGTTCAGGCCTTCCATGCCGTAGCCCCAGATCACGCGGTCCATCAGCTGCTTGGAGCACGCGTAGATCCAGCGCGGCTTGTTGATCGGGCCGTAGGAGAGCTGCGAGTTCTCCGGGTCGAACTGCTCGTCGGTGCACATGCCGTACACCTCGGACGTCGACGGAAACACCAGGTGCTTGCCGTACTTCACGGCCGATCGCACGATGGGCAGGTTCGCCTCGAAGTCGAGTTCGAACACGCGCAGCGGCTGCTTCACGTAGGTGGCGGGCGTGGCGATGGCGACCAGCGGCAGGATCACGTCGCACTTCTTGACGTGATACTCGACCCATTCCTTGTTGATCGTGATGTCGCCTTCGAAGAAGTGCATCCGCTCGTGATTCGCGAGGTCGCCCAGACGATCGGTTTGCATGTCCATCCCGAAGACTTCCCAGTCGGTGGTCTCGAGGATGCGCTTGGACAGGTGGTGGCCGATGAAGCCGTTGACACCCAGGATCAGAACTTTTTTCATGAATGACGAGAGGATTGAGTGAAGCGGCCGAACGCGGTGGCGAATTCGGCAGGGCTGATGACGCGCTCGTCGCCCACGGGTTGGCCGTCGGCGGACAGCGGCCGATGGCGCAATTCGTGGATGGCGATGACGCGGCCATCGCCGCACACGCCGAACAGCGCATTATCCGTCACGGCAAGGCCCGGGGGCAAACCGCGCAGCTCACCGAGCCTTTCCGGCGTGACGCCCGGTGCGCCGCTTTCCGGCACGAGCCGCGCCCGCGCGACGATGAAGCGGTCAGCGCCGAGATCCGTGAACGCGCCCGGATAAGGCGGCGCCACGGCGCGAACCAGGTTGTAGACGCGCGTGGCCGGCTGGGTCCAGTCGATGCGTCCGTCTTCCGGCTTGCGCCCGCCGTAGTAGCTGCCGGCGGCGAGATCGTTCGGCAGGCGCGGCGCGTCGCCGGCCAGCAGCGCGGGCAGCACGCGCCAGAGCGTCTGCTCGGCGGCGACCACGGTCTTGTCGAAGACCTGCGCGGCGGTGTCGTCGGGAAGGATGGGCACCGGCGTCTGCGCGAGGATCGCGCCGGCGTCGGGCTTTGCGGCCATTTCATGCAGCGTTGCGCCGGACTCGGTTTCGCCGTTGAGCACGGCCCAGTTGGTCGGCACGCGGCCGCGGTACTTCGGCAGCAGCGAGCCGTGCATGTTGTACGCGCCGCGCCGCGCGAGCGACAGCAGCGCCACCGGCAGCATGTGGCGGTAGTAGAACGAGAAGATGAAGTCGGGCGCAAGCCGTTCGACGGCCTCGTGAAGCTCGGGCGACTTCGGATCGGCCGGGGTGAGGGTGGCGATGCCATGCTCCGCCGCGACCCGCGCGACGCTCTCGAACCAGATGTTCTCGCTCGCGCTGTCCTCGTGCGTGACCACCAGCGCGACCTCCACGCCGCGCGCGAGCAGCACCTGCAGGCAACGCACGCCGACGTCGTGATAGGCGAAGACGACTGCGCGCGGCTTCATGCGCCGTCTTCCTCGCGCGTGACCACGGCGACCTGCTGCACGGCGTCCTGCAGCGGCCGGGTGGCGGTGGGCAGGCCGTCGCGCTCTTCGAGGATGGTCTGCACCAGATAGCGGGGCCGCGCGCGCACTTGCTGGTAGATCCGGCCGATGTATTCGCCCAGCAGCCCGAGCGCGAAGATGATCACGCCGAGCATGAAGAAGGTGATGGCGAACAGGGTGAACACACCCTGGACTTCCGCGCCGAACATGAAGCGGCGGATCAGGAGCAGCAGGAACAGGCCCGCGGATCCCACCGAAAGAATCACGCCGATGAACGACAGCCATTGCAGCGGCACCACCGAGAAGCCGGTGACCAGGTCGAAGTTCAGGCGGATGAGGCTGTAGAGCGAATACTTGGATTCGCCCGCGAAGCGCTCCTCGTGGGCCACGTCCACTTCGATGGGGTTCTGCGCGAAGGTGTAGGCGAGGGCCGGAATGAAGGTATTGATTTCGCCGCAGCGGTTGATCGTGTCGATGATATGGCGGCTGTAGGCGCGCAGCATGCAGCCCTGGTCCGTCATGCGGATCTTGGTGATGCGCTCGCGCAGCCGGTTCATCGCGCGCGACGCCTTCTTGCGCCACAGGCTGTCCTGGCGCTGCTGGCGGATCGTGCCGACGTAGTCATAACCCTCGTGCATCTTCGCGACCAGCTTGCCGATTTCCTCGGGCGGGTTCTGCAGGTCGGCGTCGAGCGTGACGACGATCTCGCCGCGCGACTGCTCGAAGCCCGCGAGGATCGCCATGTGCTGGCCGTAGTTGCCGTTCAGCAGGATGACGCGCGTGGTGTCGGGGCGCGCGTGGAACTGCTTCGCCAGCAGCGCCGCCGACTTGTCGCGGCTGCCGTCGTTGATGAAGATCACCTCGTACGACGTGCCGAGCGCGTCGAGCGCCGGATACAGGCGCTGGAACAGGGCGGCGAGGCCGGCTTCCTCGTTGTAGACGGGGATGATCACCGAAAGCTCGGGGGAAGTCGCCGGAAAATCGAAATGACTCATGTTGCGCTGGTTGTCCCTGGGTTGCCCGTTATTCGGATGCATGTCTTGAGCGTTTCTCTAGGCGTGTTCATCGTCCGAACTGCTCGCAGATCGCATCGATGGACTTCACGACATGATCCACGTCGGCGGTCTCCATCAGCGTGAAGAGCGGCAGCGTGAGCGTGGCCGCGCCGAGCTTCTCGGCATGCGGGAACATGCCTTCGTGGAAACCGCGCGCGCGATACAGCGTGAACAGATGCAGCGCCGGATAGTGCACGCCCGTGCCGACGCCGCGTTCCTTCATCTCCTGCATGAACTCGGCGCGCGTGAGCGTGAGCCGCTCCAGAGGCAGCGCGATCTGGAACATGTGCCAGTTGGCGTCGCTGAAGTTGCGCGGCGGCAGGCCCGTGCCGAGGCGCACGGCTGCGCCGCCTTCGAACGCGTCGAAGTACGCGCGCGCCAGCTGGCGGCGTTTTTCCGTGAAGCGGTCGATCTGGCGCAACTGGCCCAGCCCGACGCGCGCCGCGACGTCGGTCAGGTTGTACTTGCCGCCGAGCACGTCGCAGTCCATGCCGTCGAAACCGGTGCGCGTGATGCCTTGCAGGCGGTACTTGCGCGCGAGTTCCGCCTCGTCCTCGTTGTTGAGCACGAGCGCGCCGCCTTCGATCGACGTCAGGTTCTTGTTCGCGTGGAAGCTGAACGAAACCAGGTCGCCGATGGCGCCGATGCGCTTGCCGTTCCAGCTCGACCCGAAGGCCTGCGCCGCGTCCTCGATCACGCGCAGCCCGTGCGCCCGTGCAATCTCATAGAGCCGGTCCATGTCCACCGGCAGCCCCGCCAGATACACCGGCATGATGGCTTTCGTGCGCGGCGTGATGGCGGCTTCGAGCAGGTTCAGGTCGAGATTGCGCGTGACCGGATCGATGTCGACGAACACCGGCGTCGCGCCCACTTCGAGGATCACGTTCGCCGTGGACACCCAGGTCATCGGCGTGGTGATGACTTCGTCGCCCGCGCCGACGCCCGCGATGCGCAGGCCGATTTCCATCGTGCAGGTGCCGGAGTTGAACACCCGCACCGGCCGGCCGCCGCAATACGCCGACAGCTCCGCTTCGAACTGCTGGTTCTGCGGGCCGGTGGTGATCCAGCCCGAACGCAGCACGTCGACCACGCCCTGGATGGTTTCTTCGTCGATGTCGGGCTTCACGAAAGGCAGGAACGGCCGCGAGGTTTGAGTCATGGGCTATGCGTTGTAATTGATGATTGATCCGGACAGGGCCGCCGCGGGTCGGGACGCGAGGCGGGCTGCACTTCAGCCGCGCGCGAGCACCACCACGCCGACCAGGATGATGCCGATGCCGATGAGCCGCTGCATCGACAGCACTTCGCCGAACAGGTACCACGCCGCGAATGCGTTGACGACGTAGCCGAGCGAGAGCATCGGATAGGCGATCGACACGTCCACGCGCGACAGCCCGACGATCCACACGACCACGCTCAGCACGTAACAGCTCAACCCGCCGATGATGGGCAGCTGCGTGGCAATCTTGAGGCCGACCGGCACGATATTGGCAGGCGTGAAGTCGAAATGGCCCACCGCGTTCACGCCGGCTTTGAGCAGCAACTGGGCGCATGCGTTCAACGATACGCCGATGATGATGCAAATGAAGGAAATCAGGTTCATCGTGAAAGGTCGGGTGCGGGTCAAGGATACCCGGTTCGCCACCAAATGCCGCACGGCCGTGCGCTTCAAATGCGCGACCGAAAGGCATTCGAAGGCTCAGGGCTGCGGTTTCTCGACGATCACGCGACGCTCGTCGCGCGCGATCACCTGCATGGGCACGTGACGTTTTTCAAGCTCGTCGTAACGGTAGGGCGGCATCAGCGCGAGCGCCGCGTGCTCCGAATCCCAGATTCGGACCCACTCGTCGATGCTCGGCACCCATTTCTGCGGCTCGGCATGCACGCCGAAGGTCAGCTCGTCCGCTTCGCCGACCATGATCATCGTGTGGCCGAGGTAGAAGGGCATCGTGTGATCGAGCTTGGCGATCGAATAGAAGGGCGTGTCGGGCGGCAATCTCGCCATCGCGGCCTTGACGGCCGGCACGAGCTGCACGCCCGAACTCTGCGTGCCGAAGACATCGTGGCCGCAGCCGGCGATCGTGCCCAGCAGCAGCCACGCGGCCCCCAGTCCGGTGGCGCTCGCCAGGACGCTGCGGCGGTTCAGCCACAGCGCGACCAGCGTCGCGACGAACGCCACGGCAAGCCCGGCCCACACCCACAGCTGGAAGACGCGATAGAGCGCGTTCGGCGTGTTGGCGCTGCCGGCCCGGCCGATGAAGATCGCCCCGAGCGCCGCCGCGACCAGGAACACCGCATAGCCGATCAGATGCATGCGATAGCGCTGCGGCGTCAGCGACGGCAGATAGAGCCCGATCACGAGCGCCAGCGCCGGCGCGACGGGCAGCACGTAGGAGATGAGCTTCGAGTGCGACGCGCTGAAGAACAGGAAAATGAACGCCGACCAGATCAGCAGCATGGTGACGGGCGCGAAGCCGTTCGGCTGGCGCGGCGTGCGGATGCCGTGCCACACGCTCTGCGCGGCCACCGACAGCCACGGCAGGAAGCCGACCAGCAGCACGGGCACGAAGTAGTAGAACGCGCCCGGGCGATTCTGCTCGGGCGTCAGATATCTCTGAAATTGCTGGACGATGAAGAAGAAGTTGAAGAATTCGGGATTCTTCATCTGCACGAGCACGAACCACGGCGCGGTGATGACCAGGAACACGATCAGTCCGCTGCCGATATAGAGCCGCTTCCACAGCGCCCAGTCGCGTGCGACGAGCGAATAGAGGATCAGCACGGCGCCCGGCAGGATCAGCCCGACCAGGCCTTTCGACAGCACCGCCGCGGCCATGCCGCCCCAGCACAGCCACATCCAGCCGCGCACGGCGCGCGCCGGCAGCCCAGGACGCTGCGCCAGCATCAGCGCGCACAGCGTGACCTGCATCCAGAACGACAGGGCCATGTCGAGCGTGTTGAAGTGGCCCATCAGGTTCCAGTAGGGGCAGGTCGCGAGCACGACGGCGGCGGCGAAGCCCGTCATCGCGTTGAACACGCGCGTGCCGGTATAGCCGACCAGCAGCACGCCGGCGAAGCCCGTGAGCGCCGTGTAAAGCCGAGCTTGCCATTCGCCGATGCCGAACCACGCGAAGCTCAGCGCGTTTGCCCAGGTTTGCAGGGGCGGTTTCTCGAAATATTTGTAGCCGTTGTAGCGCGGCGTGATCCAGTCGCCGGTCACGAACATCTCGCGGGCCATTTCGGCGTAGCGGCCTTCGTCGCTCGGCACCAGGTGGCGATAGCCCAGCGGCCCGAACCAGACGAGCGCGAGCGCCAGGACCAGGAGGATGAGCGCGAGACGGGTGAGCGGTAGCCGCGAAGGCGTATCGTTCATGAAGTCGACCTGTCCGATGCCGCGATGCGGCGCTAGTGGAACGAAAGGGGCGGCAACGCCCGGCGGTTCGGGGTATTCGCGGCGTCGGGCGCGTCTGCGTTGCCGCCGCGACGGTCCGGCGTCCTGCGGTCCGTTGCCATGAATGCCGGGCGGGAGTTTAGCAGTACGCCACGGCGCACCCTGCTGGAGCGTGCTCGCCTGCACCGCAGCCTGCACCGAATTCAGGCGCGCGGCCGGAGTCTGCCAACCGTTCCTTAACGGTTCCTTAGCGCACTTCTGGCGTTTGCCTCCGGATCGATCAGCGTTCGATCAGCAAGGCCGCCGCCACGCGCCGGCCTTCGGACATGAGGATGTTGTAGGTCCGGCAGGCGGCGCCGAAGTCCATCGTTTCGACGCCGATGCGATGCTGCGCCAGGCTCGCCGTGAGGCGCGGATGCGGAAAGCGCAGGCGCGTGCCGCTGCCGAAGATGACCACCTCGGGCGCGGCGTCGATCAGCGCCTCGAAGTGCTCGGGGGCCAGCGCGTCGAACGACGCAACCGGCCATGCGGTCACCGGCGTTTCGGGCATCACGATCACGCTGCCTTCGTGCCGTTCGAGGTTGATCGCGACGAAACCGTCTCCGTAGCTCGTGATGGTATTGAGTGCGCTGGTGGAATCCTGGTGAAGTTTCAAAACAGTGATCCGGCAGGGAAGGGATGAAGGGCCCGGCAGGTGTTACGCGACGTGCAGGCGTGCGGACGCGCCGGCCAGGTCACTCGCGCCCGCCCGCAGGGCGCGGCGGCGCGACTTTGGTGCATTGCGCAACGGAGCCATAATCAGTAAATTATAACTTTCCGGCTGCCGGGCCCGCTCGCGCCGCCCGTTGCGCTCGCTGCCGCCACAAGCCGCCATCGCGCGCAATCGCCGCTTCCGGCTTAGTCTCCGGTCCGCAACGCTCAAGCCTACCCGGCGCTGCGTCTAGAATATGTCGTCCGGCGCCCGGGCGGCTTGCCCGAAACTCATCAGCCCAGGTTGAAGTCGCTTTCGAAGCCCAGGCTCCCCATCCCGGTCTGCCACGCTCGTCCGCACGCTGTCCGCGCGCGAGGCTGGACACACGGATGACCGGGCCGGAATCGCGCAACCTTTGGCGTGCAACACCGCGTGTAACACCCGTGTGCAAAACCGGCGAGTACGACGCCCAAGCCGCACCGAACCAGACAACGTCCGTCCACACATCCAGACCAGAGCGCCCGCCGTGAAACCGATTCTGAAATCCAACAAGCTGCAAAACGTCTGCTACGACATTCGCGGACCCGTGCTCGAGCACGCGAAGCGCCTCGAGGAAGAAGGCCACCGCATCATCAAGCTCAATATCGGCAATCTGGCCCCGTTCGGTTTCGAGGCGCCCGATGAAATCATCCAGGACATGATCCGCAACCTGCCGGGTTCGTCGGGTTACTCGGATTCGAAAGGCGTGTTCGCCGCGCGCAAGGCGATCATGCATTACACGCAGCAGAAGGGCGTGGAAGGGGTGGGACTGGACGACATCTACATCGGCAACGGCGCGTCCGAGCTGATCGTCATGGCCATGCAGGCGCTCCTCAACGACGGCGACGAAGTCCTGCTGCCCGCCCCCGACTATCCGCTGTGGACGGCGGCCGTGAGTCTCTCGGCCGGCACGCCGCGCCACTACCTGTGCGACGAAGGCAACGGCTGGATGCCCGACCTCGACGACATCCGCGCGAAGATCACGCCGAACACCAAGGCGCTCGTCGTCATCAACCCGAACAACCCCACCGGCGCGCTGTACTCGGATCAGCTGCTGCTGGACCTGATTGCGATCGCGCGCGAGCACGGCCTCATCATTTTCGCCGACGAGGTCTACGACAAGATCATCTACGACGGCCTCACGCACACGTCGATGGCCGCGCTCTCCGAAGACGTCATCACGGTGACCTTCAACAGCCTGTCGAAGAGCTATCGCTCGTGCGGCTACCGCGCGGGCTGGATGGCCATTTCCGGGCTGATCGAAGAGAACCGCCGCCGCGCGAAGGACTATCTCGAAGGGCTGGGCATCCTGGCGTCAATGCGCCTGTGCCCGAACGTCCCGGGCCAGTACGCGATCCAGACGGCGCTCGGCGGCTACCAGAGCATCAACGACCTGATCCTGCCGGGCGGACGCCTCTACAAGCAGCGCGAGCTCGCCTACGACATGCTCACCGCCATTCCGGGCGTGACCTGCGTGAAACCGCAGGCGGCGCTCTACATGTTCCCGCGCCTCGATCCGAAGATGTACCCGATCCAGGACGACCAGCAGTTCATCACGGATCTCCTGCTGGAGGAGCGCGTGCTGCTGGTGCAGGGCACGGGCTTCAACTGGCCGACGCCGGATCACTTCCGCGTGGTTTTCCTGCCGAATGTCGACGACCTCGCCGACTCCGTGAATCGCATCGCACGATTCCTCGACGGTTATCGCAAACGCCACTCCGCTTAATTTCCCTTTTAAAGAAGCACGCTGCATGGAACCGATCAAAGTAGGACTTTTGGGCTTCGGCACGGTCGGCAGCGGCACCTTCACGGTGCTGCGCCGCAACCAGGAAGAAATCAAACGCCGGGCGGGCCGCGGCATCGAAATCTCGCGCATCGCCGTGCGCACGCCGTCCAAGGCAGAAGTGGCCACGGCGCAGGGCATCCCGGTGACGGACGACTTCAACGCGGTGGTGGACGACCCGTCCATCGCGATCGTCTGCGAAATGATCGGCGGCACGGGCTTCGCGCGCGAACTCGTGCTGCGCGCCATCGCCAACGGCAAGCACGTGGTCACCGCCAACAAGGCGCTGCTCGCGGTGCACGGCACGGAAATCTTCGAAGCCGCGCGCGCCAAGGGCGTCATGGTCGCGTTCGAAGCCGCGGTGGCCGGCGGCATTCCGATCATCAAGGCGCTGCGCGAAGGCCTGACGGCGAACCGCATCGCGTACATCGCCGGCATCATCAACGGCACCACGAACTACATCCTCTCCGAAATGCGCGACCGCGGGCTCGACTTCGCCACCGCGCTCAAGGCCGCGCAGGAACTCGGCTACGCGGAAGCGGACCCGACCTTCGACATCGAAGGCGTCGACGCCGCGCACAAGGTCACGATCATGAGCGCCATCGCGTTCGGCGTGCCGGTGCAGTTCGAGCGCGCCTACGTGGAAGGCATCAGCAGGCTTGCCGCCATCGACATCCGCTACGCCGAAGACCTCGGCTACCGCATCAAGCTGCTGGGCATCGCGCGGCGCACGGAGCAGGGCATCGAGCTGCGCACGCATCCCACGCTGATCCCGGCGAAGCGCCTGCTGGCGAACGTCGAGGGCGCGATGAACGCAGTCGTCGTGCATGGCGACGCGGTCGGCACCACGCTGTACTACGGCAAGGGCGCGGGCGCGGAGCCGACGGCGTCGGCGGTGGTCGCGGATCTCGTCGACGTGACGCGCCTGCATACGGCGGATCCGGAGCATCGCGTGCCGCACCTGGCGTTCCAGCCGGACAGCCTGTCGAACACGCCCATCCTGCCGATCGACGACGTGACGAGCGGCTACTACCTGCGCCTGCGCGTCGCCGACGTGACCGGCGTGCTCGCCAACATCACGCGCATCCTCGCGGACAAGGGCATTTCCATCGACGCGCTGTTGCAGAAGGAATCGGAGGAAGTGGACGGCGCCGGCAAGGGCGAGACCGACATCATCCTCATCACGCACGAGACGGTGGAAAAGAACGTGAACGCGGCGATCGCGGAGATCGAGGCGCTGTCCACGGTGGTCTCGAAGGTGACGAAGCTGCGCATGGAAGCGCTCAACTGATCAGGTACGTGACATGAACTACATTTCGACGCGCGGCGCGGGCAGCAACGAGCGCCACACGTTCTCCGACATCCTGCTGGGCGGACTCGCGAAAGACGGCGGGCTGTATCTGCCGGCGGAGTATCCGAAGGTCAGCGCCGACGAACTCGCGTGCTGGCGCACGCTGTCGTACGCGGATCTCGCGTTCGAGGTGCTCTCTAAGTTCAGCGACGACATTCCCGCCGCCGATCTCCGCTCGCTCACGCGCAAGACCTACACCGCCCAGGTGTACAGCAACGTGCGCCACGAGGAAAGCGCGGTGCAGATCACGCCGCTCAGGACGCTCGGCGTCGAGAACGGCACGGCGCTGTCGCTGCTGGAGCTGTCAAACGGTCCGACGCTCGCATTCAAGGACATGGCCATGCAGCTGCTCGGCAACCTGTTCGAGTACGCGCTGGCGAAACACGGCGAGACGCTGAACATCCTGGGCGCCACCTCCGGCGACACCGGCAGCGCCGCCGAATACGCGATGCGCGGCAAGGCCGGCGTGCGCGTGTTCATGCTTTCTCCGCACAAGAAGATGAGCGCGTTCCAGACGGCGCAGATGTTCTCGCTGCAGGATCCCAACATCTTCAACCTCGCGGTGGAAGGCAACTTCGACCATTGCCAGGACATCGTGAAGGCCGTCTCGAACGATCACGCCTACAAGGCGCGCCACAAGATCGGCACGGTCAATTCGATCAACTGGGCGCGCGTCGTCGCGCAGGTCGTGTACTACTTCCGCGGCTATTTCGCGGCGACCACGGACAACAGCCAGCAGGCGTCGTTCACGGTGCCGTCGGGCAATTTCGGCAACGTGTGCGCGGGACACATCGCGCGGATGATGGGTTTGCCGATCGACCAGCTGGTCGTTGCCACGAATGAGAACGACGTGCTCGACGAGTTCTTCCGCACCGGTGTGTATCGCGTGCGCGGCGCGGCGGAGACGTATCACACCACGAGCCCGAGCATGGATATCTCGAAGGCGTCGAACTTCGAGCGTTTCGTGTACGACCTGCTCGGACGCGATCCTGCGCGCGTGCTGCAACTGTTCCACGACGTCGAGGAAAAGGGCGGCTTCGACCTCGCCGCGAGCGGCGACTTCGCGCGCGTGAAGGAATTCGGCTTCGTGTCGGGCAAGAGCGGGCACGACGACCGCGTGAACACCATTCGCGACGTGTTCGAGCGTTATCACACGATGATCGACACCCACACGGCGGATGGCGTGAAGGTCGCGCGCGAAAACCTGAAACCCGGCGTGCCGATGATCGTTCTCGAAACCGCGCAGCCGATCAAGTTCGGCGAAACGATCCGCGAAGCGCTGAATCGCGAGCCGGAGCGTCCGGCGGCGTTCGCGGGACTTGAAAAACTGCCACAAAGGTTCGATATCGTTCCTGCGGATGCAGACGTCGTGAAAGCGTTCATCGCCGAGCGCACCTGACCACAGGAGCGCATCCGCCACGGGCGGAGCGTCGCGGGAACGCACGGGGCGCAGCGGGCATCGCTGCGCCCCGAATCGTTTTGACGCACGCTTTTGCGGCACGCGCGAAGGCCTTCCGGGCCTGAACAAGGCTCAAAGCCCGCCAAAAGCTGCTAAAATCTCAGGTTTTTCGTCGTACTCCATTCGAAAGGACGCGCCGTGCTGTCTACCGCCAACATCACCATGCAATTCGGGCCCAAGCCCCTCTTCGAGAATATCTCGGTCAAGTTCGGCGGAGGGAATCGCTATGGGCTGATCGGGGCGAACGGCTGCGGCAAATCCACCTTCATGAAGATTCTGGGCGGCGATCTCGAGCCCAGTTCCGGCAACGTGATGCTGGAGCCGAACGTCCGTCTGGGCAAGCTGCGCCAGGACCAGTTCGCCTACGAAGACATGCGCGTGCTCGACGTCGTCATGATGGGCCACACCGAGATGTGGGCCGCGATGACCGAGCGCGACGCGATCTACGCCAACCCCGACGCCACCGACGACGACTACATGCGCGCGGCGGACCTGGAAGCCAAGTTCGCGGAATACGACGGCTACACGGCCGAGGCGCGCGCGGGCGAGCTGCTGCTGGGCATCGGCATCAACATCAGCGATCACAACGGCCCGATGAGCAATGTGGCGCCGGGCTGGAAACTGCGTGTGCTGCTGGCGCAGGCGCTGTTCTCGAAGCCCGACGTGTTGCTGCTCGACGAGCCGACCAACAACCTGGACATCAACTCGATCCGTTGGCTGGAAGACGTGCTCAACCAGTACAACTCGACGATGATCATCATCTCCCATGATCGCCACTTCCTGAACCAGGTGTGCACGCACATGGCAGACATGGACTACGGCACGCTGAAGGTCTGGCCGGGCAACTACGACGACTACATGCTGGCCTCCACGCAGGCGCGCGAGCGTCAGCAGGCCGCCAACCAGAAGGCGAAGGAACGCGTGGCGGACTTGCAGGACTTCGTGCGGCGCTTCTCGGCCAACAAGTCGAAGGCGCGTCAGGCCACCAGCCGTCTGAAGATGATAGACAAGATCAAGATCGAGGAATTCAAGCCGTCGTCGCGTCAGAACCCGTTCATCCGCTTCGAGTTCGAAAAGAAGCTGCACAACATCGCGGTGGTGGCGGAAGACCTGACCAAGAAGTACGACCGCACCATCTTCCAGAACTTTTCGTTGTCGGTGCAGCCGGGCGAACGCATCGCGATCATCGGCGAGAACGGCGCGGGCAAGACCACGCTGCTCAAGTCGCTGAAGGGCGTGCTGGATCTCGATCACGGCACGGTGAAATGGGCCGAGAACGCGAATGTCGGCTACATGCCGCAGGACACGTACGAAGAGTTTCCGAAGGACGAAACGCTGACCGAGTGGATCGACCAGTACCGCAAGGAAGGCGACGACGAGCAGATGATGCGCGGCACGCTCGGCCGTCTGCTGTTCAATGCGGACGACATCAAGAAGAACGTGAAGGTGCTGTCGGGCGGCGAGAAGGGCCGCATGATCTGGGGCAAGCTGATGCTCGGCCGCCACAACGTGCTGCTGATGGACGAGCCGACCAATCACATGGACATGGAATCGATCGAGTCGCTGCAGATCGCGCTCGAGAAGTTCGAAGGCACGCTGATCTTCGTGTCGCATGACCGCGAGTTCGTGAGCGGCCTGGCGGACCGGATCATCGAAGTGAAGACCGACGGCACGTTGCGGGACTTCGGCGGGAATTACGAGGACTTCCTGGCGAGCCAGGGGATTCAGTAAGTCCGGCAACTGCGCGTCAAATGCAACGGCCCGTCTCGCAAGAGCGGGCCGTTTTTGCGTCTGCTTCCGGATTTACAGATGGTCGTTGCGGAACCGCATCGCGGTGCCTTCGCGCCGTATGCGTTCCCAGACCACGCGCTTCTCCTCATCGGAGAGAAACACCCAGTTGGACACCTCGACGGCCGTCCGGCCGCAGCCTTTGCAGACATCGTCGAACAGGGTGGAACACACGCCGATGCACGGGCTGTCGGGCTGATCGTGAAGAATGGAAGACATAAGAACGGGTCATGGCCCGCCGCCGTCCGCAATGCGGCCCGGCGACCAGGCGATCGGAAACAAAAGAAAACTCAGCGCGCGATACTGTAGCCTATCCGCGCGATCCAGTGATGTCGCTGGTTGTAATCGAGGATATCCTCGCCGTAGCCGTTGAAGTAGCTCACGAACAGATACCCGCCCCATGCGCTCCCGATCAGCTTGGCCAGCGGATACGTGAGCTGCGAATCGACGCTGCCGTACCAGTGCTTCGTGCCCTTGCGCAGCGTGGTCGCGAGTTGCAGGCCCTCCGGGCTGCCGTACTTCACGAGAAAGTCCACATACCCGCGATAATCCGCGATGTCCTGATTTCCCGACTTCGACAGGTAATAGTAGAACTTCGGCGAGAGCGTCAGGTGATTGCTGTCGAGGTCGCCGAATTCCCAGGTGGGCCGCACGAAGGCGATGTTGATCGCCCGCGAATCCGCGCCGCTCTTGCCGTTCGATTCATGCCCGATACCCGCCGCCATGCCCATGCGCGTATAGAGCGGACTGTTCCAGCCCGTGTCCTGCACGTAGTAGAACAGCTGCGGCTGGAAGCTGATGTCGCGGAACGGCACCGACTCCGCGGAGAGATTCCAGATGGCCGTCTGCGTATAACCGAAGTAGAGGTTGTCCAGGAAGCCGCGCGAACGCGGATCGTCCGGCAAATGCAGCCGGTACTTGAAGCTGAACTGGAATTTCGCGAGGTTGTCGCCGTTCTTGCCATCGGCGAAATAGATCGGCTCGAAGCTCGAGAAGCGGCCCGACAGCAGGGTATCCGCCGTCGAGGTCGGCGCCGCCTGCGTGTTGGCCGCGGCCGTGGCGGTCGCGAGTTGCGAGGGCGTGGTCGCCTGTGTTTCGCGATGCTCGGCGGCCGCCACCTGCGTCTGCGACTCGCCGCGGTTGATCGTGACCAGCATCGGCGAGGCGTCGAAGCCCACCGGATCGATCTTCACGGTGCCGCGCGCCGCGTCCGGCCACGGCGCTGAAAACCGCACCCGTCGATACTGCCCCGGCGCAAGCCGCAGACGGTCGGGCACCTTGGGATCGCGCGTGAGCGTCAACGGCGCGGGCGGCAGGTCGCCGTTGGTCAGATTCACGGTCAGTTGTTTCGGCACATCGACGGCGAGTGCTTTTGCGTCGTCATCGGTATAAAGCAGCGTCAGTTCGAGCGGCTGGGAAGCCGCCGCTTCGCGCGCGGGTTGCAGCACGGCGACGGTAGCGTGAGCAGCTCCGCTCGCGCACAACGTGGCGAGCAGCAGGGCGTGAGCGGGAGAAAGCCGTCGTGGGCGGTAAGGCATGTCTGGTTAGTGTCCTGTTGCAGGCGAAATCCAGCACGCTGCGGCGTGCTGTGGCGTGGTCCGGCGGGGTCCGACGAAGCGGCAAGAAATGCCGCGCGTCGGGATGAGGTAGCGAAAATCATGCCTCGACGCCCCACTTGCACGGAAACAGCCAGATTTAACCCGAAAACACCGCCTGCCAGAGCATCGCGCCGTTCAACGCGACGATCACACCCGCGCAGCCCCACGCCAGCGCGAGCGGCAGGCGTGCGACCCGCCAGCGGCCCATCAGCCGCGCATCGGACGCGAAGCTGACGAGCGGAATCACCGCAAGCGGCAATTGCAGGCTCAGCACGACCTGCGTCGCGACCAGCAGCGTGTTCGAGCCGTGCTGGCCAAAGCACGCCACCGCCACCAGCGCCGGACCGATCGCGAGCGCCCGCGTCGTCAGCGCACGCGCCCAGCGCGCCATCTTGAGCCGCAGAAAGCCTTCCATCACGGCTTGTCCGGCCAGCGTGCCGGTGACGGTCGCATTGAGACCGCAGGCGAGCAGCGCGGCCGCGAACACGACGCCCGCCCATTGACTGCCGACGAGGGGCGCAATCAGCCGGTGGGCATCGGCGAGATCTTCGACTTCGGTGTGGCCGCTCGCATGAAACACGGCCGCGGCCACGATCAGCAGCGACGCATTGACGACGAACGCCAGACCGAGCGACGCGAAGGTATCGATGTTCACGCCACGCAGTGCCTGCCCGATCGACACGTCGTCGCGGCCGCGCGCATGGTCCCTGACGAGCGTGGAATGGAGATACAGGTTGTGCGGCATCACCGTGGCGCCGAGCACGCCGGCGGCGAGCCACAGCATGCCCGCATCGCGCACGAGCTGGGGCGAGGGCGCCACGCCGCGCAGCGCGTCGCTCCATGACGGATGCGCCAGCGCTAGCTCCACCACGAAGCAGACGCTCACGAACAGGATCAGCGCGGTCACGACGCGCTGCAAGGGCCGTCGCCCGCGGCTTTGCAGTGCGAGCATCGCGAACGTGCCGACCCCCGAGAACAGCACGCCCGCCGTGAGCGAGATGCCGAACAGCAGCTGCAACGCCACCGCGCTGCCGACTACTTCGGCTACGTCGCACGCGATGATCGCGATCTCGCACGCCACCCATAGCGCGAAGTTCGTGCGCGGGCCAAAACGTTCACGGCACAGCTGCGCGAGATCGCGGCCCGTGACGACGCCCACGCGCGAGGCCACCCATTGCAGCAGCATGCCCATCAGGCTTGCAACCAGCACGACGAAGAGCAGCGAATAACCGTAGCGCGCGCCGCTGGCGAGGGCTGTCGCCCAGTTGCCCGGATCCATGTAGCCCACGGCGACGAGCGCACCCGCGCCGGCGAACGAATACCAGCGCCCGCCCGAGCGCGGCCCGCGCCGGCGTGGGGCGTCCCGCTCGTCCAGATTCGCCGGGTGCGACTGCGCGTCGGATTGCGCGGCGGACAGTGCGCCAAGCGTGGACGGGTTGGTGTTCATGCGAAGGCGGCCTCGAATAGCGGGCAACGGCGCAGCGATGACGTGCGGTCGTTGCGGGTTCTGGACGCGCCGCATGCACGGCGCTCGTCGCGAGCCGCCTGTACGGCGCTCGTCGCGCGCCGCCTAGGCGGCGCTCGTCGAATTGGCTCGCAACAACTGTTCCGCTGGCTATTCGTGGTCGGATGCCGCAGCCCATTGTTCCGCTTGCCGCCTGAAAGAAACTGAAAGGCGGGCAAGGGAAGGGCATGCCGGCAGCCGACCACAGATAATGACACCCCATCGGCACAAGGCGCCCGCGGTCCCTGTGGCGAGTGTGGTTTTATCAGGTGCCGCAGGGGGCGATTAGGGGCTAAAATGCGCGCTCCCCGCGGGTGCGGTTTGCATCGTTGAAGCTTGCTGCGCAAGACTTCCGGACCGACGTGCCGCGTGGTTGTAGATTTTGTGCGACAGGCGGCCCGTTAATTTTTGTCGCGCTTGCGTTTAATGGTAGTTTTCGGGGTTTTGAGGGGCGTCGCGCGCCAGGGTCGGGCTTGAAGCGACCGGGACTTCAACCGGTGGCGGATGCGCGCGGCACGACGTCTTGACAGTCGCAACAACGGAGAATCGAGATGAACGAGAAACTGGCGGGCCGCATGGTCAAGCTGGCGGGCGCGCTGACCTGCGCCGCGATGTTGACTCCGCTCGCTGCAATGGCGAAGGACACGCAGCTGAACGTGTACAACTGGTCGGATTACATCGCCAAGGACACGATTCCCAACTTCACCAAGCAAACCGGCGTCAAGGTGAAGTACGACAACTACGACAGCGACGACACCCTCCAGGCCAAGCTGCTCACCGGCAATTCAGGCTACGACATCGTCGTGCCGACCAGCAACTATGCCGGCAAGCAGATTGCCGCCAACATCTTCTCGCCGCTCGACAAATCGAAGCTGCCCAACCTGAAGTATCTCGATCCCGACCTGATGAGGCTGGTCGCGGGCGCGGACCCGGGCAACCAGTACACGGTGCCCTGGGCGTACGGCACGACCGGCCTGGGCTACAACGTCGACAAGGCGAAGAAGCTGCTCGGCGACAACGTCGAACTCAATAACTGGGACATTCTCTTCAAGCCCGAGAACATCTCGAAGCTGAAGGCCTGTGGCGTGTCCGTGCTCGACGCGCCCGACCAGATGTTCGCGGCCGCGCTGCACTACATGGGCAAGGATCCGATGAGCACGAACCCGGCCGACTATCGCGCGGCCCTGGCGATGCTGAAGAAGATCCGCCCGTACATCACGCAGTTCAACTCGTCGGGCTACATCAACGACATGGTGGGCGGCGACATCTGCTTCACCTACGGCTGGTCGGGCGACGTCGTGATCGCCAAGCATCGCGCGGTGGATGCGAAGAAGCCGTTCAAGATCGAGTACTACATTCCGAAGGGCGGCGCGCCGGTGTGGTTCGACGTGATGGCCATTCCGAAGGACGCGAAGAACAAGGAAGCGGCGCACGAGTGGATCAACTACATCGAGACGCCTCAGGTGCACGCCGCGATCACCAACGCGGTCTACTACCCGAGCGCGAACCTCGAAGCGCGCAAGTACGTGGACAAGGACGTCGCCAACGATCCGGCCGTGTACCCGCCGCAGGACGTCATCAAGACGCTGTTCCTGCTGAAGCCGCTGCCGCCGGAAATCCAGCGTCTGCAGACGCGGCTCTGGACCGAGTTCAAGTCCGGCCGATGATTAAGACACGCCGGCCGCGTTCCTGAATCGACGAAGCCCCTGGTCCTCCGGGGGCTTTGTTCGTGCGGAATGCAACTGCGGCAGCGACGGGCAACGATGGCAATGATGGGCAATGGCGCGCGCAACGCGGCGCAACCACGCAGGAGTCGGACAGGCAATCATGAGTGAGCAGTCGAGCGCGTCGCAGGCGGCGCCGAATGGATCGGGTGGATCGGGTGGACCGGGCGGAGTCAATGGCCGGCAGGAGCCGCGCGGCACCTTGTCCGGCACGAGTCTCACCGACAACTTCGTGCAGGTCGTCGATGTCGTCAAGAAGTTCGGCGAGACTACGGCCGTGCGGGGCGTCAATCTGTCGGTGAAGAAGGGCGAACTGTTCGCGCTGCTCGGCAGTTCCGGATGCGGCAAGTCCACGCTGTTGCGGATGCTGGCCGGCCTCGAGTCCGTGACCGAAGGCCAGATCCTGATCGACGGCGAAGATCTCGCGCAGATGCCGCCGTATCGGCGGCCGGTCAACATGATGTTCCAGTCGTATGCGCTGTTTCCGCACATGAGCGTGGAGTCGAACGTTGCGTACGGGCTCAAGCAGGAAGGCGTGCGCGGCGCGGAGCTGAAGGACCGCGTCGACACCGCGCTCAGGCTCGTGCAGATGGCGCCGTATGCGAAGCGCAAGCCGCATCAGCTCTCGGGCGGCCAGCAGCAGCGCGTGGCGCTGGCGCGCAGCCTCGTCAAGCGCCCGAAGCTCCTGCTGCTCGACGAGCCGATGTCCGCGCTCGACAAGCAGATTCGCCAGCGCACGCAGATCGAGCTGGTGAACATTCTCGATCAGGTCGGCGTGACCTGCATCATGGTGACGCACGATCAGGAAGAGGCCATGACCATGGCCAACCGCCTGGCCGTGATGAGCGAAGGGCAGATCGTGCAGCTCGGCACGCCGCACGAAGTCTATGAATTCCCGAACAGCCGCTTCTCCGCACAGTTCATCGGTTCGACCAACCTATTCGACGGCAATGTCGTGGAAGACGAACCGGATCACGTGTTCGTCGAATCGACGGACCTGCCGGTGCGCCTCTATGTGAACCACGGCATCACCGGGCCGCTCGGCATGCCCGTGACGATTTCCGTGCGGCCCGAGCGCATTGCGCTGACGCGCAAGCCGCCTGAAGGCGCCTATAACTGGGGCCGCGGCAAGGTGAGCAACATCGCGTACATGGGCGGCTACACGCTGTATCACGTGACGCTGGATTCAGGCAAGGTCGTGGTCGCGAACCTGTCGAGCCTGGCGATCGGCGAAATCGAGTCCCCGACCTTCGACGACGAAGTCTACGTGCGCTGGAGCGCGTCGGCCGGCGTGGTGCTGACGTCATGATGGCCAACCTGTTCCGGCGCATGGGCCTGTCGGGGCGCACGCTGGTGATCGGCGGGCCGTATCTGTGGCTGCTGCTGCTGTTCTTCGTGCCGTTCCTGCTGGTCGTGAAGATCAGTTTCGCCGACAGCCAGCTTGGCATTCCGCC
Source organism: Caballeronia sp. LZ032 (assembly GCF_031451315.1). Lineage (NCBI taxonomy): Bacteria > Pseudomonadati > Pseudomonadota > Betaproteobacteria > Burkholderiales > Burkholderiaceae > Caballeronia > Caballeronia sp. LZ032. The sequence goes on from NZ_JARUXP010000001.1 coordinate 1,379,724, forward strand.
GTACACGGAACTGGTCGCGCTGAAAGACGGCGTGATGAATATCGCGCTCGATTTCTCGCACTACGCGTTCCTGGTGCAGGACAGCCTGTACTTCGCGACCTACATGAATTCGCTGCTGGTCGCGGCGGTCTCGACGCTGCTGTGCCTGCTGATCGGCTATCCGATGGCGTATTACATCGCGCGCTCGAATCCGGCTTCGCGCAACCTGTTGCTGATGGCGGTGATGCTGCCGTTCTGGACGTCGTTCCTGATCCGCGTGTATGCGTGGATCGGCATTCTCAAGAACAACGGCCTGCTCAACAACTTCCTGATGTCGATCGGGCTGATCCATTCGCCGATCGAGCTGTATCACACCAACATCGCGGTCTATATCGGCATGGTGTATTCGTATCTGCCGTTTCTCGTGATGCCGCTGTACGCGCATCTCGTGAAGATGGACCTGACGCTGCTCGAAGCGGCCTACGACCTCGGCGCCAAGCCGTGGAAAGCGTTCGTGCAGATCACGCTGCCGCTGTCGAAGAACGGCATCATCGCGGGCTGCCTGCTCGTGTTCATTCCGGCGGTGGGCGAGTACGTGATTCCCGAACTGCTCGGCGGCGCGGATACCCTGATGATCGGCCGGGTCATGTGGAACGAGTTCTTCGATAACGCCGACTGGCCGATGGCCTCCGCCGTCACCTGCGCGATGGTGCTGCTGCTGCTCGTGCCGATGGCGCTGTTCCAGCACTTTCAGGCGAAGCAGCTGGAGGGCAAGCGATGATCAAGACCAGTCGTCCGTTGCAGATCACGTCGCTCGGCATCGGCTTTGCGTTCCTGTATATCCCGATCCTCAGCCTGATCGTCTATTCGTTCAACGAGTCGCAGCTGGTGACCGTATGGACTTCGTTCTCGCTCAAGTGGTACCGCGCGCTCTGGTCCGACGACGAGCTCATCAACGCCGCGTGGCTCTCGTTGCGCATTGCGTTCCTGACCGCGTGCGCGTCGGTGGTGATCGGCACGTGGGCGGGCTTCGTGCTCGCGCGCATGGGCCGCTTCAGGGGCTTCACGCTCTATACCGGCATGATCAACGCGCCGCTCGTGATCCCCGAGGTGATCCAGGGCATTTCGTTGCTGCTGCTGTTCGTCGAGATGGCGAAGCTGATCGGCTGGCCCGCGGGGCGCGGGCTGTTTACGATCTGGGTCGGGCACGTGATGCTGTGCATCTCGTATGTGGCGATCATCGTGGAATCGCGCGTGCGCGAGCTGAATCCGTCGCTGGAGGAGGCCGCGCTCGATCTGGGCGCCACGCCCTTGCGCGTGTTCTTCACGATCACGCTCCCGCTCATCTCGCAGGCGCTGGTGGCGGGATGGCTGCTGTCGTTCACGCTGTCGATCGACGATCTCGTGCTGTCCGCGTTCCTGTCCGGGCCGGGCTCCACGACGCTGCCGCTGGTCGTGTTCTCGCGCGTGCGGCTGGGCCTCAATCCGGAGATGAACGCGCTGGCGACGTTGTTCATCGCGGTGGTGACGGTCGGGGTGATCGCGGCGAATTACTTCATGCAGCGCAGCGAGCGCAGAAGGCTCGCGGGGGTGATGTAGGCATTATTGCGAAGGTTTGATGATGCGCGGCCCCGCGTCGAAAGACGCGGGACCGCGTGCGTTTCCGACCTTCAGACGGCGGCGAGATGGCGTGCGAAGGTGGCTGGATCGGTATTGGTGCCGCACAGCAGTACGCCGACGCGCTTGCCTTGCAGGCGTTCTCGCAGCGGCCCGAGCAGGGCGGCGGTGGCGGCGGCGCAAGCCGGCTCGACGGCCAGCTTGAGTTCGCCGAACAGTTGCAGCATGCCGTGCCGCAACGCGTTGTCCGACACGGTGACGATCTCGTCGATATGCCGCCGGCACAGCTCGTAGCTGTACTGCTCGGTGTGCGGCGCCATCAATGAATCGGCGATCCCGTGCATCGCGCCCATCTTGATCGTGTGATTGGCTTCGAAGCTGCGCTTCATCACGTCCGAGCCTTCCGGTTCGACGCCGTACACATGCAGTGACGGATTCGCGAGGCGCATCGCGGTGGAGACGCCCGCCGCGAGTCCGCCGCCGCCGATCGGCAGGATGACCGCATCGAGATCCGGCGCCTGCGAGGCCCATTCGTAGCCGAGCGTGGCCGTGCCGAGCACGGTGCGATAGCCGTTGAACGGATGGATGAACACGCGTCCTTCTTCCGCCTCGACGCGGCGCACGACATCGAACGCTTCCGCGACGTTCTCCGCGAACACGACTTCCGCGCCGTAGCGCCGGCATAGCGCGACGCGCGCGGGGCTTGCGCTGCGGATGATCACGACCTTGGCGCCCACGTCCATGCGTTGCGCGGCGTAGGCGACCGCCACCGCATGATTTCCCGCCGACACGCAGGTGACGCCTGCCGAGCGTTCACTGTCGGTGAGCGCCAGCAGGTTGGAGAACGCGCCGCGGGCCTTGAAGGTGCCGCTCGCCTGCAACAGCTCCATCTTGAAGGTGACGGGCGTGCCTTCGAGCGTCGGGAAATCGTGACGCTCGAAGGTGGGCGTGCGGGCGACCCAGGGCGTGAGGGCCATGTGCTGCCCGGCGATGTCGTCGAGCGTGGGGATCGGCGTGCCGTCGATCGTGTTGTCGGAATGGTGCGTGTCGGTGGACATGACGCGTGGTGGCTTGAGTTGGATCAGCGTGCTTGCGCTTCGACGGACATGCTGTGGATGAACTTGCCGAGGAACGCCTCGCACTGCGCGAGCTGTTCGAGCGACACATATTCGTTCGCCTTGTGCGCCTGTTCGATGTTGCCGGGCCCGCAGACGATGCTCGGCACACCCGCGTTGGCGAACAGGCCGGCTTCGGTGCCGTAGGCGACCTTGTGTTTTTCCTGGTCCGCGGTGAGGGCGCGCACGAGTTGCGTGATGGCGGCTTGCTCGGTGGCGTCGAGGCCGGGCGCGGAGGCGAGCTTCGTGAATTCGATGGCGGCGTTGCCGTGTTCCTTCAGCATGCGCGGCAGCAGCGTCTCGCGTGCATAGGACTCGATGCGCCCGAAGATCTGATCGGGATCGATGGTCGGCAGGTTACGGAATTCGAACTCGAAGTTGCATTCGGCCGGCACGGTGTTGATGGCGTTGCCGCCCTTGATGGTGCTGGTCTGGCCGGTGGTGAAGGGAACGTCGTAGAGTTCGTCGAACGGGCCTTTGGCGCGGAACTCGTCGACGAGGTCGCGGATATGGCAGATGAGGCGCGCGGCGTACTCGATGGCGTTGAGGCCTTTCGGCGTCAGCGACGAATGCGCGGCGAAACCGCGCACGCAGCAGTGATAGGTGTTGATGCCCTTGTGGGCGATGATCGGCCGCATGGAGGTCGGTTCGCCGACGATGCAGCCGTCCGGTTGCAGGCCGCGCTTCTTGAGGTCGGCGATCATCAGCGGCGCGCCGGCGCAGCCGACTTCTTCGTCATACGAAAGCGCGAAGTGAATGGGTTTGGCGAGCTTCGTGGCCTGCATTTTTGGCAGCATCGCGAGTGCGGCGCCGATGAAGCCTTTCATGTCGCACGAGCCGCGGCCGTAGAGGAGGCCGTCGCGGACCTCGGGCTTGAAGGGGTCGCTGTGCCAGTTCTGGCCGTCGACGGGTACGACGTCGGTATGGCCCGACAGCACGATGCCGCCGTTGGTCTGGCCGTCGTGGGCCGGGACCGTGGCGAAGAGATTGGCCCACTGGCCGCGTGGATCGTTGGTGATCGTGGCCTCGATGCCCGCGCGGCGCAGTTCGTCGCGGACGGTTTCGATCAGGCCAAGGTTGGGGTTGCGGCTGACGGTATCGAAAGAAATCAGTTTTTCGATCCAGGGGAGGGAGAGCGGTGAGGCGTTTCCGGATGAGGACGATGAGGCTTCGAGATGCGCCTGGTCAGCGATCTGTGACATTTTTTGGCTCCTGCGGGTAGGGTTTGATCATAGCCCAAAAACGCTCGTTCCCTCGCTTGGGGTTTGGGTTGGCGTTTCGCTCGCGCTTCGATGGATTTGACGGTTTTGCGTCGGGTGACAGGGCTCTGACGTTCGCCTGTGCTTCCATGGACTGAGGTTCACTCGGTTTTTCGCCTTCCAGAGGCCCCGGGTTATGCAGCCGCATCCCTTGTCCGCTGAGCCACAACCCAGTCTTGCATGAACTGGGTTGGCGACACGAAGCCAAGCGATGAATGACGACGACTGCGGTTATAAAACACTTCGATGTATTCGAACAAGTCCGCGA
>NZ_JARUXP010000001.1:1384061-1451313 GCF_031451315.1 Caballeronia sp. LZ032
GAGTTGACTGGGCGGAGCGACGAAGAACCCAAATCGCTCTGCACCCTCTACTACGGCCCGCCATTGAACGGTCGGACACGATGCACGTCCGTGCAAGGACGTGAGAGATCGCAGACATGCAGATTTAACCGCCTCGCCCATGACAGGCGAAGCGGGGTTCTTCTCATTTACGGCTCACAAGTCCAGTCAAGACCTGCTTCGGCGGTGCAATCGCCTAAATAGACGACGCATTCACCTAAACGCAGAGAGTACGCACAACTGCGCGTTTGCCTTTGAGAAGATTCCGAATTATGCGATGCGTTGACTGTGCGTGATTCGTTGCCTGTTGTCCAATTTTTTCGTTATGGCGCGATCACGCAAGCAATGGCGCGCACGGTGAAACGATGACGAGCACGGCACGCTGCGCGCGCATGCCGTGCTGACGTTGATCCTCCTTTTAAGCTCGCTCGGGTTCTTCGGCTTGTTGCGGATCCTGTGCCTGTGCCGCGTGGTCCTGATGGGCGTCCTCGCCGCTCTTGTTGAGCTCGCGCAATTCGATCACGCTTTTACGTCTTAATGCTGAGCTTGTTCTTCAGCATGCCTCCTCGGATGTTCCTCTCGTAACTCAACTCGTGCAGGGCTCGGCGCGTTGTTCAGGGTCGACGACGTATCGCGTTGAATTGAAACCGTTTTTCAGGTTTTTTTCGGTCTACATTCTTTTTTTCTGCAAAGAAGGTCACCAAAGAAAGCAGCTTTCTTACCGCCCAAGGTCCACCAGCGGCACGACACAGAAAAGCCTCACTGGCCCGGCACTAGCGAGTGCCCTCGTAGGCCATACCGGGCGTGGATCGCGGACCCACTGGGACAAACTGCCGTTCAGCGAACTGGTGCAGCACCTGAGGGTTCCGGCCCAGCGCTACGCGCTGCCGGAGGGTATGCAAGGGAAACCAGTGGGAGGCAAGAGCAATGAGATGGACGCGTAAGCAAGAGTGCACTGGCATCCCCGATTGACCGGACGGCGGCGCGTAGCGCAGCGCCGGAGCATGCAAGGGCTGCACCGGTCTGTTCTGTGGTGCAATTTTCACAGTGGGTCCGCGATCCACGCCGGGTGTGGCCTATGAGGGCACTCTCTACTGCGGCGCCAGAAACGTGGTTCTGTGTCGTGCCGCTAAATGACGCTGGGCGAGAAGAAAAGCTGCTTTCTTTGGTGACTTTCTTTGCAGCGGCAAAGAAAGTTACCCCCGCCCCGGGGAGGGGCAGTGCTAATACACCGACGCGAAAACAGGAAGTCCATAGAAGCGCAAGCGAACACAAGCAACCCACGCGAAGGACGAGAGCGAAGCCCCCCGCCCCGGGGAGGGGCAGTGCCAATAGACCGAAGCGAATACAGGAAGTCCATCGAAGCGCAAAGCCAACGAAACAGATCCCTCAGAAGAAGCCCCTTTTCACCGCCCAGAAACCGCCGGCTGCCTGACCGGCGCCCCCAACGCTCGGAGCGTCTCCTTCACCGTCCCGATCCGCACAGCCAGATCCGGACTCCTCGTCTCGATCCGCAACTTGTCCTGCCCCGCCAGCTTGATGTGCTTGTGCTTCTGCACCATCTCGATGATCTTCATCCCATCAACCGGAGGATTCGGCACGAACTGCAACGAAATGGCCTGCTCCCCAGCATCGATCTTGGAGATGCCCAACGGCTTGGCGGCAAGCCTCAACCGATGCGTCTCCACCAGCGCATGCGCCTGCGGCGGCAACTTGCCAAAGCGGTCCACCAGCTCCTCGAGAATCCCGTCGATCGCATCGCTCGATTCGCAGTTGGCCAGCCGCTTGTACAGCGACAGACGCTCCTGCACATCGCCGCAATAATCCGCAGGAAGAATGGCCGGCGCATGCAGATTGATCTCCGTCGTCGCGGCAAGCGGCGCATTCAGATCCGGCTCGCGCCCATCCTTCAGCGCCCGCACGGCGTCGTTCAGCATGTCGGTGTAAAGCTGAAAGCCAATCTCGTGAATCTCGCCCGACTGCTTGTCGCCCAGCACCTCACCCGTGCCGCGAATCTCCAGGTCATGCATCGCTAGATAGAAGCCCGAACCCAGTTCCTCCATCTGCTGGATCGCCTCCAGCCGACGCTGCGCCTGCTTCGTCAGCGACTGCGGATCATGCACCAGCAAATACGCATACGCCTGGTGATGCGAACGCCCGACCCGCCCACGCAACTGATGCAACTGCGCCAGACCGAACTTGTCCGCCCGATGCATGAGAATCGTGTTCGCACTCGGCACATCGATGCCAGTCTCGATGATCGTCGTGCACAACAGCACATTCGCACGCTGCCCGACAAAGTCACGCATCACGCGTTCGAGTTCGCGCTCATGCATCTGTCCATGCGCCACCGCAATGCGCGCCTCAGGCACCAGCGCCTCCAGCATCGCGCGGCGATTCTCGATGGTCTCCACCTCGTTGTGCAGGAAGTACACCTGGCCGCCGCGCTTCAGTTCGCGCAACATCGCCTCGCGTATCACGCCGTCTTCCTCGCGACGCACGAAGGTCTTGATGGCCAGACGCTTCTGCGGCGCCGTCGCGATCACCGAGAAATCGCGCAAGCCTTCCAGCGCCATGCCGAGCGTACGCGGGATCGGCGTGGCGGTCAGCGTGAGCACGTCAACCTCGGCGCGCAACGCCTTCAACCCTTCCTTCTGACGCACGCCAAAACGATGCTCCTCGTCGATGATCACCAGCCCCAGCCGTTTGAACTTCACGTCGCCGGACAAGAGCTTGTGCGTGCCGATGACGATATCGACCGAGCCATCGTTGATCTGCTGCACGGCCGTCGAGACTTCCTTGCCCGTCTTGAAGCGCGACAGCTCCGCGATGCGCACCGGCCAGTCCGCGAAGCGATCGGTGAAGGTCTGCGTATGCTGCTCGGCAAGCAGCGTCGTCGGCGAGAGAATCGCCACCTGCTTGCCCGCCATCACCGCGATGAACGCAGCCCGCAACGCCACCTCCGTCTTGCCGAAGCCGACGTCGCCGCACACGAGACGGTCCATCGGCTTGCCGCTCGTCATGTCGCCGATGACCGCGGCAATCGCCGCCGCCTGATCGGGCGTTTCCTCGAAGCCGAAGCTCTCCGCGAACTTCGTGTAGTCGCGCGGCTCCAGCTTGAACGCGTAGCCCTCTCGCGCGGCACGGCGTGCATAGAGGTTGAGCAGTTCGGCGGCGGTATCGCGGATCTGCTGGGCCGCCTTGCGCTTGGCCTTTTCCCATTGTCCCGAACCCAGCTGATGCAGCGGCGCGCTCTCCGGATCCGCGCCGCTATAGCGCGAGATCACATGCAGTTGCGACACCGGCACGTACAGCTTCGCCTCGTTCTGATACTCGAGATGCAGGAACTCGGTTTCGCCCTCGCCGAGATCCATCGACACCAATCCCATGTAGCGGCCAATACCGTGCTGCGCATGCACGACCGGATCGCCCACCTTCAGTTCGGCAAGGTCGCGCACCATCGAATCGACATTGCTCGCCTGTTCCTGACGGCGCCGTCCGGGCCGGCGCGCCAGCGGTCCGTAGAGTTCGGTCTCCGTGATGATCGCGAGCTTCTCGGACGGCAGCGAAAAACCGTTCGCCAGCGGCGCGATGCCGAGCGTGAACTTGCCGTCGCTCGTCAGCCACTCGTGGAAGGTGTCGTGCGTCTCGCCGCGCAGGTGATTCTCGGCGAGCAACTGCTGGATGGTCTCGCGCCGCCCCGCCGATTCCGCCACCAGCATCACGCGATTCTCCGTCTGCTCCAGGTAATGGCGCAGCGCGAGCAGGGGCTCGTCGGCGTGGCGGTCGAGCGCGAGCCCCGGCAAGGGCGCGGCCCAGCCGCCTTCGGGCACGGCCGGGAACTTGAGCTGCGCGAACGGCTTCGCGAAGGTGAAGAAGTCGTCGTCCGTCAGGAACAGGCGGCGCGGTTCAAGCAGCGGCCGCTCGCGATCGTGCGACAGGAAGGCGTGGCGCTGCTTGGTGTCGTGCGTGAAACGCTTGATGGCCGCATCCAGGTCGCCGACGAAAGCCAGTTGCGAGCCTTCGGGCAGATAGTGGAAGAGCGTCGCGGTGTCGTCGAAGAACAGCGGCAAGTAGTATTCGATGCCCGCCGACGGCACGCCGTTGCCCATGTCCTTGTAGATCTGCGAGCGGCTCGGATCCCCCTCGAACACTTCCCGCCAACGGCTGCGAAAGGCCGTGCGCGCGGCTTCGTCGAAGGGAAACTCGCGGCCCGGCAGCAGGCGCACGTCCTTCACCGGATAGAGGCTGCGTTGCGTGTCGGGATCGAACGCGCGGATCGAATCCACCTGGTCGTCGAACAAATCGAGCCGGTAGGGCAGCGGCGAACCCATCGGGTAGAGATCGATCAGCGAACCGCGCACACAGTATTCGCCCGGCCGCACGACCTGGCTCACATGTTCGTAGCCCGCCAGCGTCAGCTGTGCCTTGAGCTTCGCTTCGTCGAGGCGCTCGCCCTGCTTGAACGAGAACGTATAGGCCGCCAGGAACGACGCCGGCGGCATCCGGTACAGCGCCGTGGTCGCCGGCACGATCAGGATGTCGCAGCGGCCTTCGCCGAGATCATGCAGCGTCGCCAGACGCTCCGACACCAGGTCCTGATGTGGGGAAAAGGTGTCGTACGGAAGCGTTTCCCAGTCGGGCAGCAGCCGCACGCGGGCATCGGGCGCGAAGTAGGGAATTTCGGCCGCGAGACGCTGGGCATCGACCGCGCTGGCCGTGACGATCGTCAGCAACGGCACGCTGTCGCGATACGCCGCGTGATAGCGGGCGAGGGCGAGGGCGTCGGACGAAACGGTCGCGCCGGAGAAGACGAAACGCTGACCAGGCTTGACTAGGGCAATGGGAGAACTGGACTGCGCGGTGACGGCTTTGGAAGGCATAGGGTGTGCATGGAGCCGTCCGGCAGGCCGTTCGAAGGAGCGAACTGGCGTGCGCCGGACGTGGTCGCGATGGACCTATTATAAAATCCGGGCTTCGACTTTGACTTGGCCACGTTAAACCACGTTACCCGCCCGTGACTTCGCGCCTCTTCTCACTGATTCCCTGCGCCGGCACCGGCAGCCGTTCCGGCGCGCCGATGCCGAAGCAATACCAGACCGTCGCAGGCCGCCCGATGCTCGCCTACACGCTCGCGGCATTCGACGCATGTTCCGAATTCTCGCAGACCCTGGTCGTGCTTGCACCGGACGACCCGCACTTCGACGCGCGCCGCTTCGCCGGCCTGCGCTTCGTGGTGGCGCGCTGCGGCGGCCCTTCGCGGCAGGCCTCGGTGTACAACGGTCTGCTCGCGCTCGCCGGCTTCGGCGCGCGCGACGACGACTGGGTGCTCGTGCATGACGCCGCGCGCCCCGGCATCACGCCGGAGATGATCCGCAAGCTCGTCGCGGAACTGCGCGACGACGCAGTGGGCGGCATTCTCGCGCTGCCGGTCGCGGACACGCTCAAGCGCGTCGCACCGAACATGCCCGACGTGCCCAGCAACGACGTCCATGATGTACGGATCGCCCGCACGGAATCGCGCGACGGCCTCTGGCAAGCGCAGACGCCGCAGATGTTCCGCGTCGGCATGCTGCGCGAGGCGATCGAACGTGCGCGTCACGACGGCCACGACCTGACCGACGAAGCCAGCGCCATCGAATGGCTCGGCCACTCGCCGAAGCTAGTTCAGGGCAGCCTGCGCAACTTCAAGGTGACGTATCCGGAAGACTTCGCGCTCGCCGGCGCGATGCTCGCCGCGCACGCCTGAAGCTCGTCCACCTCTCACTCAACCAAGGTTTGCATCGATGGATTTCAGAATCGGACAGGGCTACGACGTCCACCAGCTCGTCGAGGGCCGCCCGCTCATCATCGGCGGCGTGACGGTGCCTTACGAACGCGGCCTGCTCGGCCACTCGGACGCGGACGTCCTGCTGCACGCCATCACCGACGCGCTGTTCGGCGCGGCGTCGCTCGGCGATATCGGCCGGCATTTTCCGGATACCGCGACCGAATTCGCCGGCGCCGACAGCCGCGTGCTGTTGCGAGAAGCGATGCACCGCGTGACAGACGCCGGTTTCGCGATCGTCAATGTGGACAGCACCGTGATCGCCCAGGCGCCGAAGCTCGCGCCGCATATCGAGGCCATGCGCGCGAACATCGCCGACGACCTCGACCTGCCGCTCGACCGCGTCAACGTCAAGGCCAAGACCAACGAGAAGCTCGGCTACCTCGGCCGCAAGGAAGGCATCGAGGCGCAGGCGGCCGTGCTGCTGCGCAGGACGTCCATCGACGCTTGACGCGTTTTATAGGCGACAGGCGAGCGGCGCGCGCTCAGAGCGTCGCGCCGCCGGCCGGGCGCTCGCAGGCACACAGCTCGCCGGTTTGCAGCGCGTCGAGCACGCGCAGTACTTCCTCGGGGCTGCGGCCTACGTTCAGGTTATTGACCGACACGTGCTGGATGATGTTGTCGGGATCGACGATGAAGGTCGCGCGCAACGCCACGCCCGCTTCCTTGTCGCGGATGCCCAGCTGATCGATCAGTTCGCCCTTCACGTCGCCGAAGGCATAGTGATTGAGCTTGCTCAGTTCCCGGTGCTCACGGCGCCAGGCCAGCTTGACGAACTCGTTGTCGACGCTGCCGCCCATCAGCACCGCGTCACGATCCTCGAAGTCCCGTGCAATGCGCGCGAACTCGATGATCTCCGTCGGGCACACGAAGCCGAAATCGCGCGGGTAGAAGTAGATGATCTTCCACTTGCCCGGAAAGGATTGCTCCGTGATGTCCTCGAAGGCAAACTGGCCGTTTTCCTCGTAATGGTTGAAGCCCGGCTTCGCCGCGGTGACGGTGAAAGCCTCGACTTTGTCGCCGACGGTCTTCATGCAGAGACTCCTGAGGAAGAAATAGAACGCGTTCGAATCAGACACCCATGACGTCGCCGGGTTTCAAGCCGCGATTCAGCCTTCGAAGCGCGCGCCGCCCTTCATCGACGGGAAATCGATCGTCACCTCGAAGCCCGCCAGCGGCGCGCGGTTGCGCAGGCGCAGCGTGCCGCGCTGCCGCGTGACGAGGCGCTGCACGATCGCCATGCCGAGGCCCGTGCCGTTCGCCTGGGTGCGCGCGGTATCGACGCGATAGAACGGACGCGTGATCAGCGCGACCTGGTCGTCGGGGATGCCGCGGCCTTCGTCCATCACCGAGAGCTCCACCTTGCCGTGCGACACCCGCGTCTGCAGCGTGATGCGGGCGATGTCGTCGTGCTCGCTGCGGCCGTACTTGCGCGCGTTCTCCAGCAGGTTGCCGACGACGCGGCGCGCATCGGTCGGATCGCCCTCGATCACCGCGCCGGGCGCGAGATCGGTGCGCATCACGACGCCTTCGTCGGCGTGGAAACGTGCGGCCAGTTCGCTGGCGATCATCGAGAGATCGACGGCTTCAGGCATGCGCTGCATCGGCCGCGCGTAGTCCAGGAAGCGGCCGATGATCATGTCCATCTGCTCGATGTCGTCGATCATCGCGAGCTTGGTGGCCTCGTCCGACGGACTCATTTCGGTTTCGAGCCGCAGCCGCGCGAGCGGCGTGCGCAAGTCGTGCGAAATGCCCGCGAGCATCAGTGCGCGGTCCGCCTCGAGTTGTTCGAGGTCCTGCACCATCTGGTTGAAGCTGCGGTTGGTCTCGGCGGCAACGCCCATGCCGCGCTCCGGCAAGGGTTCCGGCGACTGTCCCGAACCGAGCTTGCGCGCAGCCAGCGCCAGCCGCGCGAACGGCCGGTTCACGAGGCTTGTAATGAAAGCCGCGCCGAACAGCGACAGCGCCAGCGCGAACACGCCCCAGCCGGCCCATTGCAGGCCGGTGACGGTGTCGAGCTGGTCGCGGTCGAGTGCGACCCAGTAATCGTCGTCATCGATCTTGAAGCTGATCCACACGCCGGGAATCTCGTTCACCGACTGGGCGATGATCGTGTCGTTGCCGAGCCGGCCGCGCACGTCGCGCTCGATCAGCCGGTTGAGCGACTCGTCGGGCTGGAGCTTGTACTTGTCGGTGGTTTCGCGCGGATAGACGCGCACACCCTCGTTGCTCTCCAGATCCTGCAACAGCGCGCGGCGCAGGTCGGGATCGGAATAGAGCAGGGCGGTGCGCGTCAGCTTGACGACCGCGACGAGCTGCAGCGCCACGCGCTGCGCGCGCGGCTCGCGTTCGATCACGCGAAAGCTCTGGAACCATGCGGTCAGGCTGACCGCGATGAGCAGCGCGATCAGCGCGAAGGTACGCCAGAACAGGCCGCCGAACGCGAGCGCCAGTAGCCGCCTGTCGATGCGCATGGGTCTGTCGGGTTCAGCTCGGGTAAGGGAAGAAAGCGTGACCAAACTCGCTCAAGCTCAAGAAGCTTAGAAACACTCAGGCCGCGCCGTCGGGAATGAACACGTAGCCCAGGCCCCACACCGTCTGAATGAAGCGCGGACTGCTCGGATCGGGCTCGATCAGCTTGCGCAGACGCGAGATCTGTACGTCGAGACTTCGGTCGAACACTTCGTATTCACGGCCGCGTGCGAGCTCCATCAGCTTTTCGCGCGAAAGCGGCTGGCGCGGATGACGCGCGAAGACTTTCAGCACCGAGAATTCGCCGGTGGTCAGCGGAATTTCCTGGCCGTTTTTCGTGAGCGTACGCGTTGCGAGGTTCAGCGCGAATTCGCCGAACTCGAACACCTCGGTGGTTTCCGACGGCGCGCCCGGCAGTTCGGACGGCGTCTGGCGACGCAGCACCGCATGAATGCGCGCCACGAGTTCGCGCGGGTTGAACGGCTTCGGCAAATAATCGTCGGCGCCCATTTCCAGCCCGACGATACGATCCACATCTTCGCCCTTCGCGGTCAGCATGATGATGGGCGTGCGGTCATTGCTGCCGCGCAGACGACGACAGATGGAAAGGCCGTCTTCGCCGGGGAGCATCAGGTCGAGCACCAGCAGGTCGAAACGCTCGCGCACCCAGAGCTTGTTCATGGCCGGGGCGTTTTCCGCGACGTACACGTTGAAGCCTTGCTCGCCGAGGTAACGGCGCAAGAGGTCACGCAGGCGCGGGTCGTCGTCGACTACGAGAATTTTTGAAGGGTTCTTGGTTTCCATGGCGGCATCTTAGCGCGATTAGTCAAACGTCGAGTTTGTAACAAAAGCGAGTGTAACAGTTGGTTACAAAATTTACGGGGCCTGTGGCACGGCCTAAGGGTTTGGGCCGTACACTGCGTTACCTGAGCCCGCCATTCGGTAGATACTCCATTAGACCAGCGCGTCGTGCGGCCCGACCAGCCATGGCAGGACGTGCATGAAAAGACTGAGGCTGTCCGGTTGTCGAGCAACGAAGGGAACAATATGAAGGGAGCGCGGCAACGCGGACCCGTGCGCGCCGAGCGCATTTTCAGAAAGACACTTCTTGCCAGTGCGCTCTATGCAGTACTGAGCACGCCTCACGCGCATGCGCAGAACGCCGGTTTCGCGCTCGACGGCAACCGTTCCGACCGTTTCGACAGCAACGTCACCACATCACCCAAACGTTTCGATGGCCGCATGATTCGCGCACAGCAGCGCGTGAGCAAGCGCGGGTCCGGTGCGACCAGTGCGCATGACAGCCAGGCGCCCGCGATGCAACCCATTCAGCAGGTCGATCAGGCGCCGCCCGCGCGCCCGCCGCGCCACACCGTGATGACCGCCGACGAGCGCCGTCTCTTGCGGCAGCACATCGAAGAAGCGGTGCGCGATCTGTACAAGCGCTAGGCGCCCACGCCGATGAACCGACGCCAGTTTCTCTGCACGGCCGGCGCGTTCGCGGGATGGTCGGGCGGCGTCGCATGCCGGCCGCTTGCAGGAGCTTCCACATTCGATCGCGCGCTGGTGCTCGTCGACCTGGATGGCGGCAACGATGGCGTGAATACCGTCATCCCGATCGGCGATCCGCTGTACCGTGCGCTGCGGCCGACGCTCGCCGTACCGGAAGAGCAGGTCTTGACGCTCGATGCACGCACGGGTTTGCATCCGTCGCTTTTACCCTTGCTCGGGGCCTGGCGTGGACAGGAACTGGCGATCGTGCAGGGCGTCGGTCATGACGCGTGCAACCGCTCGCATTTCCGTTCACGGCAGATCTGGGACACGGCCTCCGATACGCATGAATACCGCGACGACAGCTGGTTTGCAAACGCGGGCGTGCCGCTTGCCCCAAGCTCGCCCGCCGGCTCGTTCGCTGCTTCATGCGAGGACGCCGCGCGCTCGATCGCGCAACGCGAAGCGGCCGTGGCGCGCATCGCGCTGCACGGCTTCGACACGCACGAGAGCCAGGCGTCGCGGCATGCGGCGCTGCTGGGGCAACTGGCGAAGGGGCTGATGGTGCTGCGAGCGCAGTTGATCGCATCCGGCGACTGGCATCGGACGCTCGTCATGACGAGCTCGGATTTCGGACGGTCGGTGCGTGAGAATGCGGCCGGCGGCACGGATCACGGCGCCGCCGCGGCGCATTTCCTGATGGGCGGCAACGTGCGCGGCGGCCTGTGGGGCGCGGCGCCGCGCCTCGATGGGCTCGAAGGCGATGAGGGCATACCCGTGACCCTCGACTTCAGGCAACTGCACGCCACGGCGTGCGCGCATCTGGGCGTCGTGCCGTCGTCATCGGTGGAACGCTTCGCGCCGCTGCCGCTATTGCGCGCCTAGTGCAGTCAACGCGTGCGCCAGGTGATCCACAGCTTGCGGATCGGCGTGAGTGAAATGCGTTGATGCAGCACCTTGAAGTCTTCCCGCTCGATTTCATCGAACAAGGCATAAGCGAGCGCCGCCTCGGCGCGCAGCACGCGCTGCGTGGCGCGTTCGGCGGGCGGCAGGGCGGCGAGGGCCGTGTCGAGCGTCTGGCGGGCGCGCGTCGTCTGGAAGCGCATCAGCTCGGCGAAAGCGTCGCCATATTTGCGGTTGATGATGTCCGCCGCCGTCACGTTGAAGCGCTGCAATTCGTCGATCGGAATGTAGATGCGGCCATGACGCGCGTCGTCGCCGATGTTCTGCACGCGTTCGGCCAGTTGCAGCGCCGCGCCGAGCGGAGCGGCCCACGCGGCGGCCTGTTGCGGCTCGCGCGCGGTCACACGGGCGATCGCCGTGGCGAACGCGCCGCCGGTCTGGTCGAGATAGCGCCGCAAGCCGGGCCAGTCGAGATAGCGCGCCTGATCCAGATCCATGCCGAAGCCGTCGACGACCGTCGCCAGCAACCCGCGCCCGGCCTCGTCGAGCACGGCATACCGGGCGTCGCCGGCGTGCGCCTGCAGCGCCTTGGTGACGGGATGGGTCGGCGTGCCTTCGTCGAGCCGGCCGAGTTCGCTTTGCCACCAGGCGTGCTTGGTGCGGCCGATGGTCGGATCGCTGGTTTCCTTGACCGTTTCCTCCAGCTCGCGCCGCAGCGCGAACAGGGCGGTCAGGAGCGGCTGCACGGCGGCGGGGGCGCGGCGCAAGGCGTAATACGTGCCGGAGCCTTCGGGTGCGGCTTTCTGCTGGCAGTAGTCGTCGAAATTCACGAACTTGATGTGTGGGGAGGCAAGGGTGGGCGGGGCGATATCCGCCGACGCATGGGCGCCCATTTTATCCGCCCCGCAATGCCTTTGCCGCCGCTTGCCGGCGAACGCCGCTGGTTCCGGATGTGCGGCGCACCACTGACGCCGCCCGCGCCCGGCGCAACACTGCCGCAATCCGTCCGAGTATGACGTTCCATTGCAGTGCGCGCAGTCGGGAGGCGCCCATGGCCCTGAGCAAATCCGAGAACAAGCAATTCGGCGATCGATGCCTGCCGTTCCTCGTCAAGAGCGTGGCGACGGATTTAGGCTTCGACTTCCGTGTGTGTCCGCGCCAGATGCATGTGTCGCCGACGGTGGGTCTGCACATCACGGCGAATCGCAAGGCCGATGCCACGCTGTCCTATCCGCTCAATGTCTTCGTGTTCTGGCAGCCCTCGGGCGTGCGGCAGTTCCTGTCGCACGTGGATCGGCCGATCGCGGCGGCGCGCGCGAGCGAATTGTTGCCGAACGAGATCCGGCGGGTGATGAATCAGTCCGGAGTGGACTTCGCGGGCCGCTCGCAGGAGAAGGGCGAGGTGATGATGGTCGAACTCGGCGATATCAGCGTCTAGCGAATGATTCGGGATGCTTCGCGATCGCGATCGCGAGCTTGCGCGAGACGTGGACGGGATCTGTCCGAGCGGAATCGAGTCGACGAAAAAAACCCGCGTCAGCCGGAACCGGCGCGGGTTTGTTTCAGGTCCGGGCGAGAGAAACGGGTCTGACGGGTTTCCGGCCGCCTGTACTGCATGAGAATACGGCAGGCTGATATTCGGCCCGATGCGGCGTAGACCCCAACCATGACTCGATCATTGCCAGCGCGGCTACCCACGGTCTCAGTCGCGCCCGGCGCGCCAGATCATCACCGCGGAAGCTGACTCGCGCACAAACCAAAAAGCCACCTTCCCGGTGGCTTTTTTTGTGCTGTCGCATTGCTGTCTTTCGAATGGCAAAACAGCGCGAATGCAGGCAAATCAAAGATCGCCTGGCTTATCCAGGCTCTTGATTCAGAGAGGGATGGGTGGTGCGAGGAGCGGGACTCGAACCCGCACACCCTTGCGGGCGTCAGGACCTAAACCTGGTGCGTCTACCAATTTCGCCATCCTCGCATCACGGCTTGCGCGGCGGGGTTCTCGACGCCTTGCGGCCTGTCTCGATGCCCGGCGATGCCGCCGTGTCCGGCACCGGTCCAACGTGCCAAGCCCGAGATTCTAACCGATTCATCTGTCGATGTCCGGGAATTTGCGGCAATGCGGCGACGGCGCCGCGCCTGCGTCAATTGAGTCAATTGCGCGCGTGATGCTCTCCATGTGCATCATGAGATTGCGGCCTGCCGGCGCGCTGCCTACAATCTCGTCCGACTCTTCGCTTTGACCTCCACTCCGCTCTCATGACCCGCAACGCGCGCAATCGCTTCGTCGCCTGGCTCGGCATTGCCGCCATGTGGCTCGCCATTGTCGCGCCGGTCATCAGCCAGACGCTCGCGGCCCGTGCAGCCGCCGATGATCCGCTCGCGGCGCTCTGCGCCGTCTCGCCTTCCGGTCAAGCCGCGCATGCAACATCGGCGTTGCTGCCGTCGCACGATGCCGCAAGCCATCACGAAGACGCCGGCCATTTCGACGCCTGCTCCTATTGCGGCCTGCTTGCGCATCATTTGCCGGTCACGCCGGGCATCACGCCGCAGGCCGCGCGCATCGAGCGCGTGGCGCGGGTGGCACCGCGCGCGCAGATTGTCTCGATTCATTCGAAGTCATTCAACGCCGCGCGTCCACGCGCGCCGCCCGTCCTTTCCTGAATCCGTCCTTCGTCCGGTCCGACCGACATCCGTCGCGCGCATGAGCACGACGGTCGCGTGACCGCTCGTCCGTCCTTTCAGGAATTCACGATGGTCCCGCTCATCACGCGCGCGCGGCAGTGTTCGCGCCGCCGTGGCTTCGCGCATTCACGCGCATGGCTTCCCATCTCGCTGATGGCGCACGCGGCGCTATCGGCCGCTGCTACGCCTGCCGCATCGGCAGTGGAGTCCGCCGATCCCACCGAGACAGCCGACACCGCCTTTGCGCCAGTACACATCAGCGCGCAGTCCGCGCCGCGCGCGTCGTCGCTGGCCCCGAACCTGCCCGCGACCGTCAACACCGTCACCGCCGACCAGTTCCAGTACTGGAACGTGACGTCGGCCGAAGACGTGCTCAAGTACGCGCCGAATCTGGCCGTGCGCAAGCGTTTCATCGGCGACCTCCATTCGACGATCGCAGTGCGCGGCGCCAGCAATGCGCAGACGGCGCGCGGCCTGGTCTATGCCGACGGCCTGCTGCTCGGCAACTTCCTCGGCAACATGTGGAACTTCGCGCCGCGCTGGTCGATGATCTTCGCGGACGACATCGAACGCACCGACGTTATCTACGGCCCTTACTCGGCGCTTTATCCGGGCAATTCGATCGGCGCGACCGTGGCCATCACCACGCGCATGCCGACCCAATTCGCCTGGCCGCGCCCATACCACACGGGTTCGCCGTCCATGGCCAGCAGCACGCACTGATGCACGTAGAACGAGACGATCTCTCGAAGGAGCTCAGCGCGGAGTGGGTGCACGGCAACGGTCTCTATCGCTTCACGCTGTTCCAGGACGACGTAAAGAACACGATCCTCAGCCAGACCAACACGACCGTGATTCCTAACATCACTAACGTCCAGAACATCGACCGCGTGCGTTCGCGCGGCGCCGAGTTCGCCTATGAAGGCCAGGACGTGCTCGTGCGCGGCCTCGATCTCGTGGCCAATGTCGCGTACACGCAGTCGAAGATCATCGCGAACAGCGGCAATCCGGCGTCGGTGGGGAAGTACTTCTATCGCATCCCGTTGTGGCGGGCGAACCTCGCGGCGACCTGGGCGTGGGCGTCGACAACCTGTTCGACGAACGTTATTACGTGTATCACCCGTATGCAGGGCGCACGTTTTATGTGGAAGGGCGCATCGGGATCTGATGCCATCGACCGGACACGCACAACCCCTTCAGAGAATCGCCATGCTCGCACCTGTATCCCCTGCCGCCGTTCATCCCAATCAAGGCGATGTCATCGCGCAGCGCCGCACGCTCTGGCGCTGGCACTTCTATGCCGGCCTGTTCGTCATGCCGCTGCTGCTCGTGCTCGCCATCACCGGCACGATCTACTGTTTCCAGCCGCAACTCGAACCGCTCATGTATCGCGACCGGATGGTCGTCGCGGATCCGCACGTGCCGCCCTTGCCGCGCGATGTCCTGCTCGCCAGGGCCGCCGCAAGCGAACCGCGCGGCGCCGTCGCGACGCTCGCGCAGATCGAAACTGACCGCACGCGCAGCGCCGAATTCGTGTTTCGCCTGCCTTCGGGCGAAAGCGAAAGCGTGTATGTGAATCCTTACGACGGCGCGGTGCTCGGCACGCTGTCGGTCGAGCATCGGCTGATGAAACAGGTGCGCGACCTGCATCGCGGACTGATGCTCGGCAAGACCGGCGAACTGCTGATGGAACTGGCCGGATGCTGGACGCTCGTGATGATCGGCACGGGCGTCGCGCTGTGGTGGCCGGATCGCACGAATGTCCGCCACGGCGGGGTCTGGCTGCCGCGATTGTCATTGCGGGGCCGCGCGTGGTGGCGGGACCTGCATGCGGTCGGCGGCGTGTGGCTCGCGGCGGGCGCGCTGTTCTTCGTGCTGTCGGGACTGCCGTGGTCGGGATCGTGGGGGCGCGAGTTCAAGGCGCTCGCGACGTCCGCTTCGCTGGGTTATCCGAAAGGCGCGTGGGGCGAGGCGCACGTGCATTCGAGCGTGCCCGCGGCGCGCGCGCAGGAAGCCGATGCCCACGCCGCACATTCCGGACATGCCGGACACGCGATGCCGTTGACCATGGACGACCTGCCGCTCAAGCAGACGCCGTGGGCCGTCGGCGCGACGGCCGTGCCGGGCGGCATGGCGGCGCCGGTCGCGGCTGCGCGGCTGTCGCTGCATCAGGTGGTGGTGCTCGCCGCGCGCAAAGGTGTCGCCGACGACTACGGCATCGCGCTGCCGAACACACCGGGCGGCGTCTATACGGTGTCGTCGTTCCCCGCCGATCCACGCGATGAACGCACGCTGCACATCGACCAGTACAGCGGCCGCGTGCTCGCCGACATCGCGTACCCGAACTATGGCCGCGTCGCGCAGTGGATCTCGTACGGCACGTCGCTGCACATGGGGCGGTATTTCGGTCTGGCGAACCAGATCGTCTGCGCGGCGATTTCGCTCGGACTCGCCGCGCTGGCGCTGACGGGTTTCGTCATGTGGCTGAAGCGCCGGCCGGCGCGGACTATCGGCGCACCGTCGCGTCCGGCACGGCGTCCGCCGATGCGCGCCTGGCGCGGCGGCCTGACGCTGCTCGGCATGATCTTTCCGCTGATGGGCGCGACGATGCTCGCGGTGTGGTGCATCGACCGGATTGCTCTTGGCGGGAAGCGCGTGGCCGCGTGAGGCTCAACGCGAATCAGCGCGAACCAAACTTCAGCCGCGTGAGCTGCTCGGCTTCGTTGGCGAGCAGCCGCGCGGCGTCGCGGATGGCGGTGTCGAGCGTGATTGGGCCGGGCGCGGGCGAAAAGCATCCCTCGAAGAATTCCGACAAACGCGGCAGCGCCGCCGAATCCACCGCGCCCGACAGCAGCGACGCCGGCACGCTCGCCGCCCGCGCGTGCTTGCAGGCGATGAACGGCGCCTTGCCGTGCAGCGTCTGCACATCCGAACGGCCTTCGCCGGTGATGAGCCAGTTTGCGCCGGCGAGGGCGTCGTCGAGTGCGATCTCGCGCGCCACCACTTCCGCGCCCGTTTCGAAGCGCGCGCCCAGCATGTGCAGCGCGAAACCGAGCCCGCCCGCGGCGCCCGCACCGGGCGCGTCGCGCTTCACGACGCCCAGCGCCGGTTCCAGCAGATCCGCGAAATGACCGAGCGCGGCGTCGACCGGGGCGATCTGTTCCGGCGTCACGCCTTTCTGCGGACCGAAGATCGCGGTGGCGCCGTGCTCGCCGGTGAGCGGATTGTCCACGTCCGACATGCCGATGAACTGCGCCTCCTTCACACGCGGATCGAGCCCCGACGCATCGATGCGCGCGATCTTCGCCAGCGCGGAAGGCACCGGCTCGAGTTCGTTGCCGCCGGCATCGAGCAATCTGAGCCCGAGGCCGACGAGCAGGCCCGCGCCGCCGTCGTTGGTGCTGCTGCCGCCCAGCGCGACGTAGAAGGTGCGGGCGCCCGAGTCGAGCAGCGCGCGGATCGCCTCGCCCATGCCGAGCGTGCTGCGCTCGGTGACGGGCACCGCCATGCCGTCCGGATCGGTGATGCCGACCACTTCGGCCGTCTCGATGATCGCGCCGCCGTCGGCGAGCAGACCGGTCGCGGCGTCGCGCCGTGCCGCCGCCGCGCCGCGCACGTTGAGCAGGCGGCGCTCGCCGCCGGCGGCCAGCATTGCGTCGAGCGTGCCTTCGCCGCCGTCGGCCATCGGACGGATGCGGATCTCGGCGTCCGGCCGCGCGCGCCGGATGCCCTCGGCGATCGCGTCCGCGACGCCTTCCGCGGAAAGCGAGCCCTTGAACGAATCGGGAGCGATGACGACGACTGGAGCGGACATGACGTTGGACATGGTGTCTCGAATGTTCTGGTTTGAAAGTGTACGAACGCACGTGCGAGGCGTCATCGGCCATTCATTTATTGCATGCGCCTCATGCCTTTCGGTCATGGATTGCGCAAGGTGCCGATTGATCGCGTGAATCGTGCGCAGGCAAGCTTATCAGCGTGGCGCGCCGCGCAAAATAGCCGCGTGCGGATAATGGGGATTCTGCGCGCGCGGCGAAGCCGGGAAAACGCGGAATTACGCCGAATTCAGGCGCAAACGAGGCGTTTTTCGAGCCGTGCAGGGACGTCACGGGCGCTGCGCGGATGCGTCGGACAGAGCGGTCTGATTTGTTTGCTAAACTACTGGGCTCTGTTGGCTGACACCGTGTCGGGCGACGGCCCGGCACTCCGCGAGACGCTCACGACGCATTCAATGCGCTGCAATGCGCGCCGCGGTGCCGGTCACCGATCCCGGCCGGCGGCAGCAGCCGGATTCTGGGAACAGATCCGGCCAGAGCCCGCATCCGGACCCGCGCCTTTAGAACCGCGGAAGAACCGAACACCGAATTGACGTTTCACTTTAGGACGATTTCAGCCATGGCTAACGTAGTTGAGAACCTCGGCAAGCTCGAACGCCGCGTGACGATTTCCCTGCCGAAAGAGACAGTGCAGAAGGAAGTGGATTCGCGAATCCGCCAGTTGGCCAAGAACGTGCGCATGCCGGGTTTCCGCCCGGGCAAGGTGCCGCTCAAGATGGTGACCCAGCAGTACGCCGGCCAAGTGGAAGCTGAAGTGCTGAGCGACAAGGTCGGCAAGGAATTCTTCGATGTCACCCGCGCGGAAAACCTGCGCGTCGCAGGCCAGCCGAGCTTCGCGCCGAAGGTCGAAGACGCCGCCGACGCCTACGCGTTCGACGCCACCTTCGAGGTCTATCCGGACGTGAAACTGGGCGACGTCGCCGACGCTGAAATCGAACGCACGGTCACCACCATTTCCGAAGCCGAAGTGGACCGCACGCTGGACATCCTGCGCAAGCAGCGCGTGCACTTCCACGCACGCGGCGAAGCCGGCGAGCATGGCGACGGCGGCGGCGACACGGCCGCCAAGGAAGGCGACCGCGTGACGCTGGACTTCGTCGGCAAGCTCGACGGCGTCGCATTCGAAGGCGGCAGCGCGCAGGACTTCGCGTTCGTGCTGGGCGAAGGCCGCATGCTGCCGGAGTTCGAACAGGCTGCGACGGGGCTGAAGGTGGGCGAGTCGAAGGACTTCGACCTCAAGTTCCCCGAGGACTACCACGGCAAGGACGTGGCGGGCAAGACGGCGCAATTCACCGTCACGATCAAGAAGATCGAATGGCCGCATCTGCCGGAAATCAACGCGGATTTCGCGAAGTCGCTGGGTATTGAAGACGGTGACCTGACGAAGATGCGCGGCGAGATCAAGGACAACCTGGAGCGCGAAGCCAAGCGCCGCACGCAGCAGATCGTGAAGAACCAGGTCATGGACGCACTGCTCAAGATTTCCGAACTCGACGTGCCGAAGGCGCTGATCGAGCAGGATCAGCAGCGTCTGGTCGAAATGGCCCGTCAGGACCTGCAGCAACGTGGCGTGCCGAACGCCGCGGACGCGCCGATCCCGGCCGAAATGTTCGCCGAGCAAGCCGAGCGCCGCGTCAAGCTGGGCCTGGTGCTGGCCGAACTGGTGAAGGCCAACGAACTGCAGGCGAAGCCCGAGCAGATCCGCGCTGAAGTGGACGAATTCGCCAAAAGCTACGAAGACCCGAAGGAAGTCGTCCGCTGGTATTATTCGAACCAGCAGCGCCTCGCCGAAATGGAAGCGTTCGTCGTTGAGAGCAACGTCGTCGACTTCGTCCTCGGCAAGGCCAAGGTGACCGACAAGGAAGTCAGCTTCGAGGAACTGGCCAGCGCAACGGCGCAAGCCTGACGCGCGGTGGCAAGGGGCGTGCGAGTCGTGGGTTCACGGCTCTCACGCCTTTTTTGCATTAAAGTTTGGGCGTTTCCAGGCCGTTCTAGTGATGTTCCTTTGTCATCCAGTATCCCTATTCCGAACAAGGAAATTGCATGACCTTTCGCGCTGAATTGCTCGACACGCTGGCATCCCACGCACCACGGGACTTCGAAGCCCAGGCGCTTGGCCTCGTTCCGATGGTCGTCGAAACGAGCGGCCGCGGCGAGCGTGCCTACGACATTTATTCGCGTCTTCTCAAGGAGCGCGTGGTGTTCCTGGTCGGAGAAGTGAACGATCAGTCGGCGAATCTCGTCGTGGCACAGTTGCTGTTCCTCGAAAGCGAGAATCCCGACAAGGACATCAGCCTGTACATCAACAGCCCGGGTGGCTCGGTATCGGCCGGCATGGCGATCTACGACACGATGCAGTTCGTCAAGCCGGACGTCTCCACGCTGTGCATGGGTCTCGCCGCCAGCATGGGTGCGTTCCTGCTGGCCGCAGGCGCGAAGGGCAAGCGCGTCGCGCTGCCGAACGCCCGCGTGATGATCCACCAGCCGCTCGGCGGCGCACGTGGCCAGGCATCGGACATCGAGATCCAGGCGCGCGAGATCCTGTACCTGAAGGAACGTCTGAACCAGCTGTTGTCGCATCACACCGGTCAGCCGGTCGAGCGCATTGCGCGCGACACCGACCGCGACAACTTCATGTCGGGCGATGACGCGCAGGCTTATGGCCTCGTCGATCAGGTGTTGCACAAGCGTCCCTAAGCAGACTTGAGGGCGCACGAAGCGGCGCCGCGCCACACAGCGCTTCAACCAGGCCGCGCGGGTGCGAATCTGCGTGGCCGGATTGAAGGGCGTATCATGTAACAAGCGTGTCCGGAGGCGTACACATTTATGGCGGACAAGAAAGGTTCCAGTAGCGAAAAGCTGCTCTATTGCTCGTTCTGCGGAAAAAGTCAGCATGAGGTGAAGAAGCTCATCGCGGGCCCGTCGGTGTTCATCTGCGATGAATGTATCGACCTCTGCAACGAGATCATTCGCGACGAAGCGGCCGGTGCGGCGGAAGAGGCCGGACTGACCAAGTCCGACTTGCCGAGCCCGCAGGAAATCAGCGACATCCTCAACCAGTACGTGATTGGCCAGGAACGCGCGAAGAAGATTCTCGCGGTCGCGGTGTACAACCACTACAAGCGGCTCAAGCATCTGGACAAGAAGGACGACATCGAGCTGTCCAAGAGCAACATCCTGCTGATCGGGCCGACCGGCTCCGGCAAGACGCTGCTCGCGCAGACGCTGGCGCGCATGCTGAACGTGCCGTTCGTCATCGCGGATGCCACGACGCTGACCGAAGCCGGCTATGTCGGCGAGGACGTCGAGAACATCATTCAGAAGCTGCTGCAAAACTGCAACTACGAAGTCGACAAGGCGCAGCGCGGCATCGTCTATATCGACGAAATCGACAAGATCAGCCGCAAGTCGGACAACCCGTCCATCACGCGCGACGTGTCGGGCGAAGGCGTCCAGCAGGCGCTGCTCAAGCTGGTCGAAGGCACGATGGCGTCGGTGCCGCCGCAAGGCGGACGCAAGCATCCGAACCAGGACTTCATCCAGGTCGACACGACCAACATCCTGTTCATCTGCGGCGGCGCGTTCGACGGCCTCGAAAAGGTCATCACCGACCGCACCGAGAAGACCGGCATCGGTTTCGCAGCCAGCGTGAAGAGCAAGCAGGATCGCGACGCGGGCGAAGTGCTGCGTGACGTGGAACCCGAGGATCTGATCAAGTTCGGTCTGATTCCTGAACTGATCGGCCGCCTGCCGGTGGTCGCCACGCTCGGCAAGCTCGACGAAGCCGCGCTTGTGAAAATCCTGATCGAGCCGAAGAACGCGCTCGTGAAGCAATATCACAAGCTGTTCGCCATGGAACGCGTGGAACTCGAGATCCGTCCGGCGGCGCTGCAGGCCATCGCGCAGAAGGCCATCCGTCGCAAGACGGGCGCGCGCGGGCTGCGTTCCATTCTGGAACAAGCGTTGCTCGACGTGATGTACGAACTGCCGACCATGAAGGGCGTCTCGAAGGTGATCCTCGACGACAACACCATCGACGGCGACGGCAAGCCCCTGCTCATCTATGAAGATGCGCCCAAGGTGGCGGGTTCCAACTGAAGCAGGCTGTGGCTCGGCGAGAGGCCGTTCATGGCAACGTGAACGGCCTTTTATTTTTTTCGGTTTATTGTGTGGACGTGACTGACGCGATCTTTGACTACCGACTTTTCCCTTCCGATAAAGGCTTGCAATAGCTCTGAACGGCCTTACTTACGACTGAACTGATTCCACTCATGGGGAAATGAAATGTCAGGAACCCAACTCCTCCCGCAGGAACGCATTACGCTGCCGCTGCTCCCGCTGCGCGACGTAGTCGTTTTCCCGCATATGGTGATTCCGCTCTTCGTCGGGCGACCCAAGTCGATCAAGGCCCTCGAAGCCGCGATGGAAGGCGGCAAGCACATCATGCTGGTCGCCCAGAAGACGGCGGCGAAGGACGAGCCGACCGAAAAAGACATGTATGAAGTGGGATGTATCGCCAACATCCTGCAAATGCTGAAGCTGCCTGACGGCACCGTGAAAGTGCTCGTCGAAGGCCTGCAGCGCGCGAAGACGCTCACGATCGAAGAACAGGAAACGCAGTTTTCCTGCGACGTGATGCCGCTCGAACCCGATCACGCCGACAGCGCCGAAACCGAAGCGCTGCGCCGCGCGATCGTGTCGCAGTTCGATCAATACGTGAAGCTCAACAAGAAGATTCCGCCGGAGATCCTGACGTCGCTGTCGGGCATCGACGAAGCGGGTCGTCTGGCGGACACCATCGCGGCGCATCTGCCGCTCAAGCTCGACCAGAAGCAGCACATCCTCGAGATGTTCCCGGTCATCGAGCGCCTCGAGCATCTGCTCGCGCAACTCGAAGCCGAAATCGACATTCTCCAGGTTGAAAAGCGCATCCGTGGCCGCGTCAAGCGCCAGATGGAGAAGAGCCAGCGCGAGTACTACCTGAACGAGCAGGTCAAGGCCATCCAGAAGGAACTGGGCGAAGGCGAAGAGGGCGCGGATCTCGAGGAACTCGAGAAGCGCATCACCGCTGCGCGCATGCCGAAGGAAGCCAAGAAGAAGGCCGACGCCGAGCTGAAAAAGCTCAAGTTGATGTCGCCCATGTCCGCGGAAGCGACCGTCGTGCGCAACTACATCGACACGCTGATCGGCCTGCCGTGGCGCAAGAAGAGCAAGGTCAACAACGACCTGACCAACGCCGAGCGCGTGCTCGACGAAGATCACTTCGGCCTCGAAAAGGTCAAGGAACGCATTCTCGAGTATCTCGCGGTCCAGCAACGCGTCGAGAAGGTGAAGGCGCCCATCCTGTGTCTCGTCGGGCCTCCGGGCGTCGGCAAGACCTCGCTCGGGCAGTCCATTGCCCGCGCCACGAACCGCAAGTTCGTGCGCATGGCGCTGGGCGGCGTGCATGACGAATCCGAGATTCGCGGTCACCGCCGCACCTATATCGGTTCGATGCCCGGCAAGATCCTGCAGAGCCTGACCAAGGTCGGCGTGCGCAATCCGCTCTTCCTGCTCGACGAAGTCGACAAGATGGGCATGGATTTCCGCGGCGATCCGGCCTCCGCGCTGCTCGAAGTGCTCGACCCGGAACAGAATCACACGTTCGCGGACCACTACATCGAAGTGGACTTCGACCTGTCCGACGTGATGTTCGTTGCCACGTCGAACTCGCTGAACATCCCGCCGCCGCTGCTCGACCGGATGGAAGTCATCCGTCTGTCGGGTTACACGGAAGACGAGAAGGTCAGCATCGCGCAGCGTTACCTGCTGCCGAAGCAGAAGCGCAACAACGGCCTGAAGGAAGGCGAGATCGAAGTCACGGAGCAGGCTATCCGCGACATCATCCGCTACTACACGCGTGAAGCGGGCGTGCGTTCGCTCGAGCGTGAAGTGTCGAAGATCTGCCGCAAGGTCGTGAAGATGCTGCTGCTCAAGAAGGCCGAGGGCGCCGTGAAGGTCGACGGCTCCAATCTCGATACCTTCCTCGGCGTGCGCAAGTACGACTTCGGTTTGGCCGCGAAGGAAAACCAGACCGGTCAGGTCACCGGTCTCGCGTGGACGGAAGTGGGCGGCGATCTGCTGACGATCGAAGCGGCCGTGATGCCCGGCAAGGGCGGCGTGATCCGCACCGGTTCGCTCGGCGACGTGATGAAGGAATCGGTGGAAGCGGCGCGCTCGGTCGTGCGTTCGCGTTCGCGCCGTCTCGGCATCACGGACGAGTCGTTTGAAAAGAAGGACATCCACATCCACGTGCCCGAAGGCGCGACGCCGAAGGACGGTCCGTCCGCCGGTATCGCGATGACCACGGCGCTGGTGTCGGTGCTGACCGGTATTCCGGTTCGCGCGGATGTCGCGATGACGGGCGAAATCACGCTGCGCGGCGAAGTGCTGCCGATTGGCGGGTTGAAGGAGAAGCTGCTGGCGGCGCATCGCGGCGGCATCAAGCTCGTGCTGATCCCGGAAGAGAACACCAAGGATCTGGCCGACATCCCCGACAACGTGAAGAACGCCATCGAGATCGTGCCGGTGCGCTGGATCGACCGCGTGCTGGAACTGGCGCTCGAACGCACGCCGGAAGCGCTGCCCGAAGAAGAGGCGAAGGCTGCTGCACCCGTCGCTGCCGAACAGCAGAAGGATGCGCCGGCAGCAGGCGAGTTCGTGAAGCACTAAGCCTCTGTCCTGGAGTGCGGCGCGAGGTGATCGGCGCTGCATCGCTCAAGGCAGGACTCGAAACCCGCGGGATTTTCCCGCGGGTTTTTTATTGCCCGCGCCGTTTAGTGAAGCGCCTCCAATTCCCCGAAAGGCCCGCGGAATCAGGCTCAACCCTCGTTGACACCGCGCTTTCGGCTGCGTCTAATGAGCGCCGCATCCGGACACCATCCGGCTGACTACAACTGTCACTACAACGTGCCATCAACGATTCGGGGATCATCATGAACAAGACGGAACTGATCGACCACATTGCGCAGGAAGCCGACATCTCCAA
This sequence comes from Caballeronia sp. LZ032, assembly GCF_031451315.1. NCBI lineage: Bacteria > Pseudomonadati > Pseudomonadota > Betaproteobacteria > Burkholderiales > Burkholderiaceae > Caballeronia > Caballeronia sp. LZ032. Next base: position 1,408,318 of record NZ_JARUXP010000001.1, read on the forward strand.
AGCCACCGCCGGCCGCGCGCTGGATGCGCTCATCGGCGGCGTGCGCGCGACGCTCTCGAAGGGCGGCACCGTGACACTCGTGGGCTTCGGCACGTTTGCGGTCGGCAAGCGCACGGCGCGCACCGGACGCAATCCGCGCACGGGCGCCGAGATCAAGATCAAGGCCGCGAAGGTACCGAAATTTCGCCCTGGCAAAGCTCTGAAGGATGCGCTAAACTAGCGGACTTGCTGGATACGGCGTCTCGCATGACGAGTCACTGAACCAGCGCAGCGCAAGTTGAAGAAGTCATCGGCCGGGTGCTTAGCTCAGTTGGTAGAGCGGCGCCCTTACAAGGCGTAGGTCGGGAGTTCGAGCCTCTCAGCACCCACCAGGTCTGCATGACATTACACACTCAACTCGCCGCACGTAGTATCTGGAGCGGTAGTTCAGTTGGTTAGAATACCGGCCTGTCACGCCGGGGGTCGCGGGTTCGAGTCCCGTCCGCTCCGCCAGATTCAAACGAAAGTCCCGCACGCTTCATGGCCTGCGGGACTTTTGTTTTATGCGTTCTGATGCGGTGCCTTTCTAGTCCTCAACGCTTCGCCGAAACACTGCGGGCGAGTGTGTCACAGAGACGTTCAACTCACTGATTCATCGGCCGTTTCGGCTGGCACGTGCGGACCTCATCACCATGGCTGCCTGCCTCGCGCGGCCAATTCCCCGTCACCTTTCGCCTTTTCCCCGGCCACTGTTGTAATATCGAGCGTTTTGTTCCGACAACGCAGCGCTACATGCTCGACTTCTTCCGAAATCACCAGCGCCTGATGATGGCCCTGCTGATCCTGATCGTGGTGCCCGGTCTGGGTATCGTGGGTATCCAGGGTTTCAGCAACTTCTTCGACGAAAGCGCCTGGGTCGCCAGTGTCAATGGTCACAAGATCACCCGTCCCGATTTCGATAACGCCTTCCGCCAGCAAGTGGACCGCGCCCGTTCGATGCTCGGTGCGCAGTTCGACGCCAAGATGTTCGACACGCCCGAAGCCCGAGCCGCGATGGTCGACAGTCTCGTGCAACAGCGCGCACTCGCCGACGAAACCCAGCGCCTGCATCTGACCGCCTCCGATGACGCCGTGCGCCGCGCACTGCTCGCCGACCCGGTGATCTCGTCACTGCGCAAGCCGGATGGCACCATCGACGTCGAGCGCTACAAGCAGTTGCTCGCCATGCAGGGCATGACGCCCGCGCAATACGACGAGCGCATGCGCTACAGCATTGCCACCGAGCAGATCCCGGGCAGCATTCAATCGACCTCGTTCACGTCGAAGTCGCTCGCGCAAAGCCTCACCGAACTTGCCGAGCAGAAGCGCGCGGTGCAGGGCATGTCGCTGCGCACGGCCGACTACACGGCGAAGATCCAGCCGACCGACGCCCAGCTCACCGCATACTACGACGCGCATCGCAACGCCTTCGCCACGCCCGAGACGGCCACGATCCAGTATCTGGTGCTGTCGCCGGGCGCGCTCGCGGCGGCCTCGAAGCCGAGCGACGCGGACCTCAAGAAGTACTACGACGACAACATCCAGCGCTACCGTACGGAAGCGCAGGTGCGCGCGAGCCACATCCTGATCAACGCACCGAAGGACGCCAGCGCCGCCGACAAGGCCAAGGCCAAGCAGAAGGCCGAAGCGCTGCTCGCGCAGGTGAAGGCGCATCCGGACCAGTTCGCGCAGATCGCCCAGAAGAATTCGGAAGATCCGGGCTCGGCCAGCAAGGGCGGCGATCTCGGTTACTTCGCACGCGGCCAGATCGCGGGCGGCAAGGACTTCGACGACGCCGCGTTCAGCCTGAAAAAGGGCGAGGTGAGCAACATCGTCGAGTCGGACTTTGGCTATCACATCATCCAGGCCACCGACGTGAAGCCCGCTGTCACGAAGCCGTTCGACGAAGTGAAGGACGCGCTCGCCAAGGACTATGCGGCGCAACAGGGCGCGAAGGGTTTCGCCGACGACTCGCAAGGGTTCACGGACCTCGTCTACGAGAAGTCGAAGTCGCTGCAGCCGGCCGCCGACAAGTACAAGCTGTCCATTCAGACCGCGACCGTCGGTCCGAAGCCGAATCCGCAGTTGCCGCAGGACAACCCGCTCAACAACGCGAAGTTCCTCGCCGCCGTATTCGCACCCGATGCGGTGAAGGAGCGCAACAACACGCAGGCCATCGACGTCGGCAACAACACGATGATCGCCGCGCGCGTGACCGACTACAAGCCGTCCGCCGTGCCCGCGTTCGACGCCGTGAAGGACCAGGTGCGCAAGCAGGTCATCGCGGAGATGGCGGCTGCCATGGCGAAGAAGGAAGGCGAGACGAAGCTTGCTGACCTGCAGAAGTCGAAGTCGACCGACGGCTTCACGTCGCCGATCACCGTGTCGCGCAACGATGCACAGGGGTTGCCGCCCGCGGCGCTCAGCGCGATCTTCAAGGCGGATGCGGCGAAGCTGCCGGCTTACGTGGGCGTCGACCTCGGTGCGGACGGCTATGCCATCTATCGCGTGAACTCGGTCGAGAAGCCCGCAGCGGTCGCGGCGGACCGTCTCGCCGGCGCGCAGCAACAGATCGCGCAGGTCTACGCGCAGGCGGAAATGGAAGCCTATACGGATGCGCTGAAGGCGCGTTCGAAGATCAAGCTGAGCCACGCAACGGCGCAGGATCCGTCGAACTGATCCGTTGATCGCATGATGCAAAAAGCCCCGCTATCCGAAGAGTAGCGGGGCTTTTTTTCATTCACGCCCGGCGCACTGCCAGCGTGCGGGCGCAGGACCTCGACACGACCTTACAGGCAAGCCTGCACGTCGCCGCTGGCCTCGCTGCCGGCCGCGCCCGAAGCGCGGAAGCCCACCCACGAGCCCGAACCGGTGTAGGCCGGACGAACCACGGCTGCGGCGCCGTTCGGCGGCTGCTGGCCGGGAACGTAGACATCGACGGCCTGGTCGTTCGCCAGCGTGTCCTGCGACACGACTTGCTGCTGCGACTTGTCGGCCCACTTCTGGGCGACGCATTGCGCCACGGCCTTTGGCGCCTTCTGGCTCGTGCCGACTTGCTGCACGCCGGCAGGCGGTTGAGCGGCACAGGCCGAGATTGCAACGGTCAGGGCGAGAAGAGGGATAAATTTCACGTGACCTCCTTGTCGGATCGCTCTCTCAGTACGAGCGGGGTTATAAGAGTTACGCGAAAGTTTCAGATGACTGAATCGTGGCCGGGTTCCGCGTCAATGTGATCAAGCCGTGCGGCCGGCGTATCGCCTAATGCGACGCGCCCGCGCCCAGCAAGGGTTTCAAGGTTGGCCAGACGTTGTTCAATAGCAAAGGCTGGGCCTGCACGGTCGGATGGATCTGATCGGCCTGGAACATCGAGGGCGTTTCGGCTATGCCCGCCAGCAGGAACGGCACGAGCGGCACCTTCTTCTCCTTCGCGATGCGCTCGTAGACCGCGTGGAACTTTTGCGTGTAGTCGGGGCCGTAATTGGGTGGAACGTACATGCCGATGAGTAAAACCTTCGCATGCGCGGCCTGCGATGCATCGACGATACCGCGCAGGTTCGCCTCGGTCGTCGTGAGCGGCACGCCGCGCAGTGCATCGTTGCCACCCAGTTCGACAATCACCACGGCAGGCTTGAGCCGCGCGAGCACGGCGGTGAGACGCGCGCGCCCGCCGCTCGTGGTGTCGCCGCTGATGCTCGAATTCGCAACGCTATAATCGAAGCGCTCTTGCGCGAGCTTGCCGCGCAGCAGATTGACCCAGCCGGTATCACGCGGCAGGCCGTATTCCGCGGAGAGGCTGTCGCCCAGCACGACGATCGCGGGCCTGGTCTGTGTCTGTGCGGGAGGAGCGGGTTGAGGCGCCGCCTGGGCATCTGCTGCGTGCGCCGTGACGCAGACCGCCATCATCAGGCCCAGCACGGGAAGCGTGCCGCGCAAGTTTTTCTTCAGGGTGTCCATGCAAAACAATATCGAGCCGGTCATCGAAGTTCGGGGATTGAACAAGCGGGTGAAGGACGCAACGGGCGAACTGACCATCCTGAATCAGATCAACCTGTCGATCGCGCAGGGCAGCAGCGTGGCGATCGTCGGTGCGTCGGGGTCGGGCAAGTCGACGCTGCTCGGCCTGCTCGCGGGATTGGACAGCGCGACGGAGGGCTCGGTTCGCCTGCTCGGCAAGGAGCTCTCCACGCTCGATGAAGACCAGCGCGCCGCGCTGCGCAGCGGGGCCGTGGGCTTCGTGTTCCAGTCGTTCCAGTTGATGCCGCATCTGACCGCGCTCGAGAACGTGATGCTGCCGCTCGAACTGCGCGCCGAGATGCCGCACCATGAGATCGCCGCACGCGCCCGCGCATTGCTCGATCAGGTCGGTCTTGCGCAACGCATGGGACATTATCCGAAACTGTTGTCCGGCGGCGAACAACAACGCGTCGCGCTGGCGCGGGCGTTCGTCACGCATCCTGCCGTATTGTTCGCCGACGAACCCACCGGCAGCCTCGACGCCGCCACCGGCTACGCGATCATCGACCTGATGTTCGAGATGAACCGCCGCAATGGCGCGACGCTCGTGCTGGTCACGCATGACGCGGAACTCGCCGAGCGTTGCGACGCCACTGTGACCATCGAAGCCGGACGCATCGTCAACGGATCGGGCGTATAAAAAAAGCCCGCGACGCGTAGGGCGCGCGGGCTCCATTGCAACGAGACAGCGTCAGCGCTTCAGGGCCTTGCGCGCCCGCGCGATCAGCGCCGACGTCGACGAATCGTGCTTTGCCGGATCGGCACTCGCCGCGGTGATGTCGGCCTCGACTACCTTGCCGAGAATCTTGCCGAGCTCCACGCCCCACTGATCGAACGAGTTGATGTTCCACACGGCGCCTTGCACCAGCACCTTGTGTTCATACAGCGCGATCAGCGCGCCGAGCGTCTGCGGCGTCAGCGCGTCGAGCATGATGGTGGTGGTCGGACGGTTGCCGGGGAAGCTCAGGTGCGTCGCCAGTTCTTCCTTGCCCGGACCCGCCACCTTCTTCGCTTCCTCCAGCGTGCGGCCGAGCATCAGCGCTTCGCTCTGCGCGAAACAGTTCGCCAGCAGCTTCGCGTGATGATCGACGAGCGGATGCTCCGGCGTCAGCACCGCGATGAAGTCGATCGGGATGATTGTCGGGCCCTGGTGCAGCATCTGGAAGAACGCGTGCTGGCCGTTCGTGCCCGGCTCGCCCCAGATCACGGCGGCGGTGGGGTAATCGACCATCGTGCCGTCCAGACGCGCCGACTTGCCGTTGCTCTCCATCTCCAGCTGTTGCAGATACGAAGGCAGGAAATGCAGCGCTTCTGAATACGGCGCGATCAGATCGCTCTGCGAGCCGAAGAAGTTGCGATACCAGATGCCGATCATGCCCATCAGCACCGGCAGGTTCACGTTGAGCGGCGCGGTGCGGAAATGCTGGTCCATCGTGTCCGCGCCTTGCAGCAGCGCGTCGAAGTTGTCCGGGCCGACCGAGATCATGATCGAGAGGCCGACCGCCGACCACAGCGAATAGCGCCCGCCCACCCAGTCCCACATCTCGAAGACGTTCTCTTTCGCGATGCCGAACTTGACCACTTCGGCCGGATTCGCCGACACGCCGACAAAATGTTTCGACAACTGGTTTTCCGGGCAGCCGGACTTGAGGAACCAGTCGCGCATCGAGTGGGCGTTGGTCATCGTCTCGAGCGTCGTGAAGGTCTTCGAGACGATGATCGCGAGCGTTTCCTCTGCGTCGATCTGTTGCAGCACGTTGTAGATGTCGGCGCCGTCGACGTTGGACACGAAGTGCGTGTCGAGCTCCTTCGAGCTGAGATGATGCAGCGCATGGACGACCATCTTCGGCCCGAGATCCGAGCCGCCGATGCCGATGTTCACCACATGGCGGATGCGCTTGCCGGTGTAGCCGGTCCACGCGCCGTCGCGGACCTTGGTGGCGAAGGCGGCCATCTTGGCCTTTTCGGCCTCCACTTGCGCATGGAAGGGCGCATCCGGCGACTGGGCGCGCAAGGCGGTGTGCAAGACCGCGCGATGCTCGGTGACGTTGACGATATCGCCATTGAACATCGCGTCGCGCTTCTTCGTCACGCCGGCTTCCTCGGCGAGCTGGATCAGCAGCTTGAGCGTGGCGTCGGTGACGCGGTTCTTGGAAAAGTCGATGGTGAGCCCGCCGCCTTCGAACGTCAGACGTTCGGCGCGCGTGGGCGCGCTGTCGTTTTGCGGCGCGAACCAGTCGCGCAGGCGCTCGCCGGAAATGGAGTCGTAGTGCGACTGGAGCGCCGACCAGGCAGGAAGCGAATTGAGCGTCGAGGTTTGGGTCATGAGCGGTCCGTTAGTCTGAGGGTGACAGAGGAAAACGTTCGTGCAATGCCTGCGCGGCCTGGGTCAGCGTGTGTCGTGAACGCGGTGACGGATGCCGCGGATGCCCGAATCGAAAAGAGTATAGCGACGATGCATGAACGGCTGCTTGCAACGTGTCGCAGGCGCCTTCAGGCGTGATCTTCGCGTGCCGCATAGAAGCGCCGGTTGAGCAGCGCGCGCACCGCCGGCGCAAGCTCGCCCGCGGTCAGGCCGGCCGGGCCGATGCCGTCGTCGGTGAGCGTCTGCGCGGCCAGGCCGTGCAGATAGACGCCGGCCAGCGCCGCTTCATACGCCGGCAGCTTCTGCGCGAGCAATGCTCCGATCAAACCGCCGAGCACGTCGCCGGTGCCGCCCGTAGCCAGCCCGGCATTGCCGGTCGGATTCACGGCCACCCGGCCGTCCGGCGCCGCGATCACGGTGCCCGAGCCTTTCAGCACGGCGACAGCGCCATAACGCGCCGACAACTGCCGCGCCGCCGCGATGCGGTCGGCCTGGACCGCCTGCGCATCGCTTTGCAACAGACGCGCCGCTTCGAGCGGATGCGGCGTCAGCACGCACGGGTCACCCTGCGCGCCGCGTGCCGCGACGGCGGCCGCCAGCGGCTCGTCGCGGGCGACGAGATTGAGCGCATCGGCGTCGAGCAGCTTCGGGACGTCGAGCTTCAGGACGTCCTCGAGCACCTTGCGGGCGCGCGCGCTCGTGCCCATGCCGCAGCCGATCGCGAGCGCGTCCATCTTGTCGAGCGCAAAGCCTTCGACGTGATGCAGCATCAGTTCCGGATGAGGCGGGTCGTAGGGCGGAAAGCCATCGCCGAGAAAGGCGATGTTCACCTTGCCGGCGCCGCTGTAAAGCGCCATGCGCGCTGCCAGCACCGGCGCGCCGCACATGCCGGTGTCGCCGCCGATCACCGCGAGCGAGCCGAAGGTGCCCTTGTTAGTCGCGTTGTCGCGCGGCGGCAAGGCTGCGCCGAACAGCGCGGGCGCGTTCAGCACGAGCGACGGCGCCGCGCTCGCTTCCAGTTCCAGCGTGGCGACGCACAGCCGGCCCGTGAGATCACGTCCCTGCGACGTGAAATGCCCCGGCTTCGCGCCGATGAAGGTGAGCGTGTCGGTCGCGCGCACGGCGTCGCCGCCGCGCACCGGCGTACCGGTGTCGCTGTCGAGGCCGCTCGGCACGTCGAGCGCCAGCACGCGGCCCGTGCTGCGCGCCCGGCGCGTGAGGCGCGCGGCAAGCTCCGCGAACACGCCTTCGAGCGGCCGCGTGAGGCCGATGCCGAACATGCCGTCGACCAGCCAGCCGAAGCCGTCGAACGAAGCGGGCGGCGCGGTATCGATGGGCACGCCCGCCGCGCGCGCGGACGCGAGCGCCCAGCGCGCGTCGTCGGGCTTGACCTCGACGGGCATGCACACCTGCACGGCAATGCCCGACCGATGCAGCCTTTCGGCCATCACGAGCGCATCGCCGCCGTTGTTGCCCGGGCCGGCGACCAGCCACACGGGCTGCGCGCGGCTCGCGGCATCGTGCGACAGGACCTCTTCCAGCCATTGCCCGGCGGCCGCGCCCGCGCGCGCCATCAGCGTATGCGGCGGCAGCCCGGCCGCGCCGCGTGCTTCGAGCGCGCGCAGTTCGTTCAGCGTGAGGAGCGGGAGCGGTTCGTCTTTCGGCGTGAACCAGGGCGAGCGGGGAACGGTCATGGCGGCGCAGGGAAGGGCGCTCCGGGAATCGGAGCGGTCGGAAACCCGACGCCGTTGCAGCAATCGTGCCCGGCGCGCCGCGCGAACTAGAAGCGTTCGAGACTCAGCGCGGCGAGGGTGTCGGCGGGGAGATCGGGCGTGACGCCGGAGACGAGATCCGCAATTACTTTAGCAGAGCCGCACGCCAGGCCCCAGCCCGCCGGGCCGTGCGCCGCGTTGACGAACAGCCGCGGGTGGCGCGTCGCACCGGCGACCGGCAGGCCATCGGCGCTCAGGAGGCGCAGGCCGTCCCAGGCGCGCGCGGCGGACACCCGTGCCGCGCCGGGAATCCAGTCGTGCGTGCCCTGGCCCAGCAGATCGAGCGCGCGGCGCGAGAGCGCGGCATCCAGCGGCTTGTCGGCCTTGGCGGCGCTCTGCAGCACGCCCGCGCCGCCGACGCGCAGCCGCTGGTGAATGCGCGTCATCGTGATGCGCTTCACCGAATCGACGACGCTCAGATGCGGCGCGCGCTCTTCGTACGCGACCGGCGCCGTGAGCGTATGCACGCGCAGCGGAAACAGCGCGGAGGCCGCCTTGCCTGCGCCCGCCAGCGCGGGGGTGTCCGTTCCGGCCGCGACGACCAGCGCGTCGGCCGTGAGCGTTTCGGCGTCGTGCGCGCGCTTCCCGCCTTCGCCTGACGAAGACAAGACGACCGCCGCTCGCGCGCCGTCGAGACGCAACGATGCGACGGTCTGCTGCATGCGGAATTGCACGCCTTGTTCCTCGAGGAACTGCTTCAGTTGTTTGGTGAACAGCGGGCAGTTCGCGGTGCGCTCTTCGGGCAACAGCACGCCGCCGGCAAAAGCGGGGTCGTCCGGCACGGAAGGCTCGATGGCGACGCATTCTGCCGGCGTCAGCACCCGATGCGGCACCTGGAAGCGCTTGAGCAGTTCGATGGCGGCGTGGGCGTCCTCCAGCTCGCGCGGCTGGCGGAACACGTGCAGGACGCCGCGCCGTTGCTCGAAATCCAGTTCCAGCCGCTGCTCGATGTCGCCGATCACCTGCCGCGACAGTTCGACGAGCGGTGCCAGCTTCGTGTACTGGGCCGTGAACGCATCGGGCTCGCGCAGCAGCGACAGTTGCCTGACGAACTCGCGCGCGCCGGAGTCGAAACCGGTCTTGACCACCATCCCGCTCTGCTTCGCGCGGCTCGAGGTCATGAAGGTCGGGCCGAACCAGACATCGAGCGGCGAGGGCAGGAGCGCGCCGCCCTGGCCGTAGGTGGCGCCTTGCGCGACGGTCGCGTGCCGCTCGATCACGCAGACGCGATGACCGGCCGCATGCAGCTGATAAGCGGTGGCGATGCCGGCGATTCCTCCGCCGATGACGATGACATCCATGACTGTCTGATGCTGAATGGCGCCCGCAGGGGCGAGAAACGCGGCGTTGCGCGATGAAACGGGAAGCGCGGCGGACCGGCGCCGAGCGCGGCGCGCACCGGGAGAAAGCGCGCCATGATAGCGTCAAAACCGTTTGCGGGGGACGGCAATCTGCTGGTAAACCGTGGGTAATCCTCGGGTAGTCCGCGCGCGACGGGCGATCGAAAGGAACGGTTCGCGACAAGCGCGCAGACTGCGCGCCCCGCGCCAACGGGACGCGACCAGTCAGGCGCCGCTTCCGGGTTATAATCGCGGTCTTCCTTTTGCCTCATGTCGTTTCGCGTGCTCGGGTCCGGTTTTGCGAATGTCCAGATTCGCAGACGGAGCGCCAAGCCTTGTTTCGCGCACCAGCGAGCGCCTCGCGAGCGGCACACAGACGTCATCGACGCACCGTCACAATGGCCCACTTCTCGTGTTTCCCCGGCGCTTCGGCCCTCTCCGATTTCCGTCAGACCCGCCTTCTCGAAACGCTCGCCCGCATCGACGCCAACATCGTCGGCGTGCGCGGCCAGTTCCTGCATTTCGTGAATGCGTCGGAACCGCTCACGGATGAAGACAATCGCCGCATCGAGGCGCTGATGCACTACGGCGCACCCTTCGAGGCATCGAAGGAGCGCGGCGCGACGGAAACCTTCATGGTCGTGCCGCGCTTCGGCACCGTGTCGCCTTGGGCCAGCAAGGCCAGCGACATCGCCCATCACTGCGGGCTCACGAAGGTACGGCGCATCGAGCGCGGCGTCGAGTACACGGTGATCATGAAGAGCGGCTTCCTCGGCGGCAAGAAGGCGCTCACGGACGCGGCGCGCGCCGCCGTCGCCGACGCGCTGCACGACCGCATGACCGAAAGCGTCGCGGCCTCGCGCGAGCAGGCGCTGCATCTCTTCGACGAACTGCCTGCCCGGCCGCTGCAAACGGTCGACATCATCGGCGCGGGCCGCAGCGCGCTCGAAGCCGCCAACCTGGAACTGGGCCTCGCGCTCGCCGACGACGAAATCGACTATCTGGTGAGCGCGTTCGAAGAACTGAAGCGCAACCCCACCGACGTCGAGCTGATGATGTTCGCGCAGGCCAACAGCGAGCACTGCCGCCACAAGATCTTCAACGGCGAATGGACCATCGACGGCGCGAAGCAGGACATGTCGCTGTTTCAGATGATCCGCAACACCGAGAAGCTGAATCACGCGGGCACGATCGTCGCGTATTCGGACAATTCGGCGATCATGCAGGGCGGCATGGCCGAGCGCTGGTTCCCGCGCGGCAAGGACGAGCAATACCGGCGTCACGTGGAGATGACCCACACGCTGATGAAGGTCGAGACCCACAATCACCCGACCGCCATTTCGCCGTTCGCGGGCGCGGCCACCGGCTCCGGCGGCGAGATTCGCGACGAAGGCGCCACCGGCCGCGGCGCGCGTCCGAAGGCGGGTCTTGCGGGCTTCACGGTGTCGAACCTGGATCTGCCCGACGCCCGCCGCAACTGGGAAAACGACCGCGACGCCGCCGTGCCGCTCGCCTCGCGCAATCCCGCCGACGCGCATCAGCCGTATGGCCGCCCGGACCGCATCGCGTCGCCGTTGCAGATCATGATCGACGGCCCGATTGGCGCCGCCGCCTTCAACAACGAATTCGGCCGGCCGAACCTCGGCGGCTACTTCCGCACCTTCGAGCAGAACGTGGCGGGCCGCGTGCGCGGCTATCACAAGCCGATCATGATCGCGGGCGGCATCGGCAACATCTCCGACCAGCACACCCACAAGCTCGACCTGCCGGCCGGCACACTGCTGATCCAGATCGGCGGACCGGGCATGCGCATCGGCATGGGCGGCGGCGCGGCGTCCTCGATGGCCACCGGCGCGAACACCGCCGAACTCGATTTCGATTCCGTCCAGCGCGGCAATCCGGAAATCCAGCGGCGCGCCCAGGAAGTCATCAACAGCTGCTGGCAGCTGGGCGACAACAACCCCATCCTGTCGATCCACGACGTCGGCGCGGGCGGCATCTCGAATGCGTTCCCGGAACTCGTCGACGGCGCGGGCAAGGGCGCGCTGTTCGAGCTGCGCAAGGTCCAGCTGGAGGAGAGCGGTTTGTCGCCGCGCGAAATCTGGTCGAACGAGGCGCAAGAGCGCTACGTGCTGGCCATTGCGCCGGACGATCTGCCCGCGTTCCAGGCCCTCTGCGAGCGCGAACGCTGCCCGGTGGCCGTGGTCGGCGTGGCGACGGAAGAGCGTCAGCTGAAGCTGGTCGATGAAGCCAACAGCGGCCAGGAACCCGTCGACATGCCGATGGACGTGCTGCTCGGCAAGCCGCCCAAGATGCATCGCGACGTGAGGCGCGAGCGCGCGCAATTCAACGAAGTCGATGTCACCGGTCTGCCGCTGTCGGAAGTCGCGGTCGAGGTGCTGAAGCATCCGACGGTCGCGAGCAAGTCGTTCCTCATCACCATCGGCGACCGTTCGGTGGGCGGCACGACCGCGCGTGACCAGTTCGTCGGTCCGTGGCAGGTGCCGGTGGCGGACTGCGCGGTGACCACGATGGACTACGTCGGCTATCGCGGCGAAGCCATGACGATGGCCGAGCGCACGCCGCTCGCCGTGATCGACGCGCCCGCATCCGGCCGCATGGCCGTGGGCGAGGCGGTGACCAATATCGCTTCGGCGCCCATTGCGTCGCTCGACAAGCTGAAGCTCTCGGCGAACTGGATGGCCGCCTGCGGCAGCGCCGGCGAAGACGCCGCGCTGTATGACACGGTGCAGGCCATCGGCATGGAACTGTGCCCGGCGCTCGGCATCAGCATTCCGGTCGGCAAGGATTCGCTGTCGATGCGCACCAAGTGGCAGGATGCACGCGGCGGCGCGCGCGAAGTGGTGTCGCCGGTGTCGCTCATCATCTCGGCGTTCGCGCCGGTCGAGGACGTGCGCCGTCACCTGACGCCGCAGCTCGTCAACGACACCAGCACGGTGCTGATCGCGATCGACCTCGGGCGGGGCCGCAACCGCATGGGCGGCAGCATTCTCGCGCAGGTCACGCAGCAGGTGGGCGACACGGTGCCGGACGTCGACGATCCGGAAGACCTCAAGCGCTTCTTCGCGGCCATCCAGGCGCTGAACTTGGACGGCAAGCTGCTGGCCTACCATGACCGCTCGGACGGCGGCCTGTGGGCCACCGTGTGCGAGATGGCTTTCGCGGGTCACGTGGGCGTATCGCTGAACGTGGACATGCTGACGCTCGATCCCAACCACGAGTCCGATTACGGCGACGCGAAAGACTGGGCCAAGCAGACCAGCGGCCGCCGCGAAGACCGCACGCTGCGCGCGCTGTTCTCGGAGGAGCTCGGCGCGGTGGTGCAGGTGCGCGCAGCGGACCGCGACGCGGTGCTGGGCGCGCTGCGCGAGCACGGTCTGTCGGCGTGTTCGCATGTGATCGGCAAGCCGAACGAAAACGGCGCCATCGAAATCTATCGCGACGCGAAGAAGATCTTCGACGCGCCGCGTGTCGAACTGCATCGCGCGTGGAGCGAGGTCAGCTGGCGCATTGCGCGCCTGCGCGACAACCCGGCCTGCGCCGACGCCGAATACGACGCGCTCCTCGACGCCGCCGATCCCGGTATCGCGCCGGTCCTGAGCTTCGATCCGGCGGAAGACGTGGCGGCGCCGTTCATCGCGACGAAAGCGCGGCCGCGTGTCGCGATCCTGCGCGAGCAGGGCGTGAACTCGCATCTGGAAACGGCGTACGCGTTCGACCGCGCCGGTTTCGACGCACACGACGTCCACATGAGCGACCTGCTGGAAGGCCGCGCCACGCTTGCCGATTTCGCGGGCGCGGTGGCGTGCGGCGGCTTCTCGTACGGCGACGTGCTCGGCGCGGGCGAGGGCTGGGCGAAGACCATCCGCTTCAATGCGCAACTCGCGGACATGTTCGCCGCGTTCTTCGGCCGCGCGGATACCTTCGCGCTCGGCATCTGCAATGGCTGCCAGATGATGTCGAGCCTGGCGTCGATCATCCCCGGCGCCGAACACTGGCCGAAGTTCACGCGCAACAAGTCGGAGCAGTTCGAGGCGCGCTTCTCGCTGGTTGAAGTGCAGGCTTCGCCGTCGATCTTCTTCGCCGGCATGGAAGGCTCGCGCATTCCGGTGGCGGTTGCGCACGGCGAAGGCTTTGCCGACTTCTCGCAGCAGGGCGATCAGGCGAAGGCGCTCGTCGCGATGCGTTACGTCGATCATCGCGGCAACGCGACCGAACAGTACCCGTTCAATCCGAATGGCTCGCCGCAAGGCATTACGTCGGTCACGACGCCCGATGGCCGCTTCTCCGTGCTGATGCCGCACATGGAGCGCGTGCATCGCAACGTGCAGATGAGCTGGACGCCGGAAGACTGGACCAGCGACGGCAGCCCGTGGCTGCGCGTGTTCCAGAACGCGCGACGCTTCCTCGGCTGATCCGCCGCGCGCGTCTCACACAAACACCCCGAAGTTCACGCTTCGGGGTGTTTTGTTTTGTTTTGTGCTTGCCTGTCGGCCGCTATCCCAAAAAAATAGGGCCGCAAGTTGCAGGTATAGTGCTTCGACGTGTCCCGACGACGCGTGTGGATCACGGAGGCAAAATGCGGCGGTGGGTTTCACATTACTTAGGCATACCTATTTCAAGAGCGGCGGCCATCGTCGTTACGGCTTGCATCGTAGCCTCGTGCGGCGGTTCGAGTTCGGATGCGGATGCCAGTCGCCTGTCGCCTGCGGCGCGGGCTGCCGCCATCGGCGATGCACTGACCGTGCGCGTGGCGATCGACGTCAATGACGCAGCGGCGACCGGCACCAACTGCGCGGACCTTGGCGCGGACTGGGCCAGTTGCGCGCGCGGCAGACTGATCCTGGAGAACGGCGGGGCGCGCAAGCTGGCAGCTGGCGGCTGGACGCTGTACGTACACAGCATCAGGCGGTTGCTCATGATCGAGCATCCCGCCATCGCGTGGAAGCACATCACCGGCGACCTGTATGCGCTGACGCCCGCGGCAGGCGCGTTCACGCTGGGCAGCGGCGAGCGGCTCGAGGTGCCGTTCGTCGGCGAGTACTGGTACCGGCGCACCAGCGACCTGCTGCCGCGCGCGTATGTCGTGGCGGACGGCGATACCGGATCGGCCGTTCTCCGCAACAACGACACCGACGACGAAACCCGTTACGTCGATCGTCTTCCGGCCGTTGCGGACGACGTGTCCGCCTTCGTCACGACGCCCACTCAAGTATTGCGCGCGCGGGCGGAAGCCGCCTTGCCCGATGCCCGGCAGGTCGCGGCGCGCGCGTTGCCTTCGGTGCTGCGCGAGACGGCCGGTCAGGGCGTCGCGCAGATCGGCGCGGTGGAACTGAACCTGCCGGGGCTGACGGCAGCACAGACCGCGGCTCTGGCCACGCGGGCCGCCACGCTCGGACTCAACGGTCCCGCCGTGCGCGTGAACGGCGCCATCGCCGCCGGCACGCTGCCCGCCGATATCGCGAAGCACGGCGGCTACCGGCTGAGCATTGCGCCGGGCGGCGTCAGCATCGACGCCTTCGACGCCGCCGGGCTCTACTACGGCACGCAGACGCTGTTGTCGCTGACGCCCGCGGGCGGCGGCAGTGTGCCGGCCATGACCATCGAGGATGCGCCTCGCTATGCGCATCGCGGCATGATGGTGGATGTCGCGCGCAACTTTCGCCAGCCGGCCACGCTGCGCCGCCTGATCGACCAGATGAGCGCGTACAAGCTCAACCGGCTGCATCTGCATCTGTCGGACGACGAGGGCTGGCGTATCGAGATTCCAGGCTTGCCCGAACTCACCGAGGTCGGCGCGAAGCGTTGCCATGACCTCAGCGAAACCCGCTGTCTCGTGCCGCAGCTTGCGTCGGGGCCGGACAACCGTTCGGGCGGCGGCTACCTGAGCCGCGCCGAGTACGTGGCGCTGGTGCGCTACGCGGCGGAGCGCTTCGTCGAGATCATTCCGGAAATCGACATGCCGGGTCACGCGCGGGCGGCCGTGGTGTCGATGGAAGCGCGTTACCGGCGCCTGCACGCACAAGGCGACGAAGCGGCGGCCACCGCCTACCGCCTGCTCGATCCCGCCGACACCACGAACGCAACCACGGTCCAGTTCTACGACCGTCGCAGCTTTCTCAATCCGTGCGGGGACGGTGCGCGTCGGTTTGCGTCGAAGGTGATCGGCGAGATCGCGTCGATGCATCGCGAGGCAGGCGCGCCGCTCGCCATCTGGCATTTCGGCGGCGACGAAGCGAAGAACATCCTGCTCGGCGCGGGCTTCCAGCCGCTCGACGGCACGGACCCCGGCAAGGGGCGCGTGAATCTCGCCGCGCAGGACAAGCCGTGGGGGCGCTCGCCGCAATGCGCGGCGCTGATCAGGTCAGGGCAGGCGGCCTCCGTCGACGAACTGCCTTCGATGTTCGCGCAGCAAGTCAGCCAGATCGTGCGGACGAACGGCATTGGCACGATGGCGGCCTGGCAGGACGGCATCCGGCATGCGAACGGGCCGCAGGATTTCGCGACCTCGAACGTGATGGTGACGCTGTGGGACACGCTCTTCTGGGGCGCCGCCGACACCGCACGCACGCTCGATACACAGGGCTACCAGACCGTGCTCGCGCTGCCCGACTATCTGTACTTCGACTTTCCCTATTCGTTCGATCCGAAGGAGCGCGGTTATTACTGGGCTTCGCACGCCACCGACAGCTTCAAGACCTTCTCGCTGGCACCGGACAACCTGCCGCAGAACGCGGAAATCATGCCCGACCGCGACGGCCGTCCGTTCGAGGTGACGAGCGCGGGTTCGGCGCCGCGCATCGAGGGCATGCAGGGTCAGGCCTGGGCCGAAGTGATGCGCACGGACACGCAGTTCGAGTACATGGTGTATCCGCGTCTGCTGGCGCTGGCGGAGCGGGCGTGGCATAGGGCGGCGTGGGAGCGGCCGTTCGCGGCGGGCGAGCGCTATCGCCTGGGCGATACGAACAAGGTCGACAAGGCCGCGCTCGCGAATGACTGGGCCGGTTTCATGAGCGTGGTGGAGAACCGCGAACTGCCGAAGCTGGTGCGGGCGGGAGCAACGGTTCGGCCAGGCCTCGGGCTTGCGAGCGGCGGGTGAGTCAGCGCGTATTTGCGGGAGCCCAGCGGCTTGGAGGCCAAACGGATTGACCGCATGACGCCTGAGCCGCGCCGCCCGCGATCGTCATGACGTTCAGGGACAACACGAACCCGCCGTCCGAAAACGACAAAGCCGCCCAAGGGCGGCTTTGCTTCAAGAACGATCCAGCCGTACCGCGTACCGCTTACTTCACCACGGCCTTCTTGCGCAGACCTTCTTCGAACGCCTGCAGCTTCTCCTGCTGGATCTGCTGGGCGATCTGGGGCTTGACCTGCTCGAGCGGCGGCGGGGCGACGTCGCGGGAATCGTCAAGGCGGATGATGTGCCAGCCGAACTGCGTCTTGACCGGCTCCGGCGTGACCTCGCCCTTCTTGAGCTTTTCGGCGGCGGCGCCGAATTCCGGCACATACGCCGACGGCGCCGACCAGTCGAGATCGCCGCCGTTCTTGCCCGATCCCGGGTCCTTCGAATATTGCTTGGCGAGGTCCTCGAAGCTCGCGCCGCCCTTGATCTTGGCGATCAGGTCTTTCGCCTGGGCTTCGTTGTCGACGAGGATGTGATGCAGATGCAGTTCCGTGCCGCCGCCGTTCTGCTTGACCAGCTGGTCATAGCGGGCCTTGATCTCGGCGTCGGTGGGCGTGTTCTTCTTGACGAAATCTTCGATCATCGCGCGCAGCACCACGGTCTGCTGCGCGACCGCCAGTTGCGCCTTGACGTCGGGACGCGACGCGATGCCTTCGCGCGCGGCTTCCTGCATCAGAATTTCGCGATTGATGAGTTCTTCGCGCACGGCTTGTTGAAGCTGCGGCGAATCCTGCTGACCTTGCGCGACCAGTTGCTTCACGAGCGCATCGGCGCGCGACGTGGGAATCGGCGTGCCGTTCACGACGGCGACGTTCTGCGCGAACGCGGGAGCCGCCGCGAACGCAGCCAGCAACACCCAGACGCGGGGTTTTTTCAGAGTCATCGGAGAGTCCTAACTGAGCAAACAGACGCCTTCACAGGCGAGATTCATAAAGCAGGGAAAGCGGCAAGCAAGGAGCGCGTCTCGGGTCACATGAATTCGTAACGATTCGTGGCCGGGTGCACCTGTTCGCGCACCTATTCGAATTGTTCCGCGAACTCCTGCGGCGTATAAGCCCGGATGGCCAGCGCATGCACGCCACGCCGCATTTCGTCGGCCAGCGCATCATACACCAGCCGATGCCGCCCCACGCGGGCCCGGCCGGCGAAGCATTCCGCGACGATCGTCACGGTGTAGTGGCTGCCCGAAGCCGCGCCGGCGTGGCCTGCATGAGCCGCGCTGTCGTCGTCGATATGCACGGACTGGGGCGTCAGCGCCGCGTTCAGGCGCGCCTCGAGATGGGCGATCTTTTCGGCGGCCGTGGCGTTCATGAAATCGAAGGCATCGCTCATTGACCATCCTCCTTCATGTACTTCGCGAGCCAGAAACTCTGCGCGACGATGAACACGACCAGGCAGCCGGTGGCGCCGAACAGCTTGAAGTTGACCCACTGGTCCGTCGTGAAGTGATACGCGACGAACAGGTTCACGATGCCGAGCAAGCCGAAGAACACCGCCCACGCGACATTCAATTGTCCCCAGACGCGATGCGGCAGCACGATCTGCTTGCCCATCATCGCTTCGATCAGATTCTTTCTGAAACCCAGTTGCGCGACGATCAGCGCGACGGCGAACAGCCAGTACAGCGCGGTGGGCTTCCATTTGATGAAGGTGTCGTTGTGCAGCACGAGCGTCGCGCCGCCGAACACGACCACCACGCCGAGACTGACCCACAGCATCGGATCGACCTTGCGGTGGCGGAACGCGACCCAGGCGATCTGCAGCAAGGTCGCCCCGATCGCCACGGCCGTCGCGGTGTAGATACCCCAGACCTTGAATGCGACGAAAAAGAGAATGATCGGAAACAGATCGAACAGAAATTTCATTGGCGTCCGGACATGAAAGGCGGCGGATGAGGTGCAGCGCATGAACGAACGCCCGCTCGGATTGCAGCGGGCGTCGAACGGGCGTCAAGCGGGCATCAGACAGCTGAAACAGGAGCGCAACCCGGTGTCCCGTGCATGCGCCCAATTACATGGTTTCGCTTACTTGGGTTCGAATTGTAGCGCAGCCGAGTTGATGCAATAGCGCAGGCCGGTCGGCGCCGGGCCGTCTTCGAACACATGGCCGAGATGCGCGCCGCAGTTCTTGCAGACCACCTCGATACGCAGCATGCCGTGCGAGCGGTCGGTCTTTTCCTGCACCACTTCGCCGTTGATCGGCTTGAAATAGCTCGGCCAGCCGCAACCGGCGTCGAATTTCGTGTCGGACTCGAACAGCGGCGTGCCGCAGCACACGCAATCATAGACGCCGCGTTCCGTGTGATCCCAGTATTTGCCGGTGAACGGCCGCTCGGTCGCGGCATGGCGCGTCACCTGGTACTGCATGTCGTCCAGTTCGTTGCGATAGGTCGCATCGTCCTTTTGCAGCGGATAGCTCGCGGGGGTGTCGTCGTGGCTCATCTGTGGTTCCTTTGGTCTGGCCGGGAAGGCCCTGTATATGAGGACGATCCTACGAAGAACAACTCACTTCGAGATCGCTTGCCCAGTCGGGCGGCAGGCCGGCATAGGCCTCGTTCTCGGGCTGCTCGTCGTAGGGGCGGCGCAGCACGTCCAGCAGGCGCGCAACTTCGGAGAAATCCTTCTCAGCTGCCTGGCGGATCGCCTGTTCCGCCAGATGATTGCGCAGCACGTATTTCGGATTCACGCGATTCATCGCGTCGGCGCGCGCGGCGTCGTCGCGGGTTTCGTGCGCGAGACGTTCGCGATACTTCACGGCCCACGCGTCGAACGCGGCCCGGTCGAGGAACAGGTCGCGCACGGCTGAGTCGCCGCTTGCATCGGCCTTGCGCAGCTTCGACAAATTGCGGAACGTGAGCGTGAAGTCCGCCCGGTTCGCATGCATGATTTCGAACAGGCCGTTGGCGAGCGCGTCGTCGCCTTCGCGTTCGACAGCCAGGCCCAGTTTCGCGCGCATCGTCGCGACGAGCGCCGGAGCGAAGCGCGCCTTGAAGCCTTCCAGCACTTTCTGCGCTTCCTCGACGACACGTTCCGCGCGGCCTTCCTCGGGCAGGGTGTCGCCGAACAGCGGCACGAGCGCCTGCGCGAGACAGAACAGGTTCCAGTAGCCGACCTGCGGCTGACGGCCATACGAATAGCGGCCCTGCGTGTCCGAATGATTGCAGATGTGATGCGCGTTGAAGCCGTCCATGAAGCCGAACGGACCGTAGTCGATGGTGAGACCGAGGATCGACATGTTGTCGGTGTTCATCACGCCATGGCAGAAGCCGACGCCTTGCCATTGCGCCATCAGGTCGGCGGTCGTGCGCACCGCCTCGGCCAGCAGCGCGAGATATGGGTCCGGCTGCGCGCGGCAGTGCGGATGGAAGCGGTCGATCACGTGATCGGCGAGCTTGCGGAGATCGTCGGGGCGGTCGTTCGAATAGAAATGCTCGAAGTGCCCGAAGCGCACGAAGCTCGGCGCGACGCGCGTAACGATCGCCGCGGTTTCCATCTCCTCGCGGCGCACCGGCAGGTCGGAGCCGACCACCGCGAAGGCGCGCGTGGTCGGAATGCCGAGGTGATGCATCGCTTCCGAACACAGGAATTCGCGGATCGACGAGCGCAGCACCGCGCGGCCATCGCCCATGCGTGAATACGGCGTGCGTCCGGCGCCCTTCAGCTGCACTTCGAGGCGCGCGCCGCCGTGCTCCACTTCGCCGAGCGTGAGCGCGCGTCCGTCGCCCAACTGGCCCGCCCACACGCCGAACTGATGCCCCGAGTACACGGCGGCGTAGGGCAGGGCATCGGCCGGCCAGTCACGCGTGGGATTGCCCGCGAAGTACGCGGCGAAGGCGTCTTTCTCCGGGCCGGTGGCGATGTCGGGATCGAAGCCGAGCGTCTGCGCCATCTCGCGCGACAGTCCGACAAGATACGGCTCCGGCACGGGCGCGGCAGGCAGACGGGTGAGGAACGCGGTGCCGAGCGCCGCGAAGGAGCCGGGCTTGCCGGCTTCGACGGCATCGGCGACCTGCTGCATCGATTGCGCGTCCGCGGGTGTCTCGTCTCGCGAAACGCTTGGGGAAAACGACATATTGAGCGCCTCTGAGTTAAACGATATTGTAATTCCGCGCCCGCCGGCCTGCAGGGGCCGGCCCGGGCGTGACCAGACCATCGACCAAGGCCATCGACCCTCCGAGGACTTCGCCCATGATGTCGCCGCTCCACGGCCAGATGATGGAAGTACCGTTGCTCGCGTCGTCCCTGCTGTCCCATGCCTCGCGCCACTTCGGCGATACCGAGATCGTTTCGCGCCGTATCGAGGGCGATATCCACCGCACCACCTGGCGCGACTGCGAACGGCGCGCGAAGCAACTCGCGCAGGCGCTGACCGCGTTGGGCGTCGCGCAGGGCGAACGCGTCGGCACGCTCGCATGGAACGGCTACCGGCACCTGGAGTGCTACTACGGCGTGTCGGGCATGGGCGCCGTGTGCCACACGATCAATCCGCGCCTGTTCCCGGATCAGGTCGCCTTCATCATCGATCACGCCGACGACGCCTATGTCTGCTTCGACATGACCTTCGCGCCGCTGGTCGAGATCATCGCGCCGCAGTGTCCGAAGGTGAAAGGCTGGATTGCGCTCGGCGATGCATCGTGCATCGAGACGCATCTGTCGGACCTGAGCGTGCCCGTGATGAGCTACGAGACGCTCATCGGCGCGCATGACGGCGACTACGACTGGCCGATGCTTGACGAACGCCAGGCTTCGTTCCTGTGCTACACGTCGGGCACGACCGGCAATCCGAAGGGCGCGCTGTATTCACATCGCTCGACCGTGCTGCACGCGTACGGCGCGGCGCTGCCCGACGCGATGGGCGCATCCGCGAGCGACTCCATTCTTCCCGTCGTGCCGATGTTCCATGTGAACGCCTGGGGCATCCCGCACGCGGCGCCGCTGGTCGGCGCGAAGCTCGTGCTGCCGGGCAAGGATCTCGACGGCCAGTCGCTGTATGAATTGATGGAAGCGGAAGGCGTCACCTATTCAGCCGGCGTGCCCACTGTCTGGATGGGCCTGCTCGCCTATCTGAAGCAGCACGGCCTGCGTTTCTCGACGCTTACGCGTACGGTGATCGGCGGCTCCGCGTGCCCGCCGGCGATGCTGCGCATCTTCGAGGAAGAGTACGGCGTGCAGGTGATCCATGCGTGGGGCATGACGGAGATGTCGCCGCTCGGCACGCTGTCGCGTCTGAGCTACCGCCAGAAGCAGCGGCCGCCCGAGGAGCAGCGCCATTTGCTGGAAAAACAGGGCCGCGCGCTGTTCGGCGTGGACATGAAGGTGGTGGGCGACGACGGCCGCGAACTGCCGTGGGACGGCAAGTCCTTCGGCGACCTGTACGTGCGCGGGCCGTGGGTCATCGACCGCTATTTCCGGCGTGACGACTCTCCGCTCGTCGACGGCTGGTTCCCGACCGGCGATGTCGCGACCATCGACCCGGACGGCTTCATGCAGATCACGGACCGCAGCAAGGACGTGATCAAGTCGGGCGGCGAGTGGATCAGCTCGATCGACCTGGAGAACATCGCGGTATCGCATCCGCAGGTGGCCGAGGCGGCGTGCATTGCGTGCGCGCATCCGAAGTGGACCGAGCGGCCGCTGATCGTGGCCGTGCTGAAGCCGGGCGCGACCGTCACGCGCGAGGAACTGCTCGCCCATTTCGACGGCAAGGTGGCGAAGTGGTGGATCCCCGACGACGTGATCTTCGCCGAAGAGCTGCCGCATACCGCGACCGGCAAGCTGCAGAAGGTCCGGCTGCGCGATCAGTATCGCGATCACGTGCTGCCCACTGCGGCCGAAAATCCGATTTGACACGTGGTCTTCCTTGTCTTTGAAGCCCCGGATGCAGGCAGGCGTCCGGGGCTTTGTCGTCTTCGGCGTGCTTGAGCGTTAAGATCGCACTGTGTGACGATCGTGCTTTTCCGCCTGGCGCGGCACGCTCATTCCTTTATCGCGATCCATCGGGAGACAGCTTCATGGCAGTGGATTATTCGATCCGCGACGGCGTCGCCGTCATCATGCTCGACAATCCGCCGGTGAACGGGCTCGGGCACGCGACGCGGCTCGGCATCGTCGAGGGCATCGGGCGCGCGAACAGCGACGCCACCGTGCGCGCCATCGTGCTGATCGGCGCGGGCAAGGCCTTCTCGGGCGGCGCCGACATCACCGAATTCAATACCCCGAAGGCCACGCAGGAACCGACGCTCCTGACCGTCATCAAGGCCGTCGAGGGCAGCGCCAAGCCGGTCGTCGCGGCGATTCATGCCGTGGCGATGGGCGGCGGCCTGGAACTCGCGCTCGGCGCGCATTACCGCGTCGCCGCGCCGGACGCGCAGATCGCGCTGCCGGAAGTGAAGCTCGGCCTGCTGCCGGGTGCGGGCGGCACGCAGCGGCTGCCACGCGCGGTCGGCCTGGAGACGGCGCTCAACATGATCGTGTCCGGCACGCCGGTGCCGTCCGAACAGCTCGCGCAAAGCGGGCTCTTCGACGCCTTGATACAAGGCGATCTGCTCGACGCCGCGCTGAGCTTCGCGCGCGGAGCCGCGGACCGTGGCGGGCCATATCCAAAGGTGCGCGAGCGCCGCATCGAGCATGCGAACGCCGAGGGCTTCATCCAGTTCGCGCGCAACAGCGTGGCGGCGGTGGCACGCCATTTCCCGGCGCCGCACAAGTGCATCGATGCAATCGAAAAGGGCGTCAAGGAAGGCTTCGAACGCGGTCTTGCGTTCGAGCGCGAATGCTTCCTTGCGCTGGTGCAGACGCCCGAGAGCCGCGCGCTGCGGCATGCGTTCTTCGGCGAACGCGCGGCCGGCAAGATCGCCGACGTGCCGTCGAACACGCCGGTCAGGAAGATCGAACAGATCGGCATCGTGGGCGCGGGCACGATGGGCGGTGGCATCGCGATGAACTTCCTCAACGCGAAGCTGCCCGTCACGCTGCTGGAAACGAAGCAGGACGCGCTGGATCGCGGTCTCGCGACGATTCGCCGCAATTACGAGGCGCAGGTCAAGAAGGGCAAGCTCACGCAGCAACAGGTGGAGGACCGCATCGCGCTGATTCGTCCGACGCTCTCGTTCACCGATCTCGCCCAGGCCGATCTGATCATCGAAGCGGTGTTCGAAGAACTGGACGTGAAACAGCAGGTATTCCGCCAACTGGACGAAGTGGCGAAGCCGGGCGCGATTCTCGCGTCGAACACGTCGACGCTCGATCTGAACCGCATCGCGTCGTTCACGAAGCGTCCCGGCGATGTGATCGGCATGCACTTCTTCAGTCCCGCCAACGTGATGAAGCTGCTCGAAGTGGTGCGCGGCAAGGAGACGTCGAAAGACGTGCTCGCCAGCGTCATGCAGCTTGCGAAGAAGATCAAAAAGACCGCGGTGGTTTCGGGCGTGTGCGACGGCTTCATCGGCAACCGCATGATCGAGCAGTACATCCGCCAGGCGCTCTTCATGCTGGAGGAAGGCGCGCTGCCCGCGCAGGTGGATCGCGCGATCGAACAGTTCGGCTTCGCGATGGGCCCGTTCCGCATGAGCGATCTGGCCGGCAACGATATCGGCTGGGCTATTCGCAAGCGGCGCTATCGCGAGCAGCCGGAGTTGCGTTATGCGCGCGTGGCCGACCGTTTGTGCGAGATGGGCCGCTTCGGACAGAAGACCGGCGCGGGCTGGTATGACTACGCGCCGGGCAAGCGCGATGCCATTCCGTCTCAGGCCGTCGACGAAATGATCGTGGGGTTCTCAGCCGAACAAGGTGTGGCGCGGCGCGAGATCGGCGATGAGGAAATCGTCGAGCGCCTGGTGCTGTCGCTCGTGAACGAAGGCGCGAAGATTCTCGAGGAAGGCATCGCGGCAAAGGCCTCCGACATCGACATGGTGTATCTCACCGGCTATGGCTTCCCGCTGTGGCGCGGCGGCCCGATGCTGTATGCGGATACCATCGGCCTTTTTAACGTCGATCGCGCGTTG
The DNA here is from genome assembly GCF_031451315.1 of Caballeronia sp. LZ032. Lineage (NCBI taxonomy): Bacteria > Pseudomonadati > Pseudomonadota > Betaproteobacteria > Burkholderiales > Burkholderiaceae > Caballeronia > Caballeronia sp. LZ032. Next base: position 1,433,033 of record NZ_JARUXP010000001.1, read on the forward strand.
CGCAAGTACGCCGCCCAACCCAACGGCGACGCGTGGCAGCCCGCCGCGCGCATCGCCGGACTCGCCGCCGCCAACGGCCGCTTCAACGCCTGAGCTTTCCTGAACATGATGAAACCCGTGGAAGACGTACTGATCGTCGTGGACGTGCAACCTGATTTCATGCCGGGCGGGGCGCTGGCCGTCACGCGCGGCAACGAGGTCGTGCCGGTCATCAACCGTATCGCGGCCGGCTTTTCGCATGTCGTGCTGACCCAGGACTGGCATCCGCGCTCGCATGTGTCGTTCGCGGCGAATCACGCGGGACGCCAGCCCTTCGAGACCATGACGCTGCCCTACGGCGAGCAGGTGCTGTGGCCGGTGCACTGCGTGCAGGATACCGAGGGCGCGGCGCTGCATCGCGACCTGCACGTGCCGCATGCGCGGATGGTGGTGCGCAAGGGGCATCACGAGCACGTCGACAGCTATTCGGCGTTCCTCGAAGCGGACCGCACGACGCCGACCGGCCTGACAGGCTATCTGCGCGACACCGGCGTCCGGCGCGTGTGGCTGGCCGGGCTCGCGACCGACTATTGCGTTGCGTGGTCGGCGCTCGATGCGCGCGCGGCCGGCTTTGAAACGAGCGTGATCGAGGACGCATGCCGCGCGATCGACCTGGACGGGTCGCTGGCGCGCGCGTGGCAGGACATGCTCGGCGCCGGCGTGCGGCGCGTGAGTTCGAACGACATCGAAACGAGAGAGACGACATGACCGACGCCGTGATCGTAGCCACCGCGCGCACCGCGCTCGCCAAATCGTGGCGCGGCGCACTCAACATGACCCATGGCGCGACGCTCGGCGGCCACGTCGTACGGGCGGCGGTCGAACGCGCGGGCATCGACCCGGTGCGCATCGAGGACGTCGTCATGGGCTGCGCGTTTCCCGAAGGCGCCACCGGCATGAACGTCGCGCGGCAGATCGCGTTGCGCGCCGGCTTGCCGGCCGCGGTGCCGGGCATGACGGTGAACCGCTTCTGCTCGTCGGGTTTGCAGAGCATCGCGCTCGCCGCGCAGCGCGTGATGACGGGCGAGGGCGAAGTGTTCGTCGCGGGCGGCGTCGAATCGATTTCCTGCGTGCAGAACGAGATGAACCGCCACATGCTGAAGGAAGCCTGGCTCGACGCGCACAAGCCCGCGATCTACTGGCCGATGCTCCAGACCGCCGAGAACGTCGCGCGGCGCTATGACATCTCGCGGGAGCGCCAGGACGAATACGGTGCACGTTCGCAGCAGCGCGCGGCCGCCGCGCAGGCAGCGGGCCGCTTCGATGCCGAGATCGTGCCGATCACCGTGCTCGCCGGCATCGCGGACAAGGCCAGCGGCCGGCATGTCACGCGCGAAGTCACGCTCGCGGCCGACGAAGGCATTCGCGCGGACACGACGCTCGAAGGCGTCGCGAAGATCCGCACGGCGCTGCCGGGCGGCGTCATCACGGCCGGCAACGCGAGTCAGTTTTCGGATGGCGCGTCGGCGTGCGTCGTCATGAGCGCGACGCTTGCCGAGCGTGAAGGACTGCAACCGCTCGGCATTTTTCGCGGCTTCGCGGTCGCGGGCTGCGAGCCTGACGAGATGGGCATCGGGCCGGTGTTCGCGGTGCCGAAGCTGCTGCAACGCGCGGGGCTCACCGTCGATGACATCGGCTTGTGGGAACTGAACGAAGCCTTCGCCGTGCAGGTGCTCTATTGCCGCGACCGGCTGGGCATTCCCGACGAGCGTCTCAACGTGAACGGCGGCGCGATCGCGGTCGGGCATCCGTATGGCGTGTCGGGCGCACGCCTGACCGGGCATGCGCTGCTCGAAGGCAAGCGGCGCGGGGCGCGCTTCGTCGTGGTGACCATGTGCGTCGGCGGCGGGCAGGGCGCGGCGGGACTGTTCGAGATCGTGTGACCAAAGCGCGTACGTCGCGTCACCTCACTGCACGGCGATTTTTGCTACGCTTCAGGTCTCGACCGACATCATGAATCAGGAGCCGCCGTGCTGCGTCACATCGTCATGTGGAAGCTGAAGGAAACCGCCGAGGGCGCCAGCCGCGCAGAGAATGCGCAGAAGCTGAAGGCCCGGCTCGAAACCTGCCGCAGCATCGTGAAAGGGCAGGGACACTTCGAGGTCGGCACCGCTCAGCCGGGCTTCGACTGCACCTATGACGTCGTGCTGGTGTCCGACTTCGACGACCGCGCCGCGCTCGAAGCCTATCAGGTCCATCCGAAGCATCAGGCCGTGAAGGACTTCGTCGCGGCGGTCCGTGAAGACCGTCAATGCGTCGACTACGAGGTATGAGCGCGATGTCCAGCACCGATCCGGCGAACGCCGGCGTGTCCATCGAAAGCCCGTTCATCGATTCGCTCGGCGTCGATCTCGTCCGCGCGCAGGACGGCGAAAGCGAAGTGTGCCTGCCGCTGCGCGACACGCATCTGAATACCTGGGGCATCGCCCATGGCGGCGTCACGATGACCCTGCTCGACGCCGCGCTCGCGCTCGCCGCGCGCAGCGTCGCGGGGGACGGCATGGGCGTCGTCACCGTCGAAATGAAGGTGAACTTCATGCAGCCCGGCCGCGGCGAGTTGCGCGGTTACGGCCGCGTGCTGCACCGCTCGACCACGATGGCTTATTGCGAAGGCGAAGTGCGCGACAGCGAAGGACACTTCGTGGCCAAGGCGCTCGGCACCTTCAAGTACATGAAGCGGCTCGCGGTCGGACGCGACATCGCACGCCAGAAAATGCGTACCGATCCCAAGGCGCTGCCCGGCCCGAGCGACGCATAACACCGGCATCATCCCTTTGAAGACAGGAGAACCCGCCATGGCAGACGCACCGCTGAACCGTCAGATCCTGCTCGTCTCACGTCCCGATGGCGAAGCCTCGGCGAGCAACTTCAAGCTCGTCGAAACGCCGCTCGCGCCGCTCGCCGAGGGCGAGGTGCGGGTCCGCAACCACTATCTGTCGCTCGATCCGTACATGCGCGGCCGCATGGACGACGCCAAGTCCTACGCGCCGCCGCAGCCGCTGAACGAAGTGATGATCGGCGGCACGGTGGGCGTCGTCAGCGAGTCGCGCAATCCGAAGTTCGCGGTCGGCGACAACGTCGTGGGCATGCTCGGCTGGCAGGAGTACGGCACCTCGGACGGCACGATGCTGAACCAGGTCGATGCCTCGCGCGTGCCGCTCTCCGCCTATCTCGGCGCGCTCGGCATGCCGGGCGTCACCGCGTGGTACGGCCTGAACGGCATCATCAAGCCGAAGGCGGGCGAGACCGTGGTGGTGTCAGCGGCGAGCGGCGCGGTGGGCAGCGTCGTCGGGCAACTGGCGAAGGCGGCCGGCTGCCGCGCAGTGGGCATCGCGGGCGGCGCGGAGAAATGCCGCTATGTGGTGGAGACGCTCGGCTTCGATGCCTGCGTCGACTACAAGGCGGGCAACCTGCGCGCCGACCTGAAGGCGGCCGTGCCAGATGGCATCGACGGCTACTTCGAGAACGTCGGCGGCGAGATCCTCAACGCAGTGCTGGCGCGCATGAACGCGTTCGGACGCATTGCCGTGTGCGGCATGATCTCCGGCTATGACGGCAAACCCCTGCCGCTGGACGCGCCCCGGCTCATCCTGACGCAGCGGCTCTTGCTGCAAGGCTTCATCGTCTACGAACATCTGGATATCTGGCCGCAGGCGCTCAAGGATCTCGGCGAACGCGTCGCGACGAAGAAGCTGCTGTTCCGCGAGAGCATCGCGGACGGTCTCGAGCAAGCGCCCGAGGCGCTGCTCGGCATGCTGCGCGGAAAGAACTTCGGCAAGCAGCTCGTGAAGCTGATCTGATCGAACCCGGAAACCTCACGTGGACAGTTTCGCAGGCAAGGTTGCCGTCATCACCGGCGCGGGCAGCGGCTTCGGCCGGGCGTTCGCGCAGCAAGGCGCGGCGCTCGGCATGAAGCTCGTGCTCGCCGATCTCGACACTGCCGGCCTCGCCGCCACGGTGGATGCCATCCGCGCGCAGGGCGGCGAAGCGCTCGGCGTGACGGCGGATGTCTCGGACCCGGCGCAGGTCGAGGCGCTGGCGCAGGCCGCGCTCGATGCCTTCGGCGGCGTGCATCTGTTGTTCAACAACGCGGGCGTCGGCGCGGGCGGCTTCGTGTGGGAAAACAGCGCCAACGACTGGCAATGGGTCTTCGGCGTCAACGTGATGGGTGTCGCGAACGGTCTGCGTGCGTTCGTGCCCATCATGCTGCGGCAGAACGAGCCGGCGCACATCGTCAATACGGCGTCGGTGGCGGGCCTGCTCGCCGCGCCCGCGATGGGCGTCTACAACGCGTCGAAACACGCGGTCGTCGCGCTGACCGAGACCCTGCAGCATGATTTGCGGCTGGCGGGTGCGGACCTGATCGGCGTGTCGCTGCTGTGTCCCGCGTTCGTGCCGACGGGGATCGCCGATGCCGAACGCGCGCGGCCCGAAGCGCTCGCCAACGCGGCTCCGTACACCGCGTCGCAGAAACTCGCCGCGCGGCAACTCACGAAAGCGGTGGAAGGCGGCAAGCTCACGGCGGACGACATCGCCGCACTGACCTTCGATGCCGTGCGCGCGCGCCGCTTTTACGTCATCACGCATCCGGCCATCATGGCGTCGGTGCAACTGCGGCTCGACGACATCGCGCAACTGCGCAATCCGACCGATCCGATGTCGCTCAGGCGGCCGCGTTAGCCGCGTATTTTCAACGCTCCTCAATCGATGCCGCTCAATCCCAAGATCGCCCAAATCCTCGAGATGGTGGCGCGTGCAAACCGCCCGCCGTTCCACACGCTGACGCCGCAGCAGGCGCGCGCCGCCTACGCGATGAGCGCGCCGATCCTCGACATCGCGCCGCTGCCGCTGTTCAGCGTCGAGGACGTGCAGGTGCCCACGCGCGACGGCGCGACGATCGGCGTGCGCGTGTATCAGCCCGTCGAGCCGAACTGGGCGCAGCCGGTGGCGGGGCTGCTGTATCTGCATGGCGGCGGCTTTACCGTCGGCAGCGTGGCGACGCACGATGCGCTGTGCCGCAAGCTCGCGCACGATGCGGGCTGCGCGGTGGTGTCGGTCGATTACCGGCTTGCGCCCGAGCACCGCTTTCCCGTCGCGGTGAACGACGCGTTCGACGCGCTGCAATGGCTGGCGCGTGAGGCGGGCACGTTCGGCATCGATGCGGCGCGACTGGCGATCGGCGGCGACAGCGCGGGCGGCACGCTGGCCACGGTGTGCGCAGTGCTGGCGCGCGATGCGGGCATCGGCTTGCGGCTGCAACTGCTGATCTATCCGGGCACGAGCGCGCGGCAGCAGAGCGCGTCGCACGCGCAACTGGCGGAGGGCTATCTGCTTTCGGGCGAAACGATCCAGTGGTTCTTCGCCCAGTATCTGCGCGATGACCGCGACCGCGATGACTGGCGCTTCGCACCGCTCGATGCCGCGGGCGGCGTGCCCGACATGGCGGGCGTCGCGCCGGCGTGGATCGCGGCGGCGGATCACGATCCGCTGTTCGATGAAGATGTCGCGTATGCGGAAAAGCTGGAGCAGCAGGGCGTGCCGGTGACGCTCAGGCGCTATGAAGGGATGATCCACGAGTTCTTCAAGATGGGCGGCTTCGTGCCTGAAGTGGCCGATGCGCATGCGGAAGCGGTGAGGGCGCTGCGGGAGGCATTTGAAGGGTGAGGGATGAAGATTGAGTATCGTCTGAAATGTCAGGCGGGTGGATTCCTCAGGATTGCTGGATGATAGGATCGGGAAATTGAGTGATCAGGGACGAGCTTGCCCTGCACTACTGTCCAATCCTACTGTCTCGTATGTATGTCAGATGACTATGCAGCAGAGCACGGTGTTCCCCGCAGTCCCATGTGTGCACGTTCAGGGACCCTCTCTCTCGTTCAATGGCTCGTCGCTTTTGATGCATGCGCAGGAGGGACGGTCCTATCCTGCGATTTCCGGAAAACCATTAATTGGGGGAAGGTTTGATTTCTCTCCCGCCCGATACCGAACACGCAATCAAGGTCCCATTCCGCCGGGTCGATATTGGATTCAACCGTCACAGATGTGGACGATCAAATGGTACAAGGCGGGCCTACGTTCAACCTGGGGAGATCATCGGCTCACAATCCACATATTCCCAGGCACGGAAACCTTCGGTCGCGGTGGATTCTTCATTCATGGCGGAGTGTATGCAAGAACTGCTGGATGCATCGGTCTCCGTTCACGAATGGAGGATTTCGTCCGCGACTTGAAAGCCGCTACAGCCGATTCTCCGGAATGCTACATTCCTTTGACCGTTCGCTACTGAACCAATGCAGATCACGAGCTACCAGTCCCTGTTGAGAGCGGGCTTATATGTCATCGTTGCCATTCTCTATGCTCTTCTCGTCGCCTGGAATGTGCTCGCTCTGACTGAATACTACGGCGACGGCCCGCCGTATTACTCGCGGACCACCAACATGGACAAATGGACAAATCCCATTCCTTTAATGACCGTGGTGGACAGCATCGGCGCACTGATCATCGGGGGCATTCTGTACCTGATACGACACACGCGCTAAGCCCGCGTCAACCGCGTTCCACTTCGAAGTCAAAAGCCCGCTCGAACGCGCCGGGCCGCACGATCCGATGCAAGCCGTCATCGTCACTGCGTTCCTTGACATCGACCGCGAGCCCATGCGGCATCAGGTCCACGCGCAACGCCGTGGTGCTGCGTGTCCCGTACTCGGGCGTCTCGATAAACGCCGCCGACAACACGCGTTCCCGCTCGATCGAAATGCCGGTGGAGGGCAGCAGCGCGTCGTTGGCCGTACGCGGATCGCGCAAGGTGTCGATCAGCACATCGAGTGACGGCCGCTCGTCGGCGTGAATCAGGTCGTGCAAGGCGTCGCGCTGAGCCACCAGCTTTGGCCAAGGCGTGTTCAGCAGACTGTTCGACAAGCCATGCACGCCCGCTTCGAGCAAGGCTGGCGGCGCATCCGCGCGATTGCCATACCAGCCCAGTTCACGCCGCGCGAAATCGCCGCACAGCAGGTTGAAGCCGTTATAACGCTGACCTCGCTCGGCCACGCGTTCCAGATACGTCAGCGGCGCAAGCCGTTCGCCCGCTAGAAAGTCGCTCACCAGCGTGCCGCGCGTCGGCGCGTCCGGGCGCGTCTCGCTCGGCGCGCGATAGTTCGTCAGCGCCGCGAAGCGTCCATCGCGCGACACACCCAGCCATGTGCCGCCGCCCGTGAGATCGCGTCCCGCAAGCACGCCCCGCGCGTCGGTCCACCAGTGCATCGGCTCGGCGGTGCGGCGCAAGAATTCATCCCGATTCGCCGACAGCGTCAGCAGCGCACGGCGCTCGCCGGGCGCGGCCGCGGGCTGCCAGTCGAAAACGATCAGGCACATGCGCGCGGGACCTCAGGCATCGGCGGGAAAGGCGTAGGGCAGCGGCGCAAATTCGAGCGCCGGCCCATCGGCGGAACCCACGTGAACGCTGCCGTTGTCGAGCGCGGCCAGCTTGATCTCGACCAGGCAGTCCACGCCGCCGGCTTCCGCCGGCGCCGCGTTGACGACCAGCCCGCACGGCTGGCCCGGATCGTCGGAATGGAACAGCTCCGCTCCGGGCGCGGCCGCTTCGGTGTGCGCGAGCGCCGTGCGCCGCTTGATCGTGCCGCGATACTGGCTGCGCGCGACGATCTCCTGTCCCGGATAGCAGCCTTTCTTGAAGTTCACGCCGCCGAGCACGTCGAAGTTCACCATCTGCGGCACGAACTGCTCGACCGTCGCGTGCGTGATGCGCGGTTCGCCCGCATGGATGTCGAGCCAGTCCCACATTTGCCCGGGCACGCGCACCAGTTTGTCTTCGAGGGCCGCGAGCTGTTCGTCCACCAGCGCCTTCGGCCCGACCCACAGGAAACGCGGCTGATGCGCCGCATCCGGCACGCGGATCAGCGCGCCATTCGGACCTTCGACCTTCACGTGCACGCCGTCGGGCAGGGCATCGAAGATGCCGGACAGCGCCGCGCGCACGTCGCCCGCGAAGCCGACCGCGGCCACCTCGGGCGTCGCGTCGGAGAGCTTCGCTTTCAGCCGCAGCACGAACATCGACAGACGCTTCTGCACTGCCGCCTGCGTGTCCTGCGCGATCAGCAGGCGCACCGCATCGGCCGTGCGCCACATCAGGAACGACGCCAGCAGCCGTCCCTTCGGCGAGCAATAACCGGCCAGTCGGGCCGTGGAGGCATCGAGATGCTGGACGTCGTTGGTGATCTGGTTGTGCAGGAAGGTCGCGGCGTCCTCGCCCCTGACATCGATCACGCCGAACTGCGTGAGCGGCATGAACGCGCCGGCGGTCTTGACGGCTTCGAAATCGGCGGGGGCGAGGGTCGGGGTCTGGGAATTCATGGAGGTCGCGGCTGTCCTTTCAGAGAAGCCCGGACCGGTGAAAGCGACTTCGGCACAGGCGGCAAGTTATTATATTGGTCTTATCCCAAGCGTGTTCCGCATGTCCCTCTTGAAGAAATGCGTCGTGGCCATCGTGTTCGCCGCGCTGGTCGCGGCGGCCGTCGCGGGCGGCGTCGTCTGGTGGGCGCAGCGTCCCATGGCGCTCGCGACACCCGAGCTTGACGTCACCATCAAACCGCATAGCAGCCTGCGCAGCGTGAGCAATCAGCTGAACCGCGGCGGCGTGCCGGTCGAGCCGGAACTGTTCGTGCTGATGACCCGCGTGCTCGGTCTGTCCGCGCAGCTCAAGTCCGGCAACTACGCATTCAAGAGCGGCATCACGCCCTATGAGGTGCTGCAGAAGATCGCGCGCGGCGACGTCAACGAGTACGTCGCAACAGTCATCGAAGGCTGGACGCTGCAGAAGATGCGCGCCGAACTGGACGGCAATCCCGCGCTCAAGCACGACACGGCCGGCATGAGCGACACGGACCTGCTGCGGGCGATCGGCGCCGCCGAGGTGGACCGGGCGTCGGCTGAAGGGCTGTTCTTCCCCGACACCTATCTCTTCGACAAGAACACCAGCGATCTCGCCGTCTACCAGCGCGCCTACCGGCTCATGCAAGTGCGTCTCACCGAGGCGTGGAACGCGCGCGCGCCGAATCTGCCTTACAAGACGCCTTATGACGCGCTGATCATGGCGTCGATCGTGGAGAAGGAAACCGGGCGCGCGCAGGACCGGCCGCTGGTTGCGGCGGTGTTCGCGAACCGGCTGCGCATCGGCATGCCGCTGCAGACCGATCCCACCGTGATCTACGGCCTGGGCCCGGCTTATGGCGGCAAGCTCAGGAAGAAGGACCTGCAGACGGACACTCCGTACAATACCTACACGCGCATGGGCCTGCCGCCGACGCCGATCGCGCTGCCCGGCGTGGCCGCGTTGACCGCCACGCTCAACCCGGCCGCCAGCACCGCGCTGTATTTCGTCTCGCGCGGCGACGGCAGCAGCATCTTTTCCGACACGCTCGGCGACCACAACAAGGCCGTCGACAAATACATCCGGGGTCAATGAATGGCGCGCGGCAAGTTCATTACGTTCGAAGGCATCGACGGCGCGGGCAAGACCACGCATCTCGACTGGTTCCGCCAGCAACTCGCGGCGAAGCTCGCGCCGTCCGGCCATGCGGTCGTGATGACGCGCGAGCCAGGCGGCACGCCGCTCGGCGAAACACTGCGCGGCATCCTGCTGGACCAGCCGATGGACCTCGAAACCGAGGCGCTGCTGATGTTCGCAGCGCGCCGGGAACATCTGGCGCAGGTGATCGAACCGGCGCTGTCGCGCGGCGATTGGGTGCTGTCGGACCGTTTCACGGATGCCACTTTTGCGTACCAGGGCGGCGGCCGCGGCCTGCCGCGCGACAAGCTCGAAGCGCTGGAACGATGGGTGCAGGGCGGTTTCCAGCCGGATCTGACCGTGCTGTTCGACGTGCCGACCGAAACCGCGAACGAACGCCGCTCGGCGGCGCGCGCGCCGGACAAGTTCGAGCGCGAGTCGGAGACGTTTTTTGCGCGCACGCGGGGCGAATATCTGCGCCGGGCCGCGGAGTCGCCGCAGCGCTTTGCCGTCGTCGATGCCACCCGGACCATCGACGACATTCGCAAAAAACTTGAAGAAACGATCGCAAGTCTCTGATTCAATACGGTAACAGCAATGATCTACCCTTGGCAGACCGACGACTGGCAACGCCTCCAGCAACTGCGCGCGCACTGGCCGCACGCATTGCTGCTGCATGGCGAGGCGGGCATCGGCAAATTGCAGTTCGCACAACATCTGGCGCAAGGTCTGCTGTGCGAGGCGCCCGCGGCGAACGGCGAACCCTGCGGTCATTGCCCGGCGTGCCTGTGGTTTTCGCAGGGCAACCATCCCGACTATCGCGCCGTGCTGCCGGAAGCGCTCGCGGGCCTTGCCGTCGCCACCTCCGGCGACGCCGCCGACGCCCCCGCTGACAAAGCCGATGGCGACGAAGGCAAGAAATCGCGCGCGCCCAGCAAGGAAATCAAGATCGAGCAGGTGCGCGCGCTGCTGGACTTCTGTGCCCTGGGCTCGCACCGCGGCGGGGTGCGTGTCGTGGTGTTGTATCCGGCCGAGGCATTGAATGTCGCCGCCGCCAACGCGCTGTTGAAGACGCTCGAAGAACCGCCGTCGGGCGTCGTGTTTCTGCTGGTTTCGGCGCGCATGGACCGGCTGCTGCCGACCATCGTGAGCCGCTGCCGTCAATGGCCGATGAGCGTGCCCGAGCCAGCGCAGGCGAACGCATGGCTCGCGGCGCAGGGTATCGACGATGCAGCGGGCCTGCTCGCGCAGGCGGGCGGCGCGCCGCTGGCGGCGCTGGCGCTGGCGAGCGACGAGAACCGCGCGTTACGCGACTTCACGCTCGCCCAGCTCGCCGCCGGACCGAACTGCGACGCCTTCGCCTGCGGCGAGAACCTGCAGAAGCTGCCGGTGCCGCTCGTGCTCGGCTGGCTGCAGCGCTGGCTTTACGATCTGCTCGCGCAGCGCACGGCGGGCCGGCCGCGTTACTTTCCAGGCGCGGCCAAGGCGCTCGCGCGCTGTGCACAGGGCGCGGATGGCGCCGCGCTCGCCCGCTACATGAAAACCGTCACGCGGCAGCGCGCCGTGGAGAATCATCCGCTCAACGCGCGCCTCGTGTTCGAGGAACTGTTCCTCGGCTATCGCGGCATCTACGTCGCCTGACAGGGTGCCCGGAGCCTTTTCAATCCAACCATGACTCTCCAATACCGCGACGCCACCTTCGACGATCTGCCTGCCATCGTGGCCATCTACAATTCGACGATCGCCTCGCGCCAGGTCACCGCCGATCTCGAGCCGGTCACGCTCGAAAGCCGTCACGCGTGGTTTCACGCGCATTCGCCGCAATCGCGCCCGCTGTGGGTCGTCGAGGAAGGCGGCGAGGTCATCGCGTGGCTCAGCTTCTCCGACTTCTACGGCCGCCCGGCGTATGCGCGCACCGTCGAAGTCAGCATTTATCTGCACGAGCGCGCCCGCGGCAAGGGGCTCGGCCGTGCGCTGCTGCGCGAGGCGCTCGAGCGCGCGCCGTCGCTGAAGGTCGATACCGTGCTCGGTTTCGTCTTCGGGCACAACGAAGCCAGCGTCAAGCTGTTCGCCGGCTTCGGCTTCGAAACCTGGGGCGCGCTGCCGCGCGTCGCGGTGCTGGACGGCGTCGAGCGCGATCTCGTGATCCTCGGCCTGCGTCTCGACACGCAGCGCGCCGCGCCACAGCACACGCATTAAGGATCAGGGAGCCGCGCATGTTCGTCGATTCACACTGCCACATCAACTTCGAAGGACTCGCCGACCGCCTGCCCGACGTGCTCGACAACATGCGCGCGCATTCGGTCACGCATGCGCTGTGCGTGTCGGTCGATCTGGAAACGCTGCCCTCGGTGCTCGCCATCGCCGAACGATACGAGAACGTGTATGCGTCGGTCGGCGTGCATCCGGATCACGAGGACATGCGCGAGCCGAGCGTGGACGAGCTCGTCGAGCTGGCCGGGCATCCGAAAGTCTGCGCGATCGGCGAGACGGGCCTCGACTACTATCGGCTCGAAGGCCGCAGCCTGGCCGACATGGAGTGGCAGCGCGAACGCTTCCGCACCCACATCCGCGCGGCGCACAAGACCGGCAAGCCGCTCATCATCCACACGCGCGCGTCCTCGGACGACACGCTGCGCATCATGGAAGAAGAGCGCGCCGGCGTGCCGGGCGGCGTGATGCATTGTTTCACCGAGCCGTGGGATGTGGCCGAACGTGCGCTTGCGCAGAACTTTCATATTTCGCTGTCGGGCATCGTCACGTTCAAGAGCGCCAAGGACGTGCAGGACGTGGCGCGCCGCGTGCCGCTGGAACGGCTGCTGATCGAAACCGATTCGCCTTATCTCGCGCCGGTGCCGTATCGCGGCAAGCCGAATGAACCTGCGTACGTGAGTCATGTCGGACGTTTTGTCGCGCAATTGCGCGAACAGCCGGAAGAAGCGCTGGCGCAGGCCACCACGGACAACTTCTTCCGTCTTTTCAAGATCGCGCGGGCAGGCTGAGGGCGGCCGCACCGCGTGTACAGCAACCTGTTTCAAGGCACCCCGAAGGCAACCATGAACAATTCGTCGATGATTTCCGCTCTTCCCGTGGCAAACACGTCAAACGTTTTCGCCGCGGACATGAAGCACACGAAGGGCTCCGCGCTGCGCCGGCTGGTCGCGGCGGCGCTCGTCGCCGGCTGTGCGATTGCGCAGCCGGTGTGGGCCGCGTCTGTGGATTCGCTCATCAAGGCGGTCAAGTTCGACGACATCTCGGCGGTCAAGAAGCAGCTCGCGCAGGGCGCGGACCCGAACACGGTCGACAACACCGGCACGCCGCTGCTCGTGATCGCGGCGCGCGAGAAATCCGACAAGGTCGGCCAATTGCTCGCCGACAATCCGAAGACCGATCTGGAAAAGACCGACCCCGCCGGCGAGAATGCGATGATGCTCGCGGCCCTGAACGGCGACGCGACCTTCGTGAATGCGCTGATCGCCAAGGATGCCGAAGTGAACAAGAAGGGCTGGACGCCGCTGCACTATGCGGCGACCAACGGTCATGACGACATCGTGAAGCTGCTGCTGGACCATTCGGCCTATATCGACGCGGGCTCGCCGAACGGCACCACGCCGCTGATGATGGCCGCGCGCGGCGGGCATTTGTCGACCTGCAAGCTGTTGCTCGACGAAGGCGCGGACCTGCGCGTCAAGAACCAGATCGGCATGACGGCCGTGGACTTTGCCCGCAAGTACGAGGCGAAGGATGTCGCCGAGGGTTTGCAGGCGCGCCTTGACTCGATGCAGCAGGGCGGTGCTGCGCCAGGCGGCGCAAACGGTGCAAAATAGCGCAGTGCTGCACGGACACTGGCGCACCCGGCGGTCAGGCGCGGCCGCCCCGGTGCCCCGAACCGTTGTCCGGATCCAAGCCGCCGCTCAACATAAAAGGAAGATCATGCTGCGGGAAATCGTCATCGCCTGTGCGCTCGCGACACCTCTGTGCGCGTTCGCGTTCACCGGCAACGACCTGAACAAGCTGTGCACCAAAACCGACCCCAACTCGCGCACGGCCTGCGCGGCCTATATCGAAGGCGCGGCGGACGGTGTCTATAACACGATCGAGGCCATCGGCGGAACCTCCGGGCCGCAGGTCGGCCAATACTTCTGCCTGCCGTCGGACGTGAAACCCCAGCAACTGACGGATGCGGTGCGCAAGTACATTGCCGGCAATCCGGACAAAGCCGATTTCAACGCCACGACCATGGTGTCGCTCGGCCTCGGCAAGGCGTTTCCCTGCAAGGCGGAACGCTGATGGCGGGCTGAACGGTCGAGCGGAGGCGCCAGGAGCGTGCTGGCGTCCCGCTTGCTGACCTGATCTTGCCTGATCTTGCCTGATCTTGCCTGCCAGCCGGCAAGTTTCGCTGAATACGGTGCGGCCTCCGCACCCATGGTTTGTGACATCGCGCCCGCGCGATGCGCGCCGCCGTATCCACCTCGCCCTGTTTCCAACCCGAGGCTGATCCCGCGACCTTCATGCTTTCTTTCGATCACTTCATTGACCTGGCCGAACGGCCGCTCGGCACCTGGCCGGGCGCGCTGGTCGTCGCCGTCATCGCCGTGCTGTTCGCGGTGGGCGTGCATCGGGCGGGCGCGCGCATCCTGACCCGCATCGCGCGGCCTTATCCGCTGATGAGCGTCGTGCTGCGCTACATCGACAAACCCGCGCTGGTCCTGCTCATCATCCTCGGGCTCGGCTTCATGATCTTCGAGGCGCCCGACACGTTGCCGTTCATCGGCGTCCTGCGCGACGTCGAGACCGTCGCGCTGATCGTCGCGCTCACGTTCCTCGCGGCGCGCTCCGCGGGCGCGGTCGGCGAGGCGATCGTGCAGGCGCACCCGCTCGACACCGACGACAACCTCGATGCCCGCCGCATCCACACGCAGGCGCGCGTGCTCGCGCGTTCGGTGATGGTGGTGATCGTCATCATCGGCTTCGGCGGGGCACTGATGGCGTTCCCGAGCGTGCGCCAGATCGGCGCGAGCCTGCTGGCGTCGGCGGGCGTCGCGGGACTGGTCGCCGGTATCGCCGCGCGGCCGGTGCTCGGCAATCTGATCGCGGGTTTGCAGATCGCGCTGTCGCAGCCGATCCGCCTCGACGACGTCGTCGTCATCCAGGGCGAATGGGGGCGGGTCGAGGAAATCACCGGCACTTATGTGTCGATCCGCATCTGGGACCAGCGCCGGCTGATCGTGCCGTTGCAGTGGTTCATCGAAAATCCGTTCACGAACTGGACCCGCAACAGCTCGCAGATCATCGGCACGGTGTTCCTCTACGTGGACTACCGCATGCCGCTCGCGCCGCTGCGCGAGGAACTTGAGCGCATTCTCGCGCATGCGCCGGAATGGGACGGTCGCGTACAGGTGCTGCAGGTCACCGACGCGACGGATCGCGCGTTGCAACTGCGCGTGCTCGTCAGCTCGTTCGATTCCGCGCTGAACTGGGATTTGCGCTGCCGCGTGCGCGAGGGACTCGTGAATTTCGTGCAGGCGGCGTATCCGAACTATCTGCCGCGCGCGCGGGCGGATCTTTCGACGGACAAGGAAAGCCACGTCGATTTCGCGCCGCCGCTCCAGCGTCCGGGCACGGCGCCGGACAACGCTGCCGGCGCGGCCAATACCGCCAATACCCCCGCCGATCCGGTCGCGAGCCGAGGCGAGGCGAGCGGACCGGACCCGCATGCGCATTCGGCGGCGTCTACCGCACCGACGCGCGGCGAAAAGACGTGAACAATGGAATCGGCTGACGGATCGCGCGCCGTGAATGGAAACCCAGCGGGCAATTCACAGTCGAAAAACATGACCCACATGATCAAAGAGGAAAAGGCAAGCTTATGAGTCGTCTCGTCGTCGTATCCAACCGGGTCGCCACGCCGACCGAAACCAAAGGTTCCGCGGGCGGGCTGGCTGTCGGCGTCTTCGGCGCGCTGAAGGACAGCGGCGGCGTCTGGTTTGGCTGGAGCGGGGACGTGGTGAGCGAAACCGTGGCGAACCAAGGTCCCAAGCTGGAACAGGACGGCGCCGTGACCTTCGCCACCGTGGGCCTGACGAAGAAGGACTACGACCAGTACTACCGCGGTTTTTCGAATGCGATGCTGTGGCCGGTCTTCCACTATCGCAACGATCTCGCCGTCTACGATCGCGACGAATACGCCGGTTACCGCCGCGTGAACGCCTGGCTCGCGCACAAGCTGATCAAGCTGCTCGAGCCCGACGACGTCATCTGGGTCCACGACTACCACATGATCCCGTTCGCGGAAGCGCTGCGTTCGGAGGGCATCAAGAATCGCATTGGCTTCTTCCTGCACATTCCGTTTCCGTCGCCGCAAATCCTGCTGAACATTCCGCCGCACGAGGAACTCGTCAAGTCGCTGTGCTGCTACGACGTCGTGGGCTTCCAGACCGAAGGCGACCGCGTCGCGTTCCACGATTACATCGTGCGCCATGCACACGGCACGGCGACCGCCGACGGCCACGTCGAAGCCTTCGGCCGCAAGCTGACGACGAATGTGTACCGCATCGGCGTGTTCCCCGATGAAATCGCCGAGCAGGCCGAGCGCGGCGAAGCGCGTCAGGACGTGATGGACCTGAAACAAAGCCTCGAAGGCCGCAAGCTCATCATGAGCGTCGACCGGCTCGATTACTCGAAGGGCCTGGTCGAGCGTTTCCGCGCCTTCGAGCATTTCCTGGAGAAATCGCCGGAGTGGCGCGGCAACGTGACGCTCGTGCAGATCGCGCCGCCGACGCGCTCCGACGTCGAAAGTTATCAGCAGATCCGCCAGAACCTCGAATATGAAGCGGGGCGCATCAACGGCCGTTATTCGGGCCTCGACTACACGCCGATCCGCTACCTGAACCAGCGCTATGACCGCTGGAAGCTGATGTCGCTGTTCCGGGAATCGCAGGTCGGGCTGGTGACGCCGTTGCGCGACGGCATGAACCTGGTCGCGAAGGAGTATGTCGCCGCGCAGAATCCGGACGATCCCGGCGTGCTCGTGCTGTCGCAATTCGCGGGCGCCGCCGACGAGATGACTGGCGCGGTGCTGGTGAATCCGCACGATATCGTCGGCACGAGCGAGGCGATTGCGCGGGCGCTGACCATGCCGCTCGCGGAACGCAAGCAGCGCTACGAAGCCAACATGAACGCATTGCGCAAGCACGATCTGGGCGTCTGGCGCGACAACTTCCTGATCGATCTGCGCGGCGTCTCCAAAGCGTAACGGCTGTCCGACACGATTGTTTCGGCCCTGTAACAGAGCGATGAAAGTGCAAGAGTGCGCCGGGCGGCCGCCATTCTCCTTCGATAATGCCGGTACGCGTAGGCGACTCGCACGCGGCACTCCAATGACAGGGCATTGATCTGATGTAAGGGCAAACCTCGTGGCCGGGCTGTGGGCCGGCTGTCATACTCGATGCCGCAGGCGACGGTTCGCATAATGGGTGCGCTGGCGTGCGCTGCCGTCGATAGGCTCATGGAGACGAGAACGATGAGAATTGCCCAGATCGCCCCGCTGACTGAATCGGTGCCGCCGAAGCTCTACGGGGGCACGGAACGTGTCGTGTCGTATCTCACCGAGGCGCTCGTGGAACTCGGTCACGAGGTCACGCTCTTCGCCACCGGCGATTCCCAGACCAGCGCCCGACTGGAAGCAGTCTGGCCGCGCGCGCTGCGGCTCGATCCGGCGATCCGCGACCGCATCGCGCCGCACATGCTGCTGCTGGAACTGGTGCGCCGCCGCGCCGAAGAGTTCGACGTGCTGCACTTCCACATGGATTACTACTCGTTCTCGCTGTTCAAGCGCCAGGAAACGCCGTTCCTCACCACGATGCACGGCCGCCTCGACCTGCCCGAGCAGCAGCCGGTCTTCGATACTTTCGACACCGCGCCGGTCGTGTCCATCTCGGACGCCCAGCGCCATCCGTTGCCGCAGGCCAAATGGGTGTCGACGGTCTATCACGGGCTGCCGGAAAAGCTGTACACGCCGCAGCCCGTCGAACAGAAATATCTGGCCTTCCTGGGCCGTATTTCGCCGGAGAAACGGGTGGATACCGCGATCCGCATCGCGGGACGCTGCGGCCTTCCCATCAAGATCGCCGCGAAAGTGGATTTCGCCGATCACGAGTACTTCGAGCGCGAGATCGCGCCGCTGCTCAAGCTGCCTTATGTGGAATTCGTCGGTGAAATCAACGACAGCCAGAAGGCCGAGTTTCTCTCGGGCGCGCATGCGTTGCTGTTTCCCATCGACTGGCCGGAGCCGTTCGGCCTCGTGATGATCGAGGCGATGGCCTGCGGCACGCCGGTGATCGCCTTCAATCGCGGCGCGGTGCCGGAAGTGGTCGATGAAGGGGTGTCCGGCTTCATCGTCGAGGATGAAATCGGCGCGGTGGCGGCCGTGAACCGGCTGCATACGCTGTCGCGCGAAGGCGTGCGCAAGCGCTTCGAGGACCGCTTCACGTCGCACCGCATGGCGCGCCAGTATCTCGACGCCTACAAGGCCGTCGTGCGGGCGCAGAAGCGGGCGCGTTTCAGGGTCATCGACCGCGCGACCACGACCTGATCCATTTCTTACGCGCACGAGAAAACCGCCGTGGGGGGGGGGCCCCGGGGGGGGGCCCCCCCGCGGGTTTGGGTGGGGGGCCCCCCGCCGGGCGCGCGGGGGGGGGGGGGGGGAGAGAGGGGGGGG
>NZ_JARUXP010000001.1:1451323-1493122 GCF_031451315.1 Caballeronia sp. LZ032
CCACCCCCCGTTGATACTTTTCTACGGCGCCCTACAAACCCGCGGTGTGGCCCCCCCCGCTCGTCCCCCCCCACGGCGGTTTTGCCATGCGGCCCAAGCGACGGGCCGCGATGGAAGGGGATCAGAACTTGAGGCGCGAGATCTTCGTGCCTTGCAGCGACACGTCTGCCATCAGGCCGGCGTTCGTCAGCACGATGGCTTCGACCGGCTTGGTGGCCGTGGTGGTGTCGATCACGCCGTTCGCGCCCATCTTCACGAGTGCGACGGAGGCGTCCGCGCCTGCCGACCAGCCGTCCGAGTTGCGGAATTTGTCGAGCGCATCCTGCGTCATGAACAGGAAGATCAGCGCCTTCGACTGCGCGCCGGCCTGCAGGCCGAACGAGCCGGACGTCGTGCTGTAGTAGCCGACGCTGCTGCCGCCCACGCGCAGCGCACCCTTGCCGTACTGGGCGCCGACGATGAAACCTGCCTGCAGGACTTGCGGGAACACGAGAACGCCGCGCGCCTTCGCAACCAGCTCACGCGAGCCGCCGACGGTGGCATACAGGCGCTGGATGGTGGCATCGACATCGGAGTCGATGGAGCGGCGCGCGTCCGCCGCGCCTGCGGACTGTTCAGCGCCCGAGTTGGTGTTGGTCGTGCAGCCGGCAAGCGCAAGGCCTCCCAGCGCCAGAACAGCGGTGGACTTGAGCATGAAGTTTCGTCTTTGCATCATTGTTCTCCATCGTGAAATGTGGAAACCCCATAGAGCGGGAGGGTGAAGCACACAAGTTATAGCACGGCCGCAAACCGGCACGGTTCTCCGTGCACAGGCCGAAACCTTGTCGGACGCGGGTTTTCAGGTTTTGCAAAATTGGGTTAAAGCTTTCCCGAAGGCCTTGCTCGCTCCGAATTCGCTTTCCTGTCCCCGTTCCAGCGTCGCAAATCACGCACATCGCCCGTCGTATCGCGACTGTAAGCTCGCGCTGGACGATGTTTCGACCAGCGGAATGCAAGGCGGAGCTTTCGCCCGAATGATGCCTTGCAAGCGAGCATTAATTTCGCGATGCCGCCGCGCGATGGTGCGACAAGACCGCATCAAGCAGTAGCAACGACCGTACCCGACCTGTATTCAGGAAGTAGTCGTCGTTTTTACTTTTGTGGAAGCAACGCTTGCTGGCGCTGCCGGGGAAGTGTCCGAAGGTTTTGCCGACGCGCTCGGCGGCCGCCGCAACGCGCGCCTGATGCCGCCAATCAGCACTCCGAGGACAAGAAGAAAGGCTGCCGGAACGATCCAGTAGCCGACGAAAGCATGCCAGAGATAGTCGGCCAGCGTGGCCTTGCGATGCGCGTACTCATCGAGCGCTTCCTGGTGCTTGCCGGCATTGGCGGCGAGGATGTCGGCGGGACAGCCGGCCGCGCGCGCCTCGTCGGGCGCGCCGTGGCAGCGGGCCGCGGCGCCGGCCGCGCGCTGCGCGTCGGTCAGTTCCCAGGTGGAGAGGGCCTTTTGAAGATCGACGCTGTTGTAGGCCATCTCTTCGTGCACTTCATTGACCGCGACGATCAGCACCGGCACGAACCAGAACGTGATTGCCACGAGCCAGCGCCGGAACCAGCGGTTCTTGTGTCTCCATGCCATCCAAAGCCTCCATGCGGGGCTTGCGCTCCGCTCGAAACGGCGGCGGCCGATGGCTTCTGCTTGTATGGGTGAGGGGGCCGCCTCGCGCCATCTTATGAGAAAAAGACGACGGTGCGAATCACGAGCTTGGGTGCAGTGCAATAACGGCGCGTATCGAGCGTAAATAGGTGAGGCGCCGGCGGGAAGCGAAATGGCCGCGCGGGAAGCGCGGCTCGGTGGACGGTGTTGTCCTGATCAGCCCTTGTTGCTGAGACAGCTCTTCATGAACGTCTTGCGGTCGTCGCCTTTCTTGCCGGACGCCTGCTGGTTGCACGCGGTCATCTTCTGCTGCTGCGTCATCGGCGCGGAAGCGGCGGCGGGCGCGGCGGACAGACAGCTCTTCATGAAGGCCTTGCGGTCGTCGCCTTTCTTGTCGCCTGCCTGCTTGTTGCAGTCGCCCATCTTGGTCTGCTGGCTGTTCGCAGCGAAGGCCGCGTTGGCGCCGAAGGCAAGGCTCAGCGCGGCAAGGACGGCGGCGACGGCGGTGGTTCGAATAGTCATGAGATGCTCCCTGATCTGATTGACGGTTATTCTTCGACGACTCGTTCTCTGACACGGTGTCCAGCCCGCGCATTATGGCAAACCGAATTTGAACCGTGTATGGCATAAGGTGAAATCAGGAGACGCGCGCGGCGAACCGACGGGCATGCGGCTTGCCACCTTGCAGATGACTTTCATCAAGCGCAGCAAAGGCAATCAGTCGCAAAGTGTCCGATCTTGTTCAATCGCGGCGCACCTGAAAAACAGCCGACGTATGATCGTGCCGACCGCACTCATCCAGGAGACGAATCATGTCCACGCCGCTTTCCGACCATTACAAGGGCTTCGAGATCAAGGTGCAGGCGTTGCGCCGCGCGAAGGACCGTGATGAACCGGACGACGGCCCGCGTCACTTCGACATCGTGGTGACGATCGCGCGCAGCGCGCATGGCGACAGCGGGCGCTCGGTCATCTTCGGCGTGCCGGACCAGGAGCCGTTCGAGAGCCCGATCGATGCCACCCGCGCGGGCATCGACTACGCGCGCGACATCATCGACGACAAGGTCGAGGGCCAGTCGGTCAAGGATCTCTGAAGACGGGTCTCCAGCCTGACGCTTCACACAAGGCCGGCGCAATGGCGCGTCGGCGCGCGAACGCACGTTCTACACGTAAGCCCGATTGACCTCACGCGCCTCTGCAACGAGAATCGACGGCGAGCAAACGTTGCAACCGTCGCCGAGCGCGTTGAATCGGGCCTGTGCGTACATTCTCCTTTCACGTCCTGCGCGCGGTTCATGACGTCATGCTCGCGTTCGCTGCTGCGTTCGCCGCTTCACGCTCAAACCAGACAAACCAGAACAAAGCACTGGAGATCCGCATGAACCGAACCCTTCGCCGGCGTGTCCTGTCGGCTGCCGTCGCGCTCGCTGTCTGTTCCGTCCTGCCGTTTGCATCCACTTCAGCGTTCGCGCAGGCGGCGGCCAAGCCGAAGGTCGCGCTCGTCATGAAGTCGCTCGCCAACGAGTTCTTCCTGACCATGGAAAACGGCGCGAAGGACTATCAGGCCCACAACCCCGCCAAGTTCGATCTCATCACCAACGGCATCAAGGACGAGACCGACACCGCCGCGCAGATCCGCATCATCGAGCAGATGATCGTCTCCAAGGTGAACGCGATCGTCGTCGCGCCGGCGGATTCGAAGGCGCTCGTGCCGGTCATCAAGAAGGCGACGGATGCGGGCATCATCGTGGTCAACATCGACAACCGGCTCGACCCCGACGTGCTCAAGTCGAAGGACCTGAACGTGCCGTTCGTCGGCCCGGACAACCGCAAGGGCGCGCGCAAGGTCGGCGACTATCTGGCGCAACGCCTCAAGAAGGGCGATGAAGTGGCGATCATCGAAGGCGTGACCACCACGACGAACTCGCAGATGCGCAGCGCCGGCTTCAAGGACGCGATGGACGCGGGCGGCATGAAGATCGTCGCGCTGCAATCGGGTGAGTGGGAAATCGACAAGGGCAATGCCGTCGCCGGGCAGATCCTGAATGCGAACCCCAACGTCAAGGCGCTGCTCGCCGACAACGACAACATGGCGATCGGCGCAGTCTCCGCGATCCGCGCGGCGGGCAAGGCCGGCAAGGTGCAGGTGGTGGGCTTCGACAACATCGGCGCGATCAAGCCGATGCTCAAGGACGGCCGCGTGCTCGCCACCGCCGACCAGTACGCGGCGAAGCAGGCGGTGTTCGGCATCGACGTCGCGCTGAAGGCGATCGCCGAGCACAAGAAGCAGTCGGAACTGTCGCAGGTGGTGGAGACGCCCGTCGATCTCGTGACGAAGTGACGCGATTTCGTCGGCGGCGAAACGGCTGCGGCAGCGCCGTTTCGCGTTCAGTTGGATCCAACATCGGCCTCAAGTTTGCCGCCGCGGTGCCGATATGTGTCAGGCGAACGTGCCTTCAGACTGCGCGCGGCGTGCCTGAGGAGCGACACGCGAACCGCGCGGAACGTCGAGCGAAGATGCACAGCGAAGCCTGGAAGCAGTCATGAGCCCATCCAACGACGCAAGCGGCATGAGCGGCACAAGCGACGCGAACGTGCTGACGGTGACGGGCATCGGCAAGACCTATGTCGAGCCGGTGCTGGCGGACGTCTCGCTGTCGCTCAACGCGGGCGAGGTGCTCGCGCTGACCGGCGAGAACGGTGCGGGCAAGAGCACGCTGTCGAAGATCATCGGCGGACTCACCGATCCGACCACCGGCACCATGACCCTCGCGGGCCAGCCCTACGCGCCGCGCAGCCGCTCCGACGCCGAAGCGCTCGGCGTGCGCATGGTGATGCAGGAGCTGAACCTGCTGCCCACTTTGTCGGTTGCCGAGAACCTGTTCCTGAACCGCTTGCCGCGCAAGGGCGGCTTCGGCTGGATCGACCGGCGCACGCTCGCGCAGGACGCGCGGCACGCGATGGCGCAGGTCGGGCTCGATGCCATCGATCCGGACACGCTGGTCGGGAGCCTGGGCATCGGTCATCAGCAGATGGTGGAGATCGCGCGCAATCTGATCGGCGATTGCCGCGTGCTGATCCTCGACGAACCCACCGCGATGCTTACCGCGCGCGAAGTCGATCTGCTGTTCGAGCAGGTCGAGCGGCTCAAGGCGCGCGGCGTCGCGCTCGTGTATATCTCGCACCGGCTGGAAGAATTGCGGCGCATTGCCGAGCGCGCCGCCGTGCTGCGCGACGGCCGTCTCGTGCACCTTGGCCCGATGGCCGAGCTGACCAGCGACCGGCTCGTCACGCTGATGGTCGGACGCGAGATCGGCGAGCGCATCGATCTGGGCGAGCGGCGCATCGGCGACGTCGCGCTGAAAGTGGAAGGCATGTCGCGCGGGACCGTGGTGCGCGACGTGTCGTTCCAAGTGCGCGCCGGCGAAATTTTCGGCGTGAGCGGTCTGATCGGCGCGGGGCGGACGGAACTGATGCGCCTCATCTACGGCGCGGATCGCGCGGACGCGGGCCAGGTGTCGGTGGCGCGGGCCGGGCAGCCGCTGCGGCGCGTGAACGTGCAGTCGCCGTCGGATGCGGTGAAGGCGGGCATCGCGCTGATCACGGAGGACCGCAAGGGCGAGGGGCTGCTGCTGAGCCTGCCCATCGCCGCGAACGTTTCACTGGGCAATCTCGGCGCGGTGGCGCGTCACGGCGTGGTCGACACGCGCCGGGAAGCGGCCCTCGCGCAACGCCAGATCGAGGCGATGCGCATCCGCACGTCGGGTCCGGCCCAGGCGGTGTCGGAGCTGTCGGGCGGCAATCAGCAGAAGGTCGTGATCGGCCGCTGGCTGGCGCGCGACTGCCCGGTGCTGCTGTTCGACGAACCGACCCGCGGCATCGACGTTGGCGCCAAGTTCGACATCTACGGCCTGATGGGTGCGCTGACGCGCGAAGGCCGGACGCTGGTCGTGGTGTCGAGCGACCTGCGCGAACTGATGCTGATCTGCGACCGGATCGGCGTCATGTCGGCGGGACGCATGACGGGCGTGTTCGAACGCGCGACCTGGTCGCAGGACGCGCTGCTGGCGGCGGCGTTCTCCGGCTACGCGCGGCGCGAGGCGCTGCTGCAGGAGCCGATCGCGCCCGACGCGAAGGCGCCCGAAGACAACGTGGAGCATTGAATGAGCGAAGCGAACCTTCCAGCCGATGCACCGAAGAGCACGAAAGGCGTCGGCACGCGGCTGGGGCTGTCGAATTACCTGGGTCTGGCGGGTGCGCTCGCCGCGATGATCGCGCTGTTTTCGGTGCTGAGTTCGCATTTCCTGACCTACGACACGTTCAGCACGATTGCCAACCAGATTCCGGATCTGGTCGTGATGTCGGTGGGCATGACCTTCGTGCTGATCATCGCGAGCATCGACCTTTCGGTGGGCTCGGTGCTGGCGCTGGGCGCGTCGGTGGTCAGCGTGGCCGCGCTCAAATGGCACTGGCCGGCGATTCCGGCTGCGCTGATCGGGCTCGCGGCCGCCGCGCTGACGGGCGCGGTGACCGGACTCGTGACCGTGGCATGGCGGATTCCGTCGTTCATCGTGTCGCTCGGCGTGCTGGAAGGCGCGCGCGGACTGGCCTATCAGATGACGAACTCGCGCACGGCGTACATTGGCGATGCGTTCGATTTCCTGTCGAATCCGATCGCCTTCGGCATCTCGCCGGCGTTCCTGATTGCGGTCGCCGTGATGATAATTGCGCATCTGGTCTTGACCCGGACGGTTTTTGGCCGATATCTCGTAGGGATAGGCACGAATGAAGAGGCCGTGCGGCTCGCCGGCGTCAATCCACGGCCTTACAAGGTGATCGTGTTCGCGCTGATGGGCGCCTTGTCGGGCCTGGCGGCGCTGTTCCAGATCTCGCGTCTGGAAGCCGCCGATCCGAACGCGGGCGCCGGTGTGGAACTGCAGGTGATCGCGGCGGTGGTGATCGGCGGCACGAGCCTGATGGGCGGGCGCGGCTCGGTCATCAGCACCTTTTTCGGCGTGTTGATCATCTCGGTGCTCGCGGCGGGACTGGCGCAAATCGGCGCGAACGAGCCGACCAAGCGCATCATTACGGGCGCGGTGATCGTGGTGGCGGTGGTGCTCGACACCTATCGCAGCCGCCGCAAGCGCGTTTGAAGCAAGGCAAAGGCAGGTAAAGTCAGGCAGCAGGACGGCGACGGCGCGCGCTCCGCACGGGGTGGAGAAGCGGCCCTGGCCGGAAACGGCAGCACCGGCGCGAGCAAACGTGCGCGTAGTCAGGCACGCGGCGCCGGCGAAGTGACGGAAAGCAGGCAGGGCGCGGGGAAGCAGTGCGGCGCAGGCAGCAGAAGCAGTCTTGGAAACAGCCGGCGCCGCCCGCCTTACGACCAATAAGAGAGCAGTTGGACCAAAGCAAAGCGAAGGACGATGTATGGCGACGATCAAAGACGTGGCAGCCATTGCCGGGGTGTCGTTCACGACGGTATCCCACGTAGTGAACAATTCACGGCCGGTTTCGGCCGACGTGCGGGCGAAGGTGGAGCGGGCGATCCGTGAGCTGGATTACGTGCCGTCGGCGGTGGCGCGCTCGCTGAAGGCGCGTTCGACGGCGACCATCGGCCTGCTCGTGCCGAACGCGACGAATCCGTATTTCGCGGAACTCGCGCGCGGCGTCGAGGACGGCTGCGCGAAGAACGGCTATTGCGTGTTCTTCTGCAATTCCGACGACGACCCCGCGAAGCAGCGCAGCTATCTGCGCGTCCTGCAGGAAAAGCGCATCGACGGCCTGGTGATCGCTTCGGCGGGCGAGGATTCGGTGCTGGCGCAATGTCTGGCGGGCGCGCGCGAGCCGCTCGTGATCGTCGATCGCAACATCGAGGGGGTGCAGGCGGACCTCGTCCAGATCGATCACGAAAAAGGCGCGTATATCGCGACCCGGCATCTGCTGCAGCTCGGGCATTCGGAAATCGGCTGCATTACCGGGCCCGTGCAGACCGCCGTGTCCGCCATGCGCCTGCACGGCTTCATCCGCGCGATGGCCGAACGCGGCATCGAAATCGAGCCGCACGCCATCCAGCAGAGCGACTTTTCGGCGACCGGCGGTTATGCTGCCGCATCGCAGTTGTTCGACCGCATGAAGCCGACGGCGATCTTCGCGTGCAACGACATGATGGGCATCGGCGCGCTGCGGGCGGCGGCCGAACGTCACATCAACGTGCCGACGGACTGCTCGATCATCGGCTTCGACGATGTCGAGCTGTCGCGCTACACGTACCCGGCGCTGTCGACGGTCGGGCAATCGGTCCGCGCGCTCGGCGAGATGGCCGCGCAGACGCTGATCGAACGCATCACGGGCAAGCTCACCGGTACGACGCGCCGCCGCGTGGTGCCGCCGCGCCTGGTGCGCCGCGAATCGACGGCCGTGGTGCCGGAATCGCGCAGCGTCCGGGCCTGATCCAGCCGGCCACGCCGGTCAACCAGGGAAGCATGATGGGCGAAAGCGCCAACGCAGGCGATACGAACAAGACCGGGCGCGTGACCGTGGTCGGCAGTCTCAACATGGATCTCGTGGCGCGCGCGCCGCGTCTGCCGAAGCCCGGCGAGACGCTCGCCGGCCACGCGTTCGCGCAGGTGGCCGGCGGCAAGGGCGGCAATCAGGCGGTCGCCGCGGCGCGCCTGGGTGCGCAGGTCGCGATGATCGGCTGCGTCGGCGATGATCCGAACGGCGCGATCCTGAAACAGAGCCTCGAGGCGGAAGGCATCGATTGCAGCGCGCTCGCGACGAGCGCCGAGGCATCGACGGGCGTGGCGCTGATCGTCGTCGACGATGCCAGCCAGAACGCCATCGTCATCGTGGCCGGCAGCAACGCGCTCGTGACGCCGGCGAGCATCGAGGCGCAGGAGCAGCTGATTGCCGGGGCGGACCTGATCGTGTGCCAGCTCGAAACGCCGCTCGAGACCGTGCGCGCCGCGCTGGCCGCCGGCCGTCGTCTTGGCCGCACGACCATCCTCAATCCGGCGCCCGCCGCCCGCAAGCTGCCGCCCGACTGGTTTCCGCTGATCGACTATCTGATTCCGAACGAACACGAGGCCGCCACGCTCTCGGGCGTCGCGGTCAACTCGCCGGAAGACGCGCGCCGCGCCGCCCAGACGCTGAAGGCGAAGGGCGCGCGCAACGTGATCGTGACGCTCGGTTCGGAAGGCGTGCTCGCGCTGCTGGACGGCGAGGACGAAGCGGGTGTCCATCTCGCTTCGCCGCGCGTCGAGGCGATCGACACCACCGCCGCCGGCGATACCTTCATCGGCGGTTTTGCAGCCGAACTGGCGCGCGGCACAGCGGTGCGCGACGCGGTCGCCTTCGGTCAGCGCGCCGCGGCGATTGCGGTAACGCGCGAGGGCGCGCAGCCATCGATACCGCATCGCAGCGAAATTTCCGCATAATTCTTCAGTATCCGCTGAAAAATGGCGCGTTTGACGCGCCATTTTGTTTTTTGACGAAACAATCTCCTCAAGTGGTCGCGCGTTGACGCCGTTTACGTCTGGAACGGTCAAGAGGGCGCGCATCGGCCGCGCGCGCTTCCCGGGCGCAGCGGCCACCCCGCACGCACCCGCCGTCAAGCGGCCGGGCAAACCGCTCTCGAGCGGCACGGGGATCACTCAATGAAACAGGGTTTGACGATCAAGGCGCGCCTCGGCATCGCGATGGCGTTTCTGGGCGCTTTGCTGATCGCGATCGGCGCGCTGGGGCTCATCGGCATGAGCCACTCGAACGGCGCGTTCCTCGCCACCTACTCGGTGCAGATGCCTGCCGCTATCGCCGTCGGCAATGCGGAAATGTACGCGGCGCGCGAACGTCTCGTGTTCGACCGCGCCGCGCTGCTCGCAGGCACACCGGAAGTGGCGTCCACCGTCGAACGATCGCGCCTGATGCGCGACCGTGCCGACGCCTACTGGATGCAATACACCTCGCTGCCGCTCTCACCGGGAGAAAAACGTCTCGCCGACGCCGCGCAGGACAAGCGTCTGGCGCTGCAAGGCATCGTCGATCGCGGCGTGGCGGCCGTCATGGCGAACGATCACGACGCCATCATCGCCAGCGCCAAGGCGATGCAGGCCACCTACAACGAACTCGCCACAGCCAACGAAGCCCTGCGCGCATTCCTCACCGAATCCTCGAAGCTGAGTTACGAAGCCGCGCAGAACCGCTTCCTGTGGTTCCGCGCGCTGAGCCTGAGCGCGCTTGCGCTCGGCGTCGCGGCGGCCGGGTTCGCGTGGGTATCGCTGCGACGCGCGATCGCGCGGCCGCTGGAAGCCGCGCTCGGCCATTTCGACGCCATCGCCGCCGGCGATTTGCGGCGCGAGGTCGTCGTGACGTCGCGCGATGAAATGGGCCAGTTGCTCGAAGGGCTCGCCAGAATGCGCGCCAGCCTGCTCGACACGGTGCGCAGCGTGCGCTCGGGCAGCGAGTCGATCGCCTCCGCCACGCAGCAAATCGCGGCGGGCAATACGGATCTGTCCTCGCGCACCGAGGAACAGGCGTCCGCGCTGCAGGAAACCGCGTCCAGCATGGAAGAGCTCACCGGAACGGTACGCCAGAACGCCGACAACGCACGCCAGGCAAGCGCGCTCGCGGCGAACGCGTCGGCGATCGCGGGCAAGGGCAGCGCGGTCGTGACCCAGGTGGTCGACACGATGCGCGAGATCAACGGCAGCTCGTCGAAGATCGCGGACATCATCACGATCATCGAAGGCATCGCGTTCCAGACCAACATCCTGGCCCTGAACGCTGCGGTCGAAGCGGCGCGCGCCGGCGAGGAAGGCCGCGGCTTCGCGGTGGTCGCGGGCGAGGTTCGCAATCTGGCGCAGCGCTCGTCGGCGGCCGCGAAGGAAATCAAGGAACTCATCGACACCTCCGTCGCGCGGGTCGAGACCGGCTCCGCGCTCGTCGACGAAGCCGGCCGCACGATGGCCGAGATCAGCGGCGCGGTGCAGCGCGTGACCGACATCATGGGCGAGATCGCGGCGGCGTCGCAGGAGCAGTCGAGCGGGATCGAGCAGGTGTCGCGCGCGGTTACCCAGATGGACGAGGTGACGCAGCAGAATGCCGCGCTCGTCGAGGAAGCGGCGGCCGCGGCGCAGTCGCTGGAAGATCAGGCCGCGCGCCTGCGACAGGCCGTGGCGGTCTTTCAGTTGGCGGAAGGCGCGCCGCTTGCTGCTCATCCGACGTTTGCCGCGCCGCGCACCAGGATGGTGACGCCGCCCGTGTCGAAGCCTGCGGCGAAGTCCGTACCGATGGCAGCCCCGGTGCGCAAGGCAAAGATCACGGCCGATACGGCCGGCGACTGGGAGACGTTCTGACGTTCCGACCTTGGCCGGAGCCGGCGCCTCGGGACATCGCGTCACGCGCCAGCCATGTCGAACCGGTAACCCGTACACTGGTGAGCATGCGTGACCGCCCATAACGAGGATACCGACATGACCGGATCGACACTCGCTGCGAAGCTTGCGGAAGCCCGCCGCCGGCATCGGCTGATCGAGGTGCTGGAGCCCGCCGACATTCCCGCCGACGCGCCCACCGCCTATGCCATCCAGCACGAGATGCTGCGCGAGACGGAAGCACGCATCGGCGCCTGGAAGATCGGCGCGCGTGCGCCGGACGCGCTCGCCAACGGCGCGCCCATCGATGCCGCGCTGGTCCACGCATCGCCGGCCCGGCTGCCGTTCGAGTCGTTCTTCCGCGTGCTGGTCGAACTCGAGATCGCGTTTCGCTTCGCCTATTCGCTGCCGGCACGCAGCGAACCCTATACGCGTGAGGAAGTCATGGCGGCCATCGGCGGGATCGCAGTGGCGCTCGAAGTCGTCGACAGCCGCTTCACGCAGTGGCCCAATCTCGACCCGCTCGCGCAGCTCGCCGATTCGCAGAACAACGGCGCGCTCGTGGTCTCGGCAATGGAGCCTTACGACGTCATCGCACCCAGCTTCGACTTTCTTGCACCGCGCATCGAACTCACGCTCGACGGCATGTCGATTGCGCCCGCGGCACTTGGCAATCCGGCGGGCGATCCGCGCGAACTGCTGCTCTGGCTCGTCAACCATTGCTCGCGCATGGGTTTGACGGTCGAGCCGTTCTGGACCATCACGACGGGCTCGTACACGGGCGCCTATCGCGTCGATGGACCGGCGATGCTGCATGGCTCGATCGACCGCATCGGCGAGCTCGAACTGGTGCTCGCATGAAGCGCTTCAACAGCGGGCAATCACCCTGCAAGCGGAACGGTTATCGCGAACATTGCAGGTTTTGCATCCGCGCGCAGCGACGCTGCGTAAGTGATGGGAGATGCGTAGGACACGGCTGAAAAAGGATGGCGGAGAAGCGCGGTGACGATGTACGAAAGAGCGCGGGGAAGCGAACAGGCAGGGGGCATGTCGAGCAAGAGGATAGGCACATGCGCGACATTGGGATGATGATTGTAGGTGAACGAAAATGACTCACCAAGCTAGGAATTCTGCGAAGCAAATGAACAACGCAAGTGCGTGAAAAAAAATTCGAAAGGGTTTAGGATGATTTCAAGCGATGTCGTTTCGATTACGCGCGTTGCGCACGGCATAGCTTTCTGACTTCGGCGAGGAGGTAGCATGGATATCTACAGCAGTTTCGCGACCCGCTTCGAAAAAACACGCGAGGAGGAGTTCTCGCTCGAAGAATATCTCGCGCTCTGCAAAGATGATCCTGCCACATATGCAACAGCGGGCGAACGCATGTTGACGGCCATCGGGGAACCGGAAATGGTCGACACTCGCCTCGACCCGCGTTTATCGCGTGTGTTTGCAAACAAGGTCATCAAGGTGTACCCGGCGTTCCGCGAGTTCTACGGAATGGAAGAAGTGATCGAGAACGTCGTGTCGTATTTCCGGCACGCGGCCCAGGGTCTGGAAGAGAAGAAGCAGATCCTGTATCTGCTGGGTCCGGTGGGCGGCGGCAAGTCGTCAATCGCCGAACGACTGAAGCAGCTCATGGAACGGGTCCCGTTCTATTCCATCAAGGGTTCGCCCGTCAATGAATCGCCGCTGGGCCTGTTCGACTACGACGAAGACGGCCCGGTGCTCGAAGAGCAGTACGGCATCCCGCGCCGCTACCTGAAGAGCATCCTGTCGCCGTGGGCCGTCAAGCGCCTGCACGAGTACAACGGCGACATCCGCAAGTTCCGCGTGGTGCGCCGCTATCCGTCCATCCTTCGCCAAATCGGCATCGCCAAGACCGAGCCGGGCGATGAAAACAATCAGGACATCTCGTCGCTCGTCGGCAAGGTGGATATCCGCAAGCTCGAGACCTATTCGCAGGACGACGCCGACGCATACAGCTATTCGGGCGGCCTGTGCCTCGCCAATCAGGGCCTGCTCGAATTCGTCGAAATGTTCAAGGCGCCGATCAAGGTGCTGCACCCGCTGCTGACCGCCACCCAGGAAGGCAACTTCAAGGGCACGGAAGGCTTCGGTGCGATCCCGTTCGACGGCGTCATCCTCGCTCACTCGAACGAGTCGGAGTGGAAGGCGTTCCGCAACAACAAGAACAACGAAGCACTGCTCGACCGGATCTTCGTCGTCAAGGTGCCGTACTGCCTGCGCTACGGCGAAGAGATCAAGATCTACGAGAAGCTGCTGCGCAATTCGTCCCTCGCCGAGGCGGTCTGCGCACCGGGCACGCTCAAGATGATGTCGCAGATGGCCGTGCTCACGCGTCTGCACGAGCCGGAGAATTCGAGCCTGTTCTCGAAGATGCAGGTCTATGACGGCGAGAATCTGAAGGACACGGATCCGAAGGCGAAGTCGTATCAGGAGTATCGCGACTATGCGGGCGTCGACGAAGGCATGACCGGCGTCTCCACCCGGTTCGCGTTCAAGATCCTGTCGCGCGTCTTCAACTTCGATTCGTCCGAGGTCGCGGCCAATCCGGTGCACCTGATGTACGTGCTGGAGCAGCAGATCGAACGCGAGCAGTTCCCGCCGGAAACGGAGCAGAAGTACCTGTCGTTCATCAAGGACGTGCTGGCGTCACGCTACGCCGAGTTCATCGGCAAGGAGATTCAGACTGCTTATCTCGAATCGTATTCGGAGTATGGACAGAACATCTTCGACCGCTATGTGACCTATGCCGACTTCTGGATCCAGGACCAGGAGTTCCGCGATCACGACACCGGCGAGAGCTTCGACCGCGCGGCGCTGAATGCCGAACTGGAGAAGATCGAAAAGCCGGCGGGCATCAGCAACCCGAAGGACTTCCGCAACGAAATCGTGAACTTCGTCCTGCGCGCGCGTGCGGCGAATGGCGGCAAGAATCCCGCGTGGATCAGCTACGAGAAACTGCGCGTCGTGATCGAGAAGAAGATGTTCTCCAACACGGAGGAACTGCTGCCGGTCATCTCGTTCAATGCGAAAGGCTCGGCCGAAGAGCAGCGCAAGCACGAGGACTTCGTCAATCGCATGGTCGCCAAGGGTTACACGCCGAAGCAGGTGCGCCTCTTGTGCGACTGGTATCTGCGCGTGCGCAAGTCGTCATGATGTAAGGCAGGAAGGCGCGCGCCAGTCAGGTGGACGGGGGCGCGCCGATTGGCCGGAACGGGCGCCTGCGTCCGCTTCCGGTCCCGCGCAGCGCGGGAGTTATGATGTCACTGGCCGTACGGGCGTGAAGCTTGCGCCGGCCGCTCAGTGGACAGTTTGCGAGTCAGAGACGCTGCGACCGTTGGAAGGCTCACGCAGCGCCTCGCCATCTCGCCCATTACGCGGGAGACTGGATGTGCTGCACCAAATCATCGACCGCAGGTTAGCCGGCAAGAACAAGAGCATCGCCAATCGCGAGCGCTTTCTGCGACGCGTCAAGAGTTACATTCGCCGCGCGGTATCCGACGCGGTGCGCGATCGCAGTATCAAAGACATTCAAAGCACCCAGAGCATCACCATTCCCAAGAAGGACATCTCCGAGCCGTCGTTCCGTCATGGACCGGGCGGCAAGCGCGAGTACGTCCATCCGGGCAACGCCGACTACATTCGCGGCGACAAGATTCCCCGTCCGCCGGGCGGCGCGGGCGGCGGCGGCAAGAGCGCCAGCAACGAGGGCGAAGGGCAGGACGACTTCGTTTTCGAGCTCTCGCGCGAAGAGTTCATGCAGTACTTCTTCGACGATCTCGAACTGCCGCGCCTCGTCAAGACCCAGTTGCTCGCCGTGCCCACCTGGAAAAACGTGCGCGCGGGCTGGGCGGCGGAAGGCACGCCGAACAACATCGACGTGGTGCGCTCGCTGCGCAGCGCGCTGGGCCGTCGCATCGCGCTCGGCTTTCCGCTCTCGGCGCAGTTGCGCGAGATGGAGCGCCAGCTGGAGCAACTGAAGGAAGAGAAGGGCGACAAGGAAGAGATCGCGCGGCTCGAAGCGGAGATCGTGATCCTGCAGGGCCGGATCACGCGCATTCCGTTCATCGATCCCTTCGATCTGCGCTACATCAACCGCGTGAAGCAGCCGACGCCGTCGAGCAAGGCCGTCATGTTCTGCCTGATGGACGTGTCCGGCTCGATGGACGAGCAGCGCAAGGACCTGTCGAAGCGCTTCTTCATCCTGCTGTATCTGTTCCTGCAGCGGAACTACGAGAAGATCGAGGTCGTGTTCATCCGGCACCATACGCGCGCCGAGGAGGTGGACGAAGACACCTTCTTCCATTCCACCGAAAGCGGCGGCACCGTGGTGTCGAGTGCGCTCGAACTCATGAAGAAGATCATGGACGAACGCTATTCGCCGTCCGAATGGAACATCTACGGGGCGCAGGCCTCCGACGGCGACAACTGGACCGACGACTCGCCGAAGTGCCGCAAGCTGCTGGCCGAAGACATCCTGCCGAAGGTACGGTATTTTGCCTATATTCAAGTTGCGCCAGAGGAGCAGAATCTCTGGCTGGAATATGCCCAGCTCGCGCTCGGAGCGCCCGAACTGGCCATGAAGAAGGTGGACTCGGCCGCGGATATCTACCCGGTGTTCCGCGAACTGTTCGAGAAGCAGCAGGCCGCGGCGTAAGCCGCGGCAGCACGCGAATCGAGTCGCGCGGTTCGGCGGGAAGGCACGGACGATCGTGTTGCGATCGTGTCGTTTTCCGGCCGGACCCAGCGCCTGGCAACGCAACGCGTCCGCGGCGACGCACGAGGAAAGCAGGATGAATGTTGCAGAGAAACGGCGGCCGCTGCCGTGCCCGTCTGACTGGAGCGTCGAGCTGATCGAGGAATACGACGCCGAAATCTCCCGCGTCGCCAATCGCTACGGGCTCGACACTTATCCCATCCAGCTGGAAATCATCAGCTCCGAGCAGATGATGGACGCGTATGCGTCCGTCGGCATGCCGGTGAACTATCGGCACTGGTCGTTCGGCAAGCACTTTCTCTCGACCGAGAAAGGCTATCGGCGCGGGCAGATGGGCCTCGCGTACGAAATCGTCATCAATTCGAATCCCTGCATCGCGTATCTCATGGAAGAAAACACCATGACGATGCAGGCGCTCGTGATCGCGCATGCCGCCTACGGGCACAACTCCTTCTTCAAGGGCAATTACCTGTTCCGTCTGTGGACGGACGCGCACGCAATCATCGACTACCTCGTGTACGCGAAGAATTACATCGCGGAATGCGAGGAACGTTTCGGGCTGGACCGGGTGGAAGAACTGCTGGATTCATGTCATGCGCTGATGAACTACGGCGTGGACCGCTACAAGCGTCCGCAGAAGCTTTCGCTGGCGAAGGAAGCCGCGATGCGGCGCGAGCGCGAGGCGTATTTGCAATCGCAGGTCAACGAACTCTGGCGCACGCTGCCGAAAGGTAAAGAACCGACCGCCGAGGAAAGCGAGAGCCGTTATCCGCCCGAGCCGCAGGAAAACCTGCTCTACTTCGCGGAGAAAAACGCACCGCTGCTGGAGCCGTGGGAGCGGGAAGTGATCCGCATCGTTCGCAAGGTGGGGCAGTATTTTTATCCGCAGCGGCAGACGCAGGTCATGAACGAGGGCTGGGCGACGTTCTGGCACTACACGCTGCTCAACACGCTCTACAACGAAGGCCGTCTCGAGGACGGCTTCATGATGGAGTTCCTGCATTCGCATTCGAACGTGGTGTATCAGCCGCCGGTGACGAAGCCTTATTACAGCGGCATCAATCCGTACGCACTGGGTTTTTCGATGATGAGCGACATTCGCCGCATCTGCGAAAACCCCACCGACGAAGACCGCGAGTGGTTCCCGGAACTGGCCGGCAGCGACTGGCTGGAATCGCTGCACTACGCGATGCGCAATTTCAAGGACGAGAGCTTTATCGCGCAGTATCTGTCGCCGCATCTGATTCGCGAAATGCGTCTGTTCGCGATTCTCGATGACGACATGCGCGATGCGCTCGAAGTGTCCGCCATTCACGATGGCAGCGGCTATCGTTATGTGCGGCAGGCGCTGTCGAGGCAGTACGACATTCACCACCGCGAGCCGAACATCCAGGTGTATTCGGTGAATACGCGCGGCGACCGGAGTCTGACGCTGCGGCATTTCATGACCGATAACCGCCATCTGTCCAACGACAGCGACGAAGTGCTCAAGCACATGGCGCGCTTGTGGCAATTCGACGTGTATCTGGAAAGCGTCGATGAGAACGGGACGGTGAGGAAGCGGTTCGAGTGCCGGTATGTGGCGCCGGAGGGGCGCTGAGAAAGGGTGGTGGCACGATCTCGATGACAGCCGGCCTTACTTGGGTAAGGCCGGTTTTTTATTTGGGAGTTGCGGAAAACCTCTTTTCAGTGAAATTCGGAAAAAACGGATAAACACAGCCAGCCACCGCAGCGACAATCTGCGCATATCGGCCCGGGATGATTCAAGACGATCCGGTTCAGTGTGAGAACTCAACTTGCCGCAAGCAGGACTGCCTCACCGCCAAGGCCGCTGAAAGCGAGTCGAAGCTGGCCAACGCCGAGCGTGATGCTGCCCGGGCTCTGTCGCGATGGGATGAAGACGATCGCTACATTCGAACCGCTCAGGAGAATCTCGCGCGGGCAAACCGCGCCTTCAGGCAATATCGCACGGCACAATGCGGGCTGATCGCGTCCCTCAGCGGCGGCGCAGCCGGCAACGCTCACGACATCGGGCAACTGTCATGCGTGGCGTCCCTCAACACCGCACGCGCCGATGACCTTCGCCACACAATCTCCCGACTGCCGCTGAGCTAATCGGTGCCTACGCCCCCGCCTCATCCTGCGAGAACAGATCCCAGGCGGCCATGAACAGCGCCGCGACCAGCGGCCCGATGACAAAGCCATTGATCCCGAACAACGCCATCCCGCCCAGCGTGGAAATGAGCACGACCCAGTCGGGCATCTTGGTGTCCTTGCCGACCAGGATCGGCCGCAGCACGTTGTCCACGAGCCCGATCACGACGACGCAGAACACCACGAGGATCAATCCCTTGACGACCTGTCCGGTCATGAAGAAATAAATCGCCGCCGGCGCCCACACGATTGCCGCGCCGACCGCCGGCAACAGCGAGAGAAACGCCATCAGCACGCCCCACAGCAGCGAGCCGCTGATGCCCAGGATCCAGAAGATCAGCCCACCCAGCAAACCCTGCACCGCCGCCACGGCGATATTGCCTTTCACGGTCGCGCGCACAACCGTTGTGAACTTGGCGATCAGATGCTGCTTCGGCTCGGCATCGAGCGGAATGGCGCGACGGATGCGCCGGGCGATCTCACCGCCGTCGCGCAGCAGGAAGAACACCAGGTACAGCATCACGCCGAAGCTCACGACGAACTGGAACGTGTTCTGCCCGATCGACAGCGCCTGTGCCGCCGCGAACTGGCTGATCTGGGTCGCGCCTTCCATGAGCTTGCGCTGCACGCCGACGATATCGTCCAGCCCGAAGCGCCCGAGCAGTTGCTGCGCCGACACCGGCAGTGCATGCAGCACATGCTGGAAGTACAGCCCGAAATTGAGATCGCCGCTCTTGATGCGCCCATAGACCAGCGCGATTTCCTGCACCAGCGTCACCATCACGACCGCCAGTGGAATGATCACGATCAGAATGGCGGCGGCGAGCGTCGTGAGCGCGGCGAGGTTGCGCCGCTTGCCGAAGCGGGCGGCGAGATAGCGCTGCATGGGCTGGAACAGGATCGCGAGAATCGCCCCCCAGAAAATGGCGCCGAAAAACGGCAACAACACCCAGGCGAGCGCCACCGTGACGAAGAACAGCAGGATGTGGAAGAAGTTCTGGTGAGTCGTGTGATTGTTCATTCGCGAGCGTGTGACCGAAGGGCAGGGCGATTGTGCCAAAAGGCATGCGGTAAGCAAGAAACGGGCCACACTGCGTTGCGGCTGGTTTGCTTCTGGTTGCGCTGATTCGAGCGCCAGAACCGCCAGTCGTTCGGAATGATTTACTAAATCCGGCAAATGCTGCTGGAGCGCAAGCTTGCTTGTCGACTAAAATCCGGCTTCCAATCCTTGCGGATCGCTTTCCGTCCGACGGCAAGCCGACAGAACCGCTCGCTCCGCTTCCGCGCAACGCATCGAATCATGAATCCAGGCGTCATCTACGCATTCTCGGCCTTCGCCATCTGGGGGCTGTTTCCGATCTACTTCAAGGCGCTGCATTCCATTGGCGCGGTCGAGATGCTGGCGCACCGGATGACGTGGTCGATGCTCTTCCTGCTGGTCGTGATGACCCTGCGCCGTCAATGGCGATGGCTGGGTCCGGTGCTGCGCGACAGGCGCCTGCTGGCGCGCTTCGCCGCCAGCGCCGTATTGCTGTCGGCGAACTGGGGCATTTATATCTGGGCGGTCAATGACGGCCGCATCGTGCAAGCGAGCCTCGGCTACTTCATCAATCCGCTCGTCAACGTGCTGTTCGGCATGGCCTTCCTGCATGAGCGGCTGCGGCCCGTGCAGTGGGTCGCCGTGACCGTCGCCGCGCTGGGCGTCGTGTGGCTCACCTGGGTGAACGGCGCGCCGCCGTGGATCAGCCTCGCGCTGGCGCTGACCTTCGGCGGCTATGGGCTGCTGCGCAAGACCGCTTCGCTCGGCGCGCTGGAGGGCTTGACGCTCGAAACCATGCTGCTCTGCCCCGTGGCGCTGTTGTATTTGTTCTTTCTGAACACGCATGGCGGCAGCGGCTTCGGGCAGGCATCGACCGGCGTGAAGCTTCTGCTTGCCGCGGCGGGCCCGGTCACCGCCGTGCCCTTGTTGCTGTTCGCGGCCGGCGCGCGGCGCATTCCGCTGTCGATGCTCGGCCTCATCCAGTACATCACGCCGACGCTGCAATTGCTGATCGGCGTCGCCATCTATCAGGAGTTTTTCGGCCGCGACCAGCTGATCGGCTATGGCGCGATCTGGGCCGCGCTCGCGTTGTACTCGCTGGAAGGCTTCTACCGGGCGCGCGCAGCCCGCCTGTGAACGCGCGCCGCGTGCGCTTCAGCGCAATGCATCGCCATAGCGATACTCGGCCGTCGCTTCATCGAGTCTGGCCTTGATGTCCGAATCGATAGGCTGATCGACGGAGGCAAGCGTTTCGGTCAGTTGCTCGGGCCGGCTCGCGCCGATGATCGCCGACGTCACCGCCGGATTCGCCAGCACCCACGCGAGCGCCGTGCTCGCGAGCGAGCGTCCGGTCGGTGCGACGATTCCGTTGATCGTCTCGATCGTGTGAAATTCGCGCTCGTGCCAGTAACGCTGCGTGTACATGGCGCCGGCCTTGCCGACGGTGTCGCTGAAACGACCTTCGCCCGGCCCGGCGCCAAAACTGTGCTTGCCGGTCAGCAGACCGCCCGCGAGCGGGTTGTACGGAATCACGGCCAGACCTTCCTCCGTCGCGAGCGGCAGCAGTTCCCGCTCGATCTGGCGAAACAGCAGGTTATAGCGCGGCTGCACCGACACGAATCGCGCGCGCCGCCCGACATCCGCGCGCCCCAGCGCACGCGCCAGCCGATAAGCCAGAAAATTCGACACCCCGATATAGCGCGCCTTGCCTTGCCGCACGATGGTGTCGAGCGCTTCGAGCATTTCGTCGAGCGGGGTATCGCGGTCGTCGTTGTGCAGCTGGTAAAGATCGACGTAATCGGTGTTCAGGCGCTTGAGCGACGCGTCGATGGCATCGAGCAGATGCTTGCGCGACGCGCCCTGTTGCCACGCGCGCGGCCCCATCTCGTGAACCGCCTTGGTGGCGAGGATGAAGTCGTCACGCCGTCCCTTCAGCCAGCGTCCGACGATCTCCTCGGTGCGGCCGGCGAGATCGTGGCTGCTGCCGAGCGGATAGACATTCGCCGTGTCGATGACATTGACGCCCGCCTCGGCGGCGCAGTCCATGATGCTGCGCGACACGTCCTCGCCGGTCTGGAGGCCGAAGGTCATCGTGCCGAGCGTAAGACGCGAGACGGTGAGCCCGGTGTTGCCGAATTTGCCATATTGCACGGTGATGCTCCCGAAAATGGATGATCCGATCAGACCGACAGCTTAGCCCGTCCGACGCTCAGGCATTGCGGGCGCCGGCGCGGGGGGAAGGCGTCGCGGGCGGC
This sequence comes from Caballeronia sp. LZ032, assembly GCF_031451315.1. Classification (NCBI taxonomy): domain Bacteria; kingdom Pseudomonadati; phylum Pseudomonadota; class Betaproteobacteria; order Burkholderiales; family Burkholderiaceae; genus Caballeronia; species Caballeronia sp. LZ032. Next base: position 1,472,523 of record NZ_JARUXP010000001.1, read on the forward strand.
GTGCCGCGCGGCGCCGCTTCGAGGCGGCGGAACACGAGGCACGACAGCAGCGTGACCATGCCCATGCACGCGAAACTCAGACGGAACCCGGTCGAGGTGGAGAACGGTCCCTGGAACACCTGCACGAGCGAGCCGCCGATCGACACGCCCAGGCCGATCGCCAGCATCTGCACCATCGAGAACAGGCTGTTGCCGCTGCCCGCGTCCTTGCTCGACAGGCCCTTGAGCGTGACGCTGTTCATCGCGGCGAACTGCATCGAATTGCATGCGCCGAACAGCGCGAGAATCGCGATTTCGACGGCGAGCGGCAGGGAAGGCGAGAACAGCGCGCACGCCATGATGGACGCGCCGACGAGCGCCGTGTTGACGAGCAGGAAGGTGTCGTAGCCGTAGCGCTTCACGAGCCCAGGGATCCAGCGTTTGCTGATGGTGCCGGCAATCGCGATGGGCAGCATCATCAGGCCCGAGTGCAGCGGACTGTAGCCGAGTTCGAGCTGCATCAGCAGCGGCAGCAGGAACGGCACGGCAGCGGAACCGATCCGGCAGACCAGGTTGCCCACCAGCCCGACGCTGAAGTTGCGCTCGCTGAACAGCCCGAGATGAAACAGCGGGTTGCGCTTGCGCCGTGCATATGGGATATACGCCAGCGCCGACACGACCGAGAGCGCGAACAGGGCCGCCGAGACGGCGCCGCGATGCGTATCGACAGGAGAATCCAGCGCCAGCGAGAACGACACCATGCACAGCGACAGCAATCCGCAGCCGACGAAGTCGAACGGCGGCACGTCGTGAACTGCGTCGTTCGGCAGAAAGCGCTGCACGGCGTAAATGCCGAGCGCGCCGATCGGCACGTTGATGAGGAAGATCCAGTGCCACGAGAAGGATTCGACGAACCAGCCGCCGAGCGTCGGGCCGAGAATCGGGCCGATCTGGCCGGCGACGGAAATCATCGCGAGCGCGGAGACGTAGGCTTCCCCCGACACCGCGCGCAGCACGGCCAGGCGTCCGATGGGCAGCAGCATCGACCCGCCGATTCCCTGCAGCACGCGCGCCAGGACCAGTTGATTGAGGGTGTGCGCGCTCGCGCAGGTGAGCGAGCCGATCACAAACAGCGCAATCGATACCGAATAGACCAGACGGGTGCCAAAGCGGTCCGCGAGCCAGCCGGAGGCGGGCGTCAGGAGCGCCATCGTCAGCGTATAGGCGACGACGATCGCCTGCATCGCGAGCGGCGCGGCATGAAGACTGCGGGCGATCGACGGCAGCGCCGTGTTCACGATGGTCGTGTCGAGCGTCTGCATGAAGAAGCCCACGGCGACGATCCATAAAAGCGCCGTGTGCGAAGACTGTCTGGTCATGTGGGGAGATGAGGCTGAAACGGCGCGTCATCGAAAGGGCGGCGAAAGGCCGCTTCCTGCGCGCACTGTGACATGTTAGTGAATCGGGGCGTCATCGGGAAGCCCGCTGGCCGCATTGACTGCAATCGGATTTGGCGATCACAATGGCGCATGCTCAATCCGGTCTGGCTGACAACTTTCGCGACAGTGGCCGCGTCGCACAGCTTCACCGACGCCGGGCGGCAACTCGGGCTGCGGCAGTCGAGCGTCTCGGAGCACATCCGGCGTCTGGAGGAAAGTGTCGGACGCCGGCTGTTCGTGCGGGACACGCATTCGCTGGCGCTCACCGCCGACGGCGAAGCCATGCTGATCCACGCCCGCGTCATCCTCGAGGCGATGGCGCACGCGCAGTCGCAGTTCAGTTCGCCGCGGCTGCGCGGGCGGGTGCGGCTGGGTTCATCGGACGATCTGGCGCTCGGGCCGCTGCCCAGCGTGCTCGCCGCATTCCGGGATACGCATCCTGATGTCGAGCTGGAAATCACCATCGGCATGACGGGCAGGCTCTATCAAATGGTCGATGCCGGAGAACTGGATCTCGCGGTCGGCAAGCGGCGCCTCGGCGACCCGCGCGGCACGCGGCTGTTTTCCGGGCGCCTGGAATGGCTTGCGAAGACCGGCACGGTCGTGGACACGAGCCAGCCGCTGCCGCTGATCCTGGTGGCGGAACCGAGCGTCACGCGCGGACTTGTGCTCGACACGCTCGCCATGACGGGCGCGAGCTGGCAGATGGTCTGCACCAGCAGCAGTCACGCGGGATGCATTGCGGCTGCGCGCGGCGGGCTCGGACTGACCGTCCGCTCGCACTTTCTGGCGGCGCGCGGTCTGGCGCCGCCGGTGAACCGCACGGAGTTGCCCGTTTTGCCGGAAGTGGAATTCATCGTGTTCGGCTCGAAACATCCGAGCCGTCCGGCCGAAACCTTGCTACAGCTTCTGCAGGACAGCGACCTGCGCGGGAAATGGGATGGCGAATGAGCAGATGACCAGCACAAGGCAACGGCAAGTGGGTGATGCCCTTGTCACGACCCGCCGTCCCGGATGGCCGGCGACAATTTGTTCTTATATAGTGTGCGGCGTTTGACGTAGCCCTCCACGACGTGTTCCGCCTTATACGCTCTCTTTGTTCCGCTCCGTGGCGCCTGCGCGCCTGCCTCGCGACGATCATGCTCGCGGCCTTCGGTCACGCGCATGCCGCGGCCTATGTGACGAAGCATTGCGATGATCTCGAGGGCAAGCACGTCCCTGCATCCATCATCGGTCTGCCGACGCGCGGCGCGACCATCGTGTCGGCGTGGGTCGTGAAGGCGGCGGCGCCGGGCAACCGCAACGGCGAATACTGCCGCATCACCGGTTTCATCAAGGCGCTGCAGGACACGACACCGGACATCCGCTTCGAAGTGAACCTGCCGAGCCGCTGGAATGGCCGCGCATTGCAGATGGGCGGCGGCGGCTACAACGGGACCATTGTGTCCGGCACCGAGCCGATGCCGTTCGCGCCCGATTCCACGCCTCTGGCGCGCGGCTATGCGACCTTCGGCTCGGACTCGGGGCACGTGGGCAACTCGGGGCGCGCGGACTTCGCAATCAACGATGAGGCGATCGTCAATTTCGGCTTCGGGCATCTGAAGAAAACCCGCGACGTGGCGCTCGCACTGATCCAGATGGGCTATGGCCGCACACCGGAAAAAACCTATTTCGCGGGAGGCTCGACGGGCGGCCGCGAAGGCTTCACGGTGATCGAGCGCTTCCCGAACGACTATGACGGCGTCATCGCCAACGCGCCCGCGATCAACTTCTCGGGCGTGCGGCTGATGGGCGTGAAGGTCGGACAATCGTCGTATGCGAAGCCTGGTGGTTTCGTCGGACTGGCGCAGCAGCGGCGCGTGTTCGAGACCGTCGTACACGAATGCGACAAGCTCGACGGCGCCGCGGATGGCATCGTCAGCAATGTCGAGGCATGCAGGAAACTGGAGCCGCAGATCATTGCGTCATTGCGCTGCACGAACGGGCAGCGTCCGTCCCTGCGCGACAGCTGTCTGTCCGATGCGCAGATCGACACGCTCGAAACCTTGCGCGACGGACTCACGCTGCCCTATGCGCTGGCCTATAACGTGGTCCGGTATCCCGGCTACAACGTGTTCCAGGGCGTCGATTTCACGAGCGCGCTCGGCCTCGGCGATTCGCCTACGTTGCTCAGTCCGCCGACCTTCGCCGCGAACGGCTACCTGTTCGCGCAAGGCGATGCCTATATCCGTTACTTCGTCACGCGCGATCTGTCCTTCAGCGGGCTTGCGTTCGATCTCGACAATCCGGGCCGCTTCAAGCAGCGTCTGACGACGCTCGCCTACACGGTCGGCGCGATGAATCCGGACTTCTCCGCGTTCATCGCGCACGGCGGCAAGCTGATTGCGATGCACGGCCTTTCTGACGAAGTCATCAGCCCGAACCAGACCATCGCGTTCTATCGCGACCTGATCGAGCATTATGGCCGCGATACCGTCGAATCCTTCATGCGGCTCTACATGGTCCCGGGCTTTCAGCACGGCAATGGCGTGTTCATTCCTGAATGGTACGAACTCGTCGCGCTGGAAGAATGGTTGAGCAAAGTCGTAGCGACGGAGACGCTCGTAGGCAGCGACATCGCGCCGGCCACCAATGGCCGGACGCGCCCGATATGCCGTTATCCGAACTATCCGCGTTACATGGGGAAGGGCAGCATCAACAGCGCGGCGAGCTTCCGTTGCGTCGAGCCTTGAAGGGCTCAGGCGAGTATGCGCTTTATGACGCGTTCACCGGGCCTGTTGCGATGCGCGGCCAGATTTTCGCGAGCCAGCGCGCGGCGCGTCCGTGCATGACGCCGCGATACGAGGTCAGCGATACCTCGACCGCGTGTGCGCTTTCCGTTGATAGCCAGACACGCTCGCCACGCGACAGGCGCACGACATCGCCTGCCTTCAGCCAGTAATCGTAGGGATCCTGATGACGCGTGAGCCACACCGATGCAGAGGCGACGCGCAATTCGGCGTCGCGCGACAGACGCCATGACACCGTCCGGTGCGGATGAACCTCGATGAAGACCACGATGCGCGTCCCGTACGATCCGGCCGCGCCGATGCGGCCCGACGCGACACCGTGGCCGACGCCCTGACATGCGGAATCCTGCGACAACTCTTCCATGCTGCTCTCCAGTGAGTGTGCCGGAGACGGAAGCCTTGCACGCAAAAACAAGAAGGCCCCGTCTTGCGGCGGGGCCTTCGGAACTCATTGCTGCCTTGTGCTTGCTCTTTCGCTAGCGCACACGCTGTTCCGTAGACCCGCCACGAATGGCGTTCATACGGTTTTTAATCGCAGCGGTGAGGAGCGTGAGGGCGGCGTGCATGAGTTGCAGTATCGTGTGGCGCAAGCTGACTTGTCAACCGTCGCGATGACAGCCACATCAAAGAACCCGGAGCAGGCCAGGCCTGCTCCGGGTTCGAGACACCGCTGACTTACATGCCGGTGTAGCCCTGCGGTCGCGTGCTGTTGCGCTTCGCGACATCCGCATTGGTCGAGACGACATATTGCGGCGACTCGGTCAGCGTCAGCGTGACTGCACCGTTCGAATACGGCACGCTCGATACGTTGCCCATCGCGTCGATCAACTGCACCGTGCCGCTGGAGCCGGCGGCATCGACATTGAGCTTGTAGCTCGTGCTGTACGTGCTGCTGAAGCTGCCGTTGGACGCGGGCCATACCGAGTTGTTATGCGTCCACAATGCGGTAATCACGCGGCCGTTGTTCAGCTGCTGGAACGAGTACGCATACACGCCGGACGGCAGGCTGTTCACCGGACCGAGGGTCGTGGTGCCGTCGAGCACGCGGGTCATCGTGGCGACTTCCATCGCGGCCGGCTTCGGGCTGATGTTGGTCGTGCCGAACTCGGCCTGCGGATGATCGAGGTCGAAGAACGTGCCATAGCCCGCCTCGCCCGGGAAGTCCGGGCCGAAGAACACGTAGGTCTGGTCCGCGCCTTCGCCCAGCAGGATCAGATGCGTGCGCGCAACCACGGCGCCCTGCGCGAACAGGATGTTCGGCGTCGGGTAGTTCGGGCCGTAGCTCGAACCCACGTCATAACTGATGCCCGTTTCCGTGACGAACAGCTTCATGTTCGGCTTGTAGTCCTTCGCCATTTCCGCGCGCAGGTTGCGCATTTCGTTGAGCAGCGAGTTGGCGGCGTCGGCGGGATTCGGGTCGGTGTGATGACGCTCCGGCGGATGCGAGGGCGACGTGCCCGCGTCGTAGTAACCGTGCGTGGCGATGCCGTCGAGATACTGCGCCAGACCGAGCGGCGCCAGACGTTTCAGGCGGTCGGTCGTCAGCGACGGGAACGGCTCGGCCGGACCCATCACGACCGCGTGCGGATCGCCGGCATGCAGCCCTTCGTACGTGCGCTGATACAGCGCGACGAAGTTCTTGTCCGTGTCCTTCCACTGGATGTACGGCTCCCACGTGACCTGGTAGTAGTTCGCCGACATCGTCGGGTAGTACTTCGCGCGGATCGCTTCGGTTTCCTGGCCGACGCGTGTCATGTAGTCACGGTAGTAGCCGAGATCGTTCGGGATATAGCCGTAGTCCGGATTCAGGCCGTGCATGCTGGCCCAGCCCGGCAGGCCGTCGAGACGCACGAGACGCATGACCTTGCCCGACGTGTAGAACGGGTCGAGGTTGTTGGCGGTCGGCTTGAACGTGTAGCGGCCATTCGGCTCCATCACGTTCATCTGGCGGTCGTCGATGGTCGAGGTGATGCCGAGCGCCGACAGCATCGTGCCGTTGTCGTTGAAGCCCTGCATCCCGAAGCGGTGCTGCTCCTGCTTCGCATACGTGACGGCGGGAATCGCGCCGGAGACGTCCGGGATCACGCCGAAGGTCGCGATGCCGTTCGGCCGCGTGCCCGAGGTCTGCACCTGGCCGCCGCCGTTGGCGAGCGTCGCCGACACGGCGAAGTAACCGGCGAGGTTCGAGCTGCAGGTGAGGGTGGTCGTCGTGGCCGCGGCGGGCGCCGCGAAGCTGCCGCTCGCGACCGTCTTGCCGAGCGCGTCGGCGATGGTCCACTTGAGCGTATCGGCCGAGCCGGGGCGCGTGGTGATCGCCACCTTGAACCTGGTATTGATCGCGAACATGCGCGAGCCGTCGGAGCCCGGTGTGTCGACAGTGATCTGGCCGCTGCCGCCCGATGCCGATGAAACCGCAGGAGAAGCACACGTGAGACGCAGATTGGCGGCCGCGTTGGCGACGGCTTGCGCGGTCACGGCGGCATCGCTCGCGAGCGCGGCGTTCGCCGCTGCGGTGCCGGAAGCGCCGGCCGCCGCGCTGCCGGATGCACTGGCGCTTGCCGCGCCGGCCGTGCCGGCTGCGCTGGTCGAAGCAGGCGAGTTGCCGTCACCGCCGCCGCCACAGGCAGCGAGCGCCAGCGCGAGCGTCGAAAGCAGGAAAGGATTCTTGATCATCGTGTCATACGCACAGGAACCGGACGCGCAGCAGTGCGCTCCCGGCGATGCCAGCGGCATCGGGAGTTGTTGACGGAAAGGCAGGGAAAGGCACGAAGCCATCCGGCCAGAGCGGAGCGGCGCACCGCGCTAATCGGTTCGAACGCCGACGTCCGGAGTCGGGACGCAAACGTCCGCTTCGCTTGTCGAACGACAGGCGAAGAATGATGCGGACGAAACCACCGGGAATGCGCCGGGCGCTGCCAGGCGTACAGCAGGTTCGCTGGCAGAAACGCACACTGGACACAGTGCGCGCGAACATTGGTAAGACATGCTTCGGATCGAATCCTACTAGGAAAGACTCGTTACAGTGAGTAATAGCGAGTAATGACTTGTAACGTATGATTAATAAGTTAATCATCACAAGAAACGCGCGGCCCCGTCTGTCTTGCCGATGCGCGCCGGACGGTTTAAGTTGGACCCCACTAAAAAAATTTTCAGGAGGACGTCGTGGCATACCTGTTACTCATCGTCGAACCCGTTGAACAGCGTGGCCAGCGCAGCCAGGAGGAGGGGCGGGAAGCCTATCGGCAAATGGTCGAGTTCGCCGACGACCTCAAGGCCCGCGGCGTGTTGCGGGCAGTGGAATCGCTGACTTCGCAGAAGGAGGCGGCACGCGTGTCGACGGCGCATGGCGATACGCGGGTGGTCGACGGGCCGTTCGCGGAAGCGAAGGAAATGATTGGCGGCTTCTTTCTGCTCGACTGCGAAACACAAGACGAGGCTGTTGCCATTGCCGCCGAATGTCCCGCTGCTGCGTGGTGCACGGTCGAAGTTCGCAAAACCGGGCCCTGCTATTTTTGACCGGGTGTTTTCCCGCATCCAGTCAATTTTTTCGATAGCACCCATGTCGATTCTGACGCGCACGGTTCGTCGTGGTGATTGAACGGCCGCGCTTTCAATCTGGAGACCCACACGATGCACAAGCAGATTTTCGTGAACCTGCCGGTCCGCGATCTCAAACGATCGATGACGTTTTTCAAGGCGCTCGGTTTGAGCTTCGACGCGACCTTCACCAACGACGATGCCGCGTGTCTCGTGATCGGCGAAAACATCTACGCCATGCTGCTCGTGGAAAGTTTCTTCAAGACGTTCACGGAGAAGCCCATCGTCGATGCGAGCACGAGCACCGAAGTGCTGGTGTGCCTGTCATGCGAAAGCCGGGCGGAGGTGGACGAACTGGTGGCGAAGGCGCTGGCCGCGGGCGGTCGGGCGCCGCGCGAGCCGCAGGATCACGGCTTCATGTATGGCCACGGCTTCGAGGATCTCGACGGACACATCTGGGAACTGGTGCACATGAACCCGGAAGCCGCGTGAGCGGGCCGGACAAGCGCGGCGCGGTCGCGGACGATGCGGCCCGGCGCGCCATCGACGCGGTGTGGCGCATCGAGTCGGCGAAGGTGATTGCGAGCGTGGCGCGCGTGGTGCGCGACGTCGCGCTCGCCGAGGAACTGGCGCAGGATGCGTTCGTCGCGGCGCTGGAGCACTGGAGCGAGACGGGCGTGCCGGAGAAACCGGGGGCATGGCTCATGACGACAGCAAAGAACAAGGCGCTCGACCGGTTGCGGCAGCATGCGTTGCACGCACGCAAGCACGAGGAATATGGACACGATCTCGAGGCGCACGAGGGCTACGTCACGCCCGATTTCGTCGATGCGCTCGGCGCCGCGCGCGAGGACGACATCGGCGACGACCTGCTGCGGCTCATTTTCACGGCATGTCATCCGGTGTTGTCCGTCGATGCCCGGGCGGCCTTGACCTTGCGGCTGATCGGCGGCCTGACGACCGATGAGATCGCGCGGGCGTTCCTGGTCCCGGAGCCGACGATCGCGCAGCGCATCGTGCGGGCGAAGCGCACGTTGTCGGCGGCGCGGGTGCCGTTCGAGGTGCCGCAGGCGGATGCGCGTGCGGCGCGTCTTGGCTCGGTACTGGAAGTGCTTTATCTGATCTTCAATGAAGGCTACTCGGCGACCGCTGGCGACGACTGGATGCGGCCGGCGCTGTGCGAGGATGCGCTGCGGCTCGGTCGGATACTTGCCGGGCTGATGCCGGATGAGAGTGAGGTTCACGGCCTGGTCGCGTTGATGGAGATCCAGGCGTCGCGGATCCGGGCGCGCGTCGATGGCCAGGGCCGTCCCGTGTTGTTGCCTGAACAGGACCGCAGTCGCTGGGATCCGTTGCTGATCCGGCGCGGGCTCGCTGCCTTGAAGCGCGCCGAAACGCTGGGCGGCGCGCGGGGCGTGTATGCGTTGCAGGCGGCGTTGGCGGCATGTCATGCGCGGGCACCGACAGCCGCGGACACGGACTGGGCGATGATCGTCGCGCTATACGATGTGCTGTTGCAGACGGCGCCGACGCCGGTCGTCGAACTGAATCGCGCGGTGGCCGTGAGCATGGCGTACGGCGCCGCCGAAGCGCTGCCGCTCGTGGATGCGTTGTGTGATGCGCCGGCGTTGAAGCATTATCAGTGGCTGCCCAGCGTGCGGGCGGATTTGCTGGCGCGGCTTGGGCGCAGAGAGGAAGCACGTTTGGAGTTCGAGCGCGCGGCGGCGTTGGCGAAGAACGCCCGGGAGCGGGCGTTCCTGTTGGGGCGAGCGCGGGAAATGGAGTGATGGATGTGGGTTCGGGCCAAACTTGGAGCCGAATTTTTAATTTAACATAAGACAAAATATCTCATTTTCGAGTGTAGGTCCCAAGTTCAAATGTCGTGTTCTGGCTATTTACAGATGTCGGGTTTTAAACGAGCGGCAAGCTGGTGGCTGGGTCGTCCAGCGGGAGCAAGCGATGTCACCGAACCCAACTGTGAGTTTGACCATGCGCGAATGGGACAGGCTGAAGGTGATCGAGGCGGTCGTGCAGACGGGACTCAAGCCCGGCCGTGCGGCTGAGCGACTGGGTCTGACGGTACGGCGGATCGAGCGGCTGGTGACGCGGTATCGCGAGTACGGGCCGCTTGGCGTGGCCTCGGGCAGGCGTGGTCGGCCGGGCTTTGGCGCGCGAGAAGCTTGATGAGTGTCACGGCATCAAGCTGGCCAAGCAGACCGTGCGGCATCTGATGATCGACGCAGGACTATGGGTGCCGCACCGCCAACCGTCTCCCAAGATCTATCAGCCGTGTGCGCGCCGCGCGGGTCTGGGCGAGTTGATCCAGATCGATGGCTGCGAGCATCGCTGGTTCGAGGACCGTGCGCCGCAGTGCACGCTGTTGGTGTACGTGGACGATGCGACCAGTCGTCTGATGCAATTGCACTTCACGGTCACAGAATCGACTTTCGCCTTTTTCGAGGCCACGCGCACGTACGTTGAGCGCTATGGCAAGCCTGGGGCCTTCTACAGCGACAAGTTCATGGTGTTTCACAATGCCACGGCGGGCGGCACTGGCCACAGCACGACGCAATTCGGCCGGGCCATGTTCGAGCTCAATATCGACACGTTCTGCGCCAATTCGAGTTCGGCCAAGGGACGCGTGGAGCGCGCGCATCTGACCTTGCAGGATCGGCTTGGTCAAGGAATTGCATCTACGTGGCATCAGCACGGTGGCTCGCGCCAATGCGTATGCGCCCTGCTTCATGGCCGATTACAACGCGCGCTTTGCCAGGCTGCCCAGGAGCGACTTTGATGCACACCGACCGGTACGAGACGACGAGAATCCGGTGCATGCGTTGACTTGGCGCGAGCCGCGCAAAGTCGCCAAGGCGTTGACGATACAGTACAACCGCGTGCTGTATCTCCTGGCGGATGTCCCGGAGAATGTTAGCGCTTTTTAGGCGTGTAGCGTATAGCGACAAGGCCGGCGTCTTAGATGGGCCTCGTACGAGCTAAGCATTGACGTGCTCTGTGCCAACACGAGCCAGGCCAAGGGGCACGTGAAGCGCGCCGACTGGACATTACAAGACCGGCTGCTCAAGACGCTTCGACTATGTGGCATCGGCACATGAGAGTAAGCCAATGCATATGCGCCCTCCTTCATCGCTGATTCCAATCGCCACTCTGGCTGGCCACCCAGAAGCGAGCACGATGCGCATCGACCGGTGCGCGACGAAAAAGATCTCCGCCGGCGCTCGAAGCGTCTCGGCGGGTGCAGATCAAACGTGATGGTCGTCGTGCTTGCAATGCACCTTCGCGTACGCATCGCGGCAAACAGGTTCGAGCCTTGATTACAAGGCAGACGTGCCACATAAAGGCGGCTTCGACACCCCACCATGGCTGGACCTATCAGAACCTCCAGCCTGGCACTACCGGCTCGATTATTGTTTGAAGATGCTTGATCAAAGCCGCGAATTTGCAACCGAGTGCCCCGAAAAAGCCTTAAAAAGGTGCAAACCGCCACTGAGTTTATTTTCGGCCGGCAACGCCCTGGCGTACCTCCGAAAATCAAGCCCGCTCCCTGTTTTTGTTCTTGAATGGTTTTCCTTTTGCGGGATGGCTGAGCCCCCGGCGGCCCGCGTGATTTACCGGTGTGCGCGACGGACGGCATGTCGAGGCGCACGCGGCGTCCCGGACCTTCGAATCTGAAACTGAGGAGACGGCAGTGAGAGTAAGAACCCTACCCGACCACGGCAAGACGATCGAGCCTTCGACGGCACCGCGCACGCCGGAGGTCAAACAACGTCGTCACTTGCGCCCACGCCTGAAGTCTTATTGGTTGACCGGCGCCGTGCTGATCGTTGCGATCGCGCTGTGGCAGGCAATATCGATGGCCGGCGTCTTCCCCGCGTTCGCGCTGCCTTCGCCGGTGGCCGTCTGGCAGGCCTTCACCGACATTTCGCGCAACGGCTACGGCGGCCAGTCGCTGATCGGCGACATCCTGATCAGTTGCTTTCGCATCATCGTCGGCTTTGTCGGCGCTATCGCGATCGGCGTGCCCGTCGGTCTTTTGATGTCCCGCAGCAAGATCGTTTTCGACATCATCGACCCGCTGCTGCAGTTCATCCGTCCCGTGCCGCCGCTCGCCTATATCCCGCTTCTGGTGGTGTGGTTCGGCATCGGCGAATTGCCGAAGGCCATTCTGATTCTCGTCGGCACCATCCCGGTCATCATCATCGGGACCATGTCGGGCGTCAAAAGCACGCCGCCGCTGCGTATCGCCGTGGCTCGCACCCTCGGCGCCACCAACGCTCAAATCTTCCGCAGGATCGTACTGCCTTCAGCGATGCCCGAGATCTTCACCTCGATGCGTGTGGGGATCGGCGTGGCCTGGACCTGCCTCGTCGCCGCCGAACTGATCGCCGCCAGCAGCGGGCTCGGCTGGCTCGTGCAGTTCGCCGGGCAGGCGCTGCAGGTGGCCGTCGTCATCGTGGGCATCATCGTGATCGGGGTGATCGGCTACGCCATGGAACTCGTGATTCGCCAACTCGAAAACTGGATCGTGCCCTGGCGCGGCCACGACTGACATCAACACCATCCAAGGAGACCAGACATGAAGACGAGACGCCCGAAGCAAGCCATGACCGCCGCCCTCTTGATGGGCACCGTGCTCTACGCCGGCGCCGCCGGGGCACAGAGCAAGCCGCAGGTCATCATCGGCTACGAGGACAACGGCGCCGACCCCTACATGGTGTCGATGGCGGAGCACCTCTTCGAACGTCACATGAATGCGGATGTCGAGTACAAGCTCTTCAGCTCGGGACCGGCGGCCATGAGCGCGCTGGCCTCGAACAGCCTGTCGTTCATGTGCGGCCTCGGCGTACCGCCGCTCGTCACGGCGATCGCGCAGGGCTTGCCGATGACGATCGTGTACAACCAGGAACGGTATACGAACGCTGCCGGCATCGTGGTCAAGTCCGACAGCGGCATCCGCGACGTCGCGGGCCTGCAGGGCAAGAAGATTGCGATCGTCGCGGGCTCGCAGGCTTCCTTCGAACTGGCGACGTTCCTCGCCGAGGCACACGTTCCCTACACGTCCGTGACCCAGATCAACATGGCGCCGCCGCAGATGCGCACCTCGTGGGTGACGGGCTCGATCGACGCCGCCATCGTCTGGGATCCCGTGTTCAGCGCGTTGCGCGCGGCCGGCGGCAAGGCGATCAAGACCGACGGCGATCTGCCGCGCAGCGCGTCCAGCTACAACGTCTGTATTGCCAACGCGGACTGGGCGAAGGCGCACCCGGATCTCGTGCGCGGCTTCGTCGCCGCGCTCGACGAGGGCTATCAGATCACGAAGAAGGACCCGGACAAGGCCATCGCCGAGATGGCTCGCCAGACCGGCGTCACCGTGGATGTCGCGAAGAGCGAGCTGGCGGGTTACGAGCTTTTTTCCGGCACCGATCAGACCACGCCGAACGTCATGGGCTCCGGCGCCGGCGTGAAGACCTCGGCCACGTATGAAACGCTCGTGAATACCGCCAAGGTGCTGAACTCGATCGGACGCATCCAGACGGTGCCGGCCAGCTTCGAGGTCAATGTCGCTCCGCAGTATTCGCAATCGCTGGCTCACTGAGGTGCTGCATCGACGTGCCGCATCGGATCGCTGAATCGTGCCGCTGAGGCGCTGAACACCTGCTCGCCAACAGGAGATGGACTTGACTATCCTGATCGATTCGCTTTACAAGACCTTCGGCGGAACCTCCGCCCTCGAGAACATCAATCTGCAGTTCCAGAGCGGCGAATTCGTCACCGTGCTCGGGGCTTCCGGCTGCGGCAAGACGACCTTGCTGCATCTGCTGGCAGGTCTGACATCGCCCTCTCGTGGCAGCATCCATATCGACGGCGAAATCAAGGATCGGCCCGGCGAAGATCGTGTCGTCGTGTTCCAGCAGGCCGGATTGTTCCCGTGGCTCAACGTCGAGGAAAATATCGAGTTCGGCCTCTCGCTTCACTCGGTTTCCAAGGCCGAGCGGCAGAGGGCCTCCGCCGACATCTTGCGCACCATCGGCCTCGAAAACTTCGCGCGGCACAAACCCTATGAACTATCCGGCGGGATGCAGCAGCGTGTGGCGATCGCTCGCGCACTCGTCATGAAGCCCAAGGTCCTGCTGATGGACGAGCCCTTCGGCGCGCTGGATGCGCAGACACGCAGCGCCATGCAGACGTTTCTGACTTCGCTTTGGGACCAGTTGCATTGCACGATCGTGTTCATCACGCATGATATCGATGAAGCAATCCTGCTCGGGACGCGGCTCGTCGTGCTGTCGTCACGACCCGGGCGGGTCGCGCTGGATGTGCCGATCGAACTCGAGCGGCCCCGCACGCCGCAGTGTGCCTTCGATCCGCATTTTCTCGAGTTGAAGAAGCAGGCGATGGGGATTCTGGCGCATTGAAGGGGTGCCCGAAATCCGAATCCAGCATGGATTACGGGTTGTCGGAAAACTGCCGTTTGCCCCCTCCCTATGCGCATCTTCGACAGGATGCGCCTGGACTGGGAGACGCCGCCGTCAGTGGGTGAGCGACTTGCCGGCTGCGGGGCGAAGCTCGTTCGAGCAATGTTGCCGCGTCACGGCTTATGCCGATCCACCCGTCACGCGGTTTTACCCGGCGCCGGGTCGTCCTGCGAGCGCATCAGCACGTCCAGCACCTCACGCGCGGTGTTCTCGGAATGCTCGCGCAAGATGCGCGCGAGGCCGGCATGTGCCGTGTCCTGCAGCGCCGCAAGGATTACCTCGTGTTCGCTGGCCAAGTCCGCCCAGCGCAAGCTATCGGCGTTGGCCGCGCCGCGCGCGCGATGCACCTTCGCCATCAGCGTCGAATACCCATTCGCGAGCACTGGATTGGCGGCGGAATCTTCCTTTTCGTCAATACGCGCGCCAGCCGGGAACTCGCCCTCGTCGATCGTCACGCGCAGGCGCGGCAATTTCCGCCGCCATGTCGCGTGATGTCCGTCGACGGGGGGCGCGCCGCTGCAACCCGCGCCACGCCTCCTCAATTCACGAACGGCAGTTTGAGGTCGCGCGATTCGGTCAGCATCGACACCGTGATCTTGCGCACCTCCAGCTTGCTCTGCGTGATGTGGGCACGCAGCAGCATCGCCGCTTCTCCGCACTTGCCCCGCTCGATGAAGCGCAGCATCTTCGCGTGCTCGTCATACGTCGCGCTGGTGCGATGCGGCTTCAGGAAGTCGAGCCGCCGCACGATGCGGATACGCTCGGTGATTTCACCATGCACGCGCACCATCTCGTCGTTGCCGGATGCGCGCACGATGCCGCGATGGAACTCCTCGTCCATTCTGAACATGGCCACGGGATCGCTCTCGCGCGCCTCGACGGCCACGCACCAGGTTGACTTGAGCGTATCGATGCCGGGATGCGGCGGCGTGGCGCTAGCCAGCTTGTCGAGTGAAGCGGTCTCGAGCACGATGCGCAAGTCGTAAAGCTGGTCGAGCTGCGCAAAATTGATCTCCGAGACTTTCCAGCCGCGCCGGAAGCCTACCTGGAGATAACCTTCGCGCAACAGGCGAAACAGCGCGTCGCGCATCGGCGTGCGCGACACGCCGTAGTAGTGCGCGATGTCCGTTTCGGAGAAACGGTCGCCGGGAAACAGGCGGAAGCTGAAGATGTCCTGCTTCAACTGCTGATACACCTGTTCGGCGAGCGGATTGGCGCTCTGGATGTCGCGCACGACAGCACTGTCCGTCAGTTTGGGCGAATTGATTCGAGGTCTCCGGCAAGGCTTCTCAAGGCGCTTCGATCAGGCTCACATGCGCCGCGACGATGATCCATCCCGCGAACGTGCCCGCCCTGTCGCCGATGCGCGCCCATGTCTGCATCTGGCGCCCGAGCAATGGCGTGGCATCGCTCGTGAATTCGGTGCTCACCGTGGCATGGTCCGGGCCGAACGTCGTCACGACGGTCCGGTGCAGCCGCCGCGAACGCGGCACGGGTGCACACGTCTCGCGCCAGCGGCGGATTTCGTCGCCGCCATGCTGCACTTCGGCAATGCCATATCGTACCGTTTCCGGCGCATGCCAGAACAGCGCGTTCATCGTGCCAACGTCGTTGTCGACGAGCGCGCGCTCATAGGCGGCGAACGCACGTTCGACCTGCGCCACGGTGTCCGGATGATTCAGTTCCATCAGCCCTCCAGCAGATCGGCCAGCGTCGCCGTCCATCCGACGATCCCGCCCTGCGACCGGATCATCTCGATCGTCGCGGTCTTGAACGCGGGAATGTAGCTGGCCGTCGCGTCTTCGATCAATACGCATTCGTAGCCGCGATCGTTCGCTTCGCGCATGCTCGTCTGCACGCAGACCTCGGTCGTCACGCCGGCGAACACGAGGTGCGTGATGCCGCGTTGCGCCAGTTCCTCGCCGAGCCGCGTTGCATAAAACGCGCCCTTCCCCGGCTTGTCGATGACGATCTCGCCCGCCAGCGGCGCGACCGCGTCGACGATGGCATTGCCCGGCTCGCCGCGCACGAGAATGCGGCCCATCGGCCCGAGATCGCCGATGCGCGCATGCGGCGCGCCGCGCAGGCGTTTCGCGGGCGGACAATCCGACAGGTCCGGCGCATGCGATTCGCGCGTGTGCACGACGAGCCAGCCGTGGTCCCGCGCGTGATCGATAAGGCGCGCGACCGTCGGCACGATCGAGGCAAGCAGGGAGACATCGTTGCCCAGCGCTTCGCCGAATCCGCCCGGCTCGATGAAATCGCGCTGCATGTCGATGACCACCAGCGCCGTATGCGCTGCATCGAACGTGAAGGATCCGGGCCGGGCATGGACAAGGGTGGGCATCGTTCAGCCTCCGTGATGCCGTTCGGGCACCGGGAAACCGCAGGACGTACCGTCCTTCACGACGACCTCCTCTTCCCAGGGCAGGCGATATTCGCCGCGCACCATGTCCTGCATGAACGTGTACGGGCAATCCCGCGCGCCGCCTTTCACGGCCACATAGCCGCGATGCCCGAGCTGATAGATATTGTTCTCGACGCCCCATTGCGTGCGCGCTTCGCGCACCAGGTCGGGACGCAGTTCACAGGTGATGATCTCGTCGGGACGATTGCCGCCTTCCACCATCACGGTGCCGTCGAAATCGCAGAACATGCCTTCGCCCATCGAATCGAACGTGCCGTCGCTGCCGCACAGACACACGCTCGCCGTCTGCGCGAGATTCTGGAATGCGTTCGACTGATTGGTGATCTTCCACGCATGGCGAATGGGCGCGGTGTAGCCCGCTGTGCGCAGGATGATCTCCGCCCCTTTGTAGGCCGCCTCGCGCGCCATCTCGGGAAACATGCCGTCATGGCAAATGATCAGCGAGAGCTTCGCGCCCCGCGGACCGACACACACCGGCACGCCGACGTTCCCCGGTTCCCACGGCTCCACCGGCACCCAAGGATGCAGCTTGCGGTAATAGAGCTGGATCTCGCCCTTGTCGTCAATGACGATGCCGCTGTTATACGGGTTGCCGCCCGGATTGCGCTCCATGATGGAAAAGCATCCCCAGATGCGATGCTCGACGCAGGCGGCCTTGAAGGCCGCCACTTCCGGACCGTCCAGCGAACACATGATGGCGTCGTCGGTGCGCATCGACAGACCATGCAGCATGTATTCGGGGAACACGACCAGATCCATCGCGGGGTTGTTGCGGCGCGCCTTGCCCACCAGCGCCTCGACGCGCCGTGTTTGCGCAGCCAGTTGTTCCGGCGTCGCAACATCGGGATTCTGCAACTGGACCAGACCCACCACGATGCCCTGCGCCGACTTGTTCAATCCACCGAGACCGCTCGAACTCATTGGAAACTCCTTGATGCCGTCATGCATGCACGGCGATGGATTCGGACACATCGCGCCCCGTGCTTTCGACATGCCCCGCCATATGTCTTCCCAGTGCGACGCGATCCGCGCCGCTCGCGGGCGTTTCGTGCACGAGCCGCCCTTCCGCGATCACCACGATACGATCCGCCAGTTCCAGCAATTCGTCCAGGTCTTCGCTGACGAGCAGCACGGCGGCGCCCGCGTCGCGCGCGGCGAGAATGCGCGCATGGATATCCGCGACCGATGCGAAGTCCAGCCCGAACACCGGATTCGCGACGATCAGCACATCGACCGCCTGCCCGAGTTCGCGCGCCAGCACGGCGCGCTGGACATTGCCGCCCGACAGCGTGCCGATGGCACGCGCCGGGACCGGCGGCCGCACGTTGAAATCCGCGATGAGGCGCTCGGCGCGCGCGCGCATGGCGCGCCGGTCGAGCACCCAGCCATGGCGTTTCATCGGCGCGCGATCGAAGTCGCGCAGCGCGAGGTTCTCGGCGATGCTCATGTTCGCGACGCACGCATTGCGCAGCGGTTCTTCCGGCAGCGCGAACAGGCGCAAACGGCTCATCTCCGCGCGCGTCGCGCGATACGGCTCGCCCTTTACGCGCATCTCGCCGGCCTGCACGCGGCGCTGGCCGACCAGCGCTTCGATCAGTTCCTTCTGCCCGTTGCCCGACACGCCAGCGACCCCGAGTATTTCGCCCGACCTCACCGCCAGCGACAGCTCGCGCACCGCCGTGTGCCCACGGTCGTCCACCACACTGAGTGTCGACAGTGCGAGGCGCACGGGCGCATTGTCTTCGCAAGGCTTGCGCGTGGGACGGATCGCGGCCAGCTCCGGATCGTCGACGGCGGCGTCGCCGCCCATCATCCACGCTGCAAGCTGATCGCGGCTCGTGTCCGCCACCGCGCTCGTGCCGACGAGTTTTCCTTTGCGCAACACGGTGACATCGTCCGCGTACGCCATCACCTCGCGAAACTTGTGCGTGATCATCAGCACGGTCAGCTCGCCGCGCGTGGCGAGATCGCGCATCAGACCGAGCACTTCATCGGCTTCTTGCGGCGTGAGAACCGAAGTGGGTTCGTCGAGAATCAGGAAGCGTTGCCGCAGATAAAGCTGCTTGAGAATCTCGAGCTTCTGCTTTTCGCCGGCGGCAAGACCGGACACAGGAGCATCGAGCGGCAGGCGGAACGGCATGGAGCGCATGAAGGCAGCGAGCGCGGCACGCTCCTTCGGCCAGTCGACTCTCCATGGCAGGCGTCCGCGTGCGAGCAACAGGTTCTCCTCCACCGACAAGCCCGCCGCCAGCGTGAAGTGCTGGTACACCATGCCGATGCCGAGCGTCTGCGCATCGCGCGGCGATACGATCTTCACCTGCCGCGCATCCGCGATGATCTCGCCGTCGTCGAGCAGCCCGTAGCCGACCAGGCCCTTCACGAGCGTGCTCTTGCCCGCGCCGTTCTCGCCGAGCAGGGCATGCACGGTGCTCGCGCGCACCCGGAGCGTCACGTCGTCGAGCGCGGTAAATGCGCCGAAACGCCGGGTCGCACCCAGCACTTCGACGCCCATGGCCCGGGTCTGGGCAGTCACAGGATTCATGATCAGCGTCCGAGTGCGGCCAGCAGCGCCCGCGAATGCGAGACCGCGCCGAATACGCCGCCCTGCATCAGCACCATGTTGAGGGCGGCGTCGTGATGGCCCTGATCAGTGGCGCCGCAGCAGTCCGCCAGAATCGTGCATTCGAAGCCGCGGTCGTTGGCCTCGCGCATCGTCGTGTGAACGCATACGTCGGTAGTGATGCCGGTCAGCACCAGATTGACGATGCCGCGCGTGCGCAGGATCAGTTCGAGATCGGTGGCGCAGAACGAGCCCTTGCCGGGCTTGTCTATGATGATCTCACCGGGCATGGGCTTCAGCTCATCGATGATCTCCCAGCCCGGCTCGCCGCGCACGAGGATCTTGCCGCACGGTCCGTCATCGCCGATGCCGATACCGTCCGTCCCCGCGCGCCGGCTTCTCCAGCGCTTGTTGGCGGGCAGGTCCGAGAGATCGGGCCGATGCCCCTCGCGCGTATGGATGATCGTGAAGCCCTGCTCGCGCATCAGGTCGAGAACGTTCCTGATCGGCCCGATCGGCGCGCGCGTCAGAGAGAGCTCATAGCCCATCTTGTCGACGTAACCGCCGATGCCGCAGAAATCCGTCTGCATGTCGATGATGACGAGCGCGGTATTGTCTGGGCGCAGATTGCCGTCATACGGCCACGGATAGGGGCGTGCTTCGATGAACCGGGTCATGTGCTTGGCTCCATGCAGAGAATTCAACGGGTAAGACTGAGTTCGCCGGGGGCGCCGGCCAGCGTGCGGTCGGGCCGGCAGTTGACGATCATGATCGCGAGGGTCAGCACGTACGGCGCCGCGTTGAACAGGTAGTAGCCGCTCGTCACGCCGATCGCCTGCAACGCGGGACCGAGCGCGCCCGCTGCGCCGAAGAGCAAGGCGGCCCACAGGCAGCGCAAGGGCTGCCAGCGGGCGAAGATGACGAGCGCGACCGCCATCAGGCCTTGTCCGCTGGACAGGCCTTCGTTCCAGCTTCCCGGGTACACGAGCGACAGATACGCACCGCCGACACCCGCGAAGAAGCCGCCGACGGTCGTCGCGAGAATGCGCACGCGCGTGATCGGATAGCCCATTGCGCGCGCGCTTTCCGCGTTCTCGCCGACCAGCCGCAGCGCCATGCCCCAGCGCGTGTGACGCAAGCCCCATTGCAGTGCGAACGCTAGCAGCACGCCGATGATGAACAGCGGGTTGATATGCAGCGCGTTGTGCAGTTGCGGCGAAGCGGTCCACGCGCCGAGGTCGATGGACGGCAGCATCGGCGCCTGCGGTTCGATGAACGGCTTGCCGAGATAGAACGCGAGGCCGGTGCCGACCAGCATCAGCGCGATGCCGAAGGCAATGTCCGACACGCGCGGCAGCGAGCACACGAGCTGTC
>NZ_JARUXP010000001.1:1493132-1664244 GCF_031451315.1 Caballeronia sp. LZ032
GCACACGAGACCGTGCAGGCAGCCGAGCAGCAGTCCGGCGCACCCGGCGGCGAGCACGCCGAGCCATGGCGAGCCGGACAGATACGCGGCGGCATAACCGGTCATCGCGCCGGACACGAGGATGCCTTCCAGCCCGAGATTCACGCGTCCGCCCTTTTCGGTCAGACATTCGCCGATGCTGACGAACAGATAGGGCGTGCTGACGCGAATGGCGCCCGCGAACAGCGAGAGCAGCAGCACGGCGATGGGGGAATGTGCATCAAACATGACTGCCCTCCAGTTGAGCCGACGAACGCGCGATCGTCATCGCCTGCAATCGGATGCGCCATGCCGCCACAGGGCCGCCCATCGCCTCCCATGCCAGCAGGTTCGCGAACAGCAGGCCTTGCAAGACGAGCGTGGTGGCGTCGGGCAGGCCCAGGCGGCGTTGCAGCAGCGAGCCGCTCGCCTCGATGCCGCCCACGAGCACCGCGCACAGGATGATCGCAAGCGGGTTCTGGCGGGCCGCGAACGCAACGAGGATGCCGGCGTAACCGTACCCGGCCAGCAACGACGCGTTCGCGCTGCCCTGCACCGCCACGACTTCGAACGTCCCGGCCAGTCCCGCAGCCGCGCCGCCCAGCGCGCAGGCGGCGATCGCGAGCCGGTTCACCGGCAGCCCGACCAGTTTCGCGGCATGGGTGTTGCCGCCCGCGATGCGCATCGCGAAGCCTCGGGTGCTGTAGCGCACGAAGATCCACGCGGCAACGCAGGCAAGCGCGCCCCAGAACAAGCCCCAATGCACGTCGAGGCCCGGCAGCGAACCGACCATGAAGGCATCCGGAACAGGCGGCGTCGAGGGCTTGTTGAGACTTGCCGGATCGCGCAACGGACCTTCGACGAGATGCTTGAACAGCGCAATCGCGATATACGACATCAGCAGGCTGCTGATGCTCTCGTTGACGCCGCGCAGCTGCCGCATCGCCCCCACCGCGCCGATCCAGATCCCGCCTGCGAGCATGCCCGCGAACGCCATCAGCGGTGCGGCGACGAACCACGGCAGCGCCGCGGGCACGAGCGTCGCCACGACGGCCGATGCCAGTCCGCCGAGCGCCAGCGCGCCCTCGCCACCGATCACGATCAGCCCGACCTGCGCGGGCATTGCCACGCACAGCGCGGTCAACATGAGCGGTGCGGCCCGCAGCAACGTGCTCTGCCAGGCAAACGAAGAACCGAACGCGCCTTGTGCGATGAGCACGAGCGCGTCGTCGGCCGGCTGTCCCTGCGCCAGCAGGAACAGCGAGAACAGCGCCAGCGTGCCGATCAGCGCGCACAGCGTCGGCAGTGCCGGCAATGCGCCCAGCGCCAGGCGCGGTAACAGGAAATTGGAACGCATGCTGGCTCCGCGAACTGGAAAATCAGATCTGCCCGACGACACCCGCCACGAGATAATTCATGCTCTCGAGCTTGATGTCGGTCTGCGCGTACTGGGTGCCGGACGCAATGGCGCTGCCGCCCTTGTTGTCCTTGAGCGGGCCCTTGAAGATCACGTAATCGCCCGCGACCATCTTCGACTTGATGGCGTCGGCGCCTGCCTTCGCATCGGACGTGACCTTCGGGCCGTACGGCGACATCCTGACGAAGCCTTCCTTCAGCCCGCCGCGCAAAATGTTGGGTTGCGGCTTGCCAGCCTGGGCATCGCCGACCACTTCCTTGAAGGGCGTCGCCCAGTCCCATTCCGCGCCGGTGAGATAGCCCTTCGGCGCCAGCGCGGCCTGGCTCGCGTGATAACCACAGCTCATTGCGCCGCGCTTCTCCGCGGTTTCGATCACGACTTTCGGACCATCGACGTGGCACGTCAGCACGTCGCATCCCTGATCGACGAGGCTGTTGGCGGCCTCGGCTTCCTTCACCGGCATCGACCAGTCGCCGGTGAAGATGACGTGCGTGCTGATGGACGGGTCGACCGACTGCGCGCCGAGCGTAAAGGCGTTGATGTTGCGCAGCACTTGCGGAATCGGCTTGGCGGCGACGAAGCCAAGTTTCTTGCTCTTGCTCGCGTGTCCGGCAACGACGCCGTTCAGGTACTGGCATTCGTCGATATAGCCGAAGTAGCTCGCGATGTTCGGCGGGTTGCCCTGCTTCCACAAGCCGCCGCAATGCGCGAAGCGCACCTTCGGATACTTGGCGGCCATCTTGAGCACGTGGGGATCGAAGTAGCCGAACGAGGTCGCGAAAATGAGCGTGGCGCCATCCTGCTCGATCATGGCTTCCATGGTCTTCTGCACGGCAACCGTCTCGGGCACGTTCTCCTCCTCGACCACTTTCACGCCGGGCAGCTTCTTGATGATCGCGGCGGCCTGCGCCTGCGCCTGGTTGTAGCCATAGTCGCCCTTCGCACCGACATAGATCACGCCCACGGTCAGATTGCTCGCGCCGAAGGCGAGATCGAACGGCAATGCGCTGCCGAGCACGAGCGCGCCGGCGCCCTGAATGAATTGGCGGCGATTGGTCATGATGTGGCTTCCTGTGTGGGTTGATCGTTGGATGAAACGGCCAGGCTCTGCCGGTACGCGCGCCAGCCGCCGAAAGAAGTGATGTCGCGTGCGCCGCTTGCGGGCGCGACTGCGCCGGGTTCGCAGATGAAGCCCTTCACGGCGCGACCGTCGCCGGTCGTGATCGTGCCGATGCCGAGCGGCGCGGGAATCGCCGCGACGAATGCGCCGAAGTGGCGCAGCGGCATCTCCCACAACTCGATGGCGATGGCGCCCCCCTGTTCCTGGGCATGCACGAGGCCTGGTTTGGGCGGCTGCGTGCTGGCGAGCGCAAAGAGCCGGTAGTCCGCCGAGGTCGTGTTCTCTTCAATGAAGCGCCCGCCTGCCTGATGCATCTGCCATTCGAGCGGCATGCCGCGCAAATGCGCGCCGACCACGGCGAGCGTCACGGACGGTTCCTGCAGCGGCAGGGCTTCGATGGCGCCGTCGGTCAGGTCTGCATCGAACAGCGCCTGGATCTGCGCGCCGAGGGCGGCGAGCCGCTGGTCCGCTCCCGCGGGTCCAATCAACGTGATGCCTGCGGGCAAGCCGTCGGCGCGCGGCAGGCACGGCACCGCCAGCGCACAGAGGTCCAGCAGATTGACAAAGTTCGTATAGACGCCCAGTCGGCTGTTCACTTCCACCGGATTCGCCTGCACCTGCGCGATGGTGGGATGCGTCGGCGTCGTCGGGACGATCAGCACGTCGGTGATCGCGAACAGGGCTTCGGTCTCGCGCTTGAGCAGCGCGAGTTCGTATTGGCCGCTGAACGCGTCGGCGGCGGAGAATGCCTCTGCCCGGCCGATGACTTTCGCGACCGTCGGGTCAATGTCCGCGCGATTCGAGGTGAAGAACCCGCCGAGCGCCGCGCGTCGCTCCGCCACCCACGGGCCGTCGTAGAGCAGCGCGGCGGCACGCTGCATCGGCACGAAGGGAAACGTCGTGGGCGTGAGATGCAGATGCGTGCGGATGACATCGAGCGTGGCTGCGAACGCGTCGGCGGCGAGCGTGTCGCCGAAGAACTCGAGGCGGTCGGGAATCGCCACGCGCGGCGGAGCCGGCGGTACGCCGTGCGTGGCGATGCGGCGCGAGTAGCCGTCGAGCGCATCGAACGCGGCCATCTGTTGCAACACGAGCCAGGCATCTGCAACGTCGTGAGCGAAAATCGACAGCGTATCCAGGCTCCTGCATGCCGGCACGACGCCGCGCTTGCTGACGAGACCGAGCGTCGGTTTCAGTCCGACAATGCCGTTGAAGCCGGCAGGCACACGGCCCGAGCCGGCGGTGTCGGTGCCCAGCGAGAACGCCGCGATGCCCTGCGCGACCGCGACGGCCGAGCCGGAACTCGATCCGCCGGACACGTGAGCCGGGTGGTCGACCTGCCGTACAGCGCCGTAAGGCGAACGGGTGCCGACAAGTCCGGTGGCGAATTGATCGAGATTGGTCTTGCCAACGAGGATCGCGCCTGCGTCGATCAGACGCTGCACCGCGAACGCGGTCTGCTCCGGCGTATAGGCGAACGCGGGGCATGCGGCCGTCGTCGGCAAGCCGGCGATGTCGATATTGTCCTTGACCGCGAACGGCACGCCGAAGAGCGGCTTACGCGTGAAGATCGCAGGACCGTGCTCGGCCTGTTCGCGCATGAGAGTGGCCGCGACGGCTTCGAGGTCGGTCGCCGGGACGACGAGCGTCCACGCTTCTGGGCGTTCACTGGTTCCGATCCGGGCAAGCGTCGCCGCGACGACGTCCAGCGGATTGGTCTCACCGCTCTGGTAAGCATCGAGAAGCGCGCGAACCGTAACTGGAACATCGATTTTCGGCTTCATGAGTTCATTCTTGAATACAAGATTGAACTCGTTATGCACGGTCTATGCCAGAGAAATGGTAGTTCCTTTGAATCAAGCGGTTAAACGACAGGACGCCTGGTTGGCTGAAAAGATGTGATCCATTTCAGGTCGGCCGCAACCCTTCGTGGTGCGCTGGATGCCCCTGACGGTGCATCCGCAGTCCGCGATCAACGCACCACACCTTGCAATGCCAGCCAGCATCCGAACCAGAGGCAGGCTGCATCCATCACTTTGCCTCGGCCTGGCGCGCCGCCACCGTCGGCATGAGCATATCGTCGCGCCGGCCGACCACAAGAACGGCAAGGGTTGCAACGCCGATGGGTAGCGTCAGGAACATGAAGAGCTGGAACCATCGTCATCAAACCCGAAAGCTCAAAAGTCATCTTCGCCAGAACAACCGCAAAAATGCCTGCGGCGACGAGCGTGACCATCATCACCGTGTGAGCCTCGAGGCGATCCATCTCCCATCCGATAACGATGTTTCCGAGCGTGCCCCCGACCTGCATCATCGCGGCGACCACGGCGGCGTCGCTCATCGAAAAATGATTGCCCCTCACCATGACAGGAAGCCAGCTGTTGAGGAAATAGGCGAAAGACCTCGTCGGCCTGGGCGCGAACGTCACCATCGACGCGGCCAAGGATACAGCGCAGCGTTCGCGAATTAGCACGCGCAACCGGCGCGAGCGTGCGTTCCATTCGCCATTACGACGAACATGGACTCGTCGCTTCGGTGCGTGCGAGCAATGGTTATCGTGCCTTTCCTTATGCGGCGATCGCACAGGTTACGCCGATACAGCGCCTGATCGCCACGGGATTCAGCCTTGCCGACATTCGCTCATTTCCGGACCGCATGCGTTTGATCGAAGGCGCGGCTGCCTGCCCCGAAACCGAGGCATTGCATCGAGAGCGCTTGCGCTCTATCGAAAAGCAGATCACCAATCTGGAGCGGCGGCGGTAGCGTCTTCTGGAGACGCTCAACGAAGGCCGTTCCGTGCCGGAAACGAAGTGACCTCCGGCAGTATGCCTCGCAGATGAGGTGTTCTCGCCGGAGCGTGGCCGTGCGCGTCAGCCGCGCTCGACGATTCCTGCACCGGGCTTGCGAAACGTAAAGGCTGCGGTCCTTGCCATCAACACCGCCGATGATGAACGCGACCCGCCGGAGACAGTCTCGATGGTGGGCGCGATGCGGCTTGTGAACAACGGCCGGCTGTTTCTGCTTCCTGCCAGCGATGATACCTGCGGCCACGGGACGAACGGACTGGCTCGCGTCTACAAGCCGGCCCCTCGACCATTAATCGCCCTGCTCGTCCAGGTTTTTACTGGACGAAGTTGAACCCTCGGTATCCGGCTTCGAGGTCTGATCTTCGCCCGAGTCCGTCGTTGAAACGTGAAGATCGTCGAGGGTTTTGTCGATCTTCTCTTTGTCGCCTGCTTCGAGCGCATCTCGGGCAGATCTGTCCTTTTCCTGCTCGGCCGCGGCATTCGACCGGTCTTCTTGATCCCGTAGATCCTCGTTCGATACGGAATCGTTGCTGATTTGCTTGTTCATGATCCTTCCCCGATGTTTAGTGAGTGAGCCAACTAACGTGGCCCCAACCGGAACAGCCATCACACCATGCTGTGATATGTCGGTCCCGGCGACAGATGTGCAAAAGGGCTCGCCATTCAACAGCGCGCGATAAGTTCCGCCAGGTCTGAAGCTGATATGGGCTTGGGAAGATAGCCGTCAAATGCGCCAGCATTCGCCTCTTCACGAAAATCCGGGTGTCCGGTCACCGCAACGATGCAGGCTTCGTTTGACGCGCCGGCAGAGCGAATGTAGCCACACAACTTGCGCCCATCGATGTCGGGCAAGCCAATATCCATAAACACCGTGTCGTAACGCGTACGGCCAGTCATGCGCAATGCTTCGCCGCCTGAATGCGCGACTTCTGCACGATGCCCAAGTGATGCGGCGAGTTCTGCGAACGCCTTGGCCACGTTCTCGTCATCTTCAACAAACAGGAAAAGCATTGCGGCCTCGTCTTCGTTCGCGTCGCCGTGATCGGCCCATCTGCTGGATGCGCCATGTCCGCGCATGCCCCAGGTCATCGTGAAACTCGCTTGCGGCTTACATCGTTGAACACAACATCGAGCTGGGCAAGATCAACGGGCTTGGAAAAATGCTTGTTGAATCCAGCGGCCAATGCAGTCTGCTTGTCTTGCGTGCTGCCATACCCCGTCACCGCGATCGCGCAGATGTCCGCGCCGGATGGGAGTGCGCGGAGTTGTCGGACCAGCGCATACCCATCGATTTCTGGCAGGCCAATGTCGCTCAGCAGTACGTCGGGCGCGCGCTCCTGCACCATCCTGATAGCGTCGTGCGCACGGTAAGCGGTGCGCACCGTGTGGCCCGACGTCCGGAAGTAGATTGCCAAGGCATCCGCCGTATCGACGCTGTCGTCAACGACGATGATGTCGAGTACCGCAGCAGCGTGCTCTTCAATCTCCTGCTTAGGGCTTTCAGCAATCGGCGTGGCTTGCTTGAGCATGAGCAAAAACTCGCTCCCCTTCCCTAATCCCTCGCTGCGCGCGTGCAGTGATCCGCCGTGCCACTCCGTCAGCCGCCGGGAAAGTGGCAGGCCCAGTCCCAGTCCGCCGTGCGCCCGGTCGAGCGATCGATCGCTCTGCCCGAACACCTGGAAAATCTCGTCCATATCAGACGCGGCAATCCCGATACCGGTGTCGGTCACGCACAACGTTACCCATTCGCCGTTACCTTCGATATGAATATCGACGAGGCCATGTTCCGGCGTGTACTTCGCGGCATTCATCACAAGGTTGGCGATGATGAGCGGACACTGGACACGGTCCGCGAGCACCCAGGGATGATCGATCGACGAGCGGGTGACGCGATGCTGCCGCTGCCCCAGAATTCCCTCTGTCATTTCGAGCGCCTGATCGACAAGATCGTCGACAGCCACCGGCTCCAGTTCAAGCTTGATGGCGCCAAGCGAGACCAATGAGGCGGAAAGAAGATGCTCGACAATCTGACCCATGTGTCGAACGTGCCGGCTGATCAGCCTTTTTGCCCAATTTCGCTGCTGCGTGGAGATCTCACTGCGGCCAAGCACCTGAACAGCAGTCAGAATCGGCGACATCGGGGCACGCAGTTCGTGCGCGAGCATTGCCAGAAACTGATCGCGGCTGCGCTGAGCGTTCTCGATGGTCACCTCGACCTGCCGCGTCTTCTGCAAGAGCAGAGCGGCCTGCTCCCCTAGCATCTGCAGCAATTCCATCTCGTGCACCAGGAAATCACGCGACACGCGATCCTTGACACAGAGCGTGCCGAGCGGCAAGCCTTCAGGCGTTCTCAGCACAAATGCCATGTAGAACACGGTGCCTTCCGCGCCGACGAACTCAGGGTGCGCGCGAACACCGTCGTCACGCGTCGCATCGAACACCACGATGTTCTCGCCGTCGAGAAGCGCCAGCGCACAGAGCGATTCGGCGTGAGCAACGGCCTTTCGCACACTGCCCCAAGCCGACTTGCACCACGTACGGGCCTCGTCGACGAAATTGATGAAGGCTTGCGGCACACGGAGCGCGTGCGCGGTCAGACGCGTCAAAGCGTCGAAATGCCGATCGACAGGCGTGTCGAGAATGCGCAAATTTTCCAGGGCGGCCAGCCTGGCGGGATCGAGGAGGAGGTTCATAAGGGCGTTTCTCAAGTACCTCATCTTGAGCAACGACTGTGCCCTGGGAAAAGCGGCCGAGTTCATCCGGCGTGGGATCACCTTGCTATCAGATGAAAAACGCCGGGGTTCGCTTCTACTGGTGCCCCCCGCTTCTTTCCCTGCGAGCCTGCATGCATTTCTTACGCCGTTCAGCGCCAATCCGGCGCAGCTTGACCGGAGGCGAGGTAACTAATACTTCGTCTGGGATCTGAATTGACCAAGACGTCGTACGTGAAGGCGACGCGGATTCGCTCGTTTCCCGGCATAGGGCGCGGACCCGGCGCGCGCATCGAGGCTCGACGCGCAGCTTCGCCGCCTCGATGCGGCAACCTCGCGATAGCCAAGGCCCGGAACTGCGAACGGCGTTTTCATCCCGCGCCCGGTGGGCGTCAGCAAGGCTTCGCGCCTGCGTAGCGCCCACCCGCGCCCACCCGCGACTACCCGCGACTACCCGCGGTTATCCAGGACCGCCGACAGATCGTCGAGTCCACGCAGGGTCCAATCCGGCTTCTGGCCCATTTCCTCGAAGGTGTTGTCGCCGCGATTGATCCACGCGGTCGGAAACCCGAAATAGCGCGCGCCTGTCGCGTCCCATCCATTCGACGAAACAAAAAGGATGGATCCCCGTGCAACGCCGAACGCCGTTTCCGCCAGGTCGTATGCGCGATCATGGGGCTTGTAGATGCGCACCGGATCGACGCTCAGCAGATGATCGAAACAGTCGCGCAGCCCCGCGCTGTCGACCACGGAAGCGATGGAATGCGGTGATCCGTTCGACAGGATGGCGAGCTTGAGGCCGCGCTGTCGACACTGTGACAGCGCGTGCGGCACTTCAGGAAACGGCTGCAACTTCAGATACGCGTTGCATAGCGCGGTGCGGATTCGATCATTCAGGTCCAGCTTCAGATGACGCGTTGCATAGCGCAGGGCATCCTCCGTGGCCTGCTCGAACGTCACGTAGCGATCCATCAGGCTGCGCAGCCAGGTGTATTCGAGTTGCTTCTGCCGCCAGATGATGCTGATCTCGCGTCCGCGCCCGGGATACGCCTCGTCGCATTGATCGACGACCGAGTGCACGTCGAACAACGTCCCGTATAGATCGAACGCAATGGCCTTGATGTGATTCATGCCGTCTCCTCAACATGAGTTATCGAACAGGACACACACGCTAGCCATTCTTACCGGCCTTGAGCCGCGCGCGGTGTGCAGCCGCCTTCGCACGATTTCCGCAAATGGCCATACTGCACCACTGCCGCGCGTGACCGTGAGTGTGATCGGCGAACAGCAGTGTGCATTTTGGGCCTTTGCATGCCTTGACGTAGGTGAAATCCTCTTCACACACGAGCCTCGCGAGCGCCTCGACGATCGGCATCAGCAGCGACTCGGCCGTCGAATACCGGCGTTGCATCGTGAAGGCGAGCCCGCCTGCCGGGCTCGTATCGGCCACGATCAGTCCGTGCTTCTCGTCGCGCTGCAACACGCTGTTCAACGCGTCCAGCTCGTTCAGCGCTTCGGCTGCTAGCCGCTGCCCCTTTCTCGTCTGCACAAAATGCCTGAACCATTCGCGCAGGCCGCGAGCCTTCGCGGCGACCTCGTCCAGCTCGGCTGGCGCGATTTGCAAACGCGTGCGCGCAAGCACGTCGCCCGGAACCAGACGCGCCTGATCCAGCCAGGACAACAATCCTTCGCCGTCCGCGATCCAGTCAATTGGTTCATCGACCGGCGTGGCAATCGAGTTCAGGAAGTCGAGACCTGTCGCGTCGGCAACGAAGATCGCAGGGAGTGAGCGGTATTCCATATTTTGAGTTCGGCAACGAAGCGGGCTTGCCAAAAATAGTAACCCCTTAGGAACATCTTGACAAGTTACGATCGTGAAAAGTAACCTTCTAAAATAGATTTGAACGGTTACTATTTCGAGTCTTTCCGGCGTACTTCGCAAGCATCGGCCGAAGCTCGCCCCTTAACCACATCACCGCGTCACTTACCCAAGGAGAACATCATGCGAGTCATCGTCCTCGAAAAATTCGGCGGCCTCGACAGCCTTGCATATGCCGACATCCCCGAGCCAGAGCCACTGGAAGGGCATGTCGTCATCGAGATCAAAGCGTTCGGCATCAATCACGCGGAAATGCATATGCGGCGCGGGGAATGGGCCGAAGCAGCCAAGGTGAGCGGGATTGAATGTGTGGGCGTTGTGAAGTCGTGTCCGGGCGGTGAGTTTCCGGTAGGTGCCAAAGTGGCTGCGTTGATGGGCGGCCTGGGGCGCACGATCAACGGCAGTTATGCGGAATTCACGCGTGCGCCCGTGTCGAACGTCGCGCTGATCGAATCCGACCTGCCCTGGGCGGAGCTCGCTGTCATTCCCGAAACCTACGCAACGGCGTGGACAACGCTTTTTCGCAACCTCGACATCAAGAAGGGAGAAACGGTCGTCATTCGCGGAGCAACATCATCGTTCGGACAGGCGGCCGTGAATCTCGCGGTGAATGCAGGCGCGAACGTGATCGCGACGACGCGTAATACCGCTCGCTTTGCGAAGCTCGAAGCGATGCGCGTGTCGCGTGTCGAACTGGAAGGGCCAGACCTGAGCCGGCGCATTGCGGAAACGAAGCAGATCGATGCCGTGCTCGATCTGGTCGGCAACAGCACGATTCTCGATTCGCTCGCGATGCTACGGCGCGGCGGTCGCGCATGTCTTGCAGGCTGGCTGGGCGGGCTCGCGCCCATCGCCAATTTCAATCCGCTGCTGCAGATGTCGAGCGGCGTTTATCTGACTTTCTTCGGCAGCTTTGTGTTTGGCACACCGGGTTTTCCGCTCTCGGATGTGCCCTTGCAGGCGATTGCCGCAGATGTCGCCGCAGGTCGGTTCAACGCAAAGCCCTCGCGTGTGTTTTCGTTTGATGAGATTCACGAAGCGCATCGCGTGATGGAAGCCAATGAAGCCAATGGAAAGATGGTCGTCGTACATTAACTGGAGAGACAACATGAGCAACAAGGTAGCCATCGTCACCGGCGCAAGCCAGGGCATCGGACGTGCCACCGCTTTGCGGCTTGCACGCGACTTCGACTCGATCGTCCTCGTCGCGCGGAATCGCGCAAATCTGGAAGAGACCGCGGCAGCAGTTCAGGAACAAGGCGCGCAAACGCTTGTACTCGACGTCGATCTCGCCCGGCGCGAGGCCGCGCAAGGCATCGTCGACGAAACGCTGGCGAGCTATGGACGTATCGATGCGTTGCTTAATATCGCCGGTGCGGTGCCACAGATCGATGTGTTCGACATGACTGACGAGCAGTGGAATGATGGGCTCGAGCTCAAGCTGCATGGCGCTCGCCGACTCACGGTCGCAGCCTGGCCGTCGCTCAAGGCATCATCTGGATCGGTGGTGTTGATGTCGGGAAATTCGGCGCTTCTCCCGAAGGCGGCTTATGCAGCAGTGGGCACGATCAACGCCGCAATCGTCGCGTTGGCGAAGGCATTTTCGGATCGCGGGATCGCAGACGGCGTGCAAGTGAACAGCGTTCTGCCCGGGCCCGTCATGACAGGTCGCCGGCGTTCTTATCTGGAGCATTGGGCACCGCTGCAAGGTCTGAGCGTCGAGCAGGCGCTCGCCCAATTCCCCGCTGCGGCGGGTATTGCCCGTTATGGCACGCCCGAAGAACTGGCGGAACTGATGGCGTTTCTTGTCTCGCCTGCTGCCAAGTGGATGACCGGGAGCGTATTGCGGATGGATGGCGGCGAGGTCAAGTCAGTCTGAACGGAGGGAACGTTGCTTCAGAGATGTCATCTCAGCCATGCAGGCGAGCGTCGATGCGGACGACCCGTCGGCATACGTCGATGCGCTCGACCGCTATTACGCGATCGTCACGACCATCGCCGATAACCGCACTCTGCAGGACAACCATGCCGGACTGATCGGACCAGTGCGGCGCCTGCGTCGCATCGCGATGGCGCGTGGCGGACGCATGCGGGCATCGTTCGACATGGCGGCGAAGATCCGCGACGCCATCGTGGCGCGCTCGCCCGATGTTCAGGACCTCATGCGCGAGCTATTGCGCGGCGCATGCGATGCCGCACTCGATGTATTGCGGAGCGCGGAGGCCGAATAGGCGTATCAGCGTTTCGCGGCCTGAACGAGATCCGGCGATCGCGCCTCAATCAATCGTCCGCGCTGATCCGGCGGGGACAGGTCGGCGGGGTCCTGCGCGCTCGTGTCGTAAAGCCGGTCGGGAATGAACAGCGTGCACACGCCGCTCAGGAAGAAGACCGCGCCCACCAGCAGGAAGCCCATGCCGAACGAGAATTGTGTCGCGACATAACCGATCAGGACCGGCGCTGCGCCCGAGCAGAAGCGCCCGACGTTATACGAGCCGCCGACCGCCGTGCCGCGAATGCGCGTGGCGAAGCTCTCTGACATGAACGCGCCCATCGTGCCGAGCGGCACGCCGTACAGGAAGCCGAAGAACAGCATCAGGACCATGATGTTCTCGCGCGTGTGCAGGAAGATGATGACGGGCAGGAACAGCGCCGCACCGATGCAGCCGATCACATACATGCCGCGCCGGCTCCAGACATCGCCGAGCCAGCCCGCGAAGATCTTGCCGATGAATGCCACCACATAGGTGCCGATCATGTAGCCCGCCATCGAACTGAAGCGCACGTGCAGTTCCTGCTCCAGGTAGGTCGGCAGCCAGTTGTTGAGGCCGTAGAAGCCGGACAGCGCGAACACGGATGCGAGCGCCCAGAGGACGAACATCTTGCGTGCTTCGTGATCCGAGAAGATCAGGTAGTAGCGGTTCTCGCGCCAGGCGCGGCGCTCACGCGGGGCGCGTTGCAGGGATACGCTCGCGCGCCAGCCCGGCGGCTCGGGCACGAACCAGTGAATCGCCAGGGCGAGCAGAACGGGGATCGTCGCGACATAGAACAACATGCGCCAGCCGTAGTGCGGCAGGATCCAGTTGCTCAACGCGATGACGACGATATACCCCGCCGACACCCCCGTCTGCAGCATGCCGAGTATCAACGAGCGGCGCTCGGTCGGCACATACTCCGCAACGAGCGTGCTCACCAGCACCATGCAGCCGATGCCCAGCGAACTGACGAAGCGCACCGCTGCGAACTGCCAGAAGCTGTGCGTGAACCCAAGCAGGCCCGCGCCGAGCGAGAACAGCGCGAGCGCCCACACCACCACGCGCACGCGGCCAAGCGTGTCGCTGGCCCAGCCGCCGAGTATGCCGCCCACGGCCATGCCGGCCAGCGTCAGGCTGCCGAGCGCGCCCGCCTCGACGTTGCTCAGACCGAACTCGCTCTTGATGCGCGTGAGCGTGAGGCCATACATCATCACGTCTGCGCCATCCACCAGCAGCGCGAGATAACCGAGCGCGAAGACGATCAGCCAGCGGCGGCGGTCAGACGCTGCGCCGTTCATGCGCGCGGCTCCTCTTGCGCGCCGCGCGCCGCGTGCGCGATCAGCGCGGGCGCGAGGAACGCGCCGAGCAGCAGGCCCACGTCTTCGTGATCGCTCGTGTACCAGTGTTCGACGTGGGTGAGGTTCATCGTGCCGACGCACACGCCGTCATAGGCAATCGGAATGTTGAGGATCGAGCCCAGGCCCATGTCGGCCATCACCGAATGATCGTCGAAGGCGTTGCGGATATCCTGCGCGGTTTCGCCGCGAAAAGGTCTCAATTCATGGAGCACCCGCGTCGCCCACGCGGTGCCCTGCTTCTTCTTGCGGCCGCCGGCCGGATAGACGTCGGGCATGTTGGTATGCAGGCGTTGCACTTCGTGACGGCTTGCGTCGTAAGCCATGATCGTGAGCAGACGGAAGCCGATGGTCTCGGCCGCGACTGCCTCGACGGTTCTGAACAACGTGAGCGGTTGAGCGGGCTCGCGCATGGCGAGCGCGAGGCGTTGCAGATCATGTGACTGAACAGGGCGCATGAAAGTGAAGTCTTTTGAAGGAACTTGCTAGCTGCGCGCGAGACTTTCGCGTGCCTCGTTGTCGACGTCGCCGTTGACTTCAATGTCTTCGAGCGAGCGGTTGCGCGTTTCGATGCCCAGAAAGAAGACCACGCACGCGCCCGCGAGCAGCACGGCCGTGGTCATCGCGAATACGCCGAAGAAGCCGAATGCGGGATACACGATGCCGACCAGAATCGGCGCGCTGACGGATCCGATGCGCCCGAAGGACGACGACGAACCCGTGCCGGTGGTCCGGACGGAAGTCGGGAAAATCTCGGGCGTGTAGGCGTAGACGCCCGCGAACGCGCCGTTCATGAAGAACGACAGCGCGATGCCTGCCGCGATGATCTGCGGCCCGGTATGCGACAGCGACAGCATGATGGCCGCGATGC
Organism: Caballeronia sp. LZ032; assembly: GCF_031451315.1. NCBI lineage: Bacteria > Pseudomonadati > Pseudomonadota > Betaproteobacteria > Burkholderiales > Burkholderiaceae > Caballeronia > Caballeronia sp. LZ032. The sequence continues at coordinate 1,507,563 of NZ_JARUXP010000001.1, forward strand.
CGCCAAGCGTCATGTAGGACGCGACCACGCCCTTGCGGCCGATCTTCTCGTTGAGCCACGCCGCCGAGAAATAACCCGGTATCTGGGCGCCATAGATGGCGATGGAGAAGCCGAAGCTCTTCGTCATCGTCAGTCCTTCCTTGACCAGCAGGCTGGGAATCCACGAGAAGAACGAGTAGTACGCGAAGGCCACCGCGAACCACATGAGCCAGCTGACGGCGGTGGTGCCCGCAAGCCGCTTCGACCACAGCGACTTCACATTGAACCACGCGCTGCCGCTGCTCTTCGCGGCGGACGGGATGGCGCTGACCGACGAGAGCGGTGCAAGCGCGATGCCGCGTCGCGCATACCAGGCTTCGATTTCATCGACGACGCTATCGGCTTCGGCGGTGCGTCCCTGGCTTTCCATCCAGCGCGCCGATTCAGGCAGCGTGCGGCGCCACCACAGCAGCATCACCACGGGCAGCGCGGTGATGACGGCGAGATAACGCCAGCCGTCCGGAAAGTTACGCACGACGGTATAGCCGAGAATCGACGAACTCAGATAGCCGAACGACATGAAGCCGACCAGTGCGCCGCAGAACATGCCGCGATAGCGGCGCGGCACGAACTCCGCGAGAAACGGCGCGATCACCACCGTCTCCGCGCCCGAGCCGAAGCCCGCGACGATGCGCAGCGCGAAGAACGTATGCCAGTCCTGCGCGGTGGCGCTCGCGAGCGACGCCACGCAATAGATGGCGAGCGCGCTCATCATGATGCGGCGGCGGCCGATCACGTCCGCGAGCACGCCCGACAAAAACGCGCCGAAGAAGTAGCCGATATAGGTACTGCTCGCGACCAGTCCGGTCTGCGCACTGGTCAGGTTCCACAGCTTGCTGACGACCGGAAGCAGGAACGCGAGCGACGACGAATCGAGGCCGTCGAACAGATAACCCATGCCGCCGATGATCAGGAGCTTGCGGTGAAAGCCGGATAAAGGCAGCCGTTCGAGGCGCGCGGCGACAGCGGACATGATGTGAGTTTCCCGTTGATGGTCAGCGCCCGATGGCGTAAGCCTGCATCTGACGCGGCGTGGCCGCGCCGCGCATGAGCCCGTTGCGGATGCCGACCGCGCACACGCGTCCGAGCGACCATGGTTCGGCCACCGTGAGATCGTGGCCGCGCGCCCGCAGCGCGTCGAGCGTCGCTTGCGGGAAACTGGCTTCGGCAGACATCTTCCCCAACTGGATCTCGCGCGGATAGAACGAGCCGGGAAAGTGCGCGGTCTGGAACGACGGCGCATCGACGGCGGCTTGAAGGTTCATCGCGAAGTGCGCGTGTCGCAGGAACAGTTGCAACGACCATTGATCCTGCTGATCGCCGCCCGGCGTGCCGAGCGCGGCGTAAGGCTTGCCGCCGCGCGTGACGAGCGTGGGCGAGAGCGTCGTGCGTGGCCTGCGTCCCGGCCCGAGGGATGAGGGCAAGCCCTCTTCCATCCAGAACATCTGGCCGCGCGTGGTGATGTTGAAGCCCAGCCCCGGCACCGCCGGCGATGCCTGCAGCCAGCCGCCCGATGGCGTGGCCGACACCATGTTGCCCCAGCGGTCCACGACATCCAGATGCACCGTGTCGCCGCGCAGCTCGGGCAACGGCGCGAAGGTCGGTTCGCCCTGACCGAAGCCGCCCGGCTGCTGACGGCCCGCGTGGGCGAGAATCTTCGCGGCACGCACCTCGCTGTCGAACAAAGGGCCGGGACGGAATTCGAACGATGCGCGCTGCGGATCGATCTGGCGGCGGCGTGCATCGTTGTAGGCGTCGCTCAGCAGCGTGTCGATGGGGACGTCCGCGAAGTTCGGGTCGCCGTAGTACACGTCGCGATCGGCGAAGGCAAGCTTCGCGCATTCGATCACCGTATGCACGAAGTCCGGGCCGAGCGGGTCCATGCCCGCGAGATCGAAGCCCTTCAGCAGCGCGAGCTGTTGCAGGAACATCGGGCCTTGTCCCCATGGCCCGGTCTTGTGCACCGTGAAGCCGGCATAGTCGTACGAGACCGCGTCTTCGTAGGTCGCTTCCCAGCGCGCGAGATCGGATGCATCGAGCAGGCCGCGATTGCGCTGGCCCGAGGTATCGAGCACATCGGTCGAACGGAAATACTGGTCGATCGTATCCGCGACGAAGCCACGATAGAACGCTGTCCGCGCCCGCTCGCACTGTTCGGCGCGGTCACGCTGCGTGCCGGCTTCGCGCAGGATGCGCTTGTAGGTGTTGGCGATGGCCGGGTTCGCGAACAGATGATTCGGCCTGGGCGCTTCGCCATCGCGCAGCCATTGTTCGGCGGACGTATGCCATTCGCTCTTGAAGAAGTCCTGGATCGCGAGGATCGACGACGCCATGCGCGGCAGTACCGGATAACCGTTCTCCGCGTAGCCGATCGCATAGCTCAGTACGTCTTCGAGCGGCAACTGGCCGTAGTCACGCAGCATGGTCATCCAGCCGCCGAACGCCCCCGGTACGACCGCCGGCAACAGGCCGGTGCCGGGCATCACGGTAAGACCCAGTTCTCTCATGCGCCCGATGGTCATGGCGGCGGGCGTCACGCCCTGACCGCACAGCACGCGCACGCGGTCCTCTTTCGCGCTGTAGAAGATGGCCGGCAACTCGCCGCCCGGTCCGTTCAGGTGAGGCTCGACGATCTGCAGCACGAAGCCGGCGGCAGCGGCGGCGTCGAAGGCATTCCCGCCTTTTTCCAGCACCGCCATCGCGGAGGCGCTCGCGAGCCAGTGCGTCGATGCGGCCATGCCGAAGGTGCCGATGAGTTCAGGTCGTGTCGTGAAGGCCATTTGCAGGTTCCGTCCTGTGAACCAATCATTATTGGTTCGCTTTTACGAGGATTTTCTGTGACTGCATTTAGCGTACTTCACCATTAAAAACTTCGCAAATGGCACCCTGTACGAGGTTCGTGATACGCTTGAACCAATAATCAATGGTTCATCTGGATCGATCATGGAAAAGCCCGCACTCGACATGCTGCTCGACTACATTGCGCAAAGCGGCCTGAAGGATGGCGACGTGTTGCCGGCTGAGCGCAAGCTCGCTGAAGCGCTTGCGCTCAGCCGGCGCGATCTGCGTGCTGCGCTGGCATCGTTGGAAGCGGCTGGGCGGGTGTGGCGCGGGGTCGGGCGAGGCACGTATCTCGGCGCGCGCCCCTTGAGATTTACGGCGTCGCTACGCAGCTTGCGGGCGGGCGCAAGTCCCGCGGATATCGCCGAGATGAGGCTTGTGCTCGAGCCCGCTTTCGTCGAGCTGGCTGCGCGCAAGGCGAGTCCAGAGGATCTTGCGGAGCTGGAGAAGTGCGCGCGCCGCAATGCGATGGCGAATGATGACGAGGAGTGGCAGCAATGGGATCATCGATTCCATTTGCTGATCGCGCAGGCCACGCGCAACCCTTCGATCATCGCGCTGATGGATGTGGTGAACAGCATGCGCATGAAGCCGAACCTGCGTGAAAAGACCGCGGATCAGGAAACGCGCAGGCACTTCGCTTTGCAGCATCAAGCGATCGTCAGCGCGATGATGGAACGCGACGGCGTGACCGCAGGGTCACGCATGCGGGAACACTTGCTGAATGTGCAGTGGAGAATGCCGCTGTGACGGATGGCTGCCTGCGCCGCCCATGACATCAGGCGGGCATTCGCCGACACCCCGTCTTCGGGCGGGTAGCGGAATGAGCTTTTTCATCGCCCTCTCTTCAATCCGTGCGGAAGGGCGTGCGGGATTGCACGCTGCCCTCCGACGCCGCGCCGTCATGGCTGCAACGTCGAATTCATTGTGCGATTCGGGTGTTGATGCGAGTCTGACGACCCGATTGCGGAATTGATATCAAGCCGGTCTGCGGAATGGACAGGATGAAGCGTGTGCTGCGCGCATTTCTCTCGGCGTGGACGCGGCCGCCGTGCAGCTCCATGATGCTGCGCATGATGGCGAGGCCGAGGCCCGCCGAACCCGGCGTCGCATCGGACGCCATCCGCGAAGGATCGACACGATAGAAGCGGTCGAAGATGCGTTCGAGCAAGCCTGCATCGATAGGCGCGCCTTCGTTCTCCACGCACGCGCGAAGGAATACGCGATCGGCATGGACGGATAGCGTGGTGACGCCAGCGCGCGGCGTATGGCGCACGGCATCGGCCAGCAGATTGCTGACCGCGCGCCTGAACAGTTCGACATCGGCGCGCACCTGTCCTGCACCTGTCGCGACGATGCGCACGCCGGCGTCATCAGCGAGGCCTTCGAAATACCCGCGATACGCTGCAGCTCGTCCCTGACGTCGAACACGCGCATGTTCTTCGCGAACTGCGGATGTTCCGCGCGCGCCAGGAAGAGCACGTTCTCGATCATGCGCGAGAGCCGGTCGCACTCTTCGAGATTCGACGCGAGCAGCGTCTGATATTCGTCGGCCGAGCGCGGACGCGCCAGCGCCACTTCGGTCGCGCCGCGCACGTTGGCAAGCGGCGTACGCATGTCGTGCGCCAGATCGGCGGTATATCGCGACATGCGCTGGAAGCTGGCTTCCCGCCCCCGCCAGCTTGCGATTGAGTGCCGCGATCAGCGGCTCCAGTTCCGCCGGCACGCGGTCCATCGCAATCCGCGTATTCAGGTTTTCCAAGGTCACCGTGGCCGCACTGCGCGCCATCTCCGACAACGGACGCAGCGCGCGCCGCACGAGAAAGAAGCCCATCGCGAACGTGAGCATGACACCCGCCACGCCCGCCGGATGCAGCCTGTCGCGGTAACGGTCCAGCAACAGCCAGCGATCGCGCATGTTGCGCAGTATCACGATGGTCACCGTGCTGCCGTCCTTCAGGCGCGCGTCGACGGCCAGTGCGCGCACCGGTTCGTCGTTCGCGGTGCTCGTGGCAACGATGGCGCTGTCGCTGATGGTGTCGTCGACCGGCACGGCAAGTAGGGGCCCTTTCACGGACGACAGCGCGGCACTCAGGTTGTGCTGCACGAGCACGTGGCCCGCGTGATCCGCGATCTTCAGGGACAGCGCTTGTTGCCGGGCACCTGGCTTTCCAGGCGTTCCTGATAGCGGCCGATATCCGCGTAGCCGGAGAGTTCCTCGACGAGCCTGCGCGTGTGCTGCGCGGCCAGCACGATGTCGAGATCGTCCTGCACGCGCACCTGACGCTCCAGCGCCAGGTACACGAAGCTGCCGACGATGCCGAACACGGCGAGCGTCGTGGTCAGCGAGCGGGCGCGATGCGCTTGCCCGCGCGCCTGACCTTGCGGCGCATGACGTCGATACCGAGGGTCCGCCACCGAGATCAGGTCGGTCTCGCGGGCGGGTCCGCGACGCGCGAGCGCCCGCACGCGCGCGAGGAGTTCGACGAAGGCAAACGGCTTGACGAGATAGTCGTCGCCGCCAAGTTCGAAGCCGCGCACGCGATCATCCACGTCGTCACGCGCGGTGAGAAAGAGCACGGGCGCGGACTTCGATTCGCGCAGGTTCTTGATGACGGTCCAGCCGTCCATGGTCGGCAGCATGACGTCGAGCACGATGACGTCGTAGTTTTCCTCCGTGGCGAGAATGAGGCCTTCCGCGCCGTCGTTCACGGCATCGACCGAATAGCCCCGCTTCCTCGAGGCCTTTCCGGATGTACGCCCCCGCCTTCTGCTCGTCTTCGACGATCAATAGCCCGCAACCCGCGGAAAAAAAGCCCGGCAAGCGCCGGGCTTCAAGAACAGTCCCGGGAGTGCGACTGTCCGCGTGGAACAGCGGTATCACAAGGATTCAGACGCACCGCCCCAGGCCGGAAACGGATCCGCAAACCGAAGCCAGGCCGCCGGTCCTCGAGCCATTTCCGCATCCGTCAGCAAGCAGGCATCGAGCCGCTGCCGCAACCCGGCCTCGTCCATCTCAATGCCGATCAGGACCATCTCCTGCCGCGCATCGCCGACTTCCGGATGCCACGCCTTCTCGATCGACTGAAGGGTATCCGGATCAGCCGGCCAGTGCTCCTTGGGTACCGCAGCCCACCACAATCCCGCCGCACCGTGACGGCACACCGCGCCCGCCTGCGACCAAGACCCGGCATACGTCGGCCGGCTGGCGAGCCAGAAAAAGCCCTTCGAACGCACGACGCCCGGCCATTCGCCATTGACGAGGTCCCAGAACCGCTGCGGATGCATCGGCCGGCGTGCGCGCCATGCAAAGCTGCGGATCCCGTATTCCTCCGTTTCCGGCGTGTGTTCGCCGCGCATCTCCCTGAGCCATCCGGGCGCATCGGCGGCTTCCTCGAAATCGAACAGCTTCGTGTCCAGCACGCGGTCGAGCGGCACGGAGCCGAACGCCGACACTTCGATTCGCGCACGCGGATTCAGCCCGCGCAGAATCGCTTTCAGGCGTTCACAACTTTCGTCGTCGATCAGATCGATCTTGTTGAGCACGATGACATCGCAGAACTCCACTTGCTCGATCAGCAGATCGACCACCGTGCGGTGATCGTCCTCGCCCAGCGATTCGCCACGCGCATGCAGGCTCTCCTGCGAACTGTAGTCGCGCAGGAAGTTGAAGCCGTCGATCACGGTGACCATGGTATCGAGACGCGCGACGTGGGACAGGCTCTGGCCGCTTTCATCGGCGAAGGTGAAGGTCTCCGCGACCGGCAGCGGCTCGGAGATACCCGTCGATTCGATCACGAGCTGATCGAAGCGCCCTTCCTTCGCGAGCCGGTTCACCTCCAGCAGCAGGTCCTCGCGCAACGTGCAGCAGATGCAGCCGTTGCTCATCTCGACCAGCTTTTCATCGGTGCGCGACAGCTGCGCGCCGCCGTTGCGAACCAGCGCGGCATCGATGTTCACCTCGCTCATGTCGTTGACGATGACCGCGACGCGCCGCCCTTCCCTGTTGTTCAGGATGTGGTTGAGCAGCGTCGTCTTGCCCGCGCCCAGGAAGCCCGAAAGAACGGTGACCGGAAGTCTTGAGTCCATGCTTGCTCCTTTGATGGATGGCGCGCGGCGCGCATCAGAACGTCGTGCGCACGCCGACCATGACGCTGCGGCCGCCCTCCGGCGCGATATCGCGCACGACCGAACTGGCGTAACGGATGTCCTGATTCGTCAGGTTGTCGCCGCGCACATAGGCGAGCCAGTGCGTGCTGCCGACGTGGAACTTGTAGGTGAGGATCACGCCCAGCTTCGTGTAGCTGGCCGTCGGCAGATCGTCTTCCGGCACACGATGCTGCGCCCACGCATGCTGCATCTCGGCGCGCGCGCCGAAGGGCCCATAGCCATAGTCCAGCGCGACGGTCGCGCGCAGCGGCGAGATGCGCGGCAACGGCGAACCGGTGTCCATGTTGCGGGCGTGCGTGTAGTCGCCGACCAGCGAGAAATCGACCGTGTGCGCGCCATGTTCGAAGACGCGCCACTTGCTGTCCCATTCGATGCCGTAGAACTCCGCGCGAACGCCGCGATACACCGCTTCGTTGAGGGCGTCATCGGTGCCGGGCGCGACGACCTGATCGTCGTCATCGACGAGACGGCCCGTGTTGTACTCGGTGAGGTAGTTCCGGAAGCGGCTGTAGAAGACGCCGATGCTGCCCTTGTTCGGACCGCTCGCGAAACGCAGCGACAGGTCCGCCGACACCGCCTTCTCCTTCTGCGCCTCCGGATTGCCGATCAGATACTGTCCTGTTGCATCATGCGGGCCGTTGGCGAAGAGTTCGTAGAGCGCGGGCGCGCGTTCCGTGTAGGCGACATCGCCCGCGACGGACCATACGGGCGTCAGCTTGTAGAGCGCGCCGAGCGAGGCGCTCACGGTGTTGAAATCGCGCGTGGTCGCGCTCGCGAACTTGTCGTTGCCCGCCGCGGTCGGATCCTGGCTCACATGTTCGTAACGCGCGCCGGCGCTCAGCGTGAGGCGGTCGGTGACCTTCCATTCCTCGAGACCGAACAGTGCGACGTTGGTGGTCTGCGTAGTCGGCACGAGCGCTTCGTCGCCGAGCGCGGAGAAGGTGTTCTGGCTGAACTGCACGCCGATCGATCCTTCCAGCGGCCCGATCTTCTTGTGGCGCGCTTCGAGGCGCGCCTCGTAGCCGTGGTTGCGGAACGTCGTGCCGGTCTCGCCGTTGTCGATTTCCTTGTGCTCGTAGTCGGTGTAGCCGAAGTCGAACTTCAGTTGCGAGAACGGTCCCTGAAGGTTGCGCACTTCCGACGCGAACGCGACGTGATCCTGATGCATGCGCAGCCGCACATCGTCCTCGGCGACGGAGCCATAGTTCGCTTCGTAGCCGTTGTAGGACAGGCCCGCGTAGCCATCGGCCCAAGTGTACGACGTGCCCACCGCGCCGCCATGCCAGCGGCCATCGCTGTTCGGGATGCTGCCATAGGCCTCGTCGGCGTCGGGGCCATCGAGCGCGCGCTGGCGGTCCGAATGCGCGAAGCCCGGAATGCGCTCCTTTCTGGTTTCGCGGTCGAAGGCATCGACGTGGAAATTGAATTGTCCATTGCCGCCTTCGACCATCGCTTCGCCTGCACGGGCGTTGTTGGCGCCGCCGTAACTGGCGTCGACTGCGCCGTCCACGCCCTTGATCGGCTCGCGCGGAATGCGGTTGTCGATCGTATTCACCACTCCGCCGATCGCATTGCCGCCGTACAGCAGCGCCGCCGGCCCGCGCACGATCTCGACCCGCTCGATGGTCAGCGGCTCCTGCGGCACCGCGTGATCGTAGGAGAGCGACGAGGCGTCCCACGCCGCCACGCCGTTCTGCAGAATGCGGATGCGGTCGCCGTCCATGCCGCGGATGATCGGGCGGCCGACCATCGGTCCGTAGGTCGTTGTGGAGACGCCCGGTAGACCGTTGAGCGTCTCGCCCAGCGAATTGGTCTGCCTGCGCGTCAGTTCATCGCCGTAGAGAGCGGTCGCGGGCGCGATGAGATCCGTATCGCCGAGCGGATTGGCGGTGACGAACACCGGCGCAAGCGCGCCGCCCGGCACCGACGTTGCCGTGGTCGCCGCATCCTGCTGGGCTTGCGCCGCGAGTGCGAAACAGGCGAGCGACAGCGGGGAAAAGCGCAATGCACGTTGCGACAGGCGTTTCAGGTCTTTTTTCACGGTGGTTTCTGGATTTGATTTCGTTTTGATGCCGTTCGCGCAGGTGACGCAACAATATATCGTTGCGCACAGCGGGCAAGATTTTGACGTCGAACGGGGGCACGCCGTGACGTCGCGGTCGCAATGATATATTGTTGCATTAAGGACGTAAAGTTATGTCTTCACGGCGGAACACGCCGTCGAGGCTCAAACGGCGCACTGCGTCGGACGTGCAGAAGGTCAATCGAGTCGATACACGCGGCTCACGGTGCCGCGAAACAGCGCTTCGCGTTCCGATGGGCTGGCCTGAGCGGTCAGGCGCTTGAACGCATTCCAGCCGTTGCTGAAGGGATACGAACCCTTGTCGACCGGAAAATTGCTTTCGAACATGCAGCGATCTGCGCCGAACGCGTCGATGCAGGTGTGCATCCACGGCGCCCAGGTTTCCGCCAATTCAACGGATGAAGGCGGCCGCGCGCCCTTCTCGAAATCGAAGCCGTTGATCCGCATGCCCAGGCCGCCCAGCTTCACGAACACATTGGGCAATTGCGCCAGTGCGCGCATGGAACGGGACCACCGGTCGAACACTTCCTTGCGCGGGTCCGCGTAACGGGCAATCCGCACGATGCCGCCGCAATGATTGACGATGAACGGCGTGCGAGGAAACGCCTTCGCCAGATCGAACAGTTCGGGCAGTTGGGTGAAAAAGAGCCAGGCGTCGCAGGACAGGCCAAGGGCATCCAGTTGCGCCACGCCCGCCCGATACGCCGCATCGAGCAGCAAGCCTTGCGGAGCGGCCGATATGGGATTCACGAGCGTCGGGTCGGCATCCCAGGTGACCAGATGCCGCACGCCGCGCAGACGGCCCTCGCCTGCCTCCAATCCAGCTTCTAGCACGTCCCGCACCGCACTGCCGCGTCTTAGATCCGCATACCCGACGATCCCCTTCGCGATCTGCCGCTTGCCTTCCTGCAAGGGCGCGGTGGCCTTGACCACGTAGTCGATCTCGCCGACCGGACGCATCGCCTCGGGCCCGTCTTTTCGATACCGCGTCAGCGCCTGCATGTACACCGACGCCGTGAGGTTGTGCCCTGACCCGATGTCCTCGAGATAGTCATCGGGAAGATAGGTCCATCCGGCGCGCTCATAGAAATGATGGTGCGCGTCGATGATCGGCATGTCCGGTTCGAGCGCCGCCTCGGTGCCCGTGGCGAGCCACGAAGCGCGAACGGGAAGGTAGTTGCCTGTCGTGCTCACGATGCGCGCGTTCCTCACCGTTCCGACTTGAAGGCATAGAGCGAGAGCGTCAGCAGGGTCGTGACGAACAGCACCGCCGACAAGCCGATCATGCCCGCCGTGAACGTGCCGAAGCTGTCCTTGAGATAGCCGACGAGATAGGGCCCGGCAAAGCCGCCGAGCGCGCCGATCGAATTGATCAGCGCCAGGCCGCCGGCCGCCGCCTGGCCGGAGAGAAAGCGGTTCGGCAGCGTATAGAAGATCGTGCGTCCCGCAATCGTTCCGATCAGCGCCAGCGTGATTCCGCTCATGGCAGGCAGCAACTGATGAAAGTGCGTCGATATGCCGAGCGTCGCGGCGCCGATCAAAAGACCCGCCGCCAGATTCGCGACGGGCGCGCCGCGCCGGTCGACCCGCCTCGCCCACCAGAGCAGCGCGATGGTCGCAAAGAAGTACGGCACGGCCGACAGCAGCCCCGTCTCCGTCATGCTCATGCCGTGGGCCTTGAGCATCTGCGGCAGCCAGATGCCGATGCCGTACGAACCCATCGTGAAGCCGAACGAAATCAGCGCGAGGATGTACGTGCGCGCGTCCTTCAGCGCCGCACCGAAGTCCTTCTTTTTGGTACTGGCCGCCCCTTCGCGATCGAACGCGTTCTGCAGGGCCTGGCGTTCCTGTGGCGACAGCCACTTCGCATCGGCGGGACGATCCACGAGCATCCGGAGCACGAGAAAGCCGAGCACGCAGGCGGGCAGACCTTCCGCGATGAACATCCACTTCCAGCCCGCCAGCCCGAGGACGCCGTCCATCGAGAGCAGCCAGGTCGACAGCGGCGCGCCGACGAGCGACGAAAGCGGCGTGGACACCGTGAACCAGGCGAGCACGCGCGTGCGGTAGCTGGCCGGAAACCACACGACCAGGAAGAAGATCACGCCGGGAAAGAAGCCCGCCTCGCCGATGCCGAGCAGCAGCCGGATCGCGTAGAAACTGGCGGGACCGGTGGCGAGCGCGGTAGCGGCCGCGAAGAAGCCCCACGTGATCATGATGCGCGCAAGCCAGCGCCGCGCGCCGAAGCGATACAGCGCAAGATTGCTCGGCACTTCGCAGACGCAATAGCCCGCGAACATGATGCCCGCGCCCCAGCCGAACTGCGTGGCCGTCAGGCCGAGATCATGATTCATCGTCAGCGCGGCAAAGCCCACGCTGGTGCGGTCAAGATAGTTGAAGAAGTAGGCGAGCGCGAGCAGCGGGACGAAGCGCCACGCAGCTTTCTTCACTGCCTGTTGTTCGAGCGTGGCATCGACGGGACGGTCGGCGACCACGTTGGAGGAAAGGGATCGCATGGGTCGTCTCCTGTCGGCTGCGCTGTTCGTGCAGCGCAATGAGGTGTCGTGCTTCGGCCCGTTCAGGGCGATTCCTGGCACTTGACGACGCCCGCTTCCGTCAACTGCCTGAGCGCCTCGGTCGTGTAGCCGAGCTGCATGAGCAGTGCGCGCGTGTCCTGCCCCAGCGACGGCGGCGCTGCACGCAAGCTCAGCCGTTCACCATCGAGCGTCAGGGGCAGCAGCGCGGTCCGGGTGGACACGGCCTGGCCGGCGCCGCTGGCATCGGCGGGCAGGGTCACGTCGGCGAGTCCGCCGGTCGCGAGCAGATGCGGATCGTCGAACAGGTCCTGGGGCTTCGTGATCGGCGCATAGGGCAAGCCGCAGCGCTCGAACACCGCGCTGATCTCCGCCGCCGTGAACGCTTCCATATGCTCGCGAAGTTGCGGCAACAGCCAGTCGCGCGCCTGCACGCGCTGATTGTTGGTCGCGATGCGCTCGTCCGACTTGAGCGCCGACAGCCCGAACGCGTCGCAGAAGATCGCCCATTGCGTATCGGACACGACCGCCAGGAAAATCTGTTCGCCATCCTTGACGGAGAACACGTCGTAGACGGCCCAGGCGGAAATGCGGCTGGGCATCGGCGAGGCCGCGTGACCCGTCACCGCGTACTGCATCATGTGCTGCGCGACCAGGAACACGTTGTTCTCGAACAGTGCGCTCTGCACTTCCTGTCCGCGTCCCGTGCGTTCGCGCTGCGCCAGCGCCGCCATCGCGCCGATCGCGCCGAACATGCCGCCCATGATGTCGTTGACGCTCGTGCCCGCGCGCAGCGGACGCCCTTCCGGCCCTGTCATGTATGCGAGGCCGCCCATCATCTGCACGACTTCGTCGAGCGCGGTGCGGTGATCGTACGGTCCCGGCAGGAAGCCCTTGTGCGACACATAGACGAGCCGCGGATTGAGCTTGCCCAGCGCCGCATATCCGAGGCCCAGCTTGTCCATCGTGCCGCTCTTGAAGTTCTCGCTGAAGACGTCCGCGCTGCCGACCAGCTTGTGCATGATCTCGATGCCGCGCGCGTCCTTCACATCGACAGCGATGCTCTTCTTGTTGCGATTGAAGGTGCCGAAGAAGCCCGCGCCCGAGCCGCGCAGCGCGCGCGTGCTGTCGCCCGAGATCGGTTCGACCTTGATGACTTCCGCGCCGAGATCCGCGAGCACCATGCCGCAGGTCGGCCCCATCACCATGTGCGTCATCTCGACGACGCGCACGCCGCTGTACGGCAGGGTTTGATTCGCTTGCACGTCGCTCATTGCGCGGCTCCCAGCAGACAGCCTTCCGGTTGCGGCGCGCTCGGCGCGCGTCCGTCCGCATAGGCGAAGCCCTTCGGCAGTCCGGCATCCTGGACGTGTCCATACAGCGCTTCTTCGGGCAACGCTTCGGCGAGGATTGCGCGCGCGGCGATCAGCTTGTCGATGTCCACGCCGGTGTTGTAGCCCATGGCCTCCAGCAGGAACGCGAGGTCTTCGGTGACGATGTTGCCGGTCGCGCCCGGCGCATAAGGACAGCCGCCGAGACCGGCCTGGCTCGAGTCGATCGTGGTGACGCCGGCGTCGAGCGCGGCGACCACGTTGGCGAGTCCCTGGCCGCGCGTGTTGTGGAAGTGCGCGCCGCCCGCCTTCGCGCCCAGTTCAGACTGCAGCCGGCGGAACAGGCGGCGTACCTGGACCGGGTTCGCGTAGCCGCTGGTATCGGAGAGACCGATCTCGTCCACGCCGCACTTGGCCATCGCGACGCACATGCGCATGGTCTGGTCGTCCGTGACCGTGCCGGCAAGCGTGCAGCCGAACGCCACCGAAACACCCGCCTCGATCTCCACGCCCGGATACTGCGCGTCGCGCAATGCGACGATCTGGCGAACCTCTTCGATCATCTGCGCCGGCGTCTTGCGGATGTTCGCCATCGAGTGTTCCTCGGTCACCGAGACCGGCAGCGTCAGCTTGTGAACGCCCGCTTCGAAGGCGCCCTGCGCGCCGCGCAGGTTCGGGACGAGTACGGCCACATGCAGCCCCGGCAGCGACAGCGCATGCGCGACCACTTCGCGTATGTCGGCCATCTGCGGGAGCAGCCTGGCGGGAACGAACGAACCCACTTCGATCTCCTGCAAACCGGCGGCTGCCAGCGCGGAGATCCAGCGCAGCTTGGCTGCCGTTGGCATGACGCTCTTGATGCTTTGCAGGCCGTCGCGCGGACCCACTTCGCTGATCAGGATTCTGGGCGTAGAAGGTTCCAAGATTCACTCCTAAGTTCTATCTGATAGATCATGGTTCTGTTGGAAAGAACTATAGAAGTGATTCTGAACGCGTTGCAGATGGGTAAACCCGATTAAATCGAGATAAACAGAATTTGAGTTCTGTTCTACAGAACTGTAAAGTGGCGGAATAGCCAGGGAGGAACAGAAATGACGACAGCCGCGCCCGACAAGGGAGCGCCATCGGAAGACGCGCCGGAGACATCCAGCGGTGTCGCGGTCCTGGATCGTGCGTTTGCGATTCTCAATGCCTACGGGCCGACCGACGAACGGCTGACCCTCACGGAGCTCTCGCGCCGCACTGGCTTGTACAAGAGCACGGTTCTGCGCCTGCTCGGCGCACTCGAACATGGCGGCTTCATACGCAAGCTGAGCGACGGGCAGTATGCGATCGGACATCAGCCGCTGCGGCTCGCCACGCTTTACCAGCGATCGTTCCAGGTAGGGCCGGTGGTCGAGCCCATCCTTCAGCAACTGAGCCGGGATCTCGGCGAGACCGCCTCGCTGTATGTCCGCCAGGGCGACAAGCGCCTGGTCCTCTATCGCGTCGAGCCGACGCGAAGCGTACGCGTCGCGATCCGGGTGGGCGAGGAATTCGCCATCGACAAAGGCGCCTCCGGCAAAGTGCTGCTGGCATTCACCGAAGCGTCGGACCCGCGCTGGAATCATGTGCGCGATCAATTGTTCGCGGTGTCATACGGCGAGCGCGATCCGGAGACCACGTCGGCATCGGTGCCGGTATTCGATGCAACCGGCCTGATCGCCGGCGCGCTGACGGTATCCGGACCGAAGGGCCGATTCGGCGACGCCGCCACCATCGACACCGCGCTCAAGGCGCTGCTGCTCAGCGCCAAGCAGGCGACGACCGCGCTGGGCGGCATGTCCGCGCGCTACGACGCGAGCATCGCCGGCTTCGACCGCGACGACACGACCCATCGCGGCGGCTAGCGGGATCCCCACGACGAGCCGTCGCCGTCCCACTCCCTACGCAAGCTTGCTGGTGTTATCCCTAGTCGCTCGTTCCGGAGGCGCGCGACTACCATACGCATGCTGTTGTGCAGAACACGGTTCTGCACAACAGAACTATCACTGAAGTTGGAAAGGAGAACATGCAGATGGCCAGCCTGCCCGTCGATGGGGTCAACCCGCCGCACAATCCAACGGAGGCCGGCGGATCGCTGCGCATCAACGCGCGTATCGACCGCCTGCCCGCGACACGCTCGGTATGGGCGCTGGTCTTCATGCTGTCAATCGGCGGCTGGTTCGAGTTCTACGACCTGTTCTTCACCGCGTACGTCGGGCCGGGCCTGGTCAAGAGCGGCCTCTACTCGACGACCACCGCCTCGTTCTTCGGTTTCTCCGGACTCGGCGCCTTCGTTGCGGCCTCGTTCGCGGGCCTGTTCATCGGCACCTTCTGTTTCACGCGCCTCGCCGATCGCTTCGGACGCAAGACCACCTTCACCGTATCGCTGCTCTGGTATTCGATCGCCACGTTCGCGATGGCCTGGCAGGACAGCGCGGCCGCCATCAACCTGTGGCGGCTGATCGCGGGCATCGGCGTGGGCGTGGAACTGGTGACGATCGATACCTACGTCAGCGAACTCGTGCCGAAACATCTGCGCGGCCGTGCATTCGCCTTCGTGCATCTCGTGCAGTACACGGCGGTGCCGGCCGTCGCGCTGTTTTCGTGGTGGCTCGTGCCGCGCGCGCCCTTTGGTATCGACGGATGGCGCTGGGTCGTGATCATTGGCGCACTGGGCGCGCTGATCGTATGGGCGATTCGCCGCCGCGTGCCGGAAAGCCCGCGCTGGCTCGCGCAACAGGGCCGTCTCGACGAAGCCGACAGCGTGTTGAGTACGCTCGAAGCCAGGGTCGCCCAGCAATACGGCCAGGCACTGCCCGCGCCCGATGACAGCAGCGAACCGGCCGCCGCCGCCGGCAAGGCGCGTTTCGGCGAGATCTGGCAACGCCCGTACCGCCGCCGCGCCATTACCTTGCTGGTATTCAACCTGTTCCAGGCGATCGGTTTCTACGGCTTCGCGTCATGGGTGCCCACGCTGCTGGTGTCCAAGGGCGTGACCATCACCCACAGCCTGATGTACTCGTTCGTCATCGCGGCGTCGAATCCGTTCGGGCCGCTGCTTGCGATGGCCTTCGCGGATCGCATCGAACGCAAGACGCTGATCGTGCTCTCGGCGCTCGGCATTGCGGTCTTCGGCAGTTTGTTCGCGACGCAGTCGTCGCCTGCCATGCTGATGCTGCTCGGCGTGCTCATCACGCTGTCGGGCACCCTGCTCTCGGTCGGCTATCACGCCTACCAGACCGAGTTGTTTCCGACGCGCATCCGCGCCACGGCTGTCGGCTTCGTCTACTCGATGTCGCGCCTCTCCGCGATGTTCTCGGGCTTCATGATCGCCTTCGCGCTGCGGCATGTGGGCGTGGAAGGCGTGTTCGGCCTGATCGGCGGCTCGATGGTGATGGTGATGGGCGCGATCGGCTTCTTCGGTCCGCGCACGAACAATCGCACGCTCGACGAGATCTCCCACTGAGACACTGGCACACCGACAGCAAGCGCACGCCGGACCGACGGGGACTGGAACTTGCTACTCTGCCCGTTTCGCCGCGATCCGCATCACGCTGACCGCGACCCAACTGGCATGAGCCACGCCCGGGCAATCACTCGCTTCCGGGCGACCGGAGGACATCGACTGTGCGCTGGCTGCGGTACTTTCTTCTTTCCGCGGGCATTCTGCTGCCCGCTTACGCGCTGAGCACCGGCGCGTCCGGACGCTTCGGATTCGCGCCCTACGGCGCGGCGGGCGCGTTGCTCTGCGCGCTGGCCTGGCTCGCGAACCGGGCGGCCATCAAGGCTGCGAGCAAGCATCCTCATGAGTTGTTCGACGAATGATGCTGGTCTGAAGAAAACCTAGCATTCTGCTTCCGACGCCTGACAGCATGCCCCGGTCACGAAGCTGCCACTGCACGTCGCTACCCTGTGCCTTTTCATAAGAACGACACTAGAAAAGGAGTGCATGGGATGGTCAACAACAAGACGTGCGTGGCACTGGCAGTGACGTTGGCGCTGGCCGCATGCGGCGGCAACGATTCATCGGCGGACGACAGCCCGGCCGCCCAGGCTAAACAGGCGACACAGCTCTACACCCAGAACATCGCGCCCTATACGAACTGGGGCAACGTGCCGATCGTCGGCACCGGCTACGGCTCCGCACTGACGCCCGCGCCCAATCAGCCGGGCTACTTCTACGGCATGACCGATCGCGGTCCCAACGTCACCGCACCCGACGGCAGCAACAAGATCGAGCCTGACGCAGCGTTCCAGCCGGCCATCGCGCTGTTCCAGCTGGCGGGCGGCAAGGCGAGCGTGGCGAAGGTCATCGGCCTGTCGCTGGCCGACGGCACGCCGATGAACGGCCGGGTGAATCCGGAAGCGAGCACCGCCGAGACCATCTACGACATGAACGGCAACGTGCTGCCGACGAGCAACGCCGGCCTCGATCCGGAAGGGCTGGTCGCGATGGCCGACGGCACCTTCTGGGTATCGGACGAATATGGGCCGTACATCGTCCACTTCGATGCCAGCGGCAAGGAACTCCTCCGCCTCAATCCCTATTCCAAGGCAAGCACCGGCAACGATCTGGCGCTGCCCGGCGAGCTCAGGAAGCGCAAGCCCAACAAGGGCATGGAAGGACTGACGCTCAGCGCCGACGGCAAGTATCTCGTCGGCATCATGCAGTCGCCGCTGGACAAGAACGGCGTGGCGGCGGTTGCCTCGGGCAAGGCCGCGATCACGCGGGTCGTGAAGGTGTCGCTCGCGGATCCGGTCAACGATGTGCACGAATACCTGTATGCCCTGCATACGAATGGCGCGGGCAACCCCGAAGGCCAGGCCGTCAGCGAGATCACGGCGCTGCCGGACGGCACCTTCATCGTGGACGAACGCGACGGCAATTTCGAAGGCACCGTCGACGGCACGGCAAGCGGCAAGGCGCGCGCCGACAAGAACCTGTGGAAGCTCGATCTGAGCCGAGCCACGGACGTCGGTCCGAAATCGCCGCTGATCGGCACCACGATCGCGGGCGGTGCGGTGAGCTACGATCCGGCCAGCGGGCTCGAAGTGGGCGGCAAGACCATCGAGGACCTGGCCGGCACCGCCGATGCCCCGGCCGCCGTGCAGGCGCTGGGCGCGGCGGGGATCACGGTCGGCACGGAGTCGCTGTTCCTCAACTATGCGGCGCTCTTCACCACCATCGATCCGAAGGGCATGTACTTCGGTCACGACAAGGTCGAGGGTATCGCGGTCGATCCTGCCGATCCGACCAAGATCTATATCTCGAACGATTCGGACTTCGGCATCACCGACGAACCCGCGACGGTACCGATGGCCACGGCCGCGAATCCGTTCCCGCCGAGCGAGAAGTTCCTGCCCGACGGAAAGACGCAGGATTTCGGCGAGATCGTCATGATCGACCTGACGAAGGTGCCGGCGAAGTACAAGCAGTAAGCCGCGAGGGTAATAGAAGAAGAAGGCGCCGTGCGAGTTGCGGCGCCTGCATCACGCTGGCCGCGACACCATCCAGCCCACGCCGCGCACGTTCCTGATGACCTCGGCGCCCAGCTTCTTGCGGACCGTGTGAATCAGGAACTCGACGGCATTACTCTCGACTTCGTCGGTCCAGCCATAGATATGGTCTTCCAGATCGGCGCGTGACAGCACGGCGCCGGGCTGCATCAGCAGCGCCTGCAGCAACGCGAATTCGCGGCCGGACAGGCGCGTCGCCGCCGCGTCCGAGCGGGCTTCACGAGTAGCCGGGTTCAAGGTCAGCACGCCGTTCGTCAACAGCGCCGCAGAGTGCGCGCCGAGGCGACGCATGAGTGCGTGCAGGCGTGCGTCGAGTTCCAGCATGTCGAACGGCTTGCTGACACAGTCATCCGCGCCTTCGTTCAGCGCGCGTATCCGCCCGGCGACCGCGCCCCGCGCCGTCAACGCGATCACGGGCACATGGCCGCCCGCGCGTCTCACCTTGCGCAGCACGGCCAGCCCGCCCGGGCCAGATCGTTCCGCATCGAGCAGAACGGCGTCGTAGACGTGCGTCGAAAGGGACAGCAAGGCCGTCTTGTCGTCATGAACCAGATCCACGACGTAGCCGTAATCCTTCAGCGCGTGGTGCACGGGCTCGGCGCCACTGTGCCCGTCTTCGACCAGCAGGACTCTCATGCCTTGCCACCGTGCGGCCCTGGCGAATGCAGGCCGCGGGCAAAGCGGGAAGGTGCGCGCTTCATCTGAACACTCGTCGACCGGACAAGGCCACGAGCCTAGTGCGCGCATGCTTATGAAATGCTTAGCAGGCAGATGCGCCGAGGGATGGCGACGGAAGCAGCGGTCACTCGGCCGCGTGCGCGGCAGGTCTGGGCGTGAGGTCGAGCGGCGCATCGGCGAGTTCGCGCAGCCCCTGCACCGATACGGACAGCCCCGTCACGTCGCTGCGATTCGCGACGACCAGCGTTGCATGATGACGCCGCGCCACGCGTGACGCGATGGCGAGCCCAAGCCCGCTGCCATGCCCTGCCGTCCCTGAAATCCGGTAGAAGCGGTCGCACACGCGCGCGATCTCGTCGGCCGGGATGCCGCTGCCGGTATCGAGCACGGTCAGCGCGAGCCCCCGGGGTTCGCGCCGCAGGATCACGTCGACACGCCCGCCCGCCGGCGTATGGCGCACCGCGTTGTCCAGCAGATTGTTCAGCAGGACGCCCAGCGCGTGGACATCGCCGTGGATCATGAACTCGTCCCGCTCGCCGCGCGCCTGATCGACTTCGAGCCCGAGATCCAGCGACTTCGCCTCCGCCAGCAGCGAATAGTCGCCCACGCGTTCCTCGCACAGGTTGCGCAGGCTCATCGGCGCCATGGCGGCTTCGCGGGCCGCATCCTCGCGCGCCATGCTGAGCAGTTGCTGGGCGAGATGGATGACACGATTCAGGCGCCCTTCGATCTTCTGCCGGGTCACGGGGTCGACCTGCATCGATCCGTCGCTCGTCGCGCCCTGGATCTGGAGCTTGAGCGCGGTCATCGGCGTGCGCAGTTCGTGGGCCGCGTCGGCGATGAACGCGCGCTGCGCTTCCGACGCCTCGTCCACGCGCCCGAGCAGATCGTTCAATGCCTGCACGAGCGGATGCAGTTCGACGGGCATCGGCTTGTCGAAGCGGATCGGGTCGAGCGACTCGGGCGAGCGTGCCGCCAGCGCCCGCGACACCGCACCGACCGGCGACAGCCCGCGCGCCACGACGAACAGCACGATGCCGATCAGCACCGGGATCAGCACGGCCAGCGGCATCAGCGTGCGTGACGCGAGCCGGGCCGCGAGTTCCTCGCGCACGCTCGAAGGCTGCGCCACCTGGATGAAGCGGTTGCGCTCGGCGTGGCCGAAGGCGCGCCAGCGAATGCCCTCGCGCTCCGCTGAACGAAAGCCGTCGCCCAGGAACGGCAGCTCGGGTTCGTTCGGCGAGTGATAGACGAGCCTGCCCGAGCCGTCCCAGATGTCGATCACGAGCCGGTCGTCCGCGATGCCGCGCAACTCCGGCGCGCGTCCGTGCGCACCGGGCGTGTCATCGACGTTGCTCGGCATCGACAGCGCGATCGTGCGCAATTCGTAGTCGAAGAGTTCGCCCGCCTCCAGCTGCGCCAGGCTGAAAATGCCATAGCCCGCGATGGCGCAGGCCGCGCCGAGACCGCAGATCAGCCAGCCGAGCAGCCAGCGCCGGATCGATGTCATCCGAGCCCCTTCAGACGATAGCCCACGCCGCGTACCGTCACGATCT
Organism: Caballeronia sp. LZ032; assembly: GCF_031451315.1. NCBI lineage: Bacteria > Pseudomonadati > Pseudomonadota > Betaproteobacteria > Burkholderiales > Burkholderiaceae > Caballeronia > Caballeronia sp. LZ032. The sequence goes on from NZ_JARUXP010000001.1 coordinate 1,528,336, forward strand.
CGTCCGCGCCGATCTTGCGCCGCAGGCTGTGCACATGGACCTCGATGGCATTGCTGCCGACTTCCTCGCCCCAGCCGTACAGCTTTTCTTCGAGTTCGCGGCGCTTGAAGACCCGCTTCGGCTCCTCGATCAGGGACTGAAGGAGCGCGAACTCGCGCGGCACCAGGTTGAGCGGCACGCCGCCTTTTGCGGCCTCGTGCGCGGCAGGATCGAGCGTCAGTTCGCCGTGCGAGAAAACCGGATGCTTCTGCCCGGTCCGCCGCCGCAACAGCGCGCGGATGCGTGCGGCGAGTTCGGCGAGATCGAAGGGCTTGAGCAGATAGTCGTCCGCGCCGGCGTCGAGGCCGCGGATTCGTTCGTCCACGGCCTCGCGCGCCGTGATGATCAGCACCGGCGCGTTGCCGCCCCGGCTCCGATACGTATTGAGGACATCGATGCCGTCGCGGCGCGGCAGCGACAGGTCGAGCAGCACGAGATCGTAGACGTCGTTGGCGAGCGACAACTCGGCTTCCCGGCCGTCCTGAGCCCAGTCCACCGTGTAGTTGTCGCGGCGCAGCGCGGCGGCCACGGACTCTCCGATCATTTCGTCGTCTTCCACCAGAAGCAAGCGCACGTTGCCCTCCCCAGCCAATTCGCCGTGCCGACCCTGGCACGACCCGGAAGCTTAGCTGCCCGATATCCGTGATGGTAAGGGGGTGAGTGCTCTTTCTTCGGCGCAGTGGCGCCTTAAGCGTCCCATAAGCACCGCGTCCGCACAATGCGCCATTTTGGGTCCGAGGGCCGACATGACGGGCGCGCATCGCTCGCAGCACCATTCAATGCTTGTGGCCGATGTCGCCACGGGAGCGCCGGCATGAAGACCGCGCGTGTCAAACCGCTCGACATCGGGGCCGACGGCATCGCGTGGCGGCACTACGATCTGACGCAGGCCGATACCCTGGCGCAAGCGCCACCCGCCCCTGGCGAGCTCTACGTGTGGCTCGTCTCCACCGACTTTCCTTTCGCGTCCGCGTTGAACATCGGCCAGTGGCTGACCATCGCGGAACGCAGACGCGCGCGCATGCATCCCCGCGCGTCGATCGGACGACGCTTCAGCATCGCGCGCGCGACGCTGCGCCTGTCGCTGTCACACATGCTTGCCTGTGCGCCCGAGGAAGTCGCGCTGACAGAAGGGCCGTTCGAGCGCGTCGCGGTCGCGGGCCATGACGTGCCGCTGGGTGTGGATGTGGCCTACGCGGGCATCTGGATCGCCATCGTGATCGCGGCGTGCGAAGTGGGCGTGGGCCTGACGGTCGCGCCCGTGGCGGACGACGCGTCGCGCGGCGGCAGGGCCTGGGCCGAGGCCGCCGGAATCGCACGCGCGCGGCTCGGGCAGGCGAGCGCTGCGATGTCCCACGATCACGCCCTCACCCTGCCCATGCCCGGCGGCTTCCGGGGCGTTGCCCTGACGCGTGAACCCATCACGCGGGTCAGCACGTTCGGGTTCAGCCGGACGGTCATGCTCGAGGGGTGATCGCGCGCGGCGATCCCCCTTCCCTCCCGCTTACTGATAGAAGTTGACCGTGACCACGGCCGAGCGGCCCGGCGCCCATGTCGCGTAGATCGGATAGGCGGTCGAGAAGTACTTGCGGTCGAAGATGTTGTTTACGTTCAACTGCACGTCCACCGCTTTCGACACGTGATACGTCGCGACCGCATCGATGCGCGCATACCCCGGCGTCCACTTGCGCACCGTCGGCGAGACCGACGCATAGGTCTTGCTCGCGATGGTCGCGCCCGCGCCGATCTTCAGCTTCGGCAGCACGTCATAGAACGACCACAGCGCGACGTTGTGCTTCGGGACCATGACCATCGGCAGGCCGGATGAGGCCGCGCTGGCCGCGCCGGCATCGACGGTGATCGCGTCGAGATACGAATAGCCGCCGAACACGCTCCACTTGCCCGTGATGTTCCCCGCCGTGCCCACTTCCACGCCGCGCACGCGCTGATGCCCGGCGTTGATCAGGCCGCCCAGGCCGTCGCTCACGCGTGCGTTGGTCTTGTCGGTCTGGAACAGCGCGAGGTTCATCGAGAGCCGGTCGAGCACGTCCCACTTCGCGCCCACTTCGATGTTGCGGCTGCGCTCCGGCGAAAGATCCTGGTTGGTCGCGGTGATCTGGTCGGTGCCGCCGCCGAGGCCCGAGTTCGCGCCCGGCGGGTTCGCCGACGTGCCGTACGACGTGTACAGGCTCACCGAGGGCAGTGGCTTGTAGACGAGGCCCAGCTGATAGCTGAACAGGTTCGAATCGTTCGTCAGGTCTTTCGCGCCCTGCTGCGTCGCCGTGACGTCGAAGCGGTCGAAGCGCACGCCCGCATTGAAGAGCCACTGGTCAGTGATCTTCACGCTGTCGAACAGGTACGCCGATGCCGTGTTGGTCTGCGTATGCGTCGCCGCGCCGGGGAAGCCCTTGTCGCCGTTCAGCAGGATGCTGCCGAGCCACGGGTTGTCGGGATTCCATGCGTTGATCGGCGTGCAGTTGAACGGCACGTTGCACGGCGTGTTCGAACGGATGTTGTTGCCCGCGCTGTCCGCCACGAGATAGCCCTCGTACAGGCTGCGCTCGTGACTGAATTCGACACCGCCCGTCATCGTGTGCTGCATGCCGAGCAGCGTCGCCTTGCCCGTCAGTTCGGTCTGGTTGGTGATGCTGTTGGTCGCGTACTTGCCGCTCTTAGCCTGCAGGCCGAGGATGTTCGAGGTCGCGTTCAGCAACTGCGGATTGGTGGCGACGTAATCGAGCGTCGAGCGGCCGAACATCGTCGTGTTGCGCAGCTTCAGGTCGTTGTTGAAGCGATGCTCGACGCGCACTTCGCCCGTATCGGTCTGGCCGTAGCGGTAGTCGCGATCGTTGAAGCCGTAGAACTGGCTGCGGTCGCTGTTGATCGGCGTGCCGCCGGTCGAACGGAACGGCACGCTGAAGTCCGGCATGTCGTACGAGTTCAGATGGTAGTAGCTGACCGTGACCGTCGTCGGACTGTTCAGGCCGAACGCCACCGAAGGCGCCACGCCCCAGCGCTTGCTGTACACGTTGTTGCGGCCCGCCTGATTGGCGTCGTAGCCCATTGCGTTAAAGCGGAATGCGTTGCCGTCGCCGAATGTGTGGTTGGCATCCAGCGTGAGACGCTTGTAGGCGTCCGTGCCGATGCCGAGTCCCGCGTTGATGAAGTCCTCGTTCTTCGGCATCTTCGTTTCGATGTCGATGGAACCGCCGACCGAGCCGCGTCCCGCATACACCGAATCCGGACCCTTGATGACCGTGATGTTCTCGATGTCGAAAGTCTCGCGGTTCTGCACGCCCGAGTCGCGGATGCCGTCGACAAAAATCGAATTGCGCGATTCGAAGCCGCGGATCACCGGCCGGTCCGCCGACGGATTCGCCGCCGCATCGCCGCCGAGGAAGGTGATGCCCGGCACGGTCTTGAGGGCGTCGGCGAAGGTCGTCGCGTTGGTCTCGCGGATCAGTTCCTGCGGAATGACGGTGATGGAACGCGGCGTGTCGAGCAGAGGCGCGGTGAACTTGTACGACGGCAGCGCCTTCGTCTGCATGTCGGACTGCACGGCACTGGCGTTCACCCTGACGGCGGGCAGCGTAGCGGAGGTCGATGACGCGAGTTCGGGGGCGTCCGGCGCGGCCTGCGCGAGGGCGTGGGAAGGCAACGCGAAACTGGCGCAATAAAGCGCACCGACGGACGCGAGCAAACGCGTCCGCGTCTTGAGCAGAGCGGGCATGGTGTCTGTGTGTGAAGGATTGAAGCCTCACATTGCGTGAAGCGCACTGACGCGAACGAAGCCGCGATAGACCTGGTTAATGCGAATGTTTCGCATTAACTATCGGCGCGAAGTGTAATGTTTGTTAACCGAGGAGTAAACGGGTCTTTAAAAAGATTTCTCCGCCCGTTGTGCGGCAAGGCTGCCCACGCAACACTGAAAGCTGCGGCTAAGTGTTCGTAAGAATTTTCGTGGGATAATGGGAATGATTCTTATTAGGCTCAAACTTTGCATGGACCTCGTCTCGCCCCGGAATCGACGCGGCGCACGACGAAAAAAACCCGGCATGCGCCGGGTTGAAAAGACAGTCCGGTAAGGACTGCCCGCGTGGACGGGGAACCTGGGTGCTTCACAAGACTCAGGAATGAATGACGACGTTATCCGCCCGCTTTTCTGTTCCGCTCGCTTCCCTGTGGAGTTGCACGAGCCATCCTGAGCGGCACGCTTTGCTGACGCAAAAGCGGCTATTGACGCCATCGCGCTGCCAGACCACCTGCCCGCTGTCGCGCGCGTCTTCGAACGCCGTGCGCGCACGGTGCCTGACGAAGCGCCAGAGCATGCCCGACAGGCACAGGATGACGCTCCGGGTGGCGATGGCCGCCATCCATCCAGGATGTCCGACGCACGCCAGCACGATCAGCGCGCCGCTCTCGGTGACTACCACCGACATCGCGAAGAGGACGAGATTCGCTCGAATGGCGCCGGGCTGAGGCAGGCTCATTTGAAGCTTCCGGAATGACGCAACCTTGGTTGCGTGAACGCATGAACACCGAGTCACCGACAAGCTTGAGGTTGCCGTCCTTAAGGGAAGCTTAGCCATGCGCATTGAAGCGAAAAAACGCATGCATGAAACCGATCTGAAATGCGGCTTGAAGGAAGGTGTCAAGCGACGGGATTGACGAGACCGCACGCGACCCTAAGCCTTTCATAAGCGATCGCTCACTAAGCTCTCTGCTCCTCCATGAACGACACATCCCTGTCCCTGAGCGGAGCACTCATGCAAAAACACCCTGCGGTCACGGCCAAGGTCCCCGAGGTCACCTTCGGCTTCTGGCTCATCAAGATTGCCGCGACGACGCTCGGCGAAACCGCCGGCGATGCCGTCTCCATGTCCATGAAACTCGGCTACCTGCTGGGCACCTGCATCTTCGCCGCGGTGTTCATCGTCGCCGTCAGCGCGCAGATCAGGGCGCGCCGCTTTCATCCCGCGCTCTACTGGTTCACGATCGTCGCGACGACGACCGTCGGCACCACGCTCGCGGACTTCGCCGATCGCTCGCTCGGCATCGGTTACGCCGGCGGCAGTGCATTGCTGCTGACGCTGCTCATGCTCTCGCTCGCGGTCTGGTATCGCGCGACGGGATCGGTATCGATCGCGACCGTGTCATCGCCGCGCGCCGAGATGTTCTACTGGGTGACCATCATGTTCTCGCAGACGCTCGGCACCGCGCTCGGCGACTGGACCGCCGATGACGCCGGCCTCGGCTACACCGGCGCCGCGCTGATCTTCGGCGCATTGCTCGTGGTCATTGCCATTGCCTTCTACGCGACGCGCGTGTCGCGCACGTTCCTGTTCTGGAGCGCGTTCATCCTGACGCGGCCATTGGGTGCAGTCCTCGGCGACTTCCTCGACAAACCCGTGGCCCAGGGCGGACTCGAACTGAACCGTTATGGCGCGTCCCTCGCCCTGATGGGCTTCATGCTCGTCTGCGCGTTCACCTTCAAGCAGCGTCCCGCGCGCGCCATGCATTGAACGGGACGACGCCGAATCCCGTTATCGACACCATTCCGTCATACTTGTCCCCTATATTCCTCAGTCACCCGGAGCTGACAGTCACCGTACTGACGGTTACGGGCATGCAATACGTGCAACACGACGTCCTTGGGCTTCCACGAGCGGGGTCTCGGCAGGCAGTCTCCTTCCCGGGCGACATCGAGCATGGAGCGCGGCCGGCTCACGCAGCCTGGCCGTGACAAGCCATGCCGGTGCGCCGGGCGGACAGGCTGCGGTGAACGCTATCGAAGGTTTCGACGCTCATTGCCTCCAGCCAAACGAGAAGGAGCACTTCCCCCGTGAACTCCCGCCGCAAGTTTCTCCAGAGCACGGCCACGGCCGGCCTGTCAGCCGCCGCGCTCAGCGTGTTTCCCCCCAGCATCCGCCGCGCGCTCGCGATACCCGCGCATCACGAGAGCGGCACGATCAAGGACGTCAAGCACGTCGTGATACTGATGATGGAAAACCGCGCGTTCGATCATTACTTCGGCACCTATAAAGGCGTGCGCGGTTATGGCGATCGCTTCACGATCCCGCTGCCGAACGGCCGCAACGTATGGCAGCAGCTCGACGCGAGCGGCAACGTCGACCTGCCCTACCATCTCGACGAAACGCGCGGCAATGCCCAACGCGTCACCGGCACGCCGCACAGCTGGGTCGACACGCAAGCCGCGTGGGACGGCGGCCGGATGGCGGCCTGGCCGGTGTCGAAGAAGAACCAGACGATGGGCTATTTCGACACGGCCGAGATCCCCTTCCAGCGCGCGCTCGCCGAAGCCTTCACGATCTGCGACGACTACCACTGCGCGTTCCTCGGCGGCACGCATCCGAACCGGATGTTCCACTCCACCGGCACGAATGGCCCGGCCTACGGCAAGACCTTCGTGAACAACTTCACCGGCGACTACACCGTGGCGTCGTCGGCGTCGGCGTACTTCGACTGGAAGACCACCGCCGAGCGTCTCGAAGAAGCCGGCGTGAGCTGGAAGGTGTACCAGAACATCATCAACACCTACGGCTGCAACCCGCTGCTGGGCTTCAGGAAGTTCCGCCAGGCCAACGAGGCGCTGCCGGCGGCACGCCAGGTCAACACCTCCCTCACCCAGGCTGCCGAGCCGGTCTACAACCCGGCCGATGCCGCGGCCCAGCCGCTCATCAAGGTCTATGAGAACACGATGCCGACCACGGACGCCGATCCGAACACGAACGGCACCTTCGTCGAAGCCTTCGCCGACGACGTGAAGAACGGCCGTCTGCCGGAGGTGTCGTGGGTCGTGCCGACCGACGTCTACTCCGAGCACCCCGGCCCGTCGAGCCCGGTGCAGGGTGCGTGGTTCGTGCAGCAATTCCTCGACGCGCTGACCGCCGTGCCCGAGGTGTGGAGCAAGACCGTGCTGCTCGTCAACTTCGACGAGAACGATGGCTTCTTCGATCACGTCCCGCCCGCGGCGGTGCCGTCGCCGAATGGTGACGGCAGCTATGCCGGCAAGACCACGCTCTCGGGCAGCGAGCTGGGCGTCGAGTACTTCACGCATCCCTACGTCACGCGCGCCGACACCGGCGCCGCGCCCGACAGCCAGCCCGCCGCACCGGACGGCAAGCCGTATGGTCCGGGTCCGCGCGTGCCGCTGTGGGTCATCTCGCCGTGGAGCCGCGGCGGCTGGGTCAACTCACAGACCTTCGACCATACCTCGGTGCTGCGCTTCCTCGAGGCGCGCTTCGGCATCAAGGAAAGCAACATCTCGTCGTATCGACGGCTGATCAACGGCGACCTCACGACCGCCTTCAATTTCGCGACGCCGAACAGCGAGCCGCTGCCGACGCTCGCCGGCGAAAAGAGCAAGGCCGACGCCGATGCACTGCGCGCCACGCAACAGGCGCTCGGGCAGATCGTGCCGGACGCCGCTCGCGGCATGCCGGCGCAGGCGAACGGCTTTCGTCCGTCGCGCGCGCTGCCGTACGAGCTGCATGCGAGCGCGCACGTCGATGCATCCAGCGGCGGCGTCAAGCTGCTGTTCGCCAACACGGGCCGCCAGGGCGCCGTGTTCCACGTGTACGACAAGCTGCATCTGGACCGCCTGCCGAAGCGCTACGCCGTCGAACCCGGCAGGACGCTGGACGACCTCTGGACCCCGGCCTCCGGCGACCTCGGCAAGTACGATCTCTGGGTACTGGGTCCGAATGGCTGGCATCGCGAATTCAAGGGCGATCTGTCTGCGCTGAAGGGACATCGGAGCAGCAACCTGGAGATTCGCGTGGGTTATGGCACGCTGACCGGCAACCTGCATCTGCAACTGCGCAACGACGGCGCGGGACTGGCCCAGTTCACGGTGAAGTCCAACCGGGTGTATGGCGCGCTGCAGGCGTTTCCGGGCCTGCCGCTGCCGGGCTTCGGACGCGGCCCGTCGGGCTTCGACGGCTTCGCGGCCGACGGCTTCGGCGCCTGGCCCGCACCCGCGCCGTTCCCGCGCACCGACAGCCTCGGCCCCGGCCACACGTGGACGGTCAGCACGGGCGGCCTGCTGCCGGTGGCGCTGTTCTGGAATCTTGCGCAAACCGGCTTCTGGTATGACTTCGAGATCACCAGCAGCACGGACCGCAGCTTCTATCGACGTATCGCGGGGCGCATGGAGACCGGCCGTCATTCGGTCTCCGATCCGGCGATGGGCATGACCGACGCGTTCTGATGATGACGCGAGGCGCCGGGTTGCGGCCCGGAGCCTCGCTGACCTCATCGAGGCCGCCGCCTCAGCCCAACCGCCAGCACGACCGCCACCGGAACCGCCAGCGTCAGCCAGGCGAGCGCGTGCCATACGCCCGTGCCAAGCAGCGCCGACAACAGGCCGAACAGCGTCAGGGCTGCAAGCAGCAGCGGTATCGTCCAGATCTTGCGGGCGTCATTCATGTCGCACGTCCGGGATGGCAGGCGCAGATTCCCTGCAGGAAGGACGCTCGTGCACGGCGATCAGATGCTTCAGCCGCTGATCCCGCGTCTTGCGCCGCGCAATCCACAGATACAGGCCGCTGACGAGCACCGCGATGGTGAGCGCATCGAACAGCGTCCAGAGCATCTTCAAAGGCAGCCCGCCGTAGTCGCCGAAGTGCAGCGGCCGCGACACTTCGAGCGCGCGCAGATACCAGGGCATCGGCGGCATCGGCGTGAGCGCGCCGGAACGGGCATCGACGAGCACCGGCACGAACAGCTTCGACGTCAGGTGACGCGTGCCATGGCCCCACACCAGATAGTGATGCGGCGTGCCATACGGATTGCCCGGAAACATGACGCTCGTGAAAACCGTGTCCGGCGTCGCGCGACGCGCCGTGTCGAGCGCTTCCTGCACGGGCCGCAGTTCCGCTTGCATCGGCGGCCGCGCGCTTCGCCAGGGTGCGAGCGCCGCTTCGACATCGGTGCGCTGCCAGAGGGCGAAGAGCGGCGTGCTCAGTTCGTTCATCACGCCGGTCGCTCCGACGACGAGCATCCACGCGAAGCCCGCAATGCCCAGCAGGTTATGCCAGTCCAGCCACTTGAGGCGCGCGTTGCGGTCGCGCCGTATCGTGCCGAATGCGAGCTTGCGCATGAACGGCGCATACAGCACGACGCCCGATACGAGCGCGATCACGAACAGCACGGCCATCGCTCCCAGGAACAGCTCGCCGGGCAACTCCATGAACAGATCGCGATGCAGGGACAGCATCAGGCCCATGAAGCGCGTAGGCTGCTGGCCCTCCGGCTTCGACACCTCCAGCACCGCCGCCGTGCGTGCATCGAAGCGGATGAAATGCGCGACGTCCCGGTCACGCGTCAATGCGTCGAACGACGGGGCCATCCAGACGTAGACCTGCGGTTCGTCGTCGTCGATGAACACGTTGGTCACCACCTCCTTCGGGAACAGCCGCTCGCCGATGCCGACAAGCCGGTCCAGCGTGGCGCGAGGCGCGTCGGCGGGCAGCGCGGCATAGGTGTGCGGCTCGAGCCAGGCGTCGATCTCGTCGGAGAACGCCAGCGGCAAGCCGGTCAGGCAGATCAGCAACAGAAACGCCGTGCAGACGAGACTCGTCCAGGTATGAACGAGATACCACGTGCGTACGCTGGATCGCCGGGTCATGACAGGGAAACCTGATGTGGGGCGCCCAGCCTACCACTGATAAGTGGCTCGCCCGATGACACTGCGTCGCAAGCCATAAGCGCAATACGTGTCGCTCTGGCAATTCACGTAGATGCGGTCGAACAGGTTCTGCGCATTGACCGACAGGCGCCAGCGCTCGATATCGTAATGGATCGCGGCGTCGAACAGCGTGGTCGAGGACAGCTTCAGCGTGTTGGCCTGGTCGCCGTATTGCGGCCCGATATAGCGCACGCCCCCGCCGAAGCCCAGGCCCTTGAGCGGGCCGCCCTGCAGCGTCTTGTCGAGCCACAGGCTGGCCATGTGATGCGGCACGTTGGCCGCGCGATTGCCCGCATAGCCTTCGTCGCTGTCGGTGATGACGCCGCTCATGTAGGTGTAGGCGGCGGTAAGACTCAGGCCGGCGCCCAGGTCCGCCACGCCCGACAACTCGATGCCCCGCACCCGTACGCCGCCGGTCTGGTCGACGAAATTGCCGTCGGTATGCACGAAGTCCGGCTCGACCACGTTCTTCTGCTTGATGTTGTAGAGCGACAGCATCGCGAAGCTCTTCTGGTTCTTCGGCTGATACTTGACGCCCACTTCGACGCTCTGTCCGGTCGTCGGCTTGAGCGGCGAGCCGTCGTACGTGATGCCGAGTCCCGGCTGGAACGACGTCGCGTAGTTCACATAGGGCGCAAAGCCGCTGTCGAACAGATAGACGAGTCCCGCGCGATAGGTGAAGCGGTTGGCGTCGTTGTCGGCCGCGTTGACGCCGGCGATCCGGTCGAACTGCTTCGTGCTGGTCCAGTCCTGCCGCACGCCGAACGTGGCAACCAGCTTGCCGAAGCGGATCTGATCCTGCGCGTACACGCCCACCTGATTCAGCGTGTCCTTCTGGCTGAAGTCCGCCGTATCCGGCAACACGATACTGCCCGCGCCGCCATACACCGGCGCATAGAGATTGAGCGGCGGCACCTCGGAGGCATCGCGCTCGGCCCAGCGGTCGACCGAATGCGTATAGTCCACGCCGACCAGCACCGTGTGCTCGACCGGTCCGGTGCCGAAGCGGAACTGCGCGTTGTTGTCGATCGTGAAGATGTCGGCGCTGGCTTTCGCGGCATACGCATAGCGGTCGATGGTCGCGAGATCGTCTTCCTGCCCGGCGTCGCCGACGGTCTTCTGGTCAAGATGCGCGTGCAGATAGCGCAGGTTCTGGCGGACCTTGAGGATATCGCTGAAGCGATGTTCCAGCTCATAGCCGATCGCGGCTTCGGTGCGCTTGAACTGGCTGAATTCCGGCTCGCCGTCGAAGGTGCCGGTGCCGATGCGGCCATACAGACTCGGATATAGCGTGCCGATCGCCGGCAAATCCGCGTTCGGATTGCCCGTGTCGCGATAGCTGAAATGCGAGAGCACGGTGAAGGTCGTGTCCGCATTCGGCTTCCAGGTCAGCGCGGGCGCGACGAACACATGCTTGTCCTGCACGAACGCCGTCTGCGTGCTTGCGCTGCTGGCGTCCGCGGTGAAGCGGTACAGGAGCGTACCGTCGCGGTTCACCGGGCCGCTCACGTCGATCTGTCCGCCCACGAGCCCGCGGCTGCCCACTTCGATCGAGGCCTCGTGGAACGGCTCGGCAGTCGGACGCTTGGTGACGAGGTTGACCATGCCGCCGGGCACGGTCTGCCCGTACAGCACCGATGCGGGACCGCGCAGTATATCGATGCGCTCGAGGCCGTAGGGATCCCAGGACGGCGAAAGCACGGTGAAGAAGGTCTGCGTGGAGAGGCCGTCGACGAACGGCATGGTGTTCTGGAAGCCGCGCACGGTGTAGTAGTTGACCGTGGTGTCGAGACCGCCGAATTGCTCGCCGATGACGCCCGCCGTGTAGCGCAGCGCCTGCCCGATGTTCTGCACGCCTTGCGCCTGCATCTGGTCGGCCGTGATGACCGAGATGGACTGCGGCGCTTCGATGATCGGCGTGTCGGTCTTGGTGGCTGTGGCGGACTGTCTGGCCACATAGCCTTCGACATGGCTCGTCGCGGTTTCATGATCACGCTCGCCCGTCACGATCACGGGTTTCAACTGCGGCTCGCTGGTCGTGACAGCCGACGGATCCTGCGCGTGCGCCGCGCCGGCGAACATCAGCCATGCTGCACACGCTATCTGTCGCTGCTTTTTCCCGTGCCCGATACCCGTTGCCTGCCGTCCCCGACGCCCTTGCATGTCTGGCCTGTCCTTTTAGATTGACTTCGTGATGAACCCGGCTACGCCCGTAGAGATGAAGTCCGTTGCCCCCGCGGCCGCTCCCCATCAATTCGGGCTGGACTATAACAATTTTTCGGAGTTATCGCGAATGATTCTTATTTGTGTGAATGACCTCGCATTCGGCGCTGGACAGGAACGAATGCGCAGGCGAAGCGATGAAGCGAATGCGTATATGCTTTCCACACGAGTCACCGGCGAGCAAAATCATGCAAAGCGATCCGAAAGTTATCGAGCTTCTGAATGCGGAACTGAAGAACGAACTGACTGCGGTGCATCAGTACCTGCACCATGGGCGCCTGTACAAACACTGGGGACTGGTGGAACTCGGCGCGCACGAATACGCGGAGTCGATGGACGAGCTGACGCATGCGGACCGCTTGATCGAACGGATCCTCATGCTCGACGGCGAGCCGAATCTGCAGGATCTGCATCCGCTCAACATCGGCAGGACGACGCTCGACGCCTTGAAAAACGATCTCGCGCTCGAACGGGCGGCGCAGTCGCAATGCAAGAGCGGAATCGTCTATTGCGAGTCAGTGCGGGATTTTGTGTCGAGGCAACTGCTGGTCGAGTTGCTGGATGCAACCGAAGAGCACATCGACTGGCTGGAAATACAGATCGGGCTGATCGACAAGCTCGGCATCGCGAACTATCAGCAATCGGCCGTGAGCAAGCCGGCCTGACGCAAGCCGGCTCCCTCCCCTAGTCTCCGATGCGCTTGAAACTCGCGTAGTAATCGTCGGTGTAATAGCAGTCGCGAATCTGCTTGCGCGCTCCGCCGCATACGATCCGGCGCAAGCCCCGGTCCGCCGCGCCCGGCGTACGGACGGTATAGGCGTGGTAGTAACCGCGCGCATGCTGCGGCAGCAATGACGCGCTGTTGCGGAACAGGACACCGTCCTCGCCGAACGGAAAAGGCCCGCCCGACTGGACCAGGCGCAAGGTCTCGGCGGCTTCGCCGGGCAATTGCGCCTTCGGGATGGTGGCCGGCGCGCCATGCTCCTGCGCGCCCGAGGCGGCGGAGACGCCGCTCGCGACCGGTCCGAGCTGGACCGGCGCCTGACTCGCGGATGCGCCCGCGTTCTGCGTCGCGTCCTGCGATCCGCCCTTGCCGCATCCGGCAAGCGCCGCGCTCAGGGCGACGGCGAATGAGAAAGCCCATGCTCGCTTCACGAAACGGTTGCCTCCGGGTTGAACCGCGTTCGACGTTCAGGACCGGATCGAGAGTAGCGCTTATGACGGGGTGAAGCAACGCAAAGGCGCACATCGCCGGGACAAAGTCCGGCCTGACCATTCCATACGAACTTTGCCTTCGGGCGTCATGAGCCGGCTCGGCCGGTCAGGATCGACGCATACAGGTTGATGGCGGGAATGAGTTCGTCGCTGAGCCAGTGCGCCGGGATGGCCAGATGCAGCAGCTCGCCGATGATCACCGTCACCAGCAAGCCGACGATCCAGCGCCGCGCATGCTCGGACACCGCGATGCGCGCGCCGATCAGGCCGCCCGCCAGGCTGCCGAGCCCCATGATTCCGCCGACGCGCCAGTCGATGTTGCCGTGCTGCATGAAGACGAGCATGGCGGCGGTGGTCGTGAAGAGCGTCGCGAAGTTCTTGACGATGTTGGCTTCGACGAGCGTCAGTCCCGCCGCGAGCACCAGCACGAGGAGCATGTAGGTTCCCGAGTCGAGCACGATGAAGCCGGTCCAGATGCCCACGACGAAGAGCAGCGCCACGGTTCTCGCGTCGAAACGGAACTCGCTGTCTCCGGCGGCGTTCAGCAGTCTCTTGAGCCTGGTGAAGATCAGGATCAGCGCGACGATCACCGCGCCCACGATGACCTTGCGCAGGTCATGTCCCGGAAGATGCTCGCTCGCCAGCGCGCCGACGGCCGCGCCGAGCGCGAGCGGCGCGGCGACCTTGAGCGCGCGGCGCCACGGGATGACGCCTTTGCGCGCGATTCCGACCGTCGCCGCGAGCGCGCCGACGAGCACCGGAATGCGGTTGGTGGCATTCGCCGTGGCGGCGTGAAGACCGATCGACATCAGGATGGGCAAAGATACGGCGGACCCCGATGACGCCACGGTATTCAAAAAACCGCACAACAATCCGGCGACGAGCACCATGGCGATGATTTCGACGCTGAGAGTCATGCTGATTCCTTTCAGATTGATCACGGAGATAAATGCGATTCACGACGAAGTGACACGTCGGGTTTCGCGCCGGGCAGAGGCAGCGAGGCTTTCGTAAGTAATATGAATGTTGAATTGCAAGGCGCGGTCGGGCGGCTGATTGATTCTTCTGCTTGTCGGGATGCTGATTGAAAGTTTGTCTTCCAATGCCCTGCCGATTCGATCTCGCCTATGCCGCCGGGCACAGACGCCACGATAGGCCTCGAGACTAAGCCGAGAATTACGCTGGCCACGCCTTCGTCCAGGGATGCGCTTCGGCGCCTTAGCCCAAGCGACGCATTGCACGCCGCTCTTCTTTTATCCGCATTCTTTCAGATGTGATCAGGCGAAGCGAATAAAAGAAACCAGGAAGTAATAAAACCGTATGTAAATACCAGTAAGGAATTCGTCCCGGCTTCGCCATATTGAAATGTTTCAATTCCGGTGCTCCAAGTCCCGGCTTGAAGCGCGCTTGCAAATCCATTCAAAAATAAACCAGCCACTCCAGCCTGTCGGTCCTGGAGCGCTGTGCGGCAATCTGGAGCCCCCAACGAATGTCCTATAAGACCATCCTTCCCTGTGCGATCTCGGTCGCGGCGCTGCTGGCCATGGCGGCCTGCGGCAGTTCGCACGATTCGGGCGGAGCCACCACGCCCGCCGTCTCCGCGCAAGATGCGCTGAAAACCGCCACCCCGATCAAGCATCTGGTCGTGATCTTCGGCGAGAACGTCTCGTTCGATCACTACTTCGCCACCTACCCGAACGCGAAGAACGTGGCTGGCGAGCCCAGCTTCACCGCCGCCGCCGGCACGCAGACGGACATCGCCACGCTGGCCGCCGCGGGACTCACCGGCGCCGCCAATCCGAACGCGCAACCGGGCTCGCCGAACATCGTCGCCGCCACGGTCAACGGCCAGACGACCACGCCGCCGAGCGTCGGCAACGTCGCGCTGACGACCACCACCGCGCAGCCGTTCCGCCTCGACCGCTCGCAGGCCAACACCAAGAGCCAGAACCACAGCTACGGTCCCGAGCAGCTCGCCGACGACAACCTGAAGATGGACGCGTTCCCGCTCTTCACGTCGGCCAGCTCGATCATCACGGGCAGCACGGGGCAGTTCGGTTCGTCGGCGCAGGTGCTGGGCTATTTCGACGGCAATACCGTCACGGCGTACTGGAATCTCGCGCAGAACTACGCGATGAACGACAACGCATGGACCGACACCTTCGGCCCGTCGACACCGGGCGCGATCGAAGTGGTCTCGGGCCAGAACCAGGGCGTGACCGTCACGCCGAACCCGAAGAACCCGTCGGCGACGACCGGCAACGCGATTCCGGACGGCCAGGGCGGCTTCACGATGATCGGCGACCTCGACCCGACCACCGACGTCTGCACGACCGCCGCGCTCGGCGCCACCTCCGGCCCGACCGGCATGATGGGCGGCAAGAACATCGGCGACCTGCTGAACGGCGCGGGCATCACCTGGGGCGGCTTCATGGGCGGCTTCAACCTGCAGACCGTCAACGCCAACGGCACGACGGGCTGCGCGCGTTCGACGTGGTCGGACGTGCTCGGCACCGCGCCCGCCGACTACGTGCAGCATCACGCGTGGTTCCAGTACTATGCCTCGACGGCCAATCCGACGCACCAGCGCCCGACGACGACCGCGATGATCGGCTACACCGAGCCGACGCTCGACAACACCGCGACGCCGGTGCATCACCAGTACGACGTCGATGACTTCTTCACGGCCGTGAAGGCAGGCAATTTCCCGTCGGTGAGCTTCCTGAAGGCGCCCGCCATCAGCGACGGCCATCCGGGCAATTCCGATCCGCTCGACGAACAGGCTTTCGTCGTGAAGGTGACGAACTTCCTGCAGCAGCAGCCGGACTGGAAGGACACGCTCGTCGTGGTGGCCTATGACGACTCGGATGGCTGGTACGACCACGTGGTGCCGACGGTCAAGTTCTCCTCGTTCGACAAGTCCCTCGTCACCAAGGTCGGCACGGCCACCTTCACGGGCGCGGACCAGTTGTCGGGCCAGGGCGAGTGCACCGGCACGGGCGCGACGCAGCCGCTCGGCATCAACGGCGGCCAGGTCAACGGCCGTTGCGGTCCGGGCACGCGCACGCCGTTCCTGATGATCTCGCCGTGGGCCAAGGTCAACTACGTGGACCATACGCCGATCACGCAGGCTTCGGTCGTGCGCTTCATCGAGGACAACTGGCTCGGCGGCGCGCGTCTCGGCGCCGGTTCGTTCGATGCGACGGCCGGCGACATCCGCGGCATGCTCGACCTGAACGGCACGGGCAATGCCTCGACCGTGTTCCTCGATCCGAGCCTCGGCACGAAGCTCGCCGCCGCGCCCGCCGGGAGCTGAAACACGGCCGTGCGCCCTGCCCTCCGCCTTGCGTCATCTGACACGTGAAGGCGGGGCGCGCAACCGCTTTCGCCACGGCTCGAGACGGCGCCCCGACGCGCCGGCTCGATGATTTTTTTTCAAGCCTCTCTTCATCTCCATCGTCATGAGCTCTCCGAACCCTGCCTTGCCGCCCTCGCTCTCCGCCGGCGCCGCGCCGCGCCTGTTGCCGCGCGTGCTCGGCTGGTCCGCCGCGATCGCCGCGGCGGCCTGCGCCGCCTTCGCCGCCTATGCGCTCGTTTATCCGGAGCGGGTGCCCTTGTCCGTCGGCACGCTGGTCGAGGATCTCACCGGCGCGAATCCGCAGCCCGTGGCGCTGCACGTTCCGCCGACCCAGCCGCTGAGCGCGGTGGCCCTGCTCGGCAAGCAGATCTTCAATGACGCGTCGCTGTCGGCATCGGGCAAGCAGTCCTGCGCGTCCTGTCACAACCCGGATCACGCGTATGGCCCGCCCAATAATCTTTCGGTGCAGCTGGGCGGCGAGCACATGACCCAGGCCGGTTACCGGCCGCCGCCGTCGCTGGCTTATCTGTATCGCCAGGCGCCGTTCTCGATCGGCCCCGACCAGAACGACATGGACGCCGCACCCGTCTCGCTCGACCAGCTGGCCACCGCGGCGGCCGGCACGCAACGCGCCGCGAAAACGGCCGGCGTCGCGCCCGCCGCGCCCGCGCTGGTGCCGCAGGGCGGCCTGTTCTGGGACGGCCGCGCGAGCACGCTGCAGGACCAGGCCCTCGGGCCAATGCTGAACCCCGTCGAGATGGCGAACCACAGTCCCGACGAAGTCGCACGCAAGCTGATGAACGCGCCGTACCTCGACCAGTTCAAGCAGCTGTTCGGCGAGCGCATCGTGAACCAGCCCGACCTGCTCGTCGATGAAGCCATGTTCGCGGTGGGTCGCTATCAGTTCGAGGATCCGTCGTTCCATCGCTTCACGAGCAAGTACGACTACTGGCTGCAAGGCAAGACGCGGCTCACGCAGGCGGAGCTGCATGGCCTGCGCCTGTTCAACGATCCGGACAAGGCCAACTGCGCCGGCTGCCATCTGAGCAAGCCGACCGCCGATCATCTGCCGCCGCTGTTCACCGACACGCAATACGAAGCGCTCGGCGTACCGCGCAACCGCGACCTGCCGATCAACCGCGACCCGAAGTTCTACGACATGGGCGTGTGCGGGCCCTTCCGCTCCGACGCCGCCACGCTGACGCAGTACTGCGGCATGTTCCTCACGCCGACGCTGCGCAATGTCGGGACGCGCCATGCGTTCTTTCACAACGGCGTGTATCACGACCTGAAGCAGGTGATGAACTTCTACAACCTGCGCAGCGCGGACCCGGCGAAGATCTATCCGCTGGACGCAGCGGGCAAGCCGCAGCAATACGACGATCTGCCGCCGCAGTATCAGGCGAACATCGACGTCACCGATGCGCCCTTCGACCGCAAGCCAGGCGACAAGCCCGCCATGACCGACGACGACATCCACGACATCATCGCGTTCATGAACACGCTGACGGACGGTTATACGCCCTGACTCAAGCCCCTGAGGCGCGCAGGAAAAAGGAAAAAGCCGGAGGCTGGCAACCCAGCACTCCGGCTCAGGAAACGGCGGCGGCTTTTCTTGTCAGCTTGTCAGTTGCACGCCCGCCCTGAACAACGTATTACCGCGTGGACGTCCGGATGCCGTATTCCTCACGTGCACCGTAGCGTCCCGGTGCGAAGCCGTTGAACACGTGCCCGCCCACCTTCGCGCCGACATTCTCCAGACGGCGCAGCGTCTCCTCCAGTTGCCTTGCCCCCGTACGATCCGCGCGCGAGACCAGCAGCACGAGGTCGCAGTTCTGCATCGCGATCGACAGTGCGTCGGCGACCGGCAGCACCGGCGGCGAATCGATCACGATGTAGTCGTAGATGTCGCGCAGCATCGTCATCATTTCCTGGAACGCCGGACGGGTCAGCAGCTCCGCCGGGTTTTCCGGGAATTCGGCGCCCGCGTCCATCAGCGAGAGTCCGCCGTCGCCGAGCGGCTTGATCGCGTCTTCCACCTTCGCCGTGCCGGCCAGCACCTCGGCCAGGCCCGGATGCTCGCGGTCATCGCTCAGATGACGCAGGCGGCCCTGGCGCATGTCGGCGTCGATCAGCAGCACCGAAGCGCGCGTCTCGGCCAGCAGGTAAGCGAAGTTCGACGACACGAAGCTCTTGCCCACGCCCTGCGTCGGACCCGTGAACAGGATCACGCGGCCGCCGTTGTCGCGAGCGCCCGGTGCTTCGAGCACATAGCCCGGATTCATCACCGCCGTCGTGTGGCCCGTGTGACCGACTGCGTGGCTCAGCGCCATCGGGTTCATCGGGTTGAGCGGGTTCATCGGATGCAGGCCATGGAAGCCCGGATGATTCGCGAGGGGCGCGCCGGAGAGCATCGCCCGCACGCTGCTGCGCAGCGAACGCAGGGCTTCGACGCTCGGGTCGGTCGGGTTCGTCATCGCGAGCAGGCGGGCCGGCGCCGCGTTATGCGTGAGCGCACGGACATCCTGACGCAGCTGCGCAGTCGAACGGGCGATCACGGCGAGACGCGGCACTTGCGAGAAGTGATCGATCTCTTCCGGGCTGCGCAGTTCACGGCGATGCAGCGCGATCGCGTAGATCGACACCGTGCTCAGGAACAGGCCGCCGAAGATCGAGCCGAGCAGCACGATCCACGCGCGCGGCCACGACTGCTTCTCGGGCGCAATGGCCCAGTCCACCACGGCCATGCCCGGCGGCGTGCTGGCGGCGGCCACTTCGAGCTGCTGCGCGTTGGTGAGCACGCTGGTGTAGAGCTGCGTCGTCACGGCGACATCGCGCGACAGTTCGACATATTGCCGCTGGATGCTCGGCAGGGCTGTCGCGGTCTTGGTCGCTTCGCCGATTTCGCGCTTCACCTGGTTCAGCTGCGTGAGGGCGCTCTGATACGGCTCGGAATCCGGACGATAGCGATGCTGCGCGGCGTCGAGCGCGAGCTGCAGCGTCGTCTGGCGTTCCTCGAGGGCGCTCATGCGCGTGATCAGCGCGACGTTCTGCTGCTGCATGTCGACCGTGCCAGTCTGCGTGCGGAACGTGTTGAGACGGCTTTCCGCGCGTTCGAGATCGGCCTTCAGCGCGGGCAGGCGCTGCTTCAGGAAGTCGAGGCTGGTCTGCGCCTGCGCGGCGCGGCGCTCGACGTCGCGTTCCTGATAGTTCTTGACGATCGCGTTGACCATCGCCTGCGCCTCGAACGGCGATTCGGCCTGATAGGTCAGGTGGATCAGCGCCGGATCGCGCAGTGCCGAGTCACGCGGCGGAATCGCGGTGCGCAGGCGTTGCAGCACGTTGTCGAAGGTGGTCTGCTGCGAATACTTCGTGATCTGGAATTCGACGCCGGGACGGGCACGCAGCGTGTCGATGCGCACTTCGCCGGGCGCGGTGCCTTCGGGCGTCGTCACCTGGAACGGCACGGTTTCGCCGACCTTGCCTTCAGCCAGGCGTGCGTCGTCCTTGTCATAGAGCGTCCAGCGGCCGCCCTCGCCCGCGATGATGTGAAACTTCATCTGCAGCGCGGCCTTCGGCACGTTGAACACACCCGGCGTCAGGCGCTCGCCGCCCCACGCGTACTGGTCGAGGCCGAACGGCGCCGGCACGAGCTCGCGGTCAGTTGCGTGACGCATCGCGAACCAGCGGCCGATCAGCGGGAAATGGCTCTCGGTCTGCACGACCGTCTCGGCGCCCGTCTGCGCGATCGCCGCGCTCACGACCGAGCGCGAGGTCAGCACGTCGCTTTCGTCGTTGGCGGAACCCTCGGCCGCGATCGAGCCGGACACGTCCGACAGCGAGCTGATCGCCACGCCGGCCTTGCTCTGCACGCGCAACAGCGCTTCCGCACGATACTGCGGCGTCGCCAGCAGGATGTACAGTACACCCGCCGCGCAGCAGGTGCCGGTGACCGCGCCGAGCAAGGTCTTGTGACGTACGACGCTGCGCCAGAGATCCACGATTCCGTCACCACGGTGCGGAACTGGCGTCATGGTGGGGCGCATGTTGTATGAAAGCATGTTATATCCCTAACAAAGAAGTAAAGACCAAGGACGTCAGTTACGACTGGCCATCGTCGGTAAATCCATTACGGCATCCAAATCGATTCAACTGGGCAGGGGTGCGTTTTCCCCGTCCGCACCCCGCCCTCCCCGCACACCACCGCAAACCCAAACTCAATCTCGTTGCCTGCGTCACGATCCCGCCGTGACGAACACCGGACCCTGCGCTTCAGTCACCGCCAGCACGCCGCGACTCGTGATCGGCTTGCCGTACATGTCCGTGATAACCGCGTTGGCCGGCAGGCGCGAGACATCGACGTTCATCACGTTGCCTGCGCCGTAGCACCACACCACATACTTCGTCGCGCCGCCCGTCTCGAACTTGAGCACCGCGATCTTCTCGGCGTCATCCATGAAGTAGCGCGCGCTCTTCACGCCCGCGGTGAAGCCGAACAGATGCTTCACCGCGTGATACGCCGGCAGCTTCGCGTTGTCCGCGTCGAGCAGGCCGAAGTTGTGTTCCATCTCCTTCGGATCGCGACCGTCGTTGCGCATGTCGTAATACGAGGTCAGGCCGACTTGCGCCATCCAGTTCATCAGGAACAGCCGCACCGCATACTTCGCCTGGCGGGCCCGCGCTTCCGGCGAATGCCCGTTGCCGATGTCCTTCACATAGTCGTACGCATAGGTCGGGTATGACCATTCGGTGGCCCACACTTGCGGACGCTTCTGATACGTCGAGAGGTCTTCGCGCAACGCGGCGTAGTCGTCGAGCACCGTCTCCGGATACTGCTGCCGGTAGGGATGCACGCTCACCGCGTCCGGGCCGGTCTTCGACTTCGACGCGCTCATGTCGCCCACCGCGCGGATGAAGTCGCGGTCCACCTGCTGCACGCCGCCGGTCGCGATCGTCACGTCCGGATTCGCCTGATGCGCGGCGCTCACCGCCGTCTCGAGCAGCGCGCGATACGCGCGCGGCGATGGCGGCGCGAGCCAGTAATCCTTGTGGTCCTGCTCGTTCCACACTTCGAAGCGCACCGGCGCGTTGCGGTAGCGGTACACCGACTGGACCACATACGTGCGGAACGCGGCGAGCTGCGGCGCGGTGGTGGGCGGCTGGTCCGGGCTGAACATGTAGTGCTTGTAGCCGAGGATGAAGAGCGCGCCCAGGCCGCGTGCCTGGAGGTTCGACACCAGGCCGTCGAACTCGCCGAAGTGCCAGCCGTCGCGCGCCTGCACCGCTTCCCAGAAGAGATCGGTGCGCACGAACGAGAAGCCGACGTCCTTCACGGCATCGAGCAGACGCGGATCGCTGATCTGGTGGATCGCCACGCCGGTGTTCGCCCGCGACGCGCCGAAGCGCGGCGCCGCGACATAGTGCTCTTCGGCGGAGCCGGCCGCGCCGTCGAGCGTGACCGTCGGCGCGGGCGATGCCGCCAGCAAGGCGCCGCAGCACGCAAGGAGGCCGGCCAGCGTCACGCGCCGGGCCAGGCGAGGACCGAGGCTTCTCACGTCAGATGCCTCCCGTAGCCCGTCACCGGCGCATTCAGGCGCGGGTCGAGATGCTGGTGCTCGTCGATCACCACGCCGGAAGCGGGCGTCTGTCCCGGCATCGTGATGCGGCTCAGCGGGTTCATCGGGCTCATCGGACTCAGGCGGCTGTACGTCTCGGGCACGCTCACGTGCAGATAGCGGATCGTCACGCCGAGGAACAGCAGACAGCCGATCGACTCGCAGATGTCCGTGCTGGCGCAGGCGAACAGCAGGTACAGCAGCATCACCCAGGAGGTGCGCACGGCGTTGTCGTCGGCGCGCATCATCAGGCGCACGAGGGCCCAGACGAGCACCACCGTGCCGATCAGGCCGAAGCTCGCGACTGCATACAGCACGGTGTTGTCCGCGTAGGCAACCTGGAAGCCGAAGGCGCTTTCATAGTAGGTCGATGCCGAACCGAAACCGCCGGGCCCGAGACCCAGCCAGATGCGATTGTCCTTGAGCAGCCCTTCGATCAGCCGCGGCCACGTGTTCCACATGCGGTCCTGGAACGAGGCCAGCGTCACGTAGCTGGAACCCGCGAGGTTGATCGCGGCAGTGGCGAGGAAGGTCACGATCGGGAAGCCGACCGCCACGCCGATCGCCCACAGGCAGGCGCGCTTGATGGTCGGGGTCGCGAAGAAGCAGTGTGCGCAGACCACCAGCACCATCGCCACCGGCGCGGTCTTGTTGGTGGTGGCGTACACGGCGGCGCCCGCGCAGCCGAGCAGCGCCAGTTGCAGCAGCCTGGAACGCGTGCGCGTCAGGAGCCAGGTGGTCAGGAGGCCGACCATGAGACCGGTGGAGGCGCTGTCGCGGCCGAAGCCGGTCAGCCGCGAGGCGACGCCGACATACGAGTTCATCGCCACGGCGACATTGTGCCCGCCCACCGAAACGCTCTGCCCGACCCACGGCATCGGCGCGAAGCTGTTCAGCAGCAGGCCGGTGAAGCAGGCCGCGGCCAGCAGGAAGAAAGCCACTCGCGCCGCGCCGCCGTTGAGCAACTGCAGCGCCCCCGGCGAGGCCGTGAGCGCGAACAGCATCGGCATCACGGTCCACACCCAGAAGCCGACCGCTTCGGGCGCCACGCCATGCGCCAGCGACACGAAGGATTGCGCGAGCAGATACAGCGCGATGAGCGCGTGATTGGCCTTCGGCCGCTTGATGATGATGAGGAGCACCCAGGCGAGCATCAGCAGCTTGGGCAGATAGGTTGCGGGCGCCAGGTGGATCATCGAGGTCGCATAGCGGATCACGCCCGAAAGCACGTCGCTCGACACCGCGATGATGAAGGTCGCCACCCAGAGTTTGTCTTCGAGCGTTGCCCTGTTCATTGATACCCCGTCATATGTCCGTGTTCGGATCGTCGTTTGCCGCAGGCACCGGTGATAACGCGTTCTGATTCTGTTCAAGCGTCGCGGTGTGCGTATCGAGCCTGGCCGGGCCCGTTTTGTTGAGATCGAAAATTACCCGGATGCTTATTCGTCATCCGTGCGCGGACGCACGTAGCGCCGGGCGGCCCCTGCTCGCCAACGTTTGCTGTGTCGGCTGGCGCTCATAACGCGGAGCGCGGAGAACGTTTGCCCGGACGATCCTCGCGTGCCAAAGGCATCGATTGGTCGTACCGCTCGGGGTAAGTCCGACGTGCGAGGCGCCGCAGAGCGCGTGCGCCGTCGTACATTCGCGCTGCAACCGGGCCGTTAGGATTGCCGCACAAAGTCCGGAAATGTACTCACTGGTTAGTCTTGGGGGGACGGAAAACGGACAGCGCTACGGATCGGCAAGGATCCGGGCACGACACAACAAGACAAGCAAGAACAAGAAACCGCCATGAGCGAGACCAGCCGGCGACACCTTTCCGCGCAGCCGTTACGCGCGCCGCTGCATGGACAGACCACCATGCAGCGCGTCGCCCATGCGCCGGCACGCGCCGTCATGTCATGTCGCGGCGAACGGCCGCAACGGTCCGCGCCGGACGGGCGGACTCACGCGTCGACAGGCGGGCCGTCCGGCGCGCAGGCGACGCCGACGCATCCACGTCCACCATGCATCGCAGTCAACCAGTCGTCATCTTCGGGGAAGCCATGAAAAAACAGGACCACGCGGCACTGCTGCGGGCATGCCGGGGAGAGCTCGCCGTGTTCGAATCGGTCGTGCCCAAGCCCTTGCTTGCCGAAATCAAGGGGAAGCTCGACGCCGCCCATGCGGCGACGCCGGATCACAAGCAGTTCTTCAACAGCGCCAAGGACATCCTGCACACGCTGCGCGAGATTCCGAAGTTCAAGGAACTGGAAAGCGAATCGGTGCGGCTTGCGTCCGACTGGATCGACAACACCTTGCAGGCGAAGGCCGCGATGGGTCCGTGGTTCGGCCTGCGCGTGGGCAGCGTCGCGCAGGAGGCGAACAGCCATTGCCGTCACTATGATTCGCACGTGCTGACGTTCGTGATCCTGCTGCAATCCGCGGACGACGACGAGCGCGCCGGCGATCTCATCGCCTATTCGAAGCCGCGCCGCCTGCCGGGACGCCTGGGCAACCTCTTCACCAAGAGCCTGCAGTGGGGCGAGCGTCATCTGCCGCTGTCGATCCGCACCGCACGCACGCAACGGCATCTGAAGCAAGGCATCTGCACGCGCGTCAAGGGCAAGCCCGGCAGCGTATTCATCTTCAACGGCTTTCTGATGCAGCACTGCAATCTCGACGTCCTGAACGGCGAGCGCCGCAGTCTCATCGTCCATTATCTGGATCCGGGCCTCTCGATGGGACTCTCGGCGCTCAACCGCTTCCGCCGCGACTTCGCCCCGCCGGCAGAACCGGCGCGGCCGGTCGAGCCGATCGCCGGCATGGATGCAACCTGATCTGTAAGCCAGTCGCGCGGATCAGGAAAAGCGCGTCTCGAGAGTCTGCGGGATCGTGCTGCGGCGCGTGAGCGCGCAGGCCGGGGTATGGTCGTGCGGGCCGCGCACATAGCGCTCGAGCTGGTCGATGGCGAACTGCTGCTCGTCGATCAGCTGGCGCACCATGTCGCCGATCGACACCATGCCCACGAGCCTGCCCGCCTCGATCACCGGCAGATGCCGGATCCGCTGCTGCGTCATGAGCGCCATGCAGTCTTCGGTGCTCGTGCCGAGGCGCACGGACAGCACGGGCGCGGTCATGATCTGGCAGACCGTGGTCGTGCGCGACGCCCGGTCCATCAGGATCACCTTGCGCGCGTAGTCGCGCTCGGTGACGACGCCGCAGACCGCATCGCCCACCAGGACCACCAGCGCGCCGACCTGCGCCTTCGACATCAACAAGACTGCTTCATGGACGCTTGCTTCGGCATCGATCGTGTGAACCGTTGCGTCGCGTTTGCTTTCGAGGACCTGCTTGACCGTTGCCATTGACGTTCTCCGTGGTGGTGCGGGGTAATCTTGCGGGGATGGACTGCGGCGTTTTCAGTCGAAGTCGAACAGTTCGCCGAGAAAGGACTTCTTGCGCCGCGGATGCTCGCGCCCATTGCGGGGATCGACATAGCGATGATCGTCATGACGGTAGCCGTCGCCGCGTATCGGGCGACGCTCGCGCCCGTGGTCCTGCTCGCGGCGCCATTCCTCACGTTCGGTCTTCGCCTCGGCAAGCGACGCCTGCTCGGCGCGCCGGATCAGCTGGTCGAGTTCGCCACGGTCGAGCCACACGCCGCGACACTGCGGGCAATAGTCGATTTCGATGCCGTCACGGACAGTCATCAGGAGGTCACTTTCGGGACAGACGGGGCATTTCATTTCGCTTCCTTACTTTTTGCTTTCGATGCAAGGAATTTAGCGAAACGATAGCCGTCGAAAAATATGTGATTTCGGATCTTTTGCTTCGGATTAACCGAATTAAGCGAACATTTACGGGCGGAAGACGGGCTTTTTTGCGTTCGAATGCGTGCTGGCCGAATGGACGACTTGCGGCCGCTGCCGAAAGTCCGCAAGCTCTCGTCCAGAGGCGACGCGCGTGATGCGTCGCACACGCACCGCTAAAGGTTTTCCCATGCCCGACACATCCGCGAAGAACGACGAACGCGAAGGCGCCGACACGCCCGATCTCCTCTATCTCCTGCAAGGCGTCGACGATTTCGGCCGCCACGTGTTTCCCGACAGCGAAGCGCTATTCAAGAGCCTCGCGCGCCGCCAGACGCCGCACACGCTGTTCATCACCTGCGCGGACTCGCGCGTCTCGCCGGAGATGATCACGCAGACGCGTCCCGGCGAGCTGTTCGTGTGCCGCAACATCGGCAATATCGTGCCGGCTTATGGCGAGATGCTGGGGGGCGTGTCGGCCGTGGTGGAATACGCGGTGCTCGCGCTCAACGTGCGGCAGATCGTGATCTGCGGCCATTCCGATTGCGGCGCGATGAAGGGTCTGGCTTCGGGCGCCACCATCGCCGAAGAGATGCCCACGGTGCACGCCTGGCTGCGCAACGCGGAAGCGGCCCGCAGCGTGGTGATGGCGCGCAAGCTCGAGGAAGAGCGCATCGTCCAGGCCATGGTGGAAGAGAACATCCGCCTGCAACTGACCCATCTGCGCACGCATCCGGCGGTGGCCGGACAGCTCGCGCTGGGCAAGATCCAGGTTCAGGGATGGGTGTACGACATCGGCCGCGGCAAGGTGTCGGTGTACGACGAAGCCGACAGCAAGTTCGAAACGCTCGAGCAGGCGCGCCTGCGCATGCTGCGCAAGGCCGCGCGCTAGGACAGCGGCGCGGCGTCACGCATTCGAGGCGAGCTGTGGCGCGTTACGGCTGCACGCCCTTCTTGGCCGCCAGATCCTGCGCCATCTTCAGGTGCGACTGGATCGTCGGCAGGGCCTTCTGTGCGGCCTGCTTCAGCTTCGCGTTCTGGCCTTCCGCGGCTTCCTTCTGGAAGACCTGCACCGCTTCCTGATGCCCCTGGATGCCGAGCTTCTGGATATAGGCGGTGTCGAACTCCTTGCCGTGCAGCGCCTTCAGCGAATCGAGCGCGGACGGGTCGGAATTGTTCATCGGCACGGTCACGCCGTGCGGCGCGGCCATCTTGAGCTGCATGGCCAGCTTCATGTGATCCACCATCATGTGATGCGCGAAACTCTTGACGTCCTTGTCCTGCGACTGCTTCGTCGCGAGCTTCGCCGCATCGATTTCCGTGGATCCC
Source organism: Caballeronia sp. LZ032 (assembly GCF_031451315.1). Taxonomy (NCBI): domain Bacteria; kingdom Pseudomonadati; phylum Pseudomonadota; class Betaproteobacteria; order Burkholderiales; family Burkholderiaceae; genus Caballeronia; species Caballeronia sp. LZ032. The sequence continues at coordinate 1,555,615 of NZ_JARUXP010000001.1, forward strand.
GCGGACGACGCGGCCTGCACAAAAGCCTTGTCCACCGGCGGCAGGTCGTTGGCGATCGTGGTGCTGGCCGCCTCCGTTTGCGCGAGCGCGCCGAGCGGCACCGCCGCGATCACCGAAGCGGCCAGCGCTGCACGCAGCGTTGTAGTGTGTTTCATGGAGTCTCCTTGGGCGGAACGTTCGCCTTCTTGCCAGCAATGGCGGTGCCCACGCCATGTCGCATCAGTACGGTCACGCGGCGGACCGACGATGAACGCTTTGCGCCAGCTTGCTAAACTGGACTGGTAAGCCACCCTTCCCGAATGGAACACCCATGCCTGTCTATGATTACGAATGCGCATCCTGCGGCGCATTCGAAGCCGTCCGCCGCATCGCCGAGCGCGACGATCCCGCCGTCTGTCCCGCATGCGGCGTGATCGCCGCGCGCGTGACCGTCGGTGCGCCGAGCGTCGGGGGTTTGGGCGCGCAGGCTTCCGGCGCGGAGGATGCCGGCAGTTACGGCATGCGCCATCGCGGCGGTTGCGCGTGTTGCTAGAAGTCCCGGCATCGGGCGCGCATGCGGGCACGGCCATTGCAAGGGGTCGTTGAAATGCCGGGCCGCGAGGCCGGGCGTATGATGCCCTCAGACGGTGTGCGTCGCGTGCCGTCGGGAGCATCGTCGTAGCGGAGCGCCTGCGTCGCCTGCGACGAGCGCGTTCTGCGTATTCCCAACGAATGTCAGGAGGTGATGAGGATGACGATTGAGTTCAGCGGACGACGTCATGTCGTGGCGGCAGCGCGTGTCGCATTCGAGGCCAAGGTGGACTATCGCGAAGTCTGGTGCAGTGTCTCCCTCGATGCGCTCAACGATCACTTCGGCAACAGCGGCACGTCTTCGCATGACCTTCTTTCCGCCTTCGAAGGAGGACGCGTACAGATCGAGGACGCCGCCCGGCGTGCGCTCGAGCGTAATCACGGTCAATCGGTCGAACTGGAAACCAACGACTTCAAGACGTCCAAGAGCATGTGACGGAGTCGTTTCCAGAGGTTTTCAAGCGGCGCATTCCGCACTCGCCGGAATGCGCCCGCGGCCCGCGTCAGCGGGTTCCGGCTCCTTCCCCCGTGCTTGCCCAGTGCTTGCTCAATGCGCGTAGAAACACTTCAACACGTCGTACATCCACCAGACCGGACACGGCGTCCGGCAGAAGCCGTCATAGCCTGCGCCGAACAGACTGTCACGCGGATCGCGCAACGCGTCCGCCGCCAGCGCGATCATCAACGGAAGCTCTGCGGCATTTCCGGTCTCGGCCAGCGCCGCACGCATCATCCGTGCGACGGCGTGGTCATGTTGCTCGCCAACCTGCGTATCGACGAACAGCACCTGCGGACGCCACTTCCGGGCGAGGACGAGCGCGTTCTGCGTCTGGCCGGCCTGCACGGCTTCGTAGCCCCGCATGGCCAGCAGCAACGCGAACGAGTCGCCGACATTCGATTCCGAATGCACGATCAGCACACGCCGCGGGCCAGCCAGCGCTGAGGTTCGCTGGTTCCAGATTTCGCACCGCTCGGTGCAGATGTCGTACGAACGTTCTTCCATGGTGGCGTGCGCGCGATGAATTGCATCGCGCGTATCCACAATTCAGCAAGCTTGAGGCCCGCCTTGGTCACGCAAATGCGATCCGGCGCGGCCTTTCCGGCCTTTCCGGCCTTTCACGCGATTCAGCGCGCCGCCAGCAAGCCGATGATCAGACCGCCCGCCGCCGCCAGCGCAATCGACTTCCATGGATTGTCGTGTACGTAATCGTCGGTGCCCTCGCTCACCTGCCGGTAGTGCTTCGCCACCCGCTGCTGTGCGTCGGCCAGGGCGTCGCGCGCACGGCGGTCCGCCGGCGGCGACGGATGGAAGCGGCTGCCCTGCCGCTCCGCCGCGGTGGCGGCCGGTTGCGCGAGCACTGCCGGGCTGTCGCCGCCTTCGAGCACGCTGCCGTGCACGTGATACGGCGCGTGATGACTGGGCTTGTGCGCTTCGCCCGGCGTCAGCGGCATAACGCTGGCTCCCTTTTCCTGCGCCGCGCCCGGCGCAAGCGCGGCATCCATTGCGGTGGTCACCGAGTGGCGTATCAGCGGCGGTTCGCCGGGCTGCAGCGGGGATGGGCTGCCGTTTGCATTGTCCATGGTTCTCTCCTGAGAGGGCGGCGCCCACGGCGCCGCAAGAAGCGTACTTCCTGACCTATGCGGCAAGGTTCGCACCGTTTCCTGATGACGGCAATCGGCTGATGCGCCTGCCCGGCAGCGCGCCTCGCCCTTGCCAATTTTTCTCACATATCGGTGAGAATTGCTCGTTTGCCGCCCCGCCCGCGCGCGCCTACGATGCGGGCGTGAAACCCGGCGCGGCACGCCCTCCCTTGCATGTTTCGTTTCACGCCGCGCCGAAACGTCAGCCCCGCCGCCGTGGCTACGATGGCTTCACATCGACTCTTATAACAACGCCCAGCCATGAATCCCGCCAATCTTGCTCAACTGTTTGTGCTTGCCGCGCTGTGGGGCGGCTCGTTCCTGTTCATCCGCGTCGGCGTCACCGATTTCGGCGTGGCGCCGCTGATGGCGCTGCGCGTCGGCATCGGTGCGGCGTTCCTGCTGTTGATGCTGGTGCTGCGCGGCACGCTGCGTCCGGCGCTCGCGACCATGCGCCAGCGCGCGTGGCCGCTGCTCGTGGTCGGCATCCTCAATTCAGCGCTGCCGTTCTGCCTGTTCGCGTATGCCGAGCTGACCCTGTCGGCGGGCGTGACCTCGGTCATCAACGCGACCACGCCGCTGTGGGGCGCGCTGGTCGCGTTCCTGTGGCTCGGCGACCGGCTGACGCGCATGCGCATTGCGGGCCTGGCGCTCGGCTTCGCGGGCGTGCTCGCGCTGGTGTGGGACCAGATGTTCGCGCACGACGCCAGTGTCGCCACCGTGTCACCGCTCGCCACCGCCCTCGCCGCACTGGCCGCGCTCGCCGCGACGCTGTGCTACGGCATCGCCGCGAGTTACACCAAGCGGCATCTGATGGGCGTCGATTCGCTGACGGTCGCCGCCGGGACGATGAGCGCCGCCACCCTCGTCCTGCTGCCGTTCGCGCTGATCTCGTGGCCCGCCGGCGCGGTATCGATTCACTCCTGGGGCGCGGTGCTCGCACTGGGCGTCGCGTGTACCGGCATCGCGTACATGATGTTCTTCCATTTGATCGCCGTCGCCGGACCGGCCCGCGCCATCACGGTCACCTTCGTCATTCCGATTTTCGGGATCCTGTGGGGCGCGTGGTTTCTCGCTGAACACGTGTCTGCCGGCATGGTGGCGGCCTGCGCGGTCGTGCTCGTCGGGACGGCGCTCGCGACCGGCGTCGTCACGCGGGTGCCGTTCATCGGCGGCCGGTGCGTCGAAACTTCGAAGCAGAGCAAGGCCTGAGCGCCGTTGCCGCTCAGTGCCAGTGATGCCGCAGCGGCCCGTCTTCACCCGCGACCGGATCGCTCGACGGAAACGGCAGCGCTTCCATGGCGGCGCGCTCCCGTTCGTCGAGGGCTTCGCGCCGGATGTCCCACTGCTGCCCCGGCGGATAAGCGCCGACGACCTGAAAGCGGCGCCCCGACGTGAGCAGGCAATGGCCCGTGCCGGCGGGCAACACCAGCACATCGCCCGCACTGACCGCGATCACGCGGCCATGCGGACCGCCGAGGATCAACTCGGCATCGCCGGACGCGATACCCAGCGCCTCGTGCGCGGTGGAGTGGTAGTGGTGATAGTCGAAGACGCTGTCGCGCCATTGCGGCGGCCAGCCGTTTTGCGCGAACAAGGCTTCGAAACGGCCGGCGCCGTCCGGCGCGAGCGGCTCGATTGCGCCGCGCCAGAGCATGACCGGCAGACGCCGGTTGTTCGGCACCCAGCCGTTCTCGGGCAACATGAAATGCTCGCAATGCGCGTGTTGCGCCAGCAAGCGTGCGGTGTGCTCGGTCATGATGCGCAGTCTCCGGAACGATGAAGACCGGCGCAGCAACGGGCGTTCCTATTGATGAAAAGCGCTCGGAACGCCCGGCGAAACCGCGGCATCAGTGTCCGTGCCAGTGACCTCCGCCTCCGCCGAAACCAATCCCCAGCGACACCGAAGGCGCCGCGTAATAACCAGGACCGTAGGCGTATCCATACGCCGGCGCATAACCGTAGCCGTAGGCTGGTGCGGGCGCATATCCATAAGGCGGCGCATAGACACAGCCGCCGAGGGCGGCCGCCAGCAGCAGCGCGGCGCTTACAGCCAGCGTACGCGCGCGGCGCGCCGGGCTTCGAGCTCGTGACGAGTTATCCATGATGTGCACTCCCCGGAAAATTCGCCCTTACCAGTGACGGTAGCCATAGCCGCCGTGATGCGCGTACCAGTCGCGCCGCGCCCAGTAGCGGTTGCCGTCCCAATAGCGGTCGCCATGCCAGCCGATGTAGATGGCCGGTCCAGGCGCCATGACCACCGGCGCCGGCTGATACATGACGGGCGCGGGCGGCGCGGCATAGACGGGAGGCGGCGGCGCGACGTACACCGGCGGCGGCGGCGCCACATAGACCGGCGCGGGCGCCGCATAGACCGGGACCCCGAGATTGATGCCGACGCTCACCCGCGCCATCGCCGCTTCGCATGCCAGTCCCGCCGACAGTGCGATGCCCACTCCAATCAAGCCCTTGACGTTCATTTTTATCCTCTTCCTGGCTGCGGCCGCAGACCGGCCATGTATCCAGAGTAGCGAGGCGCCTGGCCCGTCGGGTTACAAGGCCTGTAACAGATGTGAATACTGAAACGAATGTGCGGAAACGCGTCGCGGGTTTCCGGGCTGGTCGGGTTGCGCGCCGGACCGCCGCCATGGGATAGTTCCGGCTTCGTCAAAAAACCGGCAGCACGATGGACCTATTGCGGAGCATGAGAATCTTCGCGCGCGTGGCGGAAGCGGCCAGCTTCACTGCTGCGGCGCAGCAAATGGATATCACCACGGCGCAGGCGTCGCGTGCGGTGACCGAACTCGAAACTCATCTGCGCACACGCCTGCTGAACCGCACGACGCGCCGCGTCGCGCTCACCGACGCCGGCAATCGATATCTCGCCCGCTGCAAGGAAGTGCTGGAACTGGTGGACCTGTCCGAAGCCGAAGCCAGCGACGCCCAGGTCCTGCCGAGCGGCGTGCTGCGCATGCATGCACCGATTACCTTCGGCCAGCATTACGTCGTGCCTGCACTCACCAACTATCTCGAGGCGCATCCGCAGGTGCGGGTCGAACTGACGCTGTCGCAGCACGTGCCGGACATGCTCGACGAAGGCTTCGACGTGTTCCTCCAGGTCACCACCTCGACGCTGCCGGATTCCGCCTTCGTCTCCACGAAAATCTGCTCGATGCCGAGCGTGCTGTGCGCATCTCCTGGTTATCTGAAGAAAGCGGGCGCGCCGCGCAATCCGGAAGACTTGCCGAAGCACGCATGCCTGCAAATGGTGACGACCGTGTTCCCGCTCGACCGCTGGCTGTTCGATGGACCACGCGGCCGGGTCGAAGTGGATCTGGAGCCGGGCCGGCTGCGCGTGAATTCCGCCGATGCACTGGCCGTCGCGCTCTCGAACGGCCTGGGCATCGCGCCGCTGCCGATGCTGGCTGCCCTGCCGTGGCTGGAGAGCGGTGCGCTGGTGCGCGTGCTGCCCGAATGGGAGCTCCAGTCGATGACGATCTATGCGATGTACGCATCGCGCCAGTATCTGGACGCGAAGATCCGGACCTGGATCGCGTTCCTGAAGGAATTCGTGCAGGGCACGCTCGCGAGCGAACACGCCTGAATTTCCCGCGCCTGAAGCGCCATCAAGTTAAGCGCGTTGCGTGCGTTAAGTGCGCAAGCGCACACAGCTCGCTCCGGCGCAGGTTCACTAAACGCGTAGTTGCAAGCATGATTCGGAACACTAAACTGCTTGATGATGCGGTCGCGGCGCCCCGGCGCAATGCACTGCAACAGAGAGGAGTCGGCCGACATGTTCAGCACGCTGCTCGCGGGCACCGCATCCCCCACCTTGCGGTTCTGTATTGCCACGTTGCTGGGCGCGGCATGCGCGCCCGTCCATGCCGGGCCGAGCGGCGGACGCATCGTCGCGGGCTCGGGGACGATCGGCGGCAGCGGTTCGGCCACCGTCATCCAGCAGGACAGCAGCCGGCTGGGCATCGACTGGAATGCGTTCAGCACCCGCCCCGGCGAATCCGTCACCTTCAATCAGCCCGGCGCGAATGCGATCGCGCTGAACCGCGTCGTCGGGCCACGCCCTTCGCTGCTGTTCGGCAAGCTGAGCGCCAACGGGCAAGTATTCATCGTCAATCCGAATGGCGTGATCTTCGGGCCGGGCGCGCAGGTGAACGTCGGCGGCCTGCTCGCCTCGACGCTCGGCCTGTCCACCCAGGATTTCATGAGCGGCCACTATGCCTTCGCAGCGAGCGATCAGCGGCATGGGTGGGCGCATTGGCATCATCGTCATGGCGATGACGGCGACGGCGCGCCCGTCGTCAATCTCGGCACGCTCACCAGCGCACCCGGCGGCTATGTCGCGCTGGTCGGCGCGCGCGTGATCAACGCCGGCACCATCACAACCCCGGAAGGCGTCACGGCGCTCGCGGCAGGCAGCCGCGTGGCCGTCACACTCGGCGATCACAGCCTGATCGGGCTGTCGGTCGATCAGGGGACGCTGCACGCGCTCGCCGCCAATCACGGACTCATCCAGGCCGATGGCGGCCAGGCCTGGCTCACCGCCCGCGCCGAGGACGCGCTGTTCGGCAGCGTCGTGAACAACAGCGGCGTCATCCAGGCGCGCAGCGCGGTGAACGAAAACGGCGTGATCCGGCTGGTCGCGGAAGGCGGCGTGGCGCGCGTCGGCGGCACGCTCGACGCCTCTGCTCCCAGCGGCGGCAACGGCGGCTCGATAGAGACGGCGGGCACCCAGGTCCGCGTGGCCGACGACGCGCACATCACGACGGCGGCCGCATCGGGCCAGACCGGCACATGGCGTATCGACAGCGGCTTGTCGGCGCGGGTCGGACCGGACGGCGGCTCCGCGTTCGCCCGTCGCTTCGAGACGATGCAAGGCAGCACGCTGGCACGCGCGCTCGCATCGAACAATGTCAGCATCAATGCGGGCGACGGCGTGCTGATCGACGGGCCGGTCGCATGGAGCGGCGCGAATACGCTGTCACTCGCCGCGCCACGCGGGATTGCGCTGGACGCGGCCATGACCGCACCGCAGGGCACGCTGGCGATGTCGACGGCCGGCGCCGCCACGCAGCGCGCCGCCATCGCGGTGGCCGGACTTGCGTTGCAAGGGGCCACGGGCGCCTACACGTTCACGAATGCATCGAACAACATCGGCACGCTTGCCGCCAATGCCAACGCGCTCTCCGTCACCAGCGCCACGCCGCTGACGGTCGGCAGCGTCGCCGGATTGACGGGCCTTGCAGCGAGCGGCGCGGTGACGCTGGCGGCGCCGTCGCTGACACTCGCCGCTCCGGTATCGAGCCGCGCGCCGGGCACGGCGATCACGCTGGCGTCGGCGTCCTTCGACAATCGTGCCGGCGCCCAGGCGCTCTTGACGCCCAATGGCCGCTGGATCGTCTATTCCGATTCCCCGTATGCCGACCGCTTCGGCGGCCTGCAAAGCGGCAATCTCGCGCTCTGGGGCGACGCCTACGACGCCGGCGCCGGCCATTCGGATACACGCGCCGCGTCGTCCGCGGGCAACCGCTTCGCGTTCGATGCGCTGCAGCAGGTCACGCTGACGGCGGTGAACCTCGACGTGCCATTCGACACGCCGCGCACGCTCGGCCCGAACGACGTGACGATCGCACTGCGCTACGACGGCACGAACTACGGCCACGCGTTCGCGGACAGCCCGACGGTGCACGAGCCGTTCGTCTTCACGGTGACGAGCACGGGCGCTTCGCCTGGTGCTGCGAGCGGCGAATACGCGATCACGGTCACCACGGCCGGCGGCCCGACGGGTTACCGGATCACCACGCAGGGCGGCACGCTGCGGATCGCGGCGGGACCGCCGCCGGAGCCGCCACCGTCCCCGCCGCCACCACAACCTCCACCAGCGACGCCCGATCAGCCGCCTGACGAACCCGCCATCGCGACGGCGGCGACGCTCCCCGGCATCCTCGATTCGGTGCGCACGGACGCCGCGAATCCCGCGCCGCTGTCGGACGCGACGCCGGGCCTCGAACCGCAGTCGGCGCCGCTGGTGCAGCAGCGGTCGGATTCGTCGAGCGACGGCAGCCGTCTGCCGGACGACGCATGGCCCGGTCACGTCTGCCGCATGTGAGGCCCGCGCGCATCCGGCGCCTCGAGCCCTCCACCCGCAGCCGCAGCCGCGCCGGGCGGCGGCGCTTCGCGGCGCTGCTGGCCGCGCTGGTCGCCGCCGGCTTCCGCGACATCCGCGATGCGCGCGCCCAGACGCTGCCGAACGCCGGCACGATCCTGCGGGAACAGCAGCAGCAGACGCCCGCCCCGCCGCCGCCGTCCGATCTGCGCCTGAACGTGACGCCCGCGCCCGCCGCGCCGCAGGAACCGGCGCCGGGCGGCATCCGCTTCGAGGTCAAGGGCTTCGAGTTCAGCGGCAATACGGTCTTTTCGTCGGCGCAATTGCTCGACGCGGTGCGTCCGCTGATCGGCCCGAACCGTTCGCTCGACGATCTCGACAACGCCGCCGACCGCATCAGCGCGTTCTACCGCCAGCACGGCTATCTGGTGGCGCGCGGCACCGTGCCGCCGCAGCAGATCGACCATGGCATCGTGCGCATCGCGGTGAGCGAGGGGCATTACGGGCGCATCGGCATCGACAACCGTTCGCGCACCCGGGACGCGGTGCTCGAACGCTTCCTCACGCCCTTGCACAGCGGCGACGTGATCGACGAGCACGCGCTCACCCGCGCGACGCTGCTCGCGCAGGACGCCGCCGGCGCCACCGGCGCGAACGCGACGATTGCGCCGGGCCTCCTGCCGGGCACCTCCGACCTCACCTTGCAGATGCCGCCGGCGCCGGCGCTGTCGGGCAGCGTGCAGGCCGACAACTTCGGCCAGACGACGACCGGCACCGCGCGGCTCATCGGCGCGCTGCAGTGGAACAATCCGCTCGGCATCGGCGACCAGCTGGGCGCGCGGCTGCTCGGCTCGATCACCGGGCAGTTCTACGGCAATCTCGGCTATACGGTGCCGCTCGGCGGCAGCGGGCTCAGCTGGGGCGCCGGATATACGCGCTCGACCTATTCGGTGGGCGGCCAGTTCGACGATCTCGACGCCTACGGCAGCGCCAATGTGTGGTCCACCTTCCTGAGCTACGCGCTGCTGCGCGCGCCCGCGGCGAACGTGTACGCGACGCTCGGCTATGATCACAAGCTGCTGTCGGATCATCTGGGCGCGTTCGATTCCGTCGACGACAAGAACAGCGACGTCGCGCGCCTTGCGCTGTCGGGCAACCTGACGCTCGAAAAGAGCATCACGACCTTCGATCTCGGCGCCCAGCACGGCAACCTGCGTTTCAAGTCGCCGCAGCCGGGACAGGCCGCCGCGCAGATCGCGGGTTCGTTCTCGAAATTCGTGTTCGCGCTGACGCACACCCAGGTGCTGGGCGCGCAGGCCAACGGGACTCAGTTGTACTTCTCGCTGAACGGCCAGGCGAGCTCGCGCAACCTCGACTCCTCCGAGCAGATCTCGCTGGGCGGGCCGTACGCGGTGCGCGCCTACGCCACCGGCGACGCGCCCGTCGACGAGGCCTACATCGCGAGCCTGGAACTTCGCCAGGGCGTGCCGCAGACGCTCGTGCCGGTGCGCGTCACGCTGAGCGCTTTCGCCGACACCGCCGACGGCAAGGTCGTCGCGCATCCGGTCGTGCCGGGCAGCAATCATGTGCGGCTCTCGGGCCTGGGCGTCGGCGCGAGCGTGGCCGCCCCGCACGATCTCCTGCTGTCGATGTCCTGGGCGCATACGCTCGGCTACGTGCCGGCGACGCTCGGCACCGGCCACGCGAACCGCTTCTGGGTCGCGCTCACCAAATCGTTCTGAGACCGGCCATGGCGCGCGTCCTCATCTTTCTGCTGTGTCTGCTCTTCGCGCTGAGCGCGCGTGCCGAGGAAAGCCGCACGGTCGCGACCATCAAGGCGCTGGTCGGCAACGTCGCGATCCAGTCGGCGAACGGCGCGCAGCGTGTGGCGGCCGCAGGCGGCGAAATCGACAATGGCGACACGGTGCAGACCGGTGTCGGCGCCGAGATCGTGATGATCTTCACCGATGGCCAGCGCGTGTACCTGAAGCCGGGCTCCGTCTTCCGGGTCGACGACTTCAACTATGCCGCCGGCGCGCCGCAGCAGGACCGCAGCTTCCTGTCGCTGGTGAAGGGCGGACTGCGCGCGGTGGACGGGCTGGTCGCGAAACAGGGCAAGCCGGAGAACTATCGCGTGAAGACGCCGACCTCGACCATCGGCATTCGCGGCACCGAATATTCCGTCACCGATTGCGCCGATGTCGAACCCGGCAGCAACGCGAACTGCAAGGGCGAGCAGATCGTCGTGTACGACGGCCAGATCGTGGTGCTCAACCAGGTCGACAGGCAGATCGTGCGCGCGGGCGAAGGCACGATCGTCGTCAGTCCGCGACTGCCCTTCGGCGTGCTGCCGGCCTCGCGCGTGACGCCGGTGGTGCCGTCGGCGGCCTGCCGCTAGCGGAGGGCGCGATGAGCGAGCACCCGGGCCCCGATCCCGCATTGCTGCGGCCCGCGCGCGCCGCGCGGCCGGCGGCGGCGTTGGCGCTGGCGGCGCTCGGCACCGACACGCTGGCCGCGCTGCTCACGGCGCTGATCGCGCTGTCGTACGCCGCCGGCTACGGCGCGATGATCTTCTCCGCCGGCCTCTCGCCATGGCTGCCGGCCGGCATGCCCACCGCGCTGCTGAGCTGTGTGCTCGTCGCCCTGGTGGTGTCGCTGACGAGCTCGGTGCCGTTCGTGATCGCCGGGCCCGATTCCAACGCCACCGCGCTGCTGGCGCCGCTCGCCGCGGGCATCGCGTTGTCGGTGCATGCGGCGGGCGGCGACGATGAAGCCGTGCTCGCCACGGTGCTGATGCTGATCGCGGTGTCGTCGCTGGCGACCGGCGCGTTGCTGTTCGCGCTGGCGCACTGGAAACGCGGCAATGCGATCCAGTACATCCCGTTTCCGGTGATCGGCGGCTTTCTGGCGGGCACCGGCCTGCTGCTGCTCGAAGGCGCGCTGCGCGTGCTGACCGACGTGCCCGTCGGCCTCGCGACGCCGCGCATCGTCATGCAGCTGCCGTGGCTCGCGAGCGTGCCGGCGCTCGTGGTCGGCCTGGGCCTGCTGGTGCTGACGCGCATCACGCGGCCGTCGCGCTACGCGATCATCCTGACGTCGATGATGGCGCTCGGCATCGCGCTCTTCTATTTCGGGCTGGCCGCGTCAAGCAAGCATCTCGAAGACGCGCGGCGCATGGGCCTGCTGTTCCGCTACGAACCGCTGTCCGGCATGCGCCTGCCGGTCGCGCTGATTCACGTCGCCTGGCTGCCGATGCTGTGGTCGCGCGCACTCGACATCGTCGCCATCGCGGCGGTCTCGTCGATGACCGTCCTGCTCAACGCGACGAGCATCGGCGTCACCACGTCGCGCGACATCGACTTCAATCGCGAGATGCGCGCGGCCGGTCTCGCGAATCTGTTGACCGGGCTGGCGGGCGGGCTGGTCGGCGCGCAATCGATGACGCGCACCATGACCAACTGGCGGCTCGGCGTGCGCGAGCGGCGCGCGGGCGTGCTGGCCGCGCTGCTCTCGCTCGCCGTGATCGCGTTCTTTCCGAGCATGATGACGCTCCTGCCGAAGCCGGTGCTGGTCGGGCTGCAACTGTTCATCGGCGCGGCGATGCTGATCGAATGGCTCGTCATGTCCATCCGGCGCCTGCCGTGGCACGACTACCTGCTGATTCCCGCGATCATGGTCTGCATCGCGGTCTACGGCATCACGGCGGGCGTCCTGCTCGGCATCGTCGCGGCGTGTCTGCTGTTCGTGGTGCGCTACGGGCGCGTCAATTGCCTGCGCCGCGAATTCGACGGCCGTGGACGGCGTTCGAACGTCGAGCGCGGCGTCGATGACACCCGGCTGCTCGATGCCCACGCGCACGCGCTCTATGGCGTCGCGCTGCAGGGCTTCCTGTTCTTCGGCACGGCGCACTCGATCCTCGCGCATATCCGCGGGCGCATCGAAGCGCCGGAGGGCACGTCGAAGGAGCCGGGCGTGCGCTACGTGCTGGTGGATTTCGCGCGCGTGCATGGCGTCGATGCATCGAGCGCCGCGAGCTTCGTGCGGCTGCGTCAGGCCTGCGGACGCGTGCGTGCGCAGATTGTGCTGACGGGTCTGTCTCCCGCGCTGCGCAGCTGGCTGGCGCGTGATGCCACGCATGCAAACGACCCGAACGGCCCCGGCAGCCTGCATGTCTTCGACGACCTGGACGGCGGCCTCGAATGGATCGAGACACAGATCCTGCGCGACGCGCGCGGCGCCGCGTCTGCGTGCGTCGCGCCTGCCGCCAGCGAGACCTTCGTCTCGACGCTGCCCGCCACGCTCGACGCATTGCGCCCGCATCTCGACACGCTCCGGCTCGCGCCCGGCGACTACCTGTTCCGCCAGGCCGATCCCGGCGATTCCATCTACTTCGTCGAGACCGGGCGCGTGACCGTGGCGCTCGCGCTCGGCGACGGCCACACGCTGCGGCTGAGGAGCTTCGGTGCGGGGACCATCGTCGGGGAAATGGCGGTGTACACGGGCGCGCAACGCAGCGCGGATGTCGTCGCCGACGCGCCCACGGTCGTCTCGCGGCTGGCGCTGACGACGCTCCGGCGTCTCGAGGACGAAGACCCCGCGCTCGCGGCGCGCATGCACAAGTTCGCCGCGCGCGTGCTGGCGGCGCGGCTCGGTGCGGCCAACGAGCAGTTGCGGGCGGCGCAATGAGGCGCCGCCGGCGCGCGGACCGCGAACCCTTCGCTTTCGTGCTGAAACGCGCGGGCGGGCGCTGGGCGCTGGGTGTGGCGATCGTGATCGGGTTCGCGGCGCACGCGCTGTCGCTTTATCCGCTGCGTTTCATCGATACCCTCGACGCCCTGATCTACGACACCCAGTTGCGCCTCTTCATGCCGCGCACGACGGACGCGCGCATCGCCATTCTCGACATCGACGAGAAGAGCCTCGCGGAACTCGGCCGCTGGCCGTGGAGCCGCGCGCGCATGGCGGAACTCGTCGAGACGCTGTTCGAGCGCGAGCATGTCGCGGTGCTCGGTTTCGACATGGTGTTCGCCGAGCCGGATGCGAGTTCAGGCCTCGCCGTGCTCGACGGCCTCGCGCGCGGCGCGCTCGCCAGCGACGCGGACTACCGCGCGGCGCTTGCGGCGCTGGCGCCGACCCTCGACTACGACCAGCGCTTCGCCGCCACGCTCGCGCGCCATCCCGTCGTGCTCGGCTATTACTTCGCGAACCAGGATGCGTCGAGCGGCGCGATCCCGGCGCCGCTGCTGCACGCGGGCGCGTTCGGCGCGCATCCGTTCACGCTGTTCGACTGGACCAGCTATGGCGGCAACCTGCCCGCGCTGCAAACGGCGGCGCGGCGCGCGGGTTACTTCAACCCGGTGATCGACTTCGATGGCGCCGTGCGGCGCGTGCCGCTCGTGACCGCTTATCGCGACGGCGTGTACGGCGCGCTGTCGCTCGAAGTGCTGCGGGCGCTGTACGGCGACGCCGCCGTGCGCCCGCTGTTCGATGACCCCGCCGACGCGAGCGCGCCGCTGTCCGGCCTTGCCTTGACGACGCCGCGCGGCACCCGCGCGATTCCGCTCGATGAAAATGGCGCGGCGCTCGTGCCGTATCGCGGCGGCGCGGGCAGTTTCCCGTATTACTCGATCGCCGACGTGCTCGCGCGGCGCATTCCGCCGGGCGCGCTGGCGGGCCGGATCGCGCTGATCGGCACGACCGCGCCGGGCCTGATGGATCAGCGCACGACGCCGGTGGGCGAGGTGTATCCGGGCGTCGAGGTCAACGCGAGCCTGATCAGCGGCATGCTCGACGGCGCGATCCGTTTCCAGCCGCCCTTCGCCGCCGCGTTGCAGGCGGTCGCGCTGGTGGTTGCGGGACTCGCGATGATTTTCGTATGGCCGTGGCACGGTCCCGCCCGCGCGACGCTCTGCACCGTGCTGCTGCTCGCGGCGTTCGTCGCCGCCGATCTCTATGCGTTCGCGCGCCTCGACTGGTTCATTCCGATCGGCTCGCTGCTGCTCGCCATCGTCGCGCTCCATGCGCTGAACATGTCGTATGGCTATTTCGTGGAAGCGCGAGCCAAGCGCCGCTTCGCCGCACTGTTCGGCCAGTATGTGCCGCCAGAACTGGTCGAAGAAATGAGCCGGCATCCGGAGGACTACAGCATGGCGGGACGCCGCGCCGAACTGACGGTGCTGTTCTGCGACGTGCTGGGTTTCACGGCCATCGCGGAGACGCTGGAGCCGGACGCGCTCGCACGCCTGATGAACGAGTATCTCGGCACCATGACCGAGGTGATCCGCGCGCATCGCGGCACGCTCGACAAGTACATGGGCGATGCGATCATGAGCTTCTGGGGCGCGCCCGTCGACGACCCGGCGCACGCGCGTCACGCGGTGGCGGCGGCGCTCGGCATGCGTGCGGCGCTGGTGGAACTGAACCGCACGCTGAGCGCGCGCGGCTGGCCGACGCTGTGGATCGGCATCGGCATCAATACCGGGCCGATGACCGTCGGCGACATGGGTTCGCCGGTGCGCAAGGCCTATACCGTGATGGGCGATGCGGTGAACGTCGCGGCGCGGCTCGAAGGCCTGACGCGGCGTTTCGACATCGACATCATCGTCGGCGAGGCGACGCGCGCGCAGGTGCCCGATATCGTGTTTCGCGAGCTGGACCGCGTGCGCGTGCGGGGCCGCGTCGCGCCGATCGCCGTGTTCGAGCCCCAGCCGCCGCAGCATGACGCCGAAGCGCTCGCGTGCTGGCACGCGGCGCTCGCGCATTACCGCGCGCGCGAGTGGGACGCGGCGCAGGCCATTCTCGATGCGCTGGCGGCACGGTATCCCGGACAGCAACTGTATGCGTTGTATCGCAAGCGGATCGAGACGCTGCGCAATGCGGAGCTGCCCGCCGACTGGGACTGCGTCAGCGCGTTCGACACGAAGTGATTTCCTGCAGTCTTCAACTGGGCCGCATCATGAAAGTTCGGGTACTCGGCTGTAGCGGTGCGATCCATGGCGGCGGTGGCCATGGCTCCGGCCTTGATCCGGGCGGCACCACGGCGCTGCTCGTGGACGACGATCTGCTGATCGATGCGGGCACGGGCGTCGCCGTGTTGTCCGACGACGCCCTCGCAAGCATCGACCATGTGTTCCTCACGCATTCGCATCTGGATCACATCGCGTATCTGCCGCTGATGATCGATGCCGTCGGCGAAACGCGCACGGCGCCCGTCACCGTTCATGCGAACCGCGCGACCCTCGACATCCTGCACGCCCACATCTTCAACAATCTGATCTGGCCGGACTTCACGCGGATTCCCTCGGCGACAGCGCCTGCCGTGCGCTTCGAGGCGCTGGAAGCGGGCCGACAAGTGGTGCTCGACGGGCGCACCGTGACCGCGCTGCCCGCGTGCCATACGGTGCCGTCCACCGGCTTCGCGCTGACGGGCGCCGCCGCGAGTCTCGCCTTCAGCGGCGATACGACCACGCATCCCGCGTTCTGGTCCGCCGTGCGCGCGCTGCCGGGCTTGCGTTACGTGATCGTCGAGACGGCGTTTCCCGATGCGCAGATCGAACTGGCGCGCATCGCGCATCACTATTGCCCGAGCCTGCTCGCCGACGATCTGCGCGGCATTGGCCCTGGTTTCCAGGCCGAACTGCTGATTTCGCATCTGAAGCCACCGCACGGCGCGCAAATTCTCGATGAACTGCGCGCCGCGCTGCCGAACCTCGCATTGCGTGCGCTGCGCGCGGGCGAGGTGCTGAAACTGTGACGAGCATCGCCTCGTTCAATGCGGGAGAGCGGCGGCACGGTTGATGATCGGCTGGGCCGGGCTGCTGGCGCCAGCAGGCACGGGCAGCAGTTCGCCGCGCACGATGGCCCGCACCGTTCCCGCGATCAACAACCCGATCACCACGTTCGACAGCACGAAGATCACCGGCGTGAGCCATTCGAGCGGTCCGGCGGCGCCGCGTTCGAGCATGCGCAGCATGAGCGTCGGCAAGGCGGCGGCGCCGAAGCTCACGGCCCAGTAGGCGGGCGTGAAGCCGCGCTGACGGATCCAGGGAACCAGCCGGATCACCAGCAAGGCCTGATAGAGCCCATAACCAAGCAGCATCCAGGCGAACACATCGGGCACGCCGTGCGTGATCGCGAGATAGCTCACTCCGCCGACGACGGGCGGCGCGAGCTGGATCCCGAGACTCGGACGCAGCGCTTCCGGCAAGGGTTCATGCACGGCGGCGCGATGCAGCACGATGGATTCGATCGCGAGCCACGAGAACACGCCTGCGCCGAAGAACAGCGCGCCGAGTTGCGTGAAGCCGAGACTCGCGGCAGCCGTGCCGGCGACGAAGCTCGGCGCGACGGTCGGCAGGTAGATGGCCGGCGTGCTCAGTTCGGGCTTGCGGCCGCCTTGCCAGAATCGCCCGTGCAGCCAGACCCCGAGCGAAAGCTGCCCGATCACGCCCAGCATGAAGAGCGCGATGGCGAGATCGCGCGAATAAACCTGCACGGCTTGCGCGGCAAGCAGCACGGACACCGGCACGAGCGCCGCGAACGAGGACAGCACAGGATGTTGCATCTCGGCGAGCGCCGCCGCGCGCGCGACGCGCCAGGTGCGGGCGTAGGCAATCAGGACCACGAGCAGGACGGCGAGCGCGGCGGCCGTGAGGAATGCCGGGATGACATCGGGAATCGTCCAGACGCGTGCGGCCGCGCGCCACGCGCCGGCGAAGGCCAGCGCGCCGACCGGAATGCCGAAGAACGCCACCGGCATCGGCGCGGGCTGGGGTGTTGCGCGGTTGCTGTTCATTGCTCTTCTCCTGGAAGTCGATGGAGAGAGCTTAGGCGCGCCACGCTCCGGGTTGAATGTCGCGGAGGATCGTTGGTCTGCTCGGGCGTCTCAATTCGCTCCGCCCGGTCCCGCACCCGTCACCGTCCGACGAACGCATCCACATGCCGCGCCAGTTCCAGCGGATACTGGAACATCAGCGCGTGCCCCGCATCCGCCACGACGTCCAGCCGCGCACGCGGAATCATCTGCTCGAGCGCCCGGCCATTGGCGTCGGGCAGCACCGCGTCGTCCGCGCCCTCGATGATCAGCGTGCGCACCGGCGAGCGCCGCAACGCCGCAGCGGCGGCGTTATCGGCGAACCAGCCCTGCATCGCCCGGTCCTGCTGCGTCGCGACCATGTCCGGCACCGGCCGGCCCTTGTACCCCGGCGGCGCGAACATGTCGCCGACGAAGCAGCGCGACGCATCCGCCACCGCATCGGCGGGAAACAGCACGCCCATGATGCGCGCGAAGGCGTCCTTGCCCCCGCCCGACAGGACCGAGAGCACCTCGGGCGGCGTCGGCACCGCGTCGGGCCCGGGCGGCGCGGTGGCAATCAATGTGAGCGATGCGACCTTGTCGCGTGCATCGAGCGCGAGCTGCTGCGCGATCATGCCGCCCATCGACCAGCCGACCACATCGACCTGCGACAGCTTCAGGCCCGCGATGACATCGGCGGCATCGGCGGCCATGTCGCGGATGGAATAGTCCGAGCTGTAGCGTCCATCGACGATCGTCGAGCCGCCGATGCCGCGGTTGTCAAAGACGATCACGTCGCGATGCTTCGCCAGTTCGCCGAGCAAATACGCGTTCCATTCGCCGAGCGTCGCGCGATAGCCGGTAATCAGCAGAAGCGGCCTGCCGTGTCCGAACCGCGCATAGCCGATCGGCCCGTTGCGGCCCTGCACCGCGTTCAGTTTCGCCACGGGCGGCTGGTCGGGACGCGCGCTGTGCAGCCCGCACAACTGGTCCGGCCCGAACGAGACATTTTCCGCGGACGCGGACGGCGCGAACGCCGCGCAAGCGGCAATGACCAGGCACGACGACAGGACACGGGCGAGCGGCACGTCTTTCATCCAATGCTCCAGGGAGTGAATCAAGGGCTCACGCGCGCCGGCGATCGAACAAAAAGCCGACGCACGTCGTGACAGCGGGGAATAATAGGCGGCGGATCACGCGCCTTCAACAAGAGCTTAAAACCGGAGTTCCAACGATGATGACCCGACTCGTCCACTCGTGCCTTCTTCCCGCTGCCGCCGCGCTGCTGCTCGCCGCGTGCAGCACGCCGGTCGAATTCTCGGCGACGGCCAGCCCGCCGCCCTGGAACGACAGCGGCGACGCCGACTTCACCGGCATGGACAGCGCGATGTCCGCCTGCAAGGCCGCCGCGAAGCAGGCCGGCGCGGGCCGCTGCACGCAGATCCGTGCCTATGAGGCGTGCATGAAGACGAAGAGCTATATCACCGTGCTCGGGCCGGAGAACCCGCCGAACTGCGGCCAGCCCGACTGGGAGCAGGACGTGCGCAAATGGATCAAGTGAGGCCGGTCAGGTGCGCTCAGGTGCGATGGGCGAGGCGCATGAACAGCACATAGAGCAGCGCGCCCGCCGCCGCGCCGATCAGCCAGCCGAGATTGTTGGGCGGCAGGAGCTTGAGCATCTGCGTCGAGAGCTCCCAGCCGACCGACACGATCCCTGACAACACCAGCGCCGCCAGCCCGACCTTGTTCCAGCCGCCGTCATAGTGGAAGCGTCCGCCGGGCTGCATCGTGTAGAGATCGGCGGTCTGCACCTGCTGGCGCTTGATGAGGTAATAGTCGGACATCATGACGCCGTACATCGGCGCGAGCACCGCGCCGAACACCGACACGAAAATGGTGATGGCCTTGGGGCTGTCGACGAAGATCCACGGACACACCATCACCGCGAGCACCGACGCGATCAGCCCGCCCTTCTTGAAGTCCACGTGCTTCGGAAACAGATTGGCGATGTCGTAGGCCGGCGAAACGAAGTTGGCGACGATGTTGATGCCCATCGTCGCGATGATGAAGGTAATGCTGCCGATCGCGACCCACACCTTGTTCTCGATGCGCGAGACGATCTCGACCGGGTCCATGATCATCGTGCCGAAGACCTTCTCACTGCCCGCGGTGACGATCACCGTGATGATCGCGAACGCGACGAAGTTGAACGGCAGGCCCAGGAAGTTGCCGACCTTCATCTGCCGCTCGCTCTTGGCGAAGCGCGAGAAGTCGCCGAAGTTGAGCAGCAGCGCCGCGAAGTAGCTCACCACGAGCAAGGTGGCGTTGATCATCGCGTGGAGTTGTTCGTCGCCGGACAGGACCTTGCCCGACAGCGTGAGATTGAGACTGCCGAGACCGGCGTGATAGAGGATCCAGCCCATCAGCACGAACATCACGACGTACACCGCCGGCCCGCAGAAATCGATGAACTTGCGGATGATCTCCATGCCGCGCTGGAAGATGATGAGCTGCAGGAGCCACATGAAGAGGAAGCTCACCCAGCCGAGCATGTCGAGCCTGAGAAAGCTGGTGTCGCGCCACGCGGCCACCGACGGCACGAACAACAGCAGCAGCGTGGCCACGGCCTTCGATGCAAAGTAGGTCTGCACGCCATACCACACTATTCCTACCACGCCGCGAATCAGCGCCGCGAGATTCGCGCCCATTACGCCCATCGAGACGCGGGCCATCACCGGGAACGGTATGCCGTGCACGAGGCTCGGCTTGCCGACCCAGTTCATCAGCACATACACGACCAGGATGCCGATGGTCAGCGCGAGCAGCACTTGCCAGCCGGAGATGCCGAGCAGGAACAGGCTTGCGGCAAACGTATAGCCGCCGACGCTGTGCACATCCGACATCCACATCGCGAAGATGCTGTAGCCGTTCCAGGTGCGCTTCGAGCGCGGCACGGGCGCGAGATCGTGGTTGTAGAGCCGCTCGTCGGCGTCGACGATCTCGGTGTCGGCGCCAGGCAGCGCGGCATGGGCGGAGCGTGCAGGGGTGGCTGACATGGCGTCCTCCTGGACCGATACGGAAGCGGACTGTCGAACTGCCCGGAGCATGAATCGGGGCACAAATCGGGGCACGGCTCAAGGGCAAGAGTAGTTCATCCACTGGCGAAGGTGAACCGGACATCGACAGTGCTTACTGCGGCTTTCACCGCGTTAAAGTCCGATCGTGCCCTTGCCGTTATGCACACCATGAGAAAAAGACGCCTCCCCTCCCGCGACATGAACAACGCCTTCTCCGCCGCCGCCGAAGCGCTGGCGCTGTTCTGCCGCCTGCGTAATATCGACGCCACCGAACTGCCCGCCGAAGACGTCGATACCCTCCTCGATCTCGCTTTCGAAGAAGCCGCGCAACTGGCCGCGGCACGCAGCGAGGCACGCCGGACTAGCTGACAGCGATCGAGCCTTCGCGACAGGCGTGGAACTTGCTTGTTGGCAAGGGATGCGCAGTGCGCGCCGCGCGGAGGTGGCATGTCCCGGATTCTCGGCCCGGTACTGGGCCCGCAAGTACGTAGTGTCGCGCGTCATCCGTTCGGTTTCGCGCTGCGCACGCTGAAGGCCTTCCGCGCGAACCAGGGCGTATTGCTGGCAGGCGCGGTGGCGTATTACGCGCTGCTCTCCATCGTCCCGCTGCTGATCCTGATCGTCATCGTGCTGTCGCGTTTCGTCGGACAGCAGGAATTGCTCGACACCCTCGCTCATCTGCTCGAATGGCTCGTGCCGGGACAGGCGCGCGCGATCGTGCGCGAGCTGGCCAATTTCCTCGCGCATCGCGCGGTGCTCGGCTGGGTGCTGCTCGTCACGATGATCTTCTTCAGCTCCCTCGCCTTCACCGTGCTGGAGAACGCGATGTCGGTGATCTTCGTGCATCGCGTCGCGATCCGGCGCCGCCATTTCCTGCTCTCTGCCTTGCTGCCTTATTGCTACATCCTGTTCCTGGGCGTCGGCATGCTGATCGTCACCTTCGTCTCCAACGGACTCCAGGCGATGGGCAGCAACTCCATCGACCTGCTCGGCATTGAGGTGTCGCTCAAGGGCGTGTCGCGGCTGCTGCTCTATCTGCTCGGCTTCGCGGGCGAGGTCTTCGTGCTCACGTCGATCTATCTCGTGATGCCGGTCGGACGCCCTTCGCTGCGGCTCGCGCTGCTCGGCAGCGTCGTCGCGGCCGTGCTGTGGGAAATCACGCGGCACGTGCTCGTGTGGTACTTCGCGACGCTCTCGCAGGTCAGCGTGGTCTACGGCTCGCTGACGACGTCGATCGTCGTGCTGTTCAGCCTCGAAGCACTGGCGACACTGTTGCTGTTCGGCGCGCAGGTCATCTCCGAGTTCGAGCGCTTCGGCCACGACGCCGATACGCCGCCGCGAGGCTTCACCACGGATTGAGCATGCGTGCGCTACAGTGAAGCGCCCCGTCCTCCGTGCCGCCGATGTCCAAGCCCCGTTCCGATGCCGCCTCCGCGCGGGCTCGTCACGCTCGCCACCGAACGCGCGCGTGGCCGTTTTGACGTGCAGCGCGATGCTCGCCTTCGCCGGCAACTCGCTGCTGTGCCGGCTCGCGCTGAAGGGCACGCAGATCGACGCGGCCACCTTCACGCTGGTGCGCATCGCTTCGGCGGCGCTGTTGCTCGCGGCGATCCTGATGGCGCGCGGCCGTGACCGGCACGCCGAAGCGGCGCGCGCCGGCAGCTGGATGTCCGCGCTCGCGCTGATCGTCTATGCCGCGATGTTTTCCTATGCGTATGTGCGGCTCCCGGCCGGCACCGGCGCGTTGCTGCTTTTCGGCGCCGTGCAGGCGACGATGATCGGCTATGGCCTCGCGACAGGAGACCGGCTCGCACCCGCACAATGGCTCGGGCTGTCGCTCGCGCTCGCCGGGCTCGTCTGGCTCGTGCTGCCGGGACTGACGGCGCCAGACCCGCCGTCGTCGGCGCTCATGATCGCGGCGGGCGTCGGCTGGGGCGTGTACTCTCTGTGCGGGCGCGGCCTTGCCGATCCGGTCGCGGCCACCGCCGGCAACTTCCTGCGCGCGCTGCCGTTCGCGGCGGCGGTTTTCATCGCAGCGCTCGCGCTCCAGCAGGCCCGCTTCGACGCCGCCGGCCTCGGTTACGCCGCGGCCTCCGGTGCGCTGACCTCCGGCCTTGGCTATGTCGCCTGGTATGCAGCGCTCAAAGGCCTCAAGCCCGCGACGGCCGCGACCGTGCAACTGAGCGTACCGGTCATCACGGCGGTCGGCGGCGTGCTGCTGCTCGGCGAAACGCTCGGAGCGCGGCTCGTGACGAGTTCGATTGCCATACTCGGCGGCATCGCACTTGTCGTGATGACCCGACGAAATACCTGAAAGCTCATCGTTATGGTCATCCCGAATGATGAAACTTCGGGAATCCATGTGAACTTTTAACAATTCCGGGCCACGAATGCCCATGCGTCTCGTGAAGCCCGCGAGCCGCACGATTCGTATGTGCGCCAGCTCACATACGCCCGGCGTGGTCCTCTGAAGAATGACGTATGCGGAGCACTCCATTTTTGGGGCTGGAACGAAGCCTGCTATGTAGATTGGCTGGAGATATTTCGTTGTCGTGTCGCGCGATGCGGGACGCCCTGAGCAAAGGGCTTGCCAGACGGTGTCAGATCCACCGGCCCCGATCGAGCGAGATACATTCCGCCGTTTTGTTCGACTGTCCGATGCCGCCAGATCCATGGCGAGACCGGACGGCAGTTGTATTGATCGGCTTACTGATCCGCTAAACGAGCGCCGGCCGGAGCGGCCGGCCGGCGATGCCGCGTTCCGCGCATGAGTCATCTGCGCTGAACCGGGCGATGGCAGCACCGTTCCTGCTTCGGCTGATTCCGGTGCGAGTGCCCGTCGTCCCGTGCGGCTGCCTGACCGGGCGTGCGCGCTGCCATGGCGCCCGCCGTCTGACCCATACGTTCTGGAGAGTGCTGACATGCCTCACCATGCTGAGCTACCCCCCGAGGAGCGTTTCGAGGCCCATCCCGGCCCGGCGAACGATCCGAGCGTCATCAACCTGTCTCCGCCCGAGCCCGACTTCGGCGATGAACCCTCGCCCGTGCGCGCGCCCTTGCGCTTCGGGCGGCTCGCGCTGTGGATGGCGTCCGCGAGTGCCCTCGGCATCGGCGTGCTGGGAACCGTGGGCTACGGCATGTGGTTCAACCACGACCAGCGCGTCTACGCGGAAGCGATGGCGAGCGCGCGCAAGACGCTCGGCATCGAGCAGCCGGTGATCGCCGCGCAAACGCAGTCGGCGGGTGTCGTGGAGGCAACCGGAACCGCGCCCGCCGTGTATGTGGGCAACACGAGCGGCGCTGCATCGGCGAACGTGACCGCGACGCCGCTCGACACGGCCTCGCCGTCCACGGATGCGCCGACGACCCTCGCTGCCGCCACCGCCGACGACCCTGCACAGGATGCAGCCGGCACCACGGAACTCGCGACGGCCACCGCGCTTGCCGCGACGCCCCGAAGCACCGCGCCCGCACAAATCGCCGCGACGACGCGCCGCGCCAACGGCGCCGCGGTCCAGCAAACGGCCCAGACCAGCAGTCGCGCGCCGCAGGCCAACCAGGCCAGCGCGGCGCGCCGGCACAGCGCGCACGCCAAGCCCGAGGGCGGACTGTTTGCGCGCGTCGGCGCGTTCTTTCATCGAGTGAGCTATCGACACAATGTTCCGACCCGTCAGCGAGAGGAGTATTCCCGTCCCTGATGAGACCCTTGTGATGCGTTCCCGGCGCGTACTCGAATACGCGTTCCGGCGGGCGCGCGCGCGGGGGCCGGCGCCGCTCGCAGGCGCCGCGCTGCTATGTCTTCTGATGGGTCTGCTGTTCCTGGCTTTCCAGGTGCGCGCGATCTTCTCCACACAGCTTCAGCAGGAATATGTGGGGCTCGTGCTCGAGGCAGTCGAGCGCGCCGGCGCGGCCCGCGCCACCGCCTTGTCCCTGCAGGATTCGCCCGCCAGCGATCCGCAGCACCGCACCGCCTATCGCGAAGCGCGCCTCGAACTTGCCGCGCGGCTGGCGGCGCTGCATGCGCTCATCTCATCGAGTCCGGAGCCGGCGCCGGCGCTGCCCGCCTCCGTGCTGGCGCCGTCGGCGGCGCTCGGCGAAGCGAGCAGCGCGCTCGATTCCACCTACGCGTACTGGCGCACCGAGCGCGACCGCACGAGCGCCGACGTGCGCGCACGCATCCTGAGCGTGTCACATACGCTGATCGCGCTTTCGGCCATCGTGTTTGGCGTGCTGATTACCGCGCTCGGGATGTATGCCAAGCGCAACCGGCAACTGGTCGGCCTCTCGAACGAGTTCGAGCAGGCTTCGCTGCACGATCCGATGACTGGCCTGCCGAACCGCCGCAAGCTGTTTGCCGCGCTGGAGGAAGCGGCCAGCGAGCGCGCGGACGGCAACGGACGCATCGCGGTGCTGTATATCGATCTCGACGGCTTCAAGCGAGTCAACGACACGCGCGGCCACCGTATCGGCGATGAATTCCTGATCGCGGTATCGCGCCGCTTTCGCCAGGCGGTGCGCGGCAGCGACCTGGTCGCGCGCATTGGCGGCGACGAGTTCGCGCTGCTGGTGCAGTCGTTTTCGAGCGACAGCGAACTGGCCGCCATCGCACAGCGCATCATCGCCTGCGTACACGAGACCGATGCGCAGATGGGCCTGTCGATCGTGCGCGCGAGCATCGGCATCGCCAGCTATCCGGACCGCGTCGACGACTACTGGCGCCTCGTCGCCGCCGCCGACGACACCATGTACACCGTCAAGCGCAACGGCAAGAACGGTTACGCGTTTGCTTCGGCTTCGGCATCAGCTTCGGCGTGAAGCCGAAGCGAAAGCATCAGGCCGCCGCGCGCAAGTCCTCTTCGCCGCCGAGCGCCTCAGTGATGGCCGAGAGCATGCGCGCGAGTTCGCCCGTCATCAGGATGAAGTCGGACTCGAAGCGCTCGTCGTCGTTGCAGGCGGTGGGATCGGCGGCTTCCTTGATGACATCGAGCGCGCTCACGCGCTTGAGCGTCAGCGACGGTGTCAGCACGAACGACACGCGGTCATCCCACGTCATGGCCAGCCGCATGCACTGCTTGCCCGCCTCGATGTGACGGCGCA
Source organism: Caballeronia sp. LZ032 (assembly GCF_031451315.1). Classification (NCBI taxonomy): domain Bacteria; kingdom Pseudomonadati; phylum Pseudomonadota; class Betaproteobacteria; order Burkholderiales; family Burkholderiaceae; genus Caballeronia; species Caballeronia sp. LZ032. Next base: position 1,580,915 of record NZ_JARUXP010000001.1, read on the forward strand.
TGTCTTCCGTTTCGAGCGCATGCCCGACGTAGCGGACCGTCGCGTTGCCTTCGCCGGTCGAGCGCAGTTCGGTGTCGCGATCGAGCGTGAAGCCGCCGGGCGCGTCGCCCGACAGGAGCCACTCGGTCATCGCGGATACCGGTGAACGCGCGGTGCGCACGCTCGCAAGGGGCAGATCGGTCACCGACTTGACCAGCAGACCGATGATGTCGTCGCACACCGTGGCGGAGGCCGAATCGATCGCGAGCCAGCCGTTGACCGGATCGATCCACACACGCGTATCGCGGCGAATGCTGAAGGCACGCGGCAGCAGTTCGTCGGTGACCTGCTCCTTCAGTTCCTTCATTTGCTTGCGGCCGGGCCTGAAGCCCTGCTGCTCTTCGAGTTCGGCCGCGCGTTCCTTGACGAACTGCGTGACGACCGACGACGGCAACAACTTCTTTTCCGCGCGATACACGATGAGCATCTGGCGGTTCGTCGCATGGACGAGTTCGCCGTCGCCGCGCGGCGCGACCCAGCCGCGCCGTTCGTTCTCGATGCTCGACGCCGCGCTGAACGCGAGCGGCGCGAGCCATTGCTGCAGTTGTTGCGGCGTGACGGACCAGTGAGCGGGAAGACGATGAAGCTGGAGGTTCTTGAACCACATGGCGCGGAATATCGATGAGGGCGATTGCGGGCAACCGGGGGCGACATTCTATACGACGTCTCCGGCACGCAGCAGGCTCGGACGGAAACGCGTATGGTGTCCCCTTCCCTGTCACGCTTTCGATCCCATGGATACTGTCCGTCTGCACCGTGCGCGCGCCGTCGCGCTTGCCGCTGTCTTCTCCGCGCTCGTGCTGGGCGGATGCGCTGCATCGTCATCCAGTGCGCCTGCCTCTTCGCAGGACGCGGCCACGACCTCGCTCGATGCCGCGATCGCCGGCCCGCAACGCAGCGACAAGGCGCGTGCGCGCGATGTGTACCGGCATCCGAAGGAGACGTTGCAATTCTTCGATCTCGCGCCGACGCAGGCGGTGCTGGAGATCGCGCCGGGCGGCGGATGGTACACGGACATACTCGCGCCGTATCTCCACGATGCGGGGCAGTTGTATGAGGCGCAGTATCTCAGCACGTCCGCGGATCTCGCCGCCGAGGACAGCGAAACCGATGCCGCCTACCTTCGCAAGCTCGCCGCCACACCCGCGCTCTATGGCAACGTGAAGGTGGGCACGCTGCACGCGGGACGGTTCATCGGCTTCGACGCGCATGAACGGTTCGCACGCGTGCTCACGTTCCGCAACATCCATAACTGGATCAAGGACGGGCAGGTCGATGCGAATTTCAAGGCCTTCTACGATGCTCTCCAGCATGGCGGCGAACTGGGCGTCGAGGAACACCGCGCGCGACCGGGAACGGGCGTGCAGCAGATGACCGATACGGGCTATGTGACCGAGGCGTTCGTGATCGAACATGCGACAGCCGCCGGCTTTGTGCTCGCCGGACGCAGCGAGGTCAATGCGAATCCACGCGACACGAAGGACTATCCGCACGGCGTATGGTCGTTGCCGCCGACCTTCAAAGGGGGCGATGCCGACCGCGCGCGTTATGCCGGGATCGGCGAATCGGACCGGATGACGCTCAAGTTCGTGAAGCCATAGCCGAGCCCGCTCATGCGTTTTAAACCGTGCGAACGACGTGGGCGGCACGACCGGCGTTACACTAGGGACGCCTGAAAACCGATGACAGGCTGAGCGTGCAAGGAGCGATCATGAGTGACTTCGACGGCAACCGCACCTTTCGCGGACTACCGCTGACGCCCGAGCAGGACGCCGAGATCCGGCACTACATCAAGAAGCGAAAGCAGCGCGGCGAAACGTGGGAAACACCCGAACTGGAGGCGATGCTGCAGGACATGCTGGAGCCGCCTCCCGACGACGACATCTTCGCCGACGAGGAAACCGAAGAGGAAACGCGCGGGGTGGCAGAACGCGCATCGGCATTCATCGACGAGGGCATGGACCCGATCGAGAACAGCGAGGAATGGCATGCCGCCATGGAAGCCGAGGCGATGAAGGGGCCGCGCCGCTGATCGGCGTTTCACACGAACAGTTCACTTCATTCATGCACACGGCGCCGAGTCATGCCGGCGCGTTGCATGCTGCACTGCGCGCTCAATGCCTGTGCAACCAGTCGCGCTGCGGATGCGAATCCAGCCAGCGCGGCCGCGGCGTATGGATATGCGGATGCCGGCGATTCATCACGAGCACTGCCGCGATGCACAACAACAGAAGCACACCCGCCATCACGCTGATCATCGGTTCGGTCATCGCAATCTCCTGTCGATCAAGGGGCGATATCTGGCATTCTAGGCCGCGCTGCGCTTGACGGTCCGACTTCTTCGCGCACAAGGCCCGCGTGGCCGGGAGCACGCAAAGCGCTTGTGTCCTATAGTGCTTGGCAGGCGAACCGACGACTGGAGACACACATGGCGACATGGAAACCGGATCCGAGCTTCTACCCTTCCCCGCGTCTTGCAGCGAAGGCGCCGCGCGAGACGCTCGCGTACGTGGCGACCTTCGATCCCGAGCGCCGCGCACCCGACAAGATCGCCGTGGTGGATGTCGATCCGGATTCGCCGGACTATACGAAGATCGTCGGCGAAATCGCCATGCCCGATACCGGCGACGAGCTGCATCATTTCGGCTGGAACGCGTGTTCATCCTGTCTCTGTCCCAACGCGCCGCATCCCCATATGGAGCGGCGCTATCTGGTGGTGCCGGGGCTGCGTTCATCGCGCATCCATATCATCGATACGAAGCCGGATCCGAAGAAGCCCGTCATCGTGAAGACGATCGAGCCCGCGGAGCTCGCCGAAAAAACCGGTTATACGCGGCCGCACACAGTGCATTGCGGGCCGGGTGGAATCTATATCACGGCGCTCGGCAATGCCCAGGGCCAGGCGCCCGGCGGCGTGCTGATGCTCGACCAGCAGAGCTTCGATCCGCTCGGCCGCTGGGAAGTGGAGCGCGGTCCGCAGCAGCTTGCCTACGACGGCTGGTGGCATCTCGGCTACGACACCATGGTCACGAGCGAATGGGGCACGCCGGACACCTTCGAGAACGGCCTCGTGCCCGATTTGCTGCTGGGCGCGAAGTACGGCCGCAAGCTGCATTTCTGGGACTTCACGAAGCGCAAGCATATTCAGGAGATCGATTTTGGGGACGAGTATCAGCTCGTCTTCGAACTGCGTCCCGCGCACGATCCGACCAAGGCCTACGGCTTCGTCAATTGCGTGATCAGTCTGAAGGATCTGTCCTCGTCGATCTGGACCTGGTACCGCGACAAGGACAAGTGGGCGGTCAGGAAAATCATCGAGATTCCCGCCGAGCCCGCCGACGCCAACCAGCTTCCGCCCTTGCTGAAGGGCTTCAATGCGGTGCCGCCGCTCGTTTCGGACATCGATCTGTCGATGGACGACCGCGTCCTCTACGTCTCCTGCTGGGGCACCGGCGACATGCTGCAATACGACGTGTCCGATCCGTTCGCGCCGAAGCTGACGGGCAAGGTGCGAATCGGCGGCGTGGTGTCCCGCGCGACCCATCCGGGCGCAGCCAACGGCGCGCTGAACGGCGGCCCGCAGATGGTCGAGGTGAGCCGCGACGGCCGTCGCGTGTACTTCACGAACTCGCTGTATGGCGCGGTGGATGCGCAGTTCTATCCCGAAGGCATCGACGGCTGGATGGTCAAGCTCGATGCCGGCGCGGATGGCGGGCTGTCGGTCGACGAGAAGTTCTTCATCGACTGGCCGAAGGGGCACCGGCCGCATCAGATCCGGCTGCAAGGCGGCGATTGTTCGTCGGACTCGTTCTGCTACCCCTGACACGCCGCGAGCCGCCCGCATGGATTCTGCCTCGCCCGGGCTGCTTCTCACGGCCGCGAGCCTCGGTGCCTTCCACGGGCTCAATCCCGCGATGGGATGGCTCTTCGCCGTCGCGCTCGGCCTCTATGCGAGAAGCCGGCGGGTCGCGCTGGTGTCACTCGTGCCGATTGCGCTCGGGCATGCCGCCTCGGTCGCGCTGGTGCTGGCGGGCGCGCTCACGCTCGGCATGGCAGTGGGCCACGACGTGCTCGCGCGCGGCTGCGGTGCGGTGCTCATCGGCTGGGGCGTGTGGCGGGCCTGGCGCGGGCATCGCGGCAGACCGACGGTCGGCATGCGCACCGGGCTCGCCGGGCTCGCGCTCTGGTCGTTCGTGATGTCGAGCGCGCACGGCGCCGGGCTGATGCTCGTGCCCGCGCTGCTGCCGCTTTGCACCGGCGGGATCTCCGATCGCGCCTACGAAGCGGGCGCGATCGCACTGATGGTGCACACGGGCGCGATGCTTGCCGTGATCGCGCTGATCTCGATGATCGCGATGTCCGTGCAGGCGCGCGGCGGCCTGGGCTTTTTGCGCAGCGGCTGGATCAACATCGATTGGCTCTGGAGTGTGGCGCTCATCGCATGCGGCGCGTGGCTCTTCCTGTAGTCTCCACGTTTTGAAAGCGCCTTGATGCAGGGTGCGATGCGACCGCGCCGGCCGACTCGACGGCATGGCGGCAGGCGGCTTGAGTTCGGCGGGCAACGGCTATCGTGGCCGATTGCGCGGGACAGCGACTCCCGGCACTATCGCCCGGAACGAACAGTGAATATCGCGGCGCGCCACCGGAGCATCAGGCCGATAAAACCACGTGGGGAGTTTTTGATGCGCGAGATTTCATACGAAGAACAAACCGTCAATTCAGGCAATCCGCTCGCTCGTTTCGCCCATCGCACGAGAATGTCGATGGCGATCAATTTGGTCAGCGAACTGTGCCCTGAGCGCGGTACCGTCGCGGATTTTGGCGCGGGACCGGGGCTGTTTCTGCACGCACTCGGTGAAACTCGTCCTGACGTGACGCTCATCGGTCATGACATGTTCATGGCGCCGGCGTTTCCGGAGATCAAGTACGCGGAGTCGCTCAAGTCGGTGGCGGCGAACAGCGTGGACGTGCTGACCGCATTCGAGGTCTGCGAACATCTCTACGATCACGAGCTCGATGCCCTGCTCGACGACGCCTCGCGGATTCTCAAGCCGAACGGTGCATTCGTCATCTCGGTGCCGATCATGTATGGACTCGCGATCGGACCGAAAGTCTCGAACTGGATGATCCGCAGCCGCTCGTTGCAGTCCGAGTATTCTCCGGCTGAGTTCTTCAAGGCGATGGTCGGGATTCGCGTGAGCCGGCCCGAGAATCCGCGCACGACGCACAAGGGCTTCGACTTCCGCGAATTGCGCGATGTCGTCAGCAAGCGCTTCCGGATCGATGCGACTCAGCTCAGTCCGCTGCCCATCGCGCCGTGGTGGATGAGCTCGCAGTTCTTCATGACCTGCAGGCCGAAGGGCAAGAACTGAGAGACTGTGCGCGGGCGAGCTGCGTGGTCGCGCTAACGTAGGGATCGGAAGTGAGGAAGCGCCGGGTCTTTGAGATCATCAGGGGTCCGGCGTTTTGCGTTTTGAATGCTTGATGCTGAATGCCAGGCGGTATTTTGCATGCATCGTGCGGCATGCATCACAAGGAGTTCAGAGCACGGCATGCAGAGCGCGGAAAGCAAAGAGCCGAGTGCAGTGGATCCAGCTTGACGACCCGTCGCCGTTCCTCTCATCGCGTTGCATCGTTGCCGCTCAATGGCATTTTGCCTTTTGCATGCATGATTCCATCCGGCCGAACGCATGCAAAATGCCGTATCACTCGCGCCGCGATAACTCGTCCGTGCCCGGCAGATCGGCGGCGCTCCAGCCGCCGCCAAGCGCCTTGATCAGCGCGACGCTCGCCGACATCCTGCGCCGCTCGATGCGCACCGCCGCCCGCTGATCCGACAACACGATCGCCTGCGTCACCACCACGCTCAGATACGTGATCGCGCCGTTCTCATAGCGATTTCCCACCTTCGCAAGCGCGCGTTGCGCGGCGTCGACGGCATCGCGTTGCGCGGCGCTCTCGCGGCGCAAGACGTCAAGCGCGTTGAGGTTGTCTTCGACCTGACCGAAGGCCGAGAGCACCGTCTGCCGATAATCCGCGACGCTCTCGTCATAAGCGGCGCGCGCAGCATCGCGCGCCGCGGCGCGGCCGCCGAAATCGAGCACGGTAAATGCGAGTTGCGGCCCGAGCGACCAGAAACGGCTCGGCGCCTCGATCCACGAACTCAAGTGAGTGGCTTCCAGTCCGCCCGTCGCGGCGAGCAACAGGTTCGGAAAGAACGCCGCCGTGGCCACGCCAACGCGCGCATTCGCGTCCGCGACACGCCGCTCTGCCGCCGCAATGTCCGGCCGGCGTTCCAGCAAGGCAGAGGGCACGCTGAGCGGCAGCGCGTTCAGCGCAGCCGATGGCCGAGGCGCATGCCCTTCGTTGAGCGGATCGACGTCGAGCGCAAAACTCGAAGGCGGCTCGCCGACGAGAATGGCGATAGCGTTGACGAGGCTCGCGCGCGTCGTCTCCAGGTCGATCAACTGCGCCTGCGTCGAACGAAGCTGTTCCTCCGCCTGCGCCACGTCGGACTCGGCCGCGACGCCGCCGGCGAAACGGTCGCGCGTCAAGGCCAGCGCCTTGTCGTAGGCCTGCAGCGTCGCCTGCAAGAGCCGCTCTTCCTCCACCGTGCCGCGCAGATCGAAATAGTTGGTGGCGAGCTCGGCCTGCATCGACAGGATGGCGCCCTGGAGGTCTGCCGCGCTCGCTTGCGCCTCGGCCCGGCCGCCTTCGACGGCGCGCGAGATGCGCCCCCACAGATCAGGCTCCCAGGAGATCTGGGCATCGACGAGATAGTCCGGCACCGTCACGCCCGCGCTCGACTTGTACAGCACGTTGGACGACGCACGCGACTGATTGAATGCCGCATTCGTGGTGACCGTCGGGAAGTAGGCCGAGCGGGTCTGCGCCACGGCGGCACGCGCCCTGCGATAGCGCGCCGCCGCCGCGGCCACGGTCTGGTTCGCTCCCTCGACGCGTTCTTCGAGCGCGTTCAACTGCGGATCGCCATAGACTTCCCACCATGCCGCACGCGGCGTGGTGTCGGCGGGCCGGGCGGGTTTCCAGTCCTGCGCGGCCGTTGCCGATGCCGGAACGTCCGACGCAATCTGCGTTTTGTATGCAACCGGCATCGCGACGTCCGGACGGACATAGTCGGGACCCGCTGCGCACCCTGACAGCACCGCCGCTGCGAGCCATGCGATCGGCCTGCCTCGCCGAAGAATGAATGCAGCCCGCGTCACGACTCGCTTCCTTCCGGTTTCGCCGCGCCCCCGCGCGGTCCCTGCGGCGCGCCGCCATGCGTGCGGCCGATGCGCACCGCAGTCCCGTCGATGATCGAATCCGGCGGATTCACGATCACGCGTTCATCGCCCTTCAGTCCCGACGCAATGGCTACCCGCGTGCCGTAGTCCGTACCGAGCGTGACCGGCAACAGCTTGACGCGATCGTTGGCATCGACACTCGCGGCATGCACGCCATCGGGACGGAACAGCAACGCATTGCCCGGCAGCGTGTACGAAGGCGTCGCGCTCGTCAGCTTGAAACGCACCTGCGCATAGGCGCCCGCAAGCAGTTCGCCGGTCGGGTTCTTGACATCGACTTCGACGCGCATCGTGCGTGCAACCGGATCGACGGCGCCGGCCGTCCGCACAGTCACGCCTTCGAACTTGCGGTTGCGATCTTCGTTGAGCAGCAGCTCGGCGGGCAGGCCCACCGTGACCATGCGCGCATAGGCTTGCGGCACATCGACGAACACCCGCAGCGCCGACGCATCCTGAATGTGGAACAGCTCACGTCCGGCCGCACCGCTGCCCGCATCGATCAGCTGCCCGACATCCGTGTTGCGCGCGGTCACTACGCCATCGAAAGGCGCATAGATCTTCTGGAACGACACAAGCTGTTCGAGCCGCGACACGTTGGCTTGCGCGGCATTGAACGCGGCTTCCTTGGCGAGCATGTCGCCGTTCTTCTCATCCGTCTCCTGGCGCGATACCGAGTTGTTCTTGAGCATCTGCGTCCAGCGCTCGGCCGTGGTCTTCGAGAGCAGATAGTTGGCCCGTGCGGTCTGCGCATCGGCGCGCGCCTGGCGCAACTGGTCGTTGATCTCGGGTGCATCGATCTCGGCGAGCAACTGCCCCTTCTTCACCCGGGTGCCGATGTCCACGGTCCAGCGCTTCAGATAGCCGTTGGTGCGCGCGAAGATTGGAGCGTCGGAGAACGCGCGGATATCGCCTGCCAGCACCAGGTCCTGCGAGGCCTTCATGCGCGCCGGCTTGATCACCTCGACCGTCTGCACGCTGTGCTCGCTCGCATCGCGCTCCAGCTCCGCATGCGCAGCATGGCGCGAAACGATGCCCTGCGCGACGAGCGCGACGACCACCACGAGCGCGGCCACGAGCCACCAGCGCCCGCGCTTCGGCTTGTCGGATCGTTGCGACACCTGCTCTTCCATGCTCACTCCGCCTGCGGATCGTTGGTTTCAATGCCCGGCGCGCGCGCCGCCGCGCCCGGTCCCTTGCCGCGCGCTTCCATGCGCTGATAGATCATCGAGAACACGACCGGCACGAAGAACAGCGTGGCGACGGTGCCCACCATCAACCCGCCGATCACCGCGCGTCCAAGCGGCGCATTCTGCTCGCCGCCCTCGCCGAGTCCGATCGCCATCGGCACCATGCCGATCATCATCGCGGCGGCCGTCATCAGCACCGGACGAAAGCGCGTATAGCCTGCTTCCAGCGCCGAGCGCAACGCATCGCCATGCTCAGCGAGCGCGCCGCGCGCGAAGCTCACCACGAGGATGCTGTTGGCCGTCGCGATGCCGATGCACATGATCGCGCCCGTCAACGCGGGAATGGAGAGCGTCGTGTGCGTGAGGAACAGCATCCACACGATGCCCGCCAGCGCGCCCGGCAAGGCCGTGATGATGATGAACGGATCGAGCCATGACTGGAAGTTCACGACGATCAGCAGATAGACCAGCACGACCGCGAGGATGAGCCCGAACGCGAGACCCGAGAATGAGCTGTTCATGGTTTCGACCTGCCCGCGCATTTCGATCGACGAGCCCTTGGGCAACTCGCCGCGCGCGTCGTCGAGGATGCGCTGCACGTCATCCGATACTGCGCCGAGGTCGCGCCGCTCGGTGGTCGCATAGAGATTGATGGTGGTCTGCGCGTTGTAGTGATACACGACGGCATCGCGCGCGCCCCGCGACAGCGAGGCAAGCGCGCCGAGAATATTGGTCTTGCCGCTCGCCGACGTGACCGGAATGTTCGCGACCGACTGCAGCGAATTCATGTCGTACTGCGGCGCCGTCGTGATGACCTGATAGCTCACGCCGTTGACGGGATTGAGCCAGAACGTGGGCGTCGTCTGCTGGCTGCCCGAGAGCGTGATGAGCAGGTTGTTGGCGACATCGCGTTGCGTGAAGCCGGCTTGAAGGGCCTTCGTGCGGTCCACTTCGACATTGATCGACGGCAGGTCGGAAGGCTGCTGGATGCGCGCATCGACGAGCCCCGGCACGCGGCGGATCTTCTCCAGCAAGCGGTTCGCGAGCGCGCGATTGGCATGCACGTCACGCCCGGTGATCGCGATATCGATCGGCGCGGGGACGCCGAAGTTGAGGATCTGGCTCACGATATCGGCGGGCAGGAACGAGAACGCCACGCCTGGAAACTCCTGCGGCAGGCGCTTGCGCAGTTCGCGGATATAGCCTTCCGTCGGCGCGTGATCCTCGTTGAGGCTGATGAGCACGTCGGAATCCGCGGAGCTGATGGTGCCCGTGTTGCTGTACGAGAGATTGATGCCCGATACCGGCAGGCCCATGTTGTCGATGATCGAACGGAGCTCGCCGCGTGGAATCAGTTGCCGGATACGGGCATCGACACGATCGGTCAGCGCCGCGGTTTCCTCGATACGCGTGCCGGTCTTCGTGCGCATGTGCAGCGCGATCACGCCGGAATCGACGGACGGGAAGAAGTCGCGCCCGAGGAACGGCGCAAGCCCGAGCGACAGCAGACAGCACAGCAGGAACAATGAAGCGAAGCGTCCGGGATGTGCGAGTTGCGCTTCGAGAAAACGTCGATAACGGCCGCGCACTGCCTCGAAGCGGCGCTCGAAGCCGAGATGAATGCGCACGAAGGGATTGCGTGAGCCCTTCATCGATTCGACATCGCCGCCCATGTGTTCATGATGACGCAGCAGATACTTGGCCAGCGTCGGGATCAACGTGCGCGAGAAAAAGTACGAAGCCAGCATTGCGAAGACGACGGCTTCGGCCATTGGCACGAAGAGATAATGCGCGACGCCCGTCAGCAGGAACATCGGAATGAAGACGATGCAGATGGAGAGGGTCGAGACGAGCGTCGGCACGGCGATCTGCTGCGCGCCATCGAGAATGGCTTCTTCCAGCGCCTTGCCCTGTTCAAGGTTCTGGCTGATGTTCTCGATGGCGACAGTCGCATCGTCGACGAGAATGCCGACTGCGAGCGCCAGTCCGCCCAGCGTCATGATGTTGATGGTCTGGCCGATCGCGGATAGCGCGACGATCGACGTCAGCATCGACAGCGGAATGGAGATCGCGATGATCAGCGTGGCGCGCCAGCTGCCGAGGAAAAGCAGCACCATCAGCGCGGTGAGTCCCGCCGCGATCACCGCTTCGCGCAACACGCCCGACACCGACGCGCGCACGAACAGCGACTGGTCCGCGACCGGTTCGATCTTCAGCGATTCAGGCACCATGCCCCGCAAGGTCGGCAGCAGGTTCTTCACCCGCGCGACGATATCCAGTGTCGATGCATTGCCGCTCTTGTTGATCGTGAGGAGCGATGCGCGCGTACCGTCCACGCGCACGATGTTGGTCTGCGGCTGAAAACCGTCGCGCACGTGCGCCACGTCGCGGATATAGATCGTGCCGGCCGGTCCCGTGCGGATGGGGATGTCGTTGAGGCCTTCGATCGAACCCGGACTCGCATTCAGCCCGACCGAATATTCCATCGATCCTATCTTCGTGGTGCCGGTCGGCAGGATCAGGTTCTGCGCGCTGATGGCATTGACGACGTCGGTCGGCGCGAGGTTCTTCGCCTGCAGCTTGTTCGAATCGATATCGACCATGATCTGGCGCTGCTTGCCGCCATAGGGCAACGGCACGGATGCGCCCTGCACCGTCGCGAGCTGCGTCTTCAGGAAGCTGTTGCCGAAGTCGTAGAGCTGCTGCTCGGTGAGTTCGGACGACGACAGCGCGAGCCGCAGGATCGGCACCGTGGAAGCGTTGAAGCGCAGGATGTTCGGTGGCGTGATGCCCGGCGGCAGCGAGCGCAACTGGGTTTGCGAGAGCGCGGTGATCTCGGCGATGGCTTCATCGACGTTCGCACCCGGCTGGAAGTAGATGCGGATGACCGCGATGCCGGGCAAGGATTCCGACTCGATATGCTCGATGTCGTTCACGGCCACCGACAGCCCGCGCTCGTAATTCAGCGTGATGCGGCGTTCCATCTGATCGGGCGGCAGACCCGTATAGGACCAGATGACACTGACGACCGGAATGTCGATGTTGGGAAAGATATCGGTCGGCGTGCGCAGGATGACGAGCGGACCGATGATCAGCAGAAGCAGCGACAGGACGATGAAGGTGTACGGGCGCTTGAGCGCGAGTCTGACGATCCACATCGAAGTTCCGCTTGCCCCGTTTGGTGTTCGTTATTCGAATCGTTGGATTGCCCGACATGACCGGGCAAGAACATTCGCTACGATGACACAATTGAAGCTTACAAAACAATTTGCGCAAACGCTTGCGAGGGTTTATGCGGAAGGTTTTCTGCTGACGAATGAGCGATTGCGCCGTTCATGGCGGCGTGGCCCTGTTGTTTGATGGCGATTGGCTTGCCGGCTTTGTGCGCTACGGCGATCTATGCCGACGAACGCGGGCGTCGCAAGTCTAGCGGGACACCGACCGGCGATTAAGCACCGCTTTGAAGAATAATCTTTACACGTCATGCAACAGAGCATTATTCAAGCTTGCAGCCAAGGAGTTCTTTAGCCTTCCAACGCCGTTCCCGTAGGGCGCCGCGGTAAAACTTTGCATGGCGCACAAGCTCTTCATTGCGATTATTCCCGTCTCGGCAAAGATCAATCAACAGATAAGAGAATGATCTTCGTCAGGCCCGTCTTTAAACTCCGTTCCAAGCTGCTTGAGAAGAACGGCAGCATCATCAGACATCCGAATCGGAGTTACCTATCATGAAGACGCTCGTTTCCGCCCTTGCTGTTGCTGCCGCCCTCGCTGTTCCCGCCCTGTCGTTTGCCCAGCAAGCCGATGCGCCCCTTTCGCGCGCCCAGGTCCGTGCCGAGCTGGCCCAGTTGCAGCAAGCTGGCTACAACCCGAACATCAGCGATCCGTCGTACCCGCAAAACATTCAGGCTGCCGAAGCTCGCGTGAGCACGCAGACGAGCGATTACGGTTCGGTGGCGGCAGGGTCGTCGCAGTCGGGTCGTACAGCCGGCGCACAGCCGCGCGCACTTGGCGCGTATTTCGGTCAGTAATAGCGTCGACGGGCGGTCCGATCATCCGGAATCGCCCTCCTCCGTCCAATCCACATGGGCGGCAAGCGCAAAGAGCGACATCTTTCGATGTCGCTCTCTTATTTTGCATGCGTGATGCAAAATGCCCATCTGCATTAATGATGCTGCATGCAAAACGCAATCGCGTGCGACACGTTTTGCTGCATTCGCGCTCATGCGGCAAGCCGTGCTTCGATACGCGCGGTATCCATCAATTCGCGGGAATAGTCACCACCGGCGACTTCGAGGTGTCCGTCACCTCCGCGAGCGCCATCAGGTTCTGCACCACCGTGAACGCGTATTTCGAATCGAAGTCGCCGCGGTCAATCCAATAAGAAGACTCGTCGTAGAGCACGCTCACATACGCATCCTTCGGCGGCTTCTCTCCCGTCTTCACCACGATGGTCGGCCGCGTTTCACCGCCGATCAGCCCGATCGTCGGCATGGTCGCGCCATTGCCTACCTGCTCGTTCGGCACGGCGATCTGCGCGCCGAGATCGGTCAGTATGCCGAGCACCGAGCGCGTGACCATCGGAATCCGGTCGTGATCCGCTGATTGCCCGTAGACGATCTCGTAGGTCTTCATCTTCGGCGACAGATGCAGGAGCTTGCGCACGAGCGCCAAGTCGTCGGTGACCTGCTTGCTGTCGCCGCTTCGCGTCGCACCGAGCGTGATGAACACGCCGCTCTTGTCCGCATCGTTGATCCGGCTGGTGCCCTTGGCCGTCTTGTCGTCCTTGCCGTTGTCCGTATTGCGCGACTCGACGTTCAACTCACCCGCCAGTTGCAGACGGCGCAGCGCCTGGAGCAACAGGAAGAATTGCGGCGAGCCCGACGAATTCGGCCCGCCCAGCGCCGTGCCGTTCTGCAAACCCGCAATCGACTGCGCGGTGATGCGCAGCAGCAGGTCGATCGGAATCCCGCTTTCCGCGAGCGGCATGACGAGCGTCGGCGACAGCGGCCGGATATACGCGCTTGCGTAGGCATCGCCGGTGGTCGGCGTGAACGTGAAAGTGGGATGGTTCGAGTAGGACACGCTGCCGGTCGCCTGCGCGTAGTTCGGCTGGGCGCCGGAGCCGGCGTTCAGGATCGCGCCGCCGGTGGCATCGAAGGTATATGCCGCGATGATGCTGCTCACTGTGAGAAACGAAGGCGCATCGGCGAAGCGCAATCCGACAATCGCTGCAAGAATTTCACGTTTTTTCGCGTCGCCGAGCGCGCGGGCGTAGTCGACCTGATCGGCCTTGAGGCGGCCCGGTCCGATGCCCGCGCAACCTGCTGCGAGTACGGAAGCGGAGAGAATGGCGATCGATAGCGCTTTCCTTGTCATGGGTCTCAATGAAGGTGAAAGGGAGGATCGACGGCGTACCGCCGCGGAGCACCCGGGCGGCGGCCGCAAATTTCATACCTTTACCTGCAAATAAAAAGTGGAACGCGTTGCAAAAAAAAGCGTGCGAACGCGGTCCGGCGCGTTGCACGCCGGTTTTCCGGCAAGTCTGGCGGCCTGCCTCCGATCATCGATCGCTCATGCGTCCGGAGCGGGAAGCGCCTGATCCGCCGACGGTGTTTGCAACGGACCTGGAGTTTGCGCACGGTCCTGACGCACCGGCGTCCGGCCGATGTTGCGCGCCGCTTCCCGATGCTGCGCGACGAGCGCATCGAGGCGGTCCTGTGCGAGACGCGGTCCGTCATCGCGCGCGAATGCGGATGCGCCCGGTATCGCCAGCATGACCGATGCAACAATCAGCGCCGCGCCGAAAGGCTTGCTTTTCATGATTCACCCCGCAGGAGCGCGGCCTTTCATCCGGCCGCAGGCTCAGGATCGCACAAGGCCGCGCAGCGTGCGCGGCATCCCTGCCATGCAGCGCGCAGACATGCCACGCTTATCCGCCAAAATGCAGTGCTTCGGTGCATGAAGCCCGCTTTACATGCTTCGCGTGCTTGCACATGGCGCCGCCGTTTCCTATTCCTTACATCGGGGCGTCGAATTGTCATACCGGCGCCATCGAGTCAGGATCACTGGAGATCTGCGTTCATGAACCTCGCCATCTTCTTCGACGGCACGTGGAACGAACCCAACGATCGCACCAACGCCTATCTGCTCTACAAGCTCGCGCCGGAAACCGATCAGCAGGAAACCTTCTACGTGCCGGGCGTCGGCACGCAGGGCAAGGGCCTGTTTGCGCTCGCCGACAAATTTCTGGGCGGCGCCTTCGGCGACGGCCTCAGCCAGAACATCAAGAGCGGCTACGCATGGCTGTGTCAGCGTTACCGGCCCGAGGCGAAGATCTATATCCTCGGCTTCAGCCGCGGCGCCTATTCCGCGCGCAGCCTGGCGGGACTCATCCGCAAATGCGGCCTCACCAACGGCTGGGACGCAGACTCGGTCGATCAGGCCTACGGCATCTATCGCGATCGCGATGTCGGGGCGTCGGCTGAATCGGTCGTCGCCTTCCGCAAGCAGTTTTCGCGCGAGGTGGATGTCGAGTTCATCGGTGTGTGGGATACCGTCGGCGAACTCGGCATCCCGCTGGACGGCCTGCCGGTCCCGGGTTTCTCGAGTTACTACCGGTTCCACGACACCACGCTTTCGAACAGCACGAAGGCGGCTTATCACGCGATCGCAGCGAACGAATTCCGCTCGCTCTATAAGCCGACCTTGTGGACCCCCGGCGAGGAAGCGCGTGGTGACTTGCCGCTCGAACAGCGCTGGTTTGCGGGCGCGCATGCGAATGTCGGCGGCGGCTATCTCAGTCCGCCACGCTCGCCCGCGGATCTGCTGCCGCTGATTCCGGCCGAATGGCTGCGCCAGAAAGCCGCCGCGCGCGGTCTTGCCATCGACGGTCCCATCCAGATTCCGCCGCTCGCCTACGATTCACAGCCCATCGATTCGTACACCGAGTTCACCGCGCACCACCCGTTCCTCAAGGCAGTCTGCAAGGAGGAGCCGCGCACCGCAGGCCAGGCGCTGAACGAAACGATCGATCCGAGTCTCGTCGCGCGGCTGAAGGATCCGGGCTTTCTCAGCGCGTATCCGGGGTTCGTCACGCAACTGAAGGCGCTTACTGTCGGCACATGAACGCGTAATACCCCATGTGCAATGCGTAAGTCGATACGCACGCCATGCGCCGATAGTTGCAATCGCAATCATCTGCGCGCCCGGCCGGCAATACGTCCGTCCGCAGCCCATGCTCCGCCCGGACACGAGGAGACCGGAATGAGCACATCCACGACAGCGGAACGCGCTGCGCACGCTTCCAGCACTCAGGAAGACGCGGAAGACGAAGCCGGCAGCGGTCAGCCGGGTCCGCGCGTCGCCGACGATCTTGCTGCGTGCGACGCGCTCATCTCGCATGCGGCCGCAAATGGCACGGTGTTGACGAAGCCCGACGTCGACGCCGTACGCCGCGCGCGCGAGGCGTTCGATCAAGGCGTATGGGATCGCACGATTGGCGGCGCGTTCTACGAGGCGATGATCCGCATTGCCGCCTCGGTGCACTATCCCGGACGACGCATCGCCAGCGATCTCGACCACTGCCGCGACCTGATTTCGTACGGCGCGCAGAACGGCAAGCTGCTCGACGAGCACGATGTCGAAGCCATCGCGAAAGCGCGCGCGGCGCAGGGAGAGCACGCGTGGGACGCGGGCATCGAGAGCGCGTTCTACGCCGCCATGAGCCGCATCGCCCATGCAGTCGCGCCGGTCGTCGCGGAGACGGCGGGCGACGAGGCGCGGCACGGCGCGCGCCGTGCGATCCGCATCTACACGTATTCGGCGATCGCGCTGACGGTGTTCGTCGTGTCCCTGTCGTGTCTGTTGTTCGTCGCCAATCAGGTCGCCACGGACATCGCCACGGTCGTCAAGAGCAACGACGCCGCCGCGCTGACGCTGCACAACCAGTTGCAGGCGCATGCCGTGGCGATCGGCGACGCCGAGAAAAAGCACGACGCCGATGCCGTCATCGCGTTGCAGAACTCGCAACCCGCGCTGCAGATCAAGGAGGAACTGCAGAACTTCGCAACCAATAATCGCCAGTTGTTCGCGGACGTATCGCGCATCAGCGCCTTCACGACGAGTCTCGGGCTCGGCGCGATCCGCAGCCCCTACAAGGCGCCCTGCGACGCCCAGGAAAGCGTGCTCAATTTTCAGGGCGCGTATCGCACTTCGCATTCACCGCGCTATTTCTCCGGCAAGACCCAAAGCGGCGACTGGCAATGCAATCCGGATGTCGCGCGCAAGGTGCTCGAAATCACGCTGCCGCTGCTCGCCAGGCCGAACGCGGAGCCCGGCGACAGCCATCCGCCCAGCGACCTCGACGCCGTTCAGCAAGGCTTCCAGAAAATCGCCGTCTATCAGGACATTCGCGCGATGGCGCTCTATGCAAACGACATCATCCTGTCGATCGTCGGCGCGGTCACCGGGTTCATGTTGCCGGTGCTCTATGCATGGCTTGGCGCGTGCGCGGCGATCCTGCGCCAGCTGTCGGCCGAATCCGCGGCCAGCACCTTCCATCCCGAGCATTCGAAAGTGGCGAACCGGGCGCATGTGACGAGCGCGGTGATCGTGGGGATATCGATCGGGCTGTTCAGCGGCTTGCTCGAAGGCGGCAAGAATATCTCGCCGCTCGCCATCGCGTTCATTGCGGGTTATGCGTCCGACAAATTCTTCTACTTCGTCGATCGTCTGGTGGGCGCGATGTTCCCGCCGCGCGTCGATCATGTGGATCACGCCGCGCGTCGTCCCCCCGGCGCGTCGAAGGACACGGCGAAGACGCTTCGGTCAGGCTCCTGAACGCGCGCCGCAGCGTTCAAAGACTCAGAACAGATGCGGCGGACGGGGTTCGGTCATCTCGCGCGGAAAGGTCTCGTCGAGTTCGAACTCGATGCCCGGATAGTCCTGCAAGCGTCCGCTGACTTCGGTTTCGCGCTCGCTGGTGAAGAGGCCATCGAGGAAGTCGAACGACAGGTGTTCGACCAGTGCCTTCAACGCCAGCTCGGCGCTGCGCTTCGGCTCCGTGACGATATCGCCCGAATCCGTGCGCGCGCGAAAGGCGCCGTTCTTTGCTTCCATCGCGCCGATGTCGATCACCTTGCCATCCACGTTCTGCGCCAGCACGCGCTGTTCGACCGCGAACAACCTGAAGGGACGCGCGAGGCCGGCGGGAGCATCGGCGCCGGATGACGAGTCTGAGCGATTGGACATGATTCAATTCTCCATGGCTGCATTGGTGAGATGCGGTCAGCAAGGCCTGCGCCCGCCGGTGCATCGGATCAGTATGGAGAAGCACAAAAAAAACCGGACGCACGAGGCGTCCGGTTTTGCAACGATCCGCGGCACGCGGCCGCGAAGTATTGCTTAGAAGCGGTGGATGATACCCACGCCCGCCGCGAACTGGCTGCGCGAGGACGACGGGGCGCCCTGGAAGCCGTCGCCGATCGATGCAGTTGCGTTGATCTGGCGGTTGACCGCGCCCGTCGGCGTGAACACCGGCGTGCCCAGCGTGCGGCCATTCGCGCGCTGGAACGCTTCCAGTGCGTACAGGCCCGTGCGCTTCGACAGCGAGTAATACTGGGACAGGTTGAACTGGTGGTACGACGCTGCATCGTCGATGCCGTTCGCCTTGCTGGCCCACGTGTAGCTGTAGCCTGCCGCGAAGTCCCATGCCGTCGTTGCCTTCCAGTGCAGCACGGTGCCGGCCGTGTTGAAGATGGCCGTATCGGTGAACTTCGAATTGATGCCCGGGATGTACTGAACGTTCGTGTACGTCGCCGAGACATCCCACGCGCTGTTGAAGGTGTAGCCGAAGCCCACCGCGAAGCGGTTCTGCGCCTGCGCGCCCTGGTAGCCGTTGGTCACCGCCGACACGCCCGACTGACCGCCGGTGTTGGTCGTCGAGTCCGCGCCGTACACGCCGCCGCCGTTGGTTGAGTTGTTGATGCGTGTGAACGCCACCGCGCCGCCGATCGGGCCTTGCTGATACTGGATCGCAGCCGACCACGTGGAGCCCTGGTAGGCGCTGTCAGGCACGCCTGCGAGCGAGTACGAACCGCTCACCGTGAAGCCGTACAGCTTCGGCGACGTATAGACGATCGAGTTGTTCGCGCGGTAGATCGTGTCGAGTTCGTCCAGATCGCCCGGGTGCGCGCCGAAATAGCCGGTCAGCCAGTTGGTCGGGCTGTACGGCGACATCAGCGTGTAGTACGAGGTGTATTGACGGCCCAGCGTGAGGGTACCGTAGCCCGGGTTCGTCAGACCGACCCATGCCTGGCGGCCGAACATGGCGTTGGTGTACTGCTGGCCGCCGGTATTGATGTTGAAGCCCGATTCCAGCTGGAAGATGGCCTTGTTGCCGCCGCCCAGATCTTCAGCGCCCTTCAGGCCGAAGCGGCTGCCTGCCCAGATGCCCGACGCCATCTTGACGTTGGAGCGGCCGCCGCTGTTCGAACCCAGCGACGTCTGGCTGCTTTGATAGACGATCGAATCGTCGACGATACCGTAGAGCGTGACGCTGCTCTGGGCAAAGGCCGGTGCCGCGGCCGCGAATGTCGTGGCTGCGACGGCAGCGGCCTGGGTCAGCGCAAAACGCTTCATTTTTTATCTCCTCATGCAATGGGCTGAACTTGTGTCGTCGACTTGTGGAACCGGTGCCGCCGAAGCGGCTTGACGTGTATCAAGTCGTAACTTTTATCGACGGGAAGTGTATGGCTTACAGACAGAATGCGAAAGGACGTCACACTTTGTTGTCGTTTTTTTTCACTGTCTGGTTAACCAGAATTTCCGCAAGCTGCGTTTGGCGGCATCCGGTCGCGAAACTGACGAATACCTGACGCCAGCATGGCTTCGGAGCGGAGTTTGCACGAAACGAACGATCGCACGGCGGCACGGCCGGATGGACCTGAGCAGTCGATGGGGCGGGGATGCAAGGAAAGCTGGAAAGCCTGAAAAGGCCGTGCGCCTTGAGTCTGGCGCGAGGGAAGCGCGGTGCGGGTCAGCCGACCCGCCGCGTCAGGTTGAAATTACTTCCATAAAGCAAATGGCTTTCGGCTCAGCGTCACGCCACGGCGAACCGAAAGCATCAAGAATGCATTATGCCAGCGCCCGGGAGCGGCGCTGGCGGTGATCCTGGCACCGCTCAGGGTTCGATTTTCGTGCGCAGCTCGCGCGCGGTTTCCAGGAGCCCTTCATAGCCCGAGCGGGCATGCGCCGGAAGATCGGGGTCGCCGACGAGTGTGCCGAGTGTCTCGATGATGCTGTACAGGATGCCCTTCGCCGCGCCCGCGGCCATCTTGCCGGCGGCGTAGGACTGATCGACATGCGAGATCGCGGCGTCGAAATGCTCGACGTCAGGATGTGCATCGGCGATCTGCGGAGCGTCGCTGCGCGGCTCGGTCGGGTCGTTGTTCATGATGGATGTCCTCCGTGCTTGAATGTTCGCCTGCTGTCGATGGACTCTCTTCTGTCTCTGTATAACGCCGCGCCGCGCCCCGCGCAATCGAGAGCGCTCCGCAGTAAGTCCGCTCACGAAGCTCGCTTATGAAGCCGGCAGCTCCTGCACCGGCTGGATGAAATGGACGCGGCGCATCTCGCCGCCGCCGCGACCGGTGCCGTGCGGAACCCCTTGCTCCGACAGCAGCGCGCGCAGATCCAGGATCACCGGAAACACCTCGTGGTTGTGATCCGCGCCCTGCCGGTCATGCGCTTCCTGTTCACGCTCGACGATCCACCGGTCCTCCGTAAAAATGCGCTCGGTAAACCAGACCAGCAGCGGCCACGCGGCGTCGAGCACCAGCGGCAGCTTAGGGCGGCGGATGGACAACAGGCCGAAGGTGCGGTTGGTGCGCTGCTCGGCGTCGAGCGGCACATAGGCGATCCACAGATCCATCACCATGGTTTCGTCCTTGGTGCGGATCTTGAGCGTCTGCCACGGATACTCGGTGCGGACCGTCATGACGTCCTTGTTCGAGTCGTCCGGTTTCGCGCCGCGCTTCTGGCTGAACACCAGCGCCTCGCCGATCGGCTGCTTGCCCGCCTCCCGCGCGAACACGTAGTCGACCTCGATCCAGTCATCTCCGCGACGCCGTCCGAGCGAACGCGCGCGCATGCTGCCCATCTGCCGGCGATGCAGGAACTGATGGTTCATGTCCATCAGATTTTCGTGCATGAAGGTGTAGTGGCACTTCACATCGCCGCCGAAACGGCGTGTCTTGTAGGCGCGATCATCGGCGGAACCGAGCTCGGGGAACTTCGCTTGCGGGGCGAGCGCCGGGTCGCCGGTGAACACGAAGATGAGCCCCGCCGCCTCGCGGCACGGATAGGCGCGCACGCCGTTGGGCAGGCGCTCGCGGCCAAGATAGGGAATGTCGGTGCAGCGGCCGGTGCAATCGTAGGTCCAGCCGTGATAGCAGCAACGGATCGACTCGCCGTCGACGACGCCCGCCGACAGCGGCACCTGCCGATGCGCGCAGCGGTCTTCGAGCGCGAACACCTGGCCCGATTCGGTACGCACGAGCACGATCGGATCGCCGGCGAACGTCACGCCATGCGCGCGGCCGCGCTTCACCTCGCGCGACCACGCGAGCGGATACCAGTTGTCTGGATGGATGTCGACGCGGCGCAGATCGCGCGTCGGTCTTGCGGGTGTATCGGTGGAACCGGCTTCCTGCTCGCCTTGCGGCAACGCTGCGTGCATGTACGACGCCTCCGGGAAAGGGAGATCGGATTGAGCGCCCCGGGCGACTGCGGCGCAATGAACGACCATTCGCAGTCTACACGGCGATGTCGGTTTCGGCGCGTGCAAGCTTGTCCTAAATCAAGCCGATGGCTACGCGTCCCGCCCCGCGTTCCCGAGGCGCGCATGCAGGTGATCGATCAGCGCCCGCACCTTCGGTGGCAGGAAGCGGTTCGGCGGATACAGCAGCCACACCGGGCCCTGATACGCGCGCACCTGGATCTCCCAATCGGCCAGGACGGGCTGCACGCTGGCGGCGGCGAGCGCATCGCGGGCCGCGAATTCGGGCAGCGCCGCGATGCCGAGCCCGCGTTCCGCCGCCTCCAGCCGCGCGCCCGCGTGATTCGCGAGGTAGCGGCCGTGCACCGTGACCGTCGCCGTCTCGGCGTTCTCTCCGGCCGCGTGGGTCGCGTGCCGGGTGAAGCGCCAGCGATTGTCGTCGGCGGTTTCGCCGAGATAGATGCAGTCGTGCGCCGCGAGTTCGCGCGGATGCTCGGGCACGCCCCGCGCGCGCAAATACTCCGCCGACGCGCACAGTTGCCAGCGCACGCGCCCGAGCGGACGGGCGGCGAGCCCCTGCGGCGGCTGGCTGGTCGCGCGGATGACGAGATCGATGTCGTGTTCGAGCGGATCGATGTCGTGGTCGCTGAAGACAAGCTGCACGTCGACTTCCGGATAGGCCGCGAGAAACGCCGGCACGAGCGGGTGGATGACGGATTTCGCGTAGGCCGTCGGCGCCGACAGCGTGACGCGCCCCTGCGGCTTGCCGGTGGAGAGACCGGCGGCATCGACGGCGGCCGCGGCGGCGGCAGCCATGTCGCGGCAATATCGATACACCTGCTGCCCTGCTTCCGTGACGCGGACCTTGCGCGTCGAGCGTTCGAGCAGGCGCGTGGCGAGCGCCTCCTCGAGACGCTTGATCTGGCGGCTCACCGTGGAGGGTGGCGTGCCCAGCTGCCGTGCGGCGACGGAGAAGTTGCCGGCATCGACCACGCGCGCGAACACGGCCATGTCGGGCATCAGGGCGAACAGATCGACGGGATTCATTTGTGCATCGGCGACAATAACGCTGTGCGTGACCACCCGATTATCGCGCGCGGCGCATCATTCGACAATGACGGCCTCTTTCGCTTCTTTTTTCGGAGCCGTCCATGTCCCGCGAATCGCCCGCCCGCCGTGTGTTGCCGCTTGCCGATCTGCTGTTGTTCGCCGTTGCGATGGTGTGGGGAAGCAGCTATGGCGTCGTCAAAAGCGCACTGGCCTTTTATCCTGTGCTCGGACTGCTGACCCTCCGCTTCGGCATCACGTTCTGCCTGCTGGCCGTTCATTTGCGGCATCTGCGGTCGGCTGGCAGGAAGACGCTTGCCGGTGTCGTCGTGCTCGGCCTTTTGCTGCTGTCGATCTTTCTCGCCGAAACCTTCGGGGTCTTGCACACGCGTGCTGCAAATGCTGCGTTTCTCATCAGTCTGTGCGTCGTGCTGACACCGCTCGTCGAATGGGGCCTGCTGCGCCGACGGCCCTCGACGCCCGAATGGATCGCGGTCGGCGTGTCCTTCGCGGGCGCCTGGCTGCTCGCCAGCAACGGCACCCTTTCCTTCGATTTCAATCTCGGCGATGGCCTGATTCTCGCCGCGGCCGTGTTGCGCGCGTTATCGGTCTGCGTGACCAAGCGCGTGCTTCGAGCGGCGCCGCTGCCCGCGCTCACGGTGACGGCCGTGCAGGCGGGCGTCGTGACGATCGGCAGTGCGGCGATCGCGTTGACCCTCGCGCCGTCGCAATGGCAGGCGCTGCCGTCGGTCGCGGGTCATGCGGCGTTCTGGGGCTCGGTGATGTATCTCGTGTTTGCATGCACGCTGTTTGCATTCTTTGCGCAAAACTACGCGATCGGCCGCAGCAGTCCCACGCGGGTGTCCCTGCTGATGGGCAGCGAGCCGGCCTTCGGCGCGCTGTTCGCAAGCATCTGGCTCGGGGAGCACGTGTCGACCGCCGGATGGATCGGCGGAGCGATGATCGTAGCCGCCTCGCTCATGGCAAGCGTCTCGTGGCGCGGTCGGCTGGTGCGCCTCGGTGCGGGTGCGCGCTCGGCTGGCGAAGCTTGAATGCGTTATGCCAATTTCTCGAAGACGACGCTGAAATTGTTCGCGGGCATCGCGATGACTTCCCTGAGTGCAAAGCCGACGCGCCCGCCTGTTCTTTCCACCTCCTCCAGATCGCGCACGCCCCAGCGCGGATCGCGGGCGCGCAACTGTTGATCGAAGGCTTCATTGCTCGGCGCCGTGTGCGCACCGTTGCGCCGGTATGGCCCGTACAGGTACAGTACGCCCCCCGTGCCGAGTCTCGCGCCGGCGCCCCGAAAGAGCGCCTCCGTGGCTGCCCACGGCGCAATGTGGATCATGTTGATGCACACCACCGCCGACACCGCGCCGATTTCCCAGTCATTGCTCGTCACGTCGATAGCGAGCGGTTCGCGCAGGTTCGTTAGTCCGGCGTGAGCGCGCCAGGCCGCGATGGAGTCGCGCGATGCGGCATCCGGATCGCTCGGCTGCCAGACGATGTCCGGCAACGCGGCAGCGCAGTGCGCCGCGTGTTGTCCGGTTCCGCTCGCGATCTCCAGCACGATCCCGGTTCGGGGCAGCACCCGCTTGAGGACCGATAGAATCGCATCGCCATTACGCTCGGCGGCCGGCGCGCGACGGCGAATGCCGGTTTCGGGTTGCGGTGTGCCATGGGGATCGGATGCTGCGTCGGTCATTTGGGTTGTGTCGTGGTGAGGGTGCGGGGAAGGCGTTGCGAAACGCCGGCGATTGGGTGTTTTCAGGATTCGTATCGTGCGTATCTGGGTATTGCAGGTTCGATCGGGGTGGGTGGCTCGCAGCGTTGCGAACTTCAATGTCCCGCAAGACCAGTCTTAATCGCGATAACTTGCTTCGCCTGCGGCATTCGCAGTTGCTGCAACTTCCGTCGGCCTTGCGGCTTCAGCGACCCACCGCCGACGAGACGTTTGCAGCCCTCAGAACGATGATGATCACCTGCAAGCCCGCAAGCGCTCGCAGCTCTTCGGACGGACGCGCGAAACGCACCATACAGGGTGCCCGCACCGCGCGCCTGGGCTCGATTCGTGCTGATCCGGCCCGCGGCAAGCGCGGCGGGACATGAAACCTGTGTATGCTCCCGGTTGATCCCGCGTCCGCCGCTCATTTTGCATGATGCGTTTTGCATGCGAAATGCCATTTGGTATGCATGAGCCATGCATGCAAAACACAGCAAGGCATCCGCTTGCAACGCTTCCCACTGAAAAGAAGCAGCGCATGCGGCGCAATCGAAAATGGAGTCAAGCATGCAGCATGATCCGAACCAGCAGGCGCCGGAGCAATCGCGTCCCGGCCCCGACGACGACATGATCGCCTTTGCAACCGAAGTGTTCGACGTGGCCCGCCGCGGCGACGCTTCAATGCTCGACGCCCTGCTCTCCAAGGGTCTGCCGCCCAACCTGCGCAACGACAAGGGCGACAGTCTCGTGATGCTGTCGAGCTATCACGGCCACGCCGACGCCGTGCGCGTGCTGCTCGAGCACAAGGCCGATCCCGACCTGCGCAACGACAACGGCCAGACGCCCATCGCGGGCGCGGCGTTCAAGGGCTTCACCGACGTGATCGAGACACTGCTTGCGCATGGCGCCGATGTCGAGGGCGCGTCGCCGGACGGACGCACCGCGCTGATGATCGCCGCGATGTTCAATCGCGTGGAGATCGTCGAGTTGCTGGTCGAGCGTGGTGCGGATCCCGATGCGCGCGATGCCGGCGGCTTCTCGGCCCGCGACGCCGCCGAAAAGATGGGCGCGCCCGATACCGCCGCCCGCCTCGCCGAAATATCGACTGCGCGCAGTCGCCCGGGCGCGGCATGAGGGTGCAGGAAGAGGCGCACGGCGGCGGTCAGCGGGCGGTCACGGCGCATCGACTTCCGCCTGCGGCATTTTGCATTCAGCCTTTTGCATGCAGGATGCAACCGTCCTGGCGATCGACACACACAGCATGCGGGGCGCAGTGTGCTAAAACGGGTACGCCGCCGGCAACCGCGCATGGCGGACGCACATGCACGTGCACATGCGGATAGCAACCGCGCGACGCCACGATCCGACCAACGACAATCAAGACCAACAAGCAGGTGATTCGGAACCATGGAGCTTTTGTGATGACAGGCGGTTTCCCGCAACGGGGTCATGGGTCGTCGAACCGTGAGCACGCGCCTCGCCGCGTGCGTCGGATCGACGGGGCCTTGCACGCGGCCGCGTACTGCCTGGCGCGCCTGTTCGCGCGCATGCTGGCGCTCGCCGCCCGATGCACATCGGTTGGCGGACGAACCTGCGCACGAACCCGCAACGCTTTCCGCCCTCGCACCGCAGCAACCCTGCTGGGCGCCGCGGCGCTCTCCGCATGCGGTTTGCTGCCGAAACAGGTGCCCGCGCCGATCGTCGAGCATTCCTACATCCCGACGCCCGCCGAAGCCGCGCCCAACGAGCCCGAGGAGCCCTTGCCCGAAGTGCAGGCGCCCGAGCCCGCCTCCGCCGTCAAGCCCGCGCCCGCACCGAAGCCCAAGCGCCGCATCGTCCGGCCGAAACCGCAGGAGCCGGCCGTCACGCCGCCGCCCGAGCCGGCCGAACCGCCGCCGCCTCCGCAGATCATCTCGACCCGCACCATGCAGCACGATCAGCTGCACGGCCTCCTCGATGCCGAGGTGCAGCGCCCGGACGGCAAGGTCGTCGGGCGTGCGGTGGACATGTATATCGATACGGCCGCGCGACCGAAGCTGCTGATGGTGAACCTCGCCGGTTTCATGGGCGTCGGCGACCGCAAGGTCAATTTCCCGTGGACGGCCTTCCGCTTCACGCCCAATGCGAAGGGCGCGCCGATCACCTTCGTGCAGCCGGCGCCGCCCGCCAAGGGCAAGCCTGCCGATCCGGCGCCCAAGCCTCAGCCGGTCAACGAGGCGCCGCCGAACCTCGTGCAGCTGGTCGATTCGACGGTGGCGCAGAAGAGCGGCGCGCGCATCGGCCGGGTGGTCGACGTGCTGGTCGATTCGCAGTCCCAGCCGCAGGCACTCGTCCTCGATCTGTCGAGCTCGCTGGCGGAGGACAAGCGCCATGTGGCCGCCAACTGGGGCGACCTGCATGTCGTCTCGCACAACAAGCAATGGCAATTACAGATGGACTTCAACGACGCGCAGCTTAAGGCGACGCCGACCTACTCGCCCGAGCAGCCGATCAAGATCGTCTCGCCGGTGGTGCCGGCGCCTGCGTCGGCGCCAGCGGGCGCATCGGCCGCATCGGTCGCGTCTGGCACATCGGGAACATCGGGCGCAGCAGCGACGGGCCCCACAGGGACGACGGCATCGGGCGCTGTGTCGGCGCAGAAGCCGGCCTCCAGCGCGCGCCCCGCCAAATAACGGACAACGACATCGAGAACAGATTCACAACATGGTAATTGCACGCAGTCTGCGCGCGCTCGACTGGCTGAACTTCTTTGTCGCCAACGTGCAGACCGGCTTCGGCCCCTTCATCGCTTCGTACCTTGCGGCCAACAAATGGACGCAGGGCGAGATCGGCCTGATGCTTTCCGTCGGCACGATCAGCGCGATGGCGAGCCAGTTGCCGGCCGGCGCGCTCGTCGACGCCATGCGCAACAAGAAATTCGCTGCGCTTTCCGCGATCGTTGCGATCATCGTGAGCGCGCTGTTGCTCGCCGCGAGTCCGACCTTCGTCCCCGTCTTCGCGGCCGAAGTGCTGCACGGCTTCGCGAGCTGCATGCTCGTCCCGGCGATGGCCGCGATCTCGCTCGCCCTCGTCTCGCGCGCCGATCTCGGCGACCGGCTGGGCCGCAATGCGCGCTGGGCATCGATCGGCAGTGCACTGACCGCTGCGTTGATGGGTGCGTTCGGCGAGTACCTGTCGCTGCGTTCGGTTTTCTTCCTGACCGCCGCGCTCGCCGTGCCGGCGATCTTTGCGCTGCGCATGATTCATTACGACATGGCGCCCGCCGTACCGCGCGCACCGCCCGGCAAGCCGAAGATCACGCACGAAGGTGAAGAACGCGAGTCGTTGCGCGAGTTGCTGAAAGACCGGCGCCTTCTGATCTTCGCGGTGTGCGTCGTGCTGTTCCACCTGTCGAATGCGGCGATGCTCAATCTCGCCGCCGGCGAAGTCACCGCGCACATGGGCGACAACGTTCAACTGGTGATCGCCGCCTGCATCATCGTGCCGCAGTTCCTCGTCGCGGTGATGTCGCCATGGGTCGGACGCCAGGCGCAGAAATGGGGACGCCGGCCGGTGCTGATCCTCGGCTTCTGCGCGCTGCCCGTGCGCGCGATCCTGTTTGCCGGCGTGAGCAGCCCTTACCTGCTCGTGCCCGTGCAGATGCTCGACGGCATCAGCGCGGCGGTGTTCGGCGTCATGCTGCCGCTCATCGCGGCGGACGTCGCGGGCGGGCGCGGACACTACAACCTGACTATTGGTTTCTTCGGTCTCGCTGCGGGCGTCGGCGCGACGCTCTCTACCGCGGCGGCGGGCTTCGCCGCGGATCGCTTCGGCACGACCATGAGCTTCTTTGGATTAGCCGGCGCAGGCGCGCTGGCCGTGCTGATGGTGTGGCTCGCGATGCCCGAGACCCGCATCGAGCATGCGAAGACCGCGGAGGTCGAACCGCCGGTCAAGGCCTGACCTTGCACGCGCGCAGTGAAGCTACGCGTTATCGCAACGGCTTCAGGCCTTCGAGCAGCGTCGGGATCAATTCACTCACCGTCGGGTGGATGTGCATCGCGCGCTGCAGCGTCGTGTAGGGCGCATCGGCGTTCATGATGTCGATGAAGGTATGGATCGCCTCATCGCCTTCTATGCCGTAGATCGCCGCGCCGAGGAACCGCTTCGTGCGCGCATCGACGAGCGCTTTCATGAAGCCATCGGTTTCGCCGCGCTCACGCGCCCGGCCGACACGCGCCATCGGCATCGTCGCGATGAGCGCCTCGCGGCCGTCCTTGCGCACCTCTTCCTCGCTCATGCCCACGCGCGCGAACGGCGGATCGACGAACACCGCGTACGCCATGATGCGCGTGTCGACGCTGCGCGCCTCGCCATCGATGAGGTTCGAAGCGACGATCTCGTAGTCGTTCCATGAGGTATGCGTGAACGCGCCGCGCCCGTTCACGTCGCCGATTGCATAAATGCCCGGCACGCTGGTGCGCAACTGGCCGTCCACGTCGATCATGCCGTGCCGGTTCACAGCGATGCCGGCTTGCTCGAGGCCGAGATCGTCGGTGTTCGGCGTGCGGCCGGTCGCGAACAGCAGATGCGACGCATCGACCGTCCCCGTGCCGGTCACGATGCGCACGCCCGCCGCCAGCGGCTCCACGCGCTGCAAGTCGGTGTCGAAGCGGAACTCGACGCCCTCGCGCGACAGCACGTCCTGCATCGCGCGGGCCACGTCCGCGTCCTCGCGTGTGAGGATTCGCTCGCCGCGCACGAGCAGCGTCACGCGGCTGCCGAAGCGCCGGAACATCTGGCCGAATTCCAGCGCGATATAACTGGCTCCGACGATCACCAGATGCTCCGGCACCTCGGTGAGTTCGAGGATGGAGGCGTTGGTCAGATAAGGCACGCTCTCGAGCCCGTTTACGGGCGGCACCGCGGCGCGCGTGCCCGTGTTGATGAAAACGAGATCGGCATCGATGTCCTGGGTCGAGCCGTCGGCGGCCTCGATGCGCAATGCATGCGGTCCTGTGAAGCGTCCGTGGCCCTTGAACACGGTGACGTTCTTCGTGCCGCGCAGCCACTTCTCGACGCTGCTGCGGGAACTGCCGATCACCTCGTCCTTGCGCGCTTTCACGCGGGCCATGTCGATGGCGATGTCGCCGTCGATCATGACGCCGTAGCGTGCCGCCGTGCGCGCGACATGCGCGGCCCGTGCACTGGCCACGTAGGTCTTGGTAGGCGTGCAGCCGACGTTCACACAGGTGCCGCCGAACAGATGCCGCTCGATGACCGCCGTGCGCCGGCCACTCTCGGCCAGCCGGACCGCGAGCGGCGAGCCGCCCTGTCCCGTGCCGATGACGACTGCATCGAAATGCTGTGACATGGTGAGGCCTCCGTGATTCGTTGCGAGCGCGCCGTCGTGGATGGCGAACCGCTGAACATGAGTCGAAGCATCTTACGCGCAAGCCGCCACGGCTTCAGGAACGGTGCATCGGGCGTCCGATGCGGACATGGGCATGACACGTGCTCCTTTTGTGTGAATCATGCCGTGCGTCCAGGGCCGCGGCGTTCATCCATTCCGGCTCACGTGACCGAAGGCATTCATGATCGAGACGATATGGTTCCTCGTAGTCGGCGGCGTGCTCATCTTCATGGGCCTTGCCAGTTCGATGTTCCGACGCCTGCCGATCAGCACCGCGATGTGCTATCTGGCGATCGGCTTCGCGCTCGGTCCCGCCGCGGCCAATCTGCTGTCGCTCGACCTCGCCACCGATGCGACGGTCCTGCGGCGCATCACCGAAGTCGCGATGCTCGCGTCGCTGTTCGCCATCGGCCTGCGCCTGCGCGTGCCGCCAACCGATCGCATCTGGTTCCTGCCCGTGCGACTCGGACTGGTCGCAATGGTGCTCACCGTCGCCGCGCTCACCGTCTTCTGCGCCTATGTGCTCGGCCTGGGCTGGGGGCCGGCGTTGTTGCTCGCCGCAATGCTTGCGCCAACCGACCCGGTGCTCGCGCACGACGTACAAGTTGAAACCCCCGGTGACATCGACTTGTTGCGCTTTTCGCTCACCGGCGAAGGCGGCCTGAACGACGGTATTGCGCTGCCTTTCGCGCTGCTGGGCATTGCCGTGTGCCGCTTCGAGGCCTCACCCAGCGAGGCGCTGCACTGGAACTTCGCGTTGCAGGCGGCATGGGGCATCTCGGGCGCGCTTGCGAGCGGCTGGCTGCTCGGTGCGCTGTCAGTGCGGCTCGTGGCCTATCTGCGCACGCGTCATGGACAGGCGCTGGGTCCGGAAGGCTTCTATGCGCTGGGGCTGATCGCGCTGTCGTATGGCGTCGCCGAACTGTTGCACACCTATGCCTTCCTCGCGGTGTTTGCGGCGGGGCTCGCAATGCGCCGCGTCGAACAGAAGGCGAGCGGCGACAAGACGCCACGGCAGGCGGTCGGCAAGATCGATGCGGACGATGTCGGCGCGGCCGCGGCGGATCCTGAACGCGCGCACGCGTTCGTGGCCGAGCGCGTGCATGGCTTCACGATCGAACTGGAGCGTATTGCCGAGGTGGCGATCATGCTGATGGTCGGCGCCCTGCTCGCGACCCTGTGGCGCGACCTCTTCACGTGGAGAGCCGCCGTGCTGATCGCGGCGCTCTTCCTCGTGTTGCGGCCGGCGGCCGTCGAGCTCTCGCTGATCGGCTCCAATGCGACCGGCACGCAACGTCGGCTCATGAGCTGGTTCGGCATACGCGGGGTGGGCTCGTTCTACTACCTGCTCTATGCGCTCGAACAAGCCCCGCGCGACGTTGCGGCGCCGCTCGTGCCGCTCGTCATCGCGACCATTGCGGCATCGGTCGTGGTTCACGGCATCACCGCCACGCCGCTCATGAACCGCTATCAGCGCTGGAGCGCGGACGATTGACGGCGTGCTTGCCGGGATGCGCGGGCGCGCGGCATCATCATCGTCATGCTCAATCCATTCAAGGACGTTCAGGCGTGAAGCATCTGCTCTTCTTCTGCGGTCATGCGGGCACCGGCAAGACCACGCTGGCCAGGCGCCTGTTCGCGCCGCTCGGCAACGCCACCGGCGAGCCTTTTTGTCTGCTCGACAAGGACACGCTCTACGGACCGTACAGCGCTGCGGCGATCGGCGCGCTCACCGGCGATCCGCACGATCGCGACAGTCCGCAGTTCATCGAGCACTTCCGGGATCCCGAGTACCGCTCGCTCATCAATACCGCGGCGGAGAATCTTTCGCTGGGTACGAGCGTGATCGTCGTTGCGCCGCTCACGCGCGAAGTGCGCAGCGGCCGCCTGTTCGATCGGGCGTGGCTGGGCATTGGCGACGATGTCGCGATTCGCGTCGTATGGGTTCATACCGCAGAGGCGGTGGCGCGCGAGCGCATTCTTGCCCGCGCCGATCCCAACGATGCGTACAAGCTGGCGCATTGGGACGAGTATCGCCGGCGCCTGTTCGTACCCGACGACACTCTCGCCCAAACGCTCGTGATGGTCGACAACACCGCGCCCTCGGACGATACGCAGGTTGACTTGCTGGCGCGTCTTGTCGAGACAGGATGATGCATGCTGCATTACGCGTTTTGAATTACGCGTTTTGCATTACGCGTTTTGCATTACGCGTTTTGAATTACGCGTAATGAATGCACCTCGGTATGCACATCACGCGGCTGCGAGCCGCCGCGCCGGCGCCAGCGCATTCGCGCCTTCGTACAGCTTGCCGAAACGATTGCCGAGGAACGCCTCGAGCGGCACCTGCTCCTGACGCACGAAGCCGGACTGCGGTAGTACGCCCTCGCGGAACAGGTCGAGTTCGGCGCAAATCGCGCCGGCCGTGGTGATCTGGATCGCGCTCATCGGTACGCCGCACACATTCTTCGCAAAGATCTTGCGGGTGAATACGTCCTGCACGAGCTGGCCGTGACGCATGCCCGTCACCGTGACAAAGATCAGCACCACGTCCTGCGCCGTCGAGGGCACCGCGCGCTTGAGCATGGTCTTGAGACCGTCGCGGTCGGTGGACATGCGCAGGTCTTCGAGCAGGAATTGCATCAGGTCCCGGTGCCCCGGATAGCGCACCGACTTGTAATCGAGCGTCTCCACCTTGCCGGCAAGCGTTTCGCAGAGCGTGCCGAGGCCGCCCGACGTGTTGAACGCCTCGTATTCGATGCCGTCGAGCGAGAAATGCTCGACGCCCTCGAGCGGCTGCACCCACTGCGTACGGCCTTCGCGAATCGCCTCGCAGGGCTGGCAGTACTCGTTGATGAGACCGTCGATGCTCCACGTGAGGTTGTACTTCAGCGCGTTGGTCGGAAACTCGGGCAGCGCGCCGACGCGCATCTTCACTTCGCGGACATCGTCGAGACGCTTCGCGAGATCGTGCGCCACGATGCCGATGAAGCCCGGCGCGAGACCGCATTGCGGCATGAACGCGAGTTCCGAACCGTCGGCGATGGCGCGGATCGCATGCGTAGCGCGGACGTCCTCGGTCAGATCGAAATAATGTACGCCTGCCGCCTTCGCTGCCGAGGCGACGTTGATCGCGAGGTAGTAAGGCAAGGCGTTGACGAGGGCATCGAAGCCTTGCAACGCCTGCCGCAGCGCGGGGGTATCGGCGGAATCGACACGGCGTGTCGCGAAGCCTTGCGCATCGAGCAGTGCGAGCGCGTGTTCGTCGCGATCGAACGTGACCACTTCGAAATCCCCGCTGTCACGCAACAGTTGAGCAATGCTGCGACCGATCAATCCGGCGCCGACGAGAGCCACTTTCATATTCGTCTCCTTGTGTGTGTTCGAGTGGGGCCGAAGCCGTCTTCAAACAGTGTAGGGGCGGACGAATGCGGTTCCTAGACGCAAAGTGATGCGCTTCGACGAAGGTTTTCGACGTTTCGACGGGACAATACTGCGTTTTGTCGTGTCCGGCTAACCTGCCCGGTCGATCTTGCGCGCCAGGATGATGGACGTCGTCGTCCGCTCGACGCCTTCCAGCGCGCCGATTTCGTCGAGCAGGTCATTGAGGCGGTCGGGTGAGTCGGCGCGCAGCCAGGCGACGTAATCGAATTCGCCGCTTACCGCGCAGAGCAACTGGATCTCGGGCATGCGCGCAAAACGCTTCTGCAGATCGCGCCCATATCGCGGCGTCAGCTTGATGCCCACGTAGGCCTGGATACTCGCGTCGAGCACGTCCTGTCCGAGTCGCACGCCATAGCCCGCGATCACCTGATTCTTTTCGAGCCGCGCGATCCGTGCGATCACCGTGGTGCGCGCGACGCCAAGCTGCCGCGCAAGTTCGGCGACGCTCTCGCGGGCGTTCATCTGCAAAAGCGCGACGAGGTTGCGATCGATGTCGTCGAGTTGATCGAGGCGCGGCGGTCTCATGTGTGCGTCGTTCCTGGCGTTTTGTATTGGCTGAGTTGGTTCTATGCGTTATGCATTACGCGCTATGCGTTTTGAATGCCAAAGGGTATTCGGCATGCGTAATCTTGCATGCCGGCGCGCGGTCTGTGCTTTCCGTCGCCCTCACGAAGGGGCCGCCGGGTAACGAAGCAACGTCACGCCTGCACTGCACCTCCCGTTTTTGCACCTCACTCGCACCACGTTGCATTTTGCGTTACGCGTATTGAATGCAAACCGGCATTTGGCATTTTGTGTTTTGCATTATCGCCGACGGGCCTGGGACATCAGCAGCGTCGTACGTTCGAGTCGCGGCCCGGTTCACACAAGGCTTGCCGCCAGCACGTTCGCATCGTGCCAAAGCACTCTCAATCGCCGTCGCCCAACTCTCGTCATCACACCCCCAGCCGCGCCATCATGAAGTCGACGAAACTCGCGAGCTTCGGCGTCGCGCGCGTATCACGGGGATACACCAGATGCACCGGCGAGGATTTCGGCAAGTACGCCTGCAACACCGCCACCAGCGCGCCGCTATTCAACTCGTCCTCGACCAACGCATGCGGCTGCAACACCAGCCCGAAGCCCGCCAGCGCGGCTTTCTTCAGCGCCTCGCCGTTGTTTGCCCGAAAGCGCGCGGAACCGGTGCGGCGTGCGAGGATCGCGTCATCTTCCCCCTCCAGTCGCCAGCCCGCCTCGCGTCCCTGATGCACGAAACCCAGGCACTCGTGTCCCGCGAGATCGGCGGGCGTTGCGGGCGTCCCCGCACGCGCAAGATAGCCGGGCGTCGCGCACACAGCCATGGCATAAGGCTTCAACGGGCGTGCGACGAAACTCGAATCCGCCAGCGCGCCGATGCGCACGGCCGCATCGAACCGTTCCTCGACGATATCGACCATGCGGTTGGTGAGATTCAACTCCACCGCGATCTGCGGAAACGCCGCCAGAAAATCAGTCACGGCCGGCGTGACGAAATGCACGCCGTAGGTCAGCGGCACCGTCACGCGCAACACACCGCGTGGCGTCGCGCTCATGGCTTCTGCAAGGGTATCGGCGGCATCGACCTCGGCGAGAATGCGGCGGCAGCGTTCGTAGTATTCGCGGCCGACCTCGGTCAGACTCTGGCGCCGCGTCGTGCGTACCATCAGGCGCGTGTTCAGACGCGCCTCCAGCGCCTGCAGATGCTTGCCGGCCATTGGCGCGGAGATGGAAAAGCGCTCGGCCGCGGCGCTCAGGCTGCCCAGATCCACGATGGCCACGAAGACCCGCATGCTCAACAAGGTATCCACTGCGCTTTTTTTCCAGAGTCGTATCGAATGTAAGCAGTTGTCGCAATGCAAGCGAACTTGAATGCAATCGTGATACTAATATCCGCCAACGGCATGCAGCATACCGGCACGCCCACCTTTCATCTCGATTCAAGGTATATATACGAATGAAAAGAACTCTCGTCACCCTGGCCGCCTCGCTGGTCTCGCTGGGCGCATTGAGCCCGGTCTTCGCACAATCGTCCGCGCCCGCAGCCGCTTCCGCGCCGGCCGCTCCTTCTGCCCAAACCGCCGCTTCAGCTCCGGCCGCCTCGAATCGCGAGGCGCGCACTGAAGAGCGTATCGCTGAGCTTCACTCGAGCCTCAAGATCACGCCGCAGCAGGAAGAGCAATGGTCGAAGTTCGCCGACGTGATGCGCGACAACGGCCGCACCATGGCCGATCTCTATCGCCAGCGCGTCGCCCAGCGCAGCACGATGTCCGCGCTCGACGACATGAAGCAGTATCAGCAGATCACGCAAGCAAACGCGGACGGCACGAAGCGCCTCGTCGAGGCTTTCGAGCCGCTTTACGCGAGCCTCTCGCCGGAGCAGAAGAAACTGGCCGATACCAGCTTCCGCGACGAGCATGCCAAGGACCACCGCCATCGTGCGCATCGTCGCCCGCATGCGGCCAGCCCCGCGCCGGCTTCGGCAACCAAGCCCTGAGTTGAATCTTGCATGATGCATACAAAGCCCGCCTAGGCGGGCTTTTTCACATGACGAGGCGCACAATGCGCGCGAATGCCGTTACGATCCCGCATCCCCATGTCACGCCATCCGGCAACGCACCATGCTCCATCTGACCCAGCTCGATCTCGCCTCTGACCCGGCCGCATGCCGCGTCGTCAAGGACGAAGCCGTATCTGTCGAATTCGCAGCCGGCGACGGCGAACTGATGAGTCTCGAAGGCCCGAACCGGCACACACAAGGCGATGCCATCGTCAGCGGCGCCGGCGGGGAACGCTGGGTCGTGTCGCGCGCACGCTTCGATGCGAAGTACGCGCCCGAAGGCGGCATTGCGCATGGCGAGCCGGGCGTTTATCGCAACCTGCCGAGCGTCGTGCTTGCTCGCGAGATGCACGAGCCCTTCTCCATCGCGCGCTCGGCCGCCGGCGACATCCTCACGGGCGATGCCGGCGACTGGGTCATGCAATACGCGCCCGGCGACTACGGCGTCGTCAAGGCAGCGCGCTTTGCCAAGGTGTACCGCGTGCTCTAAAAACGCACGCCAAAGTCCAGACGCCTCAGGCGAAGTCCTCGCCCATCTCCAGTTCGACCTCGCGCGGCACAGCCTCGCCGTTCGCATACTGCTCCTCCAGCGATCCGAGCGTGGCCTCCACATACGCGCGCAACACCGCATAACTGCGTGCGTGCATGCGCGGCGGCGTCGCGCGGTAGCGTGCGAGCGCATCCGGATCGAAGCGCACGTCGATGGCAATGCGCCGCGCCTGCGCGCCAAAGCGCATGGCCACGTAGTGAATCACGAGCGAGGTACGGCCCGTGTCGTCCTTGCGCTCGACGAACTGCGTCTGTTCCGGAAAGAGGTCGGAGATCACACGCGCCAGCATGTCGATGTCCGCGCTCGGGCAGTCGTATTGATAGTCTTCCATGCTGTGTCGAAGAAAGATCGGGAAGTGGCGGATACGGTTCAGGCCGCGCGCCGATAGTAGCGCACCAGCCCCACTGCGACGAACACGCCGAGCGCGAGATACACGGCATCGGCGGCGAAGAGCGGCACCAGCCGCGCCTGGAACAACGCGGCAGGCAGGCCGACAAGCGCATGCGCCGCGATCAGGAACGGCAACGCATGACGCGAGCGTTCGCGCAACATCTGCCACATCAGTGCAGAGAAGCCGAGTTGCAGGACGAACGCGCTCGCGCGCTCGATCACGAAGATGCCCGCCGATACCGGCGAGAGACTCAGCAGCACCAGATGGATGCGCGCGACCGCTTCGAGCGGCGCGTTCGCAAAATGCGCATCGAGCGTGCCGCGGTCGGCGAGCACCGCGTAGATGATCCATTGCACCTGCACCAGCACGCCGACGATCCACGCCTCGGCGCCGCCATGTCCGATGCCAAGCCCAAGCCCCGGTCCGACGCGGTCCAGCGCGCCGGGTTCGCGCGAGATGAGCCACTTCATCGCGAGAAAGCGGCCAACTTCCTCGCACACACCGGCGGCCAGCGCGCCATAGACGACGAACACCGCGGGGCTCGCGAGCCAGCCGGACGTGACGGCATTGGCGAGCACGAAGCCATGCAGCGCGCGTTCGATGACCATCGCGAAGAGCGCGAACACGCCCACGCCGAGAATCGTTTCGCGCGGCACGATGCCGAAACGCGGCCTCAGCTTCCGGTACAGCACGACGGGCAGCGCGGCGATCAGCAGCGCCGCCAGCGCAAGACACAACAAGGTCGACACACTGACCATTCCAGTTCCTCAGGTTCCTTGGGATAGCACGTGCGGATTGCGCGCCGTGGAAGCGCGCACGATGAGCTCGCCGGGCAGCAGGCATTCGCGCGCGGGCATCGTAGCGCCGCCGAGCCGTTCATGCAGAAACTCGACCGCGCGCCGGCCGATATCGCCGGTCGGCTGCCGCACCGTCGTCATGCCGGCGAGCTGGGCCCATTCGGAATCGTCGATCGACATCAGCGCGACGCGCGCCTGCCAGTCCGCGCCATAGCGCGCCTTCAGATGCACGGCGACGCGCAACGCAACCGGCCCGTTGGCGGCGAACAGCGCGACGCGCCTGCCCGCCGCCTGTGCCGCGCTCACGCGCGCGTCGAGTTGTTCGAGCGCGGCCGACGCATCGGCGAGATCGATCACGAGCGTTGCGCCGCTCGCACCCGTTGCCGCGACCGTTTCACGAAAGGCCGTTTCGCGCAGACGCCGCGAGCTGACGTGCGTAACAGGCTGCACGATGAACAGCAACTCGTCGAACCCTTCAGCGACGAGATGACGCGTGGCCAGCGCCACGGCCGCATGATTGTCGAGCCCGACCATATCGGTGACGAGCCCTTCCACCGAGCGGTCCACCAGCACGACCGGAATGCCGCCCTGCGCGAAGCCCTGCAGCAATGCTTCCTTCACGCCGAGCGCATTGACGATGACGCCTTCGACGCGATATGTCGTCAGCAGTTGCAGATAGCGCCGCTCCATGTCGATCTCGTTGGCCGCGTGACAGATGAGCGGCATGTAGCCGAGCGTGTGGCACGCGGCCTCGACGCCCTGCAGCACTTCCACGGAGTACGGATTGGTGAGGTCGGCGAGCAGCATGCCGATCAGGCGGTTGCGGCCGCGCTTGAGGCCCCGCGCCATCTGATTCGGCCGATAGTCCAGCCTGGCGATGGCCGCCTCGATGCGCCCGCGCAGGTCGGGCGACAGCACGTCCATCTCGCCGTTCAGGTAGCGCGAGATGCTGGTCTTGCCGGTGCCCGCCTCGCGGGCGACATCGGTGATCGTTGCACGGCGCGTGACGAACGGCGCCGGGGGCTGGGTTGAAGAGGGATCGTCGGACATAAGGGTCGTGGCCCGCGGGGCGCCTGACGGCGACACGCGCAGACTTGATTATGGTTCTGCTCGCATCGCGCATGTTAGCGCATGCGCGGGCCCGATCCTTGTCGCTCAGCGCGTCAGCACGTCGCGATTGACGATATTTTGCGTCAGCGTACCGTCGAGCGCGCCGATCAGGTTTTCGGCGGCATTGCGCGCCATCGCGTGACGCGTCTCGTGCGTGGCCGAGCCGATATGCGGCAACGCAACGACATTCTTCATCGCAAGCAACGGTGAATCGGCGGGCAGCGGTTCGTGCTCGAACACATCGAGGCCCGCGCCGCGAATCGTGCCGTCGCGCAATGCGTCGATCAGCGCGGCTTCGTCTACCGTCGGGCCACGCGACGCATTGATGAGGATCGCGCTGCGCTTCATCTTGCCCAATTCGGCCGCGCCGATCATGCCGCGCGTCTCGGGCGTGAGCGGCACTTGCAGGCACACGAAGTCGGCCTGCGCGAGCAGTTCGTCGAGTTCGACACGCCGCGCGCCGTAGTCACGCTCGGCCTGCTCGTTCGGGCTGCGGTTGGTGTAGAGCACGTCCATCCGGAAGCCGAGCGCGGCGCGGCGCGCGACCGCCCCGCCGATGCGTCCCAGCCCCACGATGCCGAGCGTCTTGCCCTGCACGTCCACGCCGAAGCAATCCTCGCCGATGCTCCCTTTCCAGTGGCCTT
This sequence comes from Caballeronia sp. LZ032, assembly GCF_031451315.1. Classification (NCBI taxonomy): domain Bacteria; kingdom Pseudomonadati; phylum Pseudomonadota; class Betaproteobacteria; order Burkholderiales; family Burkholderiaceae; genus Caballeronia; species Caballeronia sp. LZ032. Next base: position 1,619,899 of record NZ_JARUXP010000001.1, read on the forward strand.
CGCGAACCCAGTCGGCCAGTTCCACGACGCGGCGCGCGCTCGAGAGGATCAGCGCGAACACGGTGTCGGCGGTCGATTCGGTGAGCACGTCGGGCGTATGCGTGAGCACGATGCCGCGGCGCGTGAGGTCGGCGACATCGAACTGATCGAAGCCGACGGAGATCGTCGAGAAAGCCTTCAGGCGCGTGGCGCCGTCGAGCATGTCGGCGGAGATCTTCACGCTCGCGCCGATGGCGCCATCGGCACGTTGGAGCGCCGAGACGAATGCGGCGTGGTCTTTCGGATCGACATCGATGACGTCGGCGCGCTCGCGCAGCCAGGCGTCGACGTCGGGGGGCAAGGCTTTGTAGGCAACGATGGTTCGGGTCATGGGCGCTCGATGCGATTGCAGGTTGGAGGGGCCAAGCATAAACGGCTCAGGACCGCGCCGCCACGCCCGTGCGCACCGTGGCCTGCGGCTTGACGGCCAGCGTGAGCCAGACCGACAGCAGCAGCGCCGCGCTCATGAAGACGTAGGAGGCAGCGGGCGAACCGGTCGCGCCATTCAGATAGCCGACAACATAGGAGCCGACGAACGAGCCCAGCGCGCCCATGCTGTTGATGAGCGCCATGGCGCCGCCCGCGACGTTCTTCGGCAGCAGCTCGGGCACGATCGCGAAGAACGGTCCGTAAGGCGCGTACATGGCCGCGCCGGCGATCACCAGCAGCGCGTATGACGCCCAGAAGTTGGTCGAGCCGAGCAGATACGAGCCTGCGAAGGCAATGGCGCCGATCAGCAGGAACGGCCAGACGAAGGCCTTGCGCGCCTGCAGCTTGTCCGAGGCCCAGGACGCCAGCAGCATCGCGATGGTCGCCGCGAGATACGGCACCGCCGAGAGCCAGCCGGTCTCGACCATGCCGAGCGTCGAGCCGCTCTTCAGGATGGAGGGCAGCCACAGCACGAACCCGTACACGCCGATGCTCCAGCAGAAATACTGCGCGCACAGCTTGATGACGGCCGGCGACTTGAAGGCCTCGCGGTAGTTCTTGACCGGCCTGATCGACGCCTGCTCGGCGCGCAGCGTGGCGTCGAGATCGCGTTTCTCCTGTTCCGAGAGCCAGCTGACCTGCGCCGGCTTGTCCTTCACGATGAACCACCAGATCACCGCCCAGACCACGGCCGGCAGGCCTTCCGCGATGAACATGTGGCGCCAGCCGAACGAGTTCACCAGATAGCCCGATACGACCGACATCCACAGCACCGTCACCGGATTGCCGAGGATCAGGAACGTATTCGCGCGCGAACGCTCCGACTTCGTGAACCAGTTGGCGATGAACACGAGCATCGCCGGCATCACCGCGGCCTCGACCACGCCGAGCACGAAGCGGATCGCCATCAGAGACGGAATGTTGCTCACCATGCCGGTGAGCGCCGCGCACCCGCCCCACAGGATCAGGCTCCAGAACACCAGCTTCTTCACGCTGCGCCGCTCGGCGTAGATCGCGCCGGGAATCTGGAAGAAGAAATAGCCGAGGAAGAACAGCGCGCCGATCAGCGAGGACAGCCCCTTGCTGATGCCTAGATCCTGGTTGATGCCGGCGGCCGATGCGAAACCGTAGTTCGCGCGATCCAGGTAGGCGAGGCTGTAGGTGATGAAGACGATCGGCATGATCGCCCACCAGCGGCGCACAGCCAGCGTGGGAGTGGAGGAAGTCTGCATGGTTGTCTCCTGAAGCAGAACGTTGGGTGCGCGTCATCGTGCATGTTGAATGCCCGATGAATGCACGCTGAGTGCACGGTTTAACGCACTTTGAATGCACGATTCAATTCACGAGCGAAGGCCTCCGCGGCCCTCGTTCAGGCCGGAAACGCGGCGCTGGCCGTCCTGTCGCTGGCATCCTGCCGTTCGAGCAGGTCGAGCGCGGCGCGGGTCGGCAGGCCTTCGCTGTCGCCGATCACCTGGATTGCCAGACCGCCAATACGATTGCCGCGCGCAATGGCATGCCGCACGTCGTGTCCTTCCAGCAGCGCGCTCACCACGCCGACGGCAAAGCCATCGCCCGCGCCGACCGTGTCGACCACGTTCGTCACCGGAAGCGCCGGCACGATGCCCTGCTCGTCGCGCGCCGTGCGGAAGTACGCGCCATGCGCGCCCAGCTTCACGACCACGCCCTTCGCGCCGCGCTCGAGATAGAACGCGGCGATGTCCTCGGGCTTCGCGTAGCCGGTCAGCGTCAGGCCCTCGGTCACGCCCGGCAGCACCCAGTCGGCCAGCGCGGCCAGTGCATTGAGCGACTCTGCCATGGCTTCGCGCGACGGCCACAAGGTCGGCCGCAGGTTCGGATCGAATGAGATCGTCTTGCCTGCCGCGCGCATTTCGCGGGCCATGTGAAAGGCGAGTTCGCGTGAAGTCGCGGAAATCGCCGGCGCCACGCCCGTCAGGTGCAGATGCCGTGCGCCGAGGACGTAGTCGGCGGCGTAGTCGTCGAGCGACAGGTGACTGGCCGCCGATCCGGCGCGGAAGTACTCGACGGCCGGGTCGCTGCCGTCGTCGCACTTGCCCTTGAGCTGGAAGCCGGTCGGATAGCGCCGGTCCACCGCCACGCGGCGCGCGTCGATGCCCTCGGCCGCGAGCACGTCCAGCACGTAGCGGCCGAACGAATCGTTGCCCACGCGGCTCATCCAGCCCACCTTGAAGCCGAGCCGCGACAGCCCGATCGCGACGTTCAGATCCGCGCCCGCCACCCGCTTGGTGAACTGGCCGACGCGGGCGAGATCGCCGGTCTGGGCCGCGACGAACATCGTCATCGCCTCGCCGTAGGTGACGACGTCCAGGGAGTCGGTCTGAGCTTGCATGTCGGTTCCTCTACAGGTTGATGCTGAATGCAAAATGCACTGCTGAATGCAAAATGCGTTATTCAAAATGCCGCGCAAATGCGCCGATGCGGGCAACCTGGCGCGCCGCGTCGTCCGCGAGCGAGATGTCTGCACCTGCCATGAACGGATATTCGATGCCGCGCGGCATGTCGCCCGGCAGTTGCGCGAGCAGCGTCGCGAAACGCGCGTCGCCGTCGGCCGGCGCGGCGGCGAAGCGGCGCCCGCCCTCGCCCATCACCGCCTTGCAATGCACGTAGGCGACATGCGGCGCGAGCCGTCGGGCGGCATCGAGCGGATCCTGCTTCGCCCACTGCCAGTTGCCGGTATCGAACGTCATCGCCAGGCCACTCTGGCGCGGCAGTGCGGCGAACAGCGTCTCGAACGCGCCGATCGTTCCTCCCGCCTTCAGCTGTCCGTTCTCGACCACCACGCGCGCCCGCGACGTCGCGACGCCCGACAGCAGCCGATCCAGCGTGACGCCATCCGTCTTGACTGCGCGCTCCGTGCCGCCGAGTTGCAGCTTCACGAGGCGCGCGCCCAGCGCCGCAGCTTCGTTGATCGCAAGCGCAAGCGCGTCTGAATCAAGCGCGCCGTCGTCACGGAACAGACAGGCGGGCGTGGAATACACGGCCCACAAACCCCGCGCGCGAATCCGTTCGCCGAGGCGCGCGAGTGCGGATGGCTGGACATCGGCATCGCTGGCGAACAGTTCGCGGCGCACTTCGAAGCCGTGCGCGCCCGCCCTCGCCGCCGCGCTGGCCCAGACAGCGTGACCATCGCAGCGAATCGCCTCCGCGCCGAACGCGCTCGCGACGATCACCACCTCCGATACCGCTTTCTGTCGAGAAATCTGCTTCACCGGCGCGCCACCATCGAATTCGGTCCGATTCAGCCTACTGGAACCGGTTCCATTTGAAGATTTCAAAAAAGACGCCGCAGCGTCCTGATTCAGAGCGAATGGTGCGTCAGAGTACGTGAGGCGCGCCATAGTGGAATTCCCTAGCCGATCAGGCCGGGTTCCTCGCACAGTTCCAGAAAGCGCGTGGCGACACGCGAAGGCGTAGCGGCATGCGGCAGCAGAATGGAAAAGCGCCGCGTGAGCGGTTCGGGCGCGAGGCGCAGCCGTTGCAGCGCGTTGTCCTCGTGACGGATCGACATCGCCGAAACGAAACCGACGCCCATCCCCGCGCGCACCGCTTCCTTCACGCCCTCCACGCCTGCGATTTCGAGCGCCGCACGCATTGGCGCGCCGTGTTCCGCGAACGCCCGTTCGACAATCAGCCGCACCCCCGAGCCCGGCTCGCGCAACACGAGCGGCTGCGCCCCCAATTCGTCGAGCGTGACGAATTCTCGGCCGTCCGCGAGCGGATGCCCTTTCGGTGCAATCGCGACGATCTCGTCCTCCCGCCACGACGTCACCGTGGTGCCGAGCGGCAGATCCTGCCCGGCCGGGCCTTCGACCAGTGCAATGTCGAGCGCGCCGAGCGCCGCGACGATGTCGCTGGTATTGCCGTCGATGGTCGTCACGGTGACATCGGGATAGCGCTTGTGAAACGCCGCGATCAGATATGGCAGCAGATAGCTGGCGGGCGTCGTACTGGCGCCGATGCGCAGCGTCCCGCGTTCAAGCCCCCGCAGCGCGTCGCGCAGCGCATGGGCCTGAGCGAAGGTTTCACGTAGCCGCTCCGCATGCCCGAGCAGTTGCTCGCCGGCCGCTGTCAGGCGGATGCCGCGGCCGTCGCGCTGATAAAGCGGCTCGCCGAATTCGTCCTGCAAAAGCCGCAGTTGCCCCGATACCGCAGGCTGCGAGAGATGAAGCGCCACCGCCGCGCGGCTGATGTTGCCGTGCTCCGCTACGGTCGCAAAGGTTATCAGCTGCTCCGGGGTCATCGCTTCCAAATATCCGCTTATCCGATACTTGGCATTCTAAATCACGATTTTTCATATTGATATATCGAGAATAGGATTAGCCCATAGACTCCTACCTATCCTTGAGACCCTCCATGTCCACGGTCCCGTCCGCCTCCCCGCTTGCACCCGCCGCGTCTTCCACACGCGGACAGCTCAACGGCATTCTCTTCGTCGCGCTGTTTGCCGCCGCCGTCACGCGTGTCGCCGCCGTGCCCGCCATCGCGGGAGTCGGAATCAGCCCGCTGATCGTCGGCATCATCGCGGGCGCGCTCTACGGCAATGCACTACGCCACGGCATGCCCGACAGCTGGGCCGCCGGCGTCAACTTCTCCGCGCGCAAGCTGTTGCGCATCGCCGTCGCGTTCTTCGGCCTGCGGGTCAGCCTGCAGGAGATCGCGCAGGTCGGCGCAGCGGGGTTCACGGTGTCGGTGCTGGTCGTCGTCAGCACGCTCGTCGTGGGCACCTGGGCCGGCATGAAGCTCATGAAGCTCGACCGCGACACCGCGCTGCTCACCGCCGCCGGCAGCGCCATCTGCGGCGCGGCCGCCGTGCTCGCCTTCGAATCGACGCTCCAGTCCAAGCCGCACAAGAGCGCGATGGCGGTCGGCAGCGTCGTGCTGTTCGGCACGCTCTCGATGTTCCTCTATCCGCTCGCGCTCAATGCCGGCTGGCTGCATCTCGACACGCTCGGCGCGGGCCTGTTCTTCGGCGGCACGATCCATGAAGTCGCCCAAGTGGTCGGCGCGGCGAGCAACGTCAGTCCGGAAGCGACGCACATCGCCACCATTGTGAAGATGACGCGCGTGATGCTGCTGGTGCCGGTGCTGCTGGTCATCGGTTTCTGGATCAGCCGCTCGCGCAACGCCGGCGCAGGTCAGGACCCGACCCAAGGCAAAGGCAAGGTCGCGGTGCCGTGGTTCGCGCTCGGCTTCCTCGCACTGGTCGTCGTGAACTCGCTGCACGTCCTGCCCGATACCGCCACCAGCACGATCAACATGCTCGACACCTTCGCGCTCACGATGGCCATGACGGCGCTCGGCATGGAAACCCGCTTCGCGCAGATTCGCGCGGCCGGCCCGCGTGCCCTTGCCACCGGCGCGATCCTGTACGCATGGCTCGTTGGCGGCGGTCTTGCGATCACCCTCGGCGTCGAGCGTCTGTTCGGCTGACCGGGCTGTTGCAGTATCCATCGCGCGAACTCCCCATCGCGCGATGACGCTTTTTGAAGGAGCACTCATGGAACACGGCGCTCGCACCCAGAACGAGACGCTCGATGTCAAGACCACGACGTGCTACATGTGCGCGTGCCGCTGCGGCATCCGCGTGCATTTGCGCGACGGCGAGGTTCGCTACATCGACGGCAATCCGAACCATCCATTGAACCAGGGCGTGATCTGCGCGAAAGGCGCGTCGGGCATCATGAAGCAGTACTCGCCCGCGCGTCTCACCCAGCCGCTGATGCGCAAGCCCGGCGCGTTGCGCGGCGAGGCGCAGTTCGAACCCGTGTCGTGGGACGTGGCCCTCGACACGCTCGAACAACGTCTCGCGCATCTGCGCGCCACCGATCCCAAGCAGTTCGCCCTCTTCACCGGCCGCGACCAGATGCAGGCGCTGACGGGCCTGTTCGCGAAGAACTTCGGCACGCCCAATTACGCCGCGCATGGCGGCTTCTGTTCGGCCAACATGGCGGCCGGCATGATCTACACGATGGGCGGTTCGTTCTGGGAGTTCGGCGGTCCCGATCTCGACCAGTCGAAGCTGTTTTTCATGATCGGCACGGCGGAGGATCATCACTCGAACCCGCTCAAGATCGCCATCTCGAAGTTCAAGCGCGCGGGCGGACGCTTCATCGCGATCAATCCGGTGCGCACGGGTTATGCGGCCATCGCCGACGAATGGGTGCCGATCCGCCCGGGCACCGACGGCGCCCTTTTCATGGCGCTGATCCACGAACTGATCGCCGCCGACGCCTACGACCACGAGTTCGTCACGCGCTACACCAACGCGGCCGAACTGCTCGACATGAACGAGGCGAGCGAGCGCTTCGGCCTGTTCGTCGAGGATGCCAGCACGCCCGAAGGCAACAAGCTCTTCCCGCAGAATCATCTGTGGTGGGACACGAAGACGAACCGCGCGGTCGCGCATCACGCGCCGGACGCCGAGCCCGCGCTCGACGGCCGCTATACGCTCGAAGACGGCACGCCCGTCGCGCCATCCTTTGCGCTGTTGCGCGAGCAGGTCGCGTCCTGCACGCCGGAGTGGGCGGCGGAGATCACCGGCATTCCGGTCGCGACCATCCGGCGACTGGCCGCCGAAATGATCCAGGTGAGCCGCGACCACAAGATCACGCTGCCGATCCGCTGGACCGATGCCTGGGGCAAGACGCATGATCACGTGACGGGCAATCCCATCGCGTTCCATGCGATGCGCGGGCTCGCTGCGCACTCGAACGGCTTCCAGTCGATTCGCGGCCTCGCGGTGCTGATGTCCTTGCTCGGCACCATCGACCGGCCGGGCGGCTTCCGCCACAAGTCGCCGTTTCCGCGCGCGGTGCCGCCGTCCGCGAAACCGCCGAATCATCCCGACCAGGTGCAGCCCAACACGCCGCTCGCCAGCGGCCCGCTCGGCTGGCCCGCCGCGCCCGAGGACCTGTTCATTCACGACGACGGCACGCCGGTGCGCATCGACAAGGCCTTCTCGTGGGAATATCCGCTCGCGGTGCACGGCGTGATGCACAGCGTCATCACGAACGCCTGGCGCGGCGATCCGTATCCCATCGACACGCTGATGATCTTCATGGCCAACATGGCCTGGAACTCGTCGATGAACACGATGGAAGTGCGCAAGATGCTGGCCGACAAGGACGCGAGCGGCGAGTACAAGATTCCGTTCATCGTGGTCTGCGATGCATTCCAGTCCGAGATGACCGCGTTCGCCGATCTCGTGCTGCCCGACACGACCTATCTCGAACGCCACGACGCGATGTCGATGCTCGACCGCCCGATCTCCGAGTTCGACGGTCCGTGCGATTCGGTACGCGTGCCGGTCGTGCCGCGCACCGGCGAATGCCGGCCGTTCCAGGAAGTGCTCGTCGAACTCGGCAGCCGGCTGAAGCTGCCCGCCTTCACGACGCCGGAAGGCACGCGCAAGTATCGCGACTATCCGGATTTCATCGTCAATCACCAGACCGCGCCGGGCTCAGGCGTGGGCTTCCTGATGGGTTGGCGCGGCAAGGACGGCAAGGATGCGCTGGTCGGCGAGCCGAATCCGAACCAGTGGGAAGAGTATGCGAAGCACGACTGCGTCTTCCATTACACGATGCCCGAGGAATTCCAGTACATGCGCGGCCAGAACGGGCCGTATCTGAAGTGGTCGGTCGAAAAAGGCTTCCGCAAGTTCGACACGCCGATCCTGATCCAGCTCTATTCCGACGTGATGCAGAAGTTCCGCCTTGCCGCCCAGGGACGCACGAAGGGCCGGCAGCCGCCGGATCATCTGCGTGCGCGCATCGAACATTACTTCGATCCGCTGCCCTTCTGGTACGCCCCGCTCGAACGCGACACGACCGACCTCGAACGCTACCCGCTCGCCGCCGTCACGCAACGCCCGATGGCGATGTATCACTCATGGGACTCGCAGAACGCGTGGCTGCGGCAGATTCATGGCGAGAACCTGCTGTACATGAATCCGCGCATGGCCCAGGCGAACGGCATCGAGGATGGCGGCTGGATCTACGTCGAATCGCCATGGGGCAAGGTGCGCTGCATGGCGCGCTACAGCGAGGCGGTCGAGCCCGGCACGGTATGGACCTGGAACGCGATCGGCAAGGCCTCGGGTGCGTGGGGCCTCGGCGCCGACGCCAACGAATCGCAGCGTGGCTTCCTGCTCAATCACCTCATCACCGATGAAATCCCCGACCCGCAGCGCGAAGGCGCCCGCTACTCCAATTCGGATCCGGTGACGGGACAGGCGGCCTGGTACGACGTGCGCGTACGCGTCTATCCCGCTGAAGCCGACGCGCGCCATACCCTGCCGCAATTCCCGCCGATGCGCCCCGCACCGGGCATGGCCGGGCCGGTGCAGCGCGTCGTACAGACCTACTTCGCGGGACGCGGCGAGTTCGCGGCGCGCCTGCGCAACGCGTTGAAGCGCAACCCGGGCAACTGAAGGAGACTCCGATGACCCAGATGGCTCTCGTGATCGATCTGAACGTCTGCGTCGGCTGCCATGCCTGCGTGACTAGCTGCAAGGAATGGAACACCTCCGGCGAAGCGGGCAGCCTCGCGGATCAGCGCCCCTATGACGCCGATCCCTCCGGCACCTTCTTCAACCGCGTGCAGACCTATGAGTCGGGCGAGTTTCCGCTCGCCGACACCATTCATTTCCCGAAGTCGTGTCTGCACTGCGAGGACCCGCCGTGCGTGCCCGTCTGTCCGACCGGCGCGAGCTACAAGCGCAAGGAAGACGGGCTCGTGCTGGTGGATTTCGACAAGTGCATCGGCTGCAAGTACTGCGCGTGGGCGTGCCCCTACGGCGCGCGCGAACTCGACGAAGAACGCAAGGAGATGACCAAGTGCACGCTGTGCGCCGACCGCATCTATAACGAGGCGCTGCCCGAGCGCGACCGCAAGCCTGCCTGCGTGCTCGCGTGCCCGACTTCGGCGCGGCTCTTCGGCGACATCCATGATCCGGAGTCGGTCGTCTCGAAGGCGATCGAGGAGCGCGGCGGTTATCAGCTGATGCCCGAATGGGACACGAAGCCCGCGAATCACTACTTGCCGCGCAATCCGGTGAATGCGTGCGGCAGTGGTTCGTGCGGGTGTAAATCGAATGGCGAGTCGAATGGCAAATCGAATGCCGCCGACGATGACGCGCTCGACGCCCACGGCGAACTGAATCTGGCGGCCATGGCCGCCCGCGTCTGACCTCACACGGAGCATCCTCATGAAACCCGCGTTTTCTGTCGTGTTCCTCACGACCCTGAGCGGTGCCGCGCAAGGCCTGCTGATCGCGCTCGTCGGCGTGGAACTGCTGGCGCGCATCGGCCTGTTCGCCGGGCCGTCGCAGACCTTCTTCGTCATCGGCGCGGCCGTTGCCGTGGCGCTCGGCGGCCTCGGGCTGATCGCGTCGTTCTTTCACCTCGGCCATCCGGAACGCGCGTGGCGCGCCATCGCGATGTGGCGCACCTCGTGGCTCTCGCGCGAATGCCTGGCCCTGCCGGCCTTTCTCGGCTGCGCCGCGCTATATGGTTTTGCGCACTGGCTCGGCGCGACGTGGTCGCTGGCCATCGGCTTGATCGGCGTGCTCGCGGCGGCCGCGCTGTTCGTCTGCACCGCGATGATCTATGCATGCCTGCGCTTCCTCCAGGAATGGGCAACGCCGCTCACGCTGGTCAACTTCGTACTGCTCGGCTGCGCATCTGGTTTCACGCTCGCCAGCGCTTGCGCCGCATGGCTCGCGCCGTCGCTTGCGGCGGGACTCGCGGCCTGCGCCTGCACGCTGACGCTCGCCGGTTGTGTGGCGCGTGTCGCATCCTTGCAGCGCAATGCGCGTCTGCGGCCCAAGTCCACCGTGCAGAGCGCGACAGGCATCAAGGGGCCCAACGTCGTGCAGAAATCGCGCGGCTTCACGGCGGGCGCCTTCAACCTGCGCGAGTTCTTCCATGGACAGACCGTGCAGGCGATCCGCCGCATCAAGTGGACCTTCCTGATCGGCGCGTTCGGCGTGCCCTTCGTGCTGATGCTCGCGGGCATCGGCGCGCAGTCCGCCGCGCTGTTCTGCGTGGCCTTCGTCACGCAGTATCTGGGGCTAGTCGCAGAACGCTGGTTCTTCTTCGCCGAAGCGCGCCACCCGCAGAACATCTACTACGCGCGGGCTTCGTGATCGGCTGATCCGCAGCATAAACAACGCGTGCCCGGGAAGGCACGCGTTAGCGGCTTACACGGCCAGCTTGAGCGCCTGACCGAAGTCGGCGATCAGGTCCGCGGTATCCTCGATGCCCGCCGAGAGCCGCAGCATGCCGTCCGAGATGCCCATCGACTTGCGTACTTCGGCGCCGGCTTCGTAAAAGATGGTCGGCGCAACCGGGATGATCAGCGTGCGCGTATCGCCGAGTCCGGTCGCCTTGATCGGCAGCTTCAGCGCATTGACGACGTCGATCATGCGGTCCGCGCGACGCAGTTCAAACGACAGCAGCCAGGACGCGCCCTTGAACAGCTTCTGCGCGATCGCATACTGCGGATGACTTTCCAGCCCCGGATAAAACACGCGGCCGATGGCCTCGTGCCCTTCGAGAAAGCGCGCCAGCGCGAGCGCGTTGTCGCTGCACCGGGCGACGCGCAGCGCGAGCGTCTCCGCGCCCATCGCGATGGAATGCGCCTGCTCCGACGAAAGCGAGCCGCCCATGTCGCGCAGTCCCTTCTTGCGAACCTGCAACAGCCCTTGTTCCTTCGGCGCAGAGCCGCGGTAATCGTCGGCGATGTTCGGATACTTGCTCCAGTCGAACAGGCCGGTATCGGTCACCGCGCCGCCGAGCGCGGCGCCGTGTCCCGCGATGGTCTTGGTCAGCGAATTGACGACGAGGCTCGCGCCCACGGCCTTCGGCACGAACAGCGCCGGCGACGTGATGGTGTTGTCGACGACATAGGCGAGACCGCGCGCGCGGCACAGTGCGCCGATGCCTTCGAGATCGGGAATCTGCGTGCCCGGATTCGCGATGGTCTCGACGAACACCATGCGCGTGTTCGGCTTGATGGCGTTCGCGACGTTGTCGGCGGAGGTGGCATCGACCGTGGTCACTTCGATGCCGAGCGTCCTGAGCGTGCCGAACACGCTGTTGGTGTTGCCGAACACATAGCGGCTCGACACGAGGTGATCGCCCGCGCGCAGCAGCGTCAGGAACACCGCGGAGAGCGCGGCCATGCCCGTGCCGAAGCAGATGGACCCGACGCCCTGCTCCAGGCTCGTGATCTTGCGCTCCAGCGCGGCCGTGGTCGGCGTGCCCTGACGGGCGTAGTTGAAGCCGCCCTTCTTCGTGCCCTGGAACACGCCGATCAGATCTTCCACGCGTTCGAAGCCATACTGCACCGATGTATGGATCGGCTGACGCACGCCGCCGTGTTCCGCGCCGGGCTGCCTGTCGCCGTGAACGATGCCTGTGGTGAAACCTTGCTTGTCCATTACTTCTCCGCTAGCGAGTCGATCCGAAACCATCGATTTTGCCTGATCTTCAGCCGCTCATGGCATCCACGGCTTACGGGTACGCATGTTGCTCGCCTGTTCCTTCGTCCGCGCCGTTCGCGACGAGCATGATAACGCTGCTCCGCTCGTGAACCCCGGCGCGGCATTCCCCGACAAGGAGCCCAACTCATGCCTTACGAACTCCATTACTGGGACGGATTGCAGGGCCGCGGCGAATTCGTCCGGCTGGCGCTGGAAGATGCCGGCGCGCCGTACATCGAGGTCGCGCGCGAGTCGAAGAAAAGCGGCCACGGCATGAATGCGATGATGAAAATCCTCGACAGCAAGACCGAGCCGCATATTCCGTTCGCACCGCCGTTCCTGAAGGACGGCGAGCTGATCGTGCCGCACGTCGCGAACATCCTGCTCTACCTCGGTCCCAAGCTGGGCCTGGCGCCGCAGAATGAGGGCCTGCGCTACGTGGCCAATGGCCTGCAGTTGACCATCGCGGATTTCGTTGCCGAAGTGCACGACACGCATCATCCGCTGGCCACCGACCTCTACTATGAAGATCAGAAGGACGCCGCGAAGATCCGCACGCGGAATTTCCTCGACAAGCGCGTCCCGAAGTTCATGGGCTATTTTGAACGCGTGCTGAAGCAGAATCCCGCGGGCGACACGCAGATGATCGGCGACCAGACCAGCTATGTGGACCTGTCCATGTTCCAGATCGTCGATGGCCTGCATTACGCGTTTCCGCGCGCGATGAAGCGCTTCGGCGAGCAGTATCCGCGCGTGGCGGCGCTGCACGATGCCGTGCTGCAACGGCCCAACATTGCCGCCTACGTGGATTCGGACCGGCGTCTGCCGTTCAACGAATCCGGCATCTTCAGGCACTATCCCGAACTCGATCAGGACGCGTGAGCCACGATGAACCACGCGCGCCTGACGCCCATCCACTCCCGACTCAGCAAGGAGCCAGCATGATCGAAACGATTCCTTCCTTCGGTCTCGGCACGTTTCGCGTCGATGCCGCCAAGACCACGGAAGCTGTAAAGAGCGCAATCGGCATCGGCTACCGCCATATCGACACCGCGCAGTACTACAACAACGAAGCCGCCGTGGGCCAGGGCGTGCGCGATTCGGGCATCGCGCGCGACGATGTCTGGGTCACGACCAAGGTCTGGTGGGAGCGGCTGTCGCGCGATGCGCTGATTGCCAGCCTGAAGGACAGTCACGCGAAACTCGACATCGGCACGATCGATCTCGCGCTGGTCCACTGGCCGTCGCCCAAGGGCGCGGTGCCGATCGCCGAAACGCTCGCGGCGCTGCAGGAAGCGCAGCAACTGGGGCTGATCCGCCACTACGGCGTGTCCAACTTCACCGCGCCGCTGCTCGAGGAAGCGCTGGCGGCGCCGGGCGGCAAGGACATCGTCACCAATCAGATCGAAGTGAGCCCGTTCCTCGCGAACCGGGCGCTCGTCGATGCGACGCAGAAGTCCGGCATCAAGGTGACGGCGTACATGCCGCTCGGCGAAGGCCGCGCGCACAAGGACATGACGCTCAAGGCGATCGCCGCGAAACACAATGTCACGCCTGCGCAGGTCACGTTCGCGTGGCTGCTGGCGCGGGATATCGTGGTGTTGTCGGCCTCGACGAATCTGGAGCATCAGCAAAGCAACTGGGACGCGCAGAAACTCAAGCTCGACGCCGACGACATCGCCCAGATCGATGCCCTCGACGAAGGCCGGCGCAACGCCAATCCTTCGTTCGCGCCGAAATGGTGATAGCGATGCGCGGCGCATGCCGCCACGCATAGCATCCGTACATAGCCGCCCGGCTGACGCGTTCGCCGGGCGTTTTTCTTCGATGTCCCGAAGCCCGCAGACCCGCCTTGCAATGCTATCCTTGCGGGCGTCCTTATTCCATTTCCTTCTAAGCTTTCCACGATTTCGCAAAAGTGCTTTCGTTCCTGCTCAAGCTCCGTACCCGCGCCCAACGGCTCTTTCGTCTGTCGGACTCGCATACGATGCTCGTCTGGGCAGTCGTGGTCGGCGTGGCCGGCGCGTTCGCCACGGCGCTGTTTCGCGAAGGCATCGAGATCCTGCAACATCTGCTGGGTAATCGTTCGGAAGGACTCGTGGCGCTCGCGCTCGGCCTGCCCTGGCCCGTGCGCATGCTGCTGCCCGCCGCGGGCGGCGTCATCGCGGGCTTCTGCCTGCTGATCGCGCGCCGCCGCGTCAACAAGAACGCGAGCACCGACTACATGGAAGCCGTCACCATCGGCGATGGCGTCGTGCCGGTCTGGCAGAGCTTCTGGCGCAGCCTGTCCTCGCTCATCACCATTTCGAGCGGCGGTTCGATCGGCCGCGAAGGCTCCATGGTCCAGCTCGCCGCGCTCGTGTCGTCGCTGATCGGCCGCTGGGTCCACTTCGATCCGCCGCGCTTGCGCCTGCTGGTCGCGTGCGGCGCGGCCGCCGGGATCACCTCGGCCTACAACGCGCCGATCGCCGGCGCTTTCTTCGTCACCGAACTCGTGCTCGGCTCCATGGCGATGGAAAGCTTCGGGCCCATCGTCGTGTCGTCGGTGGTTGCCAACATCACGATGCGCGAGTTCGCCGGTTATCGGCCGCCGTACGAGATGCCGGTCTTCCCCACCGTCACCGGTGTCGAAGTGCTGCTCTTCGTCGTGCTCGGCCTGTTTTGCGGCGTGCTCGCGCCGCAATTCCTGCGGCTGCTCAGCGCCTCGAAGAAACGCTTCGCCATGTTGCCGTGGCCCTTGCCCGTGCGGCTCGCGGCGGGCGGGCTGATCGTCGGCGTGATCTCGATCTGGTGGCCCGAAGTCTGGGGCAACGGCTATGAAGTCGTGAATTCGCTGCTGCATGAGCAATGGACCTGGACCACGCTGCTCACGCTGCTGCTCTTCAAGATCATCGCGACGGCCGCCACCGCCGGTTCCGGCGCGGTCGGCGGGATCTTCACGCCGACGCTGTTCTTTGGCGCCGTGGTGGGCTGCCTGTTCGGCATCGGCGCGCATGCCATCTGGCCGCATGCCACCTCGGCGCCCTACGCCTATGCGATGGTCGGCATGGGCGCGTTTCTCGCCGCCGCCACGCACGCGCCGCTGATGGCCATCCTGATGATCTTCGAGATGACGCTCTCGTATCAGGTGATGCTGCCGCTGATGCTGTCGTGCGTGATTGCGTACTTCATTGCGCGCACCTCGGAGCAGACCTCGATGTACGAAGTCACGCTGCGCCGCAACCGCGAGGAGAAGGAGCGCGTGCGTCTGGCCGCCACGCAGATGCGCGAGCTCGTCAAGCCCGCCGATACCGTCGTGCCGCTCACGGCGAACATCAAGGACATGACGCGCGTGTTCCTCGAGTATCCGGTGAAGTACCTGTATGTCGTCGATGAAGCCGGCCGTTTTCGTGGCGTGGTGGCGCTGAAGGACATCACCTCCGACCTGCTCGACGAGCACGACACGCAAGCCAAGACCGCCGCCGACTATCTTCAGCCGCAATTCGACGTGCTGATGCCCGACATGTCGCTGGGCGAGGCGCTGCAGCACTTCCTCGCGTTCCAGGGCGAGCGTCTGCCGGTGGTCGAGAACAAGAGCCAGCCACTGCTGCTGGGAGTCGTGTACAAAACCTCGCTGCTGGACGCATACTTCCGTTTGAATCCGACGTCGCGCTGAAACTGCGCAGCCGTGCAATTTTGCGGCGCGGCGTGCCGCTTGCGTGCGTCCTGCGCGCGGTCCGGGTCCACTTCACATTTCACTCGAAGTACGTCCGCGCGACGCCCGCACGTCGCGCCCGTGCGCAGTCCGCTCAGGCGGTCGCGGCGCGCGGCCAGGCAGGTCATGCGAGCATCGGCACAGGCTTTGCTTGATGCTTCTCGCTGCCTACGTGAGGAGGGGTTGCCCGATGAAGACCTCAACGTTGTTGTCGATGGCCCTGGTGTCGGTCTCGTGCTATGCCGCGCCGCTGCATACGAGTTCCACCGACGAATCCACCGCCGCCGCCACCGCGACACGCGCCGCCCTGCGCGTCAATGTCGCTCCGGTTGCGCCGCCGGCGCCTGAAGTTGCCGCGCAGGACCTCGATCACGCGCGCTGGCGCCACGTGCCGCTGCCGAAGTCGCGTACGCCGAATCACGGTATGGCTAGCCAGCCGGTTCAGGTGCAGACCTGACGAGTGGTTTTCTTTCCGAATCATCAACTAATCAAGTCAGCGCAATGACCGACACGCACTCAAAAGACGCCTTGAACGATGAGCCGATCGACGATGAGATCGCTCACGTGCTGCGCCTCGTGAAGTATCCCGCCAACAAGGACGCCATCGTCGACGCCGCGCGCGAAGCCGGCGTCAGCAATGATGTCGTCACGCTGTTCGACGGGCTGCCCGAGCAGGATTATGCGGATGCGGATTCGGTCGAGCAGTTGCTGGGAAGTAATGGCGGACCGGGGCTGTCGAGTTGAGTGCTGGTGCGCGTATGGAAGCGTAGCGTGCATGTATGCTGCCCTTCGGGCACGTCATACTAATCGTTCGCCGTCAAAGACTTAGGCCGATCCCCCGGCCTTTTCAACAGCGCTGTCCACAGAATATGTGGATAAGTCAGGCTTCGATTGCACTGGTTTGCCTGGTGGCGATCTTGGTTCGATCCGCACCACGTCTGGATTTCCCAAAGAATTCAAATGACTGAGCAAGTCACCCAGCGGTTTTCCACAGGGCTTTCCACGCGGCCTGTGGAGAACTCCTATTGCATCGCCTCTTTGCGTGCCGTGGAAACGGCTACTAGCCCTCGGCATGTCGATCTTCGTCTGCCTGCCATAAAGCAACAGATCACGCCCGTCCGGGACACAATTTCACAAACATAAACACGCAGTCAAAAGCAGGTTTGTCCTATTCTGCGAAATCTCATTGCATGCGCAGCGGACAGGTTGGAAGCCTGTAGCAAAGCGGAACCCGCGTCTCGCTCGTGCTGAACGAGCGAGCGCGTCAAGCCTTTATTCGTCTTGCAAGACGGATTGCGTGGTTATCCGCGCCTTGTCGGAGCGAGGCAAGCACGTTCCCCAAGCCTCCCCCTTCTAAAGCGGCGGAATGAGCACTCCCCTGCTGACGCGACGTAAGTCAACTCCCCTTATACTGCGCGGCACTAGCCCCCACCGGCGCCGCCGGCTTCTTCTTCGCGCCCTGATCACTCGCCGCCGCCCCCGACGACATATAAGCCGGCGCCGCCTTGGCCTTCTCCTTCTGTCCCGCAGGCGGCGCGGTCGGCGCCTTGCCGATATCAGCAAGCATCTGCTGACACGGCAGCGGCTTGTTGTTGCTCGGCGCAATCAACGGAATCAGCGCCGCGAACGGATTGATCAGCCCCAGCCCGACCGCCGCCGCCCCGCGTATTGCCAGCACCGGACTTACGCCGATATGCGGATCCTTGAACGTGCCCTTCACATACAGCGGCGAGCGCAGCGAGAAGATCCGCACGCCCTTCGTGTGCGGGTGGATGCCGAGATCCATGGCTTCGGTCTTGAGATTGATCGTGCCGTCGACGTTGATGACTGCATCATCGGTGTCGAGTGCGAAGACGCGTGAATCGAGCACGCCATCCGTCACGACAAAATCCGCCGCCGCGCAGTTGATGTTCACATCGCGCTTGCCGAACAGCTTCTCGTACACCACGTTCGCCACGTTCAACCCGGCTGCTTCCATGTAAAGCCGGCTGACGGTGCCTTCGGTGACCAACGCCTTCACTTCGCCGTTCGATGTCGCCGCCAGCGCCGCCGGCGAATTGCCGGTAGCGGACAACGCTGCATCGCCATTGATTTCACCCAGCGCCGACTGCATCGTCTTGTTGGTCGGGAACAGCTGCTTGAGCTTCAGATGCCGCGCCTGCGCCGACACGCGTCCCTTGAGCGGCGCTGCGCTGCCGTCGAGGTGAATGTTCGATGCCAGCGAGCCGCCCGCCACGCCAAACTTCAGCGGCTCGAACGACAACACCCCATCGTTCATCACCACGTGCGTGTACAGGTTCGTGATCGGCAGGTCCGGGTCCTTGATGATGCGTTCGCCGGTGAACTTCACATCGGCGTCGATGGACTTCCAGCGATCGGTCTTGAACTCCTCGGTCGGCAGCGCCTTCGACGATGGCTGCTTCTCCGTCTCGCCGCGCTTGGCCTTGCTCGCGTTGGAATCGGCGCCGATGATCGGCGCGAGATCCTTGAACTGCAACAGATGCGACACCAGTTCGCCCTGCAGCAGCGGACGCGGCTTCTTGCCCGCATAGACCAGCGAACCGTTGATATCGCTGCCGCCCACGCGTCCCGTGAAGTTCTCGTAATGGAACACGTTGCCGTCTTCGCGGAACTGTCCGGTCAGACGCCCTTCGGTTGCGAACGGCGGCGTCTCGGGCAGCGTCACGCCAGTAAATGGATACAGATGCGCCATGCTGACGGCCTGGATCCACAGGCGCAGGTCGAGCGCCGCGAGATGCGCAGGATCGGTCACGGTGCCCACGAAGGCGATATGCGTGTCGCCGAGGCGCACGTCGGCCTGCACAGGGAACGGCCGCTGTGCGTCCTGTACCGCGAGCACGCCGCCCAGCTTGCCGTCGCCGGACACCTTGCCGCCGTTGTACGTCCCCTTCACGGTCCAGCCGAACGCGTAGGGGGGAACCGGCGGCTTAGGAGCGTCCTTGGTGGTGATGCTGGTGTTCGCTGACGTGCTCGCCGGATTAGGCGCCGATGCATTCGCCGCTGCCGCAGCGGACGCCGCCGATGCGGCCGACGCTTCCGAAGCCGCCGCCGCATCGGCCTGCTTGTTGAGCTTCGCCGCGCCGCTCTTGCCGACCATCTCGGCCGAAGACTTCGCCGACGCTGCTTCCTGCTGCTTCATGACTTCACCGATGGGCACGGGCTGACCGAGCGTATCGATGACCGCCTGCATGTCAGCCTTGGTGACTTCGTCACGCAGGCTCACGGTGCCCTTCGCGAGCGAAATGTCGCCGAGCTTGAGATTCCACGTGGACGGTTCGTTCGACTGCTTGAACTTGAACGTCCAGTTATTGCGCTTGTCCTTGAGCCGCTCCACATCGATGGACGGATTCACGAGATTGATCGACGGAATCACGATGTCATGCGCGAGCAGGGGCAGCACGGCGACCTGGAAGTCGATCTCGTCGAGCGTCGCGAAAAATTTTTGACGCGTCCAGTCCGGGTTCGCGATGGTGATCTTCTCGGCCGAAAAGCGCGGCCATGGCACCCAGCGTTTCCATCCGGTCTCGTTGGGCGGACGATGCCAGCCCACCTTCAGGTCGCCGGTGATCTCGAAGCGGCGGCCGATGGCCTCGGACACCTTGTCGTCCACCCACGGTCGCAGCCGGTTCCAGTCGAAGGTCAGGAAAATGACCACCAGGATCGCAATCAGCACCGCCAGAATGCCGAAGAACCAGGCGGCGATCTTGCCGATTTTGCGGGTCGTTCCAGCCTGCGCCATGACCTCTCCATGCGTATTATCGTTATTCGGTGCGGCAGCACATAATGTGCCCGGCGTGCGTCCACGCGCCTTCTGGACACCGCTTGAAACTCCGTAAGATGTCGATCTCGACCCCTCCACCTGACATGCATCCGATGCCCGAAGCGACATCGCCCGGCGTTTCCCCGAAGACCGAGCTCGTGACCGCCCACGGCGTCACGCGGCGCGACGCCGTGAGAGGCACGACGCTGCTTCAGCCCACCGATTTCACGCTGTATGGCGGCGAGCGCGCCGCGATCACGGGCCCTTCCGGCTCCGGCAAGAGCGTCTTCCTGCGCACGCTCGCGCTGCTCGACGCCTGCGATGCAGGCTACGTGACCTGGCGCGGGGAGCGGATCGCGCACTCGCGCATTCCGGCGTACCGGCGGCGCGTGGCCTATATCGCGCAACGTCCCGCGATGCTCGACGGCAGCGTCGAGGACAACCTGCGCTATCCGTTCATGCTCAAGGCCTATCGAGATGTGCGTTTCGATCGGGACACTGCCGCGCGGCTCGCCCAGGCGGCCGGACGCGCCGCCGATTTCCTCGACAAGTCCGCCAGCGAGCTGTCGGGCGGCGAGGCGCAGATCGCCGCGCTCGTGCGCACCTTGCAACTCGCGCCCGACGTGCTCCTGCTCGACGAACCCACCGCCTCGCTCGACCCGGCTTCGGCGCGTTCGATCGAAGCGCTCGTTGCCGCCTGGTTCGATGCCGATGCCGCCCGCGCCTGCGTTTGGGTGTCGCACGATCCGGAACAGGCGCGGCGCGTCGCCACGCGCCACCTGACCATGAACGCCGGCGTGCTCGGAGGCGACCTGCGATGAACGGCTATCAGAATCTCGGGATCGTCGATATCGGACTGGCGGCCTTGCTGATCGTGGTGAATGGCGCGTTGTCGGTCGCGCTCCAGCTCAGGCTCGAACGCAAGCTCGCCGTCGCGGCGGTGCGCACCGTCGTGCAGCTGCTGCTGATCGGCTATGTGCTCGGCTGGGTTTTTGCGTTCGACCGCTGGTATGTCGTCCTGCCGCTGATGGCGCTGATGACCGTCATCGCCGGCTTCGCGGCATCCGGACGCGGACGGCGCACTTACGCGGGCCAGCGCGTCGACAGCATCCTGTCGATCTGGGGCAGTTCCTGGCTGATCGGCGCGTTCGGGCTGTTCGTCGTGATCCGTATTCATCCCTGGTACGAGCCGCAATACGCGATTCCGATCCTCGGCATGATTCTCGGCAATACGCTCACGGGCGTGTCCCTCGGCATCGAGCGGATGACCGAGGAACTGACCGCCGGACGCGCCGCCGTCGAGATGTCGCTCGCGCTCGGCGCAACCCGCTGGGAAGCGGCGCAAGGCCCCGCGCGCCAGGCCGTGCGCGCGGGCATGATTCCCACCCTGAACCAGATGGCGGTGGTCGGCCTCGTCAGCCTGCCCGGCATGATGACCGGCCAGGTGCTCGCCGGACAGTCGCCGTTGCAGGCGGTGCGCTATCAGATCGTCATCATGTTCCTGATCGCGGCAGCCTCGGCGCTCGGCGTGGTCGCCGCGATCGTGCTGACCTACCGACGGCTCTTCGCGGCCGACCATCGCTTCATGGCGGCGAAACTCGTGGAGCGCCGCCCGCGCAAGCGCGCCACTTGAGTTGTCCGGTCACGCGCCGTTGTAGACCCGCTCCAGCTCGACGAAGTCCAGCTT
The DNA here is from genome assembly GCF_031451315.1 of Caballeronia sp. LZ032. Taxonomy (NCBI): domain Bacteria; kingdom Pseudomonadati; phylum Pseudomonadota; class Betaproteobacteria; order Burkholderiales; family Burkholderiaceae; genus Caballeronia; species Caballeronia sp. LZ032. The sequence continues at coordinate 1,641,050 of NZ_JARUXP010000001.1, forward strand.
GATCATGTCCATCATCGCGCGCATCGTGCGGTTCGCCTTCTCCGCATCCGGGTCCTGCAGCATCTTGAGCAAACGCCTCGGCGCCACCTGCCAGACGACGCCATAGCGGTCGGTGAGCCAGCCGCAGGCCATCGACTTGCCGCCGTCCATCAGCTTGTCCCAGTAGTAGTCGATCTCTTCCTGAGTATCGCACTTGATGAACATCGAAACGGCCGGCGTGAAGTCGAACTGCGAATTGCCGTTCAAGGCCATGAAGGCCTCGCCCTCCAGTTCGAACAGCACGGCGAGCACGCTGCCGGCGGGACCGGGACTGGCCTCCGTATGGCGCATGACTTCGGTGATGCGCGCACCCCTGAAGGTCGCGACGTAAAAATTTGCGGCTTCTTCCGCGTTGCCTTTGAACCAGAGGCAGGGCGAGATCTTGTCCATCTGCGGGTCTCCGTTCTCGAATGGGGTCATTGGCCGGGCGCGCAGCCCTTTTCCATCGCGGCCTTCATCTCTTCCGGGTTCATGTCGCGCTTGTGCGTCGCGACCGACCACTGATGCCCGAACGGATCCTCGAGACGGCCATAGCGGTCGCCCCAGAACATGTCGGCGACGGGCATCGTGACCTTCGCGCCGGCCTCGGCCGCCTGCCTGACCGTGGCATCGACATCCGTGACGTAGAGATGCACCGTGACCGGCGAACCCTTGATCGCCTTCGGCCCGAGCATGCCGAATTCAGGATGTTCGTCGACCAGCATCAGCATCGAATCGCCGATCTTGACCATCGCGTGCATGAGCCGGCCGTCCGGGCCGGGCATGCGGCCCATTTCGACGGCGTCGAACGCGCGCTTGTAGAAGTCGATGGCCTTGGCGGCGTCCGCGCAGCACAGGTGCGGGGTCAGCGAATGCATGCCGGGAGGAATGGGTTCAGTAGCAGCAGAGGACATGTCGGCTCCGTGAGAGTGGACGAGGCGCGCCAGGCAGTGGCGGCGCTCTCACACCCTACAACGATCGGCGCGGGCGTCAATCGACATGAACGCGCAGCGGCGGCGCAAAAATTTCACGCCGCGCCGGCATGACGCGATAGCCTATTTCGAAGACTGCTCGGCAAGCGATTGAATCAGGCCTTCGAGCCGCGAGAAATTCACGGGCTTGGTCAGATGATCGAGGAAGCCGGCTTCGCGGCAACGGCGAATGTCCTCGTCCATGCCGTAGCCCGTGATGGCGACGGATGGCTTGTTGGGCTGCAGGCTCGTCCAGGCGCGTGCGATGTCGAGTCCGCTGCCGTCCGGCAGTCCGATATCGCTGACCAGCAGATCGAACGACGCGCGCTTCGCGTGTCCGATCGCCTCCGCCACCGTGATGGCGACGGTCACCTGATGGCCCAGCATTTCCAGCACTTCGGCCATGGCGGACGACGTCTGCTCGTTGTCCTCCACCAGCAGGACTCTCAGCGCACGGCTGTGTTCCTGCTGCGCCGCCTCGACGCGCGGCGCGTCCTCGTGCTCCGGCTGCACGCGGGCGAGCGGCAGCGTGAGGGTGAAGCGCGCGCCCTTCTCGCGCCCCTCGCTGTAGGCCGACAGCGTGCCGCCATGCTTCTGCGCGAGCGTGCTGGCGATGGCCAGTCCCAGTCCCAGACCGCCGAAGGAACGGGTGATGGAATCGTCGGCCTGTTCGAACGCCGAGAAAATGCGCGGCAGCGCCTCGGCACTGATGCCGATGCCGCTGTCCGTGACCGAAACCGAAATGGTCGCGGGATCCGGGTTCCAGGTGCGCACTTCGATGCGGCCATTCGCCGGGGTAAACTTCACCGCGTTCTTCATCAGGTTCCAGACGATCTGCTGCAAGCGCGCGGCGTCGCCCAGCACGACGAAGCGGCTCGCGTCGAAGTACGTCTTCAGGGTGAGGCTCTTGGCGCGCAGGTCGGCTTCGGACATGTCGAGCGCGCTCGTCAGCAGCGTGTCCAGCGCGACGTTCGCGAAATTCAGCGAGAGCTTGCCGCGCGCGATGCTCGTGAGATCGAGAAGATCGTCGATCAGGCGCGCTTCCAGTTCGACATTGCGACGGATCAGGTCGAGCGTCGGATGGGCCTCGCGCGGCAGCGCATGCTTCATTTCGAGCAGGCGCACGGCCGCCAGAATGGGCGTGAGCGGCGTGCGCAGTTCGTGCGACAGCACCGCCAGAAAATGGTCCTTCGCGCGGTTGGCCGATTCGGCCTGATCCTTCGCGAGACGCAGCGCGTCGGCGGCCATGTGGGCATCGGTGGCGTCGCGCACGATCTTCGAGAAGCCGATCAGTTCGTCATGCTCGCTGCGGATCGCGGTAGTCACGCCCGACGCGAAGAACGAATGGCCGTCCTTGCGCCACAGCCAGCGGTCGTCGCTTGCGCTGCCTTCGCGGCGCGCGGTGTTCAATTCGGCCTCGAACACGCCGGTCTCGCGGTCTTCCTGGCTATAGAAGATATCCGCCGATTGCCCGAGCACGTCCTGCGCCGGAAAGCCCAGAATGCGCTCCGATGCGGCGTTCCAGGTGCGAATGCGCCCTTCCGGGTCGAGCGTGATGACGGCGTAGTCCTTGAGCGCGTCGATCAGCAGCCGGAAATGGGTTTCGGTTTCGCGCAGCGCGCGTTCCACGGCGATGCGCTGCGCCCGTTCGGCGCTCTCGCGCATCGCGCGGCGCACAACGGCGGGCAGGCGCTGGAGGCGCTGCTTCAGCACGTAGTCGGTCGCGCCGCGCTTCAGCATGTCGACCGCATGTTCCTCGCCGAGCAGCCCCGACACGAAGATGAACGGCGTGTCCGGCGTGCGTTCGCTCGCGATGGTCAGCGCCTCGATGCCCGAGAACGTGGGCATCACGAAATCGGCGAGGATCACGTCGAAACGCTTCTTCTCGAGTTCGGCGACGAACGCCGCGGAGTCGTAGACGATCGACGCTTCGACCGCATAGTCCGCGCGTTCGAGCTGGGCGATCGTCAACTCCGCATCGAGTGCGTTGTCTTCGACGAGAAGCAGATGCAGGGGCTGCATGATCTACACGTCCTCGCCGGAAGTCGGGTGCGGGGACGGGTGCGCGAAGCGGCGGGACGCCGCGGACAGGATCGCTGCGCTCATTGCGCGTTGGGCGGACGGCGCAGGCGCGTCGAGCCCGGCGGCGGCTCGTTGAGCACGGCCCAGAACACGCCGAGATCGCTGATCGCCTCGACGAATTCCGCGAACTCGACCGGCTTCACGACATACGCATTCACGCCGAGTTCGTAGCTGCGAATCAGATCCTGCTCCTCGCGCGACGAGGTCAGCATCACGACCGGAATGCTCTTGAGCGCCGCGTTCGAGCGGATCATGTCGAGCACTTCCAGACCGTCGATCTTCGGCAGCTTCAGGTCGAGCAGAATGACGGCGGGATTGCCCGGCGCGCGCGCCTTCCACTCGCCTTCGGAGGTGAGATAGTCGATCGCTTCCTGGCCGTCGCGCGCCACGATGACCTCGTTGGCGAGCTGGCTCTTGTCGAGCGCGACGAGCGTCAGCTCGAGGTCATTCGGGTTGTCTTCGACAAGCAATATCGGTTTAAGCATGGTCTCTTCGTGACTTTGTTACTGGCGTGCCTTGAGCGCCGTTGGGTCCCTTTGCGCCTTGCGCGGCGCCGATGCTGCGAAACACGACCGGCAGCGAGAAATAGAATACCGCGCCTTGCCCCGGATGCCCTTCGGCCCAGGTCCGCCCTTCGTGCCGTTCGATGATGCGCCGCACATTTGCAAGTCCGATGCCCGTGCCCTCGAACTCTTCCGCGCGATGCAGGCGCTGGAACACGCCGAACAGCTTGGCGCCGTACTTCATGTCGAAGCCGACGCCATTATCCCGGACGCCGATGATGTATTCCTCGCCGCTGCGGCTGGCGAATACCTCGATTTTCGCCGATTCCCGCGTTCTCGTATATTTCACCGCGTTCGACAGCAGGTTGCGCACCGCCAGTTGCAGGAAAGCCGCGTCGCCGGTGACGCGCGGCAGGTCGCCGATCACCCATTCGATATCGCGTCCCGACGCCTCCTGCTCGAACTCCTGCACGACCGAGCGCACCAGCATGCCGAGGTCCACCGGGGCGGGGCGCAGCGCGGCGCGGCCCATCTGCGAAAAGGTCAGGAGATCGTCGACGAGCGTGCCCGCGAAGCGCGCCGAATCCAGCATGTTGTTGAGAAAGCGCCGGCTTTTCTCCGACATGCGCTCGCCCTCCTGCTCGCGCAGCAGGTCGCCGTATCCGGCGATATGGCGCAGCGGCGCGCGCAGGTCGTGCGACACCGAATAGGAAAACGCTTCCAGTTCCTTGTTGGCGCGCGTGAGCTCGGTGGCGAGCGCCGCGCGTTCCTCGGCGCGCCGCAGCACGATGTTCAGGAGCGCGCCGCGCAGCTCGCCCGCAATCTCGATCTCGCCCGCGCGCCAGGGCTTCGAATGCCCGCGCACGGTTTCGAGCCACGGCGAGAAGCTGGTGCGCGGCGCGCTCGCGCCGGCCCCGTCCTCGATCTTGACCGGTTCGCCCGCCCACTTGATGGTCTGCATCACCTCGGGCCTGAACCATAGCAGATAGTTGCGGAAGATCTGCGACACCGGCACCGCCAGCACGCCGCACGCACGGTCTTCGTGCGCCTTGGCGGGCGGCCACTGGCGCGCCAGGGAATCGGTCGCCCAGACGCCGCTGGTATGTTCCGCGAGCCAGTGCGTGAGCGCGCGCACCGTGTCTTCGTCGGGCGTGGCGCCGAGCAGCGTCACCTGATCATCGAACACGATGGCCGCGCCGGCGGAACGCGCGAAGTTCAGCACGTCGGCGGGCACCGACTGCAGTCCGGTCACGAAACGCTCGTGCTCGCCCATCGCGGCGATCAGGCGGCCCATGGTCCGGCGCAGGTCGGTGAGATATTCGCCTTCGGCGCGCTCTTCCTTCGCCTCGATCTGCAAGGACAGCATGTTGCCGAGATGCTCGACCGCGACGCGCGTGTTGAACGGCACGATGCGCGGCGCATGGTCGTGGCACGAGACGAGGCCCCACAAGCGGCCCCGCACGACGATCGACACCGACATCGACGCATGCGTGTTCATGTTGCGCATGTATTCGAGGTGCACCGGCGAGAAGCTGCGCAGCGTCGAATAGGTGAGGTCGGTCGGACGGCCCGTGAGCGGGTTCACATCCGGCACGAGGCGCGCGGGCGTGTAGTTGACGTCGGCGACCAGGCGGATGCGGTTCTTCAGATACAGCGCGCGCGCCTGGCGCGGAATGTCGGAAGCCGGAAAGAACTGATGCAGGAACGACGCGTAGTCCGCCTCGCGGTCTTCCGCGAGCACGTGGCTGCGCCCTTCTTCGTCGAAGCTGTAGAGCATTACGCGGCCGAAGCCCGTGATCGCGCGCACCTCGCGCACCGCGAGTTCCGCCAGTTCCTGGACGGTCGCCGCATCCTGCAGGCCGCGCGCGAAGGTGCGCACGAGCGGATACATCGAGGCGAACGTGTCGCCGCTTGCCGCCGCCGCTTCCATCTCGACGATCAGGATGCCGTCGTGCCGGTGCAGCGTGACATCGAGACGCGCGGAGCCGGGGGGCGCGGCCGGTATCTCGACCGGTCCGACATACAGCGGCGAATCTTCCAGCGCCGCCATGCTGGCCACGTGCGCGATGCGCTGCGCGGCGGCCTCGCCGAGCGCCACCGCGAGCGGCTGGCCAAGCAGCGCATCCAGAGGCGCGCCCGTCAATGCAGGCAGGTTGTCGCTGGCCTGCACGATGCGGAGATCGTCGGCCAGCGCCAGCAGATAGCCATGCGGCTGGATGCCGCCGGGAACGTGGATCGGCTCGGCGTCGCAATCCTTGCTCGCGACGCCCGAACTGAGCGTGAGCCGGCGTGCCTCGGCGTCGGGCGGTCCGTAGCTCCCCGCTCCGGGAGTGAGTGAACCGCCGGATCCGCTGTCCGTCCCGCTCATGTGACGGCTCCCGGTACGGGCGGGACGACGTCGACACCGGCCGCTTCGGGACACAGCCAGGACTGCAGGCTCTCGAAGGTGGCGATGGCGGCCTTCACCGCGTCGTCATGCTGGGCTTCGGGCACCGAGGCGGCGGCGGTTTCGCGGAACGCGTTCCACATGCTGCCGGTGCGCGCGCCATAGCCTTCGAAATAGGCATTGCCCAGGCCTGACGCGAGATCGAGACGCTGCGCGACGTGTGGCGCAATGAACCGTCCGCCGAGCGTGCTGCCTTCCATCACGTACATGGAGCCGAACGCATCGCCCAGGTTGTGGAGGCGCGGCAGGTCATAGCGCGTGTCGGCCTGCGGCACGGAGCCGACCGGCCGGCGTTCGCCGGTCAGCGCGGCGAGATCGGCGGCCAGCAGCGGCGCCTTGCGGCGCTGGTCGAAAAAGACCGACAGCGTGGCCGGCAGGCACGCGGCCGCGGCGTCCTCCCACGGTGCAACATAGCCATAGAATCGTTCGAGCAGCGCGATGTATTCGTCGCGTTGCAGATCGTCCCGCATCAGGTCAAGCGCATTCTCGAGCCGTGCATGACACGCGGCGGTTTCGTTCTTCAGGCGGGACAGAAGGTCGGATTGCATGTTGCGATGAGTGGGCTTAAGGACCGCGAGGCGGACGAATGATGCGGGTATCGGCAGGGCTTACCGGTTCGGGCGCCTGGCTGGGCGTGGGTGTCGGTAGAAATCGCACCGCGAACGCTTGGCGGCGAACGTGATGCGAGCGCTCATTTAAAAAAGAGTCATTCTACGCATCCGGCCTCGCCGCTGCCATGCAAGGCCAGCGTTTATAAGCAATCTGCCGCGCCGTTGCCGGAACAATTCACCGGTCAGTTCAAATTTTTTTCAGGACTTGCGCGGCCGGCCGTCACCGCTATTGACGTTGGCGTGCTCGTCCCGCTGCGTGCCGCGCTGATAGTCGTCGCCGCCGCGCCGGTCGGTATCGACGAGCCCGCGTTCGAGATCCTCGTGCGCCTGCTTGCCGACCTCGCGCGGATCGTGCTCATGCTGCGATTCGACGTTCTGGTCCGCTTCGTGAGGCAACGGTGCGTTCGCGGCATCGTCGCGCGTCCGGGTATTGCGATCGCTGCTCGACACCTCGCGGCCGCGTTCGGGCGCGCTTGCGGGTTCCTTGTTCGACTGCTTCATGATCTTCTCCTGTCAATTGCTTCACTTCAGCCCGAGGCGCTTCTTCATCTCGGCGCTCAGGCGCTTGCGCGCCTTGTCGTAGCCGGCCCACGGATCGTGCTTCAATGCGTCGAGCCGTTCGTGCGCATTGCCGATGTTCCATTGATCGCCGCTCGTCACGTCGTCGAGTTCGTCCCAGGCAATCGGCATCGATGCGCCGAGTCCCGGACGCGCGCGCAGCGAGAACGCCGCCACCGTGCTCGAGCCGCGGTTGTTGCGCAGATAGTCGATGAAAATCTTGCCCTTGCGGTTCTGCATGCCCATCTTCGCGGAGAAGAGCTTGGGCAGCGTGCTCGCCATGTGCTGCGCGACCGCTTGCGAGAAGTCCTTCACGTCGTCCCAGCCGGCCTGCTTCACGAGCGGCACGATCACATGGAAGCCCTTGCCGCCGCTCGTCTTGCAGAACGATTCGAGGCCCAGTTCGGCGAGCAATTCCCTGGTGAGGCGCGCCGCCTCGATCATCCGTTCCCAGCCGACGCCCTCGCCCGGATCGAGATCGAACACCATGCGGTCCGGCTTCTCCAGGTTCGATGCGAGCGCGTTCCAGGTATGCAGTTCGATGGTGCCCATCTGCGCACAGCCCGCGAGCGCGCCCGCTGATTCAATGGTGAGCAGCGGCGGATGACCGGGATCGATGTCCGGATGCTGCTTGATATGGGGAATGGCGAGCTTTGCACTGTGCTTCTGGAAGAACAGCTCGCCGCCGATGTCTTCCGGCGCGCGCACGAGCGACACCGGGCGGTCCTTCAGATGCGGCAGCATCCATTGCGCGACGCTGGCGTAGTACTCGACCACGTCGATCTTGCGCGAGCCGCTGGACTTGTCGATCACGCGGTCCGGATGGCTGATCTTCACGCCTTCGACTTCCGCTGATGCCGCCTTGGCCTTCTTCGCTGCGGTGGTCTTCCTTGCTGCGGTCTTCTTCGTCGCTGTGGTCTTCTTCGCCGCAACCGGCTCTTCCTTGACGATCTGCCGCGCGGGTTTGTCGTCACGCAGACTGACGAACGATGCTTGTCGCACGATGCGCTCCTTGGTCCATTCCGCGAAATTGCATTCGGCCACGAGTTCGGGCTTGACCCAGTGCACGGGCGTCCGGCTGCGCTCCTGCGGCTCGCTCGCGAAGGGCATGCGCTTCGTCTCGCGTTTGTCGAGTTCCTTCTTCACCGCGACGAGCAGCGCGTGATCGAACCCGGTGCCCACGCGGCCCGCGTATTGCAGCTTGCCGTGCGCGTCGTACACGCCGAGCAGCAGCGCGCCAAACTGGCCGCGGCTGCCTGTCGGCTCGGAATATCCGCCGATCACGAACTCCTGGCGCCGCCGGCACTTGAGCTTGATCCACGCATTGCCGCGCCCCGACACATAGCCGCTGTCAATGCGCTTGCCGATGATGCCTTCGAGCGCCATGTCGCATGCGCTTTTCAGCAGATCGTCGGCGTGGAACGCGAAGTCCTGCGAATAGCGCAGCACCGGATCTTCCGCCGGTTCGACGAGCGCCTTCAGCAGCGCGCGACGCTGCACGAGCGGCACGTCGCGCAGGTCATAGCCGTTGAGCCAGGGCACGTCGAAGAAATACACGACGATGTCCTGCGGACGGCCTGCGTCAAAGGCGTTCTGCAGCGCCTGGAAGTCGGGCAGTCCGCGTGCGTCGAGCACCACGGCTTCGCCGTCGAGCCAGCCGCTCTCGATCTCGAGCTGTTCCAGCGCCTGAACCTGCTTCGGGAATTTCGCGGTCCAGTCGTTGCCGTTGCGCGTGAAAATCGCGATGCGGCGTTTGCCCTTCACCGTGTCGATGCGCGCCAGCACCCGATAGCCGTCGAACTTGATCTCGTAGGCCCAGTCGTCGCCGAAGGGCGCGGCATCGACGAGCGTGGCGAGCTGCGGCTTGAACGTGGTGGGCAGCTTCGCCTTCACCGCGCCCTCGATCGCGGGTTCATGCGACAAGGTCCGCAGCGATTCCGCGCTGCGAGTCGCGACGATGTCCGGATGATCGTGGCCGTTCGCCTGTGCGGCGGAGGTCTTCTTGCGCGCGGGCGTCTTTGCGGGCGCTTTCTTTGCCGCCGTCTTGCGCTCCGATCGTTCGAGCACCGCACCATCCTTGCCGCGCGCGCCGGGCGCATCGGACATCACGCTGCCCGGCCTTTTGAGAAGCACGTCGTATTCGCTCTCCGGGCGCGCCGTATCGTCGCGCTCCTTGATGAGCAGCCATTGCTCCTTGTCGCCGCTGCCGCGCATGTGGCTTTTTACGAGCGTCCAGCCGCCCTGCAGCTTCTCGCCATCGAGCGTGAACTTGAGCTTGCCCTTTTCGTATTCACGCTGTGCATCCGCGAAGCTGCCCGCCTGCGGCGCCCACGTGCCGCGATCCCACACGATGACGCTGCCCGCACCGTAGTTGCCTTCGGGGATCTCGCCTTCGAACGAACCATAGTCGAGCGGATGATCCTCGACATGCACCGCCAGGCGCTTCACCGTGGGATCGAGGCTCGGTCCCTTCGGCACGGCCCATGACTTGAGCGTGCCGTCGAGTTCCAGGCGGAAGTCGTAGTGCAGACGGCGTGCATCGTGTTCCTGGATGACGAAGGACAGGCTGGACTTCGCGGGTGGTTTGGCCGTCTTGCGGGCCCGCGCGGCGCGCTTCGCGGCGCCGGACGGCTCCGGCGTCTTGTCGAACGCGCGCATGCGCTGATAGGTGTCGAGTTTGCCGGCCATCGTCGGAAATCCGCAGTGTCAGAGGCGAGACAGACGCGCTTCACGCACGCTTGCGGCGCGCAGTCTTGCGCGCCGGACGCGCGGCTTCTTCGCCGGAGTCGTCCTCGCCGTCTGCTTCCTCCGCGGCCGCGGCCTTGCCACGTTTCGCCGGCGCGCCACCCTTCTTGAGACTGCGCTTGAGCAATTCCGACAAGTCGAGGATGTCGGCAGACGACTTCTGTTCGCCGCCCTCTTCCACCTTCATCACCTCGGCCACCTTGCCTTGTTTCACCTTCTTGTCGACGAGCGCCATGATGTCGTCCTTGAAGGTGTCGTGGTACTTCGACGGATCCCAGCTGTCGCTCATGTCGTCGATGAGCCGCTTGGCCATCTCCAGTTCCTTCGGCGTCACGCCGGCCTTCTTCGTGTCTTCGTCGGGGAACTTGAACTCGCCGAAATCGCGAACCTCGTCGCCCCAGCGCAGCGTGTTGAGCGCCAGCGCCGGACCCACCGGAATCAGCGCCGCGAGATGCTGCTTGTTATGCAGCACGACGCTCGCGATGCCGACCTTGCCCGTGTCCTTCAGCGCATCGCGCAGCAGCGCATAGACCTTCTCGCCCTTGCGATCGGGCGCGAGATAGTAAGGCGTGTCGAGCGACAGGAACGAGATCTCGGGGGCATCGACGAAGGCGAGAATGTCGACCGTCTGGGTGGACTCCGGATTGGCCGCGCGAATCTCGGCGTCGGTCATCACGACATACTTGCCCTTCTCATACTCGAAGCCGCGCACGATGTTGTCGCGCGTGACTTCCTTGCCCGTGTTCTTGTTGATCTGCTTGTAGCCGATCGGGTCCATGGAGCGCTTGTCGAGCAGGTTGAAGCCGACCTTCTCCGACTGCGTCGCGGGATAGAGTTGCACGGGCACGTGGACCAGTCCGAAGCTGATCGCGCCTTTCCAGATCATGTGCGGCATCGCGGCACCTTGGCGGTCGGGAAGAGTCGATGAACGCGCCTCGCGCCGGGCGGGCGTCGAGGCGTTTTCCGTGCGCGGTTGCGGCACGGTATCGGAAGGAATCGCAGGAAACATGCCAAGGCGGCCGGGCGCGCGGCGTCCGGCGATCTGGGCCGAAGCCGGGCAGGCGTTCTGTAAGCCTTACTGCTCCAGCCGACCAAAGATGCTATTTGCGGTTGGCGGTCACGGTCAGCTGCGTGCCGTCGTCGAGCGTGACGGTCTTTTTGGAACCGGTCGAAGTCGGCATGGCGAAGCGCACGATCTGGCTGAAGCGGTTGTCCACCGGACATTGCAGGCTCTTCCCGGCCACCGTGACGCGCGATGTGCCCTTTGGCGCATAGGCCCGGAAACTGATCTGCACGTTGGCCGTGCCGTTGTCGCCGACCATCGGCGCGAAGCGGATCTGCACCTGCCGCACCGCCGCGCCGTCGGCGCTCTTCGGCACCGAGGCCGCCTGCGGACAGCCGTCCGGCACGGCCTGCGCGCCGCCGGCGGCGTTGCCTTGCCAGGTGAAGTCATCGGTCTGCCCGGAGCGGATGGTGCGGGTTTCCTGCTCGTTGCCGAACGACTTCGAGGTCATCTTGACCGTGTATTTGATGGGGCCGTCATTGGCCGCCTCGGAGAGCACCTTGATGCCCGGCGTGGCCCGGGCGGTCGCGGCGATCATCGTGAGCGCGGCGACGGAAACGATGCGACGAACGATCGAACGACGATTCATGCCGCCACCTCCGTAACAGGCGCTGTGAGTGAATCCGGCGCGTCTCGCGCACCGGGACGCAGTGTGCGTGCAACGGTCCGGATTCAGTCTAGCGCCACGTTTGACGGGTCATCGTCATGGATAACCCGAGTGCGCGAAGGGCGGCTTGCGCATGGTCAAAAACCTGTCAGCGGCGCCTCAAAAGCCCGTCAGCACCAGCTTGCCGACCGTGCGCCCTTCTTCCAGCAGCCGATGCGCCTCGCGCAGGTTCGTCGCATTGATGGGTCCGAGGTCGCGTCCGAGGGTCGTGCGCAGCGTGCCTGCGTCGATCAGCCGCGCCACTTCCGACAGCAGCTTGTGCTGCTCGATCATGTCGGGCGTGCTGAACATCGCGCGCGTGAACATGAACTCCCAGTGGAATGCGGCGCTCTTCGCCTTCAGCAGTTCCACCGGCAGCGGCCGCGCATTCTCGACGATCGTGCAGATGCCGCCCTGCGGCTTGATGACTTCGGCGGCGGCCGGGAAATGCTTGTCGGTGTCGTTGAAGATCAGCACGTAGTCGACCTGCGGGAAGCCGATCTGCTTCATCTGCGCCGGGATGTCCCCGAAGTGATCGACGATGTGATCCGCACCGAGTTCTTGCGCCCACTTGGCCGATTCGGGCCGCGACGCCGTGGCGATCACCTGCAGCTTCGCCACCCGCTTCGCAAGCTGGATGCCGATCGACCCGACGCCGCCCGCCCCGCCGACGATCAGCACCGACTTGCCCGCGTCCTTGCCTTCCGCCGACACGCCCAGGCGGTCGAACAGCGCTTCCCACGCGGTGATGGTGGTCAGCGGCAGCGCGGCGGCGCTGCTGAAATCGAGCGAGGCCGGCTTCGTGCCGACGATGCGTTCATCGATCAGATGGAATTCGCTGTTCGCGCCGGGCCGGGTGATGTCGCCGGCGTAGTAGACCGGATCGCCGACCTTGAACAGCGTCGCTTCCGGTCCGACGGCGGCCACCACGCCCGCCGCGTCCCAGCCCAGCACGCGCGGGGCCGATTCGACCTTGTCCTTGGGCGCGCGCACCTTGGTGTCGACCGGATTGACGGCGATCGCCTCGACCTTCACGAGCAGGTCGCGTCCGGTGGGCACGGGTTGCTCGAGCTCGATGTCGACCAGCGCTTGCGGGTCGGAAATCGGGAGGTAGCGCGTGAAACCGATGGCTTTCATGGGGTGCTCCATTGAAGTGAGTGAACGGTTGCCCATGGTAAGACGCCTGCGATATCCGGAAAACCGTCATAATCACTGAAACATTCTTCGCGAAATCCATCAAATGGCAAGTGATCTCCTCGCGGACGCCACGCCGCGCGAGCGTCTCGATCTCCTCGATATCGGACTTTTCGTGCGTGCGGCGGCGTTGGCCAATCTGTCCGCCGCCGCGCGCGAATTCGGGCTCTCGCCCGCGGTGGCGAGCGCACGCATTGCGGCGCTGGAGCGCATGCTCGGCGCGCGGCTGCTGCATCGCACGACCCGGCGCGTCTCGCTGACCCAGGAGGGCGAGATCTTCGCCGACCACGCGCGCGGCCTGCTCGACGCCGCCGACGCGGCGCGCGCGTCGGTCGGACAGGCGCGCGAGCATCCGCACGGGCGCCTGCGCGTGACCATGCCCTCGTCGCTCGGACGCCAGCACATCTCGCCGCTAATGCCCGCGTTCCTGCGCCAATACCCGGGCGTGAGCGTCGATCTGCGCATGACCGACCAGATCGTGGATCTCGTGGACGAGGGCATTGACCTCGCGATCCGCATCGGCGCGCTGAAGGATTCGACGCTGGTGGCGAAGAAGCTCGCGAGCAACCGCCGCGTGCTGTGCGCGTCGCCCGGCTATCTCGCGCGGCACGGCACGCCGCGCCATCCGGCCGATCTCGCGCGCCACGAGTGTGTGATCCTCGCCGATCAGCGCGACTGGAGCTTCGTCACGCCGACCGGCGTGATCGACGTGCGCGTGTCCGGTCGGCTCGTGACCGACAACGGCGAGGTGATCCGCGATGCGCTGGCGGCGGGCATCGGCATCGGGCTGAAATCGACGTGGAGCGTCGCGCCGCTGATCGCGAGCGGCGAACTCGTCACGCTGCTCGACGACTATCCGCCCGCGCAGACCGTGGCGATCTGGGCCGTGTATCCGAGCCGCGCGTTTGTGCCGCCGAAAACGCTGGCCTTCATCGACTTCCTCGCCGGACAGTTCGGCGAGCCGCCCTACTGGGACGTCGATCCCGCGAAGGTGCAGCGTTAGCGCGCGCAAGCCGGCCGGTACAATGGCGCTTTCGCGCGTCCACTGTTTCTTGGCCCTCGCCCTCGCCTTCGATGAACCTCGTCATTCAAAGCCTCGCCCCGATCTCCGATTCGCACCTGCGCCCGCTCGCGGCGCTGGCCCGCTCGCAGGCTCCGCAGCGCGTCGATGACACGCTGCTGCGTCTTGCCGGCGCCGACCCGCTGCAACGTCCCGACATCGACGCGTACTGCGGCACGCACGGCCTCGACTACGCCTACATCGCGCCGGATGCGACGCTCGCCGGTTTTGGCCTCGTCGCGATGGACATGGACTCGACGCTCATTACGATCGAATGCATCGATGAAATCGCGGATTTCTGCGGGCTGAAGGCGGAAGTCGCGGCGATCACCGAGGCGTCGATGCGCGGCGAGATCAAGGACTTCAACGAGAGCCTCACGCGCCGCGTCGCGTTGCTGAAGGGACTCGATGCAAACGCGCTCGAACGGGTCTACGAGGAACGCCTGAAACTGTCGCCGGGCGCGGAGCGCATGCTCGCCGGCGCGCGCGCGGCGGGTCTGAAGACGCTGCTCGTGTCGGGCGGCTTCACGTTCTTCACCGAGCGGCTGAAGGCGCGTCTCGGCCTCGACTACACGCGGGCGAACACGCTGGAAATCGTCGATGGCAAGCTGACGGGCAAGGTAGTCGGCGAAATCGTCAACGCGGACGTGAAGGCGCGCACGCTGCTCGACACCTGCGCGCAGATCGGCATCGATCCGCAGCGCGCGATCGCCATGGGCGACGGCTCGAACGATCTGAAGATGATGGCCGAAGCGGGCTTGTCGGTGGCGTTTCGCGCGAAGCCGGTCGTGCGCGAGTCGGCGAGCCTCGCGTTCAACTTCGTCGGCCTCGACGGCCTGCTGCGGTTGTTCTGAACGCTGCGGCTTTCGTGCTTGTCGAAGAACGGCGCCCTCGGGCGCCGTTTGTCTTAACCGAACGCCTTGACCAGCGCCGCTTCGAGATCGGCGCGCAGGTCCGCTTCCGCCTCCAGGCCGATATAGAACCGCACCAGCACGCCTTCGTGCGGCCATTGCGATGCCGTGCGCATCGTGCGGACGGTGTAGGGCATCGCGAGGCTGTGCGAGCCGCCCCAGCTCCAGCCGATCGAGAACAGCTCGAGCGCCTCGACGAACGCATCGACTTGCGCCGCGCTGTATTGCTTGTCGAAGACGATGGAGAACAGGCCGCCCGCGCCGCCCTTGAAATCGCGCTCGAAGAACGCGTGGCCGGGACAGTCCGGCAGCGCCGGATGCAGCACGGCGGCCACTTCGGGGCGCGTCTTCAGCCAGGTGGCGAGCGCGAACGCCGCGCGGTCGTGGGCCTCGTAACGCGTCTTCATCGAAGGCAGGCTGCGCAATACGAGCGATGCATCGTCCGCCGATACCCCGACACCCAGCTGCATGCGCGCGCGCTTCAGCTTGCTGTGCAAGTCGGCGTTGCGCGTGATGGTCGCGCCCATCAGCACGTCGCTGCCGCCGGACTGATACTTCGTCAGCGCCTGCACCGAAATGTCGACGCCATGTTCGAACGGCTTGAAAGCGAGGCCGGCCGAGAACGTATTGTCGATGGCCGTCACGATGCCCTTCGCCCGCGCGGCCGCGGCGATGGCGGGCACGTCCTGCACTTCCATCGTCACGGAACCGGGCGCTTCGAGCCAGACCAGCTTCGTATTGGCGCGCAGCAAGGTATCGATGCCCGCGCCGATCATCGGATCGTAATACGTCACCTCGATGCCGAAATCCTCCGCGAGCCAGTCCGCGTGATCGCGGTTCGGGCCATAGGCGTTGTCGGGCACGAGCACGTGATCGCTCGTCCGCACGAGACCGAAATAGACATTCGAGATCGCCGCGAGTCCCGAGGGCTGCAACAGCGCGTACTCGCCGCCTTCGATGGCCGCGATGCGCTGCGCCAGCGCGATGGTCGTCGGCGTCCCGTGCAGGCCGTAGCGCCACCTGGAGTCGTCGTTCCAGACGAGCGAGCGCATCGTCGCGAGATCGGGAAACACGACCGTCGACGCCCGCGCCACCGGCACCGAAAACGACTCGAAGCCGGGCGTGATGCGATCCTCCGGCTGGACGATGCGGGTTTGCAGGTCGCGGTTGGGGGCGTTGTCGTGGGAATCGGTCATGGCGTGGCGTTGAAACGGATCAAGGAAGATGCCGCCGGAGCGCGCCGGCGGCATGAAAGAGACAGGGCTATTCGCCGATGATGACGTTGCTCGTGCCGCCCACGCTGTTCTTCGGCGGTGCGGGCGGCGCCGGTTCCAGCGACGGCGCGGGCGGCGCTTTCGATGCACCCGCCGCGCCCGCTGAACCCGCGGCATTCCCGCCCGGCAGCGGCGGCAGCCCGGCGCCCGCAACGGCGGGCCGAAGCTCGAAGGGCTGTCCGTTGGAATCGTCGGGATCCATGCGTTCGCCGGACACGCTGCCGTCCGGCGCGAACTTGCCGACCCAGTTGCCGGTGATGTGCGTGCCGTCGTTCGATTCCTCGATCTCGAGCGTGTCGCTGTCGCGATCGCCCGCCACGAGAATCACGTTCGGGCTGCCTGCAAAGCGATATTCGCCGTGGACGCCGGACGGATCGTCGGTTTTCGCGCCGAGCTTCATCTCGATCTGCCGCGTGCCCAGCGTGCCGACATAGCGCGGAAAGCGCGCGTACTCCGGATTGGGCGTCAGCGGCTTTTGCGGCGGCAGCGCCAGTTCGGCGATGGCCGCTTGCGCGCCGTGCGCATCCGCGCCGGCCGGCTCGCGCTGGTCCGGCGGCAACACGCCGGAGCCGCCTGCGGGCATCGGCGAATTGCAGGCGGCCAGCGCCGCCGTGATGGCCAGCGCCGCCGTGATGGCCAGCGCCGCGATGAGACGCGAGCCGTGCATGCTGTGGATCATCCGTGGTTCCTTCGTTGTGTGCGGGATTCGAGCGCGCATCGGCTGCCTCAGATGCGCTCGAAGATCGCCGCGATGCCCTGCCCGCCGCCGATGCACATCGTCACGAGCGCATAGCGCCCGCCGATGCGCTGCAGCTCGTACAGCGCCTTCACGGTGATCAGCGCGCCCGTGGCGCCGATCGGATGGCCGAGCGAAATGCCCGAACCGTTCGGATTGACCTTCGCGGGATCCAGCCTCAGTTCCTGCGACACGGCGCAGGCCTGCGCGGCGAACGCCTCGTTGGCCTCGATCACGTCGAGATCCGCGACGGACAAACCCGCGCGTTCCAGGACCTTCTGCGTCGCGGGCACCGGGCCGATGCCCATGATCTTCGGATCGACGCCCGCGTGCGCGTAGGCGACCAGCCTGGCCAGCGGCTGCGCGCCGCGCTTCTCGGCGACGCTGCACTCCATCAGCACGACGGCCGCCGCGGCGTCGTTGATGCCCGATGCATTGCCCGCCGTCACCGTGCCGTTTTCTTTCGCGAACACGGGCTTGAGCTTTGCGAAGTCCTCGGCAGTGGCGTTCATGCGCACGTGTTCGTCGCGCTCGAACACCGTGTCGCCTTTCTTCGACGCGAGCGTGATCGGCAGGATCTGCTCCTTGAAGAAACCGGCCTCGATGGCGTGCGCCGCGCGCTTGTGCGATTCGAGCGCGAGCGCGTCCTGCATCTCCCGCGTGATGCCGAACTGGCGCGCGACGTTCTCGGCGGTCACGCCCATGTGAATCTTGTCGAACGGATCGTTCAGCGCGCCGACCATCATGTCGACGATGCGCGCGTCGCCCATGCGCTGGCCGAAGCGCGCGGCCGGCATGATGTAGGGCGCGCGGCTCATGCTTTCCGCGCCGCCGCCGATGGCGACATCCGCATCGCCGAGCAGGATGCTCTGCGACGCCGATACGATCGCCTGCAGGCCCGAACCGCACAGGCGGTTCACCGTGAGCGCGGGCGCGTGCTGCGTGACGCCGCCGTCGAGCGCGGCGACGCGGGCGAGATACATGTCGCGCGGCTCGGTCTGGATCACGTTGCCGAACACTACGTGGCCGACTTCATCGCCCTGCACGTTCGCACGCGACAAGGCCTCGCGCACGACGCGCGCGCCGAGATCGGTCGGCATGAAATCCTTCAGCGCGCCGCCGAAATCGCCGATTGCCGTGCGCACGCCGCTCACCACCACCACTTCACGTTGCATGTCGTCTCCGCTGTCGGGTTGTCGTTGCTGGATTGACGCTCAGGCTTTCAGCGCGCGCTCCACCGCGGCCTGATCAGGAATCGGCGCGACCGCGCCAAAGCCTTGCGTCGAAAGGCGGCCGCCGCGTTCGCATAGCGCGCGGCCGCGAAAGGATCATCGCCGGCGACGATGCGCGCAATGAACGCGCCGCCAAAGCAGTCGCCCGCGCCGGTGGCATCGACCGCCTGCACGACGCGGCCGGGCACCACGCGCCGCTCGGCGGGCGTGGCGATGTACGCGCCTTCGCGGCCCAGTTTCAGCGCGACGATCTTCGGACCGAGCGCCAACAAGGCGTCGACGATCGCGTCCTTGTCTTCGTGGCCCGTGAGCAGCGTGACGTCGTCCCAGCTCGGCAGGCAGATGTCGGCCGAGCGGATGGCTTCGAGCATCACGGCGCGAGCGCGCGCGAGCGGCCACAGCTTGAGGCGCAGGTTGGTGTCGAAACTGACGGTGACGCGGTGCGAGCGCGCATGGTCGATGGCGGCGAGCGCGGCATCGCACGCGGCCACGCCGATCGCCAGACTGATGCCCGACAGATGCACGACGCGGGCGGCCGCGATGGCGTCGAGCGGCAGGTGCGACGGCGCATAGCGGCTCGCCGCCGAGCCCGCGCGCAAGTAGTCGAAGCGATGCCCCTGCTCGCCGTGCGACACGAAATACACGCCCGTGGGCGCGTCCTGATCGATGCGCACCGTGGAGGTGTCGACGTTCTCCGCGCGCCACAGGTCGAGCAGCAACTGGCCGAAGTGATCGTTGCCGACGGCGGAGACGAAGCCGGTCGAGGCGCCCTGCCGCGACGCCGCGATCAGGAAGTTCGACACATCGCCGCCGAAACCTTGCAGATAGCCGGGCTGGCCGCGCTGCGACTGATTGAACTCGATCATCGCCTCGCCGAGGGCGAGGACCTGCGGAGCGTGCGGCATGGTGTCAGACCTCGCCCCAGAGATCGTGGCCGTCGGCGCCGGTGATTTTCACGGAGACGAAATCGCCGGCCTTGTAGCGCTTCGATGCCTTGGTGGCCGGCGCGATGTACACGACGCCGTCGATTTCCGGCGCATCCGCCGCCGTGCGGCCGATGCCGCCGTCCGTGCCGATCTCGTCGACGAGCACCTTGAGCGTCTTGCCCACTTTCTTTTTCATGCGCTTCGCCGACAGTTCCTCGGCGAGTTCCATGAAGCGCGCGCGGCGCTCTTCGCGGACTTCATCGGGCAAGGCGCCGTCGAGTTCGTTGGCGCTCGCGCCTTCGACCGGCGAATACGCAAAGCAGCCGACGCGGTCCAGGTCCGCTTCCGCGATGAAGTCGAGCAGGGTCTGGAACTGCTCTTCCGTTTCGCCCGGAAAGCCCGCGATGAAGGTGCTGCGAATGGTCAGGTCGGGACAGATTTCGCGCCACGTCCGGACGCGCTCGAGCACTTTCTCGGCGTTGGCCGGACGCTTCATGCGCTTGAGCACCTCGGGATGCGCGTGCTGGAACGGCACGTCGAGATACGGCAGCACGTGGCCCTTGAGCGGGCCTTCGGCCATCATCGGGATGACTTCGTCGACGCTCGGGTACGGATAGACGTAATGCAGGCGCACCCAGGCGCCGTATTGGGCGGCGAGTTCGCCGAGCGCGCCGACCAGGTCGGTCATGCGCGTCTTGAGCGGCTTGCCGTTCCAGAAGCCGGTGCGGTACTTGACGTCGACGCCGTACGCGCTCGTGTCCTGCGAGATCACGAGCAGTTCCTTCACGCCGGACTTGAAGAGATTCTCGGCTTCGAGCATGACTTCGGCGACGGGACGCGAGACGAGATCGCCGCGCATCGACGGAATGATGCAGAAGGTGCAGCGATGATTGCAGCCTTCGGAGATTTTCAGATAGGCGTAGTGGCGCGGCGTGAGCTTGATGCCGGCGGGCGGGACGAGGTCGGTGAACGGATCGTGCGGCTTGGGCAGATACGTGTGCACCGCGTTCATCACTTCGTTGGTGGCGTGGGGGCCGGTGACCGCGAGCACCTTCGGATGCACTTCCTCGATCAGGCCGCCGCCGCTCGCGCTCTTTTTCGCGCCGAGGCAGCCGGTGACGATGACCTTGCCGTTTTCGGAGAGCGCCTCGCCGATGGCGTCGAGGCTTTCCTGCACGGCTTCGTCGATGAAGCCGCAGGTGTTGACCACGACGAGGTCCGCGCCGTCATAGGTGCCGGAGATTTGATAACCCTCGGCGCGCAGCTGGGTGATGATCTGCTCGGAGTCGACGAGGGCTTTCGGGCAGCCGAGGGACACCATGCCGATTTTGGGGGCTGGGGCCTGGGCGGTTGATTCCAAAGAGTTTTTCACGGGGAGAGACGATGTTGTGGGACTCGGCCGAAGGCGTCGGGCGAATCCACTATTTTACATCGGAGCGGTGGGGAGGCGGTTTGGAGGGTGATCGGTGGTGCGGATTGGTTCAAGCGGAGGATCACCCAGGCATTCGCTGTGACACTGTTTGCTGAAAACGAACCCCTTTTTCACAACGCAGTCTGCGTTTGTCGTTCAGACTGGCTTACATCCGCGAGGCTCGAAACTTGAAATACGACGCGAAATGCCATGAGAAGGACAGCAATACAGATCCGCGCTGCAACCGTCGAAGACGTGCCCTGGCTTTTCGATGTTCGCACTAGCGTCCGTGAGAACCGCATGTCCATCGAAGAACTGGCATCCGTGAATATCACGCCGGTGACCATTGCCGCCATGCTGACTGGCGAAGGCCGCGGTTGGGTTGCGGAAGATGCTGCAAAGGTTGTGGCATTCGGCATGGCAAACGCGGCAGACGCAACGATCTTCGCGCTGTTTGTTCGACCCGAATATGAAGGAATCGGCGTGGGCCGACTGCTCATGAACGCAGCGGAACAATGGTTGTTCAGCCGAGGATGCGGCGAGATCTGGCTGCGGACTGATCGGAACCCAGCAGTCCGAGCGAACGGCTTTTATCAGCGGCTTGGTTGGAAAAACGAGGGGGTTAGGGAAGACGGCCAGAATCAATATACGAAGTGCCTATCTTGATACTGCACCTGCGGCACTTGAACGATTTTCCGGCGAACTCGGCTCGAGACGTCGCGAGACGTTGAATCCTGAAGCACAACCCGCTTGCAATGCCGAGCAGCGGCTGGTTGCAGGTCTCGCTGGAAAGCAACGATGCGCCGTTTCCTGCCTCATCGATATAGCAGATCGATATAGCAGATGTACGTCACAGTCATGCGTCCGCGGATATGAAAACAGCCGCTTGAAGCGGCTGTTCGGCGGCCTGCGGCCGTATTTGCCGCCAGGTTTCCCCGTTCGACGAGCGTTTCAGGCATCGCCTGAAACGTAGGTATAGCTTAGGGGCGCGCCATACCGAGCGTCAACGAAATCGCGAACGCATTTCTGTGAAATTACTTCCTCAACGTTCCGCCGCTGACCCTGATCCCCCGGCTGGCGATGCACGCCACCCGCGAAGCCTGCCCGGATACGAGTCCCCTACTTCTTCTCCGTAGTCGGCCCCGTAGGCGCCTGAAACGGAAACGTATTGAACATCGTCTTCGCCTGCGATTGCATCTGCTCCTGCATCTGCACGAACATGTTCTTCGACTGCTCGATGTAGCTCGTCATCATGCCCTGCATCATCGGCGCCTGCATGTTCATGAACTGCGACCAGACCTCGGGATTCAGCGCGTTGCCGTCGTAAATGCCCTTGCTCTGTTCGGACAGCTTCTGCTGGATGTCGATGAACGCCTGGATGTTCTTCTCCAGGTACGTGCCCATCATGCCCTGCATCGCGTGGCCGTAGAAGCGGATGATCTGCGACAGCATCACCGAGGAGAACATCGGCAGGCCGCCGCTCTCTTCCTCAAGAATGATCTGCAGCAGGATGCTGCGCGTGAGGTCGTCGTTGGACTTCGCGTCGAGCACCTTGAACTCTTCCTGATCGAGCACGAGTTGCTTCACATCCGACAACGTGATGTAGGTGCTCGTCTCCGTGTCATACAGCCGACGGTTCGGATACTTCTTGATCAGTCGCTCGGCGGATTTCTTTGTAGTAGTAGTGGTCATTGAACGCCTTTAAACGCAAAACTTTACTGCGATGGCAGCAAGCAGGTCTTGCGTCGTCGCAAAAAAGCGCTGCTGCATGTTCGCCGCATCGTTGAAAAAATCCGGCGAGTGGCGGCCCGCCCGGATGCACGTAATGCATGCAACGCACGCAATGCACGCCGCACCCGGACGAGCCTCCGCCCGTCAGCCCATATGCAAGCCGCCGTTCAGCGAGAAGTCCGCGCCGGTCGAGAAGCCCGATTCATCGGAGGCCAGCCACGCGCAGATCGAGCCGATCTCGTCGGGCGTGCCCAGACGCCGCACCGGAATGGTCGCGACGATCTTCTCCAGCACTTCCGGCCGGATGGCCTTCACCATGTCCGTGCCGATGTAACCCGGCGACACCGTGTTGACCGTCACGCCCTTGGTCGCCACTTCCTGCGCGAGCGCCATCGTGAAGCCGTGAATGCCGGCCTTGGCGGTCGAATAGTTGGTCTGGCCGAACTGCCCCTTCTGCCCGTTCACCGACGAAATGTTGATGATGCGGCCGAAACCCCGCTCCACCATGCCGTCGATGACCTGCTTGGTCACGTTGAACAGGCTCGTCAGGTTGGTGTCGATGACGGCCGTCCAGTCCTCGTGCGTCATCTTGCGGAACACGACGTCGCGCGTGATGCCTGCATTGTTCACCAGCACGTCGACTTCGCCGACTTCGGATTTGACCTTGTCGAACGCGTTCTTGGTCGATTCCCAGTCGCCGACGTTGCCTTCCGAGGCAATGAAGTCGAAGCCGAGCGCCTTCTGGTCTTCCAGCCATTTCACCCGGCGCGGCGAGTTGGGGCCGCAGCCCGCGACCACCGTGAAGCCATCCTTGTGCAGGCGCTGGCAGATGCTGGTGCCGATGCCGCCCATGCCGCCGGTTACATACGCTATGCGCTTCGTCATACCTCACTCCATTTTCGTTATGCGGACGGCGATCTCCAGGCCGCCCGCCAATCCTTCCCAGTCCTGCCCTGCGTACTTGTGCCGCGCGTCCTGCTTACGGCCGTTCCACCGCCAGCGCCACGCCCATGCCGCCGCCGATGCACAGCGACGCCAGACCCTTCTTCGCATCGCGCTTCTGCATTTCGTGCAGCA
>NZ_JARUXP010000001.1:1665142-1839383 GCF_031451315.1 Caballeronia sp. LZ032
TCCCGAGCCCGCGGCCAGCACCTGGCCGAGAATGACTTCGCTCACCTGATCCGGCTTCACGCCTGCGCGTTCGAGCACGGCCTTGATGACCGTTGCGCCGAGTTCCGGCGCCGCGATCTTCGCGAGCGAGCCGCCGAATTTGCCCACCGCCGTACGCGCGGCCGATACGAACACTACGTCAGTCATTTCAGTTTCCTTTGGCATCGATTGTTAATGCATTGGCCCGGGCATGATCCGCGCGCCCATGAGCGCCACGGCGCGCCACTCAGAACTCACACTCAGGCATCGCGCTCCAGCACGTAGCGGCCCGGGGCGGCCTCGATCACCGGGTACGCCTTCGAACCCTGCGCCGCCGCCGGCTTGACCTGCTCGCCCGCGTTCGCCGCGAGCCAGGCGGACCACGTGGGCCACCAGCTGCCGGGATGCTCCGCCGCGGCGTCGAACCAGGCGTCCGCGGATTCGGGCAGCGCACCGGTGTCGCCGTCGACCATCCAGAAGCTGCGCTTGTTCTTCGACGGCGGATTGATCACGCCCGCAATATGTCCCGACGCGCCCAGCACGAAGGTCCGCGGACCGCTGAGAATGGGCGTCGAAGCATACGCCGACTTCCACGGCACGATGTGATCCTCGCGGGAGCCGTAGATAAACGTGGGCAACGCGAGCCGCGAGAGATCGATCTTCTCGCCGCATACCGTCAACGCATTCGGTTCCTTCAGCGCGTTTTCGAGATACGTGTTGCGCAGGTACCAGACGCACATCGGCCCGGGCAGGTTGGTCGAGTCGCTGTTCCAGAACAGCAGGTCGAACGCCTGGGGCGTGCGTCCTTTGAGATAGTTATCGACGACGTAGTTCCACACCAGATCGTTCGGGCGCAGATACGAGAACGTGTTGGCGAACTCGACGCCGCGCATCAGCCCCGCCGGCGCGCCGTTCCTGCCGCCGATCGCCTGCTCGCGCAAGCGCACGTGCGACTCGTCGACGAACACATCCAGCACGCCCGTGTCGGAGAAGTCGAGCATCGAGGTGAGCAGCGTCATCGAGGCCGCCGGCTCCTCGCCACGGGCCGAGGCCACCGCGAGCGCGGTGGCGAGAATGGTCCCGCCGATGCAGAAGCCGAGCGTATTGATCTGTTCCTCGCCGGTGATCGTCTGCACGACGCCGATGGTCTCGAGCACGCCCTGTTCGACATAGTCGTCCCAGGTCTTGTGCGCGATCGACTGGTCCGCGTTGCGCCACGACAGGATGAACACCTGATGGCCTTCATCGAGCGCATAGCGCACGAGCGAGCTTTCGGGCGAGAGATCGAGGATGTAGAACTTGTTGATGCACGGCGGCACGATCAGCAGCGGCCGCGCATAGACCTTCGGGGCGCGCGGCTTGTACTGGATCAGCTGTACGAGTTCGTTCTCGTACACGACCGATCCTTCGGTCGACGCAATGTTCTTGCCGACCGCGAAACCCGATTCGTCCGATTGCGAGATCTTGCCGCGCTGCATGTCGGCGAGCAGGTTCAGCATGCCCTGGCGCAGGCTCTCGCCCTTGCTCTCGATGAGCGTCTTTTGCGCATCGGGATTCAGCGCGAAATAGTTGCTCGGCGATGCTGCCGCGGCCCATTGCTGCACGGTGAAACGAATGCGCTCGCGGGTCTTCGGGTCGCTCTGCACGGCATCCGCGAGTTCTTGCAGATAGCGCGCGTTCAGCAGGTACCACGCGGCGGTGAACGCATACGCGGGCGTGGTCTGCCACGAGGTATCCGTGAAGCGGCGGTCCTTCAGCGCGCCCGGGTCGATGTGCTGTTCGCCTGCCTGCCGGAGCAGTTCGGACGCATCGCGCGAATAGTTGCTTTGCAGCTGCTGGAGACGCTCGGGTGGAATCGCCGCGGTGGGGATCTTCGGCAGTGTCGGCAAGCCCTGCATCGCGGCGCCGAAGCCCGGCATGCTGCTCGCCAGTTTGGCGAACTCGGCCATGCCGTTCATCTTCGTAAAGTCGGGCATCTGCGGCATCGCGCCCGGCGCCGGAAATGCGCCCTGGAATGCGGCCGGAAAACCTTGTGGGAAGCCACCGGGGAACGCATTGGGAAATGCATTCGGGAATGCATTGGCGAAGGCGCCGAACGCCGCGAACGGCGAGGCCTCCGCAGCGGCTCCCGCCCCGGCCGCATCAGGTGCGGCATTCGTCTGCTGAGTCAGCTTCGCCCACTGCGCGGGATCGGCAACGGTACGCCAGGCGTTCAGCCATTGATCGAACGCCTGCTGTACGCCAGTCGATTCGGCCGATGCTTGAGCCGAAGTGCTGTCGGCGGTACGGGAGCGGGAAGATGAGGAAGATGTTTTGGAAGCCATACCCGCCATTGACCTGTGAGTCTCGCAAGACTGGATTGCTGATGCAGGCATCGCCGGGCTTTCCTCGACCAGCGCGCAAGTGTTGATGCGCCCTATGCGCGCCGCAAGAAACCGCCTTGCTACGCCGTGCCCGATTGATTGAATTCCGGGAACATTCTTGCTCCAGGCTATCGGGCATGTCAATGCTTCGTCCCGATTTTGCCGCAGTGCGATAAATTTTTAATTATCGTTTTCCCCCATCCGAAATATTGTATTCACAAGGGGTTTCGTCACGCCCGGGAAACGTTCGCGTGGCAGGCTGGGAGACAGGTCTGGCGGGAGTAACAGGCCTCAGTCGTTCAGCCAGATCATCGCCGCCATGCGTCCCGTTACCCGATCCCGCCGATACGAATAAAAGCGCCTCTGCTCCGTCACCGTGCAATGCGTGCCGCCGTCGATGCGCGCGTCATCGACGCCCAGTTCCGCGAGCCGCTGCCGCGCCAGTGCATAGATGTCCGCGAAGTACTTGGCCGGCGCACCGCCCGCGGGCCGGAAGGCGGCCGTGGTGGCGTCGCGCCGGGCGGCCGGCGCCGCGCCGGCGAACGCCTCAAGCACGTCTTCGCCCACCTCGAACGCCGAGGGTCCGATCGCCGGCCCGAGATACGCATGCAGCCCGGCAGGCGACACGCCCGCGAGCGTCGCCACGCGTTCAGCCGTCCGTTCGATGACGCCGCCCGCCAGACCACGCCAGCCCGCATGCGCCGCGCCGACCGCGCGGCCCGCGTCGTCGCAGAACAGCACCGGCAGGCAGTCCGCCGTCATCACGACGCACACGACGCCCGCGCGATCCGTCACGCTCGCATCCGCGCGCGAGCGTTCGCCGAACACGAGGCGGTCGACCACCGCATGCGCGTCCTCGACCTGCGCGCCGTGGATCTGCTCGAGCCATGCGGCGTGCCGCGAAGGCGTCAGCGCCAGCGCGCGGCGCCGGTTCTCCGCGACGGCCTCGGGCGCGTCGCCCGTCGAGAAGCCCAGGTTGAGGCCGCCCGCGCCGGAGCCGTCGTCGAACGGCGCGGCGCTCACACCGCCCGCGCGCGTCGTGACGAACGCGCGCACGCGCGGCGACACCTTCCATTGCGGCCACAGACAAGCGCCGTGATCCAGTGCGGCAACGTGATGCTTCATGCTTCGTCGTCCTCGTAATCGTCGTCGTCCCAGTCTTCGTCGTCTTCGCCGATGACATAGACTTGCGCGAACTCCGGATCCTCGTCGGAGTCGATCTCCTCGTCCTCCCCGAAGCCGAGCGCGGCGGAGAGCGTCTCCATGTCCTCGGGCACATCGGCGCGCCAGTGCACCGGCTTGCCGGTCGCCGGATGAATCAGGCCGAGGCGCCACGCATGCAGCGCCTGACGGGCGAAGCCGTCCGGCAGCGGCGTGACGGAACGCTTGCCGCGCACGTGCCCGTACAGCGGATCGCCCAGCAGCGGATGACCCGCAGCCGCGCAATGCACGCGGATCTGATGCGTGCGGCCGGTTTCGAGATCGCAATGGATCGCGCTCACCGGCTGGTTGTGCCACAGGGTTCGCTGGATGGTCTTGAAGTGCGTGCGCGCCGGCTTGCCCGCGGCGCTCTGCACGACCGCCATGCGCTTGCGTTCGCGCGGGTCGCGGCCGATCGGCGCGTCGATCGTGCCTTCGTCGCGCATGTTGCCCCACACGAAGGCCACGTATCGGCGCTTCACCGTGCGCGCCTGCAACTGACGCACGAGGTCGGTCTGCGCTTCGAGCGTGCGCGCGACCACCATCAGTCCCGAGGTTTCCTTGTCCAGCCGATGCACGATGCCCGCGCGCGGCAAGCCGGCCGCCGCCGCGCCATAGCGATGCAGCAGACCGTTCAGCAGCGTGCCGCTCCAGTTGCCCGCAGCCGGGTGCACGACCATGCCGGCGGGCTTGTTGATGACCACGAGCGACTCGTCTTCGTAGACGACATCGAGCGGCACCGGTTCGGGCGTGAACGCGAGTTGTTCGGGCAGGAGGTCCGGCACGAGCGTGATGGTCGCGCCGAGCGGCACGGGCTGGCGCACTTTCGCACCGGCGCCGTCGACCTGCACGCGCCCTTCTTCGATCCACCCCTGCAGCCGGCTGCGCGAGAATTCCGGAAAGAGTTTCGCGAGCACCTTGTCGAGGCGGTCGCCGGCGAGTTCGTCGGGCACGTGCGCGACGCGCGGCGGTTCTGCGTCCGCGCCCGTCGTGCCTGTCGTGCCCGTTGCGCGGGGTGCGTCAGGGTTTGCATCGGGCTGCGCTGCGTCGTCGCCGGTGGCGCTTGGGCTATAATCTTTGAGTCGGTCTTTGGTACGACGGGTACTTGAGCGGGTCATTTGAACAAGATTCGGCAGGACTTGCCGTAGAAAACCGCGCATGGAAACGCGCGTAAGGATCCACGCAAACGCCGCACGCGAAAACCGCGAGACATTGCGCGAGCGGCGGCGCCGGACACACAGCTGGACACAGCGAGAATCAGCCAGGAACACCAAGCACTGATGCGAGCCTTCAACACCATTCATCAATCGATGCGTCAAACGATCAAGTATCTTGCGCTGGCCGCCAGCGTCGCGATCGTCGCAGCCTGTCACGGCCTGCCGGAGAAGACCGACGAAACCGCGCTGTGGAACAACAACAAATTATATACGGAGGCCCAGGACGCGCTTTCCGGCAGCGACTGGGGCAAGTGCGCGAAGTACTTCGAGGCGCTCGAAGGCCGTGACCCGTTCGGCCACTTCGCGCAGCAGGCGCAGATCAACGTCGCGTACTGCAACTGGAAGGACGGCGAAACCGCCAACGCCGACCAGGCCATCGACCGCTTCATCAAGCTGCATCCGGATCATCCCGATATCTCGTACGCCTACTACCTGAAGGGCATGATCCACTTCAACGACGACCTGGGCCTGTTCGGCCGCTTCTCGGGTCAGGACATGAGCGAGCGCGATCCGAAGTCGCTGCGCGAGTCCTATGACGCGTTCAAGGTGGTCGTCGACAAGTACCCGCAAAGCAAGTACGCGCCGGACGCCGCGCAGCGCATGCGCTATATCGTCAACGCGCTGGCGTCGCACGAGGTGCATGCGGCGGACTATTACTATCGGCGCGGCGCGTATGTCGCGGCCATCAACCGCGCGCAGCTCGCCATTCGCGAGTACAAGAACGCACCGGCCACCGAAGACGCGCTGCACATCATGATGCTGTCCTACGGCAAGCTCGATCAGCCGCAACTCGCCGACGACACCAAGCGCGTGCTCGCCGCAACGTTCCCGGACAGCCCGTACGTGACCGGCAAGCGTCGTCAGGGCACGGACGACAAGCCGTGGTACCAGATCTGGTAAGCGGCGCATGAAAGCAGGACATCGGTCCTGCACGCTTCCCGGAAACGGCGCGCGATCGATGATCGCGCGCCGTTTTGTTTATGCGCCGCCGCTGGCTAACTTACGAAGTTCCACATGAGGCGGCCACTGCGCGAACGCAGCCAGACGTCATGGCGGGAGACGAAGTCCTTGTAACTGGCGGGACAGGTTTCGGACAACCGCAGCAGCCAGACGGCATACGAAAAGTTATCTGCGTTGGCTATCTTGTCCACGGGCGGCAGACGCGCGAGGTCGGCGACGTCCATGCCGATTGGTCCAGGGACCATCGCTGCGTACTTCTGGTCCGTCGACGTATGCGCCATCGCATGACGCCACTCGTGCGTGAAGACCTGCGACATCCGTGACTTCAGGCTCGACGGCGGAACAGATTCGGCCAGCGTCTTGATGCCCTCGTCATAAACGGTGAGCTGGACTTCCTCCAGCGCATCATCCACCTGTGCGGTCCCCCGGCCGCGCGCGCAGGCGTATGCGTCGTCCTGACCGTCGAGGGACTGGTCGCGCCGTCCGCCTTGGTCAGTACGCTCCCGAAGTCGAGGTGCGAATAGTTCAATCGTGCCGGGTACTGTTGCGTGCGCTCGGCCAGCTTGAGGAAGTTCTGCCTGTCCGCGGTCCGCGTGCGGCCCCAGAAGATCTGCAGCACCTTGTCGACCCTCGCCAGATCGCTCGCTGTGGTGCTCTTCACCATTCTCCGGGCCACCGCGAGACTCGCTTCGGCGCAGTCCGCGCCGTCGAACAGCAGCACTCGCAGTTCGCGAGCCCTTGCAATCGGCATCCCGTGGACGCGGTCAAGCGGAATCGACGCTCCCCGATAGCGCCTCCACAGGTTTCTGAAGCCGGTGCCGTGCCGTCCGCCCGAAGCGAACACCAGTGACCAGCGGGAATCGACCCATTGCACGGGCGCACCGTACGACACCAGATTGCCCGCGGTCGGATTCGCGAGCCGGTAACTGCCGTAGTTCGCATCCCAGTCGACCTGATAGACCGCTTCGACGTCCTGGAAAGCGGCAGCGGCATGGTGATAGCGGTTGAAAAGACTCTCGGCGATTCGCGTTGCCATTCTGGGAACGACTTCGCGCGTGACCGCTAAAAAATCGAAGTGATCGTCGCGTCGAAACGCTTCTGCCGATTCTTCCGGACATGCTTCTTCCGTTTCGCTTTCCTCGGTCTCTTCGGTGTCGAAAGTCGCGTCGTGCAACGCTCTCTCCCAGGCCGGATCTACCGGGCCATGGGTCGAGGAATTCGTTGCAGAAGGATGAGCCTGATTGCCGCGAGGACGGCGCAATCTCAGTTCGCTTTCCGAAGCAAATGGCATTGACCGACTCTCCCGGGAATCTGATTCCCGCAGACAATGCCTTGGCCAACGAGGTCTGCAAGAAAGAAAATCGGTCGTCTAAACGGCGAATCGAAGGATCGGAAATGCGTGTTCCGCGAAACAAACGCAGCAAGAAATGGAGATCTTCAGAGGCAGCATTCTCCGGCGTGAGTGCAATGACGGGATAGCTGCCGTTCAAAACACTACTCGGCCAGCTCCGTCTTCCACTTTGCCGCATCGCTGAAAAATTCACGCACCACGTCCAGTTCACGCGTGCGCTTGAACGGCGGCAGGCTTTGCCAGATGCGCCGGCCATACGGTTTCTCGACGAGACGCGTATCGCAGATCATCAGCACGCCGCGATCGGTCTCCGCGCGAATCAGCCGCCCCGCGCCCTGCTTGAGCGTGATGACCGCCTGCGGCAGCTGATGCACCGCGAACGGACTCAAACCCTTCTTCGAGAGCGCGTCCAGCCGGGCCGCGAGCACGGGATCGTCGGGCGGCGCGAACGGCAGCTTGTCGATGACCACCAGCGACAGCGCATCGCCGCGCACGTCCACGCCTTCCCAGAAGCTCTGGCTGCCGACCAGGATCGCATTGCCGTAGGCGCGGAAGCGGTCGAGCAACTCGGTCCGGCTGGCATCGCCCTGTACGAGCAGCGGATTGTCCCAGCCACGGCGCTCGATCACCTCGCGCAGCCGCGTGGCAATGCGGTCGACCGCGCGCAGCGTCGTACACAGCACGAACGCGCCGCCGCCCGCCGCCTCGATCACCGGCAGCGCGGCTTCGAACACGGCATCGGTGAACTGCGGCGACGACGGCTGCGGCAGATTGCGCGGCACGTACAACAAGCCTTGCGACGGATAGTCGAACGGGCTCGGCAGGGTCATCGAGCGGCGCGAGTTGAGGCCCATCTGCGCCGCGTAATGCGTGAAGTCGCCGCGCACCGAGAGCGTGGCCGACGTGAAGATCCACGCGCGCGGCACGCCCGCGCGCTGCTTGGCGAAAATCGGCGCGACCGACAACGGCGTCTCGTGCAGCTGCACCGTGTGCGAGAACACTTCGATCCAGCGCACCATCTCGTTCGGCTCTTCCTTCGCGGCTGCGACGGCGGTCTGTTCGTCCGCGACGACCGCGCGTTCGAGCGAGGTCGGCGGCGTGGTCCAGCCGGCCAGCAGGTCCTGCAGTTCGCGCGCGCGGCGCACCAGCGCCTGCAGCGATTCGGCGCGCTCCGCATGCGACGACAATGCCGCCGCCAACGCCGCAAGATGCGTTTCGAGCGTGTCGAGCGCCTCGAACAGCGCATGACCGTCGGGCAACTGGCCGAGCGACAGGCGCACCGAATCTTCCTTGAACACCAGCCGCAAGTCGCGCGCTGCGCGTTCGAGCGCGGCGCCGAGCTTGGTCCAGTCGGCGGCGTCGCGGGCGTGCGAGAGACCTTCGGCGACCGTATCTCGGGCGAGTTCGAGCAGCTGCGTGGTGGACAGCGTGTCGCCGAAGAACAGCGTGGCCGTTTCCGGTAACTGATGCGCCTCGTCGAAGATGATGGTGTTGGCCATCGGCAGGAGTTCGGCCATGCCGGTGTCGCGCAGCATCACGTCCGCGAAGAACAGATGGTGATTCACCACGACGATATCCGCCTGCTGCGCTTCCTTGCGCGCCTGCATGACGAAGCATTCCTTGTAGTGCGGACAATCCTGGCCGAGACAGTTGTCGCGCGTGGAGGTGACCATCGGCCAGACCGGCGAATTCTCCGGCACGCTCGCGAGTTCGGCCTTGTCGCCGGTGCGCGTGATCTTCGCGAACCGCACGATCTCCTGCAAATGCGACGTGTCCTGACGCGTTGGCAGACGGCCGTTGTCGGCCGTGCGCTCGAGATAGTAGTGGCACAGGTAGTTTGCGCGGCCCTTCAGCATCGCCACCGACACCGGCACCGCCAGCGCGTCGCGCACGGTGGGGATATCGCGCTGGAACAGCTGGTCCTGCAAGTGCTTCGTGCCGGTCGAGACGATCACCTTGCCGCCCCACAGCATGGCCGGCACGAGATACGCATAGGTCTTGCCCGTGCCCGTCCCGGCTTCGACGATCAGCGTGTTCTCGCCGCCGTCGATGGCCGTCTTCGCCGTTGCGATGCCCAGGTCTTCCGCCGGGGGCGCGTCGGGGTCATGCGGCTTGTCCGACGGTCCGAGCTTGCGCGCGGGGCGGCGCTGCGCCTCGAACATCGCGGGCTCGGGCATCGCGCGGCCGGAGGCCTCCATGGCGGCGGCGACCGAGCGCGCCATTTCGATCTGCGAGGCACGCGGCCGATAACCGTCGATGGCGCGCGCAAGCAGTCCCTGCGCCGCGAAGATGGCGTCGAGTTCGACGGCGCGCTTGTCCGTGAGCGCGTGCGGCGCGGGGACGTCGTCGCGAGAGGGTGTGGGTGCGTTCAAGGCGTGCTCAATCCTGCGGGGTTCCGGCGGCGGGTGCGCGAGGCGCCGCCGCCGGCATGCATGGGCATGCGCCGCCGGCGGCGCGCGGCGTCAGTGCGCGTCCGGGTCCAGCTGCAATTGCAGCAGGAGAATGGTGTCCTTCACCTTGAGCTTGCGCTTCTTCAAGCGTCTCAACTCGAGGTCTTCGATGCCCGACATCTTGTCGATCAGGATGTCCAGGCTGTGATGCTCTTCCTGCAACTGCGCGATGCGATCGCGCAGCAATGCGGCATCCATGGTGGGTTGTCGGGGTGCGTTCAAGCGCTGCTGCATGCTCGCCTCCTTTCATCCGCTCTTGCATCCGCTTCTTGATCTGCTTCGCGCGTGCCCGCAACGCGGACACGCATGCGCTACTTGCCCTGCTGCTGCTGTTGTTGCTGCTGTTGTTGCTGGCGCTGCTGGTCTTCAGCGGCCTGCTGCGCCTTTTCCTGCTGCTTCCTTGCTGCTTCCTTCTGACGCGCCTCGACTTCGGCGCGATGCTGCGCGGCTTCCTGCTGCTTCTGTTCGTAACGCTGCGCCTTCAGATCCCGGTCCTGCGCGTCCTGCACGCCGCGTGCGCGCGCATCGTCGAGTTGCTTCTGGTAGTCCGCCTGCTTGCGATCGTACGCCGCCTGATTGGCCGCGCGCTGCGGCGCCTCGGCCTGGCGCTGGGCGGCTGCCAGCGCGTTCTGGCGCTGCTTCTCATCGAACGATTGCTGGCTCGCACGTTCGTTGGCCGCGCGCTGCGGCGCTTGAGCGTCGTACTGCGCCTGCTTGATCGCGGTCTGCTGGTCGCGCTGGCGGGCGCGCTCGGTGCGCTGTTCGTCGTCTAGCGCGAGCTGGTCCTGACGGATCTCCTGGCGCGTCTCGCGCATCTCGTTGCGCGCATTGTCGAGGCAATGGTTGACGAAGAAATTGCTGTAGCAGTCGTGCCGCTTCACGCCAAAGCGATAGTCGTTTTCCTCGGTGCGCTTGTTCAACGCTTGCTGCCGTTGCGTGAATTGGGCCTTGAGCACGGCGTCGGGGTCTTGCGTGTCGCTGGAATTGCTGGAGGATGAGTCGTCGAGTGGACGGGTGCTGACGGCGGTATCGGGAGAAATGGGCTTCGGCGTCTGCGCACGCGCATGATCCGGCACGAAGGCGGCAAACAGCATGACTGCCGTGGCGAACCTGACCACCGTCATGGTCGAGGCAGTCGACGCGGCGCGTGCGCCTTCAGCTGCGCCGGCGTGGCCTGCAGCCGAGCCGGAATGGGCGGCGCGAAAAAAGCGTAATGTGGGCAAAGGAATGAACGGCAACGTGATCAGGAATCAGATGCGAAGCGGCTTGGGCGATGCCCAAATTCTATCACCGCACGCCGGAGGGCTCTGCCATTTATGGCAAAATGCCCCGCTCCAGCAACCCGGTCCGAACCGGCTCGTCACGCGGTCACGTGCCCGCCGCGCCTCGCTCACAGCAGGCTCGTGCGTGCGGCGCGATGCCTGCCGGCGAGCCCGAGAACAGCGCAGACACATGACGGAAACCGTAGCACTCAAGATCGTACAGCGCATCGCCACCGAACTCACCGTGCAGCCGCGCCAGGTCGCCGCCGCCGTGCAGCTTCTCGATGAAGGCTCGACTGTCCCGTTCATCGCCCGGTATCGCAAGGAAGTCACCGGCAATCTCGACGATACGCAACTGCGCACGCTCGAAGAGCGCCTGATCTACCTGCGCGAACTCGAAGAGCGCCGCGCCACGATCCTGTCGAGCATCGACGAGCAAGGCAAGCTCAGCGACGAATTGCGCGGCGCCATCGAAGGCGCAGACAGCAAGCAGGTGCTCGAAGATCTCTACCTGCCCTACAAGCCGAAGCGCCGCACGCGCGCGCAGATCGCCCGCGAAGCCGGTCTCGAACCGCTCGCACAGGCGCTGCTCGCTGATCCGACACTCGACCCGCAAGCCGAAGCCGCAGAATTCGTCGATGCCGAAAAAGGCGTCGCCGACACCAAGGCCGCCCTCGACGGCGCACGCGACATTCTCTCGGAACAGTTCGGCGAGACGGCCGGCGTCCTCGGCAAGCTGCGCGACCATCTGTTCAATCAGGGGCTCGTGATGTCGAGCGTGGTCGACGGCAAGCAGAACGAGGAAGGCGAGAAGTTCCGCGATTACTACGATTACAGCGAGACGGTCCGCACCGTGCCGTCGCACCGCGCGCTCGCGCTGTTTCGCGGCCGCAATGCGGGCGTGCTGAGCGTCAAGCTCGGCCTCGGCGAGGAACTCGACGCGCAGGTTCCGCATCCTTGCGAGGCGATGATCGCGCAGCAGGTGGGCATCGCCAACCGCGGCCGCGCCGCCGACAAATGGCTGTCGGACGTCTGCCGCTGGTGCTGGCGCGTGAAGGTGCAGCCGCACATCGAAACCGAGCTGCTCACGCAACTGCGCGAGCAGGCCGAGCACGAAGCCATCCGCGTGTTCGCGCGCAACCTGAAGGATCTGCTGCTGGCCGCGCCGGCGGGCCCGAAGGCCGTGATCGGACTCGATCCGGGCCTGCGCACGGGCGTGAAGGTCGCGGTCGTCGATCGCACCGGCAAGCTGCTCGCAACAGACACCATTTATCCGCACGAGCCGCGCCGCGACTGGGATGGCTCGCTCGCGAAACTCGCCCGCATCGCGCAAGCGACGCAGGCCGAACTGGTGTCGATCGGCAACGGCACGGCCTCGCGCGAAACCGACAAGCTCGCGAGCGAACTGATCGCGAAGCATCCGGAATTCAAGTTGCAGAAGATCGTGGTGTCGGAAGCGGGGGCGTCGGTGTATTCGGCGTCGGAACTCGCGGCAAAGGAATTCCCGGAACTCGATGTCTCGCTGCGCGGCGCCGTGTCCATCGCGCGCCGTCTGCAGGATCCGCTCGCGGAACTCGTCAAGATCGAGCCGAAGGCGATCGGCGTCGGCCAGTATCAGCACGACGTCAATCAGCGTGAACTGGCGCGCTCGCTCGATGCCGTCGTCGAGGACTGCGTGAATGCCGTCGGCGTCGATGCCAACACGGCGTCCATCGCCCTGCTCGCCCGCGTGTCGGGACTCAATGCGACGCTCGCGCGCAATATCGTCGAGTTTCGCGACGCCAACGGGCCGTTCCCTTCGCGCGAGCATCTGAAGAAGGTGCCGCGCCTCGGCGACAAGACCTTCGAACAGGCCGCGGGCTTCCTGCGCATCAACAATGGCGACAACCCGCTGGACCGGTCGTCGGTGCACCCGGAAGCGTATCCGGTCGTCGAACGCATGCTCGCCAAGATCAAGAAGCAGCTCGGCGACGTGCTCGGCAAGCGCGAGGCGCTGACCGGGCTGTCGCCGGCCGAGTTCGTCGATGAGCGCTTCGGCCTGCCCACCGTGCGCGACATCCTCGCGGAACTCGAGAAGCCCGGCCGCGATCCGCGCCCCGAGTTCAAGACGGCGACCTTCAAGGACGGCATCGAGAAAATCTCCGATCTCGTGCCGGGCATGATCCTCGAAGGCGTCGTGACGAACGTGGCCGCGTTTGGCGCGTTCGTCGATATCGGCGTGCATCAGGATGGCCTCGTGCACGTGTCGTCGATGTCCACGAAGTTCATCAAGGATCCGCACGAGGTCGTGAAGGCCGGTCAGGTCGTCAAGGTGAAGGTGCTGGAGACGGATGTGAAACGCCAGCGCATTTCACTGACGATGCGTCTCGATGATGATTTCCCGTCTGCGTCCGCCGGCAGCGGTTCGGGTGCGCAGTCGCGCGGCGGACAGGATCGTCAGGACCGACGCTCGGGCCAGCGTCCGCAGCAGCGTCGCGAGCCGGAGGCGGCAGGCGCGATGGCCGCGGCGTTCGCGAAGCTGAAGCGCTGAGGGCTTCGGCGCCAAACGAAAACCCCACGTTCGCACGTGGGGTTTTTGCTTTCTTACGCGAAAAGAATCCGCGTCAAATTTCGATTTTGGTACCCAACTCCACCACCCGGTTCGCCGGAATGCTGAAGAAATCCGTAGGCTTCGCGGCGTTCTGATGCATCCACGCGAACACCCGCTCGCGCCACACCGAC
The DNA here is from genome assembly GCF_031451315.1 of Caballeronia sp. LZ032. NCBI lineage: Bacteria > Pseudomonadati > Pseudomonadota > Betaproteobacteria > Burkholderiales > Burkholderiaceae > Caballeronia > Caballeronia sp. LZ032. The sequence continues at coordinate 1,678,685 of NZ_JARUXP010000001.1, forward strand.
ATGCCCGGCAGTTCGGTCGGCACCACGGTTTCGCGCGCCATGAAAAACGACGTGTCCATCAGCTCGAAAATCATCGCGTGCGTGCGCGTGATCTGTTCGAGCACCGCCTTCACATCGGGCGTTTCGTTGAAGCCATAGGCCGCCTTCACGAGAAACAGTCCGCCGCCGATGTCCTTCACTTCGAGCCGGTGCGCGTCGTCCACATAGGGAATGTCGCGCGTCTGGAAGTTCATGAATAGCGTGCGCTCGTGCAGCACCTTGTTGTGCTTCAGATTGTGCAGCAGGCTCACAGGCACCAGCGAGTCGCTGCCGGTGAGATAGATGGCCGTGCCCGACACGCGATGCGGCGGATGCGCGAGCAGACCCTGGAGGAAAGGCATCAGCGGGATACCGTCGGCGGCCGTGCGGTCCTTGACGATCATGCGGCCCTTGTACCAGGTCATCAGCAGGAAGAACAGCGCGCCGCCGATGCACAGCGGCAGCCAGCCGCCCTGCTCGATCTTCAGCAGGCTCGCGCCGAAGAATCCGATGTCGATGGCAAGGAACACCGCGATCATCGCGCCGACCAGCCAGCGGCTCCAGCCCCACAGGTTCACCATTACGACCGACACGAGGATGGTGGTGGTCAGCATGGTCGCGGTGACGGCGAGGCCGTAGGCCGCCGCCAGGTTCTCCGAGCTCTTGAAGCCGACCACGATGCACAGGATGATGAACAGCAGCATCCAGTTCACGAGCGGGATATAGATCTGCCCGATCGCCAGTTCGGACGTATGCAGGATCTTCATGCGCGGCACGTAGCCCAGCTGGATGGCCTGGCTCGTCAGCGAATACGCGCCCGAGATGACCGCCTGCGAAGCGATCACGGTGGCAACAGTGGAGAGGATCACGAGCGGCAGCAGCGCCCAGTCGGGTGCGAGCAGGAAGAACGGGCTTTCGATGGCCTTCGGGTCGTGCATCAGCAACGCGCCCTGGCCGAAGTAGTTGAGCAGCAGCGACGGCATCACCAGCATGTACCAGCCGCAGCGGATCGGCTTGGCGCCGAAGTGGCCCATGTCGGCATACAGCGCTTCCGCGCCGGTCAGCACGAGCACGACCGAGCCGAGGACGATATAGGCCTGCAGCACGTGCTGCGCCATGAAGGAGAACGCGTAATAGGGATTCAGCGCGGCGATGATGCGCGGTTCCTTTACGATATGCGCCGCGCCGAGCACGGCGAGCGTGACGAACCACACAAGCATGATCGGGCCGAACAGCCTGCCGACCACCGCCGTGCCGTGCCGCTGGATCCAGAACAGCGCGATCAGGATGGCGATGGTGATGGGCAGCACATAGGGCGACAGCTTGGGCGCGGCGATCTCGAGGCCTTCGACCGCGGAGATCACCGACATGGCCGGCGTGATGACGGCGTCGCCATAGAACATGCACGCGCCGAAGATGCCGAGCATCATCAGCACGCCCGAGATCTTGCCGGATTCCTTCACGCTGCGCAGCGCGAGCGTGGTCATGGCGAACACGCCGCCTTCGCCGTTGTTGTCGGCGCGCATGACGAACAGCACGTATTTGACGGCCACCACCATGATGATGGCCCAGAACAGCAGGGAGATGACGCCGAGAATGGAGGCCTCGGACAAGCCGATGCCATGCGACGGGCTGAACGCCTCTTTCAGTGAATACAGCGGGCTGGTGCCGATGTCGCCGAAGACGATGCCAATGGCCGCGACCGTAAGCGAGGGCAATGACTGTTTATGCTCGTGCGCGTGAGTCGTTGTGGTCATAAAAGCGGGATATCCGTCCAGGGCGGAAAAAACGAACGCCATTCTATCGAACGCGGCATGCCGGAACATCTTGGCTGACCGCGCTGGGCGCGCCGGCGCAGACGCGAGTGAGAGTTTAGCATCGTGCCCCGTGCGCGTTGGCGCGGGCGCGCGTGACCTTTCGTGACGCCTGCGGCCCAGCGCGCATGCCAAAACGCCGTTGCATCCCGGCATCGAGCCCGGACGAACGGCGTTGTTTCATGCATGCGCGGCAATCAGGCACTGAATGCAGCGCGGAGCGTCATTCGCGCCCGTTCTGCAGGCCGCGCTTGATCCACGCACCCAGATTGTGCGGACGCACCGTGTCCCACTCCTCGAACGGCTGATGAATCCACGGGTTCGTTTCGAGAAACTGCACGTGATAGTCGGGCTTCACCTTCGAGCACGCCTTGTACCACAGCACCGCCGAGCGCACCGCCGTGATGGCCGGATAGCGTTCCTTCAGATGCTCCTGCACGCGCGCCAGCGTAACGCCCGAATCGACCAGGTCGTCGACCAGCAGCACATTGCCGGAGAGGTCGCCGCGCGTCATCGTGATGTACTGCGCGATGTCGAGCGCGCCCTGCTCCGTGCCGGCGGCTTCGCGATACGAACTCGTCGCGAGAATGGCGAGCGGCAGGTCATAGATGCGCGAGAGCTGGTCGCCGACGCGCAAGCCGCCGCGCGCGAGGCACAGGATCTTGTCGAACTTCCAGCCCGACTCGTGCACCTTCAGCGCGAGCAGTTCGATCAGCCGGTGGTATTCGTCCCAGCCGACCCAGAGGTTCTTGTCGTCGTTGCGCGGATCCGTCATCGCGATCATGGTGAGGCTCTTCAAATTCAAGTGTTATATGCAAAATGTGGCCGCAGAGGCGGCCACATTCTTTACAGCGTCCGTTCAGGGAAGCCTAAGCTCGCGTGGAGCTCAGACCTTGAACGGGTGACGCAGCAGGATGGTTTCGTCGCGGTCCGGACCGGTCGAGACCATGTCGATCGGCACGCCCGCCACTTCCTGCACGCGCGTCAGGTACTTGCGCGCGTTTTCCGGCAGGCTGTCCCATTGCGTGATGCCGATCGTGCTTTCCTTCCAGCCGCCGAAGGTTTCGTACACCGGCTCGCAACGCGCCACTTCCGACGCGCCGCGCGGCAGGATGTCGACCTGCTTGCCGTCGAGCGTGTAGCCCGTGCAGAGCTTCACTTCGTCGAGTCCGTCCAGCACGTCGAGCTTGGTGATGCACAGGCCCGAAATGCCGTTGATCTGGATGGAGCGGCGCAGCGCGGCCGCGTCCAGCCAGCCGGTGCGGCGCGGACGGCCCGTGACGGAGCCGAATTCCTTGCCGACGGTGGCGAGCGTCAGACCGACCTGTTCCTGGCGCGCGGCGTTGTCGGCGTCGTACAGTTCGCTCGGGAACGGGCCCGAACCGACGCGCGTGCAATACGCCTTCGTGATGCCCAGGATGTAGTTCAGGCGCTGCGGCCCGATGCCCGCGCCCGCCGTGGCCGCGCCCGCAACGCAGTTGCTCGACGTGACATACGGATAAGTGCCGTGGTCGATGTCGAGCAGCGTGCCTTGCGCGCCTTCGAACAACAGGTTGCGGCCGGCGTGGTTCTCGTCGTAGAGACGGCGGGAGACGTCGGTGACCATCGGCGCGAGACGGTCGGCGTAGCCGAGCATGGTCTCGAGGGTTTCCTGGAAGTCGACGGCCTTCGCGCCGAGATACTGCGTCAGCACGAAGTTGTGGAAGTCGAGTGCTTCACGCAGGCGCTCTTCGAACACGGTGCGGTCGAACAGGTCCTGCACGCGCAGGCCGCGGCGCGCGACCTTGTCTTCGTAGGCCGGGCCGATGCCGCGACCGGTCGTGCCGATCTTGCCGGCGCCGCGCTTGGCTTCGCGCGCCTGGTCGATGGCGACGTGATACGGGAGGACGAGCGTGGCGGCTTCGGAAATGAACAGACGCTTCGACACGTCGATGCCGGCGGCTTCCAGTTCGTCGATTTCCTTGAACAGCGCTTCCGGCGACAACACGACGCCATTGCCGATGTAGCAGGCCGTGCCCGCGCGCATGATGCCCGAAGGAATGAGGCGCAAGATGGTTTTCTTGCCGCCGATGATGAGCGTGTGGCCGGCGTTATGACCGCCCTGGAAACGGACGACGCCCTGGGCGTGGTCCGTCAGCCAGTCGACGATCTTGCCCTTGCCCTCATCACCCCACTGGGTGCCCACCACGACGACGTTGCGCCCCGGGTTCACATTCACTGCACTGGCAGACATGTTGATTCGTTAGCTGGTTAAAAACGCATTTTACCTATGTTCGCGAAAGGTTCCGAGTTTTTCGGGATGCGATTCGCGATTCCTTCACGCACGCGCCATTGGAATGTGCTACCAAAAACCCTTGCCGATCAAGCGATTGTATTCGTCGCCGGTTCCGGACAAACCTTCAGGACCGCGCTTCCACCGTCCACGCGCCGTCGCGCTCGACCAGCACGCGATCGAAGGCGAATTCGTCCAGATCGTGTTCATGGCCGGGCAGCGCCTGGATCACCACCTCGCCCGCGTCGCGCAGCGCGGCAATGGCTACGCGCAGCGGTTCGTCGTGCTTCCACGGCGCCAGGATCGCACTGCCGCGGGCATCGACGGGAGAAATGCGCGCCACTTCCCGCAGGTCGAGCGAGAAACCCGTCGCGGGCCGCGCACGGCCATACGCGAGACCCACGTCGTCGTACCGGCCGCCGCGCGCAACCGCGTTCGGCACGCCATCCACGTACGCCGAGAACATCACGCCGCTGTGGTACGCGTAGCCGCGCAGGTCGGCGAGATCGATCATCAGTTCCGCGCCTTCCACCTGGCTCGCGAGGAACGCGAGGTCGTCGAGGGCGCGGGAGATCACCGGCAGGTTCGGCAGGCGGCCCCGCGCAATCTGCAGCACCGACGCATCGCCGTACAGCGAAGGCAGCGCCCGCAAAGCGTCGCGCGGCACCGAGCCGAGATGCGCGGTGAGCTCGTTCAGGCGCGGCACGTCCTTGGTGGCCAGCGCGTCATAGAGCGCCTCGCCGAGCGATACCGCTGCCGGCTCCAGTTCGAGCAGCGCCGCCAGCACGCCCGCGTGGCACAGGTCCAGCCGCACCTTGCGCAGTCCGGCCAGATGCAGCGAATCGAGCATCAGCTGCTGAATTTCGAGATCCGCTTCCAGTCCGGCGTGGCCGTAGATTTCCGCGCCGATCTGGATCTGCTCGCGGGTCGCGTGCAGGCCGCGCGGACGCGTGTGCAGCACGACGCCCGCATAGCAGAGACGCGTGACGCCCTGCCGGTTCAGCAGATGCGCGTCGATGCGCGACACCTGCGGGGTGATGTCGGCGCGCAGGCCGAGCGTGCGCCCGGACAATTGATCGACGAGCTTGAAGGTGCGCAGATTCAGGTCGCTGCCGCCGCTCGTCAGCAGCGATTCGAGGTATTCGAGCATCGGCGGCATGACGAGCTCGTAACCGTACGAGCGGAACCGGTCGAGCAGGCGGCGGCGCAGCTCTTCGATCTTGCGGGCTTCCGACGGCAGGACGTCGGCAATATTCTCGGGAAGCAACCAGGTGGACATCGATACGTTTCCTACGGGACGCAAGGTATTGCGCTCAGTGCGCGGGCTTGCGGACAACAACGGTCAGGGACGGAAGATCAAGGACAAGACAGGTCAAAAGCCGGCGTGGCGCCGCGTGCTTCACGTGGCGATCAGCAGCAGGATGAGCCCGAGCACCATCGCGATCAGCCCGCCGATGCGGATGTGGTTCACCGGCCGCTCCGCGATGCGGCGAAACGTGTCGCGCCAGGCGGTCGGAAACACGAAGGGAAACATGCCTTCGATGATGAGCATCAGCGCAACAGCGAGCAGTAACGTCTCGGCCATGTCCAGGAAATCGAAGATGCGGCGCGACCGCGGATAACCGGTCGCGCCGCGCGGGCAGGATCAGCGCTTCGCCGTGGCGGGCGCGGACGTGTCCGGAAGGCCGCCGGTCGGGCTCTTCATGAAGCGGAAGAAGTCGCTGTTCGGATCGACGATCATCACGTCGCCCGGCTTGAACGTCTTCTTATACGCTTCGAGGCTCTGATAGAACTGGTAGAACTGCGGATCGCGCCCATAGGCGTCGGCCGCTATGCCCGCCGCCTTGCTGTCTCCTTCGCCCTTGATCGACTGCGCCTGGCTATAGGCATCGGCGAGAATCTGCTGCTGTTCGCGCTCCGCGTCCGCCTTGATCTTGTCAGCATCCGCCGTGCCCTTCGCGCGCTCGTTCGCCGCCGCCTGCTGGCGCGCCGCGATCATGCGCTTGTAGACCGAATCCGCCACCGCCGACGGAAAGTCGATGCGCGTCATCTGCAGATCCACGAGCTGCACGCCGAACGCCGCAGCCGCGGCTTCCACGCTCTTCTGGGCATCGCTGGCCAGGGTTTGCTGGTTGCCGAGCGCGTCGGTGAGCGAGCGCTTCGCGAAGCCGCTCGCGAGCGCCGTGCGCGCCAGCGCCGTGATGCGCTCCTGCGCCGTCTGCGTGTTCTTCTCGTTGCTTTCGAACAGCTTGAGCGGATCGGCGACACGGTACTTGATCACCGTGTTGACCATCACTTCGTTCTTGTCGGCGGTGGTGAAGCGGTCGGCGCCGGATTCGTCGATGGTGAGCGTGCGCGTGTCGATCAGCGTGAGCGTCTGGAACGGCGGCGGCAGCTTGAAGTGCAGGCCCGGGCCCGCGACGCGCGGATTGCCTTCGCCATGCGCGGCTACGACGCCGGCATGCCGTTCGTCGACGGTAAAGATCATCGACGAGCCGATGAACAGCACGATGACGACCGCGACCACGAGCGCAATGATTCGGTTCATGTTCGCGCTCCTTACTGCAGGTCTTCGGAACGGCTGCGCGAGCGGAACGCATCGCGCGAGCGCAGCGGGTCGCTCGCGCTTGCGCTTGCGCCGCTGGCCGCACTGGCCACGCTCCCGGGCGCGGCAGCGGCCGGCGCCGATGCGGGCGTTGCGCTCTGCGCGCGCGCCTGCTGTCCATCGGCGGCAGCGTTGGCCGCAGCCGGGGCGCTGGCGCCGTCGGCTGCGTCCTTCGCCTGCTGGCGATTCGCTTCAACGAGCTTGTCGAGCGGCAGATACACCACGTTGTTGCCTGCCTTGCTGTCTACGAAAACCTTCGTGGTGCGCGAATAGATCTGCTGCATCGTGTCCAGGTACATGCGTTGGCGGATGACCGCGGGCGCCTTCGAATATTCGGCGTAGACCTCCTTGAAGCGCTCGGCGTCGCCCTGGGCCTGCGTGACTTCGCGATTGCTGTAGGCGGTGGCTTCGTCGACCATCTTCGCCGCGTCGGCCTTCGCGCGCGGCAGGAGTTGATCGGCGTAGGCTTGCGCGGTGTCGCGCGCGCGTTCGTTGTCCTGGCGCACGCGCGACGCTTCCTCGAACGCCGACTGCACCTGCTGCGGCACCTGCACGCTCTGCACCGCGACGCCGGTGACCTGCAGGCCGGTGCGGTAGGCGTCGAGCGAACGCTGGATGGCGTCCATCAGCCGCGTGCGCAAGGCCTCGCGATCCTTGTAGAGCATGTCGTCGGTGCTGAGGCCGCCGGCAATCTCGCGGATCGCCGCCTGTGCGGCCTGCACGACGCTCTGGTCGGGATCGAGATTGCGGTAGAGGAAGTCGGTGGCCGAGCGGATCTGGTACTGCACGGCAAAGCGCACGTCGACGATGTCCGCGTCGCGGGTCAGCAGCGAGGCATCGCGCACGTTGCCCTGCGACAGCGCGGTGCCGCGGCCCACTTCCACCGAGCGGATCTGCGAGGTATCGACGATTTCGTTCGACTGGAACGGATACGGCAGGCGCCAGTGAATGCCCTGCTGAACCGTCTGGCGATACTGGCCGAACTGCGACACGACGCCGACATGACCGTCCTGCACGACGAACACGCCGCTGCCGAGATAGATGGCGATCAGCACGCCGATGACGATACCCAGCCCGATCTTGCTGCCGCGGCCGTTCTCGCGCGGCGCGCCGCCGTTGCCGGGCTTGCGGCCGAACAGGCCGGCCAGGCGCCGGTTGAAGTCGCGCCACATTTCGTCGAGGTCGGGCGGACCGTCGTCCTTGCCGTTCGGACGCTTGCCGTCCTGCGGACGCTTCGTGTCGTTCTTCACGCCATTGCCGTCGCCCCGCCCCCAGCGCGGATCGTTGATCGAAAAGACGGCAGGGTTGGCTTGCCGGTTAGTCCGCTCGTTGTAGTCGTTCACTCAGTGATTCACCATTAGACAGCCGGGTCGATTCCGGGCCGGTTCCATTCCGATGCGGATCACTGTCCGTGTTCGGGAACCGTGTGGTCGTCACGTTGATCGGCAGGCCGCTGGTCGCCGGGCTGCGCGTTCGTGTCGTGTGTGGCGTTTGACCCGGACTGCGTGGATTGCGTTGCTTCGGACTTTGCTGCGGACCTGGCTTCAGACGCCGCCTTGAAGTTCGCACCGGATTCCGCTTCGGATTCTTCCTGCGCGTCCGGGAATTCCGCGAGCACACTGGGAAGGCCCGCTTCCGTTTCCCCGGTCTCCGCGGCGGCAATTTCCGCGATTGCGGCGCGCAGTGCATCGAGTCCCTGACCCGTGCGCGCACTCAAGAAAACGCGCGAAATATTACCATACTCGTCCCTTTCGACCGCCTCGCCGCGGGCCGCAAGCTCCGGCACGGCGTCGATCTTGTTGAAGACGAGAATCTGGCGGATTTCGTCCGCGCCGATGCCGCGCAGCACTTCGTTGACCTGGTCGATCTGATCGAGCCGCACCGCGCTCGAGGCATCGACGACATGCAGCAGCAAGTCTGCGTGAATGGTTTCCTCGAGCGTCGCGCGGAACGCCGCGACCAGTTGGTGAGGCAACTCGCGGATGAAGCCGACCGTGTCCGACACGACCACGTGCCCCGCTTCCTCGCCGAGATACACGCGGCGCGACGTGGTGTCGAGCGTGGCGAAGAGCTGGTCGGCGGCGTAGGCCTGGGCCTTCGTGAGCGCGTTGAAGAGCGTGGACTTGCCCGCGTTGGTATAGCCGACGAGCGACACCGACATGGTCCGGTTGCGCACGCGCTGGCGACGCTGCGTGCCGTGCTGGCGACGCAGTTTCTCGAGCCGCGCCTTGAGCGCCTTGATGCGCTCGCCGATCAGGCGGCGGTCGGTTTCGAGCTGGGTTTCGCCGGGGCCGCGCAGGCCGATACCGCCTTTCTGGCGCTCGAGGTGAGTCCAGGCGCGAATCAGGCGCGTGGACAAATACTGGAGTTGCGCGAGTTCGACCTGCAGCTTGCCTTCATGGCTGCGGGCGCGTTGCGCGAAGATATCGAGAATGAGGCTGGTACGGTCCACCACGCGGCGGTTCAGCGCGACTTCGAGATTGCGTTGCTGCGCGGGCGCGAGGGCGTGATTGAAAATGACGAGTTCGACGTCGTTCGCTTCGCACTGCAGACGCAGTTCCTCGACCTTGCCGCTGCCGATGAACATCTTGGCATCGGGACTCGAACGGCGGCCGGTGAGCGTGACGGCGGGATGAGCGCCCGCACTTTGTGCGAGCAGGCTGAGTTCTTCAAGACTGGCTTCGAAATCGATTTTGCCGAAGTCGATGCCGACAAGCGCTGCGTTGATCAAATTGATATGTTTAATTTTTGAAGCGACCGGCGAGTTGCTTAATATTGCTATTCAAATGGCATTAAGCGCCGGTCGCAACATGGTTTAGGACGTTTCGGCGTCCGGGTGGAAATTCACCGGGCGGGCCGGCACGACCGTGGAAATGGCGTGCTTGTAGACCATCTGAGTGACCGTATTTCGGAGCAACACGACATACTGGTCGAAGGATTCGATGTTGCCTTGGAGCTTGATGCCGTTCACCAGATAGATGGAAACCGGCACATGCTCTTTACGCAGTGCGTTCAAAAACGGGTCTTGTAACAATTGCCCTTTGTTGCTCATAGCAAACTCCGTATATTTTTTTGCAGGTTGGAAGTATTGTGGACGAAGAAAAAGAGATCCGCCGACAATCGCTACACTATAGCTGATTTTCACTGATTGACGTTTCGGCGCCAGTCGGCCAAAAGGCCAGCCGCGCACCGCGCAGCGGGCCTTTCAACGGGGTTCGCGGCGGCCCCAACAGCAGCCTTGAAGCCACTTCGCCGACGCCGGAACGCCGGACTTTCACGCGGTTCTCACTCCTTGTCCGCGTAAGGGTTTCGACTTGATCGAAACTCTATGCGAAGTGGAGTGCCCACCAGCCCGAAAGTTTCCCGGAAGCGCCCTTCCAGGTAACGTTTATAGGTATCCGTGATCGCGTCGAGCGCGTTGCCGTGCACGACGATGATCGGCGGATTCTGTCCGCCCTGATGCGCATAGCGCAGCTTGGGACGGACCGGGCCGCGCCGGCGCGGTTGCTGGAATTCCACTGCGTCGATAAGGGCGCGCGTGAGCTTCGGTGTCGGCAGCTTCGCCATTGCCGCGGCATAGGCTTCGTCGACCGATTTCAGCAGCCCGCCGATGCCGGTCTTCTCCAGCGCCGAAACGTAATGGAATTTAGCAAAGTCCAGAAACTTGAGCTTGCGCGTCAGGTCGGCCTTGGTGCGCTCGCGCACATGTGAATCCAGCCCGTCCCACTTGTTCACGCCCACCACCAGCGCGCGGCCCTGCTCCACCACGAAGCCCGCGATGTGCGCGTCCTGCTCGGAGATATCCTGCTGCGCATCGAGCAGCAGGATCACGACGTTCGCATCCGAGATGGATTGCAAGGTCTTCACGACCGAGAACTTCTCGATGGCCTCGAACACCTTGCCGCGCCGGCGCAGGCCTGCCGTGTCGATCAGCGTGTACTTGCGGCCCTGGCGCTCGAAATCGACGTAGATCGAATCGCGCGTCGTGCCGGGCATGTCGAAGGCAATGACGCGCTCCTCGCCAATCAGCGTATTCACGAGCGTCGACTTGCCGACGTTCGGACGCCCGACGATCGCAATCTTGACGCCGTGCTGCGCCTTCTCCGCTTCGGTTTCTTCCGGCTGGTCGGCATAGGCGATGTCGAGCGCGTCGTTGATCATCTCGGTCACGCCGTCGCCGTGCGCCGCCGAAATCGCGCGCGGGTCGCCGAGGCCCAGCTCGTAGAAATCAGCCGCGACCGCCGAGTACTTCATGCCCTCGGCCTTGTTCACGACCAGGAAGAGCGGCCGGCCGGTCTTGCGCAGATAATCGGCGATGGCCTTGTCCTGCGGCGCGAGCCCGTTGCGCCCGTCGACGATGAACACCACGATGTCCGCTTCCTCGACCGCCTGGCGCGTCTGGCGCGCCATCTCGTGCAGGATGCCGTCCTTCGCGACGGGCTCGAAGCCGCCGGTATCGACCACGAGGTACGGGCGCTCGCCGCCCACGCGGCCCTCGCCGTAGTGGCGGTCGCGCGTCAGGCCCGGCAGGTCGGCGACGAGTGCGTCGCGCGAGCGCGTGAGCCGGTTGAAGAGAGTCGATTTCCCCACATTGGGGCGCCCGACGAGGGCAATCACGGGTTTCATCTGATGTTGTTCAAGGTTGAACGCTAGGCGGACACGGTACGCGCGGCAAAAAGATGTCGTGCGTGCTTCTGTGCCCCTGCGTTGCTACGCCGCGCAGTGGCTGCGCCTGTCGAAAATTAGCATGGTTTCGGCTTGCCGCACGCACGTCGCGCCGGCCGTTCCGAACTCCGGCGTTCATAAATGCCGGTCGCCTCTCGGGAGGCTTTCTCCGTCGCTGCTGGACGCGCGGCGGGTGCGCGCGCCTCGTTGCAGTCGTCCCGCTCTTGCGTGCGGGTTGTATCGCGGTGCGCGCATGGCGCACCGCTTGTTTCTCGTGCGGCCCGTCGTGGCGGGCCTGCCGCGCCGCGTGAGCGGCGCGCGTACAGCGTGTTGGCCGGAACGAAGTCTCGCGCTTAGTTGCTCGGACGGAAACCGTAGATGTCGCCGTCGTGCGTCTGCACCACGAGCGTTTCGCCGGCCAGCACGGGCGCCGCGGTGATCGCGCTGCCGTCGGTCGACGCGCGGCCGATCATCGTGCCATCGTCCGTGTTCAGGAAGTGCACGAAGCCCTTGTAGTCCCCCACCACGACCGCGCGGCCCAGGATGTACGGCACGCTGACGCTGCGGTTCTTCAGCACGTCGGACTTCCACAGTTGCGAGCCGTCCGACGCGCGGAAGGCGTTGACCACCGACCAGTCGTCGCCCGCCGCGACCAGCTGCTCGCTCTGCGCGAGGCCGCTGTCGCTCGAGAAGTTTTTCTCCCACACCGGCTGGCCCGAGTTGGCATCGAAACAGCCGATACGGCCCTGGAAGGTCACCGCGCAGGTTTGCGCACCGACCAGTCCCGGCGCGCCGGTCACGTCGTTGATGCGCTCGACTTCGGTCACGCCCTTCGGGTAGGACACGGGCGCCTGCCAGTAGGCGTCGCCCGTCTGCAGGTTGATGGCCGCGAAGGTGCCGCCCGGAAAGCCCGCCAGCACCGCCTGGTTGCCCGCGAAGGTCATGCCGGCCGCGACGCGCAGGTTGAGCGGCACGGCGCGCAGCTGGAACACCCACTTCTGCTCGCCGGTTTGCGCGTTGAAGGCGATCACCTTGCCGTCGATCGTGCGCACGATCACGAGATCATTGCCGACCAGCGGCGGCGACACGATTTCGCCCGGCGCCGTGGCGGTCCACAGCTGCTTGCCGTCGGGACCGAGCACGTCGACCTGGCCTTTCAGGCCGCCGACCGCCGTCAGGTTGCCGTCGCTGCCCACCCCCGCCGACAGGTCGTCCTTGAGCTTGATGCGCCAGACGTCCTGACCGGTCTTCGCATCGATCTTCGCGACCGAACCGTTGGCGCCCGCCGCGTACACGTAGTCGCCCACCGCGACCGGCGAGAACAGATAGCGGCCCGCCTTGCCGACGCTCGCCTTCCACGCCTGGTTGACGGTCAGCACCGGCTTGAAGTCCGCGAGCGGCACCGGTTCGCGGCGTTCATCCTTGGTCGACGAACAAGCGGTCAACAAGACAGTCATCGCGCAGGCGAGCGGTACGGCGTAGCGTTTCAAAAGAGTCATCAGTGGACGCAATGTGGAAAGTTGATCGGGTTGGTCGGTGTGCGCGCCGCGCCGCGCGTGCGGCGGTCGGACGCGGCGGCCTGCACACGCGGCCGATGCTTGAGGAACGAACCGGCGCGAACCTTAGCCGCCCAGCGCATCGAGCTTGAACTGGACCAGCTGACGCGCGGACGTGTCGTTCGCGGGCAGCGCGTCGAGCGCGACCTTGTAGGACGCGCGCGCATCGTCGCGCTTGCCCTGGGCCGCCAGCAGGTCGCCGCGGCGATCCGCGATGACGCCCTTGAACGCGTCGAGCGGAGCGTCCGCGAGCAGCTTCAGGCCGGCGTCGTAGTTCTTCTCGTCGAGCAGCACGAGCGCCAGGCGCAGCTTCGCGATCTGCTTGTACTCGTCGTCCTTCGCGTGGTCGATGACCCATTGCAGCTGGGTCTTCGCGCCGGCCGCATTGCCCGCCGCGTACAGCGACTTCGCCGCCGCGAGCGCGCCCATTTGCGCGTAGGCCGTGCCGCCGAACTTGTCTTCCATGTCCGATGCCATCCGTGCGACCAGCGCCTGGTCGGGGCCGTTCACGGCCTGCTGCAGATGGTCGTACAGCACGGAGGCCTCGGCTGCCTGGCGGCGCTGCCAGAAATTCCAGCCGTTGTAGCCGGCGGCCACGATGAGCACCGCAAGCACGATCCAGGTCGTGGCGTTACCCCATTTGGCCCACCAGGCTTTTACGCTTTCAATCGATTCTTGTTCGTCGTGATAGCTCATCGTCCAGCTGATCCTTACTGCGTTTCATGACCCGCAACGAGTGCCGCGCGCGATGCCGGCGCGGCGCGCCCCGGCGGATGCGTACGGCTGACCAACTCCAAACTTTGCCTAAAATTTAGGCAGCGTCGTCATCGGCGGTTGCAACCATCGCATTGATTAGGTATTCGGTCAAGTCTTCGGCCGGCACGTTGACCTGCGCGTTCTTTTGACCGTCGGCGCTCTCCGCGCCCGAGCGGCGCAGCGGCTTCACGCCGATCAGACCCTGCGCCAGTTCGTCCTCGCCGAGCACCACGGCAAACGCCGCGCCGCTCGCATCGGCCTTCTTCATCTGCGACTTGAAGCTCGCGGACGCGCCGTCCGGGCTGCAGTGAAGGATCACGTCGAGGCCCGTGTCGCGCAGACGTTCGGCGACGATGAACGCCTGCTCCGCCGCCTGTTCGCCCTGATGTACGACGTACACGTCCGTGCCGTCGTCTTCCGGCACGAGCTGCTCTTCCTTCAGCAATTCGAGGATGCGCTCGACGCCCATTGCCCAGCCGCACGCGGCCGTCGGCTTGCCGCCGAGCTGCTCGATCAGCGGGTCATAGCGGCCGCCGCCCGCGACGGTGCCCTGTGCGCCGAGCTTGTCGGTGACCCATTCGAACACGGTCAGGTTGTAGTAATCGAGACCGCGCACGAGACGCGGATTGACCGTGAACGGAATGTTGTTCGCCTTGAGCAGACGCTGCACGCCGTCGAAATGCTTGCGCGATTCCTCGCCGAGGAAATCGACGAGCTTCGGCGCGTTCTGCGCGATCTCCTGCAACGCCGGATTCTTCGTGTCGAGCACGCGCAGCGGGTTCGTGTAGAGACGGCGCTTCGCCTCCTCGTCGAGGACGTCGACGTGCTGTTCGAGATAGGCGATCAGTTCCTTGCGATGCGCCGCGCGCTCGTCCGCCTGGCCGAGCGAGTTGAGCTCGAGGCGGATGCCGGTCAGCCCGAGGTCGTCCCACAGGCGCTGGCACATCATGATGATTTCGGCGTCCGTGTCCGGACCCGCGAAGCCGAGCGCTTCCACGCCGACCTGATGGAACTGCCGATAACGCCCGCGCTGCGGACGCTCGTGACGGAACATCGGGCCGATGTACCACAGGCGCTTCGGGCCGTCGTACAGCAGGTTGTGCTCGATGGACGCGCGCACGACCGCGGCGGTGTTTTCCGGGCGCATCGTCAGATGCTCGCCGTTGAGGGCGTCGGTGAAGCTGTACATCTCCTTCTCGACGATGTCCGTCACCTCGCCGATACCGCGCGTGAACAACTGCGTATGCTCGATGATCGGCGTGCGGATGTTCTGATAGCCGTATGCGCGCAGCATCGACTTGACGGTGGTTTCGAAGAAATCCCACAGCGCGGCATCCTGCGGGAGGATGTCGTTCATGCCCTTCACGCCCGTCAGTTTCTCGAGCCGCTTCTTCTGTTCAGTCATCTGTCTTTAGAGTGATGCCGTGGACGTCTCTTCGCGCGCGCCGGCCTTCTGGCCATACGTGCGCTCGACGTAGTCGCTGACGATTTGCTGGAATTCCTCGGCGATGCGCTCGCCGCGCAGCGTCTTCACCTTCACGCCGTCGACGAAGACGGGCGCCGCCGGATTCTCGCCCGAGCCCGGCAGGCTGATGCCGATGTTCGCGTGCTTCGATTCGCCCGGCCCGTTGACGATGCAGCCCATCACCGCGACGTGCATCTTCTCGACGCCGGCGTATTTCTCGCGCCAGTCGGGCATCGAGCGGCGCAGGTAGTTCTGGATCTGCGACGCGAGTTCCTGGAACAGCGTGCTGGTGGTGCGTCCGCAGCCGGGGCAGGCGATGACCATCGGCGTGAAGGAACGCAGGCCCATGGTCTGGAGGATTTCCTGGCCGACGACGACTTCGCCCGTGCGCGCGCCGCCCGGCTCGGGCGTCAGCGAAATGCGGATGGTGTCGCCGATGCCTTCCTGCAGCAGCACCGACAGCGCCGCCGTCGACGCGACGATGCCCTTCGAGCCCATGCCCGCCTCGGTCAGCCCGAGGTGCAGCGCGAAGCTGCAGCGCTGCGCGAGTTCACGATACACGGCGATCAGGTCCTGCACGCCGCTCACCTTGCACGACAGGATGATCTTGTCGCGGCCGAGGCCCAGTTCGACGGCGCGTTCCGCCGAGCCGATGGCCGACTGGATCAGCGCTTCGTACATCACGCTCTGGAGTTCCCAGGGCGTGGTGCGCGCGGCGTTCTCGTCCATCATGCGCGCGAGCAGGTCCTGGTCGAGGCTGCCCCAGTTCACGCCGATGCGCACCGGCTTGTCGTACTGGATCGCGGCTTCGATCATCTGTGCGAACTGCGTGTCGCGCTTGGCGCCCTGGCCGACGTTGCCCGGATTGATCCGGTATTTCGACAACGCTTCCGCGCACGCGGGATGATCGCGCAGCAGCAGATGGCCGTTGTAATGAAAGTCGCCGACGAGCGGCACGCTGACGCCCATCCGGTCCAGCTGGTCGCGCACGTGGGGCACGGCCGCGGCGGCTTCGGGCGTATTCACCGTGATGCGGACCAGCTCCGAACCCGCCTGCGCGAGTTCCTTGATCTGGATCGCGGTGCCGATGGCGTCGGCGGTGTCGGTATTGGTCATCGACTGCACGCGCACCGGCGAATCGCCGCCGATGGTGACCAGCTGGCCGCCCCAGCGCACGTCGACCGCGTGCGACGCGCGGCGCCGCAACGGACCGCCGAACACGGGTTCGGCCGAACAGATCTTGCTGCTGATCAGGGATTGAGCTTCGGATTGCATCGCATGACCCTTTGGAAACCTTGCCGCCCGTTGCGGCATCCGGTTACGTCTGTGGAACCTTGAACGGGCGGCGCGGCTTGCGTCGCGACGCCCCTGTTTCGTTTGTTGCTTGCGCTTGTTGCCTGCTTTTGTTGCGTGTGCGTGCTCAGGGCAATGAAAGACGCGCGACGTTGCCGCGCGCGGTGGCGTAGCGCTTGGCGTCGACGGGCTCGTCGTCCACCGACAGCGACTCCACCCCCTTCACGTTGCCGACGGTCACCTTGAATGGCGGCTCGCCCTGCACCCGCTGCGTGTTGCCGGCGCGCACGAGTCCGGAGTACAGCTCCTTCCCGTCCTTGCCGCGCACGCTGAACCAGCTGTCTTCCTTGACCTTCAGTTCGACCGCGCCCGAGCCGCTGCCGGCCACCGCCGGTGCGGAACTGGCCACGACCGCCGCGGGCGCTGCCGTCTTCGGCGCCGACGCAGCCTGATTGGCCTGGCCCTGCACCGCTGACAGCGCCGACGACGACGCCGGCAACGCGTTCGTGCCGAGCGGACGCGGCATCGGCTGCTCGCCGGGTGCGGCGGCGACTTCCGGCAGCGAGGCTTCGCCCGTGTTGGCGGCGGCGGCTTCGTCCGGCGTGGCTGCCGACGACGATGCCGCATGGTCCGCCGAATCCGCGCCCGCCGAGGCGCCGACGCCCGTGGCCGACTTGAGGCGCGCGAGCCAGTTGCTCGACTCGCCGCCGGTATGCCAGGTGACCAGCGCGGCGAGCACGACGAGGACGGCCAGAATGCCCCACATCCACGAGCGCTTGCGGCCTGTCGAATTGCCCAGCGGCACCGAGACGCGGCCGCGCGGCATGTCCGCGCCCGCCGAGACCGGCACTTTCAGATTTTGCCCGACCACGCCGGCGTCGCGCCGGAAAGCCTGCGTGAACGGCGCGGGATCGGCGCCAAGGATTTTCGCGTAGCTGCGCACGATGCCCGCCGCGAAGGTGCGGTCGGGCAAATGGCTGATGTCGCCGGCTTCGAGCGCGAGCAGTTTCGGTGTCGAGACCTTGAGGCGCGCGGACACGTCATCGATCGACCAGCCCTTCGCCTGCCTGAGCTGCGCGAGACGCGCGCCGACTGCCGGAATGGAGTCCAGCGCCCCCGCCTGGCCCGCATTCGATGCCGCGCCTTCCGCTCCGGGTTGTCCGTCGCGCGGATCATTGCGCTGCACGTCGGACGAACTGCCGGAATGGCTGCTGAAAGGCGTCGGATGTTGCGGCTCACTCATGCCAAATTCCTCGCATCGATTCTTTTATATAGCGCCGCGGTGATGTGCGTTTCGAAATACGTGAACGATACAACCCGGGCGTCATGGCAGACCGCTTTATAACAAAATGTTCGGCTTCGCGTGGTCCGGCGTCCGGTTTCGGCGCGCCGGCTTCGCGCCGCATCGGACACATCAGACAGCCCGTACCTCGATGACCTTGCCCTGCGCCCGGCTCGTGCGCTCCGCCAGCCGCGTCCGGTCCTGCACCGCGCCCGCGAGCTGGCCGCATGCCGCGTCGATGTCGTCGCCGCGCGTCTTGCGCACCGTCGTCACCACGCCGGCATCCATCAGGACCTGCGCGAAGCGCTTGATCTGCTCGTTCTTCGAACGCGTCAGACCCGACTCCGGGAATGGATTGAAGGGGATCAGGTTGAACTTGCACGGCACGTCGCGCGTGACGGCGAGCAGTTCACGGGCATGCGCTTCGGTGTCGTTGACGCCGTCGAGCATGCAGTATTCGAACGTGATGAAATCGCGCGGCGCCACCTTCAGATAACGCTGGCACGCGGCCATCAATTCGCGCAGCGGGTACTTCTTGTTCAGCGGGACCAGCATGTCGCGCAGCGGATCGTTCGGCGCATGCAGCGACACCGCGAGCGCCACCGGCAGGTCGGCCGCGAGCCGGTCCATCATCGGCACGACGCCCGAGGTGGACAGCGTCACGCGACGGCGCGACAGGCCGTAGGCGTTGTCGTCGAGCATCAGGCGCATGGCCGGCACGACGGCGTCGTAGTTCAGCATCGGCTCGCCCATACCCATCATCACGACGTTCGTGACGACACGCTCGCCCTTGCCCGGGCCGCCCACGTCACGGCCGAGCGACTTGCGCAGCGCGAATTCCGCCATGCGCAGCTGGCCGATGATTTCGCCGGTGGTGAGGTTGCGGGAAAAGCCCTGCTTGCCGGTGGAACAGAAACGGCAGTTGACCGCGCAGCCCGCCTGCGACGACACGCACAGCGTGCCGCGCGTTTCTTCGGGAATGAACACGGTTTCGACCGCGTTGCCATTGCCGACGTCGATCAGCCACTTGCGGGTGCCGTCGGCGGAAACGTGGTCTTGAATGATGTCGGGCATCGCCATGTTGGCGCGGCCCTTGAGTTTTTCGCGCAGCGATTTGGCCAGGTCCGTCATGCCGTCGAAGTCGTCGGCACCGTATTGATGGATCCAGCGCTGCAATTGCTTGGCGCGAAACGGCTTCTCGCCCAGGCTGTCGCAGTAGGCGACGAGTCCGGCGGCGTCGAGATCGAGAAGGTTGACGGTGTTGCTCGTCATGTCGAGATATGCCATTTCAGATTGCGAAGCCCGGGCGGCTTCTTCGAAGTTTGGCCCGGGACCGTTCGCGCCAGTTCCTGCGGTATTACGACTTCAGTGCGTCGCGGCGCGATGCCGCGCCCCTTGACCGGCGCGGCGACGTACGCAGCGATTAACGCGAGTAGACGTTCACTTCCGGGAAGAAGAAGGCGATTTCCTGACGCGCGGTTTCAGCGGCGTCCGAACCGTGCACGGCGTTCGCGTCGATGCTGTCGGCGAAGTCAGCGCGGATCGTGCCCTTGTCGGCCTTCTTCGGGTCCGTTGCGCCCATCAGGTCGCGGTTCTTGGCGATGGCGTTTTCGCCTTCGAGCGCCTGGATCATGACCGGGCCCGAAACCATGAACTCGACCAGATCCTTGAAGAACGGACGTGCAGCGTGCACGGCGTAGAACTTTTCCGCGTCGGCGCGCGACAGATGAACCATGCGCGACGCAATGATCTTGAGGCCCGCGTTTTCGAAACGGCTGTAGATCTGGCCGATAACGTTCTTTGCCACTGCGTCCGGCTTGATAATCGACAGGGTGCGCTCGATCGCCATGAAAAACTCCAAAAAATGAACGGTTTACGAATTAAAACGAATCGACAATTGTAGCACGAAGCAAGGTATGATTGCGATTGAAACCTTACGGCGCCGTAAGCATCAAACCCCGGACGGCCTGAACGGCGGCATTGCCCCGCCTTGGCCATCCGGGCTATTGAAATCGTTGCGCTGCGGGGCCATATTGGAGCGAAGCGCCGCATTGCAACAGGGGCATGGCAACCTCTGCCCCACGCCCGCAGCGCCGCGTCCTAATGCAGGTTTAAGTCCGCGCACCTTATCATTGGTGTATGACGGATGTGGCGGGAAACCGAATCACAGACAATTGGAGCAAGGAGAAACCATGAACGAATCCCCCTACGGCTTCGGCCGCAACGGCAGCATCACTTCGGTTGAGACGCGCAACCGGGTGCTGCGCAACACGTACTGGCTGCTCGCGCTCTCCATGGTGCCGACCGTGCTGGGCGCCTGGGTCGGCGTCGCAACGGGCTTCTCGCTGTTCGCGGCGTCCAGCCCGGCCATGAGCTTCATCGCGTTCCTGGCCATCGCCTTCGGTTTCATGTTCGCCATCGAGAAGACGAAGAACAGCGGCGTGGGCGTCGCGGTGCTGCTCGGGTTCACGTTCTTCATGGGTCTCATGCTCTCGCGCCTGCTGAGCTTCATCCTCGGTTTCTCGAACGGCCCGCAGCTGATCATGATGGCCTTCGGCGGCACCGGCGTGATCTTCGCCGCCATGGCGACCATCGCCACGGTCAGCAAGCGCGACTTCTCGGGCCTCGGCAAATTCCTGTTCATGGGCGTGATCGTCATCCTGCTGGCGGCCTTCGCGAACGTGTTCCTGCAATTGCCCGCGCTGATGATGACCATCTCGGTGCTCGCCATCGTGATCTTCTCGGCGTACATGCTGTTCGACGTGCAGCGCGTGGTGAACGGCGGCGAGACCAACTACATCAGCGCCACGCTCGCGATCTATCTCGATCTGTACAACGTGTTCACGAACCTGCTGGCGCTGCTCGGCATCTTCGGCGGCAACCGCAACTGATCGGCTAGCGGCGATACAAGGAAAAACGGCCTGCGATTCAAATTCGCAGGCCGTTTTTTTACGTCTGAGCGAATCGCTCAATCAGTCCCGCTCGAACAACGCGATCGATTCGACGTGCGACGTATGCGGGAACATGTTCACCACCCCCGCGCCCTTCATCCGGTAGCCGCCTTCGTGCACGAGCAGGCCGGCATCGCGCGCGAGTGTCGCCGGATTGCACGACACATAAACAATGCGCTTGGGCAACGGCCCGTCGCCGCTCTGCGCGATGTCCGCGAGCGCCTTCGACACCGCCAGGGCACCTTCACGCGGCGGATCGATCAGGAACTTGTCGAAGTGGCCGAGCGCGCGCAGGTCCTCGGCGGTGACTTCGAACAGGTTGCGGCACGCGAACGAAGTATGGCCGTCGACGCCATTCGCCTTCGCATTCTCGAGCGCGCGCGTGGTCAGCGCCTCGCTGCCTTCGATGCCCACCACTTCCCGCGACACCCGCGCCAGCGGCAGCGTGAAATTGCCGATGCCGCAGAACAGGTCGAGCACCCGGTCCGAGCGCGCCGGCGCCAGCAGCGACAGCGCCCGCGCCACCAGCACGCGATTGATCTGGTGATTCACCTGCGTGAAGTCGGTCGGCTTGAACGGCATGCGGATCGCGAACTCCGGCAGCGTGTACGCCAGTTCCTGATCGAGCGGATAGAACGGCACCACCGTGTCCGGGCCTTTGGGCTGGAGCCACCACTGGACGCCGTGCTCGTCGGCGAAGGTGCGCAGCAGCACTTCGTCGGCCTCGGTCAGCGGCTCGAGAATGCGCAGCACCAGCGCCGTGACATCCGTGCCCACCGCCAGCTCGATCTGCGGCATGCGATCGCGGATCGACAGCGACGCCACCAGGTGACGCAGCGGCACGAGCATCGCGGAGACGTGCGGCGGCAGCACTTCGCAGCTCGTCATGTCGGCGACATAGCTGCTCTTGCGTTCATGGAAACCGACCAGCACGCCGCCCTTCTTCTCGACGTGCCGCACGGTCAGGCGCGCGCGATAGCGATAACCCCACGAAGGTCCGTGGATCGGCCGGAACATGGTTTCCGCGCGCAGTTTCGACAGGTGTTCGAGATTGTCCTCGAGGACGCGCTGCTTGACGGCGATCTGCGCGCGCACATCGAGATGCTGCATCGAGCAGCCGCCGCAGATGCCGAAGAACGTGCATTTCGGCCGCGTGCGGATCACGCTTTCGCGCAACACCTTGATCACCTGCGCCTGCTCGAAGCTGGGCTTCTTGCGGTAGCTCGAATAGCTCACCCGTTCGCCCGGCAGCGCGCCTTCGACAAAGATCACCTTGCCCGGCTCGCCGTCCTCGGTCACGGTGCGGCCGACGCCGCGCGCTTCCGCGTCGAGCGAAACGATCTCGATCTCGGGCGCGACGAAGTTCGGATCGGGGGTGACGGATTTCGCCGGCGCGGCGCGGCGGCGATGCGAAGTTTTTCGAGCGGTTTCAGACACCTGCGTACTTCCTGACTGAACGAGTGAGCAAAGGCGGGATTGTAGACGAACGCCGCGCGCTCACTTCGCAAACGCCGCCAGATATTCCTGCCAGTGCGGCGACGTCTCCTTCGCGAGCGCGGCTTTCACGAGGCCGATTTCGTCCGCATACTCGTCCGCCGTCAGGCCGCCGCGCATCAGCTGGAAGCGGCAGTACATCAGGTAGGTATTGACGACGTCGGTCTCGCAGTAGTTGCGGATGTCCTCGATCTGCCCGTCACAGTACGCATCCCACACCTTGCCGCCGTCCATGCCGAGCTTGCCGGGGAAACCACACAGCTTCGCGAGCGCGTCGAGCGGCGCGTTGGCGCGCGCCTGATACATCGCGAGCACGTCCATCAGGTCGGTGTGCCGTGCGTGATAGCGGCTGATGTAGTTGTTGAACTTGAATTCCCGGTCGTCCTGGCCCAGGTCCCAATAACGCGGCGCCGCGATGCCATGCACCAGCGCCCGGTAATGGAGCACCGGCAGGTCGAAACCGCCGCCGTTCCACGACACGAGCTGCGGCGTGTACTTCTCGATCACGCGATAGAACGACTGGATCAGCGCGGCCTCGCCGTCGTCGGTCGTGCCGAGCGAGCGCACGCGAAAGCCGTGGTCGTCGCGAAACACGCAGGAGATGGCGGCCACGCGCTGCAGATGATGCGGCAGGAAGTCGTTGCCGACGCGCTCGCGACGCGCTTCGAACGCATGTTCGGCGACTTCGCGGTCGGACAGGTCGTCGGGCAGGTCTTCGAGGCGGCGAATGCCGTCGACATCGGGGATCGTCTCGATGTCGAATACGAGAATCGGTGTCATTGAATCCTGGAACGCGGCGCCCCTTGGACGCCGCCTTGAGCGTTAAAGCACGGCGTCCTTGCGAACGCCGTTGGAAGCGAAAAAGCGCTTGAGCCGCACGAGCGCCTCTTGCTGGATCTGGCGCACGCGTTCGCGCGTCAGGCCCATTTCGTCGGCGAGCTCTTCGAGCGTCGCGGGCTCGATATGGTTGAGCCCGAAGCGCCTTTCTATCACATGACGATGCTTGTCGGACAGCCGCGACAGCCATAGCCGCGTCAGCGATTCGAGTTCGCGGTGCTGCACTTCGGCATCCGGCGACTGGCTCTGGTCGTCCGACAGCAAGTCCAGCAGGCTGCTGCCCGGATCGAGGTCGAGCGGTGCGTCGAGCGACGCGGTGTGTTCGTTGAGCGCGAGGATATCGGTGACTTCCTCGGGCGTCTTGCCGGTGAGGTAGGCGATGTCGTCGATGCTCGCGTCGCGGCGTTCCGGCGCGACCGCATCGTTCGAATTGGCCGAATTCCTCTCCAGATGACGTTTCGCGCGCAGCACCTGGTTCAGTTCGCGGATCACGTGCACCGGCAGACGCACCGTGCGCGCCTGATTCATGATCGCGCGTTCGATACTCTGGCGGATCCACCAGGTGGCATAGGTCGAAAAGCGAAAACCGCGTGTCGGGTCGAATTTCTCGATGGCGTGCATCAAACCCAGATTGCCTTCCTCGATCAGATCGAGCAGCGGCACGCCGCGATTCAGATAACCCTTTGCAATACTCACGACGAGCCGCAAGTTGCGCTCGATCATGACTTGCCGCGCGTCGAATTCACCGGCCTTGGCGAGACGCGAATAGCGCTGCTCTTCTTCCACGGTGAGCAGCGGCTTCACGCTGATGCGATTCAGATAATGCTGAATGGTGTCGGCCGTGAGTTCGGCCTGCATCAGCGAGCGGAAGTCGTCGGGGTCGGGCGCGGAATCGTTTGCGCCCTCGGCCGCTTCTTCGCCGCGCTTGCCGCGGCTCGAGCCTTCTTCCTCGGAATCGGATTCTGAGTCGACTTCGACGTCGACATTGTCGGCGTCGTCGTCAGTATTCGAAGCACCGTCTTCCACCGACACTTGCAAAGGTCGGCTGATCGTCTCAGTCTCGGCTTGCGGCAGGCGGCGCTTCGTTTTTGGCATGATGATTTCGCTCTATTGCGGCGGCAAATACTTCAGTGGGTCAACAGGTTTACCCTGCCGGCGAACTTCGAAATGCAACATCACGCGATCCGAATCGCTGTTCCCCATCTCAGCGATTTTCTGCCCTTTAGTGACCGCGTCTCCCTCTTTTACCATCAAAGCGCGGTTATGTGCATACGCGGTGAGAAAAGTTGCATCGTGCTTGATGATAATGAGGTTGCCGTAGCCGCGCAGCCCATTTCCGGAATACACCACCCGGCCATCCGCCGACGCATTGACCGGATCGCCCGCCGCGCCGCCGATGTTCAAGCCCTTGTTGCTCGCCTCGCTGAACGTGTTGAGGATCGGGCCCCGCGCCGGCCAGATGAAGGCCGGCTGACCCGCCGGCGCCGTCGCGCCCGCATCGGCGCCCGGAACGCCCGGCGTCGAGCCTGCCAGCGCACCCGCGGCCGTACCTGCTGCCGCCCCCGGCGCCGCGCCCATGCCCGAATTCGGACCGTAGTACGGCGGCTGCGCCGTGGCACCCGGCTGGGGCGTCGTGGCATAGCTGTTGGCGCCGTTGAGCGGCTGGGCCTGCACGCCGCCGCCGGTGATCGGCGCGGTCGCTACACCCGGCGTCGCGGCGGCGAGATTCGCGCCCGGCGGCGCCACGCGCACCAGCTGGCCGACTTCGATCTGGTTCGGGTTGGTCAGGTTGTTCCACGTCGCGATGTCGTGATAATTCTGACCGTTTTCGAGTGCGATCCGATATAGGGTGTCGCCCGGCTTCACACGGTAGAAGCCCGGCGGCGGCGGACCGTTGTCCGGCGTCTGCGCCGCCGTCGTGCTGAGGGGCGCGCCCGTTTTGTCGACGACCGGCGCCATGTCCATGCGTGTCGAACACGCCGCCAGCACGGACAACGCCAGCACGCATACGCCGCGCTGCGCCGCGCTCACGCGTTGGTCTGCCGTTCCTTCTCGCAAAGCACGCAAGATACTCATCGGTGTCAAATCACTCCGGATTTTAAGGGTACAAAGAAAACGCGATCGAGCTGCTCTTCTCGCCATTGTGTGGCCGAGACGCGGGTGACGAGCGTCAGCACCTGCGACTGCGCGGCCTGCGATCCGACGGGCGCGACGAGCCTGCCGCCCACCGCCAGTTGATCGAGCAAGGCCTGGGGCACATCGAGGCCCGCGCAGGCGATCACGATGGCGTCGAACGGCGCGGCGGCGGCGAGTCCCAGCCGGCCGTCGCCGTAATGCAGCCGGATGTTCGGCACGCGCAGCGGCCGCAGATTGAGCTTGGCACGCTCGGACAGCGGACGCACGCGCTCGATCGAATACACCTCCGCCGCCACCTGCGACAGCACCGCCGCCTGATAGCCGCAGCCCGTGCCGATTTCCAGCACCTTGCTCAGGCTGCGTCCGGTCGCGACGAGTTCGATCATGCGCGCGACGACCGACGGCTTCGAAATAGTCTGGTGATGACCGATGGGCAGCGCGGCGTCTTCATACGCCTGCGCGGCAAGGCCGGGATCGACGAACATGTGGCGCGGCACCACGGCCATCGCGTTGAGCACGCGCGGGTCGGTCACGCCGTTCGCGCGCAGCCGTTCGACCATGCGCGCCCGCACCCGTTCCGACGTGAGCGTCTGCGTGCTGGCCAGCGCGACGTTGGGCGCGCCTTTCTTCGTGCCCGGCGACGCGGCGTTCAGGTCGCGGCCGGATGCGCGCGGCGCGTGTGCTCCATGTGCCGCGTGGGCCGCGTGGTGCGTGTGTGCCGCCGGATGCGTCTTCGCCGCGCTCCGCCCCGCGCCCGTTGCAGACGGCGCACCGCCACGCGCGGGAAACACCGACGTGGCCGGCTTCGCGGACGCTGCTGCCGTCGCGGGGTTTTTCATCGTCGCGTTCGCGGTGCGCGCGGGCGCCGGCTTCGGCTGTGCGGCGGGCTTGAGCGTGGCCGGCTTGGGCGTGGCGGCGGGTTTCGCACGCGCATCGGCGGCGCGGCTCGCGGGCTTGCGCGGCTCGCGAACCAGATCCGCGAGCGCCAGCGGAAAGCGCTTGGCGCGCTCGTCGCTCATGTGCGGCCGCTCCCGGCACGCGCCCATTCGCGCGTCTCGGCCAGGAGTTTCGTATGCGTGAGATCGAGTTGCAGCGGCGTGATGGACACGAAGCCATTCGCCACCGCGTGGAAATCGGTGCCTTCACTGGCGTCGAGCGCGTCGCCCGACGGACCGATCCAGTAGATCGGATTGCCGCGCGGATCTTCCTGGCGGATGACCGGCTGCGACGGATGGCGCTTGCCGAGCCGAGTGACCTTCCATTCGCCGAGCTGATCGTACGGCAGGCTCGGGATGTTCACGTTGAGCAGCGGATGGCCGGGCATCGGATGCTCGAGAAAATGCGCGACAATCTCCGCCGCCACCCGCGCCGCGTCTTCGAGATGCAGCCAGTCGCGGCCGACCAGCGAGAACGCAATGGCCGGAATGCCGAACATGAAGCCTTCGGTGGCGGCGGCGACCGTGCCGGAATACAGCGTGTCCTCGCCGACGTTCTGCCCGTTGTTGATGCCCGACACCACCAGGTCCGGCTGCTGCTCGAGCATGCCGGTCAGCGCGATATGCACCGAATCAGTGGGCGTTCCGTTGACGAAATTGAAACCGTTGGGCGCCTGATGGATGCTCAGGGGCCGCGACAGCGTCAGCGAGTTGGACGAGCCGCTGCAGTTCTGCTCCGGCGCCATCACGGTGACTTCGCCGAGCGGCTGCAACACGTCGTGCAGCACGTTGATGCCGCGCGCCAGATAACCGTCGTCGTTGCTGAGTAGGATTCGCATCCGGCGATTGTAACCGAGGAACCCTGGCGCGACGACGCCCTCCGGACTCGCTCCAGGCGCCGTCCCTGCCCTACACTGAAGCCTCTTCAACGAGGAGATGCCATGCGCGCCGTACGCTGCAACGAACACGGATTGCCCGCCACGCTCGCCATCGAGACGCTGCCTGACCTGCATCCGGAAGCAGGCGAACTCGTCATCGACGTGAAAGCCGCCAGCGTGAACTTCCCCGACGTGCTCATCATCCAGAACAAGTACCAGTTCAAGCCGCCGCTGCCCTTTACGCCGGGCGCCGAGTTTGCGGGCGTCGTGCGTGCAGTGGGCGCCGGTGTCGCCGGCTTCGCGCCGGGCATGCGGGTGGCCGCCTACACGGCGCATGGCGCGTTCGCCGAACAGGCGCGCGTCAACGCGGCAGACGTGATCGCGCTTCCCGACAATCTCGATTTTTCCGCCGCCGCCGCGTTCATGCTTGCCTACGGCACGTCGTATCACGCGCTGGTCGATCGCGGCGCATTGCAGCCCGGCGACACGCTGCTCGTCCTCGGCGCGGCGGGCGGCGTCGGGCTCGCGGCGATCCAGATCGGCAAGCTGGTCGGCGCGCGGGTGATCGCGGCGGCGTCGAGCGCCGAGAAACTCGCGTTCTGCCGAGAGCACGGCGCCGACGAGGTCATCGACTATGCGCACGAAGACTTGCGTGAACGCATCAAGACACTCACCGGCGGCAACGGTCCCGATGTGATCTTCGACCCCGTCGGCGGCGCGTATGCCGAACCGGCGTTTCGCAGCATCGGCTGGCGCGGGCGTTATCTCGTCGTGGGCTTCGCCAACGGCGAGATTCCGAAGCTGCCGCTCAACCTTGCATTGCTGAAGGGCGCGAGCGTGGTCGGCGTGTTCTGGGGCCATCACATGAAGCATGAGCACGCACTCGCCGAACAAGAGTTCGCCGCATTGATCGAGTGGATCAAGACCGGCAAGCTGCGTCCGGTCATCACGAAGCGCTACACGCTCGACCAGACGCCGCAGGCGCTCGACGACATGATGAACCGTCGCGTGACGGGGAAGATCGTGATCGAGATGTGAGCGTGGTGGAACGAAGACGCTAAGCGTCCGGGAGGATGCGCGCGTGGGCGCGGTCGACGTCACGCCGCATGTAAAGCGGGTAATCGGCGGGACGCAGATGAGCGCCCTGCAGATCGCTGAAGGCCGACATCACGCGATGCACCGTCAGCAACTGTTTCCACAAGCGTTCCTTCAGGGCCGCGAACGGTACCACCGAGGGCGGCAGCACCACCGCGCCCGGTCCCCAGCCGGGCCGCCAGGAGCGCGCGAGGCCGCGCCGCATGAACAACGTGAGCGTCGGCACGCCGATGGCCGACGCAAGATGCCCGAGTCCGGAATCGTTGCCGATGAACCAGCCCGATTCGGCGATCCACGTGGCGACATCGCCCAGGCGCGTGAGCGCGTTGAGTTCGTGGCCTTCGCGCGGAAGGTCGTCCCAGCCGGCAAGCTCGGCGGGCGCGACCAAGAAGCTCGGCAGCAACTGACGGCGAGAGAGCGCGCGTGACAACGCCAGGAATTTGTGACGCGTCCACATCTTTTCTGGATGACTGCCGGTGGGATGGATGACCACGCGATGCGCGACCCGTCCGCGCACGACGCCGGGCGGCACGACGAGCCCGTTGGAGCGCGTGACGTCGCGCAGCTGCAGCACGTTGACGCCGATATCGACGACGCGGTCCACCATGTGCTTCGAGCCGCCGTACTCGGGCAGCTCGGACAGGCACAGTGTGCGTCCGGTGCGGCTCAACGCGGAACCGTAGCTGGTAGGCCGCAGCTCGATGACCGTATCGAATGCGCCGAGATGCACAGCGGGACAGGCCTCGGCCTGCGTCCCTGCCCGTCCGACCTTTACATGAGGCAGCCAGTCCGCGAGTTGCTCTGCGACCCAGCCGAACACCACCGGACGATAGCCATTGCGGACGAGATTATTGACGAGAACGAGCCCGATCAGGCTGTCTCCGATCGGCTGTGGCAAGGCCACGGCAACCGTGATGTCGGCTGGCAATCTCATGCTGGACGGGCGCAAACACGTGAGTGAACGCCGCGCCAGCGGATGACACGCTGCGCTCAGGAATGCGGCAGGCGTGGGTCGCTTCATGGCGCGGTAAGTGAGCCGAACCTTGCAGCGATGCGCCGGACGTATGCAGCCTCGCCGCCGATTCAGTCTCCCTCAACGACCATAACCGAATTGCGCCAGGCAAACTGACATGTTTTGTCGCGCCCGTCGGCAGATAGGGCGACCGCGGCAACATCGCGGCCGCTATCTGACCATCCCAATGTGACACGCGGCATCACGGCCTAGAGTTTTTCCGTGTCGCCGCTCTTGGGCTGCCACTTCATGAGGCGCCGCTCGGCCAGCGCGACGAGGCCGTCGAGCACGAGCGCGAACGCCGTCAGCACGAGGATGCCGGCGAACACCGTGTTGATGTCGAAGGTGCCTTCAGCCTGCAGGATCAGATAGCCGACGCCGCGCGCCGAGCCGAGATACTCGCCGACCACCGAGCCGACGAACGCCAGCCCCACCGAGGTATGCAGGCTGGAGAACACCCAGCTCGTCGCGCTCGGCAGATAGACGTGCCGCAACAGCTGCTTGCGGTTCGCGCCGAGCATGCGGGCGTTGGCGAGCACGACCGGGCTCACTTCCTTCACGCCCTGATAGACGTTGAAGAAGACGATGAAGAACACCAGCGTGACGCCGAGCGCCACTTTCGACCAGATGCCCAGGCCGAACCACACCGCGAAGATGGGCGCGAGAATCACGCGCGGCATCGAGTTGGCGGCCTTGATGTAGGGATCGAGGAGCGCGCTGGTCAGCGGCGCGAGCGCGAGCCACAAGCCGACGCCGAGACCGGACACCGTGCCGATCACGAACGCCAGCACGGTCTCGATCAGCGTCACCCACAGGTGCACGTAGATTTCGCCGCTGGTGAACCACTCCCAGATGCGCACCAGCACCTTCTGCGGCTCGCCGAAGAAGAACGCGGCCTTGGAGGCGTCGTCGAAATAGAAAGGCGGCAGGAGCGTCGGGCTCGTCAGCACGTACCAGAGCACGAAGCAGGCAAGCAGCAACAGCCACTGCCACACGATGAGATTCCCGCGATTCGGGCGCAGCTTGTTCCACATGGTCGTTTGGTCTTATTCGGCGGCGGCGGGCTTCAGCTGCTGCTGGTAGCCCTTCAACACTTCCTCGCGCAGCACGCCCCAGATCTGCGCGTGCAGTTCGACGAAGCGCGGATGCGAGCGGATCTCGGCGACATCGCGCGGACGCGGCAGGTCGATCCTGAACTCGCCGATCGGATGCGTCCCCGGCCCCGCCGCCAGCACGACGACGCGGTCCGACATCGAGATCGCTTCGTCGAGATCGTGCGTGATGAACAGCACGGCCTTGCGCTTGGCGGCCCACAGGTCGAGCAACTCGTTCTCCATCAGCTGGCGCGTCTGGATGTCCAGCGCGGAGAACGGTTCGTCCATCAGGATGATGTCGGGATCGAGGATCAGCGTCTGCGCCATCGCGACGCGCTTGCGCATGCCGCCCGACAGCTGATGCGGATAACGGTCGCCGAAACCGCCCAAGCCGACGCGCTTGAGCCATTCCTCGCCGCGCGCGTCGGCGTCGCGCTTCGACATGCCGCGGAACACGAGGCCCGCCGTCACGTTGTCGAGCGCGGAGCGCCACGGCATCAGGCCGTCGGCCTGGAACATGTAGCCCGCGCGCCGGTTGATGCCGTCGAGCGGCTCGCCGAACACCTTCACGGCGCCCGTCGAAGGCGCGAGCAGTCCCGCCGACACGTTCAGCAAGGTCGACTTGCCGCAGCCGGTCGGCCCGACGACGGAAACGAATTCGCCCGGCGCGATCG
This sequence comes from Caballeronia sp. LZ032, assembly GCF_031451315.1. Taxonomy (NCBI): domain Bacteria; kingdom Pseudomonadati; phylum Pseudomonadota; class Betaproteobacteria; order Burkholderiales; family Burkholderiaceae; genus Caballeronia; species Caballeronia sp. LZ032. Next base: position 1,709,517 of record NZ_JARUXP010000001.1, read on the forward strand.
CGAGGCTGGTATCGCGGACCGCGGTATAGCGGTCCTTGCGGCTCGCGCGCGACACGAACGTGCAGGTGACGTCGGCCAGTTCGAGCGCGGGTGTGGAAGACGAGGACATCGGTCAGGCCTTGACGTTGGCAAGCGCCTTCTTGACGAAGTCGTTGGTCCAGGTCTTCGAGAGATCGATCGGCTTGCCCTTCACGGTTTCGTCGAAGGCCTGCAGGGTCTTGAGCGAGGTCGCGGGACCGTCGGCGGGCATCAGGCCGTCCGGCGAAAGCGCTTCCTTCACGTGCTGCCACGAATCGAGATAGAGCGCACGATCGCCGAGCAGATAGCTTTCCGGCACCGTCGCGATCAGGTCCTTGCCCGATGCGCTCTGCAGCCACTTGAGCGCGCGCACCATCGCGTTGGTCAGGGCCTGCGTGGTGTTCGGATTCTTCGTGATGAAGCTCTGCGACGCATACAGGCAGCCGGCCGGCATGTTGCCGCCGAACACCTTGACCGTGTCCGCGAGCGTGCGCGTGTCCGAGACGATGCGGATCTCGCCCGCGCGTTCGAGCTTGGTCATGACCGGATCGAGGTTGGCGATGGCGTCGATCTGCCCCGACTCCAGCGCGGCGATCGCGCCCGCGCCCGCGCCGACGCCGATGAACGCGACGTCGCTGGCCTTGAGGCCGGCCTGCGCGAGCACGAAGCTCGCCATGATCGAGGTGGACGAACCCGGCGCCGTCACGCCGATCTTCTTGCCCTTCAGGTCCGCGACCGATTTGTAGTTCGGCATCGTCTTCTTCGAGACGGCGAGCACGATCTGCGGCGCGCGTCCTTGCAGCACGAATTCGCGGAAATACTGGTTCTTGGCCTGCAGCAACAGCGTGTGTTCGAACGCGCCGGACACGACGTCCGCGCTGCCGCCGACCGCCGCCTGCAATGCCTTCGCGCCGCCGGCGAAGTCGGAGATTTCGACTTCGAGCCCTTCGTCCTTGAAGTAGTTGCGACGCTCGGCGATGGTGAGCGGCAGGTAGTAGAACAGGTTCTTGCCGCCGACGGCGATCGACACCTTGCTCTGTTCGGGTTTGGCCTGGGCGAAGGCGAGCGGCATGTTCGAGAGTGCGCCACCCGCGAGCATCGCGCCGCTCGCGAGGAAGGTTCTGCGTTTCATCGTTCTAGTCTCCTGGACTTTGTTGTTGTCTCTCGCGTGCGAGAACGCGTTGAGGCCGGGTTCAGATCACCTTGGCCGCGCGCAGCCGCGCAATATCGTCGGCATGATACCCGAGCGTATGCAGGACTTCATCCGTATGTTCGCCGAGCTGCGGTCCGAGCCAGCGGGTTTCGCCCGGCGTCTCGGAGAGCTTCGGCGTGACGTTCGGCAGCGTGATCTCGCGGCCGTCCTGCCACGGAAAGCGTTGCAGCATCTGGCGCGCAATGTACTGCGGATCGGTGAACATGTCGGCGACGCTGTAGATGCGGCCCGCCGGCACCTCGGCCGCGTTGAGCACGGCGAGCGCCTCGTCGATGCTGCGCGTCGAGAGCCATGCGGCAATCGCCGCGTCGATTTCCTGCGTGCGCGGCACGCGGCCGTCGTTCGAGGCGAGCGTCGGGTCGTCGGCGAGATCGGCGCGCTCGATGGCGTTCATCAGGCGCTTGAAGATCGGGTCGCTGTTGCCGCCGATCACGATGCTGCCGTCGCGGCACGGATACGTATTCGACGGCACGATGCCCGGCAGCGACGCGCCGGTGCGCTCGCGCACCATGCCGTACACGCCGTATTCCGGCACCACGCTTTCCATCATGTTGAAGACGGCCTCGTACAGCGCGACATCGACGACCTGCCCCTTGCCGCCGTTCACCTGCTTGTGATGCAGCGCCATCAGCGCGCCGATCACGCCGTGCAGCGCCGCGATCGAATCGCCGATCGAAATGCCGATGCGCGGCGGCGGCAGATCCGGATAGCCGGTGATGTGGCGCAGGCCGCCCGTGGATTCGGCGATCGCGCCGAAGCCCGGCCGGTCACGATAAGGGCCGGTCTGGCCGTAGCCCGAAAGCCGCACCATCACGAGCCCCGGGTTCTCGGCCGAGAGCGTCTCGTAGCCGAGCCCGAGCTTTTCCAGCAGGCCGGGACGGAAGTTCTCGATGACGACGTCGGCTTCCTTCGCGAGCCGCCGCACGATCTCCTTGCCCTCTTCGGCCTTGAGATTCACCGTGACGGATTTCTTGTTGCGCGCCTGCACCGCCCACCACAGCGACGTGCCGCCGACTTCCGGATAGAGCTTGCGCCATTTGCGCAAGGGATCGCCGCCGTTCGGGTCTTCGATCTTGATGACCTCGGCGCCGAACTCGCCCATGAAGCGCGCGGCGAACGGGCCGGCGATCAGCGTGCCGAGTTCCAGCACTTTGACGCCGGCAAGCGGTCCGGACGTGGTGCTCATGACGTGTCTCCTTCGATTGTTCTTGTGCGGGCTCAGAGCGGCATGTCGAGCGGCTTGAAGCGCGGGGTGCCGTCGGCGAGGGTTTCGTTGAACATCGCCGCGGGGCGCACCCACAGGCCGCGTTCATGCGGCCACAGATGCTCGTAGACGATCATCGCTTCCTCGGTTTCCGAGTGCCGCGCGACGCCGATCACGCGATACAGCCCGCCCTTGTAATGCCGATGGGTGGCGAGCGCGAGGGCTTCGGTTTCAGTCATCGGATCAGGTCCTTCATACGGAGCGCCGATCGAGCATCGCACGCGCGATGGTGCCCGCATCGACATATTCGAGTTCGCCGCCAACCGGCACGCCGCGGGCGAGGCGCGTCACTTTCAGGCCGCGCGCCTTGAGCGTCTGCGCGAGATAGTGCGCGGTGGCCTCGCCTTCGTTCGTGAAGTTGGTCGCGAGCACGACTTCCTGCACGATGCCGTCGAGCGCGCGGCCGATCAGACGTTCAAAGTGGATTTCCTTCGGTCCGATGCCGTCGAGCGGACTCAGCCGTCCCATCAGCACGAAATACAGGCCCTTATAAGTGAGGGTCTGCTCGAGCATGATCTGGTCGGCGGGCGTTTCGACCACGCACAGGAACGTGGAGTCGCGCTCTTCGTCGCTGCAGACTTCGCAGATCTCGGCTTCGGTGAAGGTGTTGCACTTCGCGCAGTGCTTGAGATGCTCGGTCGCGAACAGCAACGACGCGCCGAGTTTCTCGGCGCCGGCGCGGTCATGCTGCATCAGGTGATACGCCATGCGCTGCGCCGATTTCGGGCCGACGCCGGGCAGCGCGCGCAGCGCCTCGACCAGCGCCGCCAGGGCGGAAGGTTGTTTCATGTGTCCTCGTGACGCGCCGGCCAGACGTCCGGCGCGCGGGTTCAGAACGGCAGCTTGAAGCCGGGCGGCATGGGCATGCCGGCCGTCATGCCGCTCATCTTTTCCTGCGTGGTGGCCTCGGCCTTGCGCACGGCGTCGTTGAACGCGGCGGCGACCAGGTCTTCGAGCATGTCCTTGTCGTCGGCGAGCAGGCTCGGGTCGATCGAGACGCGCTTGACGTCGTTCTTGCAGGTCATCGTCACCTTGACGAGACCGGCGCCCGACTGGCCCTCGACCTCGATCAGCGCGAGCTGGTCCTGCATCTTCTTCATGTTTTCCTGCATCTGCTGGGCCTGTTTCATCAGCCCGGCGAGTTGATTCTTCATCATGGTTCGGCTCCTTCCTGGAAAACGTGTGGCGGACGGGTGCGCGCGCGATCACGGCGCCCGGTATTCAATGCGGCTGCACGGCATGCTTCGTCAAGACGGATTCGCGCCCGTCGCGGCGATCGGCTTGATCGATCCCTGCACGATGCTCGCGCCAAAATCGCGGATCAGCGACTGCACGAACGGATCCTGCGTGATTTCCTGCTCGGCTTCCTGCTGGCGCCGGGCGCGCGCGGCGGCATCGAGCGCGGCGGCGGTGCGGCGTGCGGGCCCGACGTTGACGTTGACTTCGAGCGCACGGCCGAGTTTCTCGGCGAGCGCGGCCTTGAGCTTCGCGACGTGCGCGGCGTCGGTGTACATCTGCACCGGCACCGCGAGCGTGAGCGATGAGGCGTCGCAGGCGGTGAGTTCGCTGTTGAACGCGAGCTGGTACGCCACGCCCTTCAGCGGCAGATCGACGGCGAGCGCGGCCCACTCGAGCGTCAGGCCGAGCGCATCGAGCGGGACGGCGGGCGGCAGCGGCGTCGTGTCGATCTTCGGTTGCGGCGCCGACCGCACGGACGGCTCGCCGCCGAAGTGCAGGTCGTCGGGACCGCTGTCGAACGCGGGCACGAAGCCGTCGTCGGGCGCCATGAAGTATTCGTCTTCCGAGCCCGGCGGCGGGTAGTCGTCGGACGGCATGTCTTCCCACGGCGGGACGACTTTCGACTTGCCGGCGGGGGCGGCTTCTGGCTTGGCTTCGGGCTGCGCGGGCTGCCCGGTTGCTGCGACGGCATCGCGGCGCGCGGCGGGAGCCGGCACGGGTACGGCGGGCTTGGGTGCGGCCTTCGGCGCAGGCTTCGGCGTATTTTCCGCCGCAGCGGCCCCACGCGTACCGCGATCCGATGAAAGGCGCATGCCCGCGCTGCGCAGCACTTCGAGCGCCGCGCTCGCACCGCCCGCCGCACGCGGCGCGGCGGGTTCGGCGCGCGAGGCGCGAGCGGCAGCAGGCGCCGCTTCCTCAATGGCTTGCCGCGCCGCTTCGGGCATGGGCTTGTTGGCGACGGGCACCGCTTCGGGTTCAGGTTCAGTCGCAACCGGCACCGCTTCGCGTGCTTCAGCGGCTTCCGGCTGTACTGTCGGCGCCTTGGCCGGCGCGGCTACCTTCGGTTCAACCGCCGGTTGCTGGGACTCCACAACAGGCGCCTCGGCTTCGGCAACCGGCGCCGCCGCCTTTGTCTCGACAGACACCGCAGGCTTCGGAACCGGCGCCGGGCTGACCGCGCGCTCGGCCATCGCGCCGGCCAGCGCCGCGCCGCGAACCGGCCTGGCAGGCGCGGGCGCGCTCACCGCGACACCGCCGCCGCCTGGACCGCCGGCGGGCTCGAACGCGAGCATGCGCAGCAGCGTCATCGTGAAGCCGGCGTATTCGTCCGGCGCGAGACCGATTTCGCCGCGGCCTACTGTTGCGATCTGATAGAAGAGCTGCACCTGTTCGGCGGACAGCATCTCGGCGAAGCGGCGGATGTCGGCGGCTTCCGGCCATTCGTCCAGCACCGACGACGGCGCGAACTGCGCCCACGCCACGCGATGCAGCAGGCTCGCCAGATCCTGCAGCGCGGTGGAGAACGACAGGCTGCGCAGCGCCATTTCGTCGGCGATGTCGAGCACGAGCGCGCCGTCGCCGGCGGCGAGCGCGTCGAGCAGACGGATCAGATAGCTCTGATCCAGTGCGCCGAGCATGCCGCGCACGGCTTCTTCAGTCACCTGGTTGGCCGAATAGGCGATGGCCTGATCGGTCAGCGAGAGTGCATCGCGCATGCTGCCGTCCGCCGCGCGCGACAACAGCCGCAGCGCCTGCTGCTCGAACGCGATGCCCTCTTCCTTGAGGATGTTCTCCAGATGCCCGACGATATGCCCGGCTGGCATCTGCTTCAGGTTGAACTGAAGACAGCGCGACAGCACTGTGACCGGAATCTTCTGCGGATCGGTGGTGGCGAGGATGAACTTGACGTGCGGAGGCGGTTCTTCCAGCGTCTTCAACATGGCGTTGAAGGCGTGGTTCGTGAGCATGTGCACTTCGTCGATCATGTAGACCTTGAAGCGGGCATCGACGGGAGCGTACACGGCGCGTTCGAGCAGCGCCGCCATCTCATCGACGCCGCGATTGCTCGCCGCATCCATTTCCACATAATCGACGAAGCGCCCTTCGTCGATTTCCCGGCACGCGCGGCACACGCCGCACGGCTTCGAGGTCACGCCGGTTTCGCAGTTGAGCGCCTTCGCGAAGATCCGCGAGAGCGTCGTCTTGCCGACGCCGCGCGTGCCCGTGAAGAGATAGGCGTGATGCAGGCGGCCGCCGTCGAGCGCGTGCGTGAGCGCACGGACGACGTGCTCCTGGCCGACGAGCGACTCGAACGATTTCGGCCGCCATTTGCGTGCGAGAACTTGATAGGTCATGCGCGAAATTGTATCAGCAACGACCTGGCGCAACGCCCGTTCCGACAGGGCCCGCGCGGGCGCAAGCATGCCGCTCGCAGACGCGACAATGCCGCATTCGTTGCCGCACGAGCAAGAGCCTGAAAACGCGAGGGGATGAGAAAACGAGGGGAGATAAAGCGGAAGGTGACGAGCCTGACCCTCGGCACTGGTGGAAAGCGGCTGTGGCTGCTTCGTTCCCGACCTGACCAGGTTGACCACGCCACCATGCGAGGAGGCCCGTCACGTCGAATTGTATCATGCAACGTCGAGCGCCCGGAAGGCTTGACGCGAAACGCATGCAGCCGACGCAATGTTCAGAACGCCTCTTGTACTCGGGGATTTCACCCTCAGATCATCGCTATCGGCACCCGGCAACGGATAGCAAAGTAGGCTAAGATGATGAGTGAATCATCCACAGGCGGCACGCATTGGTGCATCGCGGCCCTCTGATGGAACATTTGCCGCCGTTCGCCCTTGGTTTCGGCGCACGGCGAGCCGGTTTAGTCGCGCTCAGCGGCGACGTGGTCTCCTTAAGTTTTGATCTATCGTGGCGAGCATTCAAACGCGGGCCTCGAATCAATAGAGGTATTCAGACAATGAGCGAATCAATCAAGCACATCAGCGACGCTTCTTTCGAACAGGATGTCGTCAAGTCCGATAAACCTGTCCTGCTCGATTTCTGGGCCGAGTGGTGCGGTCCGTGCAAGATGATTGCCCCGATCCTCGACGAAGTCGCGAAGGATTACGGCGATCGCCTGCAGATCGCGAAGATCAATGTGGACGAACATCAGTCGACGCCGGTCAAGTTCGGCGTGCGTGGCATCCCCACGCTGATCCTGTTCAAGAACGGCGCAGTCGCCGCGCAAAAGGTCGGCGCATTGTCGAAGTCGCAACTTACCGCGTTCCTCGACAGCAACCTGTAACAGCGTCATCGGCGGGCCCGGTCTGACACAGCGCCCGCCGTGCCACCCGCGCCTTTACCAGCGCGCGCTCGTGGCAAAGCCGATGTTGTCGCACGACAACATCGGCCGAAAAGCCCCGCCCAACGCCCACCCGAGGCTCAAGCGGCGTGTGCTATGCTAGAATCACAAGAGTTCAAGAAGTATTAAGTCTCGAGCGGTTCCGCTCACCTCTTCTCCCAAATCTTTCGTCGCACCTCTTCTCCCTGGCGGGAAATCCGTATGCATTTATCCGAGCTCAAGTCTCAGCACGTATCGGCACTGATCGAGATGGCCAATGGCCTCGAGATCGAAAATGCGAACCGCCTGCGCAAGCAGGAATTGATGTTCGCAATTCTTAAAAAGCGCGCCAAGGGCGGCGACACGATTTTCGGCGACGGCACGCTCGAAGTGCTGCCCGACGGCTTCGGCTTCCTGCGTTCGCCCGAGACTTCTTATCTTGCGAGCACGGACGATATTTATATCAGCCCGTCGCAAATCCGCCGTTTCAATCTGCACACCGGCGACACGATCGAAGGGGAAGTGCGCACGCCGAAGGACGGCGAGCGGTATTTCGCGCTGGTGAAGGTCGACAAAGTCAACGGGCAGCCGCCCGAGGCCTCGAAGCATAAGATCATGTTCGAGAACCTCACGCCGCTGCACCCGAACAAGCCGCTGCCGCTCGAACGCGAAATGCGCGGCGAGGAAAACGTCACGGGCCGGATCATCGACATGATCTCGCCGATCGGCAAGGGCCAGCGCGGCCTGCTGGTCGCATCGCCGAAGTCGGGCAAGACCGTGATGCTCCAGCACATCGCGCACGCCATCAAGCAGAACCATCCGGACATCGTGCTGTTCGTGCTGCTCATCGACGAACGTCCTGAAGAAGTCACGGAAATGCAGCGCTCGGTGAAGGGCGAAGTGATCGCCTCCACCTTCGACGAACCCGCCGCGCGTCACGTGCAGGTCGCCGAAATGGTCATCGAGAAAGCCAAGCGCCTGGTCGAGATGAAGCACGACGTTGTGATCCTGCTCGACTCCATCACGCGTCTCGCGCGCGCCTACAACACCGTCGTGCCCGCTTCGGGCAAGGTGCTGACGGGCGGTGTCGACGCCAACGCGCTGCAACGGCCGAAGCGCTTCTTCGGTGCGGCGCGCAATATCGAGGAAGGCGGTTCGCTGACCATCATCGGCACGGCGCTGATCGAGACCGGCAGCCGCATGGACGACGTCATCTACGAAGAGTTCAAGGGCACCGGCAACATGGAAGTGCACCTCGAGCGCCGTCTCGCGGAAAAGCGCGTCTATCCGTCGATCAACCTGAACAAGTCGGGCACGCGTCGCGAAGAACTGCTCATCAAGCCGGACCTGCTGCAGAAGGTCTGGGTGCTGCGCAAGTTCATCCACGACATGGACGAAGTCGAAGCCATGGAATTCCTGCTCGACAAGATTCGCCAGACGAAGAACAACGCCGAGTTCTTCGACATGATGCGCCGCGGCGGCAGTTGATCCACGCGCTGCGCACTTCAGAGAAAACCGCCTGCCCGCCAGGCGGTTTTTTTACGCCCGACGCCGGCCGGCCTCCGTACACTCCGTACAATCCGGTCTGTCGAAGCCAACCGCTCATCCGATGGCCAACCTCCTTTCCCGCTGGTTCGGCGCACAACGCCGCGAGCGCGCGCTGCGCAAGTACGCGATCGACGACACCCTGTGGCAACGCACGCTCGACACCTATCCGTGCTTCAACCATCTGGACGACGCGGATCTCGGCCGCCTGCGTGAAACCGCGAGCCTGTTCATCGCGCAGAAGGAATTCTCCACCGCGCACGATCTCGAACTGACCGACGCGATGATCGTCTCCATCGCCGCGCAGGCCTGCCTGCCGGTGCTGAATCTCGATCTCGACCTGTATCGCGGCTGGGTGGGCGTGATCGTGTATCCGGGCGAGTTCGTCATCCGCAAGACGGTGGAGGATCAGGACGGCGTGGTCCATGAGATCGAGCACGATGCGAGCGGCGAGGCCTGGGAAGGCGGTCCGGTCGTGCTGTCATGGGAAGACGCGCAGATGGTCGATGGCTCGGACGCCTACAACGTGGTGATCCACGAGTTCGCGCACAAGCTCGACATGGTGACGGGCGAAGCCGACGGCCATCCGCCGCTGTTCCGCCGCTGGCATGCGCCGCTCGACACCGCCGCCTTCGCCGATATCTTCGACAACGCCTACGACCAGTTCTGCGCGCGCGTGGACGCGGTGCCGGAGCGGCGCTGGAGCCGCTTCGAGCGCGAATCGCTGATCGACCCTTACGCGGCGGACCATCCGTCCGAATTTTTCGCGGTATGCAGCGAGGCGCTGTTCGTCACGCCGCGGGCCTTCGAGGCGGAGTATCCCGAACTCTACCGGCTGCTGGCGCGCTATTACCGGCAGGACCCGGCGGGCACGGGCGCGCTTGACGCCGCCCGCGCCTGACGAAAAACCTCGCGAAGAAGTGTCAACCAACTGATTTTCTGGCATAATCGCCGTTTTTCGACCCTAGGCAAGTGACTCGCGCCGGACGCTTCAGGGCGTTTTCAGACAAGCGCAGCGGGTTGGCTACCGCCAGATACCAGGAAAGACCATGAAAGAAGGCATTCACCCGAATTACCGCGAAGTCCTGTTCATCGACATGTCGAACGACTTCAAGTTTGTGACCCGTTCGACCATCCAGACGCGCGAAACCGCCGAATTCGAAGGCAAGACCTACCCGCTCGCGAAGATCGAAGTGTCGTCGGAATCGCATCCGTTTTACACCGGCCAGCAGAAGATCATGGACACGGCCGGCCGCGTCGAAAAGTTCAACAACAAGTTCGCACGCTTCTCCACCAAGAAGTAAGTCGGGCTTCACGGACTCAGCAAAAAGGGCAGCTCTCGCTGCCCTTTTTTGTCGCCGGACGCTTTGTGTTCCGGTCTGCATCGGCACTGCGCGCGGCATCGTCCTTGCTCGGACAGCACGATTGCATCACCCCGTTACGGCAAATTCCATCGACGCGCCGGTAATGCCGCCGCGCGACTACAATGCCGGTTGCTCGAGCCCCGCTGCACCTGCGGCCGAAGCCAGCGCCGCCACCGGGACCGTTTTCCATACAGCCTATCGCATGCGATCCGTCGTTCGTCTGACTGCCTCCGCCACCAGCGCCCTGCCGCGCTGGCTGTTGCTTGCCATCTGCATCGTCTATGCGTCGTTCGGGCTGTTCGGGCGCGATCCGTGGAAGAACGAGGACGCGGCCGGCTTCGGCGTGATGTGGACCATGGCCAACGGCGATGCCCGCGACTGGCTGCTGCCGAATCTCGTCGGCAAGGCGCCCACCGCCGATGGCCCGCTGATGTACTGGCTCGGCGCGTCCGCCATTCGCCTGCTGAGCCCCTGGGTCGACGCGAGCAACGCCTCGCGCGTGGTCACCGGCCTGCTCTTCTGTCTCGCCTGCGCCTTCGTGTGGTATTCGGCCTATCTGCTCGGCCGCCGCGACGAAGCCCAGCCGTTCAAATACGCGTTCGGCGGCGAACCCGAGCCGCGCGACTACGGCCGCACGCTCGCCGACGGCGCCCTCCTGATCCTGCTCGCCTGCTTCGGTCTCGCCGAGCGCGGCCACGAAACCACCGCACAGCTCGCCCAGTTCGCCGGCACCGCGATGCTGCTCTACGGCCTCGTGCGCAGCCTCGACAAGCCTGTTCAAGGCGGCCTCGTATGGGGCGCGGCGCTGGGCGTGGTGGCGCTGTCGAGTTCGCCGGTACTGGTGTTCGCGCTGCTGCTCTGCACCCTCGCGATGACGATCATCGTCAAGCAGGTGCGCGCCCGGCCGCTGATCGTCTACGGCCTGCCGGTCGCGGTGCTGCTGATCGCTGCCTGGGTGCTCCCCGCCCTGCACTTCTACCCCGACGACGGCGAATGGTGGCTGCGCCAGTGGTGGCGCAACAGCTTCTCCTTCTTCTCCGGCACGCCCGGTTCCATCTTCGGCTACGCGATCAAGAACCTGCCGCTCTTCACCTGGCCGGCCTGGCCGCTCGCGCTGTGGGCCTTCGTCAGCTGGGGCGGCATGCGGCGCTCGCCGCACGTGGGCGTACCGCTTTCGATCATCGGACCGTTGCTCGTGCTGGTCGTGCTGCAGGCGCATGAAACCAACCGCCTTTTCATGCTGCTGCTGCCGCCGCTCTCGGTGCTCGCGACCTTCGCGCTGCCTACGCTTAAGCGCGGCGCGATCAATGCCATCGACTGGTTCGCGATGTTGAGCTTCACCGTCATCGGCACGCTGGTCTGGCTCGTGTGGACGGCCGGCATTTTCGGCTTCCCGGCGTCGATGGCCCGCAATCTCGCGCGTCTCGTGCCCGGCTTCCATCCCGAGTTCAAGCTCCTTTCCTTCGTCTGCGCCGTGGCCGTGACGGTCTGCTGGTTCCTGCTCGCCCGCTGGCGTCTCGCGCGGCATCCGAAGGTGCTGTGGCGCAGTGTCGTGCTGTCCAGTGCAGGCACCACGCTGATGTGGGTATTGCTCATGACTTTGTGGTTGCCCGTGGTCAACTACAGTCGGACGTATCGCGATGTCGCGGAGCAGATCGCGGATCATCTGCCGCCGGATTACACGTGTATCTCGCCGGTGCGTCTCGGCGACGCGCAGATCGCGACCTTCGCCTATTTCGGCGGCATGCATTTCGCGTTCGACGAGGATTGCGATGTGATCCTGCGCCAGGACCGCGCGGATTACGGCGAACCGTCGTCGCTGTCGGCATTCGAGTGGAAGCTGGTGTGGGAAGGCCGGCGCGTCGCCGACCGGGACGAGCGCTTCCGCCTGTACGTGCGCATCGAGCGTCCGACGCCGCCGCCGCCAAAGCCGCTGCGTCCGAGAAGCCTGCGCCGGAAGCAGTGACGCGATGCCCCTGCTGACGCCCCCGGCCAGCACGACCGGCATGCTGAGCGACGTGCGCAGGATCGCCGCGCTGGCGTGGCCGGTGCTGATCGGCCAGTTGGCCATCATCGCGTTCGGCGTGATCGACACCGCGATGGTCGGCCGCTTCTCCGCCACCGATCTCGCCGCGCTCGGCCTCGGCGGCTCGATCTATATCTCCGTGTATATCGGCCTGACGGGCATCCTGGTGGCCTTGCAGCCGATCGCCGGCCAGCTCTTCGGCGCGGGCCGCGAGAGTGAGATCGGCGAGGAGACGCGTCAGGCGCTGTGGCTTGCCGCCGCGCTCGCCGTGATCGGCTTCGTGCTGCTCTATCACCCCGAACCGCTGCTCTCGCTCGCGAAAGCGCCGCCCGCGCTGCACGACCGCACGGTCGACTATCTGCGCATCCTGTCGTTCGGCCTGCCCGCGAGCCTGGCGTTTCGCGTCTACAGCTCGCTCACCAATGCCGTCGGCAAGCCGCGCCTCGTGATGTTCCTGCAAGTCGGCGGGCTGCTGCTCAAGTTTCCGCTCAACAGCTGGTTCATCTTCGGCGGTGCGGGCGTGCCGGCGCTCGGCGGTCCCGGCTGCGCGCTCGCGAGCACGTTCATCAACTGGGCGCTGGCGATCGTCGGCATGACGGTGCTCGTGCGCTTCGAGTTCTTCCGCCCGTTCGGCATCTTCTCGCAGTTCTGCTGGCCGGTCTGGCGGCGTCAGCTCGCGCTGCTGCGCCTCGGCATTCCGATGGGTCTCTCCTATCTCATCGAGGTGACCTCGTACACCTTCATGGCGCTGTTCATCTCACGCTTCGGCACGACCACGCTCGCCGGCCACCAGATCGCGGGCAATCTCGGCGCGGTGCTGTACATGACGCCGCTGTCGATCGGCATTGCGTCGTCGACGCTCGTATCGCAGGCGCTCGGCGCCGGCCGCTATGACGACGCGCGCTCGATCTCGCGCCACGGCATCGGCGTGGCGTGCGTGCTGGCGCTGGTCTATGGCGTGATTCTGGTCGCGGCGCGCCCGCTGATCATCGCCGCCTACACGCCGGATGCGCACGTCATCGCGGCCGCCATGCCGCTCGTGCTGATCATCTTCTTCTATCACCTGTGCGACGCGCTCCAGGTCACGACCGCGTTCGTCCTGCGCGCCTACAAGGTGACGCTCGTGCCGACGCTGATCTATGCGGTCGCGCTGTGGGGCATCGGGCTGGGCGGCGGCTACCTGCTCGGCTTCGACATCGGCGGCGGCGTGCCGGAGTGGCTGCAGGGCGCGCGCGGCTTCTGGATCGCCAACTCGGCGAGCCTGGGCGTCGCGGGCATCGGCCTGTTTCTCTACTGGCGGCGCGTCAGCCTGCGGCGCGTCGCGCGAGTCGATGCGGACTGACGCAGCCGGAGCGTCATAAAACACAACCGGGATCGATTGGTAGAAAGAATGACGTAAGCGTCCAGTAGAATTTCGCGTCGAGAGCATCTCGGAGCGAGTGGATGAGCCGCATAACAACGTCACAAAAAAAGTGGATTCTGGCTGCAACCGGGTTGATCGCCGCGCTCGGTTTCGGCGCGTCGATGCATCGGGCCGATGCCGCGCGCATCGCGAGCGTGTCGCCGCAGGGCAAGGTCGCGCAGGTGCGCCAGGTCGTCGCGAAGTTCGATGAACCGATGATCGCCTTCGGCAATGCAGCCGCCGCCGCACCGGGCAAGCTGGTATGCAGCGGCGCGGCCACGGCCGGCTCGGGCCGCTGGATCGACGCCCGCACCTGGGCCTTCGACTTCGAGAACGACCTGCCGCCGGGCGTGCGCTGCACGCTCGATCTCGCCGACACCCTCAAGTCCGTCGCGGGCAATGCGCTGTCCGGCCCGCGCCACTTCGCCTTCCAGACCGGTGGTCCGTTCGTCACGCGGGTCTTGCCGGGATATGGCGACATCGAAGAGAACCAGGCTTTCGTGCTGCGCCTGAACGGCCCGGCCACGCCGGCTTCGGTACGCGAACACGTGTGGTGCGAATCCAGTGCGCTCGGCAACCGCATTCCAGTGCGCCTGCTCGACGATGCCACCCGCACCGCCCTGCTCAAGCATTTCCGGCTGGAGAAGGAAGCCGGCAACGTGCTGACGCTCGCCTGCCAGCAAACCCTGCCCTCGGCAGCCAAGATGCAACTGGTCTACGGCGCGGGCGTGACCGGTCCGAGCGGCATGGCCAACGACGTCGAGAAGCGCTTCGACTTCACCGTGCGCGAGCCCTTCACCGCGAGCTTTTCGTGCGAGCGCGAAAACGCGCAGGCGCCCTGCACGCCGCTGCGGCCGCTGCGTCTGAACTTCAGCGCGCCGATATCGCGTGCGGACGCGCAGAAGTTCGTGCTGCGCGGGCCGAAGGAAACGGCTGCGCCTCATTTCGACGACACCGACAAGGACGCGGAAGTGAGCGCCGTCGAGTTCGCGGCGCCTTTGCCCGAGCACGCCGATCTCACCATCGACGTCCCCGCGAATCTCAAGGACGTCAGCGGCCGCGCGCTTGCCAACGCCGACCTGTTCCCGCTCAAGACCGCGACCGCGCCGATGCCGCCGCTCGCCAAGTTTTCGTCGGGCGCGTTCGGCATCATCGAGCGCTTTGCCGAGCCCGGCATGCCCGCGATGCTGCCCGTCACGCTGCGGCATGTCGAAGCAGATCTGCATGTGCAGGGCCTGAATTCCGGCACCGCGCAGATCACGAAGCTCAAGCTCGACGCCGACCGCGACATCCGCCAATGGATGCGCGCCGTCGATCAGTTCGACGGCATCTCCATGCCGCGTTCGATGATCGAGGAACGCATGCCGGAGATGCTTCGCAACGGCATCCGTCCGGTCGTGATTCCGAACAGCGACGGCACGGTGTCGAAGGATCCGCAGATCGACGTGCGTTCGCTGTCGATGCTTGCCGGCCGCGCGGGCGTCGAGAGCTTGACGCTGCCCGCCGCCGATCCCAAGGCGCTGCGGCCCTTCGAGGTAGTCGGCATTCCGCTCACCAAACCGGGCTTCTATGTCGTCGAACTGCATTCGCCGGCATTGGGCGCGTCGCTGCTCGGCAAGCCGCAGCCGATGTACGTGCGCACCTCGGTGCTCGTCACCAATCTCGGCGTGCACTTCAAGCAGGGCCGCGAGAACAGCCTGGTGTGGGTGACGTCGCTGGATCACGGCAAGCCCGTCGCCAATGCCGATGTGCGCGTGACCGACTGCAACGGCGATGAAATCGCCACCGCGAAGACGGACGCGCAAGGCATCGCGAGGATCGGCAAGACGCTGGCCGCCGCGCGTGAATGCAACGAGAACAGTCTCGCGTGGAGCGGCTTTTTCGTCTCGGCGCGCGTGAACGACCCGGTCACGGGACCGGACATGGCGTTCGTGCTGTCCGACTGGAATCGCGGCATCGAGTCATGGCGCTTCAACGTGCCGACCGACATGAGCACCACGCGCAGCGTGCGCGCGCATACCGTGTTCGACCGCACGCTGCTGCGCGCCGGCGAGACGGTGTCGATGAAGCATCTGCTGCGCGTCGAGACGCTCAACGGCTTTGCGTTTGCGCCCGACAATCCGGGCCGCGTGACGATCCGGCACACCGGCAGCGGCCAGACCTGGCACATGCCGCTCACATGGGCGGCGGACCACAGCGCCGATTCCACCTTCACCGTGCCGGTCGCGGCCAAGCTCGGCGAATACACGGTGACGCTGGACAACGGCGCCATCGCCGCGCCCGGAGAAAAGAACGGAGACGACAACGACGCCGACGACAGCGGCGTCACGCAGTCGTATGAATCGGGCAGTTTCCGGGTGGAGGAATTCCGCCTGCCGGTCTTCAAAGGCTCGATCACCGCCGGCGACGGCGCGTCGCCCGGACTGGTCGCCGCGCAGGACGCACCGGTCGCGGTGCGGATGGAATACGTGCAGGGCGGACCGGCATCGAATCTGCCGGTGCAGGTGTCGGCGCTGGTGCGCGACGTCGCGCCGCCGTTCGCCGCGCAGTACGACGCGTACAGCTTCGCGCCGTGGCGCAAGCCGTCCGGCGACGGCGCGAGCGCCCCCGCCGAGGACGAAGACAGCGAGCAGCAAGCCGACGCCACAACGAAGCTCATCGCCGACAAGCTGCGCGTGACGCTCGATCGCGACGGCGCCGGCAAGCTCACCATCAAGCCGCTGCCCGCGGTGGAAGCGCCGAAACGCCTCGCGCTCGAAGCGAGCTTCGCCGATCCGAACGGCGAGATCCAGACCATCAGCGGCGGCACGACGCTGTGGCCCGCCGCCGTGGCGGTCGGCGTGAAGGCGGGCCATTGGGTGTCGGTCGGCGGCAAGCTGCCGGTGCAGGCGCTGGCGCTCGATCTGCAAGGCAAGCCGCGCGCGGGCGTCGCCGTGGAAATCAAGGCCGTGGCGCGCATCATGTCGAGTTCGCGCAAGCGCATGGTCGGCGGCTTCTATGCGTATGACAACCACACCGAAATCAAGGACCTCGGCGCGCTGTGCAACGGCAAGAGCGACGATCACGGCATCGTCTCGTGCGACGTCGCCATCAAGGAGCCCGGCAATGTCGATCTGATCGCCATCGCGAAAGACAGCGACGGCCGCGCGGCCAATGCCAGCACCTCCGTGTGGGTCACGCGCGCGGACGAACTGTGGTTCGGCGGCGAGAACACGGACCGCATCGACGTCCTGCCCGAGAAAACCAGCTACGAGCCCGGCGAGACGGCGCGCTTCCAGGTGCGCATGCCGTTCCGCTCGGCCACGGCGCTCGTCGCGGTGGAACGCGAGGGCATCGTCGAGACACGGGTGGTCGAACTCAATGGGCGTGATCCGACCGTCGAACTGAAGGTCGAGGAATCGTGGGGGCCGAACGTGTACGTGTCGGTGCTCGCGATTCGCGGACGCATCCGCGACGTGCCGTGGTACTCGTTCTTCACGTGGGGCTGGAAAGCGCCGCTCGACTGGGCCCGCGCGTTCTGGTACGAAGGCCGCCAGTATCAGGCGCCGACGCCGCTCGTCGATCTGTCGAAGCCCGCGTTCCGCTACGGACTCGCGTCGATCCAGGTCGGCACGGCGTCGCACCGGCTCGCGGTCAGCGTGACGCCCGACGCGAAGTCCTACACGGTGCGCCGCAAGGCGCACGTGCAGGTCAAGGTGGCGCTGCCCGACGGCAAGCCCGCGCCCGCGGGCACGCAGATCGCGGTCGCGGCCGTGGACGAAGCGCTGCTGGAACTGATGCCGAATCACAGCTGGGACGTGCTCGACGCGATGCTCCAGCAACGCGCATACGGCGTCGAAACGGCGACGGCGCAGATGGAAATCATCGGGCGGCGTCACTTCGGACGAAAGGCGGTGCCGGCGGGCGGCGGCGGCGGTCATGCCGCCACGCGCGAGCTGTTCGACACGCTGCTGCTGTGGAACCCGCGCGTCACGCTCGATGCGCAAGGCGAAGCCACGGTCGACGTGCCGCTCAACGATGCGCTGACGCGCTTTCGCATCGTCGCGGTCGCGGCGGTGGGCGCGGGGCGCTTCGGCACCGGCAGCGCGTCGATCCAGAGCACGCAGGATCTGCGGCTCATCTCGGGATTGCCGCCGCTGATTCGCGTCGGCGATGCGTTCCGCGCGCAGTTCACGCTGCGCAACACCACGCCGCGCGCGATGCGGGTTGTCGTCACGCCGCACGCCGGAGCGCTGGCGCTCGACGCGCGCACCGTGGAACTCGCCGCGAACGCGTCGCAGGACGTGGCGTGGGACGTCACGATGCCCGACGTGCCGGGCGTCGCGCCATCCGCGAGTCTCGCGTGGGAGGTCAGCGCGGCGGAACAGGCCGGCCCCAAGGCAAGCGACGCCGTGAAGATCACGCAGCGTGTCGTCCCGGCCGTTCCTGTCACCGTGCAGCAGGCGACCCTCGCGCAAGTGGATGGCTCGCTCACGCTGCCGGTCGCGCCGCCCGCCGATGCCATCCTCTCGGGCGACGGCGCGGTACGCGGCGGCATCGCGGTGTCCTTGCAGCCGAAGCTCGCCGACGGCCTGCCGGGCGTGCGCCGCTGGTTCGAGCGCTATCCGTACAACTGCCTGGAGCAGCAGACCTCGCGCGCGCTCGGTCTGATGGACGCGGCGCAGTGGCAGGCGGTGCTCGCGAAGATGCCGACCTATCTGGACCGCGACGGCCTCGCGAACTACTTCCCGCCCGCCGATGACGAGCGTCCCACCGGCAGTCCCGCGCTCACCGCGTACCTGCTGGCCGTATCGGACGAAGCGGCGCGGCTGGACAGCCGCTTCGCCCTGCCCGCCGACCTGCGCGGACAGATGGCCGCGGGCCTGGCGAATTTCGTCGAAGGCAGGATCACGCGCACGTTCTGGGCGCCGCGCAACGATCTCGACTACGAGAAACTCGCGGCCATCGAAGCGCTTTCGCGCTACGGACTGGCGCAGCCGCGCATGCTCGGCTCCATCACGGTCGCGCCGGATCAATGGCCAACCTCCGCCGTGCTCGACTACTACGCGATCCTGTCGCGCGTCGACGGCATCCCCGAGCGCGACGCGAAACGCGCTCAAGCCGAGCAGATCATCCGCGCACGGCTCACGTATCAGGGCACGCGCGTCGGCTTTTCGACCGAGCGCGACGACGATCTCTGGTGGCTCATGACCGGCACCGAAACCAATGCCGCGCGTACGGCGCTGCTCTTCGCCGACGCGCCGGGCTGGAAGGAGGAGATGCCGCGCATCGTCGCGGGGCTGCTCGCGCTGCAGAAGAACGGCGCGTGGCAGACCACCACGTCGAACCTGTGGGGCACGCTGGCCGTGAGCCGGTTCTCGCAGTTGTTCGAGAGCACGCCCGTCAACGGACACACGTCGATCAAGCTGGGCACGGCCGCGCAGGACATCGGGTGGAACGGCCCTGTCAAGCCCGAGAAGGCGCGCAGCGTGCTGCTGCCGTGGACCACCAGCTCGCTCGCGCTGACGCAGGACGGGACCGGCAAACCCTGGGCAACCGTCGAAAGCCTGGCGGCGGTCGCGCTGAAAGCGCCGTTCGCAGCGGGCTACCGCATCTCGAAGACGCTGACGCCCGTTGATCCCGCAGTGAAAGGCAAGCTCTCGCGCGGGGACATTGTGCGTGTGCATCTCGACATCGACGCGCAAAGCGACATGACCTGGGTCGTCGTCAACGATCCGGTGCCCGCCGGCGCGACGATCCTCGGCTCCGGGCTCGGCCGCGATTCGGCTGCCGCGACCTCGGGCGAGAAAACGGCGGGCGGCGCGTGGCCGACGTTCGTCGAGCGCGGCTTCGAGGGCTATCGCGTGTATTACGACTATCTGCCTAAGGGGAAGATCCAGGTTGAATACACGATGCGGCTGAACAATCCCGGCACCTTCGGCGTGCCGCCGACGCGCGTCGAAGCGCTCTACGCGCCCTCGGCGTTCGGCGCGCTGCCGAATGCGCCGATGGTGGTCGAGCCGCTCGCCGCGAAGTAGACGCATGAGACGCGCCGCGCTCCTTGCCCTCTTCACGCTGCTGAGCGCAGCGGCGCATGCGGCGCCGCGCTTCGACGAAGTGCGCGCGGCATGGCGCAGTTCCGACTGGGTCCTGCTGGCCCGCGACGGCACGCCGCTGCAGCGCACGCGCATCGACTCGCGCGCGCGGCGCGGCGACTGGGTCGCGCTCGCGGATGTGTCGCCGGCCCTGCGCGAGGCGATCGTGGTATCGGAGGACAAGCGCTTCTACGAACACACTGGCGTCGACTGGCGCGGCGCGGCGGCAGCGGCGTGGGGCAATCTCTGGAACACGCGCACGCGCGGCGCATCGACGGTGACGATGCAGCTCACCGGCCTCATCGACGACAACGGCAAGCCGGCCGGACGGCGCTCCATCGGCGAGAAGGCCGAGCAGACCATCGGCGCGCTGTGGCTCGAACGCAGCTGGCGCAAGGACCAGATTCTCGAGGCCTATCTCAACCTCGTGCCGTTTCGTGGCGAGATCGTCGGCCTGGCGGCGCTGTCGCAGACGCTGTTCGGCAAGGCGCCCTCGGGGCTCGACGAGCGCGAGTCCGCCCTCACCGCCGCGCTGATCCGCGCGCCCAATGCGTCCTACGTGAAGGTCGCGGCGCGCACTTGCGTGATCCTGCGCGACATGCAGGCGCTGCACGGCGCAGGCAAAACCGCTTCCGCCGATCCGTGCATCAATCTCCCGGCCTACGTGCAGCTGGCGCTGAGCCGCACGGCCTCCGCGCCCGCATTCGCACAGGGCGACGATGCCCTCGCGCCGCATCTCGCGCGGCGCATCGCGAGCGAAACGCATCCGGCGGCAGGGGCGCGCGTGCGCTCGACGCTCGATGCGCGCCTGCAGCGCTTTACCCGCGCCACGCTTCAGCGCACGCTCGCCGAGCTGAATGCGCGCGCGCGTCCGCGCAACGTGCATGACGCGGCGGCGGTCGTGATCGACAACCAGTCGGGCGACGTGCTGGCGTGGGTCGGATCGGCGGGCGCGCTGTCGAACGCACCCGAAGTCGATGCGGCGCTGGCCGCGCGTCAGGCCGGCTCCACGCTGAAGCCGTTTCTCTATGCGCAGGCGATCGACGAGAAGCGGGTCACCGCCGCGACGCTGCTCGACGATGCCCCGCTCGATCTCGCCACCGGCGGCGGCCTGTATATCCCGCAGAACTACGATCACGACTTCAAGGGATGGGTGAGCGTGCGCACGGCGCTCGGTTCGTCGCTGAACGTGCCGGCGGTGCGCACGCTCGTGATGGTGACGCCGCACCGGTTCGCGAAGACGCTGGTCGCACTCGGCCTGCCGCTCACGCAGGCCGGCGACTACTACGGCTTCAGTCTCGCGCTCGGCAGCGCGGACGTGACGCTGGCTTCGCTCGTCAACGCGTATCGCACGCTGGCGAACGGCGGCGTCGCGCGGCCTTTCTTCGATGTCGCCGACCACGCGCCCGCGCCTGCCGGCACGCGCGTGTTCAGCGCGGATGCGAGCTACATCGTCACCGACATCCTCGCCGACAACAACGCGCGCACCCGCACCTTCGGCTTCGACAGCGTGCTCGCGACACGAAGCTTCAGCGCGGTGAAGACCGGCACGAGCAAGGACATGCGCGACAACTGGACGGTGGGCTTCACATCGCGCTACACCGTGGGCGTGTGGGTCGGCAATGCCGACGGCCAGCCGATGTGGGACGTGTCGGGCGTGACCGGCGCGGCGCCGATCTGGAACGGGATCGTCAATTATCTGAACCGGCGTTCCGCGAGCCGTGCGCCACAGGCTCCGGCGGGCGTGGTGCGGACTACGGTCAGCTATCAGGACGATGTCGAACCGACGCGTGGCGAATGGTTCGTGCGCGGCACGCAGATGAGCAGCATCGCGCTCTCGGCTAGTGCGCTGCAAAGCGGGCAAGGCACGGGTAGCGGCGTGGATGCGCAGGCCGCACGCATCGGCGCGCCGACCAACGGCACCATTTTTGCGCTCGATCCGGACATTCCGCCCGCGCGCCAGCGCGTCTGGTTCGAACGGAGCGCGAGCAGCGCACGGCTCGCATGGCGTCTCGACGGCAAGCCGTATGGCCAGGGCGCGCGCGCGGCCTGGCTGCCGTGGCCCGGTCGGCACGTGCTGGAACTCGTGGATGGGCATGGAGAGCCGGTCGACACGGTCGCCTTCGAAGTGCGCGGCGCGTTCGCGCGGGCGCAGGAACCGCTGCGTCATCCATCCGGCAGCGCGCCGCGTTAAGGCACATGCGGGAACGTGCGGCAGGACGTGGGCCGTGCGAGCCGTCATCGTTCGGGACGGATTTGCCCTATTCTTAACGGCATCGTCTTCTCCGGCCCGGACCTATCGATTCGTCATCTGTTTCTCTCAAGCCTGGAGTGCCGTCATGCTGAAAAAGCTGCTGATGTTGTGCTTTGCGTTCATGCTGTCGATCGGAGCGGCCTTCGCCGCAGTCGACGTCAATACCGCCGATCAGGCCGCGCTGGAATCGGTGAAAGGACTCGGGCCGGTGAAGTCGAAGGCGATCGTCGATGAACGCACCAAGAACGGTCCCTTCAAGGACGCCGACGATCTCGCGACGCGCGTCAAGGGGCTCGGCACCAAGTCGGTGGCCAATCTCGAGCAGAATGGCCTGACGATCGGCGGATCCTCGCTTCCGCCGTCCGGCAAGACTGCCAGGCCGACCACGACCCAGGGCGGCAGCGCCGCGCCGAACTCGACGGTGAAGTCCTCGACGGCGGCCACCGCCGCAACGTCGCCCGCCGCGACCACCGCGCAGACGCCGGCCGCCGCACCGGCATCGGGCACGAAGGCATCGAAGAAGTCGAAGAAGGACAGCGCAGCGGCGGCAGCGGCGGCATCGGGTCCGGCCATGGCGGCCAGCGAAGCGAAACCCGCCAAAGCGAAACGCAGCAAGAAGGACAAGGCCGCCAGCGCCGCGGCTGCCAGTCAGTAAGAGTAAGGTCGTGCCGGGAACCTTGGCGAAGGCAGTCTGCCTCTGTCCATGTAGCCTGGGTGATCGTCGTCGCGCGGCCCGGAAGGACAGGGGCCGCCGCCCGCGCCGCCGCGGACCCGTTTCTTTAGGGACGCGGCGGCACGGTCGAATCCCTCCCTCAACCCCTTCAGTGAGACCGTCATGAGCCTGTTCGATATCCTCGCCTCCTCCCTCGGCAATTCAGCGCAACCGAACGGTCAACCCGGCCAACCTGGCCAACCCGGCCAGACGGGACAAGCCGCGCTGATCGCGGCGGCCCTCGAATTCGTCAACAGCCAGCCGGGCGGCATCATGGGGCTGATTCAGCGCTTCCACGAGCACGGTGCGGGCGATATCGTCCAGTCGTGGATCGGCACCGGCGAAAATCAGCCGATCAGCCCCGACACGCTCAACAACGTGCTGGGCCACGACAATGTCGGCGCGCTGGCGCAGAAGGCCGGCGTGTCCGGCGATCAGCTCTCGGGCATGCTGGCGGCCGTGCTGCCGCATGTCGTCGATCGCGCGACGCCGAACGGCGAAGTGCCTCCCGAAGGCAAGCTGGACCTGACCGGCGTGCTCGGCTCGCTCGGCGGGCTGGCAGGCCTGTTCGGCAAGAGCGAAGAACCGAAGCAAGGCTGAAGCGGGCCTGCTTCGCGCCGTCCGCGCATGGCTTCAGCGCGCGGACAGCCTGCGCGTCATGTCCGCGATGATCGTATGGCGGATCACGCGCAGACAGGTCAATTCTCCGCCGAGCGTCGCGGCCAGCGCTGGCCGTTCGGCCAGCAGCCCCGCGTTTTCCTGCTCGACGCGCGCGTACAGCCCAGCGGCGGCGCTGGTTATGGCGTTCGTCAGCGCGTCCAGCAAGCGCTGGGCGGTCTTGCCCGCGATGCCCAACACCTCGCCCGCCCGCAACAGCAGCGCGCGATCGAAATCCTCGTAGTGACGCGCGCCGAGTATGTCCCAGGCAAACGTGGCGCGCTTCGGCCAGTCGGTCTTCTGATAGGACGGCGTGGCATACGCCGCGACGCTCAGCAAATCGTAGAACGGCGCAAGCTGGATGCCCTCGCTCGACACGAGGAAGCTCAGGTTCTTCAAATGCGCGTCCGAATTGCCGACCAGCACGTTGAACACCAGCCATGAAAACAAGCGGGTCCGCGCCGCCGCCTGGTTGCGGCAACGCGCGGCGAGCGTCGCGAGCTGCTCGACGCTGCCCTGCTCGTACTTGAAGGTGCGCGCGAGATCGAGCAACTGGCACGCGTCGATGCTATGCAGCCGGCGCCACGCGCCCGCGCGTGACTCGCGGTCGAAGCGGTCGATCAGATACACGGGCGACGGCACATAGCGCCGGTGGACCTTCGGTACGCCGAGCCGAAGCATGTCGGCGAGCGTCATCACGAACCATTCGTTGATGACCGAATGGGGATAATCATCGGCATCCTGATGATTCGGCTTCAGGATGTGCGTCGACGGCGTGCTTCCGGCGGGTTCATGCAGCGCGCCGTCGCGCAGCATGACGGCCAGCTTGTGCTGCGCACCCGCGAGCGACATGCGCTTGATGGCGCCATGCGTAAGCGGCACGCGCGGCAAGGCGTCGATGCGGGCCTGAAGGGCTGCGTCGGGCAGCGGGCGCGCCGTTGCCTCGCTCGTCTCGCGCGCGCCCGGAGGCATGAGCGTGACCGACCCCGCCGATTCCGCGCCATAGTGCGCAAGCAGTGCGAACGCGTCGGCTTCGTTGCGGATCGAGGCGTCGCGTGCCAGCAGCGTACGCTGACCTTCCTCCGGCAGCAGATTGTCAAAGTACCACTGCACCGCGCGGCGCGTGCTGCCGTCGCGCAGCGTCTTGGCCTGCAACGGCAGCGCCGGACTCAACGGATAACTCCCCACATGGTCGCGCCATGAAGGCAGATAGGTGAACGACCAGATGTCGTCGTCGGCATTGAGCAGGCCGACTTCCATGTCATTGATGCTCGCGATCAGGCTGCGGCGGGTTTCGGACGGCGCGTTATCCGGCGCTTCGGCTTCAGGACTCATCGTTGTCCTCGCGCGCGCGCCGCCGTTGTTCACGTCCATGGCGTTTGATCGCTTCGCCGGCAAACAGCGCGCCGGCTTCGTCGGGGATATCGACCGTCAGGCGCACGCCCAGGCCTTCCAGCACCTGGAACAGCTTGCCCCATTGCACGCTTTCGGCGCCGCTCTCGATCTTGCCGAGAAAGCTCTCGCTCACGCCGATGCTGCCGGCAGCGTCATCCTGACGCAGCCGCTGGGCCTTGCGGGCCGACCGCACCGCCACGCCGATGTCATGTGGATTTCGGATCTCGATCTTCATAAAAATCCTTTCGATCGACGAGATTATACTGGCAAACGCCTGGTCTTCTCGAAAATCCAGTCGATCGACGAGATTTCATGATTTTTGCATTCCCTATGACGAAAATCCTTTCGATCACATGGATTTAAGCCGAAATAAAAAAGGCAACGAACTGCTTCGTTGCCTTTTTTCTTCGTTTCGCAGGGACCGTCCCGCAAGACGGTCCCGCCTGTCGTCAGTGAATCACGCGGTCGAACACGAACTTGCCCTCGCGCACATCCACCGGAATGACGTCCTTTGGACCGAAACGTCCGGCGAGGATAAGCTTGGCGACCGGATTCTCGATCTCCTGCTGGATGGCGCGCTTCAACGGCCGTGCGCCGAACAGCGGGTCGTAGCCCACCTTGCCGATCTGCTCGAGCGCCACATCGGACACTTCCAGCTGCATGTCCAGCTTCGCAAGACGCTCCTGCAAGCGCTGCAACTGAATCTTCGCAATCGATTCGATGTTGCTGCGATCGAGCGCATGGAACACGACGACGTCGTCGATCCGGTTCAGGAACTCCGGCCGGAAGTGCAGCTTCACTTCTTCCCAGACGGCGTCCTTCACCTTCTCCTGCGGCTCGCCGACCATGCCCTGGATGACTTGTGAACCGAGGTTCGAGGTCATCACGATCACCGTGTTCTTGAAGTCGACGGTGCGGCCCTGGCCGTCGGTCATGCGGCCATCGTCGAGCACCTGGAGCAGCACGTTGAAGACGTCCGGGTGCGCCTTCTCGATTTCATCGAGCAGGATCACGCTGTACGGCTTGCGACGCACGGCTTCGGTCAGGTAACCGCCTTCCTCGTAACCGACGTATCCCGGCGGCGCGCCGATCAGCCGCGCGACGCTGTGCTTCTCCATGAACTCGCTCATGTCGATGCGGATCAGATGGTCTTCCGAATCGAACAGGAACGACGCGAGCGCCTTGCACAGTTCAGTCTTGCCGACGCCCGTCGGCCCGAGGAACAGGAACGACCCATACGGCCGGTTCGGATCCGAGAGCCCCGCGCGCGAGCGGCGAATGGCGTCCGCCACCGCGCCGATGGCCTCGTCCTGGCCGATCACGCGTTCATGCAGCTTGGACTCGATCTGCAAGAGCTTCTCGCGTTCGCCCTGCATCATGCGCGCCACCGGAATGCCGGTGGAACGCGACACGACTTCCGCGATTTCCTCCGCGCCGACCTGCGTGCGCAGCAGGCGCGGCCGGGTCGGATTGTTCTGCTCCTGCGACTCGGCTTGCGTCACCTGCTTGAGCCGCGCCTCGAGTTCCGGCAGCTTGCCGTATTGCAGCTCGGCGACCTTCTCCAGCTTGCCTTCGCGCTGCAGACGGGTGATGTCGGCGCGCACCTTCTCGATCTCTTCCTTCAGTTGCGCGCTGCCCTGCACCGCGGCCTTTTCCGCCGTCCAGATTTCCTCGAGGTCCGAATACTCGCGGTTGAGCCGCTCGATTTCTTCCTCGATCAGTTGCAGGCGCTTCTGTGACGCTTCGTCCTTCTCCTTCTTCACCGCTTCACGTTCGATCTTCAACTGGATGAGACGACGGTCCAGCTTGTCCATCTCTTCGGGCTTCGAATCGATTTCCATCTTGATGCGGGACGCGGCCTCGTCGATCAGGTCGATGGCCTTGTCCGGCAGGAAGCGGTCAGTGATATAGCGATGCGACAGCTCCGCCGCCGCGACGATGGCCGGGTCGGTGATTTCCACGCCGTGATGCAGTTCGTACTTCTCCTGCAGCCCGCGCAGGATGGCGATGGTCGCCTCCACCGACGGTTCGTCGACGAGCACCTTCTGGAAACGACGCTCCAGCGCCGCGTCCTTCTCGATGTACTTGCGGTATTCGTCGAGCGTCGTGGCGCCGATGCAATGCAGTTCGCCGCGCGACAAGGCCGGCTTCAGCATGTTGCCCGCATCCATGGCGCCTTCGGCCTTGCCGGCGCCGACCATGGTGTGGATTTCATCGATGAAGACGATGGTCTGGCCTTCGTCTTTCGCGATGTCGTTGAGCACGGACTTGAGGCGTTCCTCGAACTCGCCGCGATACTTCGCGCCGGCGAGCAGCGCCGCCATGTCGAGCGACAGCACGCGCTTGCCCTTGAGCGTCTCCGGCACTTCGCCATTGACGATGCGCTGCGCCAGCCCTTCCACGATGGCCGTCTTGCCGACGCCCGGCTCGCCGATCAGCACCGGGTTGTTCTTGGTGCGGCGCTGGAGGATCTGGATGGAGCGGCGGATTTCGTCGTCGCGGCCGATGACCGGATCCAGCTTGCCCGCACGGGCGCGTTCCGTCAGGTCGACGGTGTATTTCTTGAGCGCCTCGCGCTGGCTTTCGGCGTCCTGGCTGTCGACCTGCGCGCCGCCGCGCACCGCGTTGATCGCCGCTTCGAGCGCCCGGCGCGTGAGGCCGTGCTGTTTCGCGAGGCGGCCCGCTTCGCCACGGTCGTCCGCGACGGCGATCAGGAACATCTCGCTCGCGATATACGTGTCGTTGAGCTTCTGCGCTTCCTTGTCGGCGGTGTTGAGCAGGCCGGCCAGGTCGCGGCTCACTTGCACGTTGCCGTCGGTGCCCTGCACCTGCGGAAGGCGCGTAATGGCGTCATTGAGGGCGGTCTGCAGCGCTTGCACCTGCACGCCCGCGTGCGACAGCAACGAACGCGCGGAACCGTCCTGCTGCGCGAGCAATGCCGACAGCAGATGAACCGGCTCGATGTACTGGTTGTCGTGGCCGACCGCCAGGCTTTGCGCGTCCGAGAGCGCTTCCTGGAATTTGGTGGTGAGTTTGTCGATTCTCATTGGATTGAAGCTCCGATTCTGAATACTTCCAAAATGAGGCGCTTCGGGCCGGTTTCAAGCACGAATTCGCTCGTTGACGGCGTTTTTTTGTGTTTTCTACGATCGACGGCGGGCCCGCTCGCAATGAGAGAAGACTGCGGCGTTCAGGTTTCGTTCAGCGAAGAATCGCGAATCGGAATGAATTCACCCGCCGGCAAGGGCGCCAGATTCGGAATGTTCAGCAGCCGCGCGAGTTCGTTGGACGGATGGGCGAGTTCGCCGATCGTATGCTTGTCCAGTTCGGCGAGGAAAGCGTCGCGAGCGGCCGCGAATACACCCTGCAAACGACAGTGTGACTGGATCACGCAGCCCTTATGACCCGTCTGGCCTTCGTCCGCCGGTCCGAAGCAGCCGACGATCGCAAAGTCATTCTCCGTCTTGCGCACGATCTCGCCCACCGTCAGCGCGCCCGAGTGTTCCGCCAGCCGCAGCCCGCCGTTGCGGCCTCGTACCGTTTCCACCCAGCCCAGTTCGCCCAGTTGCTGGACGATCTTCATCAGATGGTTTTTAGAGATGCCGTAGGCGTCGGAGATTTCCTGGATCGTCGAGAGACCGGCGGGACGGACGGACAGATACAGCAGGACTCGCAATGCATAATCGGTGTAATCGGTCAGTCGCATGTTCGCGCGAAGTGGGTGGCGCCCAAGGGCGCGTCGGTTGTTCGAGGCCACGCCTGGCCGGAAGTCCGCATGAGGACAAGGGCGATGCCTTGCAGCAAGGTTTTGGGCCTTAATATCGGCACGCGGCGCCCAGATGGGCCGAGCCTGGCAAGAGTGACGCAAAAGCACGCCAAACAAACACCAGGCATGCAATTCGGACACTTTCGGCTGCACGAAACCGTCAAGACGAAAGCGTCATTCTGCTTCATCTTGAAATAGTTCGTCAGAAAATTCTCTTTACCGAACCAATCGACCCATCCCGCGAGGGAACCGCTGCCCACATCACCAATGACCGATTTCCCGACTCCCGCACAAACCGTCCCGCGCGAACGCGAGCCCAGTGCAGACAATGTGCGCGCCCTCGTGGAGGCGTTTTATCGCCGCGTCGACGACGATCCGCTGCTCGGCCCGATCTTCTCGAACGCGCTCGAAGGCCGCTGGGACGAACATCTCAGCAAGATGACGAGTTTCTGGTCGAGCCTCGTGCTCGGCACGAAGGACTATCGCGGCAACGTGCAGGAGGCGCACCGGCCGCTCGACGGCATCGAGCCGCGTCATTTCGCGCGCTGGCTGTCGCTCTTCCTGAACACGGTCGAGGCGCGCTACGAACCCGGCGCCGCCGTGCAGTTCATGGAACCGGCGCTGCGCATCGCGCAGAGCCTGCAATTGAGCAAGTTCGGCTGGGACTATCAGGTTCCTGCCGAGCAGCAGGATTTGCTCGCGGCGCTCAAACGGCGACGCAGCGGCGACCAACCGGAGCCGCGTTTCCCCGAGCGTCCCGGCGCCGAGGCGTTTCCGGGCCGCTTCGTCGGCAAGCCCGTGGACCGGTCCTGACGCCGCGCAGTCCGCTCAGGTCTGCCAGCGGGTGAGCGCGCGATCGTCGGACTCGCGTGCATCCACCCAGCGCTCGCCGGCTTCAGTCTTTTCCTTCTTCCAGAACGGCGCTTGCGTCTTCAGATAGTCCATCACGAACGCGCACGATTCGAACGCGGCCGCCCGATGCATCGCGGTGGTCGCGACGAGCACGATCTGATCGAGCGGCTTCAGCTTTCCCACGCGGTGCACGATCAGCACGTCCGAACCCTGCCAGCGCTCGCGCGCCTGGGCCGCGATGGCTTCCAGCGACTTCTCCGTCATGCCGGGATAGTGTTCGAGCTCCATGGTTTCGACGACGCTGCCTTCGTTCAGGTCGCGCACCGTGCCGACGAAGCAGGCGACCGCGCCCACCTTGGGATTGTCGGCACGCAGGGCGGCCACTTCGGCGCTGATGTCGAAATCGGCTTCCTGTACGCGGATTCGAGAGGTGCTCGTCATGTCAGCCGCCCGTGACCGGAGGAAAGAACGCCACCTCGCAGCCTTCGGTGATGCGCTGCGACGGATCCGTCATCACGTGATTGCACGCCATGCGCAACGCGCGGCCCTCGGCCAGCGTGTCCGCCCACGCGCCGCCGCGCAAACGCAGCCAGGTGCGCACGTCGCCGACATTGACCACGGATTCCGGCACCGTCACCGTTTCGTTGGCGACGCCCAGCGCCTCGCGCACACTCGCAAAAAATCTCAGTTCGACTTTCATGTCCAGCCTGATCCTTACCGCATGAGTTCTGAAAACGGGATGAAGCGCACGCTCTCGCCGGCGCGGATGGCGTGGTCCGGCGGGTTGTCGATGAGGCCGTCGCCCCAGACGGTCGAGGTCAGCACGGCCGAGCTCTGATTGGGAAAGAGATCGAGGCCGCCCGCTTCGTTCACGCGCGCGCGCAAAAATTCGTTACGGCGATCGCCCTTCTTCTGGCTGAAGTCGGCGCGCATCGAATAGACCCGCGGCGCGACGTCGGTCACCCCCGCGAGCCGCAGCAGGAACGGACGCACGAACAGCAGGAAGGTGCAGAAACTCGACACCGGATTGCCCGGCAAACCGATAAAAAACGCTTCGCCGCCGCGCTCCGCCGCGGCGCCTTCGCGCCGCACCGCGCCGAAGGCGAGCGGCTTGCCCGGCTTCATGGCGATCTGCCACATCGAGATATGGCCTTCAGCCTCGACCGCGGGTTTCACGTGATCCTCCTCGCCGACCGACACGCCGCCGCACGTCAGGATGAGATCGTGACCGGCGGCCGCGCGCCGCAGCGTCTCGCGCGTGGTGTCGAGCTGGTCCGCGACGATGCCGAAATCGGTCATTTCGCAGCCCAGCCGGCCGAGCAGCGCGCGCAGCGTGAAGCGATTCGAGTTGTAGATCGCGCCGGGTTCGAGCGGTTCGCCGGGCATGCGCAGTTCGTCGCCAGTGAAGAAGATCGCGACCCGCACCGGCCGCACCACGTCCAGTTTTGCGCAGCCCACCGACGCAGCCAGACCGAGCGCCTGCGGCGTCAGGCGCGTGCCCGCCCGCAGGATGACCGAGCCGCGCTCGATATCGGCGCCCTGCCGCGTGATCCATTCGCCCGCCTTCGGCGTCTGCGTGAAAGCGGCACGGCTGCCGGTTTCGGTCTGCGTCGCCTGCACCATCTCCTGCATCACGATGGCGTCCGCGCCGGGCGGCACCGTCGCGCCCGTGAAAATGCGCGCCGCGGTGCCCGCCGCGAGCGGCTCGGCGGCCTGTCCCGCCGGAATGCGCTGCGAGACCTCGAGCGTCACGGGCGCGCCGTCGGCCGCGTGCGCGAGGTCGGCGGCGCGGACCGCGTAGCCGTCCATCGAACTGGTGTGCATCGGCGGGACGTCGAGCGGCGAGATCACATCGGCCGCGAGCACGCGATGGGCGGCGTCGAGCGTATCGATCCGTTCATGGCCGTCCACGCGGCGCGCGGCATCGAGCAGGCGGCCGAGTGCGGCGGCGGTGGCGAGCATCGGAGGACGGGAGGAAGCGGCAGGCGTGGATGACATGGAGATCGCTCCGGGCGCGCGACGCCCGCGTGAAGGTCGGGCGGCCGGCGCCCGCATGGATGAATGGATGAGTGGAAGCACTGATTCTGGTCAACTATTGTAACGACAAGCCCGGCCACCCGGCAGGCGCAAGCGCTTCCGCATCAAGCCTGCCGGGCCGATCCGCACTCGCGCGCCGCCGCGACCCGTGCCTTGAACGCCCCGGTGCGGTGATACACTCGCACCACACTTTCCACCGCCATTTCCATGAAATTCTGCTCCGTCTGCGGCCACGAAGTCGGCCTCGCCATTCCGCCCGGCGACAACCGCGAGCGTTACGTCTGCGAGCACTGCGGCACGATTCACTATCAGAACCCGCGCAACGTCGTGGGCACGGTGCCGGTGTGGGACGACAAGGTGCTGCTGTGCCGCCGCGCGATCGAACCGCGCTACGGTTACTGGACGCTGCCGGCCGGCTTCATGGAGATGGAAGAGACGACGAGCGAAGGCGCGTCGCGCGAAACGCTGGAGGAAGCCGGCGCGCGCGTCGAGATCCAGAGCCTGTTCTCGCTGCTCAACGTGCCGCACGTGCATCAGGTGCATCTGTTCTATCTCGCGCGCCTGCTCGACCTGGACCTCGACCCCGGCGAAGAAAGCCTGGAAGTGAAACTGTTCGCGGAGAGCGAGATTCCCTGGGACGAGATCGCTTTTCCGACTGTTGGCCAGACGCTGCGTTTCTTCTTCGCCGACCGCGCCGCCGGCAATTTCACGCTGCATACCGGCGACATCTTCCGCACGCTGCGCGACGGCTGATCTTCACTTCATAGCGACCTCGCTCCCGCCCGCCGCCTCCTTTCGAGAACATGGTTCCCTGGCTCGTTGACGACGATCCCTTTCCGCCCGTCGAACGTGCGCTCGGCGCGTCGAGCGGCGCGCCCGGCTTGCTTGCCGCAAGCGCGGACCTGCTGCCGTCGCGGCTGATCGATGCCTATGGACGCGGTATCTTCCCGTGGTATTCGGATGGCCAGCCGGTGCTGTGGTGGAGCCCCGATCCGCGCATGGTGCTGTATCCGGCGGAGTTCAAGGTGTCGGATTCGCTGCGCAAGACGCTCAAGCGCGTGCTCCGCGATCCGCTCTGGGAAGTGCGCGTGGACCACGATTTCGCCGCGGTGATGCGCGCCTGCGCCGACACGCCCCGCGACGGCCAGCGCGGCACCTGGATCACCAGCGATATCGTGGACGCCTACACGACGCTGCACCGCGCGGGCAACGCGCACAGCATCGAAACCTGGCACGACGGCGTGCGCGTGGGCGGGCTTTACGGGGTGTCGTTCGGGCGCATGTTCTTCGGCGAATCAATGTTCGCGCACCGTACCGATGCCTCGAAAATCGCGCTTGCGGCACTCGTCGGACACTTGCGTCGTCACCAGATTGTGATGATAGACTGCCAGCAGAACACGTCGCATCTGGCGTCGCTCGGGGGCCGTGAGATTGCCCGCCGTGCGTTCGTCACGCATCTGAGGCGCGCGGCGGCGGAACCGGCCATCGGCTGGCGCTTCGACAAATCCGTCTTGCTCGAAGTGCTGGCACGCTGAATGCCTCCAGCGTGATGACCCGGTCATGTCCGGGTTTCTCGTTGAGAATTCACCGCAACGCAAACACTGAAACGCCGTCACCGCACGCGCGCCGCAGCGCGCGTAACGGCTGGCCAAGACGAGACGACGCCTGCGAGAGCCGCTAACGTGACACATCCGAACGAGCTGCCGCTGTCACCGCTTTCCGCGCTGCAATTCTATGCAACAGCGCCTTACCCGTGCAGTTATCTGGACGGGCGCGTCGCACGCTCGCAGGTCGCCACGCCGAGCCATCTCATCAACTCCGACGTCTACACCGAACTCGTCAAGGCCGGCTTCCGGCGCTCCGGCGTGTTCACCTATCGTCCTTATTGCGACGGCTGCCGCGCCTGCGTGCCGGTGCGCGTGCCGGTCGCGCGCTTCGTGCCGAACCGGGCGCAGAAACGCGTATGGAAGCTGCACGGCAACCTGATTGCGAGCGTCGCGCCACTGCACTACGACGAGGAACATTACGCGCTCTACATGCGCTATCAATCGGCTCGGCATGCCGGCGGCGGCATGGACCGCGACAGCCGTGACCAGTACGAGCAGTTCCTGCTGCAAAGCCGGATCAATTCGCGCCTGGTCGAATTCCGCGAGCCGGCGCATCCGGGCCATCCCGACGAACCCGGCGAGCTGCGCATGATCAGCATGATCGACATCCTCGGCGACGGGCTCTCGTCCGTGTACACCTTCTTCGAGCCGGACCAGCCGAAGACCAGCTACGGCACCTTCAACATCCTGTGGCAGATCGAGCAGGCGCGCAGCCTCGACCTGCCGCACGTCTATCTCGGCTACTGGATCCGCGAAAGCGAGAAGATGGCCTACAAGGCCAATTTCCGCCCGCTCGAAGGCCTGATCGACGGCGCCTGGAGCCTGCTCGATCCGCTCAACACGCAGTCCGCCGGCACCTTGCCGATGCCCGGACGCATCCACGCTCCGGGACAGCCCCGCTAGGCGTTGAAAAAAAACCACCGGAAGAAGCCGCTAAAATAGCGGCCTCAAACAATAATTCGCCCTCGCCGGCGTTCCTTTCGTGTTCAGTTCCCTTTATCCGCTCGCGCGTTCGCATCTGTTCAAGATGGACGCGGAAGACGCACATCACCTGACCCTGCGCATGCTGGGCGCCGCCGGCCGCACCGGCCTCGCCAGCGTACTCGCCACCCGTGGCGCCGATTCGCCCCGCACCGTCATGGGCATCACGTTCCGCAATCCGGTCGGGCTCGCGGCCGGCCTCGACAAGGACGGCGCCTGCATCGACGGGCTCGCCGCGCTCGGCTTCGGCTTCATCGAAGTGGGCACCGTGACGCCGCGCGCGCAGCCCGGCAATCCGCGTCCGCGCATCTTCCGCCTGCCGGAAGCCGGTGCGCTCATCAACCGGATGGGCTTCAACAACGGCGGCGTCGACCAGTTCGTCGCCAACGTGCAGGCCGCGCGCTATCGCGGCGTGCTGGGTCTCAACATCGGCAAGAACGCCGATACGCCCATCGAGCGCGCCGCCGACGACTATCTCTACTGCCTCGAACGCGTGTATCCGTTCGCGAGCTACGTGACCATCAACATTTCCTCGCCGAACACGAAGAACCTGCGTCAGCTGCAAGGCGCGGGCGAACTCGATGCCCTGCTCGGCGCGCTCAAGGACAAGCAGCAGCGCCTGTCCGACCTGCACGGCAAGCTCGTGCCGCTCGCGCTGAAGATCGCGCCCGATCTCGACGACGAACAGATCCAGTCGATCGCGGGCACGTTGCTGGCTCACAGGATCGACGGCGTGATCGCCACCAACACCACGCTGTCGCGCACCGCTGTCACCGGCATGCCCAACGGCGAAGAAGCCGGCGGCCTGTCCGGACGGCCGGTTTTCGACGCATCCAACGAAGTGATCCGCAAGCTGCGTGCGGAAGTCGGCACGGAGGTGCCGATCATAGGCGTAGGCGGGATTTTCTCGGGCGCGGATGCACGCGCCAAACTCGCCGCGGGCGCGTCGCTCGTGCAGGTCTATACCGGGCTCATCTATCGCGGCCCGGCGCTCGTCAAGGAATGCGTCGAAGCCCTCGCGTGAGGAATATAGAAATGAACAAACGATCTGACACGGCGATTGCATTTTCACTATGATCGCCGCACTTGTCGTTGCATGAAGGGAGGGGCTCGACGCCCTCGCCCTGGCCACCAGAGGAGAACAACACAATGAAACTGTCCACGCTCAGGAAACTCGTTGCCGCCAGCCTGATCGGCGCGGCCTTCACTGCCGTCACCAGCGCAGCGCACGCGGAAGACCTGCTCGATCAGGTCAAGCAGCGCGGCACGCTGCGCATCGGCCTGGAAGGCACCTTCCCGCCGTTCAACTCGAAGGCGACCAACGGCGAACTGGTCGGCTACGACGTCGACATCGCCAAGGCCGTCGCCGCCAAGCTCGGCGTCAAGCCGGAATTCGTCACGACCGAATGGAGCGGCATCATCGCCGGCCTGCAGGCGGGCAAGTTCGACGTGATCGTGAACCAGGTTGGCATCACCGATGCGCGCAAGCAGACGCTCGATTTCTCGCCGGCCTACACGTATTCGAACGCGCAGCTGATCCAGCGCAACGACGACAAGCGCGAGTTCAAGTCGCTCGATGAACTGAAAGGCAAGAAGCTCGGCGTCGGTCTCGGCACGAACTACATGGACATGGCGAAGTCGGTGCCGGGCATCGACGTGAAGACCTATCCGGGCGCGCCCGAGTATCTGCGCGACCTCGCCGCCGGCCGCCTCGACGCCGCCCTGAATGACCGCCTGATGCTTGCCTACCTGCTGAAGAACTCGCAGTTGCCGCTGCGCACCGGCGCGAATGTGGGCCCGGGCAATCCGTCGGGCATTCCGTTCAAGAAAGGCAATCCGAAGTTCGCCAAGGCGATCGACGACGCGATGACCCAGCTCGAAGCCGACGGCACCTTCAAGAAGATCTCGGACAAGTGGTTCGGCATCGACGTGACGAAACCGGCCAGGTAAGCCGCATTTTGCAGGGGCGCTTGAGGGCGGCATCGGCGACGGTGCCGCCCTTGCCTTTTGCCGCGACGGTTTAAGATGGGCCCTTCGTGCGCGCCGCCAAGGCCGGTTGCGCTCGAATGCGATTCCAGTTGCACCCTTTCCTCACTGCATTCCCGTTCATGTCCACGACTTCCCTGCTCGTCCAATCGGCGCCCGTCCTGGCGCAAGGCGCGGTACTGACGATCAAGTTCGCGCTCTACTCGATGTTCTTCGGCCTCATCGCGGCCGTCGTGCTGGCGTTGATGGGCATCAGCACCAACCGCACGCTGGTCGCGCTCGGGCGATGCTATGTAAGCGTCATGCGCGGCACGCCGCTGCTCGTGCAGATCTTCGTGATCTATTACGGCCTGCCGAGCCTCGGCATCTCGCTCGAGCCGACGCCCGCCGGCGTGATCGCGCTGTCGGCGAACGTGGCCGCGTATCTGTCGGAAAGCATGCGCGGCGCGATCCTCGGGATCAACAGCGGCCAGTGGCTGGCTGCTTATAGCCTCGGCTTGTCGCGCACGCAGACGCTGCGCTTCGTGATCGGGCCGCAGGCGCTGCGCATCGCGGTGCCGAGCCTGTCGAACAGCCTGATCAGCCTCATCAAGGACACGTCGCTGGTGTCGGTCATCACCGTGACCGAACTCCTGCGCAGCGCCCAGGAAGTGATCGCGGCGACCTACCAGCCGCTGCCGCTCTATCTCGCGGCCGCCTTCGTCTACTGGGTGCTGTGCAGCGTGCTGGAATTCGTGCAGCGGCGCTTCGAGCGGCGTCTCGCGCTGCCCGGGCGTCATTGAACGCGCACGCCGCCGGCTTCAGTCGGTTTCGAAGGGAAAGCGCAGGTTCAGGTCGCGCCGCGCGGCATCGATGATGGCGATCATGCGCATCGAGGTCGCGTGGGACATGATCGGGCTTTCCGTTGCGCCTGCGCGCAGCAGCTCGCAGAAATGGGCGGTTTCGTAATTGAGGCCGCCACCGCTGAAGGGCTCGTCCAGCTCGACCTTTCGGCCATCCGTGTAGGCGATGGTCGCGCGCACCGGATTCCACCAGTTTTCATGGATGGTCACGGTGCCGCGCGTGCCGCCGATCAGCGCATCGCCGCGGCCTTGCAGATCCAGACCGCAGAACAGCTGCGCGATGCCGCGCTCGTGGCGCACGTTCAGGCTCGCGAAGACATCGACGCCCGTCTCCCCCAGCCGGCCGATGGTCTGCACGTCGAGTGCCTCGCCGAGCCAGTCGACCGCGAGAAATGCCTCGTAGACGCCGATATCCAGCAGCGCGCCGCCGCCTGCCTCGAGCGAGAACGACGGATGATCGGACGGCACGTTGGCGATCGAGCAGCCCGCGCGCACCAGCCCGATCTCGCCGATGCCGTCCGCCTGCAAGTGCGCGCGCAGGCGCTGATAGAGCGGATAGAACGGCGGCTTCATCGCTTCCATGAAGAGCAGCTTCGCGGCGCGGGCCGCGTCGATCATCTGCTGCAGCGCGCGCGCATTCACGGCAGCGGGCTTCTCGCACAGCACCGGCTTGCCCGCCGCGAAGGCGCGCAACGCATAGTGCGGATGGCTGTCCTGCAGCGTCGCGATGTAGAGCGCGTCGATGTTGTCGAGCAGCGCGTCGAAGCTTTCGCGGGCCTGTGCGCCGCAGCGGCCGGCGAGCGCACGCGCCGGCTCTTCGCGGCGCGACCAGACGCCCGCGAGACGCGCGCCCGGCACGTGCGCGAGACTGTCGGCGAAGCGCTGCGCAATGCGTCCTGCGCCGACGATGCCCCAGCGCACCTCGCGCGTGCCGCTGTCGATAGTGATCTCCGGCAAAACTCCCTCCCTGTGCGATGTTCGTCGTGCGACGCAGTGTGCCTGATTGCATGGCATGGCGATTTCACTAAAGGCGCAGACGACAAAAAGCCGGGACGTGTCCCGGCTCTCTGCTCGGCGAGCGCTTTGCTCAGGCGCTGTCTATCGACCCTTCACGCCGCCCCGGCCGACGCATTCACGTTCGGCGTGGCGGGCGCGGGCTGGCTGTTGACGCGCTCCAGCGAGAACGCACGGCCCACTTCCTCGGCCGCCAGGTCCACCAGCGCTCGCGTCGCGGCCTCGGCGGCGCCCGGATCCTTCGCCTCGATCGCCTCGACCACGCTGCGCTGCGCGGCGAGCGTCGCTTCGCGCACGGACTCGATACCGTCGACGATCGGGTTCACCGTCACGAGCGCGCCGCGCACGATGGCCGTCATCTGACGGAAGAACTGGTTGCCGCTCGCGGCCACGATGCGCGTGTGCAGCACCTCGTCGGCCGCCTGGTACTCAGGCTCGCCGACCTGCATGCCCGACAGCGCATCGAAGGCATCGCGGATGCCCGCGATCTCGTCGGGCGTCGCGCGCGCCGCCGCCAGCGCCGCCGCGCGCGGCTCGATCAGCATCCGGAATTCGATTACATCGCGCAGAAAGGTTTGATCCGGCTTCGCGCGAAAGCGCCAGCTGACCACGTCCTCATCGATCAGGCGCCAGTCGCTCATTGGACGGATGCGCGTGCCCGTCTTGGGCCGCACATCCAGCATATGCCGCGCCAGCAGCATCGAGAGCGCCTCTCGCATGACGGTGCGGCTGACGTCGAACTCTTTCGAGAGGATGTCTTGCGGCGGCAATATCGCGCCGTATTTCTGCTCGACGATCCCGGAGACGAGTCCGTCCATCACCTTTGCCACCAGCGATCGCTCTTTGTTTTCATCCATCTCGCTTCTCCCCTTCTCGCCTGATCCGTAGCCGTGTGTGTGGGCGCATCACTTTCGCTTTCCCCGGACTGCGAAAGGCACGACGAACGACCCTCAGTCAATTCGTCATGCTTGATACGTTGCGTCTTCGTTGCTTCGAATGCCAGTTAGGAAATTCCTGACAGGGTAATCCCTTTGGCTTCGACGTCGACGCTGGTGTGTCGTTCTTACCGCTTCACGCCGCCGTGGCACGTGTCCGTCCTGCGCTTGCGCCGCGCGCGCGCCGGCATTCGTCAGGGAAACTGAAGAATGGCGGCGTCGCAGCGCGGCGCAAGCGGTCGATCTGGCGGCCCGGACGACGGTCGGACCGTTCATGCACTCATTTGAGCAAGCATCTCGTAGGCTTTCTGTGCGAACGCGAACGCTCCTCTGTTGGCATGTGTCTTTTGTATGATCCGCCGCTTGCGCCAGGCGGATAGTCAGCCGGTTTTTTGTGCCGCTTTTGCCGATTCGCCGGGTTTCCGCTCATACGGCGCCATCGGGTGCGCGAGCGCGGCGCGCGTCCATCGCGCCCTGGCGGCGGCGCAGCGATTCGCGCTCAGCGAGCGTGTGCTGATAGATCGCCATGTATTCGCCGCTCACCCGTTCCACCGAAAGCTGCTGCAGGTTTTGCCGCGCGCGCGCCGCGTACTGGCCGCGCGCCTGGCCGTCGATCAGCAGCCAGTGCAGCTTCGCCGCCGCCTGTGCGGGCTCGCCCGGCGGCACCAGCACGCCCGCGGCGCCGCCGTCCAGCATTTCCGGAATGCCGCCCACGCGCGTCGCGACGATCGCGCAGCCGGCCTCGCGCGCCTCGGCGATCACCAGCGGCGACGGATCCTGATGCGACAGCAGCGCGAACACGTCGGCGCTGGCGAGATACGGCCGCGCATCGGCGACGAAGCCCGTGAAATGCACCGCTTCCGCGATGCCGAGCTCGGCCGCGAGCGCTTCCATGGAGCCGCGATCGGGACCGTCGCCGACGAGGTAGAGATGCGGCTCCGGCAGGAATTCGGTCTGGCCGGCGGCCTGCTCACGCACGTGCGCGAATGCCTGCAGCAGATCCGCGATGCCCTTGCGCCGATACATCCCGGCCACGCACACGATGTTCGGGTGCCGCAACCTCACCGGCCGGGCGGCGGGCCGCAGGACGAGGCGCGGCGCGCCGACCGCGCCGTTGAGGACGATCGACAGGCGTCCGGCGCCGATGCCGCGCGCCTCGAGATCGTCCGCCACGGCCTGGCTGACGGCGACCATGCGATCGCCGGCACGGACCAGCGCTGCGCTCTTCTGCAACTCGTGATGCACCGTGGTGACGAGCGCGAAGCGCCGCCGCATGCTGCCGAAGCGCGAGATGAGCGCGCCGGTCATCATGTGCGCGTGCACGATGTCCGGATCGAAGCGGTCGATGAGGCGATTGAAGCCCGCGATCATCGACGGCACGCGCCAGGGCTGGCGCGACTGCTGCAAGGGAATGTGCGTGATGCCGTGGCGCCGCAACAGCGGCTCGAATCCGCCTCCCGACGATGCCACCACGACCTCCTGGCCCATGCGCGCCTGCACGCAGGCAAGGTCGACCATCATGTTGACGGTGCCGTTGCCTATCGTCTGCGCATGGTTGGCGAGATGGACTATTCGCATGAAAGTGTCGTTTGCACGCGCGCCGGCTTGCGCCGGCGGCGTTGTTCTTATTGTGGTCGAGGCGTGTTTCGGAGCGGCGCTTGCCGCCCTGTGTGGTTGTTCTTGCCTCGATGCCCGACAGGCTCTCGCCCGTGATGCCGCCGGTGTTTCGGCCATGCCGTGCGCTTGCCCGGCGGCCGCTGCCCTTACTTACCTATGTTGCTGAACCTTTCCTTGCGGACTGCTACAGCAATTCGAACGTGCTCGTGTAGTCGACGGGCCCCGCGAACTGCACGCGGGAGGGGCTCGCCGTTTCGCGCGACTGCCGGCTCTTGCGCGTGAGACCGATGAACGGCATGCCGTGTTCGAGGAACGGTCCTTCGGTCTTGCGAAAGCCGAAGGCTTCATAGAAGCCGCGCAGACTCACCGGCGCCGTCAGGCGCACGCCGCGGCCCGGCCAGCGTTCGGCGGCCACGGCCAGCACGCGCTCGATCAGCGCATGCGCGGTGCCGTCGCCGCGGCGCAGCGGGCTCGTCAGGATCTTGTCGACCACAACTTCAGGTTCTTCCGCATCGCCTCCGTGAATGCGCGCATAGGCGAGCACCGGCATCGAGCGGCTCATGTCTTCCGCCGCGAATACATGCAGGCCGGTTTCATCGCGTCCATCGGGATCAAGATGCACATGCGACTGTTCGACGACGAACACCGCACTGCGCGCGCGCAAAATCAAATAAAGCTCACGCGCAGTGAGTTGTTCGAAATCCAGCGTTTTCCAGTTCATTGATTATCTCCAGGCGAGACCGGGATTAACCGGCGTTGCGACGATTCAACCTTACGTCCCGGCCCCTCGTGGCACAGTGCGCCATCGCACCGACCCGAAACGCCGCGCCGCTTCAAATAGGGCCGACCACACGCAAAAGAGGCGTCCGGGGAAACAAAGACGCCAGCTCGACCAACATGGCCTCACGCGACTGTCCTTCATCGGTCAGCCGCGTGCGCGCGCATGCGTCGATAGCACTCGCGTCATCCGGCACCTTCATGGGAAAATCAAAATGCATACCGCCATCGAACGCGACAAAGACGCACAACCACAAGCCCGCCCGCTTTGCGCGCCCGCGGTATCGGACGCCGGTTTTCCCGGTCCGAGGTAACGGCATGAGCGCGTTCCATACGAGCGGTGTGACGGGTTCGAACGCGGGACGTTCCCGCGTCGTGTCACTCGACCCTCTGCGCCTGCGTGCACGGCGTCATCATGCGCATGCGCTGCATCGCGGTGAGCGCATCTGGCGTGAAGGCATGGCGCCCGTGGACCTGTGGATCGAACTGCTGCACGGCAACGGCTTCGAACCGCGCGCGGCGCTCGCATTCAGCGTCACTCAGGACTTCGAAGACGACCAGTTCACACTCGGCAAATTTCCTCCCGACGATATCGAAAAGCTCTATGGCCTGCAGGTGCAGGAACTCGCGGTATTCGACTCGCTCGAAGAACGCGCGCTCGTGCAGACACGCCGCGCCAACATCGTCCTGCTCGAGACGGATGCCTTCTTTCTGCCCGATACCCGTGCCGATGCCTATCATCGCGAACATGCGCGCACGACCATCGGCATCGATGTGATCGATCCCGGTGCGCGCCGCCTCGGCTACTTTCATCACACCGGTTATCACCTGCTCGACGGCGCCGACTATGACGGCATTCTGCGCCCCGCCGCGACATCCGCGGCGCTGTTTCCCCATGTCGAATTCGTCAAACATGTGAGAGATGCACTGACGGGCACACCACTCGCGGAGACCTCGGCCGACCTGCTGTGCATGCATCTGCTGCGCCGCCCGCTGCATAACCCGATCTCGCGCTGGCGCCAGGCGTTTCCCGCACATGTCGAAACCATGCTCGAACGCGGCGAAGCGTATGCGCGTCACTATGCGTTCAACGTGATGCAGCAGCTTGGCGCGAACTTCGAATTGCTGGCGCACTACCTGCAATGGATGCGCGAGCAGGGCTTCGACATTCCGTTGTCCGCGCATGCGGGCGCACGCAAGATCGCCAGCGAGACGATGGTGTTGCAATGCCGTCTTGCACGTGCGTTGTCGCGTGGCCGAGAGGACCTCTGCGATGCTTCGTTCGACCTCATCGAAGAGTCCTACGCACGAGTCGTTCCTCCACTTGCCGATATCGTCTGTTGATCATTCAAAACGCATTCGACAAGGCAATCGGACTCGAGATGAGTCGTGTTTTGAAGCATTCGCTTTAAAACACGTTTGAGCCTATGTTTCAAGGGCTTTTTCAATCGCTTACCTGATACGGCTCAAGCGTGAAAACATGACGCCGTGATGTCGGCCAGGCATCTTTTGCGCTTGTCGAATGACACAGCGCCAGCATTGTCCTCGATGAAACATTTCGATGCATCGGAGCGATGTGCGTTCATGCTCGCCGCATGGCTTTGATCCGACGATCGCAGAGCAAACGTTTTACGATCGCCAAGGCAATCCGTGTTGCGTTCGTGCCTTCATGCAAGCGGCGTGTGGGCCGTCATTCAACTGCGGAACCGTTGAATGCATGCCCTGGTCGAGTTCTGCTTCCCGACACTTTTCATCACGTGCAACGCACGCAACGTTTCCGCGCGATGCGCATTTTCATGGCTGCTTTCCTGGTGCGAGCGCAAAGCCTTACCCATCAACGACTCCACAGGAATCAACAGGCGCCTTTCGTACAACGTGATCGCTGCCCCACTCAAGCCATGGAACACGGATGAATCATTTTTCTTTGACCCTACGAAAGAAGGAGTGATGTTCAGGCTCTGTCGAGTGACGATGCTTGTTGCGTGGTCCTCTGGCCTGTCTTTCCCTCCTTCGGAAGGGATTGGACTGATGAAACGAATCGGGGCGCACACGGATTCCTAAGACCACCCATGTTCAATACTGAAACAAAAACGGTGCGCTGCGGTGCATCAAGAAATTGTCCCGTGCAACGAGGCCCCGCCAGCATTGCGATTGCCCACACTGGCACAGTCCTCGCTATAAAGCTCTCGCGGTCCGAAAGGCGGCCAGAACAAAAACAGAACACCGTCGACGGATTGCTACGGGGCTGGGATGAAGCGTTTTCGATCAAGGCCGCACGAGCGATCGATTCAGAGAACGGTCACACCAGTAAATAAAAATGTGAAGCGCAACGCGCGAAGTTACGAGAGAACCAATCATGCTGACCCTCCAGTCCGACCTGCACGGCAATCACCTGCTTGGCGCACTTCCGGCCCACGAATGGCAGGCACTGACTCCGCATCTCGAACTCGTCCAGCTGCGCACCGAACAACTGCTGTGCGATTCTGGCCAACGCATCCACCACGTCTATTTCCCGACCACGGCGATCATCTCGCTGCTCCATACGATGGAAGACGGTGGCTCGGTCGAGATCGCCGCGGTGGGCCGCGAGGGCATGACGGGCGTGCCGGTGCTGACGGGCGGTGAAACCATGCCGACGCGCGTTCAAGTGCAGTGCCCCGGTTTCGCGTATCGCATGAGCGCGCAAGCGCTGCGCGAGCAGTTCGGCCGTTCCGACTTCCTGCGCCGCCTGATGCTGCTCTACATGCAGGCGCTGCTGACCCAGGTCGCGCAGACTGCTGCATGCAACCGTCACCACTCGCTCAACAAGCAGCTGTGCCGCTGGCTGCTGATCGAGATCGACCGCACCGCGTCGAACGAACTCCAGGTGACGCAGCAACTGATCGCCGACATGCTCGGCGTACGTCGCGAAGGCGTGACCGAAGCGGCCGGCAAACTGCATGACGCGGGCCTGATCCATCACAGCCGCGGCTGCATCAAGGTCGTCGATCGCGAAGGCCTCGAAGCCCGCGCCTGCGAGTGCTACGGCCTCGTGAAGCGTGAATTCGACCGGCTGCTGCCGCGTCTCCGTGCCACCGAGGCAGCATCGGCCTCCAGCGTTTAATGGTTCAATGATGCAAGCTAAAAATCAAAACATGTTTGCGTGGTCGGCACGCTGCCTGGACGTATCGCTGATCGTGGCCGGCGGCCTGATCGCGCATTCGATGCGCTTCGCCACCCTCGACATCAGCGACATCGAACGGCTGCTGACTGCTTTCAACTGCGTTCTCGCGCTGCTGCTGTTCCCCGCGTTCGGCGTGTACGACACCTGGCGCGGCAAGCCCCTGCCGGTCATGCTGGCGCGCGTGACGCTCGCCTGGATGGCCGTGGTGGCCGCGGGCCTGCTGCTGGCCTTCACGCTGCACCGGATGGATTCGGTATCGCGGCTGTGGTTCGCCTATTCGAC
The DNA here is from genome assembly GCF_031451315.1 of Caballeronia sp. LZ032. Taxonomy (NCBI): domain Bacteria; kingdom Pseudomonadati; phylum Pseudomonadota; class Betaproteobacteria; order Burkholderiales; family Burkholderiaceae; genus Caballeronia; species Caballeronia sp. LZ032. Next base: position 1,753,873 of record NZ_JARUXP010000001.1, read on the forward strand.
GGTCATTACCGGCGCATTGATCATCGGCATCAAGTGCGCGGTGTACAGCAGCCTGCGTGCGATGCGCGGACGCGGCCTGAATCAGCGCAGCGTCGCCATTGTCGGCGCGCAGGGTTTCGCCCGCACGTTGCTCGCGCATCTGAGCAGCACGCCGGAACAGGGCTTCACGCCGGTCTGCCTGCTCGACACCACCGGCGACGAGGAACTGCACGCCACCGGCGTCAGGCACGCGCCGACGAGTGCGATCGGCACAGGCGGTTCGCGCCTGCCGGTGCTGAACGACTTCGACGAACTCGTCGCCAAGGTGCGCGCCGAGGAAATCAACGAAGTGTGGCTCGCGTTGCCGCTCTCGCAGGAACATACGATCTATCGCTTCGTGCACGCGTTGCGGCATGATTTCGTGAACCTGCGGCTGATTCCCGATACGCGCAGCATCTCGCTGTTCAACCATTCGATGACGGATGTCGCGGGCCTGGCGACCATCAACCTGACGACCTCGCCGGTCAGCACGCTGCGCATGTGGCCGAAGCTCCTGTTCGACAGGCTGTTCGCGGCGACCGCCCTGTTCGCGCTCTCGCCTCTGCTGATCGGGATCGCGATTGCGGTGAAATCGACCTCGAAGGGACCGGTGTTCTTCACGCAGAAGCGTAAAGGCGCGGACGGACGGCCCTTCCCGATCTACAAGTTCCGCTCGATGGCGGTGCACAAGGAAACCACCGGACACGTCACGCAGGCGACGCGCAACGATCCGCGCGTGACCAAGGTCGGCGCGTTCCTGCGGCGCACGAGTCTCGACGAGCTGCCGCAGTTCCTCAACGTGCTGTTCGGCCATATGTCCGTCGTGGGTCCGCGTCCGCATGCGCTCGAACATGACGACCTGTACAAGGATCTCGTGTACGGCTACATGTTCCGCTATCGCATCAAGCCGGGGATTACGGGCTGGGCGCAGGTGAACGGCTATCGCGGCGCGACCGAGAAGGTCGAGAAGATGCAGAGCCGGGTGAAGTTCGACCTGTTCTACATCCACAACTGGTCGTTCTGGTTCGACGTGAAGATCGTCGCAATGACGATGTTCAAGGGCTTCATCGGACGCAACGCGTACTGATCCGGTCTCTCCGGAAGAAAGAAGGCCCGGCGCTGCGAAGCGCCGGGCCTTTGTTTTTGTGCTGCGTTGCTGCGTGGCGGAGGTTACGCGTAGTCGATGCGCTCGACGCCCGACTCGGCGCCGAGCAGGCAGAGATCCGCGCCGCGCGCCGCGAACAGCCCGACCGTCACGACGCCCGGCCATGCGTTGATGCTGGCTTCGAGGGCGCGGGGATCGTCGATGGAGAGGCCTTTCACGTCGATGATCTCGTTGCCGTTGTCGGTAATGAACGGCGCGCCGTCCTTTGCCACGCGCAGCACGGGCACGCCGCCGAGCGCCGCGAGCCGGCGGCCGATCGCGGTGCGCGCCATCGGCACGACTTCGACCGGCAGCGGGAACGTGCCCATGACGGCCACGCGCTTGCTGGCGTCGGCGATGCACACGAACACGTCCGCGACCGACGCGACGATCTTCTCGCGCGTGAGCGCCCCGCCGCCGCCCTTGATCATGGCGCCGCTGGCGTCGATTTCATCGGCGCCGTCCACGTAGACCGGCAGCGACTCGATCTCGTTCAGGTCGAACACCTTGAAGCCGTGGCCTTCGAGCCGCGCGGTGGTGGCGAGCGAGCTCGACACGGCGCCGCGATAGCGCGCCTTCGAGCGGGCGAGCGCGTCGATGAAGCAGTTGGCCGTGGAGCCGGTGCCGACACCGATGATCGCGCCTTCCGGCACGTTCGCGTTCACGTAGTCGGCGGCGGCCTGGCCGACCCGTTGCTTGAGTTCGTCTTGAGTCATGGGAGGGTGCTGCGCGAGAGGAGAAACTGGAATTTTATCGGAGTGCGTGCGGGACGCACGCCGATCATGCCCAGGCGCGCAGGAAGCCGAGCGGATCGTGGCTGTGCGCCACCGATGCGATGTATGCGAACACCACGATGGCCAGCACCCCGTAGACGGCGCGCGCGCCTTTGGTGCGGCCGCGTTTCAGGGCCAGCGTGCCGAGCACGACATAGACGACGAGTCCCGCGATCTTCGCGCCGAGCCAGGCGGCGTTCGCGGAGAAGCCGATGATCGCGACCAGGCCGATTGCGCTCAGCAGCAGCAGCGTGTCGACGATGTGCGGCAGGACTTTGGCCGGGCGCGTGTGGAGCAGGCGTGAGCCGGTGAGCATCCAGATCCAGCGCAGCACGAAGCCGGCGATGGCGAGGCCTGCGCAGGTCATGTGGAGCGTGCGCAGCGTGAGGAAGGTGTCGCCCATGGCGGTTAGTGGGTTAGTGGGTTAGTGGGTTAGTGGGTTAGTGGGTTAGTGGGTTAGTGGGTTAGTGGGTTAGTGGGTTAGTGGGTTAATGGGTTAATGGGTTAATGGGTTAGTGGGTTAATGGTTGAAGTACTTGTCGAGCAGCGCCTGGGCGATGGCGTCGCTTTCGGCATCCGCGTTGCCCGCATAGTCGGACGGCCGGAAATGCATCTGGAACGCGCTGAAGACGCGGCGCGTCCTGTCGTCGAGCACGCCGTCGGTGGCGACGTCGTAGCCGTAGCGCTTCAGCTTCTCCTGCAGCGGCTGCACGTCGGAAGGCGCTTTCGGATCGCGGCCCGCGAGATGCGCGGCGACGGCGTCGGCATCGGGCCATGCGCCCACGCCGGCATCGTACAGCGTGCGCCAGGGAAAAAGCGGCCCCGGATCGATCTTGCGCTGCGGCGCGATGTCGCTATGGCCGACGACACGGGTCGGCGGGATGTGATAACGCGCGACGATGTCGCGGGAGAGTTGGATGAGAGCGTCGACCTGCGCGGGCGGATAGGGTTGCCACTTGCCTTCGCTGAGCGGACCGGTCGGACCGATAGGACCAAGGTTCACGTTCTCGATGCCGATCGAGGACGCGTTCAGTTCGGTCGCGCCTTGCCATGAACTGACGCCCGCATGCCAGGCGCGCTTGTCCTCCGGCACCAGCTGATAGACGACCGGCTCGCCATGCTCGATGCGCGGCGCATCCGGCACGACGTAATGGACGCTCACCTGATCGCCCGTGAGCACCGCGAGCGAGCCGGCTTCGTCGATCTCGGTGTAGTGCATCACGAGGAAACGGATGCGGGAGTCCGGCTGGAGAACACATATCTCTGCGGGGGCCAATGACATCAATCTGATATGCGATCTTTCGGGGACGCAGCCCTTGGTAGCTATCGTTGATAACGGTCGTGGAATGACGGAGAAGGAACTGCTCGATGCGATGCGCCACGGACCGGTAAGCACGAGACAGGAAAGGGCGTCGAATGACCTTGGTCGTTTCGGCCTCGGGATGAAGACGGCATCGTTCTCTCAGTGTCGATCGCTAACTGTTGTCAGTGTAAAGAACGGACACCGTTGTGGAGCCGAGTGGAACCTCGATCGAATTGATTTACTCGATGAGTGGATTCTTTCGATTCTTGACGGAACCGACATCGACTTGCTCCCCTATGTCAGTTGCATCAACGTCCACGGCACTGCCGTTATTTGGCGCGACCTCGACCGCCTCGTTGAGCGCGAGGCAGGCGAACGTCGGGACGAAATAGTCAATGAAAAATTGGACGTCTTACGCAGACATCTTTCGCTGGTATTTCACAGATTCCTCGCGGGTGAAGTAAAGTCTTATCAAAAGCTTCATATCACGGTCAACGGTCACGCGATCGACGCCTTCGATCCTTTCTGCAGGAAGAATTCCGCCACCCAACTACTTCCGGAAGAAGTGGTACGCATCGGTCAGGCAGAAGTTCGTATGCAGCCGTATGTATTGCCGCACCATTCAAGATTGAATTCGCGCGAATACGAGTTCTATGACGGTCGCAGTGACTTTCTTTCGAATCAAGGTGCGTACATCTATCGGAACGGACGTTTGATGGCTTGGGGTGACTGGTTTCGGCTGGTACCTAAAGGGGAGGCTACCAAACTGGCTCGGGTTCAAATCGATTTCCCGAACAGTCTTGATGAGGCGTGGACAATCGATATCAAAAAATCGCGAGCTCGGCCTCCTCGTGCTGTGAGAGAAAGACTTCGGCAGATCATTGACAGGATCGCGCATCTATCGACAACGGAGTTCGAGAGGGCACAAAGAGCCTCTGGACCTAGACTTCGAACAGATGTTTGGCAAGGGCTTGGCGTGTCTCCCAGCTCACTTGGGCATCGAAACGTATCAGTCTTACCTGACGATCATTCCAGCCGACGTTCTAGCGACTTTATACGAAAAATTCGGCGCGCGTTTGCTTGAGCAAAATGTACGAACTTTTTTGCAGGCGCGCGGCAACGTCAACCAAGGCATTAGAGCGACGATTCTTAGTGAACCAAGAATGTTCTTCGCTTTCAACAATGGAATTACTGCCACCGCCCAGAGCATTGAGACGAGAAGGTCAGAAGAAGGCTTGTCTATAACAAAAATATGTGACCTTCAGATCGTGAATGGCGGCCAGACAACTGCTTCTCTGTTTCACACGAAAAGACGCGATCGAGCCGATCTGTCAGAAATTTTCGTTCAGATGAAATTGTCCGTCATCGAAAGCTTGCAAAGCGAGACCATTGTCCAAAGAATTTCAGAATATGCGAATACCCAGAATCGAGTAAACGCCGCTGATTTTTTCTCGAACCATCCATTCCATATACGAATGGAAGGATTTGCAAGACGCATCTGGGCCCCTGCGCAGAAGGGTCAGCAGCGGGAGACAAAGTGGTTTTATGAGCGTGTGCGTGGTCAATATGCGGATGCCCAATCCAAGCTTACCGCTGCGGAGCAACGGCGCTTTAAGACAGAGCATCCGAAGGCTCAAATGTTCACAAAAACCGATTTGGCGAAATTTGAAGGTGTCTGGGATGATCATCCGAAATGGGTCAATCTCGGCTCTCAGAAGAATTTCTCGCGTTATGCTACTCGAATCGGCACCGAGTGGGAGAAATCTTCTGATGGCTTCAACGAACTTTACTTCAGACGGTCGGTGGCCCGCGCATTAATTTTTCGTGCAGCGGAAAGGATCGTGTCCTCGCAAGTATGGTACAGCGGTGGCTACAGAGCGAACATACGAGAAGCCACCGTGTGCCTTTATCTAGAAGCCTACTTCTTCACCCCCCTCTGCCTCACCGCCTCAAACAAACACACCCCGCTCGCCACCGACACATTCAGACTTTCAACCGTCCCCGCCATCGGGATATTCATGATCTCGTCGCAGGTTTCGCGCGTGAGCCGGCGCATCCCCTCGCCTTCCGCGCCCACCACGATCGCCACCGGGCCGTCCAGCTTCGTTTCGTACAGCGACGCCGTCGCCTCCCCCGCCGTGCCGATCACCCACACGCCCGCGTCCTTCAGTTCGCGCAGCGCCCGCGCCAGATTCGTCACCGTGATGTACGGCACGCTCTCGGCCGCGCCGCTCGCCACCTTCGCCGCCGTCGCGTTCAAGCCCGCCGACCGGTCGCGCGGCGCGATCACCGCATGCGCGCCCGCCGCATCCGCGACGCGCAGGCACGCGCCGAGATTGTGCGGATCGGTCACGCCGTCCAGCACCAGCAGCAGCGGCGTGCCCGAAATGCCGTCGAGCAGTTCGGCCAGATTCTGCGCGAGCGGCAGGTCATTCGCGCGCGCCACCACGCCCTGATGCTGGATGTTGCCCGCCAGCCCCCAGAGACGCGACTCGTCCGCCGCGATCAGCCGCACGCCAGCTTCCTTCGCGGTCCGCAGAAAGTCCTGCATGCGCCGATCCTTGCGCGACGGGTCGTACAGCACCTCCTCGATCGACGATGCATCCGCCCGCAAGCGTGCGGTGACTGCGTGAAATCCGTAGAGAACCTTGAGACGTGACATGACTGATTCGAACCTTCGCTGAAAACTATAAAAACACGACGCGGCCCGAAGCACGAAGCATCGGACCGCGCGTAACGGCTCGCGGCGCGGACTGCACGCCGCTCGATAAACGCTTCAGCGCTTCTTGCGCGCCGGCCGCCCCTGCGACGCCGACTTCGACGCCGCGCCACGCTTCTTCGCCGCACCGCCGCGCGCACCGGCCGCCAGCGTCGCACCCTTGTTCGTGCCGCCACGGGTACGCGTGCCGGGCACGGCGTCGTCGTCGACCAGCGAGTCGGACAACGGCCGCACGCGCGCACCTGAGCCACCACCGCCCGCCGCGTCGCTCACCGCCGCTGCAACACGCGCCGGCGGCTTGACCGGCACGTCGCGCACGAGACGGAAGTCGATCTTGCGTGCATCGAGATCGACACGGCTCACCTGCACGCGCACACGATCCGACATCCGATAGCGAATGCCCGTGCGCTCGCCGCGCAGCTCGTTCTTGATCTCGTCGTACTGGAAGTAATCCGAGCCGAGCTCGGTCACATGCACGAGCCCTTCGATGAACAGCGAATCCAGCTGCACGAAGATGCCGAACGACGTCACGCCGTTCACCATGCCGCCATATTCCTCGCCGAGCTTGTCGCGCATGAAGTAGCACTTGAGCCAGGCTTCTACGTCGCGCGAGGCTTCGTCGGCGCGGCGCTCATTCGACGAGCAATGCAGCCCCAGCTCTTCCCAGATCGCGACGCTGTTGCGCGCACGACCGCGCGCCGTGTCGTCGGCCTTCTGCATCTCCCGCGCGGCCTTCGTGAGACCCGTGCTCAGGAACACCTCGTGGCCGATCTCCGGCAGATACTTCTTGCCCTGCAGGATGGCATAGATGGCGCGATGCGTGAGCAGGTCGGGATAACGGCGAATCGGGCTCGTGAAGTGCGCATACGCCTCGTACGCCAGACCGAAGTGACCGATGTTGTCCGGGCTGTACACGGCTTGCTGCATCGAACGCAGCACCATCGACTGGAGCATCTGCGCGTCGGGCCGGTCGCGGATCTGCGCGATCAGCGCGGCGTAGTCGCTCGCGTGCGGCTTGGCGCCGCCGGTCAGCGTCAGTCCGACGCCGCGCAGGAAGGTGCGCAGGTTCTCCAGCTTCTCTTCGGTCGGCCCTGCGTGCACGCGATACAGGCCCGGATGCTTGTTGCGCTTCAGAAAATCCGCCGCGCAGACGTTCGCCGCCAGCATGCATTCCTCGATCAGCCGGTGCGCGTCATTGCGATGACGCGGCACGATCTGCTCGATCTTGCCCTGCGAGTTCACGACGATATACGTCTCCGTCGTATCGAAGTCGATTGCGCCGCGTTTCTGCCGCGCCGCGTGCAGCGACTTGTAGACGCCATGCAGGTTCTGCAGCTGCGGCAGGATGTCGGCGCGCTTCGCGGCTTCCGGTCCCTTGGTGTTGGTGAGCACCGCCGCGACTTCGGTATAGGTGAGCCGCGCCGCCGAATGCATCACGCCCGGATAGAACTGATAAGCCTTGATCTCGCCGCGCGCGGTGATGACCATGTCGCACACGAGCACGCAGCGGTCGACGTGCGGATTCAGCGAACACAATCCGTTCGACAGCTTCTCCGGCAGCATCGGAATCACGCGGCGCGGGAAATACACCGACGTGCTGCGGTCGAGCGCATCGACGTCCAGCGCCTCGTTCGGGCGCACGTAATGCGAGACATCGGCGATGGCCACCAGCAGGCGGAAACCCTGCCCGCGTCCGACCGTGACCGGCTCGCAATACACGGCGTCGTCGAAGTCGCGCGCGTCTTCGCCGTCGATCGTGACGAGCGGCACGTCGCGCAGATCCACACGATGGCGGATGTCCACCGGCCGCACTTCGTCCGGCAGCTTGGCCGCCAGTGCGAGCGCGGCGTCGCTGAACTCGTGCGGCACGCCATACTTGCGCACGGCAATCTCGATCTCCATGCCGGGATCGTCGATATCGCCGATCACCTCGACCACCCGTCCCAGCGGCTGCGAATGCCGGCTCGGGAAATCCGTCAGGTCGACGGACACGACCTGCCCGACCTTCGCCTTCTTCGGGTTCTGCGTGATGAGGATGTCGTGGCCGATACGCTTGTCTTCGGGCACGAGAATCAGCGCGCCGTTCTCGTTGATGAGCCGCCCGATGATGCGCTTGTTGGCCCGATCCGTGACCTCGACGATATGCCCTTCCGGCCGCCCGCGACGGTCATAGCCGACGATGCGCGCCAGCACGCGGTCGTTGTGCATGACCTTCTGCATTTCGCCGTTGGGCAGGAAGAGGTCGTCCTGGCCGTCGTCGCGAATCAGGAAGCCGAAGCCATCGCGATGGCCCTGCACGCGGCCCGCAACGAAGTTCGATGGATGAGTGAGTTGATAGTGGCCACGTTTGTCGAGCCGGATTTGCCCGTCTCGTTCCATGGCCGCCAGGCGCTTGAAAAATCCTTCACGCTCCTGGCGTTTGATCGACAGCGCCTCGGCGATGTCGTTCGCGGCATGCGGAGTCTCGCTCGTGCGCAGCACGCCGAGAATCTCTTCGCGGCTGGGAATCGGATACGGATATTTGCTCAAGGGCTTGATCGTGTTGTTCTCGTTGGGCTGGAAAGTCGGCCGTCGTGTGTTGCCGTTCGCACCTGCTTCCGCGTTTGCCTCGTTCGCTGGCATCGTGCGCTTGATTCGGATTGATTCTAACACCCGCCATTCAGACGCCACGGACCTCACCGCCCGCTCCACGGCGCCCGGCAAGGCTGCGGACGTCTCCGGTGGAAACGCTTGACAGACTCGATACGGTCGATATAATTGCGTTCTCTGCTGTTGAGCAACCCGCCAAAAACGGTCTGCACCAACGAATTGAAGAAATTGAAGCAGAGCACACCCTTGCCCAGGTGGCGGAATTGGTAGACGCACTAGGTTCAGGTCCTAGCGGTGGCAACACCGTGGAGGTTCGAGTCCTCTCTTGGGCACCAGATGTTTGAAAAAGCCACCTTCGGGTGGCTTTTTCTTTTTGTGCAGGGATCGTGTTTCCGGACGGCTTCAGGTGGTGCTTCAGGTGGGTTTTTGAACATCTCCAGTCGTCAGACTTTTCGGTTGACACGGTTTCGGTTCCCGCTACAATAGCGGGCTCGCTGTACCCCTTGGCCCAGGTGGCGGAATTGGTAGACGCACTAGGTTCAGGTCCTAGCGGTGGCAACACCGTGGAGGTTCGAGTCCTCTCCTGGGCACCAAGGTCCTCTTTCGCGAGACGCTGATCGAAGCGCATCGCACGCAAGAACCCCACGCACTGACGTGGGGTTTTTCGTTTCCGGCCATGTTTTTTTCGCGGCTCGGATCTGAGCACGTCACATCAAATCATTCCGCCACCTGCGCGAGTTCCTTCGCGTTGATCGCTCACGTCGAGGCATGCTCCACCCCTATGCGCAGCGCCGGCTGGAATTCGAGCCGTGGCGCGCTACCCTTCTTCCCTGTTTTCAGTCGGAATTTAATTCACGATTTTCTTAGTGACAATAATGGTGCAACGGTTCCGTTTTTTAATTCAATTCGCCCGATTATCCTCAGCATCTGATTTAGAAGATTTCATCGATTGACACCGAAAACCGCCTTTATCAGAATCCAGCTTCAGAATGCTGACCGTTATAAGTCATTACGAAAAATTCCTTCGTCAATCGCCATGCTGCGGACGCATGGAACGAATTTCAATCATGAGTGTTATTGCATGACGTTCGAAATAATGAATTCGACGTTCGCATTCGGCGAACGATATTGAGACATAAAAGCTGCGTCAGCCGATAATCGACGGCGCGCTCAATTAAAAATGAAAATCAGGAGACGTAGAATGGCGCTCCGCCATTTTAGAAACCGGTTCGCCTGCGTTGCCGCTCTCGCCACTTTGGCGTCGTGCAGCGACGGGAATGTCAGCCAACCCGCCGCCATCAACGTGCCGCAGTGTTCGGGATCGGCGTGCGGAGCGCAGGGACAGCCCGTTTCCGCACCAACGAGCAGCGCACAGCTTTGCCCGGCGGATCAGGCCATATCCGGCAGCACCTATTTGGGCGGGACTGGAAGCGGCGAGGTGGTGAGTCTCCATCTCGACGCGACAGCAATGACCTACACGCTGAAGTGGCTGGAGTCGTCGGTGCCGCTGGCTGCGGGTACGCTGACGCCCACTCGGAAGGGCGTGACGATTTCCGGCAATCTGACCCATCCGCCCGCGGGCACGCTTCCGACCGCTCAACAAACCCGTTGCGCATTCGTGCTGATGCCTGGCAGCAGTGACTCCGGCTATTCCACGTCGAATGATTTCAATCAAGCCAATCCACCGACGATTCTCCTGGGCTTCGGCATCGCGGGGGGCGGCATTCCCGGCGCGACGATGGAATTCGACGGATATTCGGCCATGGCGACAGTCGCGCAGAATCCCGGCTTACAGCAGTTTTTGAGTATTTTGGCGAATGCGAATGATTTGCAAACCGCCAGCGCGTTTCTGAATAATGTGATCGCGCCGCCCTTCAGTTTCGCGGGAATCGGCTGGGCGTTTATCCGAGGAGGCTTTGGTGCGGTTGGCATTACTCCGGATCAACTGAACATGGTGCAGCAGGTCCTGATCGCGCTGCAAACACCGGCTTTACAGCAAACCTTGGCCGAGGTTAAAAGTACCCTGAATACGAATCCCCAAAGTCTGAATCCGCTATTGAGCATCTTGAAAGTTCCTTCCATGGTTGGTGCGGTTCCGAACCGGCACGTCGATTTTTATCCGTTCGTCGGTTTCTCCAGTGTCTCGATGAATCCGGCAGACGTTCAGGGAACGTATAACGGGCTGCTATACCATGTCGTGCCGTCGGGTGGCTATGCAACCAGCGGCACAATCACCCACGAATCATTTGACAAAGACGGACATTGCACGAGCACGAATGCCGCCAATCCGAATTACACGTCCAGTGCCACCGGCTGTCTGACCACCGGCGGCGACTGGGCTATCAACCCGGCGGGGTACTTCGACAGCGCAGCGGCACCTCAGATCGGCACGCAATTCAGTGCGCTTTTCAGCCCGTCCCAGATCCAGTCCGTCGTTGCGACGATCAACGGCATAGCCGGCGCCTTGAGCAATCAAGGCCTCCTCGGCACTGTGGGACTCGTGGACCCGGCCATCGTGCCTGTCCTGCAGCAGACGGCCCAGGCCCTCAGCGGCACGATCCCCCTGCTCTCCGCGATGACGCTGCCGAAGGCCGGCCTCATTGCATCGGCGCATATGGTTCTGGGCCAGTTGAACGGCGCAACCATTCCGGTGATCGTGCGAACCGGCCTCATGATTCCCGGCACCGCGCCTTACTTCACCAACGCACAGGTCGACGACGAATCCGGCATCGCCGTCCTGAGCCACGCAACCGCACTGAAGAGCGGCGCGATCGACGGCACTTATGCTGGGGCCGACTCCAACTTCAAGTACACGGGAACGGTCATCAACGGCGCCACCGGATCGTTCATCGACCCGACATCCCAGCAGCCTGAAACCGCATTCACGCTCGACTATGGGCAGTCGACGCCCGGCGTCATTCACCTCGCAGAGAGCGGCAATGCGCCGTACCAGGGCGACTTGATTGCGGCTGGCGGCCTGTACGCGGCCTTGATTCAAGGCTCGGCGAACGGCGGCCTCGCGTCGACCTCGTCCGGAATCGGGATGGGCGCCGCCATCACACCGGCTGCGGCCTCGCCCTACTTCAGCGTAGGCGCGCTGTCCGGCGCGGCCGCCCAGCCTGGCAATCCATAAGAAGACAGGCGCTTCCAAACGGAAGCGCCGCGGAGGAGATCCATGAAGAACACCATCAGAACGACGATGGCGGGCGCCGCGCTTTTGCTCTCGGCGTGCGGAGGGGCGACCGACAACACGGCGCCGCTGGTCCAGGCGCCGCTGTGTCCGTCGTCGCTCGACTACGGGACGGTCTTCACGGGCGGGGCCGGCGACGGCGAACTGGTCAGGATCCAGCTCGACACCACCCGGCTCACCTGGCAGGTCACCTATGTGGCGTCGCCGATCCCGCAAACGCCGGGCACCGTGGTGCCGACGCGCGCAGGCACGCTCGATAGCGGCACGCTCACCCCGGAAACGCAGCTCGCGACGCAAAGCCTCAACCGCTGCGCGTACCGGCTGAATGGCGCGAGCCTCGACCCTGCACGGCCGGCGCGCGTGTTCGTCGGCGACGGCGTGATCGGCGGCACCATTCCGGGCAAGGAGCTGGCGTACGCGGGCAACGGCGGCCAGGGCGCCATCCCTGACACGACCTTTCCCTACTTCCCGTTCATCGGGTTTGCGACGCTCGATACGGATCTGGCCGACATCACCGGAACGTACAACCAGATCGGCTACGCCCAGGTGCCCTCGCAGAACTTTGCGCCGACGACCATCAACGCCAGCGTGACGATCAATCCGGACGGCAGCTGGTCGCGCTGCGACACGACAGGCCTCTATGCCGGCACATGCAGACAGCCGGGCACGAACCTGACGGCCTCCTCGAACGGCAGCGGCGCGTTCGAGACGGATCACTACCAGGGGCAGATCCAGCCGACGCTGGCGCCGGTGGCGCAGGCGAAGGGCTACCTGATCGTCGGCACATTGCGAGGCCAGCGGGTGCCGATCATGATCCGCACCGGTGCGGCGAACCCGGGCACGCAGCCTGACGCGAACGGCGTCCCGCCCCTGACCGCCGACGACGAATCGGGCATTGCCATCCTGGCGCCGCAGACGAAGCTTGCGTCGGGATCCCAGAACGGCGAGTACATCGGCGCCGACAGCCGGTTCGACTACCGCGCGACCGCGCTCGCCGACACCCGGGCCACGCTGTTCGATCCGTTCAACGCGTCCCAGGCCTCGTTGGCGACCGTCCTGACGCTCGACTACACGCAGACGCTGCCGGGCGCGATCAGTACCACGCACGCGGATGCGGCCAGCGCAACGCCCACCGGCACGTTTCTTTTCACAGGAGGCGTGTTTGGCTTCCTCGACATGTCCACCCCCGCGTCGCCCTATTTCCTGATCGGCGCGTTCGTGCAGTGAAGGGAACCCGGAGCCTTCGATGAAACGAATCTTTCATGCCGTGGCGTGTGCGGCGTTCCTGCTGCCCTGCATCGCGTCGGCACAAAGCGCGGGCAGCAACGTCGTGTCGCTGGGATGGCTGCATGCGTTTCCGCAAGACAGCAGCAGCTCGCTGACCACGTATGTCGCACCCACGCCCATGAACGGCGCGCTGGGCCTGCCGCCGTCGTTCAATTCCCCGGGAACCGGGCTGAGCGTCGGGCAGGCCGACACGCTCGGCATCACCTTCTCCCACTTTCTGACGGATCAGTTTGCCGTCACCGCATTGGCCGGCGTGCCGCCGAAGTTCCAGGTGTACGGAAGCGGCACGATTACCCCACCCGGCCCGGCAGGCACGCTGGGCACCCAGAACATCGGCCTCGGGGCGGTCAATCCCGTCGTGAAGTCCGCGCGGCTGTGGAGCCCGGCTTTCATCCTGCAGTATTACATCGGACAGCCAACTTCCCGATTCCGGCCCTTCCTCGGCGTCGGCGTCTCGTACAACTGGTTCAGCGACGTCCAGCTTGGCAACAACTTCATCGCGCAGACGCGTAACACGCTGGGTCAGGTACTGGCGGCGGGCGCAGGAAAACCCGGTCCGACGCAGGTGTCGGGCGATGCGTCGTCGTCATGGCAGCCGGTATTCAACGCGGGCTTCCTGTTCAACATCACGGAGCACTGGGGATTGCTTGCATCGCTGTCCTATATCCCGTTGAAAACCACCTCTTCGGTGACGATCAAGGCCGCCGACGGCACGACACTCGCGGTGTCCAAGTCCGACCTGAAAGCGGATCCCCTGATCACGTTTCTCGCCGTGTCCTACAAATTCTGAACAATCGGGAAATCGCGATGGCAAGCCGAATTCAATCCCTTCGCCAGACCGGGCTGCTGGCATTGGTGTCATTGCTGCTGGCCGGGTGCGGCGGCGGTTCGGGTTCGACCGGCTCGACCGGCTCGTCTTCGAGCCCCTCGACCGATACCGGGACCCCTGGAAACAATCCCGCCGCAGTCGCACCCAGTGCGCCTCCGCCCGTCATCAAGGTGCTGTCCGGGCGCGCGGATCTGGTGAGCGGCGGCAACGCCCTGATTGAACTGGATCTGCCGCAAGGCGCGAACGCGCAGAACATCTATGTATCGCTGAACGGCATCGACGAGCGCAAGGCGTTCGCCTATGACGCTTCCGGTAGCTACATCGGGCTCGTGACCGGCCTGTCGCCGGGGTCAAACACCTTATCGGTATCCGGACCGGGTTTGACGACGGCGCAACAGACCCTCATCGATCACCCCCTGGGGGGGCCGATATTCTCCGGGCCCCAGATTCAGCCTTGGCCCTGCCAGCCGGGAGCGACCGACGCCCAGTGCAACCAGGCGCCCATCTATAGCTGGCTATATCTGTCGACCAATCCGTCACTGCAAGGGCTTCAGCCCTATGACCCGGGCCGGCCACCCCACGATGTCGCCACCGTCACGACCGAGCAGGGCGTGACGGTGCCGTTCATCGTCCGGGTGGAAACGGGCTATCAGGACCGCAGCCAGTATCAGATCGCGACGCTTTACCAACCGGCGCTGGCGTGGACCGCGATCAGCCCCCAGCCGCAATTCAATCGCACGCTGTATATCACGCACGGCGCTTCATGCGGGGTCTCCTTCGGTGAGTCTGCCAATCCATCGGTCGTCACGGATGGCTCTCTCGCCGCCAATGACAGTGTGCTTTATGCGCTGGGGAAAGGATTCGCCGTGCTGAGCACCGCACTGGCCAATAGCGGCATCGATTGCGACGTCGCCATTCAGGCTGAATCTCTGATTATGGCCAAGGAATATTTCATCAAGAACTATGGCCGCCTGCGCTACACCATCGGGATGGGCTCGTCCGGCGGCTCGCTGGCCGAGCAATGGATTCAGAATGCCTATCCCGGCGTGTATCAGGCGTTGCTGGCGTCCGCCGCATTCCCCGATGCCTGGGGGTCCGCCGCGCAACTCGCGGATAACCACCTGTTGCTGAGCTATTTCGGCCAGAACGGCGTCAGTGCCAGCGGGGTCCCCTGGAGCCAGCAGGCCCAGCAGGCCGTCTACGGCGATTCCGGCAGCCCGTGGGGCGCGCAGGGCATCGCAGCGGCAGCCTCCGCATTGAGCGGTGTGCCGACAGCGCTCCCTTCTACGCTGCTCGGCTTGATCGGAAGCAACCTGATTCCTGCGAACGTCGATCAGAATATCTACTTTACGGATCTTGCGTTTTTCTCTGCCGTCTATCCAAATGGCGCCTCTGCTTCGCCTACCGCCGTCGGTTCATGCCCGGGGATTAAAAACCCTGCCATCATCTTTAACGCGGACACCAACCCCAGCGGCGTTCGATGCGGCATCACCGATTGGGCCGTCAACATCTTCGGCCTGCGTGCGCAAGGCGTCTGGTCGGCAACCGAACAAGCGCTGGGTCACGGTTTCGCGGGCCGTCCGTACGACAACGTCGGGGTGCAATACGGATTGAACGCGCTTCAGAACGGGGCGATATCGCCGGCGCAGTTTCTCGATCTCAACCAGAACGTCGGCGCCCTGGACATCAATGGCGTTCCCACTGCGACGCGCGTGATGGCGGACGAGCCTGCGCTCCAGAATGTCTATCGGGCCGGCATGATCAACGAAGCCAATCACCTCGACGCCACGCCGATCGTGGATTGCCTCGGCCCCAACCCGGCTGGGCACGACACCTCGCGCACGTTCGCGCTTCGAGCGCGCCTGGATCACGCGTTCGGCAATCACGTCAATCATGTGATCTTCGGCGGCCCCGCCTATATGTCGGGCGACACGACCTGCTTCCTGAAAGCGTTCAAGACGCTGGAAACCTGGCTGAACAACATCGAGGCCGACGCCAGTGCGCTATCGCTCGCGCAGAAAGTGTCGGCGGACAAGCCCGCGAACGCTGTAGACAGTTGCTTCGATTCAAGCGGCAACCTTCAGCCCGGGCTGTGCAGCAACAGCGTCATACCGGTCTATCAGACGCCGCGCATCGTGGCGGGGCAGTCCGTTGCGATGGATGTCAACAAGTGCGAGCGCAAACCGCTGAACCGGTCGGACAATTACGGTCCGATTCCATTCAGCGATCAGCAGTGGGCCCAGATGCAGGCGATATTCCCTGCCGGAGTCTGCGATTTCTCTCAGCCCGGCGTCGATCAGACCGGGGCCGTTCCGTGGATGACGTACCAGAACCCGGACGGATCGGTGATCTATGGCGGCCAGGCAATGCCTCCCGCTGCACGGAACTGGAGCGTCGGCTGGGCCAGCCCGGCATTCGCTCAGTCTCTGTATCAATAATGACTTCTGCCGGTATGCAAACCGGCGTCACATTTGGAGACTCTCCAGAACCTTGCAATCTCTCGAGATGTCTTCTTTCATTAATGATTCACATGTTCACCGTGATTAACAGATTTGAATGACTCGTGTATTAATTGATTCAGGTTCACTGCCAGCCTTTTCCGAACGAGAGCAGATTGATCAAGCATGAGTTGGCCCGCCGCCGTAGACTCGCCGTTGCGCGGGGTCGCTGAACCGTCGCGCCTGCGGGCGGCGCATTTATTGCTGCGTCGCTCCCTGTTGATCTGCCAATTCGAATCAAACAATTCCAACGGAGCACGTGGCAATGAACTGGACGCGCGAACAGAGAAACGTAACGATCGCCGCTTATCTGGGCTGGACACTCGACGCATTCGATTTCTTCCTGATGGTTTTCGTATTGAAAGACATCGCCGCCGAATTCAATACGAAAATCCCCGACGTCGCATTCGCCATTACGTTGACGCTGGCCATGCGCCCGCTCGGCGCGCTGATATTCGGACGCCTCGCCGACAAGTTCGGCCGCCGTCCAACGCTGATGATCAATATCGCGATCTATTCGATGCTGGAGCTTCTCTCCGGCCTCTCCCCCAACCTGATGACGCTGCTGATCCTGCGCGCGCTGTTCGGCATCGCGATGGGCGGCGAATGGGGCGTCGGTTCCGCGCTGACGATGGAAACCGTGCCGCCGTCCGCGCGCGGCTTCGTGTCCGGCCTGCTGCAGGCGGGCTATCCCAGCGGCTACCTGCTGGCCTCGATTGTTTTCGGGGTGCTGTATCAGTTTGTCGGCTGGCGCGGCATGTTCTTCGTCGGCGTGATTCCCGCCCTGCTCGTGCTTTACATCCGCGCGCATGTTCCCGAGTCCCCCGCGTGGCGCGCGATGGAGAAGCGCCCGCGCCCGAGCCTCATTGCCACGCTCAAGCGGAACTGGACATTGTCGCTCTATGCAATCGTGCTGATGACCGCGTTCAACTTCTTCTCGCACGGCACGCAGGATCTCTATCCGACCTTCCTGCGCGAACAACATCATTTCGATCCGCACACCGTGTCGGTCATCACCATCGTGCTCAACATCGGCGCGATTGTCGGCGGGTTGTTCTTCGGGTCGCTGTCCGAGAAGATCGGGCGGCGTCTGGCGATCTTCATCGCCGCGCTGATCGCGTTGCCGGTGCTGTACCTCTGGGCGTTCTCGACGACACCGGTCATGCTGGCGATCGGCGCGTTCCTCATGCAGATCTCCGTGCAGGGCGCGTGGGGCGTGATTCCCGTGCATTTGAACGAAATCTCCCCCGACGAGATTCGCGCAACCTTCCCCGGACTCGTCTACCAGCTCGGCAACCTGCTGGCCGCCGTCAATGCGACGATGCAGGCTGAGATCGCGACATCGCACGGCAACAACTACGGCATGGCCATGGCGATTGTCGCGGGCGTGGTCGCGGTGGTGATCGCGGGGCTCATCTTCTTCAGCCGCGAACGCAGGGGTATCGACATGACGCGATCAGCGGAGAGCGCGGGCGCCGGCAGCTAGACGCTGTGCGCAACGCGCGACCGTAAAGGCGCGCGGACCGCATCCGCGCACCGCGCCCGCCCTCCCACCACTGCTATGCCTTGATCTCGCCCTTGAGCGCGAGCATCCGCAGGCTCTCGAACGCGCTGGCGTCCGGCGGATGGCCGGCGCATGCCTCCCGCTCGCGTCGCAGGCGGTTCAGGATGCGCTCGGGCACGCCGAGTTCCTGGCAGATCGCAGCCGGCGGGATGGCCTGCTCCAGACAGACCAGACCGATGAACCTCCCGACGGACGTCAGGCGTCCGCCAGGATCCCGATACAACGAGAAGCCGCTGTCGCAGCCGGCGGCCTGGATTGTCGCGATCAGCGATTCGTCCAGCGGCACGCGCAGGTAGCGGCATGCACCGTTCATCCCGAAGAAAATATAGAGCACGTAGCCCTGCATGCAGGCCCAGTCCGGAAACGTGGCTTCAACCGGAACAGCGCCTATGTTTAGCCTCTCCAAGTGATCCAGATTATTCGAGTTCAACTATGCTCCTCCAACCACGTGCACGTGCAGGTGGTCGCAACTAGAAGCACTCCGAGTTGTGACTGGCTGTGGTGAACTCCGGCAAGATGAATCCACAGCGCCCTTTTGATCCCCGCTCCGCGCGGGGATCGATATCGACCGGTGGCACACCGGCCTTCCAGGCCATGCGCAGGACCGAACCCACCCATTCTTGCTCGCCCGGTCCCAACTCGAAACGCGAAATTTCCCCATTTTGAGTTTTTCAGAGTTATCGCAGCAGGAGCGGCATAGCTCCCGATCAAGCCTCTGCCTGACCGCTGGCCTCCAGGCCGTTCATCTGTTTAGAGGCACGCATCAAGACGTACGGCACATGACGTGCTGCGTCAATGACATGGACAGCCTCGCGCTCGAGGCTTCGGGTCTGGGAGGCCGTGATGCTGGCTCTGTACGTCGTCATCTTCCTGCTGCTTGCCGGCGCGCTGGCGTTCTGCCGGGCACCCGCGCTTGCGTGGCTCGCGGCACTCGCACTCTGGGTCGGCGCGGGCCCCTTGACCGGCGTGACGGGAATGGCGGCAGCGGCATTGCTGGCCATCGTCTTCGTGCTGCCCGCAGTGCTGCTGGCGATCCGCCCGCTGCGCCGCGCGTTGCTCAGCCGGCGCGTGTTCGCCCTGTTCCGCCGCATCCTGCCGGAGATGTCCTCGACCGAGCGCGACGCCATCGAAGCCGGCACGGTCTGGTGGGACGCCGAGCTGTTCTCCGGACGCCCGCACTGGGATGCGTTGCTCGCGCACGGCGCGCCGACGCTCACGCCGGAGGAACGCAGTTTCATCGACAACGAATGCGCGCGGCTGTGCGAGCTCGCCAACGACTGGGACACCACAGCGGTCTGGCAGGACCTGTCGCCGCAGGCATGGCGGTACGTGAAGGAGCAAGGCTTCCTCGGCATGATCATTCCGAAGCGCTACGGCGGAAAGGCCTTCTCGGCGTATGCGCATTCGCAGGTCATCATGAAGCTGTCGACGCACTCATCGGCGGCCGCCGTCTCCGTGATGGTCCCGAACTCGCTCGGTCCCGCCGAACTGCTGCTGCACTACGGCACCGAGGAACAGAAGAACCACTATCTGCCGCGGCTCGCGCGCGGGGAAGAGATTCCCTGCTTCGCGCTGACGAGCCCCTACGCCGGCTCCGATGCAGCCGCGATTCCCGATGTCGGCATCGTGTGCCGTGGGCTGCACGAAGGACGCGAGACGCTCGGTTTCCGCGTCACCTGGAACAAGCGCTACATCACGTTAGGCCCGATCGCCACCGTGCTCGGCCTCGCGTTCCGCGCGCTCGACCCGGAGCATCTGCTCGGCCCCGACGACGCGCCCGGCATCACCTGCGCGCTGATCCCGACGCGTCATCCGGGCGTGCATATCGGCCGGCGCCACTGGCCGTTGAACGCGGTCTTCCAGAACGGCCCGAACTGGGGCACCGACGTCTTCATCCCCCTCGACTGGGTCATCGGCGGCCGCGCGCAAGTGGGCCGCGGCTGGCGCATGTTGATGGAATGCTTGGCCGCGGGCCGGGCGATCTCGCTGCCGTCGTCGAATGTCGGCATGGCCAAGCTCGCGGTGCGCGGCACCGGCGCGTACGCAGCGGCGCGGCGCCAGTTCCGCACGCCGGTTGGACGCTTCGAGGGCATCCAGGAAGCGCTCGGCCGCATGGGCGGCAATCTCTACGTCATGGACGCCGCGCGCCGCCTGTCGGCGCAGGCGGTGGATCTCGGCGAAAAACCGTCGGTCATCTCCGCGATCGCGAAATTCCACATCACCGAGCGCGCCCGCAAGGTCATCAACGACGGCATGGACGTCGTCGCGGGCAAGGGCATCTGCATGGGGCCGTCGAACTTCCTGGCGCGCGCCTACCAGCAGATGCCGATCTCGATCACCGTCGAAGGCGCGAACATCCTGACGCGCTGCCTGATCATCTTCGGCCAGGGGGCGATCCGCTGCCATCCCTACGTGCTCAAGGAAATGGCCGCGGCGCGCGAGGCCGATCACGCACGTGCGCTGCACGCGTTCGACGACGCCTTCTTCGGCCACGCGAGCTTCCTCGCGTCCAACGCGCTGCGCAGTCTGGTGTACGCGTGCGGCGGCGGCGCGCTGATCCGCCGGCCGGCGCGTGCCGATGCGCGTCTCGCGCCGTACTATCGCGCGGCGACCCGGCTGTCGACCGCCTTCGCGTTGTGCGCCGATGTCTCCATGCTCGTGCTGGGCGGCGAACTGAAGCGGCGCGAGCGTCTGTCCGCGCGGCTGGGCGACATCCTGTCGCAACTCTATCTCGTCTCCGCGACGCTCAAGCGTTTCGAGGACGAGGGCCGTCAGGAAAGCGACCTGCCGCTGGTGCGCTGGGGCGTCGAGGACGCGCTGCATCAGGCGTGCATGGCGTTCGACGGCCTGCTCGCCAACACGCCCAACCGCCCCGCTGCCGTGTTGCTGCGTACGCTGGCGTTCCCGTTCGGCCTGCCGCACGGACCCTGCGCCGATGCCCTCGGCAACGAAGTCGCGCGCCTGCTGCAAACGCCGGGCGAGGCGCGCGAGCGGCTGGTCGCGGGTGCGCACGTTTCGCCGAACGAGCACGATCCGATCGCGCGCGGCGAGAAACTGCTGGCGCTGACGCCCGCTGTCGCCGCCCTCGAAACCCGTCTGCGAGATGCCGTGAAAGCCGGCCAGATTGCCCCGCTGCCGCAGAGCCCGGACGCCGTCGAGGAGTGGGCGCGGAACACCGAGGCGCGCGGCCTCATCGATGCGGGCGAGCGGCGTCTGCTGGCCGAATGGGCCGTCCATGCGCGCGAAGCCGTGAAAGTCGATGATTTTTCCGCAGACTTCGGTATCCTCGAAGCATTGCAGAAACGTCGCGAGGCGCTCGAACAGCAGGCGCCCGAGACGATCGCCTGAACTGCGGCCCGTGCCCGTCGATCCTGGAGACCTCCTCCGCGCCGCCCGACGACCGAACGCCAATCGATGAAAGACCGCTACCTCGACTTCGTCAATTCGCCTTTCGGCACGAGCATTGCCCGCTCGCTCGGGCTGCCGCGTCCCTCCATGCTGCGCCGCCTCCGCCCCGGTGAGCCCGAATTCCACGGCCTCGCTGCAATTGGCGCGGGGCCGTCGCCCGCTCTCTTCGACGCCCTGATGAACGTGCTCGCCGCGCTCGGCATGACGGGCGTCGCGCACGCTAGCGCGGCCGGCTGGCTGCCGGTCGCCGCACGCCACGGCGCGATGAGCGGACGCTTCGAGCCGCGCCCAAGCGGCGCGCACGACAATGACCGCGTGCAGGCTCTGATCTTCGACGCGACCGGCATCGAGGACAGCGGTCAGCTTCACGCGCCGTATGCCTTCTTCCACGACGCGCTGCGCTCGCTTGCGAGAAGCGGACGTATCGTCGTGCTGGGGCGGCCGCCCGGGACCTGCGCGAGCGTCGCCGCCGCCACCGCGCAACATGCGCTGGAAGGCCTGGTGCGCTCGCTCGGCAAGGAGGCGCGCAACGGCATCACGTCGAACCTGCTGCGCGTGGCCGAAGGTGCGGACCTCGAAGCCGCGCTGCGCTTCTTTCTCTCGCCGCGCTCTGCTTATGTGTCGGGACAGGTGGTCACGCTCGAGACATCGTCCAACCCTTCCGTCGCACCTGTCGACTGGAGCCAACCGCTTGCGGGCCGGCGCGCGCTGGTGACGGGCGCGGCGCGCGGCATCGGCGCGGCGATCGCGGCGGTGCTGGCCGGACATGGCGCGATCGTCACCGGGCTCGATGTCGAAGCCGCCCGCGACGCGCTCGACCAGACCATGCTGTCGATCGAGGACGCATCGCCCTCGGGCGGCGCCCATGCGGCGCTCATCGCGGACATCGCCGCGCCCGAAGCGCCCGCGGCCATCGCCGCCGCGCTGCGGGCAGCGGGCGGCATCGATATCGTCGTGCACAACGCGGGCATCACGCGCGACAAGACCATCGCGCGCATGAGCGCGGAACTGTGGGACAGCGTGATCGACGTCAACCTGCTGGCGCAGGCGCGCATCGACGAGGCGCTGCTCGCCGGGAACGTCCTGCAGCACGGCGGACGCATCGTCGCGGTGTCGTCGATCAGCGGCATCGCGGGCAATCGCGGCCAGACCAACTACGCGACCTCGAAAGCCGGCGTGATCGGCCGCGTGCATGCGCTGGCGCCGCACCTTCGCGCGCGCGGCATCACGATCAACGCCGTGGCGCCGGGCTTCATCGAAACGCACATGACCGCGCGCATGCCGTTCGGCGTGCGCGAGGCGGGCCGGCGGCTCAACTCGATGGGCCAAGGCGGCCTGCCCGTCGATGTCGCCGAGACCGTCGCCTGGCTCGCGAGCCCGGGCAGCGCGGGCACCACGGGCAACGTGGTGCGCGTGTGCGGCCAGAGCCTGATCGGCGCGTGAGGAGCCCGCCCGCCATGCACGCACCGACCCTGCCGCGCGCCCGCACCGTCGTCGTCGAGAGCTTGCCGCCGCCCGCCCGGCTCTACGGCCGCGCGCTGCCGGGGTTGTTCCGGCGCGGCCACGCGCCGCAACTGCCCGCCATCCGGCTGGTGCGGCCCGACGTCAAACTCGACCCCGAGGCCATCGGCCGTTATGCGCGCGTCTGCGGCTTCATTCCCGAGCAGGGCGTGCCGCTCACCTTTCCGCACGTGCTGGCGTTTCCGCTGCATCTGATGATGCTGACCGATCCGTCGTTTCCGTGGTCCGCGCTCGGCGTCGTGCATCTCTCGAATCGCGTGCACCTGCGCCGTCCGCTGATGGCGGGACAGGCGCTGCGCATCGAAGTCGAATGCGGGCCGCTGATGCCGCATCAGAAAGGTCAGGCCTTCACGCTGCACACACGCATTTTTCGGCGCGGCGAAGCCGTCTGGGATGGCGACAGCGTCTACCTGAAGCGCGGCGCGCGTAGCGCGAGCGCCCCTGATGCGCCGGATGCGGTCGCGGCAGTCGCCCGCCCGCTGCTTGCACGCGAGGCGCGCTGGCAACTGCCGCCGCAACTGGGCCGCGACTACGCGAAAGCATCCGGCGACTTCAATCCGATCCATCTGCACATGCTGACGGCGAAGGCGTTCGGCTTTCCGCGCGCGATCGCGCACGGCATGTGGACGCTGGCGCGCACGCTCGCGGCGTTGCATCCGGTCAAGGCGCTGGCGGCCGGCCACGCGCACGGCGATTTCAAGACGCCGCTGTACCTGCCCGGCGAAGCGACGCTGTGGAGCGCGGCGCCCTCGTCCGTCGCACGCGATTTCGAAGTGCGCGATATCGCAGGCGACGTTCCGCACCTGCGCGGCCACTTCGAATGGGAGCTGCCATGAATGCCGTGCGCCGTGTCGCGATCATCGGCAGCAACCGGATTCCGTTTGCGCGCGCGAACACGGCATATGCGAACGCGTCGAATCAGGACATGCTGAGCTTCGCGCTGCAAGGGCTCGTCGATCGCTTCGACCTGCACGGCATGCGCGCAGGCGAAGTAGCCGCGGGTGCCGTCGTCAAGCATTCGCGCGACTTCAACCTGACGCGCGAGGCAGCGCTCTCGACCACGCTCGCGCGGGAAACGCCCGCCTACGACGTGCAGCAGGCCTGCGGCACCGGCCTCGAAACGGCGATCCTGGTCGCCAACAAGATCGCCCTCGGGCAGATCGAGATGGGCATCGCGGGCGGTGTCGATACGGCCTCCGACGCGCCCATCGCCGTGAACGAACGGATGCGGCGGATCCTGCTCGAAGCGCATCGCGGGCGTTCGGCGGCACAGCGCGTCGGCGCACTCGCGAAGCTTCGGCCCGGCATGTTCTTCAAGCCGCAATTGCCGCGCAACGCGGAGCCGCGCACCGGACTCTCGATGGGCGAGCACTGCGAGCTGATGGCCAAGCGCTGGAAGATTTCGCGCGAGGCCCAGGACGCGCTCGCACTGGAAAGCCACATGAAGCTGGCCGCTGCCTATGCGCGCGGATTCTTCAACGACCTGATGACGCCCTACAAGGGACTCACGCAGGACAACACGCTGCGGCCCGACCTGTCGTCCGACCGGCTCGCGCAACTGAAGCCTGTCTTCGACCGCGACGCCGGCACGCTCACCGCGGGCAATTCGACGCCGCTCACCGACGGCGCCTCGGCGGTGCTGCTCGCGTCCGAGCAATGGGCCGCGGAGCGCGGGCTGCCGGTGCAGGCGTTCCTGAGCTTTTCGGCGACGGCGGCCGTCGATTTCTTCGACCAGCGCGAAGGCCTGCTGATGGCGCCCGCCTACGCAGTGCCGACGATGCTGGTGCGCGCCGGCCTCACGCTGCAGGACTTCGACTTCTACGAGATTCACGAAGCCTTCGCCGCGCAAGTGCTGTCTACGCTCGCCGCATGGGAAGACGACGAATACTGCCGCACCGCGCTGGGCCTGGACGGCCCGCTGGGCGCGCTTCCGCGCGAGCGTCTCAACGTAAACGGCGGCTCGCTTGCGACCGGCCATCCGTTCGCGGCGACGGGCGGACGCATCGTGGGCACGCTCGCGAAGATGCTGGCCCACGCGCCGCCGCGTGCCGATGGCCAGCCGCTGCGCGGCCTGATCTCGATTTGCGCGGCGGGCGGCCAGGGCATCGTGGCGATACTGGAGCGTTGAGCGGCACGCAGCAGAAGCACCAGCAGCAGTAAAAATAAAAGGCGCGGCGGGTCAGGCGCGCCAACGGAGACACGCATGAGCCCGGGACACGCAGGGCCGCGCGCGGCGTTCGAGCCGCACGCGACGGACGGCATCTGGTACGCGTCGTATCCGCCGGACGTGGCGCGCGAGATCGATCCCGAACGCTATCGCTCGCTCGCGCATTTCTTCGACGACTGCGTCGCGCGCTTTCGCGATCACATCGCCTTCGTGAGCCTCGGCTCCGAGATGAGCTTCGCGACCCTCGGCGCGCACGCGCATGCGTTCGCGTCGTATCTGCAAGGCATCGGCGTGAAGCCCGGCGATCGCGTCGCGCTGATGATGCCCAATACCCTCGCCTATCCCGTCACGCTCTTCGGCACGCTGCTCGCGGGCGCAATCGTCGTCAACGTCAATCCGCTCTATACCGTGCGCGAGCTCGGTCATCAACTGAAGGACAGCGGCGCGCAAACGGTCGTCGTGTTCGAGAACTTCGCGAAGACCGTGCAGGACGCGCAGCCGGGGATGCGCGTGCGCAATGTCGTCGTGACCGGCATCGGCGATCTGCTCGGCGGCGGCCTCAATCTCAAGGGCCGCGTGCTCGATCTCATCCTCCGGCATGTCAGGAAACAGGTGCCCGCCTACGTCCTGCCCGATGCCGTGCGCCTGCCGCAGGCGCTCGCGCGCGGCACGCGGCGCCGCTTCGAACCCGTGCGCGTGGGTCTCGGCGACATCGCGTTCATCCAGTACACGGGCGGCACCACCGGCACCGCGAAGGGCGCGATGCTCACGCATCGCAACGTGATCGCCAACCTGCTGCAGGCACTCGGCTGGGCGCGCAGCCGGCTCGTCGACGGGCGCGAGATCGTCGTCACGCCCTTGCCGCTCTATCACATCTATTCGCTGACGGTGAACGCGCTGACCTTCCTCGCAATCGGCGCGCGCAACGTGCTGATCGTCAATCCGCGCGACCTGCATGCGCTGATGCGCGCGCTGCGGCACGAAGACTTCACGGCCATTACCGCGCTCAATACGCTCTACAGCGCGCTGCTCGACAACGACGAGTTTCGCCGCCGTGACTTCTCCTCGCTCAAGCTCGCGATGGCCGGCGGCATGGCGACGCAGCGCACCGTGGCCGCGCGCTTCAAGGAACTGACGGGACAGACGCTCATCGAAGGCTATGGCCTGACCGAATGCGCGCCGCTCGTCTGCGCCACGCCGCTCGATGCGCACGGCAGTCATGCATTCGACGGCACCATCGGGCTGCCGGTGGCCTCCACGCTCGTGCGTCTGCGCCGCGAGGACGGCATGTGGGCGGCAGTCGATGAAGCGGGTGAACTCTGCGTGCACGGCCCGCAGGTGATGAAAGGCTACTGGAACCGGCCGGAAGACACCGCGAAAGTCATCGACGCCGACGGCTGGCTCGCCACCGGCGATATCGGCGTGATGGATGCGCGCGGCTTCATCCGTCTCATCGACCGCAAGAAGGACATGATGATCGTGTCGGGCTTCAACGTGTATCCGAACGAGATCGAGGACGTGCTCGCCGCGCATCCGAAGGTGCGCGCGGTGGCGGCGGTCGGCGTGCCGGACCCGGTGACCGGCGAACGCGTGAAGGTGTTCGTCGTGAAGCGCGATGCATCGCTGACGATGGAAGAACTGGTGAAGTTCGCCCGTTTACACCTGACCGGCTACAAGGTGCCCGCCTTCGTCGAGTTCCGCGACGCGCTGCCGCAGACGACCATCGGCAAGGTGTTGCGGCGCGAATTGCGCGAAAGCAACGCACCGACGAACCCGCCGGACTGATCATCGGAGAGAACCTGATGCCGCACACGCGACGCCGTGGCGCTTCGACCTTGCGAAACGCCTGCGCCGCGCTTCAGGCGTGTGCGATTTTCGCGGGCGCAACCGTGCCCTCGCTTGCCTATGCCCAACTGCCTGAGGCGCCGCCAGTTGCGTCCGCCGCGCTGCCCGCGAATCTCGACGCAGCCGCGCAAGCACAGTGGCTCGCGCAGGCGGCATCGACCGGCGCACTCGCGAGGCTCGACGATGCCCAGCTCGTCGCGTTGTTCCGCGCGCTCGATCCGGGCGCGCTGCCGCGCTATCTGGAGCAAGGCTTGAGCGCCTTCGCGTCCTACGAGTTCACGATGGTGCGGCGCGAGCGCATCAAGGGCGTGTGGCCGAAGCGCGCCGATCACATGCTCGTGCGGGTGACGCGCGAACCGTTGCGCATCTATGCGCGCTGGCTGCCCGACGGCGCGCACGCGGGCCAGGAAATCATCTATGACGACTCGAAACGTCCCGACCAGCTCTACGGCCATCTGGGCGGCTTCCTGGGCGTGCTGCCGATCTGGACTTCGGTGAACGGCGCGCTCGCGCGTTCGCAGTCGAACCATTCGATCCGCGAACTGGGCGTCGAGGCGATCACCCGGCGTTTCATCGACGAGGGGCAGCGCTTTGCGGAAGCGGGCATCACGCAGCCGGCGGATATCGAAGTGAAGACCGTGCGCGGCGTGCGCGTGGTGGCGCTCACCTACGAAACGCCGACCGGTCAGCCGGCGTTCTATGCGAAAAAGGAAGTGCTCGGCCTCGATCTCGAGCGCCCGTTCTTCCGCTCGCTCGAATCCTTCGACAACGACGGCGAAATTTTTGAAAGCGTGGTGTTCGAGCGCGTCGAGCCCATGACGTTCGACGACCTCACGTTCGACCCGAAAAACCCCGACTATCGCTTCTGAGCGCGACGCTTGCGAGGCGGCGCAATGTTCGCGCGAGACGTGACATTCACTGTAACAACTGCGGCGGTCATGGAGCGCGATTTTTAAGTCTCGCCTAAGTGTCGGCCGATAACCTGCGCGCATTCCATCGACATCAAAGCACGCGCTACACCCCGGTATCGCCAGGGCCAAGGCGCCGCACATCGTCATGCACACTTGAGGAAATACAATGAACTTCGTCCGTCCGGCTTCGGCTCCCGTGCGAGCCATCAAGCGGCTCCTCAGCCATCACGAAATCGCCACGCTGCTCCTGCTGCTGCACGCGCCCATCGATGTCATGGCGGCCACGCCCGATGTCGCCTCGCTGCAGGAATACGGCTATGTCGAGATCGTGTCGCCGGACGCGAGCGGTCCCAAGGTGCGCCTGACCGAAAACGGCAACGCTGTCCTGCGCGGCCTGGGCGTCAAGTAAGCCCGTTGTATCAGGGACGCGAAGGCCCCGTCATGCGAACTCTGCAATAATCGGTCGATCTCTTTCACCATCGACCAGGAGTGATTCGCGATGTCCGCCTCTTCGCCCATCTTGCAACGCGTGCTCATCACCAACGACGACGGCATCGACGCCCCCGGACTGGCCGTCCTCGAGGCCGTGGCGTCCGAACTCGGGCACGAGGTCTGGGTGGTCGCGCCGGAGCACGACCAGAGCGGCACCTCGCATTCCATCAGCCTGCATTCGCCGCTGCGCGTGTCGCGCCGGAGCGAGCGGCGCTTCGGCGTGCAGGGCACGCCCGGCGACTGTGTCGTGATGGCCGCGCGCCACCTCATGAAGGACGCGCCGCCCACGCTCGTGCTGTCCGGCATCAATCGCGGCGCGAACCTCGGTGTGGAGACGATGTTCTCGGGCACCGTGGGCGCCGCGATGACGGGCTTGCTGCTCGGCTTGCCTTCCATTGCGCTCAGCCAGACCTTTCGCGATCGCGACAACGTCCGCTGGGACACGGCGCGCATGCTCGCGCCCGGCGTGATCCGGCAGTTGCTGGCGATCTCGCACGACGCGCCCACCTGCCTGAACGTCAACTTCCCCGACTGCGATGCCTCCGCCGCCGGACCGCTCACGGTCACGCGCCAGGGCGTGGGTCTGGTCGAGGGCATCGACGTGGTCGCCGAGGTGGATCCGCGTGGCATCGACTATCACTGGCTGCGCTTCCAGCGCGGCCCGCGTCCGAATTCGCCCGACAGCGAGACCGCGGTAGTGGGTTCCGGGCGTGTCGCGGTGACGCCGCTGCACTTCGATCGCACTGACGAGCGCACCTTCGCCACGCTTCAGGCGGGACTGGCGTGCAAGGGCTAAGGCGCACCCGCGCGAGGGCGACTAGAAGCTTCCCTCTCGAATCCGCGAGTCGCTTTCCCGTATGCTGAGCCGGTCCGGCGGCGGCATGCGCGTGCCCGGCCGGCCACAATCAAAATCAGAACAAGGAGGCAACATGAGCCGTTTCATCAGTCCGCGCGGCGTGCGTCCCCTGCTCGGCATGCTGTGCGCGATGCTGGCCGCCAGCGCGTTTGCGCAGAACGCCACGCCGGTCGGCACCTGGCAAACCATCGACGATCAAAGCGGCAAGCCGAAGGCGATCATCCAGATTGTCGACGAAGGCAACGGCCAGCTGTCCGGCAAGGTAGTGCGCGGCATCGGCGAATTCGATCAACCGGACAAGCGCTGCACCGCCTGCACCGACGAGCGCCGCGATCAGCTGATCAAGGGCATGACGATCATCACGGGCATGCGTCAGGACGGCGACACGTGGGACGGCGGCCATATCCTCGATCCCGAGAACGGCAAGCTGTACAAGTGCAAGATGAAGCTCGACGACAACGGCCAGAAACTGGTGGTGCGCGGGTTCATCGGCGTGTCGCTGCTGGGTCGTTCACAGACCTGGCTGCGGCAGCAGTAAAGCCGACGGGCGGCGGGCTCAAGCCGCCTGCCGTTCCGCCACTTCGGCCTGCACCTCTTCGAGCACACACGAAGCCGTGTGTTCGAATTCCGCGGGCACGCGCATGCGCGACATCATCAGCGTGTACAGCGACTCACCCGATGGCCCGAACAACTGCGTCATCACGCGCAACAGCACACCTGATTCATACCAGGCCTTGAAACGCCGATGACACGTCTGATACGACGGGTACTTGCGCGGCAACGTGGACCACGACGCGCCGCTGTACATCACCCACAACACGCCATTGAGCACCGCGCGCGTATTGGCGAGCGGCCGGCCACGCAACTCCGAGCGCGGCCGTAGTTCGGGGAGCAGCGGCGCCACCATCTGCCATTCATCGTCGGACATATCGCGGTAGGGCTTCACGTTCATCTCTCCAATCGCTGACTGATAACCGGGATCGACAATACCGAGTCCCTGCCAGCCCGCACATCAGAGTGATCCGAATCTTGAAAATGCCCTCTAGCCTTACGCCGTTTGGACGGTCGTCCTTCGCCTGTTCTCTTATTAATTGAATGTAATATCCGCGACCCGGCGTGGCGCTTCGAGGTATTCCTTCGACTGCATTTCGACGATCCGCGAAACAGTGCGCGTGAATTCGTTCGCCATAGGTCCTTCGACGTAAAGCTCCTCCGCAGGCACCGCGGCGGACATCAGCAGCTTGACCTTGTGGTCATAGAACACGTCGATGAGCCAGGTGAAGCGGCGCGCTTCCGAGGCCATGCGCGGACTCATTTGCGGAACGTCGGACAGGATCACCGCGTGGAACCGGTTCGCCAGTTCGAGGTAGTCGTTCTGCGAGCGCGGACCGCCGCACAGCGTCGCGAAGTCGAACCAGACGACACCATCCGCGCGACGCAGCGCCTTGATCTCGCGCTTCTCGATGTGCAGGATCGGACTTTCGTCGGGCACCGCCGCGAGCTTCGCGAAGTCGGCGCGCAGCGCCTCGCTCGCCGCCGCGCCGAGCGGCGTGTGATACGCCTTCACCTGCGACAGCGTGCGCTTGCGGTAGTCGGTGCCAGCATCGACGTTGAGCACGTCGAGATGCTCCTTGAGCAACTCGATGGCCGGCAGCAGGCGGTCGCGATGCAGCCCTTCCGGGTACAGCGTGTCCGGCTCGTAGTTGGACGTCATCACGAACTGCACGCCCGCCTTGAAGAGGCGGTCCAGCAGGCGATAAAGGATCATCGCGTCGGCGATGTCGGACACGTGGAACTCGTCGAAGCAGATCAGCCGATAGCGCTTCGCAATGCGTTTCGCGACTTCGTCGAGCGGATCGGCCTGGCCTTTCAGCTCTTCCAGCTGGCGATGCACCTCGCGCATGAACTCGTGAAAATGCAGGCGCGTCTTGCGCTGCACCGGCACGACCGCATAGAAGCTGTCCATCAGGAAGCTCTTGCCGCGCCCGACGCCACCCCACAGATACGCGCCGCGCGGCAACTCCGGGCGCACCAGGAACTTCTTCAGCGCGTTCGAGCGGCGCGCCTTGTAGGCGACCCATTCGTCATAGCAGCGTTGCAGGCGCGCGACCGCCGCGAGCTGGGCCTCGTCCGATTGATAACCCCGCGTGCGCAGTTCGTTTTCGTAGTATTCGGTGACGTTCATGATGCCGCGTCTGTGCGTCGATGACGTTGAAAATGACGAAGGCGAGCGGTTTGATCCGCTCGCCTTCGTTGCGATGCCTTGCGTATTGCCCGAAGCCGAGCTGCTTACATGTTCAGCGCGCGCTTGTCGACGGCGAGCGCCGCTTCACGCATCACTTCCGACAGCGACGGATGCGGATGGCAGATCCGGCCGATGTCTTCCGAGGCTGCCTTGAACTCCATCGCCACGACCGCTTCCGCGATCAGGTCCGACGCGTCCGCCGCAATCACGTGCACGCCGAGGATCTCGTCGGTCTTCGCGTCCGCGATCATCTTGACGAAGCCTTCCGCACGGCCAATACCCAGCGCGCGGCCGTTGGCCATCATCGGGAACTGGCCGGTCTTGATCTCGCGGCCTTCGGCCTTGAGCTGCTGTTCCGTCTTGCCGACCCACGCAATTTCCGGTTCCGTGTAGATGACCCACGGCACGCAGTTGTAGTCGATATGCGGCTTCTGACCGTCGATGATCTCCGCCACCGCCACGCCTTCGTCTTCCGCCTTGTGCGCGAGCATCGGGCCGCGCACCACGTCGCCGATCGCGTAGACGCCCGGCACGCTGGTCGCGCAGTGATCGTCCACGTCGATGAAGCCGCGCTCGTTGGCCTTCAGGCCGATGGCTTCCAGACCGAGGTTGTCGGTATTCGGCACGCGACCGATCGACACGATCAGGCGATCCGCTTCCAGCTCTTTCGCATTGCCCGCGTTGTCCGTGTAGGCGATCGACACGCCCGCGTCCGACGTCTTCACTTCGCCGATCTTCACGCCGAGGTGAATGTCGAGACCCTGCTTCTTGAACTGCTTGGCGGCTTCCTTCGCCAGCGCTTCGTCTGCTGCGCCAAGGAACTGCGGCAGTGCTTCGAGCACCGTCACGTCCGCGCCCAGGCGGCGCCACACCGAACCGAGTTCCAGACCGATCACGCCCGCGCCGATCACGGCGAGCTTCTTCGGCACGGCGTCGAACGACAGCGCGCCTTCGTTGTCGGCGACGATCTTGTTGTCGACCGGAATGTTCGGCAGATGACGCGCCTTCGAACCCGTCGCGATGATCACGTTCTTTGCCGTGACGACTTCCGTCTCGCCTTCGCCCGACACTTCGATCTGCACGCCGGCGTCGTTCTTGCCGGTGAACTTGCCATGGCCCTTGAGCCAGGTGATCTTGTTCTTGCGGAACAGGAATTCGATGCCCTTGGTCATCTTCTCGACGATGCCGTCCTTGCGGGCGAGCATCTTCGAAACATCGAGCTTCACGTCCGACACGGTGATGCCGTGATCGGCCAGATGCTTCGACGTGTTTTCGAACTCCTCCGACGACGCCAGCAGCGCCTTCGACGGAATGCAGCCCACGTTGAGGCAGGTGCCACCGAGCTTCAATGCGCCCGCCGGGTTCTTCCACTTCTCGATACACGCAACCGTCTTGCCGAGTTGCGCTGCGCGAATCGCCGCGATATAGCCGCCCGGGCCCGCGCCGATCACGACGACATCAAATTCCTTGGACATGACTTTCCTTGATCGTGACTCCGCTCTTGCGGAGACGCCTTTCCAAAGGCGCGCGCGAGCCTATCGCGCGCGCCCGAAGGCACTGGGTTCTTACAGGTCCAGCAGCAGACGGGCCGGATCTTCCAGCGCGTCCTTCATCGCGACCAGCGACAGCACGGCTTCGCGGCCGTCGATGATGCGGTGGTCGTACGACATGGCGAGATAGTTCATCGGACGGATGACGATCTGGCCGTTCTCCACGACCGCGCGTTCCTTCGTCGCGTGCACGCCGAGAATGGCCGACTGCGGCGGGTTGATGATCGGTGTCGAGAGCATGGAGCCGAACACGCCGCCGTTCGAGATGGAGAACGTGCCGCCCGTCATTTCCTCGATGGACAGCTTGCCGTCCTTGGCCTTCTGGCCGAATTCGGCGATCTTCTTCTCGATGTCGGCGAGGCTCATCTGGTCGGCATTGCGCAGGATGGGCACCACCAGGCCGCGCGGCGAACCGACCGCGATACCGATGTCGAAGTAGCCGTGATAGACGATGTCGTTACCGTCGATCGACGCGTTCACGAGCGGGAACTTCTTCAGCGCGTGCACGGCAGCCTTCACGAAGAACGACATGAAGCCGAGCTTCACGCCGTGTTCCTTTTCGAAGCGGTCCTTGTACTTGTTGCGCAGCTCCATGACCGGCGCCATGTTGACTTCGTTGAACGTCGTCAGGATGGCGTTGGTCTGCTGCGACTCGAGCAGACGCTCGGCGATACGCGCGCGCAGACGCGACATCGGCACGCGTTGTTCCGGACGGTCCTTGAGCCACTGGTCGGCCGAACCGGGTGCGCTGACTTGCGGCAGAGCCGGCTTCGCGGCCTTTGCAGGCGCCGCAGCGGGAGCCGGAGCGGCAGCCTTCGCAGCGGGTGCGCCCGCTTGTGCGGCGAGTGCGTCGCCCTTCGTGATGCGGCCGTCGCGGCCCGAGCCCGACACCTGATCCGCCGACACGCCCTTCTCGGCCAGGATCTTGGTCGCAGCCGGCGATGCGGCGCCGCCCGTCGATGCGCCGGCGGCAGCAGCCGGAGCCGATGCCGTGGCGGCAGCCGGTTCGGCTTGCGGCGCGGGCTTCACTTCGGCGTCGCCGGCAGCGGCGGCGGCGGGTGCTTCGCCGGCCTTCGCTTCGGTGTCGATCTTCGCGATGATTTCGTCGGCGGTGACGATGTCGCCGTCATGCTTGATCACTTGCGCGAGCACGCCGGCCGACGGCGCGGGCACTTCGAGCACGACCTTGTCGGTCTCGATTTCGATGAGGATTTCGTCCTGGGCGACAGCCTCGCCCGGCTTCTTCTTCCACTGCAGCATGGTGGCTTCCGAGACCGACTCGGAAAGCTGGGGAACCTTGACTTCTACGATAGCCATTTCTGTATTGTCCTGATGCGTGTTCGTGTGTGTTCGAGCGAAGAACCGGCGAGCGTGCGCTCAGCCGGTTCCTTCAAGCGATGCTT
The DNA here is from genome assembly GCF_031451315.1 of Caballeronia sp. LZ032. Lineage (NCBI taxonomy): Bacteria > Pseudomonadati > Pseudomonadota > Betaproteobacteria > Burkholderiales > Burkholderiaceae > Caballeronia > Caballeronia sp. LZ032. The sequence goes on from NZ_JARUXP010000001.1 coordinate 1,788,185, forward strand.
ACTTCGCGATGACCTGCGCGCCCTTCAGGCGGCCGAACGCGCCTTCCACGAGCGCCTTCTGCTGCTCGTAGTGCTTCGCGTAGTAGCCGACCGCGGGCGAGGCCGAAGCCGGACGGCCGCTGTAGGCGAGCTTCATGCCTTCGCGCATGCCTTCGCGCAGATGGTGCTCGATGTAGAACCAGGCGCCCTGGTTCTGCGGCTCGTCCTGCACCCACACGACTTCCGTCGCGTTCTCGTACTTCTTGAGTTCCGCGTCGAACTGCTTGTGCGCGAACGGATACAGCTGTTCGATCCGGACGATCGCGACGTCGTTCGCCTTCGCTTCACGGCGATGCGCGACGATGTCGTAATACACGCGGCCCGAGCAGCAGACCACGCGCTTGACCTTCTTCGGCTCGATGCTCTCGTCCACTTCGCCGATGACCGGCTGGAACGAACCCTTCGCCAGTTCCGACAGGTCCGACACCGCTTCCTTGTGACGCAGCAGCGACTTCGGCGTGGCGATGATCAGCGGCTTGCGGAACAGGCGGATCATCTGACGGCGCAGCAAGTGGAAGATCTGTGCCGGCGTCGTGGGCTGGACCACTTGCATGTTGTGGTCCGCGCACAGTTGCAGGAAGCGCTCGATACGCGCCGACGAGTGCTCCGGACCCTGGCCTTCATAGCCGTGCGGCAGCAGCATCGTGAGGCCCGAGACACGGCCCCACTTCACTTCGCCCGACGAGATGAACTGGTCGATCACGACCTGCGCGCCGTTCACGAAGTCGCCGAACTGCGCTTCCCACGCGACGAACGTGTTCGGCTCGGCGGTCGAATAGCCATACTCGAAGCCGAGCACGGCTTCTTCGGACAGCACGGAGTCGATCACCGTGAACTTGGCCTGGCCTTCCGCGATGTTCTGCAGCGGAATGTACGTGCCGTCGTTCCAGCGCTCGCGGTTCTGGTCGTGCAGCACCGCGTGACGGTGCGTGAAGGTGCCGCGGCCCGAGTCCTGGCCGGTCAGACGCACGGCGTAACCCGATGCCACCAGCGACGCGAACGCGAGATGCTCGCCCATGCCCCAGTCGAGCTTGGCTTCGCCGAGCCCCATGGCACGGCGGTCGTTGATGACACGCTCGACCAGCGGGTGAACCTTGAAGTTTTCCGGAATCGTCGTGATGCGCTCGGCCAGACGCTTGAGTTCAGCGAGCGGCACGGCGGTGTCGGCCGCGTCGGTCCACTTGCGGTTCAGGAACGGCACCCAGTCCACCGCGTACTTGCTCTTGTAGTTCGAGAGCACCGGATCCACCGTGTGATGGCCTTCGTCCATCGCCTGGCGGTATTCCTTGACGAAGTTGTCCGCGTCCGCTGCCGTGATGACGCCTTGCTGCACCAGCTTCTCGGCGTAGACCGCGCGCGTGCCCGGATGCTTCGCGATGGTCTTGTACATCAGCGGCTGCGTGACCGCCGGCGTGTCCTGCTCGTTGTGACCCAGCTTGCGGAAGCAGATGATGTCGACGACCACGTCCTTGTGGAACTTCATGCGGAAGTCGATGGCCAGCTGCGTAGCCAGCACGACCGCTTCCGGGTCGTCGCCGTTCACGTGCAGCACCGGCGCTTCGATCATCTTGACCACGTCCGAGCAATACAGCGTGGAGCGCGCATCGCGCGGGTCCGACGTCGTGAAGCCGATCTGGTTGTTGATGACGATATGCAGCGTGCCGTGCGTGCCATAGCCGCGCGTCTGCGCGAGGTTCAGCGTTTCCATCACGACGCCCTGGCCGGCGAATGCGGCGTCGCCGTGCACTTGCACCGGCAGCACCTGCAGGCCTTCGTCGTCGCCGCGGCGGTCCATACGGGCCTTCGCCGAACCTTCGACCACCGGGTTCACGATTTCCAGGTGCGACGGGTTGAATGCGAGCGACAGGTGGACCGGGCCGCCTTCGGTGGAGACGTCCGACGAGAAGCCCTTGTGGTACTTCACGTCGCCGGCCGGCAAGTCATCGACGTGCTTGCCTTCGAATTCGGCGAACAGGTCCGCCGGCATCTTGCCGAGCGTGTTGACCAGCACGTTCAGACGGCCGCGGTGAGCCATGGCGATGACGATTTCCTGCACGCCGCTCTTGCCGCCGTGACGCACGACTTCGTCCATCGACGCGATGAAGCTCTCGCCGCCTTCCAGCGAGAAGCGCTTCTGGCCAACGTACTTGGTGTGCAGGAAGCGCTCGAGGCCTTCGGCGGCCGTCAGGCGGTTCAGGATGTGCTTCTTCTTGTCGTTCGAGAAGTTGGGCGTGGAGCGGATGGACTCCAGCTTTTCCTTCCACCAGCGCTTCTGTTCCGGGTCGCTGATGTACATGTACTCGGCGCCGATCGTGCCGCAGTACGTGTCGCGCAACGCCTTGACGATGTCGCGCAGCGAAGCCTGCTCGAAACCGAAGTACAGGTTGGTCGCGTTGAACACCTGGTCCATGTCGGCTTCGGTGAAGTCGTAGAAACCGGGTTCGAGTTCGGGAATGGCGGGACGCTCGCGGCGCTTGAGCGGGTCGAGATTGGCCCACTGCGAACCGAGGAAGCGATAGGCGCCGATCAGCGACTGGACGTAGACCTGCTTGCGCGCAGTGGTGAGGTCGCCGGTGCTGGCGCTTTCGCGCGGCAGGAAGGCATTGGCCTTCGCGCGCTGGGCGAAGGATTCGACGATGGGGCCGTGAGCCACGTCGTTGTGCGCCGTGCCGTCGGAGGCGGGCACGTTCTGCAACGCGTCGAAATAGGCGCGCCAGGTCTCGGGCACTGACGCAGGATTATCGAGATATTGCTCGTACAACTCTTCGACGTACGGAGCATTACCGCCGAACAGATAAGAGTTCGACTGGAATTGCTTCATCATTTTACGCTCACCTTTCTTCGAGTTTCTCGAGGAAGTGCGGGTTACAAAACCTTCCGCGCCACGGCCTGACCGTTTAGCGGATTGCGCGAATCAAGTCTGCTTGGAAGGACCTAATAGCACTAGCTAATCTGAGAAGCATAGCACAGAACACCATTGCTCTGAAGTTCAGGAAGCCCGCAAACGCTTGTCCCATGCCGACGACCGGGATTGCAAGCGGCACTTTGCCGTCGCGCGCCGCGGGTTTCGACGCACGCTGAAGCGCGCGGCGCGGTATCCGATTGACACCGCGACCGACCTCACGCTTTGCACACTGCATTACCCGAGCGAACTACGTCGCGACGGGTCGGAACGCGGCAAGGATCGGACATTCCGAACCGTGGCGCTTTCGGATCGCAACCCAACGCACGCAATGTGCTTCAGGAGTGAATATGCTATCCAGCTTCAATTTTTCAAACGCTTCGTCCCAGTCTTATCAGGGCATGTCGGGCGCGCCTCTCGCGCCGCGGGTCGTCACTACCCGATCGAGTACCACGCAGTCGTCTTCCGACACCGGCAGCAACTACTCGACCTCGTCCTCCTCGTCGGTCAGCGCGCCGCCGACTCCTTATCCATTGACGCCGACCGCTTTCTACGGCTCGGACTCAAACACGGACGAGTTCTCGTCGATGATGAACGACCCGAATGTGGTGGCCCAGATGCGGGACGCAGCGGTGGACCGGGCGGGGCAGATTCTCGCGGCACAGGGCGCGCAGCAGGTCGCACCGCAGATCGTGCAGCCGCAGATCGTTCAACCGCAGATCGTTCAACCGCAGATCGTCCAGCCGCAGGACACGCAGGCTCAGGCTCCCGCCGAGCAGCAAACCCAGGGACCGCTGACGGCAGCGCTCCATGATGTGGCGAACTTCGGACAACACGTCCTGCAAACTGTTCTCCAGCCCCTTGCCGGTCTTGCTGATCTGGTGAAATAACCCGCCGTGCGATAGCTCAGGCAAGAAGCGATTGCCCAGGCTTCGCGCCTGAGACAAAAAAACCCGGCGGTGCACGACGCACCGCCGGGTTTTTCATGACTCGCCACACGCCGCAAACCGCGACGCGCGTCCTGTTACTCAGCGTTGGCTTCGCGGCTGGCGCGGCGACGCTCGTGTTCCTTCAAGTGACGCTTGCGCAGACGGATGTTCTGCGGCGTGACTTCGACCAGCTCGTCATCGTCGATGAATTCGACCGCGTACTCCAGCGACATCGAGATGGGCGGCACGAGGCGCACGGCTTCGTCGGTGCCCGAGGCGCGCACGTTGGTCAGCTGCTTGCCCTTGATCGGGTTCACGACGAGGTCGTTGTCGCGGCTGTGGATGCCGATGATCATGCCTTCATACAGCGCATCGCCCGGCGACACGAACATGCGGCCGCGATCCTGCAGCTTCCACAGTGCATAGGCGACAGCCGCGCCGTCGTCCTGCGAGATCAGCACGCCGTTGCGGCGCTCGCCCACCGAGCCTTCCTTCACGGGCGCATACGAATCGAACGTGTGGCTCATCAGGCCCGTGCCGCGCGTGAGCGTCAGGAACTCGCTCTGGAAACCGATCAGGCCGCGCGCCGAAATCTTGTACTCGAGACGCGTGCGGCCGCGGCCGTCCGACGTCATGTCGAGCATTTCGCCCTTGCGACGGCCCAGCTCTTCCATCACGCCGCCCTGATGCTGGTCTTCGATATCCACCGTCAGGTTTTCATACGGCTCGCACTTCACGCCGTCGATCTCCTGCAGCACCACGCGCGGACGCGACACCGCGAGCTCATAGCCTTCACGGCGCATGTTCTCGACCAGAATTGTCAGGTGCAGTTCGCCGCGGCCCGACACTTCGAACGTGGTTTCGTCGCCGGTGTCCTTCACGCGCAGCGCGACGTTGTGATTCAGTTCCTTCGTCAGACGGTCGCGAATCTGGCGGCTCGTCACGAACTTGCCTTCCTTGCCCGCGAGCGGCGACGAGTTCACGAGGAAGTTCATCGTCAGCGTGGGTTCGTCGACGGTGATCATCGGCAGCGCGTCGGGCTGTTCCGGCGAGCAGATGGTCACGCCAATGCCGATTTCCTCGATGCCGTTGATCAGCACGATGTCGCCGGCCTGCGCTTCCTCGACCTGCACGCGCTCGAGGCCGTGGAACGACAGCACCTGGTTGATCTTGCGGTTGAGGATCGCGCCGTCCGGACCCGAACGCACCGCCACCTGCATGCCGGGGCGGATGCGGCCGCGCGCCACGCGGCCCACGCCGATGCGGCCCACATACGAGTTGTAGTCAAGCGAGGTGATCTGGAGTTGCAGCGGGCCGTCCGGATCGGCCGGACGGACGGGAACGTGCTGAAGAATGGCTTCGAACAGCGGGCGCATCGTGCCTTCGCGCACTTCCGGATCCAGGCCGGCGTAGCCGTTCAGGCCCGACGCGTAGACGACCGGGAAGTCGAGCTGTTCTTCGGTGGCGCCGAGCTTGTCGAACAGGTCGAAGGTCTGGTTGATCACCCAGTCGATACGCGCGCCCGGACGGTCCACCTTGTTGATCACGACGATCGGCTTCAGGCCGAGCGCGAGCGCCTTCTTCGTGACGAAACGCGTCTGGGGCATCGGGCCTTCGACGGCGTCGACCAGCAGCAGCACGGAATCGACCATCGACAGCACGCGCTCCACTTCACCGCCGAAGTCCGCGTGTCCCGGCGTGTCGACGATATTGATGTGCGTGCCTTCGTATTCGACGGCGCAATTCTTGGCCAGAATCGTGATGCCGCGTTCCTTTTCGATGTCGTTCGAGTCCATGACCCGCTCGGCGACCTGCTGGTTTTCCCGGAATGTGCCCGACTGGCGGAGCAACTGGTCGACGAGCGTGGTCTTGCCGTGGTCGACGTGGGCAATGATGGCGATATTGCGGAGGGCGCGAGTCATATAGAGGTATCTTGGTTGTGCGCCGTCGAGCGAATCCCGAATCCCGTTCAAGGGATAGGCGAGACTTCTGTGCCCGGCAGCCCCTCAAGAACCGTCATGCAAGCATGACTTCGCGGGCTCGGCGCGGTGAGAACCGTAAATTATAGCACGCACAAATGTCGTTTCCTCGCAATAGGACGCAACCCGGGACGCAACCCGGGACGCAACCCGGGCCCGTTTGCCTGCCGCGCCCGCATGGCTGCCCCGCCACCTGAAGTCCCCACGACTGTTAAGCCTTTTCCGAAAACATTCTTGCAGCCCGGGAGACGCTTACTTATAATCCTGCCTAGTCAACTATTGCAAGCGCACCAAGTTTTCTCATGAGCGACGCCCCGAAATCCACCGCGATCAGCGAATACGTGCTCAACGAGAGCGTCGGGTATCTGATCGGCCGCGTGCGCTCGACCATGTGGAACATGGTCACGCAGCACACCACTTCCGAACTCAACATCACCGGCACGCAGGCCAGCATTCTCTTCATGCTGGCGGTCGGCAAGTGCGTGACGGCCGCCGATATCGCCCGCGAGTACGGCATCGACGCCAGCGCGGTCACGCGTCTGATCGACCGGCTGGAGAAGCGCGGACTGCTGTCGCGGGTACGCAGCGAGGAGGACCGGCGCGTCGTGCGGCTCGCGCTGACCGACGAAGGCCACGCCACCGCCGAGCGGGTGCCGGCCATCTTTACACGCGTGCTCGATCACCTGCTTACCGGCTTCACACCCGAGGAAGCGGGCTTCCTGAAAAGCATGCTCCGGCGCATCCTCGCGAACTCGTGCGACCCGTCGGTGGCCGGCCTGGCCTGCGCCACCGACCGCGCTTCCAGTTCCTTGCGATGACAAGCAAATTGCCGATCGCCAGCTTGCAAAATGATTGCAATGTCCATTATTGATGTTCATCTCGAGAGACGGGAAATGAAACACCTCTCCTTGTCCGCGCTTCGCTCCGGAGCCCGGCCGCTCAGCCGCGCCAGAAGCGCCGCCGTGGCTGCGGCGGCCGCCTTCATGGTGGCGGGTTGCGCGAACTACGCCGGCATTTCCAGCGACAAGACCATCGCCACGCCCGACAATTTCGCGGCCACCGAAAGCGTGCCCGGCCAGGGCGGCCAGTGGCCGACGCTCGACTGGGCCCGACAGTTCGGCGATCCGCAACTGCCGCAGCTGATCGACGAAGCGCTCGCCGACAGCCCGACCATCGCGCAGGCGCAGTCGCGTATTGCCAAAGCGTCTTCGTACATCGAAACCTCGCGCTCGGCGCTGTATCCGAAGGTCAACGGCTCCTATTCGTGGACCCGCGAACTCTATTCGGGCAATGCACTCTTCCCGCCGCCCTACGGCGGCACCTGGTTCAGCGAAAACAACGTGCTGGCGAGCGCGTCGTGGGACCTCGACCTGTGGGGCAAGAACCGCGCACGGCTGAATCAGGCGGTCTCGCAGCAGAAGGCCGCCGAAGCCGACATGCAGCAGGCGCGCGTGACGCTCGCGGCATCGGTGGCGCGGACCTATAACCAGCTCGCGCTGCTCTACGCGCTGCGCGATGTCGCCGCGCGCGAGATCGCCAACCGCCAGGATGTCGGTCGCATTACCGACGGACGCGTTGCGGCCGGCATCGATACGAACGTCGAACGGCGCACCGCGGAAGGCAATGTCGCGACCAGCCAGACGAATCTCTCGGAACTGGACGGCCAGATCGAGACGGTGCGCTATCAGATCGCCGCGCTGCTCGGCAAGGGTCCGGACCGCGGCCTGCAGATCGCGAAACCCGCGCTCGATCAGAAAGTGGACGTGACCCTGCCCGACAACGTGCCCGCCGATCTCGTCGCGCGCCGCCCGGATATCGTCGCCGCGCGCTGGCAGGTGGAAGCCGCGACGCACAACATCAAGGAAGCGAAAGCCGAGTTCTTCCCGGACATCAATCTTGCGGCCGGCTTCGGCTTCGATGCGTTCGGCTGGGGCCGCTTCCTGCAATCGAGCAGCCGCCAGATCCAGGCGGGGCCGGCGGTGCATCTGCCGATCTTCGACGCCGGCGCCCTGCGCGCCCAATTGAAGGGCCGGTACGCCGACTTCGAAGGCGATGTCGCGAACTACAACCAGACGCTGATCAACGCGATGAACGATGTCGCCACCAACATCTCGGCCATCCGCTCGCTCAACAAGCAGACCGCCGATGCCCAGCGCGCGCTCGCAGCCGCGGAGAGCGCCTATCAGCTCGCCGTGATCCGCTACAAGGCGGGACTCTCGCCGCAGTTGCAGGTGCTGAACGCTGATTCGAACCGGCTCGCCAACGAGCAGACGTTGACCAACCTGCGCCTGAAGCGCACCGACTTGCAGATCGCGCTGATCAAGGCGCTCGGCGGCGGCTTCGACGCCACCAGCAGCAATCTCGCGATCGACGGCAGCGGGCAGCAGCAGGCAGCGAATCAGGCCACGGCGCCGGCGCAATAACGCGCACAAACAGAATACGCATCAGGACATAACAGGAATACTCGGAGTCATTTCATGAGCGACCCTCAACAAAACGCCGCGGCCGCGCCCGCGCAGAAAGCGGGCAACGGCAAACGCCGCCGGCTGATGACGCTGATCGTGCTCGTCATCATCCTTGCGGCCGTCGCGTACGGGCTGTACTACTTCCTCGTCGCGCGCTTCCACGAGAGCACCGACGACGCCTACGTGAACGGCAACGTCGTGCAGATCACGCCGCAGGTCGTGGGCACGGTCATCTCCGTGAACGCCGACGACACGCAGACCGTGAAGGTCGGCGATCCGCTGGTCACGCTCGATCCGGCGGATTCGAAGGTCGCGCTCGATCAGGCCGAAGCGAACCTCGCGCAGACCGTGCGCCAGGTCCGCACCTTCTTCGTCAACAACAACCAGTACGAAGCGCAGATCGCGCTGCGCCGCTCGGACCTCCAGCGCGCACAGGACGACCTGAAGCGCCGCATGATGGTCGCGCAGACCGGCGCCGTGTCGCAGGAAGAGATCTCCCATGCGCGCGACGCCGTGCGCGGCGCGCAGGCATCGCTCGATGCGGCCCAGCAGGAACTGGCGTCGAACCGCTCGCTGACCGCGAACACGACCATCGCCGATCATCCGAACGTGCTGGCGTCCGCCGCCAAGGTGCGCGACGCGTACATCAACTTCGCGCGCAACACGCTGCCGGCGCCGGTGACGGGCTATGTGGCGAAGCGTTCGGTGCAGGTCGGCCAGCGCGTCTCGCCGGGCAATCCGCTGATGGCCATCGTGCCGCTGAACGCCGTGTGGGTCGATGCGAACTTCAAGGAAGTGCAGTTGAAGCACATGCGCATCGGCCAGCCGGTCGAGCTCACGGCCGACCTGTACGGCTCGGGCGTCGTGTTCCATGGCAAGGTGGTCGGCTTCTCGGCCGGCACGGGTTCGGCGTTCTCGCTGCTGCCCGCGCAGAACGCGACGGGTAACTGGATCAAGGTCGTGCAGCGCCTGCCGGTGCGGATCGAACTCGATCCGAAGGAACTGGAGCAGCATCCGCTGCGCATCGGCCTGTCGATGGACGTTGACGTGACCATCAAGAACGACCAGGGCGGCCAGCTCGGCAATGCGCAGAACACGGTCTATCAGACCAACGTGTTCGACAAGTACGGCGCGGAAGCGGACCAGGAAATCGCGCGCATCATCCAGCAGAACGCGGGCACCGGCACGGGTTCGCAAGGGGCGGCAGCGTCGACCTCGTCGAGCAAGCCGCGCGGCAAGGCGACCCAGTCCGCCTCGGCCACCAAGCTGATGTAAGCGGACGCGCGTCATGTCTACGCAAAACGTCGTCCATCCGCCGCTGTCGGGCGCGAAGCTCGTCATCGGCACGATCGCCGTGTCGCTCGCGGTCTTCATGAACGTGCTCGACACGTCGATCGCGAACGTCTCGATTCCGTCGATCTCGGGCGACCTCGGCGTGTCGTCGGACCAGGGCACGTGGGTCATCACGTCGTTCGCCGTCGCCAACGCGATCTCGGTGCCGCTCACCGGCTGGCTCACGCAGCGCATCGGCCAGGTGCGGCTGTTCCTCGGCTCGATCATCCTGTTCGTGATCGCGTCCTGGCTGTGCGGCCTCGCGCCGACGCTGCCCTTCCTGCTCGCCGCACGCGTGCTGCAGGGCGCCGTGGCCGGACCGATGATCCCGCTGTCGCAGACGCTCCTGCTCGCGAGCTATCCACGCGAGAAAGCGCCGGTCGCGCTGTCGATGTGGTCGATGACCACGCTCATCGCGCCGGTCGCCGGGCCGATTCTCGGCGGCTGGATCTCCGACAACATCTCCTGGCCGTGGATCTTCTACGTGAACATCCCGGTGGGGATCATCGCGGCGGGCGCGACCTTCGCGATCTTCCGCGACCGCGACTCGGCGATCCGCAAGGCGCCGATCGATTCGGTCGGCCTGGCGCTGCTCGTGATCTGGGTGGGCTCGCTGCAGGTCATGCTCGACAAGGGCAAGGACCTCGACTGGTTCAACTCCACGACGATCGTCGTGCTCGCGCTGGTCGCGGTGATCGCGTTTGCGTTCTTCATCGTGTGGGAGCTGACGGCCGAGCATCCGGTGGTCGACCTGTCGCTGTTCGCGCTGCGCAACTTCTCGGGCGGGACAATCGCGCTGTCGGTGGGCTACGGGCTGTACTTCGGCAATCTGGTGCTCCTGCCGCTCTGGTTGCAGACGGTCATCGGCTACACCGCGACCGACGCGGGGCTCGTGATGGCGCCGGTCGGAGTGTTCGCGGTGCTGCTCTCGCCGATCACCGGCAAGTTCCTGCCGCGCACCGATCCGCGGCGCATCGCGACGGCCGCGTTCATCGTGTTCGCGCTGTGTTTCTGGATGCGTTCGCGCTACACCACGGGCGTCGATACCTGGTCGCTGACCTTGCCCACGCTGATCCAGGGCATCGCGATGGCGGGCTTCTTCATTCCGCTCGTGTCCATCACATTGTCGGGGCTGCCGGGGCATCGCATTCCGGCGGCGTCGGGTCTGTCGAACTTCGTGCGAATCATGTGCGGCGGCATCGGCACGTCGATTTTCTCGACGGCGTGGGAGCACCGGACCATCGTCCATCACGTGCAACTGACGGAACAGGCCAACGCCTACAATCCGAACTTCGCGAATTCCATGCAGCAGCTGCACGGCATGGGGCTCTCGCAGGAACAGACCTACGGCCTGTTCAACAGCATGGCGACCCAGCAGGCCGCGCAGCTCGGGGTGAACGACATGTTCTACATCTCGGCGGGGATCTTCATCGCGCTGATCGTGCTGATCTGGATCACGCGGCCCGAACGCTCGGGCGGCGGGGATTCGGCGGCGGCGGCATCGGCTGCGCATTGAGCGCGTTGCGGATGCTTTGGGTGCTGCAATGAAAAAAGCCTGGATGAAAATCCAGGCTTTTGTCTTTATTGGGCCGTGACGATCAACCGTTCCGGCGCCAGCACGCCCTCGCCCGCGCGCGCCACGCCCAATAGCCGGCCGTCTTCCTGCGTGTAGACCCGCACGCGTCCGTCATCGAACGGCATGGAGACAAGGTCCGCAAGCCGCAAACGCTGGCCGTGCAGGAAGCGCTTCGCCGCGTCGCTGTCGAGGCGAATCTCGGGGAACGTGGACAGCAGCGCGTCCACCGGCTGCAGCCGTTCGTCGCGTTGCGCTTCGCTCAGGCTGGCGAGCGCATCGAGCGTGACCGCATGTTCGAGCGTCAGCGCGCCGACGCCCGTGCGCCGCAACGCCGTCAGATGCGCGCCGCACTCCAGCGTCTCGCCGATGTCCTCGGCAAGCGTGCGCACGTACGTTCCCTTGCTGCACGTCACGCGAAACGTCACGAGCGGCAACGCGCACGCCAGCATCTGCAACGCGTGGATCGTCACCGGACGTCCCTCGCGCTCCACGGTCTGACCCGCGCGCGCGTATTCATAGAGCGGCTTGCCGTCGCGCTTCAGTGCCGAGTACATCGGCGGAACCTGCACGATGTCGCCGAGAAACCGTTGCATCGCGTCGACCACGGCCGCTGCGTCGCAAGTCACGTCGCGCGTCTGCACCGCCTCGCCTTCGGCGTCGCCGGTGGTCGTGCGCACGCCCAGACGCATGGTCGCCTCGTAGGTCTTGTCGGCTTCCAGCAGATCCTGCGAAAACTTCGTCGCCTCGCCGAAACACAAGGGCAGCAAACCCGTTGCGAGCGGATCAAGCGTGCCCGTATGGCCGGCCTTCTTCGCGAGGTAGATGCGCTTCGCCTTGATCAGCGCGTCGTTGCTCGAGAGCCCGAGCGGCTTGTCCAGCAGCAGCACGCCATCCAGCGCGCGGCGCGGAAGCTTCGGCCGCGACTGTTTCTCCGAACCGCTCATGGCTTACGCGCCTTCCTGACCGTCGTCGGCGTCTTTCGCGCGCGTCGCGTTCGCTTCGTCGATCAGGCGCGACATCTCCACCGCCTTCTCGATCGTCTTGTCGTAATGGAAATGCAGCGTCGGCACCGTGTGGATGTGCAGGCGCTTGAACAGCAGGTTATGCAGATGCCCGGCCGCGTGATTCAGCCCTTCCTGGGTCTGTTGCGGATCGCCGGTGAGCGTCGTGAAATAGACTTTCGCATGCGCGTAGTCGGGCGTGAGCTCGACGCTCTGGATCGTCACGAGCCCGATGCGCGGATCCTTCACTTCGCGCATCAGCTCCGACAGGTCGCGTTGAATCTGGTCCGCAATCTGCACATTGCGGTTCGCGGAGGTCTTTCGTTTAGCCATGATGTTGTTTCCGTATCTCTTTCGCGCCGCTGCAAATGAAAAAGGCGGAGCGAGCCTTCAGGCCCACCCCGCCCTCTATCCAGCGGCTCAGCGCATTACAGCGTACGTGCCACTTCGGTCACTTCGAAGACTTCGAACTGATCGCCTTCGACGATATCGCTGAAGTTCTTGATCGACATACCGCACTCGAAGCCCTGACGCACTTCCTTGACGTCGTCCTTGAAGCGCTTGAGCGAATCCAGCTCGCCGGTATGGATCACGACGTTGTTGCGGATCACGCGCACCGACGAGGAACGCTTGACCACGCCGTCCGTGACCATACAACCCGCGATCAGGCCGACCTTCGGCACGCGGATCACCTGGCGCACCTCGACCATGCCCGTCACCGTCTCGCGCTTCTCCGGCGCGAGCATGCCGGACATTGCCGCCTTCACCTCATCCACTGCGTCATAGATGATGTTGTAGTAGCGGATGTCGATGCCGTTCGCCTCGGCCACCTTGCGCGCCTGAGCATCTGCACGCGTGTTGAAGCCGATGATGACCGCCTTCGAAGCCGTGGCCAGGTTGACGTCCGACTCGCTGATCGCGCCGACGGCGCTGTGCACGATCTGCACGCGCACTTCGCTGGTCGAGAGCTTGAGCAGCGACTGCACCAGCGCTTCCTGCGAGCCCTGCACGTCCGCCTTGACGATGAGCGGCAGGTTCTGCACTTCGCCTTCGCCCATTTGCTCGAGCATGTTCTCGAGCTTGGCGGCCTGCTGCTTGGCCAGCTTGACGTCGCGGAACTTGCCTTGACGGAACAGCGCGATTTCGCGCGCCTTGCGCTCGTCCGGCAACACGATGACTTCCTCGCCCGCCGCCGGCACTTCCGACAGACCCTGGATTTCCACCGGGATCGACGGACCCGCCGACTTCGTGGGCTTGCCGGTTTCGTCCAGCATGGCGCGCACGCGGCCGTATGCACTGCCGGCCAGCACCACGTCGCCGCGGTTCAGCGTGCCCGACTGCACGAGGATGGTCGCGACCGCGCCCTTGCCCTTGTCCAGCTTCGCTTCGATGACGAGACCCTTGGCGGCGGCTTCCACCGGCGCGGTGAGTTCCATCACTTCGGCTTGCAGCGAGACGTTTTCCAGCAGATCGTCGATGCCCTTGCCGGTCTTCGCCGACACTTCGAGGAACGGCGAATCGCCACCGTACTCTTCCGGCACCACGCCTTCCGCGACGAGTTCCTGCTTCACGCGGTCCGGGTTGGCATCCGGCTTGTCGATCTTGTTGATTGCGACGACGATCGGCACGCCGCCCGCCTTCGCGTGAGCGATGGCTTCCTTCGTCTGCGGCATCACGCCGTCATCGGCGGCAACCACCAGGATGACGATGTCGGTTGCCTTCGCACCGCGCGCACGCATGGCCGTGAAGGCCTCGTGACCCGGCGTGTCGAGGAAGGTGATGACGCCACGCGGCGTGTCGACGTGATAGGCGCCGATATGCTGCGTGATGCCGCCCGCTTCGCCCGCCGCCACTTTCGCGCGACGAATGTAGTCCAGCAGCGAGGTCTTGCCGTGATCGACGTGACCCATGACCGTGACGACCGGCGGACGCGGCAGCTTCTCGGCCGTGTCTTCCGTGGCTTCGCCTTCGATCAGCAGCGCTTCCGGGTCGTCCAGCTTCGCCGCGACCGCGCGATGGCCCAGTTCCTCGACGACGATCATCGCCGTTTCCTGGTCCAGCACCTGGTTGATCGTGACCATCTGGCCGAGCTTCATCATCACCTTGATGACTTCCGAAGCCTTCACCGACATCTTGTGGGCGAGATCCGCCACCGAGATGGTTTCCGGCACGTGCACTTCACGCACGATGGGCTCGGTCGGCGCCTGGAACGACGTGTTCTGGTCCTGATGCTTGCCGCGACCCTTCGGACCGCCGCGCCAGCCGCGATCGACACCGCCGCTGCTGTCGCCGCGCGTCTTGATGCCGCGGCGCTTCGATGCGTCGTCCTGCCAGCCGCCCTTGCCTCCGGCCTTCTTCTTGTCGCCGGCGCCTGCGGGCGCCGTGGATGCGGGCGCCGCCGTGGCGCCGGGCGCCGGGCGCTTGGCCACTGCCGGACGGGCCGCTTGCGCACCTTCCGGCTTGGCCGGCTTGTGCAGCGTGCCCTTGGCCTCGGCGGCCTTCGCCGCTTCGGCCGGCTTCGCGGCGGGCGCCGGTTCCGGCGCCTTCACCTGCGCCTTGCGCGGCGTGTTCATCATTTCGCGGATGGCGCGCGCTTCGGCTTCGGCCGCCGCACGACGCTTCGCGATGGCTTCCTGCTCGAGGCGCGCCTTTTCCGACGCAGCACGTGCGTCTTCTTCCGCCTTCTTGGCGGCTTCGCGTTGCGCGGCGCGTTCGCTGGCGGCCTTTTCTTCGGCAGCCTTTTCCGCGGCTTCACGCTGCGCGTCTTCGTTCTGCTTGGCCTCGGCCGTTGCCTGGGCGCGCGCTTCTTCACGCGCTTCCTCGCGGGCTTCCTGACGCGCGGTCTGCGCTGCACGGGAGATTTCCGCCGCCTGGGCCGCAGCCGCCGCACGGCGCGCCGCTTCCTCTTCCTGCTTGCGACGTTCGGCTTCCGCCGCTTCCTCGCGGGCACGGCGCTCGGACTCTTCCTGCTCGAGCTTCGCCTGACGCTCCTTCAGCTCGCGCTCTTCGCGCTCGAGCTGCTCGGCGGCGTGGCGCGCTTCTTCCTCGCGCCGCTGCAGTTCGGCTTCGTCGACCTCGGGTTCCTCGACGTGATTCGACGCCGCTTCGCCCTGCTCCATGCCGGGCTCATCGCGCTTCACGAACACACGCTTCTTGCGCACCTCGACCTGAATGGTGCGAGCCTTACCCGTTGCGTCGGATTGCTTGATCTCCGACGTATGCCGGCGGGTCAGAGTGATCTTGCGTTTGTCGGCATCGGCGGAACCGTGCGACTTGCGCAAATGATCGAGCAGGCGCGCCTTGTCCGTCTCGGAGAGATCGTCGTTCGCGCTCGCTTTCTGTACGCCAGCCGCCTGCAGTTGTTCCAGCAGTACGCCTGCAGGCATTTTTAGTTCCGCGGCAAATTGGGCTACGTTGTTACTCGCCATTCATTCCTCTTGATGCAAGGACAGATCCTTGCGGTTAGATCGGGGTCACGCGGCCAGACAGGCCGCCAAATATCAGTGCGCCATGGTCATTTCTCACTGGAACCAGTGTTCACGTGCTTTCATGATCAACGCCTTAGCGGCATCCTCTTCCATACCGGTCATTTCAACCAGTTCGTCGACTGCCAGTTCCGCGAGGTCGTCGCGGGTCTGAACCTGATGCTCGGCGAGTTTCGCGAGCAGCTCGTTGTCCATGCCTTCGAGACTCTTCAGGTCGAGCGCGACGCCTTCCACCTTCTCTTCATTGGCGATGGCCATGGTCAGCAGCGCATCGCGCGAGCGGTTGCGCAGCTCGTGCACGGTGTCTTCGTCGAAGGCTTCGATTTCGAGCATTTCGTTGAGCGGCACGTACGCAATTTCTTCAAGGCTCGTGAAGCCTTCGTCGATCAGGATGTCGGCGACTTCCTCGTCCACATCCAGACGCGCCATGAACAGGTCGCGCAACTTGCCACGCTCTTCGTTCTGCTTCAACGCCGATTCGTCCGGCGTCATGATGTTGATCTGCCAGCCGGTGAGTTCGCTTGCGAGTCTCACGTTCTGGCCTGCGCGGCCGATGGCGACGGCGAGCTCGTTCTCGTCCACGACGACGTCCATAGAGTGCTTTTCTTCATCGACGACGATGGACTGGACGGCTGCCGGCGCGAGAGCGCCGATCACGAACTGCGCGGGATCTTCCGACCATAGCACGATGTCGACGTTCTCGCCACCGAGCTCATTGCGCACGGCCTGCACGCGCGAACCGCGGATGCCGACGCAGGTACCGATGGGATCGATGCGCTTGTCGTAGGCGATCACGCCGATTTTCGCACGCACGCCGGGATCGCGCGCAGCCGCCTTGATTTCCAGCAGGCCTTGTTCGATTTCCGGCACTTCGAGTTCGAACAGCTTCATCAGGAACTCGGGCGCGGTGCGCGAGAGTTCGATCTGCGGGCCGCGCGCGGTGCGGTCGACCTTCGCGATATAGGCGCGCACGCGGTCGCCCACGCGCAGGTTTTCCTTCGGGATGAGCTGGTCGCGGCGCAGCAGCGCCTCGACACGGCCCGATTCGACGATGAAGTTGCCCTTGTCCAGGCGCTTCACCGAGCCGGTCATGATCTTTTCGCCGCGCTCGAGGAAGTCGTTCAGGATCTGCTCGCGTTCGGCGTCGCGCACCTTCTGCAGGATGACCTGCTTGGCGGCCTGCGCGCCGATGCGGCCGAATTCGATGGAGGGAATCGGCTCTTCGATGAAGTCGTCGACTTCCGCGTCGGCCTGCTGTTCCTTCGCTTCGAACAGCAGGATTTCCTGATCCGGCTCCTGCAGACCGGCTTCGTCCGGCACCACGCGCCAGCGGCGGAAGGTTTCGTGCTCGCCGCTTTCGCGGTCGATCGCGACGCGGATGTCCACGTCTTCTTCGAAGAGCTTTTTCGTAGCAGAAGCAAGCGCAGCTTCCAGCGCTGCGTACACGACGTCCTTGTTGACGTTCTTTTCGCGTGCCAGCGCATCCGCCAGCATCAATACTTCGCGACTCATTGTTTGCGGCTCCTAAAGTCAACCTTGGGGACGAGACGTGCGCGATCGAGGTCCGCGAGCGTGAAATCCAGCATCGCGGCGCCGTCCTTCCCTTCAAATTCCAATCCGATCGTTTCGCCTTCGGGGGCGTGCAAGATGCCACGGAACGACTTGCGCCCGTCCAGCGGTTTTTTCAACGTGATGGCGACTTCGCTTCCCGCGAAGCGCTCGAAATCGGCCAGCTTCTTGAGCGGCCGATCGAGGCCCGGCGACGAGACTTCGAGCCGGCCGTAGTCGATGTTCTCGACTTCGAACAAATATTGGAGCTGGCGCGTGACCTTCTCACAGTCTTCGATGGCGATACCGGCCGGCTGGTCGATATACACACACAGCAACCCGCCTCCCGACCGCTCGAGATCGACAAGCTCGTAGCCGAGGCCCGAGACCGTGGTTTCTATCAATTCCGTCAGTTGCACAGTAACTCCAAGGTGTTCGCGCGCTCCACGCCGAAACACCCGCGGGCAGCGCCTACATGCGGGCGCGCACCCCTGCTCCCGAGATGCCGAACCGAAAAGCCAAAAAAAAATGGGCCAATGCCCATCTTTTTCAACCAGGTCGCACCCGGGCAGCAGAAAAACTACGTGCCCAGCGACTTCGTAATTTTAGCCGTTTTTCGCGACGAACGCAAACGTACAGCACGCTTTCAGGCCCGTTGAAGCCCTGTTGATGCCGCTTTCAACGCGTCTGACCCCGGTGCTGCAAGGCCGTTTGCCGTCGCTGCGCGCGAGAACGAAGGCGGGCTGGCGCTTGCTCGCTCCCGCCCTCGCTCCGCGTCTTAACGCCCGCGCGAGCGATTGCGCGCACCGCGATTCGCGCCACCTGGCTTGCCCTGCCCGCCGGCCGGCTGACCACCGCCACCCGAGCGATTGCCGCGCGGTGCGTTGTTGCCCGGACGCTTGCCGGCGCCGGCCACACCCTGCGTATTGCCTTGCGGACGCGCGCCGCGCTGCCCCGGCCGGCCGCCGCCATTGGTGCGATTGCCGTTCGGCTCCTGGCCGATGCGATTGCCGTTCGGCTCCCGGCCGCCACGACGGCCTGCGCCGCCGCCGTTGCCCATGTTGCCCGCGTTGCCCGTATTGCCGCCGAGTCCGCCCATGCCGCCGAGGCCGAAGCTGCTGGCCATGCCGCCCGGCTGTCCGCGGCGGCCGCCACGACCCGGCGTGGTCTGCTGCGTCATCCGCGAATGCGAGCTCAGCACCGGTTCGCGCGTGATGAAGCCCATCGACGTCTGCATCGGGTCGGGCTGCACGCGCGGCGCGGACTGGCGTCCGCCCTTGTCCTCCGTCGGCAGCTTCAGTCCGACCGACGCCATCAGGGTGCGCACCTGATTGTCCTCGAGCTCTTCCCAGCGGCCGCGCTTGAGACCGCGCGGCAGTGCGATCGGGCCGTGACGCGTACGGATCAGGCGGCTGACCATCAGGCCTGCGGCCTCGAACATGCGGCGCACTTCGCGATTGCGACCTTCCGCCAGCGCAACGTGGTACCAGTGATTCGTGCCCTCGCCGCCGCCGTCCTGGATGCGCAGGAAGTTGGCGGGGCCATCGTCGAGTTCGACGCCCTTGAGGAGCTTCTGCTTCATCCCTTCCGACAGCTGCCCGACCACCCGCACCGCGTATTCGCGTTCGACGCTATAGCGCGGATGCATGAAGCGGTTCGCCAGATCGCCGGAGGTTGTGAGCAGCAGCAGGCCCTCGGTATTAAAGTCGAGACGGCCGACAGCGAGCCACTTGGCCGTCTTCATCGACGGCAGCTTGTCGAAGACGGACGGACGGCCTTCCGGGTCCGCATGGCTGACGATCTCGCCGGTCGGCTTGTGGTACAGCAGGATGCGCGGCGGCTTGCTGGCGAGCTTGCGGCGGACCGGCTTGCCGTTGATGCGCACCTGATCGGTCGGCATGATGCGCTGGCCGATGTGCGCCGGCTCGCCGTTCACCGACACGCGCCCCGCGATGATCAGCTCTTCCATGTCGCGACGCGAACCCATGCCCGCGTCGGCGAGCACCTTGTGCAGCTTCGGCGCGTCGTCGTCCGGCTCCAGCACGCGCTTCTGCTGCTGGACCGCGCGGCCGCGACGCAGCATCGGTGCGCGGACGCCGCCGGTGTTGTCGGCGTCGAAGGCCGGCGAGGTCACGTAGGCGAAGACATCGTCGACCGCTGCGGCCGCGGCGCTTTCCACCGTCGCGGGGCCGCCGTCATTGCGCTTGCCGCGCTTCTGCTGCGGCTGGGCCTGCTTGCGGCGCGCGCCTTCGCGGGCGGGCTGGGCCGGCGCGGCGGCCTGGCCGGTGGTGTTCGCGGCCTCGACCGGCGCTTCGCCGCTGGCCTCGCCCGCTTCTGCACGCGGGTTCTTGCGACCGCGCGGCTTTGCGCCTTCCTTGCGCGGGCCCTTGGCGTTCGGATCCTTGCGCGGCGTACGCACCTGGGCTGCCACGACGCCGTCCGGCGGCGTCTCGGTCACGGCGGCCGGCGCGTCCGGCGACGCTTCGCCGCCCTTCGTCTTGGCGACAGCGCGACGCCGCGCGATCAGGCTGCGCGGCCCGCGGCGCAGACCGCGGCGCGGACGATCGTCGCCCTCGCCATTCTCGTCGCTGCGCGTGCGTTCGCCGGCATCGGCCGACTCGGGTGCATCCGCGTCATGCACGCGGCGTGCGGATTCAGGCGAATCGCTGTCGTGGGAGTGTGTCAAAACAACCTCAAATGTCGAATTGCGCGCCCATCGCGGGCGCGACAAAAAATCCGCTGATCGGTCCGGCTGGTCGTCTCGAAATGTTCTTTATGGAGAGCCGGGTTCCGGAACAGGGGCCATGCGTCTTTGCGTCAGGCGCGGCGCGCCTTCGGTTCTTCGGAGTCGTCGTCCAGTTCGTCTTCGAACACTGGACCCGTGTCTTGCGCGTCGTCGCGCGGCGCCGGAGTCAGAGCCGGCGCGGTGTGCGCGTCCTGCGCGGTATTCAATTGCTGCGGGTGAAGCTCGGCGGGGACCGCCCGAATGGGGTCGATGTCCTCCGCTGCGGCCGACGCAGGTTCCGTACCCTGCCCGACGGGTTCGTCGTGTGCCGCGTGTCCTTCGTCTTGCTCGCCCTGTCGTCCATCGACGACCGCGCCGGGCCCCTGCGATTCCTCTTCCGGCGCGGCGGACCCGCTTGCCGCGTCGAGCGGCTTATCGGCGTTGACCGGCGCCTCAGGTTGATGTTCCCCGGCAGCGGGCGCATCCACGGCCACGCTTTCGGGGAATTCGATCGAATGCTGCGCGAGCAGCGACGCTTCGAATTGCGCCGATGGATTATCCAGTGCCGGCAGTTCGTCGAGCGCGCTCAGGCCGAGGTCGTCGAGAAACTGCTTGGTCGTGGCATACAGCGCCGGACGTCCCGGCACATCCCGATGACCAATGACTTCGATCCAGCTGCGATCTTCCAGTTGCTTTACGACCTGCGTGTTCACCGTCACGCCCCGAATCTCTTCGATATCGCCCCGCGTCACCGGCTGCCGATAGGCAATGATCGCGAGCGTTTCGAGAACCGCGCGGGAATACTTGGGCGGCTTTTCAGGATGCAGGCGGTCGAGATAACTCCGCATCGCCGGCTTGCTCTGAAAACGCCAGCCCGAAGCAAGCGCCACGAGTTCCACGCCACGGCCCGACCAGTCGGCCTGAAGCGCTTCGAGCAAGGTGCGCACGGTGTCCGCCGAGATGTCGTCGGCGAACAGCTTGCGCAAATCATGCAGCCTCAGCGGTTCCTGCGCGCAAATCAGGGCAGTCTCGAGGACGATCTTCGCCTCTTGGGTATTCATGCAGCTTGGGTCAACCCTGTATGGTCAATGATTCGATTCAAAGCGAGCTTGAGCAGATTCGAACGCCACCGGAGCGGTGCGAACGATAAAGCTGTACGCGGAATTTCAAGACGCGCTCGCCCGATTTCTCGCCCGATCGGAACCGGTCATATTGATTGGGAGCACGCACCGGGGAGAGGCAGCATTGGGCGTTCGGTGAGCGAGCGCCGGGCCAGTCCAGCCGGTCGAGGTGGCGCTTTCCAAGACGAAAGCGCGTGACTGAGCGCCATATTACGCAAAAAGAACCGGGGCGTAAAGGTGAAGCAGCATCGCGGCCGAAACTCACTCGACGGCGCCTACGCCGCGCCGCGCGCCGCCAGGAAGCGCCGCAGACGCTCGACGCCCGCATCGAGGCGCGCCGGATCGCAGGCGTAGCACCAGCGCACGAAACCTTCGCCCTCTGCGCCGAACGCACTGCCCGGCGCGAGACCGAGTCCGGCGTCGCGCACCAGCGACTTGCACAGGTCGAGGCTGTGCGCCGCGCCCGGGAGCGAGAAGAACAGGTACATCGCACCGTCGGGCGCGCGCACGTCGACGCCTTCGATGCCCTGCAACGCGCTCACAAGGTGATCACGGCTCGCGCGCAGATCGGCGACGAGCGACTGCGTGAAGCGCTCGCCCTCCGCGACGGCGACCACGCCCGCTCTCTGCACGAACGACGGCGCGCACGACGTGTTGTATTCCACCAGCTTGCCGAGATCGTCCATCAGCTGGGTGGGCGCGACGAGCCAGCCCAGGCGCCAGCCGGTCATGAGCCACGCCTTCGAAAAGGAATTCACCGCGATCACGCGCTCGTCGCGCGCAGCGAGATCGAGGAAGGAAGGCGCGGCGCCGCCGTCATCGCCGTAATAGAGACGCTCGTAGACCTCGTCCGCGACGATCCAGATGCCATGGCGCCGGCAATGTGCCAGGACGGCGCGCTGGTCGTCGCGGCTCATGGTCCAGCCGGTGGGGTTGTTGGGCGAGTTGATCATCAGCATGCGCGTGTCCGGCGTGAGCGCAGCCAGCAAGCGGTCGAGATCGAGCGTCCAGCCATGTGCGCCGTAGCTCAGCGACACCGTTTCGACGCTCGCGCCCAGAATTTTCGGAATCTCGACGAGATTCGGCCACAGCGGCGTCACCGCAACCACGCGATCGCCCGCGCCGACCACCAGCTGGGCCGCGAGCATCAGCGCGTTCACGCCGGCGCTCGTCACGGCGACGTGATCCGCCGAGGTTGCGCCGTGCAGTCCGCTCACGTAAGCAGCGAGCGCCTCGCGCAGCGGCGCGATGCCGAGATTGTGCGTATAGAAGGTGTCGCCGTCGGCGAGCGCGCGGCTGGCGGCGTCGCGAATGAAGGGCGGCGTCACGCGGTCGGATTCGCCAAACCAGAACGGCAGCACGTTCGCGACGCCGAATCCCGCGTTCGCCACTTCACGGATCTGCGACGGGCGCAGCGCCCGCACGGCATCTCGGGCATTCGGCGCACCGAACCCGTGCGCGCCGCCGAGTTGACTCAGTTCGCTGATCACTGCTCCTTCCGATTCACTCATTACCCGCCCCGTTGCGTTGTCAATTCAGGAAATCAAGTCTAACGCGCGCCTGCCGGTTTAGCGGCGCGCACCGGTTCAAGCCCGTTCAAATCAGATCTTCCGCGCGCCGCGGCAGCGAAGCGATCAGCGACCAGACCGATTCAGCCGCCGGCGACAGCGAACGATCGCGCCTGCGCACCAGTTCCACTGTGCGCTCCGCGCGCGGTTCGAGCGGCAACGCCACCAGCGACGACTCCGCCGGCAACGGCAGCGCGAGCCACGGCAGCACGCTCACGCCGACGCCCGCCTCGACGAGCCCGAACACCGTCGCCGAATGCCCCAGCTCCTGCACGACCTGCGCGTCGACGCCGTGCTCGCGCATGACGGCATCGATGAGCGGCCGGCTGCCGGAGGCGTAATCGAGCATCACGAGGCGCTCGCCGGCGAGCTTTTCCCATGGCACGGCGTCCTGGCGGCCGAGCGGATGATCGCGCCGCGCCACAAGACAGAACGAATCGGTCATGACGGGTTCGCCGTACAGGTCATCCGACGCAAACGGGCCGATCACGACGCCGAAATCCACCTCGCCCGATTTGACCTTGCGCAGGACGTCGGACTGGACGTCGTCGCGCAGGCCGAGCGAGATCAGCGGGAACTGCGTCAGGCACGAGGCGACGACGCGCGGCATCAGCCGGCACGCGATCGTCGGACTCGCCGCGACGATCACCCGCCCGCGGCGCTGTTGCCCCAGGTCGCGGACTTCGCGCAGCGCCTCGTCCAGATCCGCGAGCAGCCGCGACACTGTACCGACGAGGTTCAGGCCGACATCGGTCAACTGCACTTCGCGCGTCGTGCGGTCGATCAGCTTGAAACCGATCTCGCCTTCCAGTTCCCGCACACAGCGGCTGACGGCCGACTGCGTGAGGCCGATTTCATCGCCCGCGCGACTGAAGCTGCGCAGCCGCGAGACCTCGATGAAGACACGCAGCTGCCGCAGCGTCACGTTCAAGGGCGCGTTCATTCCGTTCGCTCATCAATATTGTCGTTTAAGTCGGAATTATAGGTCTGAGCAGGCTGAATGCTTGCGCGAACGTACGTTTCGCTGCGGTGCAGCATATTCTGGAAACGCACGCCGGATGGGCCTATTGCACTGGATTGGTGATTGTCCCGATTTCTTAATTGGTTCATTTCGGGTCTGATACGGGCCATGCTGACATCGCGTCAGCCAACTGCCATGCGGGTTTCCCGGATTTCGCGACACGCATGGCACGGTTCTCGCATTTCATTGCGCACAGAGGTCGGAGTCGTTACACGGAAGCACGAAATGATTGTTCACCGTCATCCGCTCCGGCCTTTCCTGGGTATTCGTTCATCGGATTCCGACCAGAGTGCGCGGCGCGGGGCAGCGCACCGGGGTTAGCTTCGCTGAGGTGAGATATGGTGCTGTTCGACGATTTGAGAGATAACGAGTGGGCGCTGGTTGAGGCGTTGTTCTGTGCCGAACCGGCGCGTAGCGAGCGGCGCGGCCGTCCGCGCGTCGAAGCGCGTGCGGTGGTCAATGCCGTGTTGTGGGTGCTTTCGACAGGCGAAGGCTGGTCGAAACTGCCCGGCCGGTACCCTTCCCCGCCGACCTGCCGTCGACGCTTCGACGAGTGGCAAGCAGACGGCACGCTGGCCGAGATCGTCAAGCGCCTTGCGGGCAATGGCCGCGAAGTGTCGCTGCGTGGCCGCATCGGTTCGAGCGCCGCCAAGCCGCCTACGCCGCCGAGCCGCGACCGCCTGCGCGGCGCGTTTTGGACCAACCCGGAATCGTGGCGCGCGCCGGCAAAGATGGCCTGACCATCGTGCCTTGCCGAGGCCGTCGTCAGACGGCCTCGATGCATCATCGTCCTGCTGCGCAAGCTTGCCTTGCGCCCTGTCTGTTCTCTCCATCGGTTTACCCGTGCGGCTCTGTACGCTAGCAGACGTCGTCGGCGCGCACGTGGAGCGAAACAACTCTTTACTATTCCTTACAGCGCGGAAGCGGTCCGACGCTTAACTTGGTGAATGATCGAACCAGCCCCACGCGGGCTTGGAGGGATTTCGCCATGAAAGCATCGACTCTGCTCGTCCACGGCGCGCTGGTTGCGCTGATGAGCACGACGGCGATGAGCCAGGCTCAGCCGCCGCCTGCCGCGTCCGATTTTCATGTCAGCACCAAGGCAGCCATGGAAGCACCGCAGGGCGGTCCGCGCACACGCGGCGTAACGCCTCCGGCGCCCCGTGGCGACCTGCGCGGCGATATCGCCAGCAACGTGCGCGCACGCCCCGATGCCGAGCGCGACGGACGGCCGCAGCATCACTGAGCTCCAGATTTCATCAGGTGCGAGCGCGACGCGGCTGCGTTCGCGCGGAGAGACGACGAGAAGAAATCCCGCTCGTCAGCGACAGTCACAGGTTTTGCCGTGCACGTAGCGTGGCAACAGTGAGATCCGGAATGCCCGTATCCTCGTGATACGGGTTTTTTTTGGCTGCGGCTCCGGCGGAAGCGCCGCACTCCAGCGGGTTCATCCGGCCCGTACAGGTGAACAGGCGAAGCCTCTCCCTCGGCCTTCGCCGATCGCTTGCCGCCCGAAGCAGGACGACGAAAGCGCTGTCCTGCTGACTAGACCTTCGCCTCCGCCAGCGTTTCCTGCCCGCCGAACGTGTAGCGTTCCGTGCGGCGCAGGTCCCAGTCGGTGGAGCGCTCATTGCGCGAAAGTCTCGAGAATTCGTTTTTTCCCCGCTCGGTCACGACAGCGATGTCGACCGGGGCATGAAAGCCTGGCGCGGGCGCGACGGTGCGCTGACGGGTCAATTCCAGCAGGCCGAGCGCGCGCAGGAGATCGAAGACATTGGGGCGTTTCGCCCAGGGAACCTGACGATACTGCGCTCGGCGAAGTGCTTCGAGTACGGCTTCGTTGGAATACGTGGTCATCTCGTTCTTTCTTCCTATGCAGCCATGACGACGCTCGTGACGGTCGCAAGACGGTCCGCGACGTCGACTAAACGCGGCGCGCCGAATCTCGTTTGCGAGCAAGTCGACTCGCAGCCGAATGTTTGGCCGCCGCTTGCGTTAGGTGCTGCTTTCTATTACAAGCCCCCGATGAGAGCGCGCTGATCACACGCTTTGCTGCCAACCCGCCGATGCGCCCGGTTGTGCGCGATGACGAAACGATTTGTCTTAAAACCAATACGTTACCCCAATCAAATTGGTTCTATTCACTTTATTCCTGCTTTTTTTTGCATCATTCGCGCTATGGCGACGCCGTCGCGTGCAGATCGTAATCGTCACGGCGGCGCTGGCATGGGGCATCGGAGCGGGCTGGTTCGCCGCGCCGCTGCTCGCGGTGGCGCAGCGCGGCTACACCCGCACGGCCGCGCCTGACTTCGCTCCGGACACGATCATCGTGCTGATGGGCGGCGGAACCGATCGCAGCGACACGGGGCTCGTGCCCAAGCCCGACTCGATGCAGCGCATTGCGGCGACAGCCGCGCTGTACCGTGAATGCCGGGAAGCGGCGCGATCGTGCAAGGTGATTGTGAGCGGCGGGGATCCCGAACATCACGGCCAGGCCGAAGCCGACAACTACGCGCCCTATGTGCTCGCCCAAGGCGTCCAGCCCGATGATCTGGTGCGTGAGAACCAAAGTCTCAATACCTGGCAGAACGCCCGCAATGTCGCTGCCATTGTGGGCCGCGCACATGACAATCGTTTGATCATCGTAACCTCCGCCTATCACATGCGGCGTTCGCTCCGCGCGTTTCAGGCATTCGGCTTCGATCCCCAGCCCTACGTGTCCAGTGCCCGGCACGGCCACGTCACGCTCCTGCCGCGTCTCGGAAGCTTCGAGACGAGCGAGATCGCGCTGCACGAACTCGTCGGGCTGGCGCGCTTCGGGGTGTATCGGTGGCTGCACCTGTATTGAACCGACGTCGCGAAATCGGACGAATCGTCTGAAAAGCGCGGATGATCGGCCGTATCGATTGATCAGTACTAGCAACTGAAACAATCCGCCGATATGATTTTCAACGGTCAAAACTGGCAAGGCGCTGGATTGGCGCCGGACATTGCCCGACACGTCTGTCCTGTTCCGCGCCTATCATAGGAAGGTCCGGATCGCGGACACTCGGCTTCAAGAAGGTCGGTTGCCGGCGCGGGAGCGTTTATTGCTCACACCCAAAGCGTTTTTCCACCGGATCGGACAGGCGATTCCCGGGTTCAACACCTACTAGGAGGTAACAATGAAGAAAGTGTCCCTGGCTGTTCTGTTGTCCCTCAGTGCAATCGCGACAGGCGCTTATGCGCAGAGCGATCAAGGCGTGACCATGAGCACCGATCCCGCCAAGATTTCCGACATCGAAACGCGTGCGCAAAACCTGCAGTCGCAGCAGGACAACATGCAAAACATGCATTCGCAATCGTCGTCACACAAGTCGATGCATCACAAGAAGTCACACAGCAAGCCGATGAGCGGCTCGAGCCAGTAACGATCGAACCGCCCTTTTCGCTTCGGGGCCATTCACGCCGCCTTTGATGCGATGTCGCGTCAAAGGCGGCGCGGACTCATGCAGCAGCGCTTCCTGCATTTGGCATAGCGCTTACTTGACCCGGCTGGCGCGATGGGTGACCCAGTCGCCGCTCTCGATGCGCGACAGACCCGCTACCGCCTGCGCCGTGACGGGATAGATCATGCAGTCGAGCCGGTCTCGACGACCATCCAGTTCCACCTCTACATTCAGCCGGTGCGCCCGGAACAGTCCTTCCACGCCCGGATAGACTTCCTCGATCTCATCCAGCACCGGCACGAGCGCATCTTCGATGCGATACACATCGCCGTGAACCGGTTGTCCCTCGTCATCGATCACGAGGCCCGGGTAGGCGCCAAAATCGAAAAGCTCCCCATGAACGTGCGCCCGGCCCAGACATTGGGGAGCCGCAATGCCGTGCCGTTCGGCCGCCTGGTTGATATCGTTCGCCTCGCCCGCGCGCAGCGTGCCGTACACGAAAACGTATTGCATCGGGAATGCCGCTCCTGTCGTTGAATTCATCGATGGCGAATTATGCGCCCGCCACGTGCGCCTGCGAGCCGGGCCAAACAAGGCTGCTTTCGGCTAACATCGTCGGCTGATGGCTGCGTGTCGGCGCGCGGCCAACCTGTATCTCCATTCATCGGGCACACATGATCAACCTGGTCGAAGCGGCATCGTCGGACGAGGAAGTCGAGCATCTCGACATCCCGCCCGAGCATGCGCCCACGCTCGCCCATCCGATTCGCGTACGCTCCAGACCCGTGCCCTATGGCGTACGTATCGCCCTGCACACGCATCCGTGGGCGCAGGTCGCCTACACGTCGCGTGGCGTGTTGCGCGTCGCGACCGTCGATTCGACCTGGATGGTGCCGCCTTCCCGCGCCATCTGGGTGCCGCCGAATGTCACGCACGAAGTGGTGATCGTCGAGGATGCCTATCTGCGCACCCTGTATGTCGATGCGAGCGTGGTGCCGGCAGGCCTCGGTGCGTGCCGCGTGGTAGAGGTGTCGGCGCTGCTTCGCGAGGTGATCGCCGCCCTCGATGACGCTTCCATCTCCCCGGAGCGAGAACGGCTGCTCGGCACGCTCGCGCTGGACGAGATCATCCGCTCGGAACCCCTGCCCCTCTCGGTGCCGATGCCCAACGAAAAGCGCCTGCGCGCGCTGTGCAACGCCGTGCTCGCCGAACCGTCTCATTCCGATCTGGAGCGCTGGTCGTCCGAGGCGGGCGCAAGTCCGCGCACCATCGCGCGGCTGTTCAGGCGGGAGCTCGGCGTCAGCTTTTCGCAGTGGCGCCAGCAGGCCGTGCTTGCACGCGCCATTCCGTTGCTGAGCCAGGGGCGTCCGCTCGCGCAGGTGGCGCGCGAACTCGGCTATCAGAGCCAGAGTGCCTTCTCGGCGATGTTCCGTCGCGCATTCGGCGAAAGTCCGCGTGCGTTCTTCGCGCGCGACAACGGTGACAGCCCTGAAGATCGCAGCACGCGCGATCCGGACGGCGCGTGAAGTCTGGTCAGACGCGTCGCACCATATGACGGATCGCGCCGAGTTGCGCGAGACGCGGCCCCGCCAGCCGATAGCCCATGCGCAGGTATAGACGAGCCGCGGGGTTGTCGACGAACACGCGCAACTGGCATTCGGCCAGCCCACGCGCCCGCGCCCAGCGATGCGCCGTGTTGAGCAGGAACGTACCCGCGCCGCGCCCGCGATACCCTTGTGCGATCTGCACGTCACGAATATGCAGCGAGTCACCTTCTTCGGTCACGCGCATGACGCCGATGGGCGTGCCATCTGCCTGCAGGATGAAATTTTCGGATTCGCGCCAGCTGGAAAGAAAGAGATCGCCACGCCAGACGAGATTGTGGCGTCGATAGTAGCCGGCCATGTTGTCGTGCATGAGCGCTTCGGCGAATGCGAAGTCTGCCATGGTCGCCTGGCGTAATTGATACAGCGAGAGGTCTTCGGTGGGATCCAGCATCGCGGGTGCGGGCACGAGAACAAGTGCCTCAACACTAAGTCAGCGCGGGCAGGCTGGCAATGGCCATTACTACGGGCGATCGTCCATTCGGCCGAGTACGAAACGGAAGGCGGCCATGAACAGAATCCAGCAGGCAAAAAAAATCCAGCCCGGAGGCTGGATTTCTCTTTACTGCTGGCGGAGCGGACGGGACTCGAACCCGCGACCCCCGGCGTGACAGGCCGGTATTCTAACCAACTGAACTACCGCTCCACTTTCTTGTAATCGGCGCACCGATCCGCCGTGTCATCGACGAACCTTGCAGCGCTTCTGGCAGCCGCCGATCAATCTGGCGTCCCCTAGGGGATTCGAACCCCTGTACTCACCGTGAAAGGGTGATGTCCTAGGCCTCTAGACGAAGGGGACTTCAACTTCTTGCAAACTGCGGCGAAAAAAAACCGGCTCTCAATAGCCGGAGTGTTTTTGCTCGCAGTATTCAAACCAGGTGTTGGCGGAGCGGACGGGGCTCGAACCCGCGACCCCCGGCGTGACAGGCCGGTATTCTAACCAACTGAACTACCGCTCCACTTTCTTGCTATCGATCCGCCGTGTCACCGACGAACGCTGCAGCGCTCTCTAGCAGCCGCCGATAATCTGGCGTCCCCTAGGGGATTCGAACCCCTGTACTCACCGTGAAAGGGTGATGTCCTAGGCCTCTAGACGAAGGGGACAGAAACTTGTTGACTCTGTCTTACTACTGTCTCGCCAACTTACTTTCTGCCGGTCAGCGAAGACCGAAATTCTATACAACTTCGTGCTGTTTGTGAAGTATTTTTTGCGACTTCCAAGTTTCTGGAGAACAACTTCGCCCTACTTCACCTTGCTTGACTGTTCTTGGTGGAGGTAAGCGGGATCGAACCGCTGACCTCTTGCATGCCATGCAAGCGCTCTCCCAGCTGAGCTATACCCCCTTGCAGAACAGAAACGAGATTGTATAGGGCGTTTTCGTAGTTGTAAATACCCTCTGACGAACAAATCGCAAATTATTTGGCTCATCTCGTGCAGTTGCACGCAATCGATGGAGCCCGACGCTTTCCCACGCACGCCGGGCCCGCCGAAACATCAACTCGCCGCCTTTCCCAAGCGATTCACGACAACATCGCGACCGAACAGCATCAGCACGGCATCGATGGACGGCGTGTGCGTCGTGCCTGCCACCAGCAGTCGCACCGGCATTGCGAGCTGCGGCATCTTGAGCTTGTGTACGCCGAGCGTGGCCTTGAGCGCAGCCGCAATCGCTTCCTTGGTCCATTCCACTTCCGCGAGCGCCGTGCGCAGATCGGCAATGGCCGGACGCACCGCATCCGTCACGTGCTGCGCATACGCGTCCGGTTCGATCACCGGCTCGCGATAGAACATCGCGGCGTTATCGGCGATCTCCTTCACCGTCGATGCACGGTCCTTCAGCAGCCCGATCACCTGATCGAGCGGCGCGCCGGCAGCGAGCGCGGCGGCATCGATGCCGCCGGCGAGCAGGAACGGCCGGGTCAACTCCGCCAGGCGCGCGTTGTCGGCTTCCTTGATGTAATGAGCATTGAGCCAGTTGAGCTTGTCGTGGTCGTACTGCGCGGGCGACTTGCCGAGATGCTCGAGATCGAACCACTCGACGAACTGCTCGCGCGAGAAAATCTCCGCGTCGCCATGCGACCAGCCGAGGCGCGCGAGATAGTTCACCACCGCTTCCGGCAGATAGCCGTTGTCGCGATAGCCCGTCACGCTCATCGCGCCGTGACGCTTGCTCATCTTCTCGCCCTGCTCGTTCAGCACGGTCGGCAGATGCGCGTACACCGGCGTGTCGCCGCCGAGCGCGCGCAGGATGTTGATCTGGCGCGGCGTGTTGTTGACGTGATCGTCGCCGCGGATGACGTGCGTGATCTTCATGTCGAGATCGTCGACGACCACGCAGAAGTTATAGGTCGGCGTGCCGTCGGGACGCGCGATCACGAGGTCGTCGAGTTCCTCGTTCGAGATCTCGATGTGGCCTTTCACCGCGTCGTCCCACGCGACGGCGCCCGTCAGCGGATTGCGGAAGCGCACCACCGGCTCCACGCCTTCGGGCACCGGCGGCAGCACCTTGCCCGGCTCGGGACGCCAGGTGCCGTCATAACGCGGCTTTTCGCCGGCGGCGCGCTGGCGCTCGCGCAGGGCGTCGAGCTCTTCCGTAGACATGTAGCAGTGGTACGCCAGCCCCTTCTCGAGCATCTGCGCGACGACCTCGCGATAACGGTCCATGCGCTGCATCTGATAGAACGGGCCTTCGTCGAAATCGAGTCCGAGCCAGTCCATGCCTTCGAGAATTGCGTCGACCGAGGCGTCGGTGGAACGCTCGAGATCGGTGTCCTCGATGCGCAGCACGAAGGTGCCCTTCATCTTGCGCGCGAACGCCCACGGATACAGCGCGGAACGGATGTTGCCGAGATGGATGAAGCCGGTCGGGCTCGGAGCGAAGCGTGTGCGGACTGGGGTGGTCATTGCTGTGTACTCGATGAGGGCGCCGCCGCCGCGCGGCCAACCCGGAGCGGGCGGCGCACGGCCGAGGCCGGAATGCGATCTGGCGGGCCGCGTGCGCGACGGCCGTCGGAGACGGCCAGCGCACGGCGTGGCGCACGAAACACCCGCACGCGAAGCCCGCCCAAAATGAGCCGAAATTATACTCGCCGGCCGCATCGTGTCGGCCCGCGAGCCTTTGCTTTATGATGTGCGCGCCTGATCGTCACCTGTCCACGAAACCTCCCCGACGCCTCGCGCCATTCGTCCGGGACCCGCTGCATCCGGAGCACGCCTTGAGTTCATCGTCACCCCGTCTTTCACGCCGCGCGTTCTCGCTCGCGGCCGCCTCGTCCGTTCTTGCCGCCTGCACCACGACCAGCAGCGGCGTGTCGGGCGAGACCGCATCCGCGCCGCCACCCCGGCAGGAACCGCAGCGGCCGGTGCGCATCGGCCTGGCGCTGGGCGGCGGCGCGGCGCGCGGCTTCGCGCATATCGGCGTGATCAAGGCGCTCGAAGCGCGCAACCTGCACGTGGATCTCGTCGCCGGCACGAGCGCGGGTTCGGTGATCGCGGCGCTGTATGCATCGGGCATGAACGGCATCGCCATCAACAAGCTCGCGCTGACCATGGACGAAGCCTCGATCAGCGACTGGGCCATGCCCTTCCGCACGCGCGGCATCCTGCAGGGCGTCGCGCTGCAGAACTACCTCAACAAGACCCTCGACAACCGGCCGATCGAGAAGATGGCGCGGCCGCTCGGCATCGTCGCCACGGATCTCAGGAACGGCCAGCCGATCCTCTTCCAGCGCGGCAACACGGGCATTGCGGTGCGTGCGTCGTGCAGCGTGCCGTCGATCTTCGAGCCGGTGAAGATCGGCGATCGCGAGTATGTGGACGGCGGCCTCGTGAGCCCGGTGCCGGCCGCGTTCGCGCACAAGATGGGCGCGGACTTCGTGATCGCCGTCGATATCTCGGCGCGGCCCGAAAGCGGTCTCACGACGAGTTCGTTCGACGTGCTCATGCAGACTTTCACGATCATGGGCCAGACCATCAAGGCCTACGAGCTCGACAAGTACGCCAACGCGGTGATCCGCCCGAATCTCAACGCGATGAGCAGCAGCGACTTCAGCCAGCGCAACGCGTCGATTCTCGCGGGTGAAGAAGCGGTGGCGAAGATGTGGCCGACGCTGCAACGCCAGTTGCAGGATAAGGGCGTGCGCGTCTGAACATCGGAACATCTAAACGCAACGGGCGCAAAAAAACGGCGGCTTCCTGTGCGAAGCCGCCGTTTTTATTTCAAGCCGGATCAGCGTGAGGGATCAGTAATCCGCGTCCTCGATCCACGCTGCCTGGATCGATTCCAGGATCTTCTCGTTGGACTTGTCGGGATCGTCGTCGAAGCCATCGAGCTCGGTGATCCAGCGGTGCAGGTCAGTGAAACGCACATATTGAGGATCGATATCCTGATGCGCGTCGGTGAGAGCCATCGCGATCTCCTGAGTATCTGTCCACTTCATGGGCGAGCCTCCTGTCAGTGATTTTCCTTGGCGTGATTGATGGTGTAGCGCGGGATCTCGACCACCAGATCCTCGTCGGCCGGCACCATTGCCTGACATGATAACCGCGATGTAGGTTCCAGCCCCCACGCTTTATCGAGCAGATCGTCCTCGAGTTCCTCGGACGGTTCGAGCGCGTTGAAGCCTTCCCGGATGATGACGTGACAGGTCGTGCACGCGCACGACTTCTCGCACGCATGCTCGATCTCGATGCCGTGATCCAGCAGGTTGTCGCAGATGCTCTTGGCCGTATCGGCGTCGATCACCGCGCCGTCCGGACACAGCTCCACGTGAGGCAGTACAACGATTTGAGGCATTTTTCGTAAGTTCTCGAATGGGGATGATCAGACGTCGTCAAGCTTGCGGCCCGCGAGCGCGCGACGAATGCTCTTGTTCATGCGGCGCGCGGCGAATTCGTCGGTGGCCGTGGCGAGCGTCTTCGTCGCCTCCTCGATCACTTCCGGCGACTCGCCCTGCGCAACCTGTTCCAGCGCCGCGGTAAGTGTGTCGATCTCCGCGCGCTCCTGCTCATCGAGCAGTTCGCCGTCGGATGCGAGCGCCGCGTGCGTCGCTTCGATCATGCGCTGCGCTTCCACCTGCGCCTCGCGCAGCGCACGCGCGCGCATGTCGATGTCGGCGGTCTTGAAGCTTTCCTCGAGCATGCGCGCGACGTCGTCGTCGGCGAGGCCATACGAAGGCTTCACGATCACCGATGCCTCCACGCCCGAGGTCTGCTCACGCGCGAACACGGACAGGAGACCGTCGGCGTCGACCTGATAGGTCACGCGGATGCGCGCCGCGCCGGCGGCCATCGGCGGGATGCCGCGCAGCTCGAAACGCGCGAGCGAGCGGCAGTCGGACACCAGTTCGCGCTCGCCCTGCACGATGTGAATCGCCATCGCGGTCTGGCCGTCCTTGAAGGTCGTGAAGTCCTGCGCGCGCGCGGTCGGGATGGTGGAATTGCGCGGGATGATCTTCTCGGTGAGGCCGCCCATCGTCTCGACGCCGAGCGAGAGCGGGATCACGTCGAGCAGCAGCCAGTCGTCGCCTTCGCCGCGCCGATTGCCGGCGAGCAGATCGGCCTGGATCGCGGCGCCGAGCGCGACGACCTGATCTGGATCGAGATTGATGAGCGGCGGCTGGCCGAAGAAGGTCTCGACCGCGCGCCGGATCACTGGCATGCGCGTCGCGCCGCCAACCAGCACCACGCCCTTGATGTCCTGCGCCGTCACCTTGGCGTCGCGCAGCGCTTTCTTCGTCGGCGTGAGCGTGCGCGCAACGAGCGCCTGCGTCAGCTCGGCGAACTGCGCCTCGCTCACGGCGACATCGATTTTGCCGCCAGTCGAAAGCGTGGCCTGCACACGCGTCTCGGCCACATCCGACAGCGCTTCCTTCGCCGCGCGCACGCGGTCGAGCAGCAAGCGCACGTCTTCAGGCGCGTCCAGCGACACGCCCGCCTGCGCCAGCACGTGGCGATACAGCACGTGATCGAAGTCGTCGCCGCCGAGCGCGGAATCGCCGCCTGCCGCGAGCACTTCGAAGACGCCCTTCGTCAGCTTCAGGATGGACAGATCGAAGGTGCCGCCGCCCAGGTCATAGACCGCGTAAAGCCCTTCGGCGCCGTTGTCGAGACCGTAGGCGATCGCCGCCGCCGTCGGTTCGTTGAGCAGCCGCAGCACGTTCAGGCCCGCGAGCTTCGCGGCGTCCTTGGTGGCCTGGCGCTGCGCTTCGTCGAAATAGGCGGGCACCGTGATGACCGCGCCGACGAGATCCTCGCCGAGCGAATCTTCCGCGCGGTAACGCAGCGTGGCGAGAATTTCCGCCGACACTTCCACCGGGCTCTTCACGCCGTCGATGGTGCGGATCTGCACCATGCCCGGCGCGTCGATGAAGTCGTACGGCGCGTTCTCCGCGCCTTCCACCTCGCTCTTGCCGCGCCCCATGAAGCGCTTGACCGAGACGATCGTGTTGCGCGGATCGAGAACGGCTTCTTCCTTCGCGATACGGCCGATGCGCCGTCCGCCCTTCTCCAGATAACGCACGACCGACGGCAGCAGCACATGGCCGTCCTCGTCGGGAAGCGCTTCGGGGACACTGTTGCGCACGGCCGCGACGAGCGAATTCGTCGTGCCGAGATCGATGCCGACCGCCACGCGCCGCTGATGCGGCGCCGGCGCCATGCCGGGTTCTGAGATTTGCAGTAAAGCCATCGTTGGTCTTATGGGGTGGTGACGGCGAGCGCGTTCTTACGCGTGCTCCAGCCGTTCGATTTGCGTGCCGATTTCCTGCGCCACGCGCTCGATGAACATCAGTTGCCGCACAGCCTCGCTCGCGGCCTGGTCGGACTGGCTGTCGAGCAGCGCGGCGAGCTTCGTGAAGCGCACGCGTTCCTCGTCGCGCAGTTCGTCGAGCAGCGCTTCGAGCGCGCCGACGTTCTTCGCGCCGGCCGCATCCTCGATATTTTCGCGCCATTCCATCTGCTGCATCAGGAACGCGGGCTCCATGGCCGTGTTGTTCTCCGCGCCGACGTCGATGCCGCGCAGCGACAGCATGTAGCGCGCGCGCTTCAGCGGATCGCGCAGCGTCTGGTACGCCTCGTTCGCGCGCGTGGCCCATTGCATCGCGAGGCGTCGCTGGGCGTCGCCGGCCGCGGCGAAGCGGTCGGGATGCACCTGCGCCTGGACGGTGCGATAGGCGTCGTCGAGGGTCTGCTGCTCGATGGCGAAGGTCTGCGGCAGGTCGAAAAGCGCGAAGTGGGTGTCGTTGAGCGAAGCCATGACGATGATGAGGTTTCAGATTGCGCGAATGAAAAAGGCGGCCCGCGCCGCCTCTTTTGCCGTTGCTGCCGGCGCCCTGCGTGTCACACGCGGAACGATTCGCCGCAGCCGCACTCGTCCTTCGCGTTCGGGTTGTTGAAGCGGAAGCCTTCGTTCAGCCCTTCGCGCGCAAAGTCCAGTTCGGTGCCGTCGAGATACGGCAGGCTCTTCGGGTCGATCACGATCTTGACGCCCGCCGTTTCGAACACGGTGTCTTCCGGCGCGAGTTCATCGACGTATTCGAGCTTGTACGCCAGACCGGAACAGCCCGTGGTGCGCACGCCCAGACGCAGGCCGACGCCCTTGCCGCGCCGCGTCAGGTACTTCTGCACGTGTTGTACCGCCTTGTCCGTCAACGTGATTGCCATGATCTTTCGCTTCTCGTCGCTTTAACCGACCTTCGTCGTTCAAACGGACGTCATGCTCATGCATGGCGCCCGCATCGAACCTTACGCCGCGTGCTGCTTCGCCTCGCCAGCTTCCGCTGCCGGAGCCGCGCTGCCGTGACGCTGCTTGTAATCCGCCACGGCCGCCTTGATCGCGTCTTCCGCGAGGATCGAGCAGTGGATCTTCACCGGCGGCAGCGCCAATTCTTCGGCGATCTGCGTGTTCTTGATGCTCATCGCTTCGTCGAGCGTCTTGCCCTTCACCCATTCGGTGACGAGCGAGCTCGATGCAATCGCCGAGCCGCAGCCGTAGGTCTTGAACTTCGCGTCCTCGATCACGCCGTCCGCGCCGACGCGGATCTGCAGCTTCATCACGTCGCCGCAGGCCGGCGCGCCGACCATGCCGGTGCCGACCGTGTCGTCGTCCTTCGAGAACGAACCGACGTTGCGCGGATTTTCGTAGTGGTCAAGGACCTTGTCGCTATAAGCCATTTTCAATCTCTCCTGTATTCGGTGTCGCGTGCGCTCAGTGCATGCTCAATGAGCGGCCCACTGGATGCTCGAGATGTCGATGCCGTCCTTGTGCATTTCCCAGAGCGGCGACAGGTCGCGCAGTTTGGCAATCTTGTTCTTCAGCAGGTTGATGACGTAGTCGACGTCCTGCTCGGTGGTGAAACGGCCCACCGTGAAACGGATGGAGCTGTGTGCGAGTTCGTCGTTGCGGCCGAGCGCGCGCAGCACATACGAAGGCTCCAGCGACGCCGACGTGCACGCTGAACCCGACGACACCGCGACGTCCTTCACTGCCATGATCAGCGACTCGCCTTCGACGAAGTTGAAGCTGATGTTGAGGTTGTGCGGCACACGCTGTTTCATGTCGCCGTTCACATACACTTCTTCCATGTCCTGCAGGCCCTTCAGCAGACGGTCGCGCAGCATGCGGATGCGCTCGTTTTCCGTGGCCATCTCTTCACGCGCGATGCGGAACGCCTCGCCCATGCCGACGATCTGATGCGTCGCGAGCGTGCCCGAGCGCATGCCGCGCTCGTGACCGCCGCCGTGCATCTGCGCTTCGATGCGCACGCGCGGCTTGCGACGCACATACAGGGCGCCGATGCCCTTCGGACCATAGGTCTTGTGCGCCGAGAACGACATCAGGTCGACCTTCAGCTTCTGCAGGTCGATTTCGATCTTGCCGGTGGCCTGCGCCGCGTCGACGTGAAAAATGATGCCCTTCTCGCGCGTGATCTCGCCGATCGCCGCGATATCCTGGATCACGCCGATCTCGTTGTTCACGTTCATCACGGAGACCAGGATCGTGTCCGGGCGAATGGCCGCCTTGAACTTTTCGAGATCGATGAGACCGTCGTCCTTCACGTCCAGGTACGTGACTTCGTAGCCTTCGCGCTCCAGCTCACGCGTGGTGTCCAGCACGGCCTTGTGCTCGGTCTTCACGGTGATGAGGTGCTTGCCCTTGCTCTTGTAGAAATGCGCCGCGCCCTTGATGGCGAGGTTGTCCGATTCCGTCGCACCCGAGGTCCAGATGATCTCGCGCGGATCGCAGTTGACGAGCGCCGCGACATTCTCGCGCGCTTCCTCGACTGCACGCTCCGCATCCCAGCCGTACTGGTGGCTGCGCGAGGCCGGATTGCCGAACTGCTCGCGAAGATACGGGATCATCTTGTCCACCACGCGCGGGTCGACGGGGGTCGTCGCGCTGTAATCCATGTAGATGGGCAGGTGGGGAATATCGTTGTTCATCAGTCGCTCCGGGAAAATCGGTCAAAGCTCCGGCTGGGACGCGCCTTGCATCATCACGCGCACGGCTCGTGCCGCGCGGCGGCGCAGGTCATCCGGCCAGATTGAAAATGGAATTCGGACCCTTGGGCACCACCCGCGTGGCCTCGACACCGGACGAATCCGTGCGGCGATCGCGCAGCACCGACGCCGAACCCTCACGCGCACGCTGCTGGTCGACCAGATCCTTCAACGAAACGGAATCCAGATACTCGACCATCTTCTGATTCAGCGTGGCCCACAGCTCGTGCGTCATGCAATGGCCATCGTGCTGCTTGGTGCCTTCGCACGCGCCCTTGCCGCCGCATTGAGTGGCGTCGATGGGCTCGTCGACGGCGATGATGATGTCCGCCACCGTGACGTTTTCCGCGCGGCGCGCAAGGTTGTAGCCGCCGCCCGGCCCGCGGACCGATTCGACGATCTCATGGCGCCGCAGCTTGCCGAAGAGCTGCTCGAGATAGGAAAGCGAGATGCGCTGGCGCTGACTGATGCCTGCCAGCGTCACCGGGCCCTGCTCCTGGCGCAACGCCAGGTCGATCATCGCCGTAACGGCGAAACGGCCTTTCGTGGTGAGTCTCATAATGGGGAGCTAACGCTAATACTCGATGATTTTCGTCAAGTATAAATATCCCACAGTTTTAGTCAAGTATCCCGGGCGAGATAAGTAGTTTTTTAATTCCCGTTCCGGTTGATGGATTGCTGCCGAAAGTTACGCGGAAAGTTGGGCCTGCAGTGCTCTCAGCAAGCCCTCGCAGGCGTCCTCGCATTGATCGAGCACGGTCTCGAAACCCGCCTCGCCGCCGAAATAAGGATCGACCACGACGCGACTGTCCTTGCGCGTGGCGAAGTCCATCAGCAGGCGAATCTTGTCGCGATGCTCGGGCGGACAGATGGCCATGAGTGCGGCGACGTTGGCGTCGTCCATGGCGACGAGCAGGTCGAAGCGCGCGAAATCCGCGGCGCCAATCTGCCGCCCGCGCAGCATCGAGAGGTCGTAGCCGCGCTTCTTCGCGGCCTTCTGGGCGCGCGAATCCGGGGCGTCGCCGATCTGCCAGTCACCGGTGCCGGCCGAATCGATCACGATATGGCCGGCCAGGTTCGCGCGCTCGACGAGATGCCGCATCACCCCTTCCGCACTGGGCGAGCGGCAGATATTGCCGAGACAGACGAAGCAGACCGAGATCGGAGTCATTCGGAGTCGAGGAAACGTGATGGCGGTGGTGTCAGCAGGACGCCGCCCGAAGCGCTCCGGATTATACAAAGAGGGAGAATTTTCCGCTCAGGACGGCCTCCCGGGCTGCGCGTGACCCGTTCAAGGCTCGTCGCGATGGATATCGTGAGTGGCGAAACGCGCTTCTCCGTTCGGCATCTTGAGCCAGTCGCGGTGGGCGAGCGTGCGGCGGATGTCGGACAGGCCGCTTTCCCAATGTTCGCGCATGGTCGACAGGCCGAACTGATAGTCCTTGAAGTGGCCCTCGTACTCCTTCTGGCGGTAGATGAGGTGGATGATGTTGTAGCGCTTCGAGCACGCGAGTTCCTCCGCGCGCCGGCACCATTCGTCGTTCTTGCGAATCTCCTCTGGCACCAGGTCGAGCACGTGCTGCAACACGTTGCGGGCGCGCTGGGAGCGCTGCATCTGGTCGGTCACGAGGCGCGTGCGGCTGGAATACTGCACGTCCTTCACGCGCCCCATCACGTCGACGATACTGTCCGGCACCGGACCGCGCGCGCTCCATAGATCGACCTGGAAAGCGAGCGTGTCACGGCGCGGCGTGGCCATGGCCACTTCGTAGAGCGGCGTGTTCGACATGAGTCCGCCGTCCCAGTAAAACTGCCCGTCGATCTCGACGGCAGCGAAGCCCGGCGGCAAGGCCCCGGACGCGATGAAATGCTCGGCGCGCAGGCGGATCTGCGTGTTGTCGAAATAGGCGAAGTTGCCGGTCGCGACGTTCACCGCGCCGACCGACACGCGCGTCTCGCCTGAATTGATGCGGTCGAAGTCGCACAGGCGCTCCAGGGTGGCCTTGAGCGGTGTGGTGTCGTAATAGCTGGCGGTTTGCGGCGAACCGGAGGCAATGGGCGACGGCGGCGGAAAGCGTGGAATGAAGAAGCCCTTCTGCCCTTCGACGAGCGCGCCGAACGCCTGCCAGGCGGTAAACGCCTTGCGGATTTCGTCGGCGGAGTCGAACAGCGCCCTTTCGACGAGACCCGGCAGCGGGAAGCCGAACGCCGGCTGGCAGATGGTTTCCCAGAACTCGAGCAGCCGAGTCACGCGCTGTTCCGGCGCGTTTCCGGCGATGATCGCCGTGTTCAGCGCACCGATTGAAATGCCGGCGATCCAGTTCGGATGAATCCCTGTTTCGTGCAGGCCCTGGTAGACGCCGGCCTGATAGGCGCCGAGCGCGCCTCCGCCCTGCAGCATCAGCGCGACCGTCTCGTAGGGCGGCAAGGCGATGGCCGGCGCCGCGCTTTCCGCAGCCTGCTGCCTGACATTTCCCCGTGACACTGCATTCTGATTTTCGATTTCCGACATTCCGCGTACGCCTCCTCGTTGTGGAACCGTCATGACGCACGCTGGTTGTACGGCGCGCGTGAGTGAACGACATCGAAGCAATGACACCATTCATCGGCGCCGCCATCAAGCTGGCCGATCGGCCTAGGACTATTCGTGCAGGTTCGTGACCCTGGCCTTTCGGCCGACTGTCACGACGCGGCACGCCGGGTTATTGTGCATGAAGGCCGTGACGCACTGACGCAACCCGGGCTCCGGCGCGGCCGGTGGTCTCGGCTAGAATGAACGCCCTTTTTCGGGCTCCGTTTCATTGTTGCCTTTCATGCCTTCGCGGGCCTTTCGTCATGCTCAGTTACCGTCACGCCTTCCACGCGGGCAATCACGCCGATGTCCTGAAACACGCCATCGTCATCCAGATGCTTCAGTACCTTGGGCAGAAGGACAAATCGTACTGGTACATCGACACGCATGCAGGCGCCGGCGTCTACGCCCTCACCGAGGGCTTCGCCGCGAAGAACGCCGAGTTCGAGACGGGTATCGGCAAGCTGTGGGAGCGGGATGATCTGCCGCCGTTGCTGGCCGACTATGTCGCGGAGGTCAAGGCGCTGAATCCCGACGGCGCGATGCGTTTCTATCCCGGCTCGCCCTATCTCGCCTGGCGCACCATGCGCGAGCAGGACCGCATGCGTCTGTTCGAGCTGCACAGCACGGAGATCGACGTGCTGCGCCACAATTTCCGCGACGCAGGCCGGCGCGCAATGATCTATGCCGGCGACGGCTTCGACGGCATCAAGGCGCTCCTTCCGCCACCGCCGCGGCGTGCACTCGTGCTGATCGATCCGTCGTACGAGGACAAGCGCGACTACGCACGTACGCTGGAATGTCTTCAGGAAGGTCTGAAACGGTTCGCAACGGGAACCTATGCAGTCTGGTATCCGCTCGTGACGCGCGTGGAATCACAACGGTTCGCGGACCAGCTGAAGGCCATTCGGCCGAATGGCTGGCTGCACGCCAGCCTCACCGTCAGAAAGCCGCCTGCGGACGGGCTGGGCCTGTTCGGCAGCGGCATGTTCGTGTTGAACCCGCCGTACACGCTCGCACGCGACCTGAAGGAAGCATTGCCTCGCCTGGTCGAGCTGCTTGGCGAAGACAGTGGCGCTTCGTTCAAGCTTGAACATCGCGGCGATTGACGCCGTCTGCGTGCAAGTCCTTATGGATGAGGCGCAACTGGCGCGCGGCTGCGTCCTCCGCGTCCTGGTTGAGTGGGCACGCTGCTCTGGCCGGCGCCCGGATACTCGACATAAGGCGAAACGACGATCGGCGGCTGGGCCTCCTGCGGCGGCCCCTGCAAGGTCTGCATCGGCACCATGCCGGGACCGCCGAGCGCCCCGCTTTGCAGCACCGTGCCGCTCGCGCCGCTGTGAATCCCGGTTTGCGTATCGAGCACTAGCGGTTCGCCTCCGGCCTTTGCTTGCACCGGGCTGAACCAGCACAAGCCCGCAGCGAACGCGGCGGGGGCGGCCAGTGCGACACAAGCGCGCACCGTGCGCATCAGAAGGAATGCCGGACGCGGGGTCGTCATGGAATGGCGCATCGCTCGCTCTTTATGTAGACGA
Organism: Caballeronia sp. LZ032; assembly: GCF_031451315.1. Taxonomy (NCBI): domain Bacteria; kingdom Pseudomonadati; phylum Pseudomonadota; class Betaproteobacteria; order Burkholderiales; family Burkholderiaceae; genus Caballeronia; species Caballeronia sp. LZ032. The sequence continues at coordinate 1,830,514 of NZ_JARUXP010000001.1, forward strand.
AATCGCTTTACATTACCGCGGTGGCAAGCTTTAGGCTAGGCGCCGTTGCCCGAAACAGCACCCGAATGGCCCTTCTCCAGGAGAAACGATGAAATCAACAAAAATCGCGCTTGCCGTTCTCAGCGCCTGCCTGAGCGCAGGCGCAATGGCTCAGGATGCGCCGGCCGCGAGCGACGCCATGCCCGGCATGAACATGGGGCAGCACACGCCGAAACCGACCGACGTCTCGTCCACCGCCGCCTATCAGGCCGCGGACCAGAAGATGATGTCGGGGATGTCGGGCATCGAGTACACGGGCGATCCGGACCGCGATTTCGTCGCGCACATGATTCCGCATCACTTGGGCGCGGTGGAGATGGCGAAGGTGGAGCTGAAATACGGCAAGGACGCGAAGCTGCGCAAGCTGGCGAAGGACATCATTGCCGCGCAGGACAAGGAGATTGCGTTCATGAAGCAATGGCTGGAGCAGCATCCGCGCAAGCAGTAACGCGTGTACGGCCTGGACTTGCGTCACCCGGCGACTTGCGTCCGCGCCGGCCAAAAACAAAAGCCCCGCAATGCGGGGCTTTTTGCTTTCACGACTGACGCTTACGCGTTGTAGCCGTTGGATTCCAGCGAGCGGATACGCTGTTCGAGCTGGACGATATCCGTCGATTCCGACAGATACGCTTCGCGACGACGCTGCTCAGCGGCTTCAAACCAGATGCTCAATTTTTCGATGATGTACGCAACCATGATGTGCTCCAAGGTATCTAGACGATCCCTGGCGGCTGGGTCAGGGATTACCCGTTAGGGAATACCCGGATTATAAGGAAGTTTTGTGGCGCTGTGTTAGGAAATGCTTGAATACTGTGCATTCTGTTTCGGAATGGTGCGGAGTTGGATGGCCTTCAAACTGCTGTTTTTTATGAAGATTCCAGCTTTCAGCCATCCACCGGCCGTTACGAAGGCACAATTATGGTGCATTACTGCGCCAGCTTGTCCAAAATCGGGCAATCCGGCCGTTCATCGCCGTGACAGTGGTTGGCAAGGTGAGCCAGCGTTTCGCGCATCTCGGTCAGCTCGGCAATGCGCCGGTCGAGTTCCGCGACATGCTCCATCGCAATCGATTTCACTTCCGCGCTCGCGCGCGTCCGGTCGTGCCACAAGGCCAGCAGCCTGCGAATGTCCTCGACCAGAAATCCCAGCCGGCGCGCCTGCCGCACGAAGCGCAACGCATGCACTTCCTGCGCGCCGTAGACGCGATACCCCGACGACGTCCGCCCCACCGGATTGAGCAATCCGACGCTCTCGTAGTAGCGGATCATCTTGGCTGTCACGCCTGAGGCGCGGGCCGCTTCGCCGATGTTCATCGAGTGCTCCTGGAAAAAAGTCACTTTGACTCTACACCTTCCCACGATGGCAAGGTATACGATGTACTTCATCGAGCTCTTTGACGAGGAAAACCGCAATGACCGAATTCGAAGTTCAAGGCATGAGCTGCCAGCACTGCGTGGGCGCTGTGACGCGCTCCATCAAGGAAATCGATCCGCAAGCACAAGTGCGCGTGGATCTGGAACGTGGCCGCGTCGCGGTCGAATCGGAGCAATCGGCCGATGCGCTGAAAGACGCCATCGATGAGGCCGGCTATACGGTGGTCAGCGTCGCTTCGGCATGAGCGGCGACCAGGCTTTCACCGTCGCGCTGATCGGCGCGTCAGGCTTGCTCGGACGAGCGGTCGCCGCCGAACTGGCGCGCGCGGACAGTGCCAGAACATGGCGCGTCGTCCCCACTGCGCGCAGCCGCGCCGGTGTGCATGATGTCCGGCTCGATCTGCTCGACCACGACGCCGTCCGCGCTTTCCTGAAAGACCTGAAGCCGGATGCGATCGTCGTCGCGGCAGCCGAGCGGCGGCCCGACGTGTGCGAAAACGATCCCGCGCTGGCCCGCGCCCTGAACGTGGACGCATTGCGCGAGATCGCCCGCGAGGCGCGCGCGACCGGCGCATGGGTACTGTCGATCTCGACCGATTACGTGTTCGACGGCACCTCGCCGCCCTATCGTCCCGACGACGCTCCCGCGCCACTCAACGCCTACGGGCACAGCAAGCTGGATGGCGAGCGCGCGCTGCTCGAATGCGATCCGGCGTCCTGCGTGCTGCGCCTGCCGCTGCTTTACGGGCCCTGCACCGACTGGAACGAATCCGCGGTGACGAGCCTGACGCCCGCTATCGTCGCATCGGCCGATGCCGCGCACCCCGGCGCGCCGATGGACGCCTGGGCGACGCGCTATCCGACCTTCACGCCCGACGTCGCCGTGGTGATCCGCGGCATGCTCGAACATCATGCGCGCGGCGGGACGATTTCCGGCATCACGCACTGGTCCGGCGACGAGCCCATGACGAAGTTCGACATCGCCGGACACATTGCGCGGACCTTGAAGCTGGACGCGCGGCTCATCGCGCAGCACGCCCCGACCGACGCGACGCCGCGTCCGCGCGACTGCCATCTCGATTCCGCCCGGCTGGAAGAGTTGGGTATCGGCAGGCGCACGCCGTTCAATCATGCGATCGCCGGCCTGCTTGCCAACTATCCGGACCTTCCAGATCAGTGAAAATCGCGGCTCGGCGCGGCAAGGCGGCCGAGCAGCGCGCTATGGTCTTCGAGCCGCTGCGCCACCAGGTGCCGCACGTCGCCGTCCTTTTGCCAGACGCCGTGCACGCCAAGCAAGGACGCGCCCAGCAGCACCTTGCGCTGCTTCTCGACGAGCCCCGGCCACACGATCACGTTGATCGAGCCGCTTTCATCCTCGATCGACACGAAGATCGTGCCGTTCGCCGTGCCCGGCCGTTGCCGCACGGTCACGATGCCGCACGCCCGCACGAAGCGCCCGTTGGCGGTCTTCTCCAGCTCGGCTGCGCTCTTGAAGCGCATGCGCGCGAGCCTGTCGCGCAGCAGCGCCAGCGGATGACGATTGAGCGTCAGCCCGAGACTCGCGTAATCGTCGACGATCTCGCGCCCCTCCGACGCTTCCGGCAACGCGAGCGGCATTTCGCTCATCGGCGCGTCGCGCAGCAGTTCCGGCGCGCGCTGCTGCGCGGTGACCGCCCACCACGCCTGACGCCGATGCCCCGCGATGCTCGCCAGCGCATTGCCGGCCGCCAGCGCTTCGAGCTCGCGGCGGGAGAGCGCCGCGCGGCGCGTGAGGTCGTCGACATCGGCGAACGGCGCCTGCGCCCGCGCGGCCATGATCCGTTCGGCCGCCGCCTGCGACATGCCCTTGATCTGCTGCAAGCCGATCCGCACGCCCGGCCCCGTCGCGCCGTACTGCCGTGACGGCAGCTTGACGCGCGCGGCCAGCCGGCGCGCTCCGCGCCGCATCGTCTTGCGAAAGATCTGATCCGACGATGCCGCTCCATAGAACTGCTGGCGGCGCTGCTCCTTGCCGGCATCGAAGACGAGACGCTCGCCGTTGCCCGAACGCGCCTCCAGCACCGACTCCCAGTCACTCAGCGAGACATCGGGCGGGAACACGTTCACGCCGTGACGCTGCGCATCCTGCACGAGCTGCGACGGCGAATAGAAACCAAGCGGCTGACTGTTCAGCAAACCCGCCAGGAACGCCGCGGGCTCGTAACGCTTGATCCATGCGCTCAGGTAGACGAGCAGCGCGAAACTCGCCGAATGGCTTTCCGGAAAGCCATATTCGCCAAAGCCCTCGATCTGCTTGCACACGCGCGCAGCGAAATCGTGCTCATAGCCGCGCGCCAGCATCTTCGTCATCAGATCAGCCTGATATTTCTCGAGATGACTGCCGCGCCGCCAGGCTGCCATGGCGCGCCGCAACTGATCGGCTTGTTCGGCGGTGTAGCCGGCAGCGACCATCGCGAGCTTCATCACCTGCTCCTGGAAAATCGGCACGCCGAGCGTGCGTCCAAGAACCGGCCGCAACTCCTCTTTCGGATATTCCTCTTCTTCGAGTCCCTGCTTGCGACGCAGATACGGATGCACCATGCCGCCCTGGATGGGTCCGGGCCGCACGATCGCCACCTCGATCACGAGGTCGTAGTATTTGTTCGGCCGCAGGCGCGGCAACATGCTCTGCTGGGCGCGCGATTCGATCTGGAACACGCCGACGGTATCCGCCCGGCAGCACATCTCGTAGACCGCCTTGTCCTCGCGGCGAATGTGGTGGACGCCAAAATCCGGAATGCCCCGGCGCAATGCGACGAATTCCAGCGCGCGACGGATCGCCGACAGCATGCCGAGCGCGAGCACGTCGACTTTCAGGAGTTTCAGCTGGTCGATGTCGTCCTTGTCCCACTGGATCACGCAACGGTCCTTCATCGCGGCGTTTTCGATCGGCACGAGCCGCGACAAGCGTTCCCGCGCAATCACGAAGCCGCCGACGTGCTGCGACAAATGCCGCGGAAAGCCGCGCAACTCGCGCGTGAGCCGGATCAGATGCTTGGTCACATGGGAGTCGTCGCTGAAGCCGGCCTCGCGCAGATAGCCCGCCACCGCCGACGGTCCGTCCCACCACTGCTGCGACTTGCCGATCCGCTCGATCAGCGACGCATCCAGCCCGAGCGCCCGGCCGACGTCCTTGAGCGCGCTGCGCGTGTGATACGTGATGACCGACGCTGCCAGCGACGCGCGATGCCGCCCGTACTTCCGGTAGATGTACTGGATCACTTCCTCGCGGCGCTGATGCTCGAAATCGACGTCGATGTCCGGCGGCTCGTTGCGCGCCTGCGAAATGAAGCGTTCGATCAGCAGCCCCATGCGGACCGGATCGAGCTCGGTGATGAACAGGCAAAAACAGATGATCGAATTCGCCGCCGAGCCGCGTCCCTGGCACAGGATCTTCTGGCTGCGCGCGAACGAGACGATGTCATAGACCGTCAGGAAATACTTTTCGTACTTCAGCGCCGCGACAAGCGCGAGTTCCTTGTCGATCAGACCGATGGTGTCGGCATCCAGTCCGTCTGGCCAGCGCACGCGCGCGCCTTCCATCACGCGCTTGCGCAGATAGCTGGCGGGCGTTTCGTCGCGCGGCACGAGTTCTTCGGGATATTCGTATTGCAGTTCGTCGAGACTGAAAGTACAGCGCGCGGCCAGCCTGAGCGTTTCCCGGATCGCCGCCGCCGGATACAGCGCCCCGATGCGCAGCCGCGTGCGCAGGTGCCGTTCCGCGTTCGCTTCGAGCGCATAGCCGCATTGCGCGAGCGGACGGCCGAGGCGGATGGCGGTCAGCGTGTCCTGCAAGGGCTTGCGCGAGCGCGCGTGCATCAGCGCGCCGCTGGCCGCGACGAGCGGCAAGCCGCTCGCTTCGGCAATCACGCGCGACGCGGCGAGACGTTCGTCATCGCTGCCGTCCTGCCAGAGCTCCAGGGCAAGCCACGCGCGCCCGGCGGCGAAACCGGCCAGCCAGTGCGCGCGATCGAGCGTTTCGGCGAGCGTCGCCGAACGCTGCGGCACCAGGATCAGCAGGCAGTCGTGCAGATGCTTCAGATGGGCGATGTCGCCGCGCAAGTCGGTGGCGTCGAGCGCACTCGACGATGCCGCCGGATTCGTGAAATCCTCCGGGCCGAGTTGATAGCGCCCCTTCGGCGATCGCGAGCGCGCCAGCGCTATCAGTTCGGACAGGTTGCCGTAACCGGCCCGATTCGTCGCCAGTGCAATCAGGGTGCAGAAAGGACTGCCATCGGCATCCGTCAGATGCAGTTCACTGCCGATGATCAGCTTCAGGTGCTGCCTTTTCGGCGGCGGCTCGCCGGCCTCGCTGGCGGCTTTCGCGGCCGCCTCCGCTTGCGTTTCGATGTCCTTGATCGCCGCATGCGCGCGCACGACGCCCGCGAGCGAGCATTCGTCGGTGATCGCGAGCGCGGTGTAGCCATGTTCGAGCGCGGCGGCAGCCAGTTCCTGCGGATGCGATGCGCCGCGCAGAAACGAAAAGTTGCTCAGGCAATGCAGCTCCGCATAGTCGGGCAACAACGCGGAAGCGGACATCGAACCGAGGAAGGTGCGCTTTTCGTTGCCTGCGCCCTCGCCTTCGTCGCCCTTGTCGCCTTCCTCCAGGCCGATGATGTCGTTCAGATCGTCGTCCATCCCGGCATCATCCGAAAAAACCGTGCAGGAACCAGAAGCCCGTCAGGCGCTCGCGATACACCCAGAACATGCGGCCTTGATCGTCCCCGGCGACGTAGTAATCGCGCTGCACGCCGTTGCCGTCCCACCAGCCCGCCTCGATACGCTCCGTTCGGCTGATCAGCTTCAGCGGCCGCCGGTAAAACGGCCGCTCGTTGCGCAACATCAGCTTTTGCGGGGTGTCGAGGATCCACGCCGGACGCGGCTGCGACGGCACCGCGCGATCCGGCAGTTCGAGAGCGGCGTCGATGGGGGTTTCGGCTTCTGTGTCGGCTTCTGTGTCGGCTTCTGTCTCGACCGGCGCGGTCTTTTCAGTTTGCTTCTTCTTGCGCTTCGGCTTCGCTTCACTCGCCGGCTTGTACGCCTCGACCGTCATCGCCGCCTCCGGACGATGATCGTCATGTTCGACCAGTTGCACCACGTTCTCCGCGCCCAGCCGCGCGCTCAGACGCTCGAGCAGCTGCGCCAGCGAATCGCTCTCGGAACCGGGCAGCGGGAACAGCGTGTCGGGCGGCGGCGCGTGCTCGCAGACCTTGTCGGCCAGCAGCTTCATTTCGATCACCGGCGCGGCCAGCGTCGTCTGATTGAGCTTTTCGCGCAGCAACCAGAGGATGTGTTCGGCATCGCGTGTCGGCACGGCCCACGCCACCTTGAAGGTGGATGTCTTCGGCGCATGACGCGCGGCCAGTTCATGTTCAAGCAGCAACGAAAACTCGCTGACCGCCGCGTGATGCGCGCTCAGCCAGCCGGCCAGTTGCAGCACGAGACGACGCGCCGCGAACAGCAAGGCATCGGCGCTTTCCACGCGCGCCTGCAACTCGAGCCGCGCCTCGAACGATGCCGGCGCGCAGAACGCCTCGCGTGGATCGGGCGCCTGCCCGTATGCCTGCGCGAGCCATTGCAGGATGCCCGGCCCGAAGCGGCGCGCGACGCCCTTGCGCGGCAACTGGCGCAAATCGGCGAGTGTCGCGCAGCCGATCTGCTCGAACACGTCGCCATGTGAATGCGCCGACGGCACCAGCGATACGGGCAAGGTGTCGAGCACCTGCACGAGCGTCGTTTCCTTCACGATGCGCACGCGCCGCGCCACCCGCCGCGTGCGGGCGTGCGCGAGCAGCCACGCGCCCCAGGCAGTCGGCGCGCAGCCCATGCGCGAGGTGAAGCCGCAGCCCTTGATCGTCGCCGCGGCCTTCGAAAGCAAGGCGCGCAATCCGCCGAAGAGACGCATGCTCGCGCCGACTTCCAGCAAGACGGTGTTCGCGTGCGCCAGCACGACCTTGGGCGTGAACGCGAGCAGCGCCAGCGCCACGGCTTCGAGGGCGCGCTGCTCGGCGTTGAGATCGACGGCGAGCAGCGTCAGGCGCGGCGCGAGTGCGAACGCGTGCGAGCGCGTGCTGCCGGGACGCACGCCGAGCCGGAACGCGACGAGATCGGGCATCAGGATGCGGGCGTGATCGGCGAGCGCGAAGCAGGACTGCTCGGGATCGTCGAGACTGCCGGCATCATTCGCCGATGCCGCTCCAGGCGAGATCGGGCTGGCCAATGCTGAGGGCATCGATGGCGGCCTGACTGCTTCGAGCGATAAAAGCGGCAATGTCACCGCTATCCACAACATGTTTGACCTCTCGTGCTTTCCTGCTGAGATGCGCGCGGCGAATGTGTTCGGGCAGCGCGGGCAACTGCAGTGGCAAGCTCAATTGCAACGGTTTGCCCAGTAACGGACCTCGCCGCTTGATGATGTCGATTTCCAGCATGACGGCCTGCATCCACTCGCGGCGGTTCATGGTCTGGGCGTGCGCGGGAAGGCGCGGCTTGCAGACCATGCGCAACGGCGCCGCCGACGATTGCCGGGCTGCCTTGAGCGGCCGGAACAGAAACGCCAGCGACTGCGCTTCCTGAGCGGCGACCTGCAAGCGCCGCAGCGCCTCGGGACGCACTTGCGGCAGCCAGACCAACACGGCGCCAATGCCTTCCTGCTTCAACGATTGCTCCGCGGCCCACAGCGTGTGCTCTTCCGGCGCCTTGACCCAGACGAGCTTGTTCACGGCGATGTTCATTGCCTTGAGGGCAGCGAAGTTGGGCGTCCAGGGAGGCGCGACGAAGATGACCGACCGGCCTTTGCCGACCGTCAACTCGCGGAGCGTGCGCGCAAGCAGCCTGATTTCCCCGACGCCACTCTCTTCGATCAGCAGTTCGGTGACCATGCCCGGCATCCAGCCGGTGCCGGGCAAGAGCAGATCGAGCATCCGATAGCCGCTCGAAACGACGTTCGATTCGGGATCGTTGATCGGACTGCCCTGCCAGAGCTGACGCTGCAGATGCGATGTCAGCCCGATATCGAGCAATGAAAGTGCGGCACCCATGAGCTTTCCCCGTCCGCAAATGCTCGGATCTGCCCAAGGCTTGAGCATCCGATGGCCTGTGGTTTTACTGTATATTTATACAGTATTTGTTGCGGAAAGGTAAACGGCAAGAGGCGTGCGGAAAGCGCGCTGAGGGGAGGAAAAAGTGGGGATGAGGGTGGGCAGCGCTGAGGTGCGGGCGGGTCAAATGTGCGCCCTGAAACGCAAAAACCCCACCTTTGTGGGGTGGGGTTTTTGTTTGGAGCATGAGGAGCCTGACGATTACCTACTTTCACACGGGGATCCGCACTATCATCGGCGTGGAGTCGTTTCACGGTCCTGTTCGGGATGGGAAGGGGTGGTACCGACTCGCTATGGTCATCAGGCATGACTTGTTGTT
>NZ_JARUXP010000001.1:1844497-2176921 GCF_031451315.1 Caballeronia sp. LZ032
GAAACCGGTCGCTCACTCAACGTACTGACGATGATTAATCCGTCCTAAGACAGATAAACCTTCCTCTGATACTTCGTGTGAGACTCTTGATACTTTTGCTATTACCGATTCAAGGAACCGGCCGCACCCGCATCAAGCGCCCACACTTATCGGCTGTTAGTTTTTAAAGAGCACATCGCAGAACAGAACCACTGCACTTCCGTCTTGCGTCGCTGCATCAGCAGCAGAGAAACGAGATTATGAACAACGTTTTGAAGTCTGTCAACAAGAAATTCGAACTTCCTTTCTCGCTGACCGCGCGGTGCATTCAACCACCTGCCCCATAGCGCGACGTCCAACCCGTCTTTCCCGCTCCCTTCGCGTTCATCGAATCGCGAAGGAACGGAATTCTAGTGACCCGGATCGGGAAGCGCAAGGGCAGCATTGAAAAAAATCGTGCATCTCCCGCCAGGCACTTCGCCCCTGCCCCCGCGTTGCCCAAACGGCCAGCGGTAAAAGCCACGGCTGAGCGACTACAATCAAAGGTTCACCGCACTAACTCTTTCCAGACCGATATGCGCTCGCGAATCGCCAAACGTATTCCCCCAGACGCCGACAAGCTCGTCAGCCTCTCCCTCGCGCTCTTCGCGTCCGGCAGCCGCGTCGAGGATCGCTTCTGGGAAGCCCGCCTCGACACGCTCATCGCCAAGCTCGTGCGCAACGGCAATCAGACCACGCTCGATGCTGCGCTTGATCACCTTCAGCAGAACCATCCCGACGCATACGGCGCACTCGCCGACATGGCGGAGACGCACAGCGAGTCGTTCTCCATCGACATCGACGGCACGCCTCACGAAGCGCTCCTTATCGCCGCCCCGGTGCTCGCCTGGACGCGTTATGCCATCCCGTCGGGCGCGCTCAAGAGCGATGCCGTCGACGCCCTGCGCACGCAAATGCAGGCGCATGTCCTCGCCGCGGACGTGCGCGTCGCCCTGGCGCCTTATCTGTACAGCATCGACCAGTTGCCGCGTCATCACGTCGACACGTCCCGGCTCGCGCAACAACTGCTGCAAGGCGCCACGGGCGGTGCGACGATCCGGCTGAATCTCGCCGATCTTCCCGAAACTTCTCCGATCCTGGCCGATCCGCGCTTCCTGCTCGCGTTGCTCGTGGTGCCGTCGGGCGCCGCGTTCTTTCGCTGGCAGGAAGATGAAAACGGTAGTCGCGTCGAACGGGGGCAATGCCTCGAACAGTGGACGACGCAAGGCGGTCCGAGCTTCGCCGCCATTCTTCCAGGCTGCGAATTCGAGTGCTTGCTGCCGGATGCCTACTATTCCGCCTGCCGCGATGCCGACGAGCAAGTTCGCCCGCATACCGTACGGACCGCAGTCCGCTATCTGTTCGACACACTCGGGACGGCGCCGCAGGATCTGCGCGCGGTCATCGCCGGGTTCGGCGAGCGACGTATCGACGAGTACCGCATCGGCTTCACCCGCCGCGGCAGCAATGACGTGATCTACGGCGTGGTCTGGCCGCTGTATGGCCGCGAGAACGGCGAACTCGGCATGGAAGACGACACCGCCGAACTCGAAGGCGCGAACGGCCCGGTCGAGGAGATCGTCGAGTTGCTGAAGAAGGCAGGCGTGACGGACGTGCGCCGTCATGCCGGGCGCTTCGAGCCCGAGTTCTGCGACGACTGCGGCGTGCCGCTCTACGCAGACCCGCTCGGCGAGATCGTTCACGCCGAGATGCCCGAGGACGCCGAACCCGCGCAGCCGCACTTCCACTAACGCGCGAAGCCACTGCCAGAACTCAACAAACCCCGCCCTGTGCGGGGTTTTCTGTATTTACGCCTATGCCATTCGGCTAGGGCGCGGAACGGCCCGGAATTTGTCAATATTGCCGGAACGCCTGCCATATGGGCGATAACAATCCCGGCGCGGAGGCGCGTGCGGGGCACTTTTGACACGAGGTCAAGCATGAATATCAATATCATCGGTTCCGACGCAGAACGCCGCGCGGGCCTCAAAACCTTGCTGCGCCGTATCGCTCGTCAAGCGCAGTTCAATGAGGCGAAGGACTGGAGACAAGCTCGTTCGTTACTGCTGCGCACCAGCCCTGACATGATCATGATCGACTGGACATCGGATCTGCGCGCCTACGACTTGCAGTCCATCCTGGACGAAGTCCCGCGCGTACCCGCTGCCGTGATGATCGACCGTTGCAGCGCAGGGCTCGTGTACTCGCTGATGAACGCCGGCGCCATGGGCATCGTGCCGCGGGCGCTCGACCCCGCGCTGATCCTGCGCGCGCTCGAGATGGTGCTGGTGGGCGGTCACTACATCCCGGCCGATATCGTCGATCCCGATCTCACGCGCGAGATCGCGGCGCGGCGCGCGCAAGTGGTCGAGAAGCAGCTGCTCAAGGTCCGGCACCATCCCACCTTGTCGCCGCGGCAACAGCAGATCATGCGCTGCGTCCATATGGGAAGCACCAACAAGATGATCGCCAAGACGCTGGGCATCAGCGAAGGCACTGTGAAGATCCACCTTGCAAGCATCTTCCAGCAACTGGGCGCAAGCAATCGCGCTGCGGCCGTCGCCATCTACAACGGCGTGCTGAATCCGCATCTCGCCATTCTGCGTGACCTCGACGAGCAGCCCCTGCCCGTCGTGACCGGTGAGCCCGGCATCATTCCGTTGCGGCGCTCGCGCAAACGTTATCCTTCGCTGACCGACCTCGACCCGGCTTCACTACCCATGGCCGCGGAGCCGCGATCGCCGTTCTAGGAAAAAAGCGTGCAAACGGGTCCGTCCTTTGCGCACACGTTTCACGCGCAACGAGTAATATGCAAGACATGGGGTTCTTCTACACACCGCTACCGCTGTGGCTGACGGTTGGCAGCTGGGTCGCCGCCGCTGGCCTGCTCGCGCTTGCCGTCCTGCAACGTCCGTTCACGCGTCTGCAGGACGCCACGCTACAGCACGTCTGGCTCGGCACCATCGTCGCCGTCACGGTGCTATGGGCCTGCAACGCGTGGTTCGATGACGGTCCCGTGATCCATCTGCTCGGCGCAACCCTCATGGTCACGTTGTTTGACTGGCGGCTCGCGCTGATCGGCACGGCGGCAACCACCGGACTCGCCGCAGTCGTGCTCGACGCGTCATGGCTCAATGTCGCGACCACGTATCTGCTGTTCGGCGCGTTGCCGGTGGGCGTCTCCACGCTGCTTCATCGGCTGAGCAATGCATGGCTGCCGCGCAATCTCTTCACGTTCATTGCAGGTCACGGCTTCATCACGTCGGGCGCTGCGGTCGCCGCCGCGTGTGGCGCCACCGTGCTGCTCGAGATGGCGCTGGCTACCGGCCCTTTTGTCGTACCGGCCGCGTTCATGCGCGGCTCCTTCCTGCTCGGTGCGGGCGAGGCTCTCTTCACCGGCCTGCTCACCATCCTCATCACGGTCTACAAGCCCGCCTGGATAACCACGTATGACGTGCGCCGTTATCGGCTGGATCGCGGTCCACGCGTCTGAAGCGCGTCTGAAGCTTGTCGGCGGCATCCTGGCGGTCACTTGCGTACGATCTGGTTCGCTCCATTTCAGATCGCTCACGATGGGAACGCGCGCAAAGTACGATAAGATTGAACTCCTTCCCCACACGGCGCATCTTACTTGGCCGTGTCTTCTTAGCGCCTGACCTGATGGATAGTAACTACGCACCGCGCCGACTGCTGCGGCTCGTCGGCCGGTTGACGGTATGCGTGTCGTTGGCATGCGGGGTGTCCGCCTTTGCCGATACGCTCGACGAACGCAACGAGTTGATTCACCACTTCGTCATCGACTTCAACGCCAATCCGCTGGTGGCGGATTGCGCCGCGCACGGCAACTTCATCGCCAGCACGTCCACTGCGTTCGACCACGTCGAGTTTCCTCCCGAGTCGTTCGATTCTTCACACTCCGGCATCGAGCCGTGGAACGATTCGTTCGACGAGAAGAAGCAGCGCATCAAGGTGGACAACGTCGTGACGGTCGAAGGTCAGGGCATGCCGAAGAGCGACGAGCGCAACCCTACGCCATTGAAGTTCCGCTGTGGGTACGTCGGCAGCCAGTTGCTGGCGTTCGGCTGGAACGATCCCGTGCCGCCGCTGCGTCCACAATCGCACGCCACGCGCAGCACCAAGTCCAAGCACGGCGCCAAGACCAAGTCATTGGGCAAGAAGAGCACGTCGAAGACGAAGTCGACCAAAAAGAGCAGCAAGAAGCACTAGGCTGCACGGCCAGCAGGCGAAGCCAGGTCAAACGAACAGGGCGTGGTCACTCGATGTGACCACGCCCTGTTGCGCATGAACCCAAAGACACACCTTATCCCGCAAACGCCTGCACATGCCACAGGATGGCCTGCAACATCGAGGCGCCCAGCGCCGCGCTGCGCGCGCCACTCCAGCCCACACTCTCGTCCGGCAGATTGGCGTTGTCCTTGAACGGCATCTCGAGCGTCAGTGAAAGACACCCGTACTCGTTGCCGATGTACTTCGACGCCAGCTTGAGCGCATCCGTCTGATACTTGCTCGCCTCATAGCCATGGACGTCCTGGAAATCCGGGCTCGCCTGCTTGAAGAACTGCACGAAGGCCTTCTGCTCCGCTGCCTGCCGTTCGGTGAAGCCCGGCAGCATCTCGGACCCGGCGACGAACACATACGGAATGGCCTCGTCGCCATGGATGTCGAAGAACATGTCGCAACCCATCTCCGCGATCGCCTCGCGCACGGACAGCACTTCGGGACTGCGTTCGGCGCTCGGCTCCATCCATTCGCGATTCAGATTTGCGCCCGCCGCGTTGGTGCGCAGGTTGCCGAGCACGCTGCCGTCGGGATTCATGTTCGGCACGATATGGAAGATGGCCCGCCCGAACAGCGCGCGCGCCACCGGATCGCCCGACCAGTCGCCGAAACCCGCCAGCCGCTTGACGAGTCCTTCGACGAACCATTCGGCCATGGTCTCGCCCGGATGCTGGCGCGCGATGATCCAGATGTTCTTCTTCGGCGGCGCATCGCCGAAATCGGGGATGCCGAGCGAGAGTATCGACATCGGCCGGCCCTGCACCGAGCTGCCGATCTCCGTCAGCGTCGCAAGCGGCATCTGCTGGACCGCGCCCAAGAATTCGGAATGGCGCTCCTCGCTGTACGGCTCGAAATACGCGTAGTAGATGCGGTCGAAGTCGGGCGTGTGATCGATCGTCATCACCTTTCCGTCGTACTCCGTCGACACGCGGAACCAGTTCACGCGGTCATAGCTCGCGACCGCTTCGTAGTCGCGCCAGCCTTCCGGAAACGCGCACTGCGCCGCGTTCTCGAAGGTCATCACGAGACGCTCGCCGCGCGCGCCCGACACCCGGAAGTAGAACCACTGCGCGAAGTCCGCTTGCGTATCCGGACGGATGCGCAGACGAATGTCGGCGGGGTCGTCGGCGTTCAGGACGTCGATTGCGCCTGCGTCGAAGTTGCTCGAAATGGAGATGCTCATGGTGGTGTCCTTTTGGTGTCCTTTTGGTGTCCTTTGGCTGTCGTGTTCGCGTCATCGCGGGCGTCGGGCTCAGTCCGCGATGCGCCGGCGAAACACATAAGTCGAATCGTTCGATGCCTTCGCGTCGAACGCGTAGCCTTCGCTGTCGAAATCCTTGAGCGCTTCCGGCTCGTCGATACGGTTCTCCACCGCATAACGCGCCATCAGGCCGCGCGCGCGCTTCGCATGAAAGCTGATGATCTTGTAGCGGCCGCCCTTCCAGTCCTCGAACACGGGCGAGACCACGGGCGCCACGAGTTGCTTCGGCTTGACCGACTTGAAATACTCGCCCGATGCGCAATTCACCAGCACGCGCGCGCCGCGCTGCTTGTGCAGTTGCTCGTTGAGCGCTGCCGTGATGCGTTCGCCCCAGAACGCGTAGAGATCCTTGCCACGTGCGTTGGGAAACTTCGTACCCATTTCGAGCCGGTACGGCTGCAGCAGGTCGAGCGGCCGCAAGAGCCCGTAGAGACCCGACAGCACGCGCACGTGATTCTGTGCGAAGTCGAGGTCGCTCGACGACAGGCTTTTGGCGGCAAAACCTTCGTACACGTCGCCATTGAAGGCGAGCACGGCCTGCTTCGAATTGTGCGTGTCGAAGGTGGTCGACCACTCCGCGAAACGCTGGAAATTCAGGGCGGCGAGCGGGTCCGAGATGCCCATCATGCCGCCGATTTCCTGCGGCGACAGCTTGCGCAGGCCGTGAATCAGTTCGGCGGCGTCATCGACGAATTGCGGCAGCGTGTATTTGCGGACGTGAGGCGGCGTCTCGTAGTCGAGCGATTTGGCAGGCGAGAGAACGATTATCATGGAGGCTCGCCGGCACGCCGCCGGCGATCATAGGCATAAACCCCAGATTGTATCGAATGGACCATTCCGCCGCGCCGCTGCCGCAGCCGTCGCAGTCAACGCCGCCGTCACCGTCATTGCAGCCGTCGCCGCTGCGCGCCGTGCTCGATTCAAACGTATGGATCGACCTCCTCGTTTTCGACGACCCCGCCACGCGCCCGATCCACGCGGCTCTCGAAGCCCGCACGCTCGAAGCGCTGATCGACCGGCGCTGTCTCAGGGAACTCACGCACGTGCTGGATTATCCGCAGTTCGTGCGCATGAACGTGGACGCAACGGCGGCGCTCGCGACGGTCGCGCGCCTGACGACCCTCGTCGAAACGAACCTGGCCGAAGACGCGCCCCCGCTGCCCAAGTGCAAGGATCGCGACGACCAGAAGTTCCTCGAGCTCGCGCATGCGTCCGGTGCGCACTGGCTCGTCTCGAAGGATCGGGCGGTGCTGAAGCTCGCGCGCCGCGTCGCCCGCGATTTCGGTTTTCGCATCGCGGAGCCGAAGCCGTTCGTCCACGAACTCGAAGCAGCCGCGGCCATCGGCTGACACAGACTGATGCTGCACTAAAATAGCGTGCACACGCGCTTCACCGTGCTTCTCGCATCTGCATTCCATATCGCGACCTACCCGCCGACATGACCATGAACGCCACGCACGAACTGCCGCCCGCTTCACCCGATGCCTTCCCGTCGCGCCTGCCCAACGTGGGCACGACCATCTTCACCGTGATGAGCGCGCTTGCGACGCAGAAAGGCGCGGTGAACCTCGGTCAGGGTTTCCCCGATTTCGATTGCGACGCACGCATCGTCGATGCCGTGGCCGACGCGATGCGCCAGGGTCACAATCAATATCCGCCGATGGCAGGCGCCGCGCCGCTGCGCCAGGCGATCGCCCGCAAGATCGAAGCGCTCTATGGCCGCGCCTACGACGCAGACCGCGAGATCACGGTGACCGCGGGCGCGACGCAGGCGCTGCTCACAGCGGTGCTGTGCTGCGTGCATCCCGGCGATGAAGTGGTCGTGATCGAGCCGATGTACGACAGCTACGTGCCGTCGATCGAACTCGCGGGCGGCAAGCCGGTATTCGTGTCGCTGGAGGCGCCGGATTACGCGCTGCCGTTCGACAAGATCGCCGCCGCGATCACGCCGAAGACGCGCCTGCTCATGATCAACACGCCGCACAATCCGACCGGCCGCGTCTGGCGCGCCGAGGACATGCGCAAGCTGGAAGACATCGTGCGCGGCACCGGCGTGCTGATCGTGTCCGACGAGGTCTACGAGCACATGGTCTACGACGGCGCGCCGCACGAAAGCGTCTCGCGCTATCCGGAGCTGGCAAAGCGCAGCTTCGTCGTGTCGAGTTTCGGCAAGACCTTTCACGTGACGGGCTGGAAGATCGGCTACGTGGCGGCGCCCGCCGCACTGACCGCCGAATTCCGCAAGGTGCATCAGTTCAACGTGTTCACGGTCAACACGCCGATGCAGATCGGTCTCGCGTCTTATCTCGAAGATCCGAAGCCGTACCTCGAACTGCCCGCGTTCTATCAGAAGAAGCGCGACTTCTTCCGCGCGGGTCTGGCGAACTCGCGCTTCTCGCTGCTGCCTTGCGACGGCACCTATTTCCAGTGCGTCGATTATTCGAAGATCAGCGACCTGCCCGAAGCCGAGTTCGCGCAATGGCTCACGAGCGAGATCGGCGTGGCCGCGATTCCGGTGTCGGCGTTCTATCACGAGAGCCATGAGTCGGGCGTCGTGCGCTTCTGCTTCGCCAAGAAGGAAGAAACGCTCGCCCTCGCGCTCGAACGGCTCGCCAGGCTCTAAAAAAAGCGCGCGCTCCGCCGCGCGCCGCTGAACGGCTCGCCCGGCGCCGCGCCGTGCGAGCCTGTGTGGTCCACTTCCGAAGGAGCCGAACCGCATCATGAGTCAATCCGAATACCGCATCGAGACGCTCGGCATCGTCGGCAGCGGCGCGATGGGACGCGGCATCGCGCAGATCGCCGCGCTCGGCGGCCTGAACGTGCTGCTGCACGATACGAATCCGCAGGCGCTCGCCGCCGCGCGCGCCTATCTGTCCGATACCTTCACGCGCCTCAGCGCCAAGGGCAAGCTCAAGGAAGCCGATGCGCACGCCGCGCTCGCCCGCATCCGCGAGGCCCACGACACGAGTGAACTGTCGGGCTGCGACGCCGTCATCGAGGCGATCGTCGAGAATCTCGACATCAAGCGCGGGCTGTTCCGCGACCTCGAAGCCGTCGTCGGCGAGCGCTGCATTCTGGCGTCCAACACGTCGTCGCTGTCCATTACCGCGATCGCCGCGGGCTGCGCGCATCCACAACGCGTCGCGGGCTTCCATTTCTTCAATCCGGTCCCGCTGATGCGCGTCGTCGAAGTGATCGACGGCTTGCGCGGCGACGCCCAGGCCGGCGATGCACTGATGGCGCTCGCGCGCCGCATGGGCCACACGCCGGTGCGCGCGAAGGACATGCCGGGCTTCATCGTCAATCACGCCGGGCGCGGCATGAACACCGAAGGCCTGCGCGTGGCGAGCGAAGGCGTCGCGAGCTTCGCGACCATCGACCGCATCATGCGCGAGCAGGCCGGCTTCCGGCTCGGGCCGTTCGAGCTGCTCGACCTCACCGCGCTCGACGTATCGCATCCGGTGATGGAGTCGATCTATCACCAGTTCTACGAGGAGCCGCGCTTCCGGCCGTCGCCGATCACGGCCACGCGGCTCGCCGGCGGCCTGGTCGGACGCAAGACGGGCGAAGGCTTCTACCGTTATGTCGATGGCAAGCCCGACGTGCCGCCCGAAGCCGCCGCGCCCACGCGCCTGCCCACCCGCGTGTGGATCAGCCGCGCGTGGCCCGCCGGACGCGAGCAGGTGCTGAAGCTGATCGCCCGCTGCGATTGCTCGGTGCATCTCGACACCGGCCACACGCCCGCGCCGGATTCGCTGATCGTCGTCACGCCGCTCGGCGTCGATGCCACCACCACCGCCATCAATGAACATCTCGACGCCACGCGCGTCGTCGCCGTCGATACGCTGTTCCCGCTCGACACCGTCGCGCGCCGCACCGTCATGACGACGCCCGCCACCACGCCCGCGATGCGCGACGCCGCCCACGCGCTGTTCGCCGTCGACGGCGTGCCGGTCAGCGTGATCCGCGACTCGACCGGTTTCGTCGCGCAACGCGTCGTCGCGACCATCGTGAACATCGGTTGCGATATCGCGCAACAGGGCATCGCGACGCCCGAGGACATCGACCTCGCCGTGACGCTGGGCCTCGGCTATCCGCACGGCCCGCTCGCACTCGGCGACACGCTCGGCGCGCATACCGTGCTCACGATCCTGCGCAACATTCACAGCGTGCTGGGCGATCCGCGTTACCGCCCTTCTCCGTGGCTCACGCGGCGCGCCCAGCTTGGACTTCCGCTTACCCATATCGAGGAGCTCGGATGAGCGCCGAACTACTGACATCCCGGCCGGCCGGCAGCGACACCACGCTGGTGCTGAAGCTCTCCAATCCGGGCGCGCGCAACGCGCTGCATCCGGACATGTACGCTGCGGGCATCGAAGCGTTGAATGCAGCCGAGCGCGATGCAAGCGTGCGCGCCATCGTGCTGACCGGCGCGGACAACTTCTTCTGTGCGGGCGGCAATCTGAACCGCCTGCTCGAAAACCGCGCGCAGGATCCGTCGGTGCAGGCAGAAAGCATCGACTTGCTGGCCGAATGGATCAGCGCGCTGCGCGCCTCGACCAAGCCGGTGATCGCGGCCGTCGAAGGCGCGGCGGCCGGCGCGGGCTTTTCGCTGGCGCTCGCGTGCGACTTGATCGTCGCCGCCGACGACGCGCGCTTCGTCATGTCCTATGCACGCGTCGGCCTGACGCCGGACGGCGGCGCATCGTGGTTCCTGGCGCGCGCGTTGCCGCGCACGCTCGCGAGCGAAGTGCTGCTCGAAGCGAAGCCGATCGGCGCGGTGCGGCTGCATGAAGTCGGCGTGGTCAACCGGCTGACGAAGAAAGGCATTGCGCTCGATGCCGCCATCGCCTGGGCTGACGATCTCGGCAGCGTGTCGCCGAAAGCGCTGGCGCGCATCAAGGCGCTGATCGGCGCTGCCGAGACGCAGGGGCTGCCCGCGCATCTCGACATGGAGCGCGACAGTTTCGTCGACGCGCTCCATCACGGCGACGCGCTCGAAGGCATCACCGCGTTCCTCGACAAGCGCCAGCCGAATTATCGCTGAACCATGGCCCACTATGAGCTGCCTCGACGGCGCCGCATCTTCCTGATGCGCCACGGCGACGTCACCTATTTCGACGACAGCGGCCGCGCGATCGATCCGGGGAGCGTGCCGCTCAACGAACGCGGACGCGAGGAAGCGCGTGCGGCGGGCCGCGCCTTCGCCGCGCAGCAGGTGCGTTTCGACCGGGTGATCGTGAGCGGGCTGCCGCGCACGGTCGAGACGGCGCAACGCGTGCTCGCGGAAACGGGCCAGCAGATCGATATCGAAACCTGGCCCGACTGGCAGGAGATTCGCGGCGGCAAACTGAAGGACCTGACCACCGCCGATATCGAGCGTGCGTTTCTCTCGGTGTTCGATGGCATCGTGGCTGAAGACACGCAGTTTCTCGGCGGCGAGACCATCGGCCAGTTGCTGGATCGGGCGCTGCCCGCCGTCGCCCGGCTGCGCGCGGACACGACGTGGGACACGGTGCTGCTCGTCTTGCACGGCGGCGTCAATCGCGCGCTGTTGTCGCACGCGATCACGGCGGGCGGGCGCGCGTTCTTCGGGCATCTGTCGCAGGCGACCGGCTGCATCAACGCGCTCGATGTCGGCGAGAAAGCCGGCGACTGGGTCGTGCACGCGATCAATCACGCGCCGCCATCGCCGCTGCACGCCGACGTGCGCAACACGACGATGGAACTGCTCTACGCCCAATTCATCCGCTACAAGGCCGGCGACATGAACTGACGGCGCCGCGCAACACGGAGGAGACGATGCAGGACGAAGCACCTCACCAGCAATCCGATTACTCCGCGTTCGAAGGAACGCGTCCGGTGCAGGAACAGCAGCGCTTCGATACCGGCACGCTTGCCGCGTGGCTCGCAGCGCACGTCGAGGGCTTCGACGGCCCGCTGACGGTCGAGCAGTTCGCCGGTGGACAGTCCAACCCCACCTTCAAGCTCGTCACGCCCGCACGCAGCTACGTGATGCGCGCGAAACCCGGGCCCGCGGCGAAGCTGCTGCCGTCGGCGCATGCGATTGAGCGCGAATACCGCGTGATGGACGCCCTCGCCGCGACCGACGTGCCCGTCGCGCGCATGCTCGCGCTGTGCGAGGACGAAAGCGTGATGGGCCGCGCGTTCTATGTGATGGCCCATGTCGAAGGCCGCGTGTTGTGGGACCCGTCGCTGCCCGGTATGTCGCGCGAGGCGCGCGCCGCGATCTACAACGAGATGAATCGCGTGATCGCCGCGCTGCATACGGTGAATATCGACGCCGCCGGACTGTCGGGTTATGGCAAGCCGGGCAACTACTTCGAACGGCAGATCGGCCGCTGGAGCAAGCAGTATCTCGCTTCGCAGACCGGCGAGATCGACGCGATGAACCGTTTGATCGACTGGCTGCCGCAGCACGTGCCGCACGGTGGAGAACAACGTGTGAGTGTCGTGCACGGCGACTTCCGGCTCGACAACCTGATCTTTCACCCGACCGAACCGCGCGTGCTCGCGGTGCTCGACTGGGAACTCTCGACGCTCGGCGATCCGCTCGCCGATCTCGCCTATCACTGCATGGCGTGGCACGTGGACCCGTCGAAGTTTCGCGGCATCGCGGGACTCGACTGGGCCGCGCTCGGCATTCCCGACGAAGACGCTTATGTGCAGCGCTACTGCCAGCGGACGGGTTTCGCGATCGAAGGCGACTGGAACTTCTACCTCGCGTACAACATGTTCCGCATTGCCGCGATCCTGCAGGGCATCATGAAGCGCGTCGTCGACGGTACCGCCGCGAGCGCGCAGGCCATCGACGCAGGTCAGCGCGCCCGGCCGATGGCGGAGCTCGCCTGGCAGTACGCGCAAAAAGTCGGCCGCTGAACTAAAGGGAGACACCATCGATGAACTTCGACTACACGCCCAAAGTGCAAGCGTTGCGCGAAAAGTTGCTGGCCTTCTTCGACGCGCACATCCATCCGAACGAACGCGCCTATGCCGACGAAGTCGCGGCGAATCGCGCGGCGGGCAATGCATGGGTGCCGACGCGTCTCATCGAATCCCTCAAGGAACACGCGCGCGCCGAGGGTCTGTGGAATCTGTTCCTGCCGTTGTCCGGACGCGGCGCCGGTCTCACGAATCTCGAATACGCGCCGCTGTGCGAGATCATGGGCCGCGTGCCGTGGGCGCCCGAAGTGTTCAATTGCAGCGCGCCCGATACCGGCAACATGGAAACCATCGAGCGCTACGGTTCCGACGCGCAGAAGGCCCAATGGCTGGAACCGCTGTTGCGCGGCGAGATGCGCTCGGCGTTCCTGATGACCGAGCCGGAAGTGGCTTCGTCGGATGCGACGAACATCCGGTGCAGCATCGTGCGCGACGGCGACAGCTATGTGATCGACGGTCACAAGTGGTGGTCGTCGGGCGCGGGCGATCCGCGCTGCAAGATCTACATTGTGATGGGCAAGACCGATCCCGATGCGCCGAAACACGCGCAGCAGTCGATGATCCTCGTGCCCGCCGATTCGCAAGGCGTGACCGTGCATCGGCCGCTGCACGTGTTCGGCTACGACGACGCGCCCCACGGCCACATGGACATCACGCTGCAAAGCGTGCGCGTGCCCGCCGCCAATCTGCTGCTGGGCGAAGGCCGCGGCTTCGAGATCGCGCAGGGACGGCTCGGACCCGGACGCATTCATCACTGCATGCGCCTGATCGGCCTGGCGGAACGCGCGCTCGAACTGATGACGAAGCGCACGCTCGAACGCGTGGCCTTCGGCAAGCCGATCGCCCAGCATGGCGTGACGCAGGAGCGCATCGCCGAGGCGCGCACCATGATCGAGCAGGCGCGACTGCTGACGCTCAAGGCCGCCTTCATGATGGACACGGTCGGCAACAAGGGCGCGCGCGGCGAGATTGCGATGATCAAGGTGGTCGCGCCGAACGTGGCGTGTCAGGTCATCGACTGGGCCATCCAGGCGCATGGCGCGGGCGGCGTCAGCGACGACTTTCCGCTCGCCTACGCGTATGCGACGGCGCGCACCTTGCGGCTCGCCGACGGTCCTGACGAAGTGCATCGCAACGCCATCGCCAAGCTGGAGTTCGGCAAGTACGTGTAGTCAGAACGCGTGGCGCGTGATGAATTCCGCGACGCATGCGGGTTTATCGGCGCCTTCGCACTCCACTGTCACGCGCCACGTCACCTGCACGCTGCCCGGTTCGACTGCGCTCGCCTGCTCTACCTCGAAGCTCGCACGCAGCCGGGAACCCACGCGCACCGGCGACATGAAACGCACGCGGTTCAGCCCATAGTTGACGCTGACGCGCGCGGCGAGCGGCACGCACTGGGCGAGCCACATCGGCACCAGCGACAGCGTCAGGAAGCCGTGCGCGATCGTGCTGCCGAACGGCGACTCACGCGCGGCGCGCTCCACGTCAACGTGGATCCATTGATGATCGTCGGTGGCGTCGGCGAAGCCGTTCACGCGCGCCTGATCGATCATCGTCCATTCGCTCACGTAGCGCGCGTTGCCCGCTGCGGCGAACACGTCCGCCGCGCTCTTCAACGAGGCGACGCTCATGCGTCGGCTGCCGGCTGGCGCAGGCCGAAGAGCGCGGCGGAATCGACCGTCAGTACGAGCTCGCCGTGCTGGTTGTGCGCCTCCCAGCGCGTCTGCACGATGCCGCGGTCCGGCTTGCTCTTCGACACGCGCTTGTCGAGCACGCGCACCGTCAGCCGCACCGTGTCGCCGACGCGCACCGGCTTGAGCCAGCGAATGTTGTCGAGCCCGGGCGAGCCCATCGAAGTCGAATCGCCGACCATGTCGCGCACCAGGATGCCCATCATCGCAGCGCAGGTGTTCCAGCCGCTCGCGACCAGTCCGCCGAAGTGCGAGGCCTCGCCCCCTTCTTCCGACAGATGGAACGGCTGCGGATCGTAGCGCTCCGCAAAGCCGACGATCTCCTCGCGCGTGAAGGTATGCGCGCTCAGGACCACCGCGCTGCCGGTCTCGAAATCTTCATAAGCGTATGTCATGCGTGTCTCCTCGCTGCACGTCAGTCTTCGGTCATGGAGAACGCGCGCAATGAAACGAAGCGCGCGAGATGATGATCGACATCGCCGAGCGTCGTCTCGATGATCGAGAGCCGCTTGAACCAGTGTGCCGCCGGCAGTTCGTGGGTCACGCCCATGCCGCCGTGCAACTGCACCGCCTGCTGGCCGACGAAACGCGCGGCCTGCCCGATGCGCGCCTTCGCGGCGCTGATGGTCCGGGCGCGGCGCTCGGCATCGTCGTCTTGCAGATGCGCCGCCGCGAGGTAGGTGATGGAGCGCGCCTGTTCGATATGGATCAGCATGTCCACCATGCGATGCTGCAACGCCTGGAAGCGCCCGATCGGCATGCCGAACTGCTGACGCTCGCGGCTGTAGGCGACGGTGGCGAGATGCAGCGCATCGAGCGCGCCGAGCGCTTCGGCGCAGAGCAGGAAGCACGCGTGATCGGCGATCCGCTGCAGCGTTGCCGCGCCGGTGTCGCGCTTGCCGAGGCGCGTGGCGGGCGTCCGGTCGAAGACGAGAGTCGCGGCGCGCTGGCCGTCGATGGTCCGGTATTCGGTCACACGCACGTTCGCCGCGTCCTTCCCGACGATGAACAGCGCCACTTCGCCCTCCAGCCGCGCCGGCACGATCCAGTGATCGGCCTGCGCGCCGTGCTGCACCATCGACTTGGTGCCGGCGAGCGTGAACGCGTCGCCGTCTGCCGTGGCTTCCGTGCGCAGGTCGAAGAGGTCATAGCGCGCATGCGGCTCGCTGAACGCGACCGCCAGCTTGATCTCGCCGCGACCCGCGCGTTCGAGCAACGCCGCCGCTGCCGCATCGTCTTCGCGTGCGGCGAGTCGCAAGGCCTCGATGCCGACCGCCGTGGCCCAGTAAGGCTCGACCACTTGCGCACGTCCCAGCTCCTGCATGACCACGAGCATGTCCACAGGATTGCCATCGAAACCGCCCTGCGCTTCGGGCACCGGCAATGCGATCACACCCAGTTCGGCGAACGCGCGCCAGTGTCTGTCATCGACACCCGCCGCCGATGCCACGACCTTCTGACGCGCATCGAACGGATATTCGCGCTCGAGATAGCGGCGCAGCGCATCGCGGAATTGCTGCTGTTCGTCGCTGAAAGTGAAGTCCATGCGCCGCTCCTCAGAGTCCCAGGATCATCTGCGCGATGATGTTCTTTTGAATCTCGTTCGAACCGCCGTAGATCGACGTCTTGCGGAAGTTGAAGTAGTACGCGGCGAGCGGCGCGGCATCGTCGTCGCCGGTTTGGCTGTGGGTGCGTTCGCCTTCGAGAAACGCGGGATCGAAGGCCGCTGCCTGCGGGCCGATGGCCTCGACCATCAGTTCCGTCAGCGCCTGCTGCACTTCCGTGCCCTTGATCTTCAGCATCGACGCCTCGGGCCCCGGCCCCTGCCCGCCCGCCTCGCTCGCCACCACGCGCTGCACCGTCACTTCGAGCGCCATCAGCTCGATTTCGAGCGCGGCCACCTTGGCGGCGAACAACGGATCATGCAGCAGCGGCTTCCCGCCTTGGGTGCGATCGAGCGCCAGCCGCTTCAGGAACTGCAATTCACGTTTCGACTGTCCCACTCGCGCGATGCCCGTCCGCTCGTGACCGAGCAGATACTTCGCATAGGTCCAGCCGCGGTTTTCTTCGCCGACGCGGTTCGTCACCGGCACCTGCACGTCCTCGAAAAAGACCTCGTTGACTTCGTGATCTTCGTCGAGGGTGATGATCGGGCGCACCGTCACGCCCGGCGCCTTCATGTCGATCAGCAGGAACGAGATGCCTTCCTGCTTCTTCGCGTCGGGGTCGGTGCGCACGAGGCAGAACATCATGTCGGCGTGCTGGGCGAGCGTGGTCCAGGTCTTCTGGCCGTTGACGATGTAGTGATCGCCGCGCCGTTCCGCGCGCGTGCGCAGCGAAGCGAGGTCCGAGCCCGCGCCGGGTTCCGAATAGCCCTGGCACCACCAGTCGGTGCCGTCGAGAATGCGCGGCAGATAGTAAGACCGCTGCTCGACGCTCCCGAACTTCATCAGCACCGGCGCGACCATCGACACGCCGAACGGCAGCACCGAAGGCGCGCCCGCCCGGGCGCACTCTTCGTCCCAGATATGGCGCTGGGTCACGCTCCAGCCGGGGCCGCCATATTCCGTGGGCCACGCGACAGCCGACCAGCCGCGCGCACCAAGCAGCTTGTGCCAGCTGAGGTAGTCATCGCGCGTCAGGCGCTTGTGATGGAGGACTTTGTCGCGCAGCGTGCGCGGGAGGTTGGCGTTGAGCCAGGTGCGGATGTCGACGCGAAAGGCGTCGTCGGAAGGCGAGTAGCTGAGGTCCATGCGCGCTTGTCTCCGGTCCTGTGCAGAACCCGGCCGGAGTGGGCGCTTCCGCGCATCTCCGGTCCGCTGCAAAGTTCATGACCCGCATCCGGGCCATGATGGAGAACACCGCGCGCGATGCTTACTGCAGCGGCTCCTTCAGTGCGTCCGGAACAGGCAACGGCAATATGTCGATTCCTTCTTCGAGCAACGCGTGCGCATCTTCAGGCGTCGTGACGCCGCGAATGTTGCGCGCCGGCGCCTCGTTGTAATGAATGCGCCGCGCTTCCTCGGCAAACCGCTCGCCCACGTTCTCGGTCTTCGACATCAGCTCGCGCATGAACTGCAGCGCGCGGGCTTGTACGTCAGTTGCAACGGGCGCGTTTGCTGCCTTCTGCGTTGCCTCACTCCGCGCCGACGACAGATTCAGACGCGGCGCAGACGGCATACGGCTGACTTCGGTCGCCGAACACACCGGGCAGGCGACCAGCTTGCGCGCCAGTTGCGACTCGAACTCCTCCGTGGAGGCGAACCAGCCTTCAAACCGGTGATCGTGCGCGCACTTTAAATCGAGGACCTTCATGCTATTCGGGCTTCATGGAGTGTAGCTCAGTTCACGGACTTTATGAACGAACGTACTAAAACGCAGTGGAATCGAAAAATCATATCCGGATCGGGCCGGTCGTTCATTCTATCCGGTCGGCCAGCGCGCTGCCTTGCACGGCCGGAAACGACACAGGCGGCCTGCGGGCCGCCTGTGTCTGTTGAATGCGAGACTTAGTCCTGCGCCGGTTCTCGAGGCTGCCATGCACCCGAGCGGATCTTCTCAAGCCAGAACACGCCGATGATCGTCTTCACGTCGCTGATGCTGCCGTCCTTCACCCAGTTCATCAGCTGCGCTTCATCGGCGATGAAGGTTTCGAGGAACTCGCCTTCGTCGAGCCGGGCATCGCCCTCGACGAGACCGCGCGCCAGATAGATGTCGATGAACTCGGTCGAGTACGAAATCACCGGATGGATGCGCGTCAGGAAGGTCCACTCGCGCGCCGTATAACCCGTCTCTTCCTGAAGTTCGCGCTTGGCGCAGTTCAGCTCGCTTTCGTTCGGATCGAGCTTGCCTGCCGGGAACTCCAGCAGCACGCGTCCCACCGGATAACGAAACTGCCGTTCCAGCAGCACGCGACCGTCCTCGAAGACCGGCAGGATCATCACCGCGCCGGGATGCTCGACGAACTCGCGCGTCGCATGCTTGCCGTCGGGCAATTCGACGGTATCGCGCTTGAGCGTGAGGAACTTGCCTTCGTGGAGCGTGACGCTGTCGACCTTCTTCTCGACAAGGCCTTCATCGCCGGCGGGAAAGGAACGTTGATCTGCCATCTGGAAACCTGTGCGTTGGAAGCGAACAGGCCGCTAACGGCATGAAGCCGTCAGCGGCGTTTGACGAGGTACTGGTACGTGAAGCCCGGAAAAGCGAACACCACGAACAGACTGAAGGTGATGGCATAGAACTGCCATCCCTGATCGAAACGGTTGCCGGCGCGCGCTTCGAGCATGAAGCCGAGCGCGCCGACGACGAAGTAGAGAATCACAAGCTCGCCGATCCGGATCCACGCGCTCTTCTTCGCCGCCTTGTGCGCCGCCGCTGCGGGGAGCGGCAGCGGCACCACGGCGAAGAGGCGCTGATTCAGGAACGGCAGGTTGGCGCACACGAACGCCAACAACACGATGAACCAGCCCGCAGCCGACATTACAGCGACAGCGTATGCGAAATGGCCGTCAGGCAAGCCGACATCAGCGGACCCGGCACCAGGCCGAGCACCAGCACGGCGAGGCCGTTCAACGTCAGCAGCGAACGGTTGAGGCCGCCCGAGACGATGGGCGCGTGGTCTTGCGGTGCATCGAAGTACATCAGCTTCACGACGCGCAGGTAGTAGAACGCACCCACCAGGGACGTCAGCACGGCCAGCACGGCGAGCCAGGTCAGGCCGGCGTTCATCGTGGCTTCGAGCACGGCGAGCTTCGCATAGAAGCCGACCGTCGGCGGAATGCCTGCCAGCGAGAACATCATGATCATCATGACGAACGCGAAGACCGGGCTACGCTGGTTAAGACCCTTGAAGTCGTCGAGCATCTCGGCTTCGAAGTCGCGACGCGCCAGCAGCATGACCACGCCGAACGAACCGAGCGTCGTGATCAGATAGATGATGCTGTAGAACATCGCCGAGCTGTACGCGCCGGCTGCGCCCGTGAGCTTGCCGTCGACGACCCCCGACAGCAGGCCGAGCAGCACGAAGCCCATGTTCGAGATGGCCGAATACGCCAGCATCCGCTTGATGTTCTTCTGCACGATACCAGTGATGTTGCCCACGATCAGCGAGAGCGCCGCGAGGATCACCAGCATTTCCTGCCAGTCCACGGCGAGCGGCAGCAGCGCCATTACAAGGAAGCGCAAGCCCCACGCGAACGCCGCGACCTTCGGGCCGCCGCCGGTGAGCATGGTCATGGCCGTCGGCGCGCCCTGGTAGACGTCAGGCACCCACATGTGGAACGGCACCGCGCCCATCTTGAAGGCCACGCCTGCCACGATGAAGATCACGCCGAACAGCAGGACCGCGTCGTTGATATGACCCGACGCCACTGCCTTCAGCACTTCGTTCAGTTCGAGCGAACCGGTCGCGCCGTACAGCATCGAGATGCCGTAGAGCAGGAAGCCGGAAGCGAGCGCGCCGAGCACGTAGTACTTCATGGCCGACTCGTTCGACTGCGGCGCATCCTTGCGCAGCGCGATGACCGCATACAGCGACAGCGACATCAGTTCAAGGCCGAGATACAGCGTCAGGAAGTTGTTGCCCGAGATCATCACGCACTGGCCCAGCAGCGAAAACAGGCCGAGCAGGAAGAAGTCGCCGCGGAACAGGTCGCGATCTTCGAGGTACTTCTTCGAATAGATGATCGATACGGCGTAGCCCAGGCACACCACTGCTTTCATCGCG
Source organism: Caballeronia sp. LZ032 (assembly GCF_031451315.1). Classification (NCBI taxonomy): domain Bacteria; kingdom Pseudomonadati; phylum Pseudomonadota; class Betaproteobacteria; order Burkholderiales; family Burkholderiaceae; genus Caballeronia; species Caballeronia sp. LZ032. The sequence goes on from NZ_JARUXP010000001.1 coordinate 1,864,458, forward strand.
CTCGCGAACGGATCGACGATGTACATGCGCGTGAAGAAGTAATGCGGCGTCGGGTCAAGCGCCGTGAAGGCGAACCACACGCCGATCACGATCGTCGAGACGAGCGCGATCAGATACGTGGTGCCGCGGCTCTTCGGTCCGAAGATCGTATCGTTCAGCCAGGCCACGACGACCGCGGCCATCAGGAGCGCGTCGGGCCAGAGAATGCTCATAGGGGCGTTTTGCATGATCTATTAGTTCCTCCGCACGCCGTTACTGGGCCAGCGGCAGCTTGGACTGCGCGACGTGGGAGAGCAGGTTTGCCACCGACGCGTGCATCACGTCGGTGAAGGGCTTCGGATGCAGGCCCATGTAAAGCGTGAACACCGCGAGCACGGTCAGCATCAGGAATTCGCGCTTGTTGATGTCCTTGAGCTTGGCGACGTGGTCGTTCGCGACCGCGCCGAAATACACGCGCTTGTACATCCACAGCGTGTAGGCCGCGCCCAGGATCAGCGTGAAGGTGGCCAGGAAGGCGATCCAGAAGTTGTACTTCACCGCCGCCAGAATCACCATGAACTCGCCGACGAAACCCGAGGTGCCCGGCAGGCCGCAGTTGGCCATCGCGAACAGCATCACGAACGCCGCGAACTTCGGCATCGTGTTGACGACGCCGCCGTAATCCGCGATCTGGCGCGAGTGCACGCGGTCATACAGCACGCCGATGGACAGGAACATCGCGCCCGACACGAAGCCGTGCGAGATCATCTGGATGATCGCGCCTTCCACGCCGAGCTGGCTCGACGGACCGAACATGAAGAACCCGAGCGTGACGAAGCCCATGTGCGCGATCGACGAATACGCGACCAGCTTCTTCATGTCGGCCTGCACCATCGCGACCAGGCCGATGTAGATCACCGCGATCAGCGACAGCGTGATCACCACCGGCGCGAGGAAGTGGCTGGCATCCGGCGCGATCGGCAGCGAGAAGCGCAGGAAACCGTAGGCGCCCAGCTTCAGCATGATCGCCGCCAGCACGACCGAGCCGCCCGTCGGCGCTTCCACGTGGGCGTCCGGCAGCCAGGTGTGGACCGGGAACATCGGCACCTTCACGGCAAAAGCCAGGAAGAACGCGATGAACAACAGCACCTGTGGCGTCATGTCGAGCTTCACCGCGTGCCACGTGGCGAGGTCGAACGTGCCGGTCTTCGTGTACAGGTACAGCAGCGCGACCAGCATCAGCAGCGAACCGGCCAGCGTGTACAGGAAGAACTTGAACGCCGCATAGACGCGGTTCGGGCCGCCCCACACGCCGATGATGATGTACATCGGAATCAGCGTGGCCTCGAAGAACACGTAGAACAGCAGGCCGTCCGCCGTCGAGAACACGCCGATCATGATGCCCGAGAGAATCAGGAACGCGGCCATGTACTGCGACACGCGCTCGGTGATCACTTCCCAGCCGGCGATCACGACGATCACCGTGATGAGCGCCGTCAAGACGACGAACCACATCGAGATGCCGTCCACGCCCAGGTGATACGTGATGTTGAAACGTTCGATCCAGTTCGCCTGCTCGACGAACTGAAGCGCGGCGGTCGAATTGTCGAAGCCGGTGATGAGCGGGATCGTGACGATCAGCCCGAGCACCGCGCCGATCAGCGCCACCCAGCGCGCGGGCGCCGGGTTCTGGTCGTTGCCTACCGCGAGCACCAGCAGACCGAAGATGATCGGCAGCCAGATCGCGACACTGAGAATCGGAAAAGAGTGCATGGAGTCCCTCGCCTTATTTGCCGCCGAGCGTCACAAACAGGGTCAAGAGCCCCAACATGCCGATAATCATGGCGAACGCGTAGTGGTAGATGTAGCCGGATTGGAGGAAGCGGATCACGCCGGCGAACCAGCCCATGAACCGCGCGCTGCCGTTGACGATGCCGTCGATGACGACCACATCGCCCTCTTTCCACAGGCCGCGGCCCAGTGCCACCGCGCCCTTCGCGAACACGACCTCGTTGATCTTGTCGCAGTAATACTTGTTGTCGAGCAGCACGTAGATCGGACGGAACGTGCGCGCAACGACTGCCGGCAGGTCCGGGCGCTTCATGTAGAAGAACCACGCGACGATCACGCCCAGCGCCGCGAGCCACACCGGGCCCGGCGTCACGATGCCGTGAATCGCCATCGCGACCCAGCCGTGGAACTCTTCGGCCATTTCCTTCAGGCCTTCATGGTTCTCGCCGATGAAGATCACCTTGTCGAACACCACGCCGTGCGAGAAGAAGTCGCCGTAGATCATCGGGCCGATCATGATCGCGCCGATGATGATCGACGGGATCGCCAGCAGGATGAGCGGCAGCGTCACCACCCACGGGCTTTCGTGCGGGATGTGCGGACCGTGGCCATGGCCGTGATCGTCGTGGCCATGATCGTCATGACCATGCCCATGCGCCTCGGCCTGGCCCATCGGCGATTCGGGATGCTTCGGACCGCGGAAGCGCTCCGGACCATGGAACACCATGAAATACATGCGGAACGAGTACAGCGACGTGACGAACACGCTGGCCACCACCGCGAAGTACGCGAAGCCCGAGCCCGCCAGATGCGAGTACTTCACGGCTTCGATGATCGAATCCTTCGAGTAGAAGCCCGAGAAGAACGGCGTGCCGATCAGCGCCAGCGACCCGATCAGCGACGTGATCCACGTGACCGGCATGTACTTGGCGAGGCCGCCCATGTTGCGCATGTCCTGGTCGTGGTGCATGCCGATGATGACCGAACCCGCGCCGAGGAACAGCAGCGCCTTGAAGAACGCGTGCGTGCCGAGGTGGAACACCGCGACCGGATACGCCGAGACGCCCAGCGCGACCGTCATGTAGCCCAGCTGCGACAGCGTGGAATACGCGACCACGCGCTTGATGTCGTTCTGCACGACGCCGAGGAAGCCCATGAACAGCGCAGTGATCGCGCCGATGACCGTGACGAACGACAGCGCGGCGTCCGAATGCTCGAACAGCGGCGACATGCGCGTCACCATGAAGATGCCGGCCGTCACCATGGTTGCCGCGTGAATCAGCGCGGAGATCGGCGTCGGGCCTTCCATCGAATCCGGCAGCCACACGTGCAGCGGGAACTGCGCGGACTTGCCCATCGCGCCGATGAACAGGCAGATGCAGGCGACCGTCAGCAGGCCCCAGTGCGTGCCCGGGAAGGCCAGGGTGGCGAGCTTGTCGCTCTGCGCAAAGACCTCGCCGTAGTTGAGCGAACCCGAGAACGCGAGCAGCAGGCCGATGCCCAGCAGGAAGCCGAAGTCGCCCACGCGGTTCACGATGAACGCCTTCATGTTGGCGTAGATCGCGCTCTCACGCGTGAAGTAGAAGCCGATCAGCAGGTACGACACCAGGCCCACCGCTTCCCAGCCGAAGAACAGCTGCAGGAAGTTGTTGCTCATCACGAGCATCAGCATCGAGAACGTGAACAGCGAGATGTACGAGAAGAAGCGCTCGTAGCCCACTTCCTCGTCCGCCATGTAGCCGATCGTGTAGATGTGCACCATCAGCGAGACGAAGGTCACGATGACCATCATCATGGCCGTCAGCGAATCGACCAGGAAGCCGACTTCCATCTTCAATGGGCCGACGTTCATCCACTCGTAGATGGTGGCGTTGAAGCTCGCGCCGTGCATCACGTCGTTGAAGACGAGCACCGACAGAACGAGGGAAATGAAGACGCCGAGAATGGTCACACTGTGCGCGCCCTTGCGCCCCACCGCTTTCCCGAACAGCCCTGCGATCAGCGAGCCGGCAAGCGGCGCCAGCGGAACCGCGAGCAGGAGGTTTTCATTGAGTGTCGTGGACATAACAGCCTTGCCTGAAATTAACCTTTGAGCTGATCGAGGTCCTCGACGTTGATCGTGTCGAGGCTACGGAACAGGGTCACGAGAATCGCCAGGCCGATTGCAGCTTCGGCGGCGGCGACGGTCAGCACGAAGAACACGAAGATCTGGCCGTGCACGTCGCCGAGATAGTGCGAGAACGCGACGAAATTGGTGTTCACCGCGAGCAGCATCAGTTCGATCGCCATCAGGATGATGATGACGTTGCGGCGGTTCAGGAAGATGCCGACGATGCTGATCGCAAACAGGATCGCACCGAGCACGAGGTAATGGGCAAGACTCAACATTTTCTGGTTATCTCCTTCCGCTCAGCCCTTGTTGTCGACCGCGCCCGCGCCAATGTTGCCGGTCACCGCGGGTTCCGTGGCGGCATCGGGCGCCTCCGTTTCGGACTTCATCTTCACGATGCGCACGCGATCCTGCGCGCGCACCTTGACCTGCTGGCTGACGGTTTGCGTCTTCTTGTCCTTCTTGTCGCGGATCGTCAGCGAGATGGCCGCGATGATCGCGACCAGCAGCACGAGGCCCGCCACTTCGAAGGCGAAGATGTAGTCGGTGTAGATGACCTTGCCGATCAGCTGCGTGTTCGACATCACCGCGGCGCCCGACACGCCCGCGCCGGCGGATGCGTCGCGCAGCGGCGTGGTGGTCGCGCCGAAGCCGTGCCACAGGATCAGCGCGGTTTCCACCACGATGATCGCGCCGACGATGCTCGCGAGCGGCACGAAGCGCTTGAAGTCGCGGCGCAGGACATCGATGTTGATGTCGAGCATCATCACCACGAACAGGAACAGCACCATCACCGCGCCCACGTACACGAGCACCAGCAGGATCGCGAGGAATTCCGCCTGCAGCAGCATCCAGATCGCGGCCGCGTTGAAGAACGCGAGCACGAGGAACAGCGCGGACGACACCGGGTTGCGCGAGGTGATCACCTTCAGCGCGGAGACGACCAGCAGCAGCGCGAAGATATAGAACAGTACGGTTGTGAATTCCATGATTACCGGTTCATCGTTAGGCCATCATCAGGCATGGTGTGTCGGCGCCGGGACGGTCCGCCCCGCGCGCACGCCGCATGTGCCGAACAGCAACTGCGAGCCACTGCGTTTGCAACAAATTGATCAACGATACGGCGCGTCCGCCGCCTTCGACGCGGCAATCTCGTTCTCGTAACGGTCGCCGACCGCGAGCAGCATGTCCTTCGTGAAGTACAGGTCGCCGCGCTTCTCGCCGTGATACTCGAGGATGTGCGTCTCGACGATTGAATCGACCGGGCAGCTCTCTTCGCAGAAACCGCAGAAGATGCACTTGGTCAGGTCGATGTCATAGCGCGTCGTGCGGCGCGTATTGTCCGCGCGCGTTTCCGATTCGATCGTGATCGCCATGGCCGGGCAGACCGCTTCGCACAGCTTGCAGGCGATGCAGCGCTCTTCGCCGTTCTCATAACGGCGCAGCGCGTGCAGGCCGCGGAAACGCGGCGAGATCGGGGTCTTTTCTTCCGGGAACTGCACCGTGATCTTGCGCTGGAACGTGTAACGGCCCGTCAGCGCCAGACCCTTCAGCAGCTCGGTCAGGAAGAAGGTTTTGAAGAAGTTCTGAATTGCGTTCATGATGATTTGGTCCGCTCTTGTCCTGCGCTCTTTTGCTGGCTTCGTCCGACTACTTCCAGATGTTGAGCGGCGACATGATCCAGAAACCGACCACGACCACCCAGATCACCGACACCGGCAGGAACACCTTCCAACCCAGACGCATGATCTGGTCGTAGCGGTAACGCGGAAACGTCGCGCGCGCCCAGATGAACACCGACAGCAGCAGGAAAACCTTGAAGGCGAACCAGAATACGCCCGGAATGAACGACAGGAAGCCGAACGGCGCATCCCAGCCGCCGAGGAACAGCGTCGTCGCGATGGCCGAGATCACGATCATGTTGATGTACTCGGCCAGGAAGAACAGCGCGAACGCCATGCCGGAGTAATCGATCATGTGGCCCGCGACGATTTCCGATTCGCCTTCCACCACGTCGAAGGGGTGACGGTTCGTTTCAGCAATGCCCGAGATGAAGTACACGACGAACATCGGCAGGAGCGGCAGCCAGTTCCACGACAGGAAGTTGACGCCCCAGCCCGCGAACATGCCGCGCTGCTGCGAGTGCACGATGTCCGACATGTTCAGCGTGCCGGCCACCATCAGCACCACGACGAGCGCGAAGCCCATCGAGATTTCGTAGGACACCATCTGCGCCGCCGCGCGCATCGCGCCGAGGAACGCGTACTTCGAGTTCGACGCCCAGCCCGCCAGGATCACGCCGTACACGCCGATCGACGAGATCGCCATCACGTACAGCAGACCCGCGTTGATGTCGCCCAGCACCGCCTTCGCCTGGAACGGGATCACCGCCCATACCGCGAACGCAGGCACCACGGTCATGATCGGCGCGATCATGTAGATCCACTTGCTGGCGGCGGTCGGCTGAATCACTTCCTTCAGCAGAAGCTTCAGCACGTCCGCGATCGGCTGCAGCAGACCGGCGGGACCGACACGGTTCGGGCCAAGACGCACGTGCATCCAGCCGATGAGCTTGCGTTCCCAGAGAATCAGGTACGCCACGCACAGCAGGATGACCACCGAAACCACCAGGATGCGGACCACCGCCCACACCGTCGGCCATGCGACGCCGAGAAGCTGCGTGCCGCCTGCGTTGATCGTATCGAACAAGCCCATTTACGCCTTCTCCACTACCAGTTCACCGAACAGGCCGCCGAGCGCGGCGCCAGCCGTCGTGCCCGCCGACACGCGGACCACCGATTCCGCCAGGTTCGCATCGCGGACCGCGGGCAGCGTCACCGACAGGTTGCCCTGCTTGATGCGCACCGCTTCGCCGTCCTTGAGGCCGAGCTTGTCGAACAGCGCGGTCGGCAGGCCCGCGACGTTCGCGTCACGCGCAGCCGCCGTCAGATGCAGCGACGGGGCCCGGCGCACGAGTGCGTCGGCGTGATAGATCGGCACATCGGCGAGACGCTGCAGGCCGCTGCCGTTCAGCGCGACGTTCGACGCAGCACGCGTTGCCGCCACCGAGGTCTTGTTCGACAGACGCGCGGTCAGGTCGCCCGTACCCAGCGCCGCGACGCGCACTTCTTCCGCCGTATCGAATTCGAAGCCCGACAGGCCCAGGATCGTGCCCAGCACGCGCAGAACCTTCCAGCCCGGACGCGTGTCGCCCAGCGCGCGCACGACGCCGTTGAACGACTGGGCCGTACCTTCCGCGTTGACGAAGGTGCCCGAGGTTTCCGTGTGCGGCGCGACCGGCAGCAGCACGTCTGCGTAGTCCATGCCGTGCTTGAACGGCGACATCACGACAACCATTTCCGCAGCCTTCAGCGCGGCAATGGCCTGCGCCGGATTGGCCGTGTCGAATTCCGGCTCGGCGTGCAGCAGCACGTAGCCCTTGCGCGGCTGTTCGAACACTTCGCGGGCATTGAGACCGCCCTCGCCCGGCACCGCATCGACGAGATACGCGCCGACCGAGTTCGCGCCTTCCGTGAGGAAGCCGAGCGTGGCGCCGGTGTTGTCGGCGATCCACTGCGCAGCCGCCTGGATCTGTGCGAAGTCCGGATGCTGGACCGCCACGTTGCCCAGCAGCACGACGCGCTGTTCGCCCGCCGACAGCGATGCCGCCACGTCCTTCGCCGCCGCCGATACTTCACGGCCCGCGAACGCGTCCGGCAGTGCGACGCCGCGCGCTTCCGCCACGGCTGCCGCGATGCCCGCAAGTTGATCGAGCCACGCCGACGGCGCCGCGACCAGGCGATGCGCGGTCGGGATCAGCGAGTCGTCGTTGCTGGCGTTGAGGAAGGTGATCTTCGCGCCGCTCTTCGCGGCCTGACGCAGGCGCGCGGCGAACAGCGGATGATCGCGGCGCAGGAACGAGCCGATCACGAAAGCCGTGTCGATCAACGACAGATCGGCGATTTTCGTGCCGAGCCACGGTGCGCCGACGCCGACCGGCGCCGAGAAATCATGCTGACGCAGACGGAAGTCCACGTTCGGCGTACCGACGCCTTCAGCCAGCGCCTTCAGCAGGTGCAGTTCCTCGACCGTGCTGTGCGGCGTGGCCAGTGCGGCGATGGCGTTCGCGCCATGGTCCGCCTGGATGCCCTTCAGGCCCTTCGCCACGTATTCGAGCGCGGTCTGCCAGTCGGTTTCGATCCAGTTGCCGCCTTGCTTGAGCATCGGCGTGGTGAGACGTTCTTCGCTGTTCAGGCCTTCGTACGAGAAGCGGTCCTTGTCCGAGATCCAGCATTCGTTGATGGCTTCGTTTTCCATCGGCAGAACGCGCATCACGCGGTTGTTCTTCACCTGCACCACCAGGTTCGCGCCGACGGAATCATGCGGGCTCACCGACTTGCGGCGCGACAGTTCCCACGTCCGCGCGCTGTAGCGGAACGGCTTGCTCGTGAGCGCGCCGACCGGGCACAGGTCGATCATGTTGCCCGACAGTTCCGAGTCCACCGTCTTGCCGACGAAGGACGTGATTTCCGAATGCTCGCCGCGGCCCAGCATGCCGAGCTCCATCACGCCGGCCACTTCCTGGCCGAAGCGCACGCAGCGCGTGCAATGGATGCAGCGCGACATCTCTTCCATCGAGATGAGCGGACCGACGTTCTTGTGGAACACCACGCGCTTTTCTTCGCTGTAGCGCGACTGCGACTTGCCGTAACCGACGGCCAGATCCTGCAGCTGGCATTCGCCGCCCTGATCGCAGATCGGGCAGTCGAGCGGGTGGTTGATCAGCAGGAATTCCATCACCGACTGCTGGGCTTTCACGGCCTTGTCGGAGGTCGTGCGCACGACCATGCCGTTCGACACGGGCGTCGCGCAGGCCGGCACGGCCTTCGGCATCTTTTCGATCTCGACCAGGCACATACGGCAGTTCGCCGCGATCGAAAGCTTCTTGTGATAGCAGAAGTGAGGAATGTACGTGTCGACCTTGTGCGCAGCCTGGATCACCATGCTGCCTTCGGGCACCTCGACCGTCTTGCCGTCAATTTCTAGTTCAACCATGATGGGGAATGGTCCTCAACCTCTTGTCTCGCGCATCTGACTGCGCGCCTGATTACGCGGTCAGCGCTTCGGACGGCGCGTGCGCATGTCCGCCGACAACACAGTGCTTGTGCTCGACGTGATATTCGAATTCGTCCCAGAAGTGCTTGAGCATGCCGCGCACGGGCATCGCCGCTGCGTCGCCCAGCGCGCAGATGGTGCGGCCCATGATGTTCTCGGCGACCGAGTTCAGCAGATCCAGATCTTCCTTGCGGCCCAGCCCGTGCTCGATGCGATGCACCACGCGATACAGCCAGCCGGTGCCTTCGCGGCACGGCGTGCACTGGCCGCACGACTCTTCATAGTAGAAGTACGACAGACGCAGCAGCGAGCGCACCATGCAGCGCGTTTCGTTCATCACGATCACCGCGCCCGAGCCCAGCATGGAGCCGGCCTTGGCGATGGAATCGTAGTCCATGTCGGTGGCGAGCATCATGTCGCCCGGCACCACCGGCGCCGACGATCCGCCCGGAATCACCGCCTTGATCTTCTCGCCGCGCACGCCGCCAGCCAGTTCCATCAGCTTCGAGAACGGCGTGCCGAGCGGAATCTCGTAGTTGCCCGGACGATTCACGTCGCCCGAGACGGAGAAGATCTTCGTGCCGCCATTGTTCGGCTTGCCGAGCTCGAGGTAATTCTGCGGGCCGATTTCCAGCAGGAACGGCACGGCCGCGAAGGTCTCGGTGTTGTTGATCGTGGTCGGCTTGCCATACACGCCGAAGCTCGCCGGGAACGGCGGCTTGAAGCGCGGCTGGCCCTTCTTGCCTTCCAGCGATTCGAGCAGCGCGGTTTCTTCGCCGCAGATGTACGCGCCATAGCCATGATGCGCATACAGTTCAAACGAGAAGCCCGAGCCCAGGATGTTCGCGCCGAGATAGCCGGCCTGGCGCGCTTCTTCCAGCGCGGCCTCGAACACGCGGTAGACCTCGAAGATCTCGCCGTGAATGTAGTTGTAGCCGACCGTGATGCCCATCGCGTACGCGCCGATGGCCATGCCTTCGATCAGCGAATGCGGGTTCCAGCGCAGGATGTCGCGGTCCTTGAACGTGCCCGGCTCGCCTTCGTCCGAATTGCAGACGAGATACTTCTGCCCCGGGAACTGACGCGGCATGAAGCTCCACTTCAGGCCGGTCGGGAAGCCCGCGCCGCCGCGGCCGCGCAGACCCGACGCCTTGACGTCGGCGATCACCTGCTCCGGCGGGATCTTCTCTTCCAGGATGCGGCGCAGCTGCTTGTAGCCGCCGCGCGCGACGTAGTCTTCGAGATGCCAGTTCTCGCCATTGAGGCCGGCGAGGATCAGCGGCTTGATGTGCCGATCGTGGAGTGACGTCATTTCGAAAGTTCCTCGAGCAACTGGTCGATCTTCTCGCGGCTCATGAAGCTGCACATGCGATGGTTGTTCACGAGCATCACCGGTGCGTCGCCGCACGCGCCGAAGCACTCGCCTTCCTTCAGCGTGAACTTGCCGTCGGCCGTGGTTTCGCCGAAATCGATTCCCAGCTTCTGCTTCAGATACTCGGCCGCGCTGTCGGAACCGCCGTCCGGCCCGAGCTGGCAAGGCAGGTTCGTGCAGAGCGTGACCTTGTGCTTGCCGACCGGCCTGAGCTCGTACATCGTGTAGAACGTCGCGACTTCCTGCACGGCGACAGGCGGCATGCTCAGGTAGTCCGCCACGAACTGCATGAGTTCGGGCGAGAGCCAACCATGCTCTTCCTGGGCGACCGCGAGCGCCGCCATCACCGCCGACTGCTTTTGCTCGGCGGGATATTTCGCGACTGCGCGATCGATTTCTTTCAGGCCTTCAGCTGAGATCATTTTCAGACACGACTCTTTCAATTCCTACCGAACGAAAACCCGCCGCGCCCTTCACGTTGCGGCAGACCTGGCGTTCCCGCGGATTCCTGTTATTGCACTCGCGTTTTCATGCGCGGCGGCTCGATGAGCGCGCCGCTCACGCGGCAAGGGAGATCAGCGATCGATCTCGCCGAACACGATGTCCTGCGTACCGATGATCGTCACGGCGTCGGCGATCATGTGGCCGCGCGCCATTTCGTCGAGCGATGCGAGATGCGCATAGCCCGGCGCGCGAATCTTGAGACGATACGGCTTGTTGGCGCCGTCCGAGATCAGATAGATGCCGAACTCGCCCTTCGGGTGCTCCACGGCCGCGTACGTCTCGCCTTCCGGCACGTGGAAACCTTCGGTGAAGAGCTTGAAGTGGTGAATCAGCTCTTCCATGTTGCTCTTCATGCCGACGCGCGACGGCGGCGCAACCTTGTGATTATCGACCATCACAGGGCCGGGATTCTTGCGCAGCCACGCAATGCACTGTTTGGCGATGCGGACCGACTGGCGCATTTCTTCCACGCGCACCAGATAGCGGTCGTAGCAATCGCCGTTCACGCCGACGGGAATGTCGAAGTCCAGCTGGTCATACACTTCGTACGGCTGCTTCTTGCGCAGATCCCACTCGATGCCCGAGCCGCGCAGCATCGCGCCGGACAGGCCCATCTGCAGCGCGCGCTCCGGGCTCACCACGCCGATGCCCACGAGACGCTGCTTCCAGATGCGGTTGTCGGTGAGGAGCGTTTCGTACTCGTCGACGCAACCCGGGAAACGGTTGAAGAAGTCTTCGATGAAGTCGAGCAACGAGCCCTGGCGGTTCTCGTTCATCCTGTCGAGGGCCTTCGCGTTGCGGATCTTCGATGCCTTGTATTGCGGCATCGCGTCCGGCAGGTCGCGATAGACACCGCCCGGGCGATAGTACGCCGCGTGCATGCGCGCGCCGGACACCGCCTCGTAGACGTCCATCAGGTCTTCGCGCTCGCGGAACGCGTACAGGAACACCGCCATCGCACCGACGTCGAGCGCGTGCGAGCCGATCCACATCAGGTGGTTCAGCACGCGCGTGATTTCGTCGAACAGCACGCGGATGTACTTGGCGCGCACCGGGACGTCGATGCCCAGCAGCTTCTCGATCGCCATCACATAGCCATGCTCGTTGACCATCATCGACACGTAGTCGAGACGGTCCATGTACGGCACGGACTGGATGAAGGTCTTGGTTTCGGCGAGCTTCTCGGTCGCGCGATGCAGCAGACCGATGTGCGGGTCCGCGCGCTGGATCACTTCGCCGTCGAGTTCGAGCACGAGGCGCAGCACGCCGTGCGCTGCCGGGTGCTGCGGGCCGAAATTCAGCGTGTAGTTCTTGATCTCTGCCATGGCGTTCTCTTAATGTTTCAGACCGCCATAGCGATCTTCGCGAATCACGCGCGGCGTGATTTCGCGCGGTTCGATCGTCACAGGCTGATACACCACGCGCTTCTCTTCCGGGTCGTAGCGCATTTCCACGTAGCCGGACACCGGGAAGTCCTTGCGGAACGGATGACCGATGAAGCCATAGTCCGTCAGGATGCGGCGCAGGTCGGGGTGGCCTTCGAACACGATGCCGTAGAGGTCGAACGCTTCGCGCTCGTACCAGTTCGCCGAGGTCCAGATGTCGACCACCGAAGGCACGATGGGCACTTCGTCGTCCGGGGCGAACACGCGCACACGCACGCGCCAGTTGTTCGAAACGGAAAGCAGATGGCTGACGGCGGCGAAGCGCGGGCCGTCGTAGGCGCCGTCGCCGTAGGTGGAATAGTCCACGCCGGAGAGGTCCATGAGCTGCTCGAAGCGCAGCGACGGATCATCGCGCAGCTGCTTGCAGACTTCCAGATAGTTCGGCGCCTTGACGACGATCGTCACTTGCCCGAGCGACTCCGTAATGCTCTGGAGACGGCCGCCAAACGCCGTCTCGAGGTTCGCTTTGAGGGTCTCGAGTTTGCTTGCCATAGTTGGGGAGACTCAGGCCCTTAACTACGGGCGATGGTGTTGGTGCGGCGAATCTTCGCCTGCAACTGGATCACGCCGTAGACCAGCGCTTCGGCGGTCGGAGGACAGCCGGGGACGTAGACATCCACCGGCACGATCCGGTCGCAACCGCGCACGACGGAATACGAATAGTGGTAGTAGCCGCCGCCGTTCGCGCACGAGCCCATGGAGATGACCCAGCGCGGCTCGGCCATCTGGTCGTACACCTTGCGCAGCGCGGGCGCCATCTTGTTGCACAGCGTCCCGGCGACGATCATGACGTCGGACTGACGCGGACTCGGGCGGAACACGACGCCGAAGCGGTCCAGGTCATAGCGGGCCGCACCCGCGTGCATCATCTCGACCGCGCAGCAGGCGAGGCCGAACGTCATCGGCCACAGCGAGCCGGTGCGCGTCCAGTTGATCAGCTTGTCAGCCGTGGTGGTGACAAAGCCTTCCTTCAAGACCCCTTCGATACTCATTTCTTGTCCACTCCAGATGAGCTGCCAGCCAAAGCCGCCCATGAATCCGGTGATCTAACCGTCATTCCCAGTCGAGCCCGCCCTTTCTCCAGATGTAGGCGAAGCCGAGCAAAAATTCGAGCAGGAAAATCATCATCGCGATGAAGCCCGGCCAGCCGATCTCGCGCAGGGACACACCCCACGGAAACAGGAACGCAGTCTCAAGGTCGAAAATGATGAAAAGAATTGCGACGAGATAGTAACGCACATCGAACTTCATCCGCGCGTCTTCGAACGCTTCGAAGCCGCACTCGTAAGGCGCGTTTTTTTCGGTGTCGGGCTTGTTGGGACCGAGGATCTTGCCAATGCTGACCAACGCTATACCTAAACCAAGGCCCACCAGAAGAAACAAGAAGACGGGGTAATAGGGTGCGAGGTTCAAGGCTATCCTCTGTTCGGTAGAGATGGTCTGTTATTGATTGAGCGCCTCAGCCGGGACAAACCACCCGGCAGGGGATTCACTTGGGACCGCTCACGATATCAGCACACTGTGACAGTCGCCTCACGGCGAGCAGCACCGCTTCAGAACCGTAAGGGTACTCCAGAAGTGACAATGCCAGCCGAAGCGATGCATGCGGCTGGCATTGGATAACTTTGGTGCCGACGGCGAGACTCGAACTCGCACAGCTTTCGCCACTACCCCCTCAAGATAGCGTGTCTACCAATTTCACCACGTCGGCACTGTACTGCAATCCGGGAAAACTACTTCTTAATTGCCGCGAATCGCTTCAAGACTTGAATTATAACTGGCCCTTCGGAATTGTTCAACGCACAAAATGCAGATTTCGCGAGAAATTTGTTTTGGCGTTCGAGCCGATTATTTCGGTACGTCGTTGCCTGGCGCGGACGAAGCGGCAGCAGGCGCAGCACCCGAAGCAGCCGGCGTGGAAGCCGCGCCCGAGGCCGGAACCGCAGCCGAAGCGGCCACCGGTGCGTCACCCAGCAGACCCGCGGACGCCTGCGGCTTGTAGCTGCCGAGATAGGTCAGCGCCAGCGTCGTCACGAAGAACACGGCGGCGAGGACGGCCGTCGTACGCGAAAGGAAATTCGCTGATCCGGTTGCGCCGAACAGGCTGCCCGACGAACCGCTGCCGAATGCCGCGCCCATGTCGGCGCCCTTGCCGTGCTGCAGCAGCACCAGTCCGATAACGCCCAGCGCCGACAATAACTGGACGACGATAATCAATGTCTTCAAATACAGCATTTCAACTCACCCGATTCCTGATGTTTCAGTGACACTTGCGTGTCTCAATGTGCTTCCCTGATCTGCCCTGCGTGCTGACCGCTTGCGAACACCTTATTGCAAGGCGGTTTGCGCGGCCCGGCAGATCGCCAGAAAATCCTTCGACTTCAACGATGCGCCGCCGATCAGGCCGCCGTCGATGTCGCCTTGTGCAAACAATTCCCGCGCATTGTCCGGCTTGACGCTGCCGCCGTACAGCAGCAACGCGTTGGCCACTGCTGCGCCCTTCTCCTGCAGCTTGCGACGCAGGAACGCATGAACCGCCTGCGCCTGTTCCGGCTGCGCGGTCTTGCCGGTGCCGATGGCCCAGACCGGCTCATAAGCGACCACGATGCCCGCCGCCTGCTCTTCGCTCAGCAGCGCCAGCACAGCGTCCAGCTGCGTACCGATGACCTGCTCGGTCGCGCCCGACTCGCGCTCTTCCAGCGTTTCGCCGACACAGACGATGGGCGTGAGACCCGCTTCGAGCGCGCGCAGCGTTTTCGCGCCGACGAGTTCCGGGCTTTCGCGATGATACGCGCGACGCTCCGAATGACCCACGATTGCATACGTGACGCCGAAATCCACGGCCATTTCCGCAGCGACTTCGCCGGTGTAGGCGCCGCCGGCATGCGCCGACACATCCTGCACGCCCCACTTCACCACGGATCCGCCCAGCAGCGCCTGCGATTGCGCGAGATAAGGGCACGGTACGCACACGCCCACGCGCACGTCCTTCTGCAAAGCCGATGCTCCGGCGGCGACTTCGGTCAGCAGGGCCGCGTTCTCGCTGATGCGACCGTGCATCTTCCAGTTGCCAACCACCAGTTTCGCTCGTTGTGTGGACATAAGTCTCGTCGATCGGCGGCTTGCTGCTTGATGCGGAGCAGCCGCCCTGTCTGTAATTGGAAGAAAGCTTTTATAAATGGAAAACCATTTATAAAACAGGCGATTTTACTGTGATCCGACGAAACCGGTCAAACCGGCAAAAGTGCCTTGCATCCTAGGCACGTTACGGAACCTCACTTCAGGAAGCGTCGCGCCAGTCGAGCATGATCTTGCCGACATGCGTGCTGCTTTCCATCAGCGCGTGCGCGGCCGCGGCTTCAGCGGCCGGAAACACCTGATGGATGACCGGCTTGATGCGCCCCGCCTCGATCTCCGGCCACACGCGTTCCTTCAACTTCGCCGCGAGCTTCGCCTTGAACGCGACCGGACGCGGCCGCAGCGTCGAACCGGTGATGACCAGCCGGCGCCGCAAGATGTCGTTCAGATTGATTTCCGCCTTCGAGCCGCCGAGCAGCGCGATTACGCAGACACGGCCGCCGTCGGCGAGCGCCTTGAGTTCGCGCGGCAGATAGTCGCCGGCCACCATGTCGAGAATCACGTCGACGCCACGGTCGTTGGTCAGCGACTTCACCACTTCGACGAAATCTTCCGTCTTGTAGTTGATCGCCCGCTCCGCGCCGAGCGCTTCGCACGCGCGGCATTTTTCATCGGTGCCGGCCGTCGCGAATACGCGAAACCCGAGCGCCTTCGCAATCTGGATAGCCGTTACGCCGATCCCGCTTGACCCGCCCTGCACCAGCAGCGTCTCTTCCTCGCCGTTCTCGCCCGCGCCGAGATGCGCACGCTCGAACACGTTGCTCCACACGGTGAAGAAGGTTTCCGGCAGCGACGCAGCCTCGATGTCGGACAAGCCCGCCGGCACCGGCAGACATTGTTCGAGCGGCGCGACCGCGTATTCGGCATAACCGCCGCCCGCGAGCAGCGCACACACGCGATCACCCTTCTTCAGACCGAACGGATTGTGCTTTGGATCGAAGTCGCCATCGACGATCTCCCCCGCCACTTCCAGTCCCGGCAGGTCCGACGCGCCCGGCGGCGGTGCATACGCGCCCTTGCGCTGCAGTACATCCGGGCGGTTCACGCCCGACGCCGACACCTTGATGAGCACTTCCTTCTTGCCGGGCGCGGGCTGCGGCCGCTCGCCCAGTTTCAAGACTTCGGGCGCGCCAAACTCGGTGATTTCGATGGCTTTCATGACCTCTCCCCTGGAACCCGTGATCGCGCTCGGAATGATTCGAACCGGATGACACTGTGCGCGCGGAAGCAATCGATACTCCCGCACTCGCACGTCACACTGTGATCCAGTCCGGCGGCGCATCCGCTCTCATGCCACGGACACGCGTCAGACAAGAAAACGGCCGGCTCGCGCATGCGGCCGGCCGTCAACACATTACCGCATT
The DNA here is from genome assembly GCF_031451315.1 of Caballeronia sp. LZ032. Lineage (NCBI taxonomy): Bacteria > Pseudomonadati > Pseudomonadota > Betaproteobacteria > Burkholderiales > Burkholderiaceae > Caballeronia > Caballeronia sp. LZ032. The sequence continues at coordinate 1,881,276 of NZ_JARUXP010000001.1, forward strand.
ACTGCTGCGGCTGCGTCGGTTCCGCGGGTTGGGCGGGTTGCGCGGCTTCGTTCAGCAAAGCCTTCGCCGACAGGCGCACGCGGCCCTTCTCGTCCGTCTGGATGACCTTGACCTTCACGACCTGGCCTTCCTTCAGATAGTCGTTGATGTCCTTCACGCGCTCGTTGACGATCTCCGAGATGTGCAGCAGACCGTCCTTGCCCGGCAGGATGTTCACGATCGCGCCGAAGTCGAGCAGCTTGAGCACCGGACCTTCGTAGATCTGGCCGACTTCCACTTCGGCCGTGATGTTCTCGATGCGCTTCTTCGCCTCGGCCATGCCTTCGCTCGACGTGCTCGCGATGGTCACGACGCCGTCGTCGGAGATGTCGATGGTCGTGCCGGTTTCTTCCGTCAGCGCGCGGATCACCGAGCCGCCCTTGCCGATCACGTCGCGGATCTTCTCCGGATTGATCTTGATGGTGATCATGCGCGGCGCGTAGTCCGACAGTTCCGTGTTCGTGCTCGGCACCGCCGCGGTCATCTTGCCGAGGATGTGCATGCGGCCTTCCTTCGCCTGCGCGAGCGCGACCTGCATGATTTCCTTCGTGATGCCCTGGATCTTGATGTCCATCTGCAGCGCGGTCACGCCTTGCGCCGTGCCGGCCACCTTGAAGTCCATGTCGCCGAGGTGATCTTCGTCGCCGAGGATGTCGGTCAGCACGGCGAACTTGTTGTCCTCGAGGATCAGGCCCATCGCGATGCCCGCGACGTGTGCCTTCATCGGCACGCCGGCGTCCATCAGCGCGAGGCAGCCGCCGCACACCGAAGCCATCGACGACGAACCGTTCGATTCCGTGATTTCCGACACCACGCGAATGGAATAGCCGAACTCGTCCGGCCCCGGCAGGCACGCGACCAGCGCGCGCTTGGCCAGACGGCCGTGGCCGATTTCACGACGCTTCGGCGAGCCGACGCGGCCCGTTTCGCCCGTCGCGAACGGCGGCATGTTGTAGTGGAGCATGAAGCGCTCGCGGTATTCGCCTTCGAGCGCGTCGATGTTCTGCTCGTCGCCCTTCGTGCCCAGCGTCGCGACGACGAGCGCCTGGGTCTCGCCGCGCGTGAACAGCGCCGAGCCGTGCGTGCGCGGCAGGACGCCCGTGCGGATTTCGATCGGACGGACGGTGCGCGTGTCGCGGCCGTCGATGCGCGGCTCGCCATTCAGGATCTGCGTGCGGACGATCTTCGCTTCGATGTCGAACAGCACGTTGCCGACGGTGGCCTTGTCGGCCGCCACCGTGCCGCTTGCAGCGGCATCCTGTTCCAGTTTCGCCGAGGCCGCTGCGTACACTTCCTTCAGCTTGGCCGAGCGCGCCGACTTGTCGCGCAGCTGGTAAGCGGCTTCGAGTTCCGGCTTCGCGATTTCGGTGACGCGCGCGATCAGCGCTTCGTTCTTCGGCGCCGGCGCCCAGTCCCACTCCGGCTTGCCGCCTTCGCGCACGAGTTCGTGAATGGCGTCGATGGCCGTCTGCATCTGCTCGTGGCCGAACACCACCGCGCCGAGCATGACTTCTTCGGACAGCTGCTGGGCTTCGGATTCGACCATCAGCACCGCGCGTTCCGTGCCCGCGACCACCAGGTCCAGCGCCGATTCCTTCATCTGCGGGCGCGTCGGGTTCAGCACGTACTCGTTGTTGATGTAGGCGACGCGCGCGGCGCCGACCGGACCGTTGAACGGCAGGCCCGACACGGCGAGCGCGGCGGAGGCGCCGATCAGCGCGGGGATGTCGGCGGGGATTTCCGGGTTCAGCGACAGGACGTGGATCACGACCTGCACTTCGTTATAGAAACCTTCCGGGAAGAGCGGGCGCAGCGGACGGTCGATCAGGCGCGAAATCAGCGTTTCGCCTTCCGACGGACGGCCTTCGCGGCGGAAGAAGCCGCCCGGGATCTTGCCGGCAGCGTAGGTCTTCTCGAGGTAATCGACGGTCAGCGGAAAGAAGTCCTGACCCGGCTTGGCGCTCTTCGCGCCGACGACGGTGGCCAGCACCACGGTGTCTTCCACGTCGACGATCACGGCGCCGCTCGCCTGACGGGCGATCTCGCCCGTTTCGAGACGGACGTTATGCTGGCCCCACTTGAATTCCTTGACGATCTTATTGAACATTTCCACTCCTTATACGTTGCGCCAGCGTCCCTTGACGCTGGCGGGACGATCCCAAGCCGCGCGTAAGAGGTGTGTTATGCCATTCCAGCGCGGTACGTCGCGCCTCGATCGCGCGGCGTGCCGCGCTGGAATGACACAAAGCTCTGCCGCGAGGCCGGACCGGGTGTCGAACCGGATGGAGCATCCGGGTAAAGCATGTGTACTGCCGAAATCATCCTGGATGTGTCGCGCGCGGTTAAGCGATCGAACACCACTTCATCGCCAGACCGTACAAAAACAAAGTGCCTGTATCAGCGGACTGACACAGGCACTCTGTTTCAAAGGCGGCTATGAAGCCACATATGCGCCAATTACTTGCGCAGACCCAGCTTCTCGATCAGCGAGCGGTAGCGGTCCGCGTCCTTGCCCTTCAGGTAGTCGAGCAGCTTGCGGCGACGGCTCACCATGCGCAGCAGACCGCGGCGGCTGTGGTGATCCTTCGAGTGCGATTTGAAGTGGGAAGTGAGTTCGTTGATGCGGCTCGTGAGCAGTGCGACTTGCACTTCGGGGGAGCCGGTGTCGTTGGCGCCGCGCGCGTATTCGGCGACGATGTCGGATTTCTTGATCTCTGCTACGGACATTTGCTTTTCCTTTGATACAGACAGGCGGTCACGGAAGAAAGGCCGTGCCGTGGGGTTACGGGTTTCATGTTTCGCTTCGTCTTCATGTTGGCCTGCTGGTACGGAAAGGCCGACTGAAGGCGAAGCGCGGAGTATAGCACAGGCGCGCGCCGCCCACGACCCTCACCGGTCAGGGCGTGTCATACGGCAGGTGGTCGGCTGGGCGGTCTTGTCAGCCGGGATGGCGAGCAGCGTCCGGAAACCGTAGCCCGAGCCCTCGTTGTCCAGCTTCACACCCGCTGTGCCGGCGCGGTCCATCTCCATGACATACAGGGGCTGGATCAGCTGGTGATCGGCGGCGCGCATCGTCGACGGATGGAAGCCCTCGCCGTCGAACTGCATGCCTTCCAGCGCACGCGCCACCGCCAGCGGATCGGCGCTGCCCGCGCGTCTCATCGCGACGGCCAGCATTTCCACCATCAGCGGCATGCGGGCGACCAGATAGTCGTCGGCGGCCGCGGGATAGCGCGTGCGGAACGCGCGGTAGTACGCATCCGATGCCGCGCCGCCCACGTTCGGATGCCAGTCCGCCACCGCAATCACACGCTTCACGCCGGCGTCGCCGAGCGCGGCCGGCGCGCCCAGGCTGTTGCCGTAGAAAGTGTAGAACTTGGTGTCGAGGCCTTGTTCGCGCGCGGCCTTGACGAGCAGCGTGAGATCGTTGCCCCAGTTGCCGGTGATGACCGCGTCCGCCCCGCTCGCGCGGATTTTCGCGATGTAGGGCGCGAAATCCTTGACGCGGCCGATCGGATGAAACTCGTCGCCCGCGATTGCGATATCCGGCCGGCGCTCCCTCAAGGCGCGCTGCGCCTCGCGGCTCACGTCATGACCGAAGCTGTAGTCCTGGTTCAGCACATACACCTTCCTGAGCGCGCGATCGTCCTTCAGCGCGTCCGCGAGCGCGTCCATGCGCATGCCCGCATGGGCGTCGAAGCGGAAGTGCCAGAAACTGCAGGCGTCGTTGGTGAGCGCGGGGTCGTCGGCGGAGTAGTTGAGGAACAGCACGCGATGTTGCGGATCGCGCGCGTTTTGCCGGTCGATCGCCGCCACCAGCGCCGCCGCCACCGCCGAACTGTTGCCCTGCATCACGAAACCGATGCCGTCGTCGATCGCCGCGCGCAGTTGTACCAGGCTCGCCTCGCTGCCGCCCTTGCCGTCGAGCACGACCAGTTGCAGCGGATGCCGGCCGTCGGCGAGCTGGACGCCGCCCTGCGCGTTCACCCGCTCGACGCCGAACTGCAGGTTGCGCTCGACCATCGCCCCGGCGTTGGCGAACGGCCCGGACATGCCCTCGATCATCGCGAGCTTGATCGGCGCGGGGCCGGCGGCGCTTGCCGCCTGAGCCCCGATCACCCACGCCGCCACGCACAGCCATCGCGCCCCGCGCGCGCCGATTCGATTCTTCATGCCTGCCGCCCATTCGCTGAAAGCGCGGATCATAGGCCCCCGCGCCCGCGCCGCGCAAGTGCGCCGCGGGTGCGCCATTGCCGACAGATCGGCCCGGATGCCGCAGCGTCGCGGAGCGTGATTCGGCGTCCGCGCATGTCAGAATCACGGAAAAGATCGAATGAACGATCCTCGCCATCGAGAGGATCTCCACATGCCGGAGGCTTGCCATGTCGTATCCCCTCTTTCGCCTGCGCGCCCTGTTGGCGGGCGCGGGCGCCGCGCTCCTGCTGTCCGCCTGCGCCCAGCCGTGGCAGAACTATCAGGCGGGCGCGGATGCATCCACGATCACCGCGCGCCTCGGCCCGCCGCGCGAAGTCTACGACCTGCCCAGCGGCGGCAAGCGCCTGATGTGGCCGACGCAGCCGCTCGGCGAGTTCACGACGGCTGCCGACATCGACAGTTCGGGGAAAATCGTCAGCGTGCGCCAGGTGCTCGACGAGAACGAGTTCTACAAGGCGCAGATCGGCACCTGGACGAAGGCGGATGTGCTGCTGAATTTCGGCCGGCCGGTCGAAACCTCGTACTTCCCGTTGATGAAACGCCAGGTCTGGACTTATCGCTACATGGAGGCGAACATCTGGTACCTGATGTACAACTTCTATTTCGACGATCAGGGCATCCTGCGCATGACACAGAAAACGCCTGATCCGCTGCACGATCCGGACCGGCGCAACATGTTCTGAGCGCCTGCCGTTTGCGCACGAGCAACGAAAAAAGCCCTCTCGCGAGGGCTTTTTCATGTCTGCAAGACGCGCCGGAATCAGAGCTGCGGGTTGAGCTTCTCGACCTTCGAGTGCAGCTTGTTCAACGCAGCCAGATAAGCCTTCGCCGACGCCGCGACGATATCCGGATCCGTGCCCACGCCGTTCACGATGCGCCCGCTCTTCGACAGACGCACCGTCACTTCACCCTGCGCCTGCGTGCCGGTGGTGATGGCGTTGACCGAATACAGGACGAGTTCCGCGCCGCTGTCCACCTTCGATTCGATCGCGTGCAGTGTCGCGTCCACCGGACCGTTGCCGCGCGCTTCGCCCGTGACCTCGGCGCCTTCCACCGCGAACACGACCTTTGCCTGCGGCTGCTCGCCCGTCTCGGAATGCTGCTTCAGCGACACGAAGCGGAAATGCTCCTTGGCCTGCGCCTCGGCGGATTCCTCGGAGACGATCTGCATGATGTCTTCGTCGAAGATCTCGGCCTTGCGGTCCGCGAGTTCCTTGAAGCGCGCGAACGCGGCGTTCACTTCGCCTTCGGACTCCAGCTGCACGCCCAGTTCTTCGAGACGCTGCTTGAACGCGTTGCGGCCCGAGAGCTTGCCGAGCACGATCTTGTTCGCGGCCCAGCCCACGTCTTCCGCGCGCATGATTTCGTAGGTGTCGCGCGCCTTCAGCACGCCGTCCTGGTGGATGCCCGACGCGTGCGCGAACGCGTTCGCGCCGACCACCGCCTTGTTCGGCTGCACGACGAAGCCGGTGATCTGGGAAACGAGCTTCGAGGTCGGCACGATCTGCGACGTGTCGATGCCGAGATCCAGACCGAAGTAATCCTTGCGCGTCTTGACCGACATCACGATCTCTTCCAGCGACGTATTGCCCGCGCGCTCGCCGAGACCGTTTATCGTGCATTCCACCTGACGCGCGCCGCCGATCTGCACGCCGGCCAGCGAATTGGCGACGGCCATGCCGAGGTCGTCGTGGCAGTGCACCGACCAGACCGCCTTGTCGGAATTGGGCACGCGCTCGCGCAGCGTCTTCACGAGATTGCCGTAGAGCTCGGGCACGCCGTAACCGACCGTGTCCGCGATGTTGATGGTGCGCGCGCCTTCATCGATGACCGCTTCAAGGACGCGGCAAAGATAGTCGATGTCCGAGCGGCTGCCGTCTTCCGGCGAGAACTCGACGTCGTCGGTGAACTTGCGGGCGAAGCGCACGGCGAGACGCGCCTGGTCGTAGACCTGCTCCGGCGTCATGCGCAGCTTCTTCTCCATGTGCAGCGCCGACGTGGCAATGAACGTGTGAATGCGGAACTGGCCGGCGGGCTTGAGGGCGTCGGCGGCGCGCTGGATGTCCTTGTCGTTGGCCCGGGCCAGCGAGCAGACCGTGCTGTCCTTCACGAGCGAGGCGATGGTGTGGATGGCGTCGAAATCGCCGTTCGAGCTGGCCGCGAAGCCCGCCTCGATGATGTCCACCTTCATGCGCTCCAGCTGCTTCGCGATGCGGATCTTCTCTTCCTTCGTCATCGACGCGCCGGGGGACTGCTCGCCATCACGCAAGGTGGTGTCGAAGATGATCAACTTGTCTGCTGCCATGTTGGGCTCCAGTGGGGAGAGTGTTCAAGTGTTGGAAATGACGCGCGGAAATGCAAAAGGGAATTCGGGTGTTCGCGCCACCGCTGGCGTCGAAAACCTGACAGGACGAGCAGACGGGAGGCGAGAAAGATCAGCGCGGTAGGCGCGCTAGTAGCGATAGTGCGCGTAGCGACGCACCAGCTTGGACCGACAGGAAGGGGAACAGGAAAAAACGCATTCAAAAACTATAACGGCTTTCCGAAGCGCGTGCAATCAGGCGTTCCGTTCGCTGAATCTCAAGGCCGCCAAAAACAAAAAGCCTGCGTCCGGTCAGGAGGCAGGCTTTCGATTTTCCTTCACAGCGGCAATCAATATCCGCCGATGCTCGCGCTCACGCGCTGGCGCAATTCGGAACCGTCGCCGATTTGCGCGTTGTCGATCCGGCGCGCGCCCTGGAAACGCTTCTCCCAGTAGCCGTCTTCCATGTCGTCGACGCGGATCGTGCTGCCGGTGGACGGCGAGTGCACGAACTTGTTGTCACCGATGTAGATACCCACGTGCGAGAACGAGCGGCGCATCGTGTTGAAGAACACGAGATCGCCGGGTTTCAGATCCGACACGCGGACCTTCTCGCCGACGCGGCTCATTTCCTCGGCGCGGCGCGGCAGCGTCATGCCGAGCGTGTCCTGAAACACGTAGCGGACGAAGCCGCTGCAATCGAGACCGGAATCCGGCGAATTGCCGCCCCAGCGATAACGCACGCCGATCATGTTGAGCGCGCCTACGACGACGTCGCCCGCCTTGCTCGCCATGCCCGACAGAAACGACTTTGCGCCGCCCTGGCTGCTGGCGGCGTCGGTGTTTGCGGTATCGATGGATCTGGAGGAGAAAAGGCCGTTGCCGGCATTCTGGCTGCTACTGCTGACTTCGTCGGCGAACGCGCCGGAAGTTGCTGTCATCAGGAGGCCGATCAACATGCCCGCGGCGGCGCGCGCGCATGTCTGAGTCAACGATAGTGGCTGCATCGGTCGGTAGGTTTTACAATTAAAAGCTGTTAAATCAGGGAGATAGCAGAAAGTTTGGAAGGATACTAGCCACAAAGTATTTACCTGTCAAAAGAAATAGAAAAATACAATTGAGACGGGCACCCAATTGGTGAAAAAGAAAGATTTTAGGATTCGAGGGCCGCGCTCAGAAGCTTTCGCGTGTATTCGTCGGAGGGGTTTGAAAAAATCTTCTCTACCTCGCCCGACTCCACGATAAAACCATTTCGCATCACCGCGACGCGATGTGCCATCGCGCCGATCACCTGTAAGTCGTGGCTAATAAAGACGTAGCCCAGGTTGTGCTTCTTCTGAATGTCGGCGAGCAGCGCCAGGACTTGAGTCTGGATCGACACGTCGAGCGCGCTGGTGGGTTCGTCGAGGATCAGGATGCTCGGTTCGAGCACCAGCGCGCGGGCGATCGCGATGCGCTGCCGCTGGCCACCCGAGAACTCGTGCGGATAGCGCGTGAGCGCCGAGCGTTCCATTCCGACTTCCCGCAACACCGCCACCACCCGTGCCTGGCGCGCGGCGGCATCCAGTTCCGGGCGATGCAGCGCCAGCCCCTCGCCGACGATCCGCTCGACGGTCTGCCGCGGCGACAGCGAGCTGAACGGATCCTGAAACACCACTTGCAGATTGGAGCGCAGCGCGGTTTGCTCGCGCCCCTGGAACTCGCTGAGCGCGCGGCCCTGGAACTGCACCGCGCCGTGCGAGATGCGTTGCAGGCCGAGCAGCGCCATCGCCAGGGTGGACTTGCCGGAGCCCGATTCCCCGACGATCCCGAGCGTCTCGCCCTGCCGCACCGTCAGCGTGACGTCGTCGACGGCCTTGAAGCGGCCGCGCCGGAACCAGCCTTGCAAGCCCGGCAGGCGCGTCGGGTAAGCGACGGAGACGTTTTTCGCGTCGAGCAGGACGGGCGCGATCGGCAGCACCGGCAGCACGCTGCGCTTCGGCTTGCTGGCCAGCAGCCGCTGGGTGTACGGATGCTGCGGCGACGCGAAGATGCTTTCCACCGTGCCGCTCTCCACCAGCACGCCCTTCTCCATCACCGCGACACGCTCCGCGAAGCGCCTGACGAGATTCAGGTCGTGCGTGATCAGCAGCACCGCCATGCCGCGCTGCTGGGCTTCGTCGCGTTGCAGTTCGAGCAGCAGTTCAACGATCTGCGCGCGAATCGTCACGTCGAGGGCCGTCGTGGGTTCGTCGGCGAGCAGGAGGCGTGGACGGCACGCGAGCGCCATCGCGATCATCACCCGCTGGCGCTGGCCGCCCGACAACTGATGCGGATAGCTGTCCACGCGCCGCTCGGGCTCCGTGATGCCGGTGCGCGCGAGCAGTGCGATCGCGCGGCGGCGCGCCTCGCGCGGCGTGGTGCCGTCGTGCAGCTGGATCGTCTCGCCGATCTGGTCGCCCACCGTGTAGAGCGGATTGAGCGCCGTCATCGGCTCCTGGAAGATCATCGCGATGTCGGAGCCGCGCAGGCCGCGCATCGCGCGCTCGCTCTTGTCGAGCAGCTCTTCGCCGGCGAAGCGGATCGAGCCGGACAGTTCGGCTTCGCGCAGCAGCCGCAGGATGGACAGCGCCGTGACGCTCTTGCCCGAACCCGATTCGCCGACCAGCGCCACGCGTTCGCCCGCGTGGATCTCGAGATTGACGCCGTCGACGGCCAGCGTGTCGCCGAAACGCACGCGCAGGTCTTTGATGGACAACAGCGGTTCGTTCACTGCCCGCCTCCGGCTTTCACGGCATCGGCGATACGCGTGTCGAGCGCGTTGCGCAGCGCATCGCCCATGAAGGTCAGCAGGAGCAGCGTCGCGACCAGCACGCCGAAGGTGGACAGTGAGATCCACCAGGCATCGAGATTGGCCTTGCCTTGCGCGAGCAACTCACCGAGCGATGGCGTCGGCGACGGCACGCCCAGCCCGAGAAAGTCGAGGCTCGTCAGCGCGAGAATGGCGCCGCTCATGCGGAACGGCAGGAACGTGATGACCGGCGTGAGACTGTTGGGCAAGACGTGGCGCCAGATGATCTGCCAGTTCGAGAGGCCCATCGCGCGGGCGGCGCGCACGTAATCCTGCGTGCGGTTGCGCAGGAACTCGGCGCGCACGTAGTCCGACAAACCGATCCAGCCGAACAGCGACAAGAGGATGATCAAAAGGATCAGGCTCGGCTCGAAGATCGACGCAAAGATGATGAGCAGGTATAGCTCGGGCAACGCGCTCCAGACTTCGATGAGCCGCTGCCCCGTGATGTCGATCCGCCCGCCGAAATACCCCTGCACCGCGCCGGCGACAACGCCCAGCAGCGTGCCGATCGCCGTCAGCACGAGCGCGAACAGCACCGACACGCGAAAGCCGTACACGAGCCGCGCGAACACGTCGCGGCCGCGGTCGTCGGTGCCGAGCCAGTTCTCGCGCGACGGCGGCGCCGGATTCGAGCCCTTCGAGAAGTAGTTGAGCGTGTCGTAGTAGTAGTGATTCGGCGGATAGATCGCGAAGTTGCCCGGCGCGCTGAAACGGTCGCGCACGTAGGGATCGAGATAATCGGCGGGCGTGGGGAAGTCGCCGCCGAACGTGGTCTCCGCATAGGTCTTTACGAGCGGAAAGTACAGATGCCCCTGATAGCGCACGACGAGCGGCTTGTCGTTTGACCACAGCGGCCCGGCGAGGCTGATGACGAACGCCACGACGAACACGACGAGGCTCCAGTAGCCCAGCCGGTTGCGCTTGAAGCGCTGCCACACGCGCCGTCCGGGCGGAATGGATTTTTCGAAGCTGAGCGGCCGGGCGTCGCTGCCGTGTGCGTCGCGCCGTGAGGAGCGGGATGAAGCGGCTCGATTCAAATCAGCGCTCCAGTTGTTCGAATTGAATGCGTGGATCGACCCAGACGTAGCACAGGTCCGAGATGAGCTTCGTGGCGAGGCCGATCAGCGTGAAGAGATAGAGCGTGCCGAGCACCACCGGATAGTCGCGCCGCACCACGGATTCATAGGACAGCAGGCCGAGCCCGTCGAGCGAGAACAGCGTCTCGATCAGCAGGCTGCCGGTGAAGAACGCGCCGATGAACGCCGCTGGAAAGCCGACGATCAACGGCAGCAGCGCATTGCGGAACACGTGCTTCCACAGCACGCGGCGCTCGGAAAGGCCCTTCGCGCGCGCGGTCAGCACGTATTGCTTGCGGATCTCGTCGAGGAAGGCGTTCTTGGTGAGCATCGTGACGATGGCGAAGCTGCCCACCACCGAGGCCGTCACCGGCAGCGTGATGTGCCACAGATAATCGAGAATCTTGCCGCCGAGCGACAGCGTGGCCCAGTTGTCGGAGGTGAGATTGCGCAGCGGGAACAGCTGCCAGAAGGTGCCTCCGCCGAACAGCACGAGCAGCAGCACGCCGAGCACGAAGCCTGGAATCGCAAAGCCGATCAGCACGATCAGGCTCGTCGCGACATCGAACTTCGAGCCGTTCCTGACCGCCTTCGCGATGCCGAGCGGCACCGATATCAGATAGGTGATGAAGAAGGTCCACAGGCCGATGCTGATCGACACCGGCAGCTTCGACACGATCAGCGACCACACGCTCTGATGCCTGAAATAACTGTCGCCGAGATCGAAGCGCGCGAACTTGCCGAGCATCAGCACATAGCGCTGCAGCGGCGGCTTGTCGAAGCCGTAGAGCTTCTTCAACTGCTCGACCTGCTGCGCATCGACGCCCGTGTGCGTGCGCAATCCGAAACCACCGCCGCCCCCTTCGGACTGTCCGCGCCGCAGGTCGTGCACTGCCTGCTCGACCGGACCGCCCGGCACGAACTGGATCACGACGAAGGTCAGCGTCAGCACGCCAAGCAGCGTCGGGATCATCAACAGAATGCGTTTAAGGATGTAGCTCCACATGGCGCGCCCTATTCGGCTAGATCGGCTATTGGGTTGGCGCCGCGGGCGCGTGCTGCGCCCACCACGTCGAGATGATCCATTCCTCGGCGCTGTAGTACAGCGGCAAGGTCGACGGATACGCCAGCGTGTTGCGATACGCCACGCGATGCGTCGCCGAGTACCAGTGCGGCACCACATAGTAGCCGTTCATCAGCACGCGATCGAGCGCGTGGGTGGCGTCGACCAGCTGCTCGCGCGTCTGCGCGGACACCACCTTCTGCAGGATGGCATCGACGGCCGGCGACTTCACGCCCGCCAGATTGTCCGAACCCTGCTCGTTCGCCGACTGGCTGCCGAAGCGCGACACCTGTTCCGTGCCCGGCACCTGCACGTCGGGCATGCGCACGCTCGTCATGTCGAAGTCGAAGGCATCGAGGCGCTTCTGGATCAGCGCGTAATCCACGGTGCGGAAGTTCATCGTGATGCCGAGCTTCTGCAGATTGCGCCCGAACGCGGCCGCGACCGGCTCCATCGACGCGCCGCCGCCGGTATCGTCGAGGATCTCGAAGACGAAGGGCTCGCCTTTCGCGTTGCGCAGCGCGCCGTCGCGATAGGTCCAGCCCGCCTGCGCCAGCAGCTCGCGCGCCTTGATGAGATTGGCGCGCAGCGAACCGGGCGGATCGGTGTCCGGCTGGCGCGGCATCGGGCCGAACACCGACGGGTCCAGTTGCGCCTTCAACGGATTCAGGATGACGAGCTCGCCTTCGCTCGGCAGGCCTTTCGCCTGCAGGTCCGTGTTGACGAAGAAGCTGTCGATGCGCCGGTACTGGTTGAAGAAGAGTTGCCGGTTGAGCCATTCGAAGTCGAGCGCGAGATCCAGCGCCTGACGCACGCGCACGTCCTTGAACAGCGGCCGGCGCGTGTTCATGAAGAAGCCTTGCATGCCGGTGCCGTTGTGCTGCGGGAATTCGCGCTTGATCAGTTCGCCGTTGTCGAAGCGCTTGCCGATGTCGCGCCGCACCCAGCTGCGCGCGATGTACTCGACCAGCACGTCGTACTCGCCGGCCTTGAAGGCTTCGAGGCGCGCGGTGGGATCGCCGTAGAGCTTGTAGTCGATGTGCGCGAAGTTGTTCGTGCCGACCCGCACCGGCAGCGCCGCGCCCCAGTAGTCCGGATTGCGCCGGTACGAGATGGTGCGGCCGTTGTCGTAATGGTCGATCAGATACGGGCCGCTGCCGATCGGCTTCTGGAACGCGATCTGGTCGAACGGAACGCGCGTGCCGTCGTGCTTCATCGCCCACTTGCGCGAGAACACCGGAATGCCGCCCGCGAGCAGCGGCATTTCGCGCGTCGCGGCCTTGAACTCGAAGCGGATGGTCAATGGATCGACGATCACCGCGCGCGCGATCTGCCCGAAATACACCGCGAACTGCGGCGCAGCCAGCGGGCTCTTCAGCGTCTCGAACGAGAATTTGACGTCTTCGGCGGTGACCGGATCGCCGTTCGAGAAGCGCGCCTTCGGATTGATGTGGAAGGTGGTCGACATGCCGTCCGGCGCCACCGAGATGTCGTCGGCGAGCAGGCCGTAGGCGGTCGCGACTTCATCGGAACTGCCTGTTGTCAGGCTTTCGAACATCAGCGACAGACCCGGCGCGGGATTGCCGCGCAGCGTGAACGGATTGAACTTGTCGAAGCTCGTCAGGCGGTTCGGATTGGCGAGCACCAGCGTGCCGTCGCGCGGGGCGTCGGGGTTGACGTAGTCGAAATGCGTGAAGCCCGCCGGATATTTGGGCTCGCCATATTGCGCGATGGCATGCACCGCGAAGGCCGGACTCGCCGCCAGTGCAATCGATCCGGCCAGCCACCCGGATAGAACCAGGCGTGAGACGCTGGATGAGCGGATCGTCGGGCGAGTCGTCATGTGCCTGGGTTGTCTCTGGGCGCGATGGATGATGGAGTTGAACGCTCTGCCCGACGACTCCGCGCAGGCGCAGGAATCCTCGGCGGGGCGTTGCGATGTGAGAGAATTCTACCCAAAATCACGCGCCGTCCGGCTTGCCTTATCGGGTCCTCCCGAAGGCTGCCCGCCGGCGACTGCGCGCGGCCCTGCCTGCCCGCCCGCGCGACACTGACTTCATAGAAGGAGCATTCATGGGCTTTCTCGCTGGAAAACGGATTCTGCTCACAGGCCTGCTGTCGAACCGGTCGATTGCCTACGGCATCGCCGAGGCCTGCAAGCGCGAAGGCGCCGAACTCGCGTTCACCTACGTCGGCGAGCGCTTCAAGGAGCGCATCACTGAATTCGCCGCCGAGTTCGGCAGCGACATGATCTACCCGTGCGACGTCGGCGACGACGCGCAAATCGACGCGCTGTTCGGCGCGCTCAAGGAACGCTGGGACTCGCTCGACGGTCTCGTGCACTCCATCGGCTTTGCACCGCGCGAGGCCATCGCCGGCGACTTCCTCGACGGCATCACGCGCGAGAACTTCCGCGTCGCGCACGACATCTCCGCGTACAGCTTCCCGGCGCTCGCCAAGGCCGCGCTGCCGCTGCTGAAAGACGGCTCGTCGCTGCTCACGCTGTCGTACCTCGGCGCCGAGCGCGCGCTGCCGAACTACAACACGATGGGTCTCGCGAAGGCCTCGCTCGAAGCGAGCGTGCGCTACATGGCGGCGTCGCCGTCGCTCGGCGGCAAGGGCGTGCGTGTGAACGCGATTTCGGCCGGCCCGATCAAGACGCTCGCTGCAAGCGGCATCAAGGGCTTCGGCAAGATCCTGAACTTCGTCGAAGAAAATGCGCCGCTCAAGCGCAATGTCACGACCGAGCAAGTGGGCAATGTCGCGGCATTCCTGCTGTCGGATTTGTCGGCGGGCGTGAGCGCGGAAGTCGTGCACGTCGATGCGGGCTTCCATGCGGTAGTAGGCGGCATGGGCGCCGACGCGGAGTAACGCGCTCCCCTCGCAACGCGTGCCGTACAAACGAAAGCGCCGCCCGGAGATTCGGGCGGCGCTTTTTGTTTGGACGGCCGTGGCCTGTCCGACCTGCCTTAATGTTAATGCCGTCCGTGCGGCCCGCCATGTCCGTGCCCATGTCCGTAGCCATGTCCCGGCGGCGGACCACGATGCGGCCCGCGGCCATGCCCATGATGGCGGTAGTAATCGTTGCGGCTCCAGTAGCGACGGCCGTCCCAGTAGCGGCTGCCGTGCCAGCCGATCACCACGGGCGGCGCATACACGGGAGCGGGCCGATACACGACCGGAGGCGGCGGCGGCGCGTACACCGGCGTGGGCGCGACATACACCGGCGCCGGAATGCCGACGTTCACGCCGACATGCACATCCGCGCGCGCGGCATGCGTGCTCATCAGGCCGACGGCCGCGACGGCCATCACGCCCGTCCAGAATGTTTTCGAGTTGATCTTCATGTGCAAACGGACCTCGCTGTTGTGCTTGTTCGCTTGCCGGGAAATATAACGGAAGGCTTTCAATGCAATATTTCAGCTTTGTAAGTTGTTGCGCGTCCCGGCGTAATGTCAGGAGAAAGCTTACCTTTTGTTACATTGCACGTGGGTGAAAATTGCTTTCAAACAAACAACTGACAGCGTTTCCCCCTTTCGGGCATTGACAGAAATGAAAAAGCCACCCGCGCGGGGTGGCTTCCTCGGGGACCCGCCAGCCGGTCAGTGCCAGCCGTGATGGCCATGGTCATAGCCGTGGCCATATCCATGCCCGTGGTTGCGGTAGTAATCGCCTCGATTCCAGTAGCGGCGGCCATCCCAGTAACGGTCGCCATGCCAGCCGATCACGATGGCCGGCTGCGCATACACGGGCGGCGGAGGCGGCGCGTAGACCACCGGCGGCGGCGGCGGCGCATAGACCGGCGCGGGTGCGACATAGACAGGCGCGGGCACCCCGATGTTCACGCCCACGGACACCCCTGCCATGGCTGCGCCGGACAACGTCACGCCACCGATCAACACGGCGCCGGCCAGCGCGGAAGCCTTCAAAACCTTGTTCATGTGAAGCCTACCTCGACGAGTTGTTTGTAGTGTTGACCGGACTATATCGGACGGATGCCGACGCAAGTGTTCGACTTGGTAACCTCCTATTACCGCCGAAAACCTTACGAAAGAAAAAACGCGCGCGGGATGAAAAAAACGGCGGCCCTGCATCGGCAGGCCGCCGTTCGACACAGAAGCGCGGCTCTCTCAGTTCGGCAGTTCCTGCCCTTTTGTTTCCGGCGCGAACGGAATGACGGCGAGTCCGACAAGGAAGACGATGCCGGTCAGCGCGATCGGCACGCCGAGCGTCTTCATGTTGAGCACCATCGCACCAATGCCGAAGTTGACGATCGCGCCGATGAAGCGTCCGACCGATGTGCAGAACGCAAAGGCGGTCGCCCGCACGCGGGTTTCGAACTGCTCCGGCAGCCACAGCGAAAACAGCGCGAAATTGCCGCCGAAGAAGCCCAGCACGACCAGCAGCGCAATGAACGGCACCAGTCCGTTCGGCAGATAGAACGCCCAGCCGAAGGCCAGCGCAATCGATGCCGCCATGCCGATGAAATACACCGCGAGCGTCTTGCGGCGGCCGATCTTCTCGGCCATCGGCGGCAGCGCGAGACAGCCGACGATAGTGCCGATGGAGAGCAGCCCCGTCGCGATCGATGCCATGCGCGCCGCGTCATGTTTGTCCATGCCGGCCTTCGTCGCCAGCTGGATGACCGCCGACGGCTCATACACCGCGCCCGCCCACAAGCCGATGATCGCCACCGTGAGCAGCACCGCCGCGACGATCGTGCGCTTGCGGTACTGCGCGTTGAAGATCGCCTTCAACGAACTCTCGTGCTTCACATGCGGCTGGGCCGTTTCGGCGTGTTGCCACTTGTCGGTTTCCTTCACGCGCAGCAACACGAGGATCGAGATCACCACCGGGAACAGGCCGACCAGGAACATCGCGCGCCAGCCGAACGCCGCGCCGATCGTATAGTTCAGCGCCGCCGCGAGGAAGAAGCCCGCGTAATAGCCGGTTTGCAGATAGCCCGCGCCCATCTTGCGGCGATCTTCCGGCCAGGCCTCGGCGACATACGTGCCGGCAAGCGCCCACTCCCCGCCGATCCCCACGCCCGCGAAGAAGCGATAGATGCCGAGTTCCCACACGTTGTGCGCGGTCGCGGCGAGCCCGGTGAAGATCGCGAACGTGAAGATGGTCGCGGCAAGCACCTTGGTGCGTCCGAAGCGATCCGCGAGCGGCCCCCAGATGAACGACAGTCCCCATCCCACCAGGAACAGCGCGAACAGGATCGAGCCTGCGAGACCGACGTTCGCCGGCGTCGCGGCATAGCCCGAGCGCGGCAGCAGTTCGGTGAGCGCGGGCGCGAGCACGAGCGCATAGATGAACGAGTCCATGCCGTCGAGCGTCCAGCCGGCCCAGGCGCCCCAGAAGCCCGTGATCTGCGAACGGTTGAGCGGTGTCTTCGCGGCGCGCGTGGCGCCTATCTCACGATCCAGCGTAGTCGGCATGGCCATGTCTCTCCGATGAAACTCAAGCGAGGATGAACGACGCGCGCTTTCGCAATCTTGCAATCTTGTTATGGCGTCTAGGGAAAGCACCGAAGACCGGTGCGCGTTTTTATATATAATATTTGAACATCGACCTCCGACAAGTCCGCACTTTCACCTAGCCATGCCCAACGACCTCGCTGCTTCCGGAAGCTCCCAGCCTGCCGCGTCGTTCCGCGATGCGCAGTTCGAACCGCGCCAGAGCACGTCGCGCTACATTGCGGATGCGCTGCGTTCGGCCATCGTCGAGGGTGCGTTGCTGCCGGGCGAACCGCTGCGTCAGGACGCCATCGCGCGGCAGTTCTCGGTCAGTGCAATTCCCGTGCGCGAAGCGTTCCGCCAGCTCGAAAGCGAGGGCTGGGTGACCATCGAGCCGAATCGCGGCGCGGCCGTCAGCCTGCAATCCGCCGACGAGGCGCGCGAGATCTATGAGATAAGGGCGTCGCTGGAGAGTCTGGCGATCGGCATTGCCATCGAACATCACACGCCCGAGACGCTGGCCGAAGCGCAGCGTCTGCTGGAGGCCGCCGAACGCGAGCCCGACCCGGCGCTCTACGTGGTGCGCAACGAGCAGTTCCACATGAGCCTGTACGCGCCCGCCAACCGGCCGCGGCTGATGGAGCTGATCGGGCAGATGCACCGGCGCGGCGAACGCTACTTGCGCCTGAAGCTTGGCTTGCCGATCCACAAGGACGCGTCGGATGCCGAACATCGCGCGATCTTCGCCGCGCTCGCCGCCCGCGATACCGAACAGGCGCAGACGCTGGTCGCGCGCCATCTGCTCGCGACGGGCGACCTGATCTACCGCTTTCTCGCCGATGCGCAAGCGCTCGCTCACTTGAGCCACAAGAAGAAAAAGCGCCGCGCCTCTTCCCGAACGCTCACTCCGAAGGCCGACCGATGAATTCGTCCCTCCCCGCTGACGCTCCCCGCGACAGCCGCAACTGGAACACGCGCGCGCAGGAAAAGGCGCGCCGCCTGAAACTGATCGAGCCCTGGCTGGACGGCGCGGTGCTCGATCCGGCGCATATCGTCGATGCGCTGGGCGCGCTGATCGTGACCGGCGACCGCGTGGCGCTGGAAGGCAACAACCAGAAGCAGGCGGATTTCCTGTCGCGCGCCTTTGCAAAACTGGACCCGGCGCGCGTGCACGACATCCATCTCCTGATTTCGAGCATCAGCCGTCCGGAACATCTCGCGCTGTTCGAGCAAGGCATCGCGCACAAGGTGGACTTCGCCTTCGCCGGACCGCAAAGCCTGCGCGTGGCGCAATTGCTCGAGGACGGCATGCTGGAGATCGGCGCGATCTATACGTACATCGAGCTGTACGCGCGCATGTTCATCGACCTTACGCCGCAGGTCGCGCTGGTGTGCGCGGTGCAGGCCGACCGCCACGGCAATCTCTACACGGGCGCGAACACCGAGGACACCCCGACCATCGTCGAGGCCGCCGCGTTCCGGCACGGCATCGTGGTGGCGCAGGTGAACGAAATCGTCGATGAACTGCCGCGCGTCGATATTCCCGGTTCGTGGGTGGATGTCGTCGTGCAGGCGGACCGGCCCTTTGCCGTGGAGCCGCTCTTCACGCGCGATCCGCGTCATATCGGCGAATTGCAGATCCTGATGGCGATGATGTCGATCCGCGGCATCTACGACCGCTACGGCGTGACGGCGCTCAATCACGGCATCGGCTTCGATACCGCGGCGATCGAACTGCTGCTGCCCACTTATGGGGAAGCGCTCGGCCTGAAGGGCAAGATCTGCACGCACTGGGCGCTCAACCCGCATCCGACGCTGATCCCCGCGATCGAATCCGGCTGGGTGCAGAGCGTGCATTGCTTCGGCAGCGAAGTGGGCATGGAGGATTACATCGCGGCGCGCCCGGACGTATTCTTCACCGGTCGCGACGGCAGCCTGCGTTCGAACCGCGTGTTCTGCCAGCTCGCGGGCCAGTATGGCGTGGACCTGTTCATCGGCTCGACCTTGCAGATGGACGCCGACGCCAATTCCTCCACCGTCACGCTCGGCCGCCTGGCGGGCTTCGGCGGCGCGCCGAACATGGGACACGATCCGCGCGGCCGGCGCCATTCGAGCGAAGCCTGGCTCAAGCTGCTGAAGAACGACGGCCCGAATCCACAGATCGCGCGCGGCCACAAGCTCGTCGTGCAGACCGCCGAGACTTACAAGAAAGGCGGCGAGCCGACCATCGTCGAGTCGCTGGATGCCATCGCGGTCGGGGCGAAGAGCGGCATGCCCATCGCGCCCGTGATGATCTACGGCGACGATGTCACGCACGTCGTCACCGAGGAAGGCATCGCGTATCTGCACGCAGCCGAAGGTTTCGATGAACGACGCGCGGCGCTTGCGGCGGTCGCGGGCGTGACGCCCATCGGCATGCGCGCCGATCCCACGAAGACGGCCGAGCTGAGACGGCGCGGCATCGTCGCGTATCCGGAGGATCTCGGCGTGCGGCGCAGCGAAGCGAAGCGCTCGCTGCTGGCGGCGCGCAGCATCGACGATCTCGTCGCGTGGTCGGGCGGTCTGTATGCGCCGCCCGCGCGCTTTCGCAGCTGGTGAGCGCGATGAACGCCCTGCCCTTGCTGCATGAAGAAGCGCGCGAGCTTGCACTCGAACCGGCGGTCATCGCCGCTCACGCGCGCGCTGCGCTGATCGCCGAGGCGCGACTGACGCCTAAGCCCGCACTCGTCGATCAACGCGGCAGCGGCGCACATCGCGATCTCGATCTGGACACGATGCTGCGTTCCGCCGCTGCACTGCACCCGACCTTTCTCGCGATTGCACGCGCGGCATCGCGGGCGCGGCCGTCGCAGGCGCTGCGCGAGCAACTGGCGCGCATCGGCCGCGAAGGTGAAATCGCGATGATGAATGCCACCGGCGGCAGCAACGCGCATCGCGGCGCGATCTGGATCGTCGGCTTGCTGTGCGCGGGCGCGGCCTTGCATGCACCGCACGACAGCGCGGCGATCTGCGCAGCCGCGGCGGACATCGCGTGTCACGAGGACCGCTATGCGCCGCCGTCGGCGTCGGCGAGTCACGGCGCGCGCGCGAGTTCGCGGTATCAGGTGGCCGGCGCGCGCGGCGAAGCCTGCGACGGCTTTCCGCATGCACGGCTGATCGGCCTGCCGGCGCTCGATGCCGCGCGCGCACGCGGTTGCTGCGAGACCGACGCGCAACTCGATGCGCTGATCGCGATCATCGCGTCGCTCGACGACACCTGCCTGCTGCATCGCGGCGGCCGGCGCGCGCTCACGGCGGCGCAGGACGGCGCGCGCATCGTGATCGCACGCGGCGGCGCCGGCACCGATGAAGGCCGCGCCGCGCTCGCGCAACTCGACGACGCGCTGGTGGCGCTGAACGCATCGCCCGGCGGCGCCGCCGACCTGCTCGCGGCGACACTCTTTCTCGACAGTCTCAGGCGTCTCGATTGACGCGCATCGAAGCGTAAAGAGGAACGAACGATGGAAAACATGCGATACGAATATCCCGCCACACGGCCCGTCGCGCGGCGCGCGCACGTGGGCGTGGTCGGCTCGGGCGATCTCGAAGTGCTGTTGTCGCCTTCAGACTCGATGCAGGCGGAAGTCTTGATCCGCACGAGCGTCGATGGTTACGGACATGTGTGGAAGAGCGTGCTCGACCGCTTCTTCCAGCGTTACGACGGCGCGGCGAAGATCGAACTGAACGACTTCGGCGCGACGCCCGGCGTCGTGATGCTGCGCCTCAACGAAGCGGTGGAAGCGAGCGAAGGAGACGCGCCGTGAATGCCCACGACACCTTCCTGGCGCGCCACAGCTTCATCGAAATGGGCGCGCGCGACCGCGCCCGCGCGCTGCTCGACCCGGGCAGCTTCCGCGAACTGCTCGGTCCGTTCGACCGGCTCGAATCACCTTGGCTCGCGATGCAGGACATCGTCTGTCAGGCCGATGACGGTGTGGTGATCGCCCGCGGCTTGCTCGGCGGCGAACCGGCCGTGATCGCCGCGATCGAACCCGCGTTCCAGGGCGGCAGCATCGGCGAAGTGTCGGGCGCGAAGATCGCGGCGGCACTCGAAATGGCGGCGAGCGAATTCGAAGCGGGACGGCCGGTGCGCCCGGTCGTGCTGTTCGAGACCGGCGGCGTGCGCTTGCAGGAAGCGAACCTCGGGCTCGCGGTCATCGCCGAGATTCATGCGGCGATCGTCGCGCTCAGGCGTCATGTGCCGGTGGTCGGCGTGATCGGCGGCATGGTGGGCTGCTTCGGCGGCATGTCGCTCGCGGCCGCGCTCTGCACCGAACTCGTGATGACGCGGCAGGCGCGGCTCGGCATGAACGGGCCGGAAGTCATCGAGCAGGAAGCGGGCATCGAGGAACTCGATTCGAGTGACCGCCGCCTCATCTGGTCGATGATCGGCGGCGAGCAACGCGTGGCGGCGGGACTCGCGGATACGCTGGTCGAGGACGACGCCGGCGAAGTGCGCGCGGCTGTGCTCGCGGCGTTCGAACGCGGCGTGCCGCAACAGCATCGCAGCGAGGCCGTCGACGGCTATCTCGCGCGGCTGGCCGAAGTGAATCCGGACGCCATCGATCCCGATACCTTGCGTCAACTGTGGGGCACATCATGACCGACATCCGCTCACGCGGCGCGCGCTGGCTCGACGCGCTCGCCGAATCCGCAGCGCCTGACCAAAGCGGTCCGGTGCGCGTCCGCGAAGGCCGTCTCGACGATGCGCGCGCCACCTTCATCGCGGTCGTGCCCGATCCGCAGAACCGCTTCCCGCGCGCAACCGACAACGTCGTCGGCCTCGAACAGGGCTGGCTGCTCGCGCGTGCGGTGCGCGCGCTCATCCATGCCGATCGCGACGCGCCCGTGAAGCGCCCGATCGTCGCCGTGGTCGATGTCAAGAGCCAGGCCTACGGACGCCGCGAGGAACTGCTGGGCATCCATCTCGCCTGCGCGGCCGCCGCCGATGCCTACGCGAGCGCGCGGCTCGCCGGACATCCGGTGATTGCGCTGATCGTCGGTCCGGCGATGTCGGGCGCATATCTCGCGCACGGCTATCAGGCCAACCGCATCGTCGCGCTCGACGCGCCCGGCACCGCCGTGCATGCGATGGGCAAGGAAGCGGCGGCGCGCGTCACCCGGCGCAGCGTCGAGAGCCTCGACGCGCTAGGCGACACCGTGTTGCCGATGTCCTACAAGATGAGTGCCTACGCCAGGCTCGGCTTGCTGCACGAATTGCTCGAAGGCATCGATGCCGATGCGCCCTCTTCCGCCGACATCGCGCGCGTGCAGGCGTCGCTCGCGGCGGCGGTGCGGGATGCGCGGGATGGACCGCGCGACCTGTCGAACCGGCTCGCCTCCGCCGATGCGCAGCGCACGCGCGCGGCGTCCATCGAGGTGCGTCGCCGCATGCGCGAGCAGTGGCACGCGTGATGAAGCACGCGCCGCGTCCGCACGACTTGCTGCGGCTCACGCCGGACGCGCCGCCGTTTGAAGGCGCGCCCGGCTGGGTCGCGGCGGCGCTTGCGCGCGCGCCGTTCGTCGTGGTGCGGCGCGCGCCTCCGCTCGGGGGAAAGCTGGCGGTGGGCGTGCGCGGCAGCGTGCGCGGAGAGCGCTTTGGCACGTGGCTGGACGTTGGCTGGATCGAGGCGAAGTTCACACCTGAAGACTTGCGGACGTGCGAACCCGAACCCGCGCGGCGCGCGCTTCATGCGTTCACGCTGATGCGCGGCATCGCCGGCATGCTCGATGATCGCGCGCTGCGCTGGGGACCGGCCGGCAGCGCGGGTTTCGAACTCGCGAGCGGTGTGCCGGCCATCACGCCGGCGAGCGATCTCGATCTCATCCTGCGCGCCGATACGCCGCTGCCGCGCGACGACGCGTCCGCGCTCTTCGATGCGCTTTCGCAGGCAGCGCAGCAGAGCGGCACGCGCATCGACGTGCAGATCGAAACGCCTGAAGCCGCGTTCTCGCTCGCCGAATACGCGCGCCCGCAACTGCGTGTGATGTTGCGTCACGCCGCAGGCCCGCGTCTCGTCGACGATCCTTGGGCCGCGTCATGATCGCGTATCTGTTTCCCGGACAAGGCGCGCAGACGCCGGACTTCCTGCACCGGCTCGGCGGCGCGGATCCGCATCCGGCCATTCGCAAGACGCTCGATGAAGCGTCCGAAGCACTTGGCGTCGATGTGCTCACGCTCGACACTGCAACCTCGCTCGCCTCCACCGTCGCGGTACAGGTGACGCTCGTGATCGCGGGCGTGGCGGCGGCACGCGCGCTCGCTGACGAAGGCATCGCGCCGCACGCGGTAGCGGGCCTTTCGGTCGGCGCATACGGCGCGGCGGTCGCGGCGGGCGCAGTCGAGTTCGCCGCCGCACTCAGGCTCGTGCAACTGCGCGCGCAACTGATGGAGAACGCCTGTCCGCACGGTTACGGCATGCTCGCGGTGCTCGGCCTGAACGAGCGCGAGATGACGCGCGCGATCGCCGAAAGCGGCGCGGCGGTGTGGATCGGCAATCTGAACGCGCCGCGCCAGATCGTGCTGTCAGGCAGCGACGATGCGCTCGCGACGATCCGCGACCTCGTGCTGTCGCGCGGCGCGCGCAAGGCGGAACGGCTCGCGGTCAGCGTGCCGTCGCATTGCGTGCTGATGGAGGACGCATCCATTCGCCTCATCGAAGCGGCGCGCACGGTGCGCTTCGATGCACCGCGCATTCCCTATGTCGGCAATCGCGGCGCGCGTGTGCTGCGCAGCGCCGATGCGATCCGCGATGACCTCGCCACCAATCTGCGCTATCCGGTGCGCTGGCACGACTCGACCGTCGCGCTGTCCGAACTCGGCATGAGCGTGTTCGTCGAAATGCCGCCGGGCCGCACGCTCACGTCGCTCGCGGCCGACGCGCTGCCCGACGCGGCATCGATCGCGATGGAGGCGGGATCGGTCTCCAGCGCCGTCGCGCGCGTCCGCGTCGCGTGCCGTCAGCAACAGGACTGACACGCCCCTGTCTTCAAATCGTCAGGTTTTGTAAAAGTTTTGGAATTTTCGACGGATCGACGAGTCGATCTCCCTCGAGCATTCCATCTCGTCCATTTGATCGATTCGCTCGCTGCGACCCGGACGAACCGCAATCTGCCATCCGAAACCTGAGAGAAGACCACGATGACGTTCTTTCGCCTGGGCGCTGTAGCGTCCGCCGCGTCCGCTACCGTTCTGCTCGCTTCGTGCAGCGGATTGAGCAGTTTCGATCCGAACTCCCTCGCCCAGTCGGGACAGCTCGCATCGCAGGCACTGATGCTGAACGACAGCGACGTGCGCACGCTGTCGGACAAGTCCTGCGCGCAGATGGACAAGGAAAACCAGATTGCGCCGGCAAACAGTCCGTACACGCAGCGCCTCAACAAGATCGCTACGCAGCTTGGCAACAACATCAATGGCGTGCCGGTGAACTACAAGGTCTACATGACGAAGGACGTCAATGCCTGGGCCATGGCGAACGGCTGCGTGCGCGTCTACAGCGGCCTCATGGACCTGATGAACGACGACGAGGTACGCGGCGTGGTCGGCCACGAAATGGGACATGTCGCGCTGGGCCACACGAAGCGCGCGATGCAGGTGGCGTTCGCGACGTCGGCGGCGCGCTCGGTGGCGTCGTCGGGGTCGGGGATGATCGCCAGTATTTCCGGATCGCAACTCGGCGATCTGACCGAGAAGTTCGTCAACGCGCAGTTCTCGCAGTCGCAGGAAAGCGCCGCCGATGATTACTCGTTCGATACGCAGAAGAACAAGGGTTACAGCCCGGCGGGACTGGTGACGGCGTTCCAGAAGCTGGCGTCGATCGACGGCGGCAAGTCGAGCCTGCTTGCTTCGCATCCTTCTTCGCCGGCGCGGGCGAAGCATATTCAGGAGCGGCTGGCATCGGGGAAGTAAGATCGGGCGGAGCCGATGCGATGCCATCGGCGATCACTTCGGAATCTTGATCAACACCCGCTCTTGCCCGAAGACCCAAACAAAAAGCCCCGCAAGCTTTTAACCTTGCGGGGCTTTTTTCCGCCATCACTGGCGGAGACGGAGGGATTCGAACCCTCGATCCAGGTTTTGGCCCAGATGCTCCCTTAGCAGGGGAGTGCCTTCGACCTCTCGGCCACGTCTCCCAAACTTTCCGTTACGCCGGGAGTGCAGCGCAACGAGATCGAGATAATAGCGTGTCTGCTCACGCCGGTCAAATTCGCATGATGATTTTTTTAAATCGCCATGCATGACCCGGTGCTGCACCAGACAAGCCCGCGAGCCTTCACACGCCTGTCATCCTCGCACTTACGCCCGATCCAGCTCGAACGCCTTGTGCAGCGCGCGCACGGCGAGTTCGGTGTATTTCTCGTCGATCAGCACCGAGATCTTGATTTCCGAGGTCGAGATCATCTGGATGTTGATGCCCTCTTCCGACAGCGTGCGGAACATCGTGCTCGCGATGCCCACATGCGAACGCATGCCGACGCCGACCACCGACACCTTCGACACCTTCGGGTCGCCCAGCACGGTTTCCGCCTGCACGTGACCCTTGACCTGGCCGTTCAGGATCTCGAGCGCACGCGCATAGTCGCCGCGGCCGACCGTGAACGTGAAGTCGGTCTTGCCGTTCACGCTCTGGTTCTGGATGATCATGTCGATGTCGATGTTCGCATCGGCGACCGGTCCCAGGATCTGATACGCGACGCCCGGCTTGTCGGGCACGCCCATGACCGCGATGCGCGCTTCGTCGCGCTGGAACGCGATGCCGGAGATGACTGCTTTTTCCATGTTCTCGTCTTCTTCAAAAGTGATCAGGGTGCCGGAATGCATCTCGGTGTCGAGCGGCATCAGCGGATCGGTCAGGCTGGAGAGCACGCGCGTCTTCACCTGATACTTGCCGGCGAACTCCACCGAGCGGATCTGCAGCACCTTCGAGCCGAGGCTCGCCATTTCCAGCATTTCCTCGAAGGTCACGCGGTCGAGCCGGCGCGCCTCTTCGACCACGCGCGGGTCGGTTGTATAGACGCCGTCGACGTCGGTATAGATCAGGCACTCGTCGGCTTTCATGGCCGCCGCGATCGCCACCGCCGACGTATCCGAACCGCCGCGGCCCAGCGTCGCGATATGGCCTTCGGGATCCACACCCTGGAAGCCCGTGATGACGACGACCTTGCCAGCATCGAGATCCTTGAGCACGCGCTCACCGTCGATTTCGCTGATGCGCGCTTTCGTGAACGCGCTGTCGGTCCTGATCGGCACTTGCCAGCCGGCATAACTCACGGCTTCGAGGCCTTCGGCATGCAGCGCGATGGCGAGCAGCCCGACGCTCACCTGTTCGCCGGTGGAGGCAATCATGTCGAGTTCGCGCGGGTCCGGGTCCGCCTTGATGTCCCGCGCGAGACCGAGCAGGCGATTGGTTTCGCCGGACATCGCCGAGGGCACGACGACCATCTTGTGGCCGGCCCGATGCCATTTGGCGACGCGCTTGGCGACGTTCTTGATGCGCTCGACCGAGCCCATCGAAGTGCCGCCGTATTTGTGTACGATGAGTGCCATTGTCGTTCTTGAACTGAAGGGAAAACCGCGCTTCACGCGCCAACGCGAGAGCGCTCGATACGCGCGCCACGGTGCTTCGCGAGACTTCGGAGGGTGGTGAAGCCGGCTCGATGCGGGGGGCGCTGCCGCCTGCCCGCCGACTCGTCTGGATCAGGTTGCGATCAGGTTGCGGCGCGCACGGGTGCGTGGTTGCGGACGAATTCGGGTCTTTTGAACGGCGTTGCCGCGCAAAAACACGCTGGGCGAAAACGAGTTACCGTACCCGATCGAGGCTGAAATTACAAGCCGAAGCGGCGGCGCGGACGCTTTTACCGGTTTCGGCGCGGCTTCCTCAAGCCAGCAGCAGATCCGGCCGCCAGACGATGCGCCGCAGCGGCCCGTGCGCCGCGGCCGGCGCCGCCTCGCGATTCACGCCGAGGTGCGGCACAAACAACAGCGCCTCGCCGATGAACAGCAGCGGCACCTCGCGCTTCCAGGCCGGCACGCCGCGCTCCTGGAACAGGTTCTTGAGCGTGCGGCTCGGCGCTTCGACCGCCACGCGCATGCGCTCGCCGCCTGCCCGCGAGCGCGCGACGAGCGGCGCGGCGCGCAGCACGCCCTCGCCCACCGTGTCGCCGTCGGAAGTAGCGGCCGGCTCGAACACGAACGAACCGCGCCATTGCGGCAGGCGCCAGACTTCCTCGCCCTGCCATTGCCATTCCACAGCGGTTTTCGGTGCGCCGGCGCCGGCGTCGAGATCGGGGGCATCGGCGCTGTCGCCCGCTTCCCAGAACAGCGCATTCCGATACGCCCGCAGGCAGTGACCCGCGTGATCGATCCGCAGCGCATGACCGTCGCGCGCGGCGGCGGTATCGCGCAGCTGGCGCAGCATGTCGGCGAGGCGCGCCGTCGATGCCGCCTGCAACCCGCACGCGCGGATCCAGTGCCGCATCAGGTTGATCGCGCGCTCGGGTTCGAGCGCGAGCAAGGCGTCGAGCCTGAGCGCATCCGGCTCGCCGTCATGCTGGGCCTGTGCGAGATCGATGCGCGCCAGTTGATCCAGCAAGCGCTGCGCGGACGCCGCATGCGACGCCGTGCGCGCGAGCGCATCGCGAAAGCCCGGAAAATGCACCGCGAGCACCGGCAGCACGTCGTGCCGCAGCGCGTTGCGAGCGTAGCGCGTGTCGGCGTTGGATTCGTCGTCGATCCAGCTCAGGTCGCGCTCGTGTGCGTACTGTTCGAGTTGCGCGCGCAACAGCCGCAGCAGCGGCCGCAGACGCGCGACGGCGCCATCCGCGTGCGGCGCCATCGCCGCGAGACCCGCGACGCCCGCACCGCGCAACAATTGCAGCAGCACCGTTTCGGCCTGGTCGTCGGCATGATGGGCGATCAGCAGCGCAGCCGCGCCGTGTTCGTCGCACAGGGCGTCCAGCGCGCGATAACGGGCATCGCGCGCGGCTGCCTCCAGGCTTTCGCCGCCCGCGCGCGCGACCTCGACGCGGCGCGCCGCATAGGTCACGCCGAGTGACGCCGCGAAGCGCTCGCAATGCGTGTCCCATGCATCGGCATTCAGGCTCAGCCCGTGATGCACATGGAACGCGACCATGCGCGCCGCGCCGAAGCAGCGCACGGCGGCATCGAGAAGCACGGTGGAATCGAGCCCGCCGCTGAGCGCGACGGCAAGGAGGGAATGCTCGGGAAGCGCTGCGTCCGCGACCGCCGCGCGCACCGCCTCGATGACGAGGCGGCCGGCGGGTGTGTCACGGTCGGAAGTCACGATGGATTCGTGAGTGAGAGATGAACAGCGCGGTGGAAGGATGCCTCGGGCCGTTTACGCGCCCGGGATCGTTTCCTTGAACTTGCCGTAGGCCATCAGCTTGTCGAAGCGGCGTTCACGCAGTTCGCTCGCGCTCATGCCCTGGAACTGGCGCAGCGAATCGGCGAGTCCGCGGCGCAGCAGCGCGGCCATGCCCTTCGGATCGCGATGCGCGCCGCCGAGCGGTTCGTTGATGATCTTGTCGATCAGACCGAGCGCCTTCAGGCGATGCGCGGTGAGACCGAGCGCCTCGGCCGCTTCCGGCGCCTTGGCCGCGCTCTTCCAGAGGATCGACGCGCAGCCTTCCGGCGAGATCACCGAATAGGTGGAGAACTGCAGCATCATGACGACGTCCGCGACGGCCACGGCCAGCGCGCCGCCCGAACCGCCCTCGCCGATGATCGTGGTGATGATCGGCGTCTTGAGTTCGGCCATCACATACAGATTGCGGCCGATGGCTTCCGACTGGCCACGCTCTTCCGCGCCGATGCCCGGATACGCGCCCGGCGTATCGACGAAGGTGAAGATGGGCAGATTGAACTTCTCGGCCGTGCGCATCAGGCGCTCGGCCTTGCGATAGCCTTCCGGACGCGGCATGCCGAAGTTGCGCAGCGCGCGCTCCTTCGTGTCGCGGCCCTTCTGATGGCCGATCACCATGCACGGCTGGCCATTGAAACGCGCGAAGCCGCCGACGATCGCGAGATCGTCCGCGAAGGCGCGGTCGCCATGCAGTTCGTGGAAGTCGGTGAACAGCTCGCTGACATAGTCCAGCGTGTACGGACGCTGCGGATGACGCGCGATTTGCGACACCTGCCAGGGCGACAGGTTCTGGTAGAGATCCTTCGTGAGCTGCTGGCTCTTCTTCGACAGCCGCTCGATTTCTTCCGAAATATCGACAGCGGAATCGTCCTGAACGAAGCGGAGTTCTTCGATCTTCGCTTCGAGTTCAGCGATCGGCTGCTCGAAATCCAGAAACGTGGTCTTCATGTGTTCGAGTCCTGGGAAACATCGGGCAGCGCGTATTCTAACCGCGTCCGTCCCTCTAAAATTCGCGCGGGAACTATCGATTATAAAGCAACGATAGTCCGCCCTTGCGCGCCTGCCACGCACGCCCCTGCGCGCGTCCTTGAGTCGTAGCTTGCGTCGGGTCTAGTGATCGGCCGGAATCGGATTGAGGCTGCGCCACATGTACCAGGTCGCGACCGTGCGCCACGGCTCCCAGTTGGCCGCCACTTCGCGCGCCTCGCTGCGCGTGACCGGTTCGCCGCTGAAATAGTTGACGCTGATCGCCTGGATCAGGCCGAGGTCGTCGAGCGGCAGCACGTCCGGGCGCGACAGGTTGAAGATCAGGAACATCTCCGCCGTCCAGCGGCCGATGCCGCGAATCTGCGTGAGCTCGGCGATCACGGCTTCGTCGTCCATCGAGGTCCATGCGTCGACGTGCAGCGCGCCGTTCTCGAAATGCTGCGCGAGATCGAGAATGTATTCGGCCTTGCGCCGCGACAGGCCGCACGCCTGCAACTTGTCATGGCCGAGCCGGATGAAGCGCGCGGGATGAATCTCCGGACACGCGGTCTTCACGCGTTCCCAGATGGCCTGCGCGGCTTTCGTCGAGATCTGCTGGCCCGCGACGGAACGGGCGAGCGTCGAGAACGGATCGCCCAGATTCACGAGATGAATCTCGCCGAACTTCGGGATCAGTTTCTTGAGAATGCGGTCGCGCTTCATCAGATCCGCACACGCGCGATCCCAGTAGTCGGGACGCACGGCTTCGCGCGTGAGACCGCCGATCTGCACCGGTTTCACCGCGTCGGCGGTGACGACGTGCGACTTGCGGACGATCTCGCCCTCGCGCGCATCCGGCACGAGCGCCTGCGCGTGCGCATCGTCCGCGGCGCGGCCGTTGGTCTTCGCAGCGCGCGCGTTAGCTGAGGCGCCATTCGGGCGTGCGGTCTTCGCGGCGCGCGTCACATCGATAGTTGGCTTGCCGCCGTCCGCGCGCTGGAGGGCGCTCTTGCGGCCGTTCACCGCGCCCGCGCCGTCGATCTTTCGCGTATCCGCTGCAGCCTGACCTTCCACGTGTGTTTCCGTTCGCGCGACGCGCGTGCGCTTCATTGCGCGCGGCGTGTCGCTAACAGACGCGGGTCGTTTGACCGGCGTCTTCCTGGCCGTTGCCATCGTGCCTCCTGCCTGGTGAGTCGATCAGAGGGTTCGAAGGTCCGCGTTCAGACGCGGCGCCATTCGGTCGACCCACCCGGTTTGTCTTCAAGGGCAATACCGGCTTCGAGCAATTCGGCGCGAATCCGGTCTGCTTCGGCATAGTTCTTCGCCTGCTTGGCGGCGACGCGCCCGGCGATCTTCGCTTCGATCTCCTGCGGCGTCAGTCCCGGCGCCTCGCCGGTCCCCGCGGCCTGCTGCAGGAACACCCGCGGCTCGCGCACGAGCAGGCCGAGCACGCCGGCGAGACCCTTCAGCTGACGCGCGGACGCCGCATCGCGCGAGCGGTTCACCTGGCTCGCGAGATCGAACAGCACGGATACCGCCAGCGGCGTGTTGAAGTCATCGTTCATTGCTGACTGGAAACGCTGCGCGTTCGGCTCGTTCCAGTCAAGGGGCTGATCGTCCGGCTCGACATCCTTCAACGCCGTATACAGCCTCGTGAGTCCGTTGCGGGCGTCGTCGATGTGCACGTCGCTGTAGTTCAGCGGCGAACGATAGTGTGCCCGTGCAATAAAGAAGCGCACCACTTCGGCGTCGAATTTCTTCAGCACTTCGCGGATCGTGAAGAAGTTGCCGAGCGACTTCGACATCTTCTCGTTATCGATCTGCACGTAGCCGTTGTGCATCCAGTAGTTCACGAAGGTCTTGCCCGTCGCGCCTTCGCTCTGCGCAATCTCGTTCTCGTGATGCGGGAACTGCAGGTCCTGACCGCCGCCGTGGATGTCGAACTGGTCGCCGAGCAGCGTGCAGCCCATCGCCGAACATTCGATGTGCCAGCCCGGACGGCCGCGGCCCCAGCGCGAGTCCCAGCCGGAATCGGCGGGTTCGTCCGCCTTCGCCTGCTTCCACAGCACGAAGTCGAGCGGGTCTTCCTTCGCATCGTTCGCGGCGACGCGCTCGCCGGCGCGCAGGTCTTCGATCGACTTGCCGGACAGCTTGCCGTAGTCGGCGAACTTGCGCACCGCGAAGTTCACGTCGCCGTCCTTCGCCTGGTACGCATAGCCGTTCGACTGCAATGCATCGATCATGCCGAGCATCTGCGGAATGTAGTCGGTCGCGCGCGGCTCGAGGTCCGGACGCGCGACGCCGAGCGCCGCCGCGTCTTCATGCATGGCCTCGATGAAGCGATGCGTGAGCGCCTTGATGGGCTCGTTGTTCTCCACGGCGCGCCGAATGATCTTGTCGTCGATGTCCGTGATGTTCTGCACGTACGTGACCTTGTAGCCGAGCGCGCGCAGCCAGCGCTGCACGATGTCGAACACCACCATCACGCGCGCGTGTCCGATGTGACAGTAGTCATACACCGTCATTCCGCAGACATACATGCGCACCTCGCCGGCGCGAAGCGGCGTGAAGGTTTGCTTGTCACGGGCTAGCGTGTTGTAGATGCGCAGCGAGTTCATAGATGGCAAAACGTAGAACGGAAACCACCGTGTGCCGGGTAAAAGCGGCGTGCACGGATGCGGCGTGTTCGGGGAGCGACGAGACCCACACGCGAGCGCGAACACGACGGTCATGCGACCTGGACGGACACGGCCACGAGTGGCAAAGGAAAGTCTGGACTCGGCGCCGCATGCACTGCTCGCGGGAACGAACCCGGAGACAAGAGGCAAGACGCGTGCGCGGGACGTGCAGACCTTTTGTTAGAATGGGTCGGAGTATAACACCGGGACTTGAGCCTATGAAAACCCCAGGCGGCCGGACAGCGGGCCTTGCAAGGCGCGTTCCGGGCCGGGCGCAAAGCCCGTTCGAAGCATCCGCCGAAGGATTGTTTCAGGCTCCGTCACGGTCCGTGCGCCGAAGCTGCCGCCGGTTTTTTCGTTGCACGCTTTCGCCGCTTTCCGGCATCCTTCGCAGCATCAATCATTGAATCGATCCCAAGTGACTCATCGCTCAGCGCGCATGTCTTCGCCACTTTCCCGCCGGCGCCTGCCCGGGACCCTCAGCGCATTCGCGGCGCGCTCGCTCGCCGTGCTCGCGCTCTGCATCGGCGCCTCGGGCGCCGCGTTCGCGCAGACCTCACCCGCCACGCGCGACGATACGCCGCAAATCGACTCGGCCATTGCAAACAAGGACTGGAGCGCGGCGCTCACGCAACTCGATGCGCGCATCGCGAGCCATCCGCGCGACGTCCAGGCGAAGTTCAAGCGCGCCACCGTGCTCGCCCGCCTGAACCGCGACGACGACGCCATCGCCGCATTCACCGAACTCACGCAGGCTTATCCCGAATTGCCGGAGCCGTACAACAACCTGGCCGCGCTCTATGCGAAGAAAGGCCGCTATGACGACGCGCGCGTGGCGCTCGAAACCGCGGTGAAGGCCAACCCCGGCTATGCGCTCGCCTACGACAATCTCGGCGATCTGTACCTGAGGCTCGCGAGCGAGTCGTACAAGCGCGCGCAGACGCTCGGCTCGAAGAGCCCGCTCACGGCCCGGCGCATCGCGGCCATCCAGAACATCTATACGCCGCCGGCGCGCAAGCGCGGGGCAGAGGCCGCGGCGGCATCGGGCGCTTCGGGCGCGGCAGCGGCGCGCGGCGCGGACGAATGGGCGCCCGCTTCAGGGACAACCTCGGGAAGCAGCGCGACGTCGACGGTGCCCTCGCCCGACGATTACTCGCCCTTCGGCGGCCCGAGCAGCCCGCTGCCGAGCACGCCCTACATCGCGCCGAGCACGCGGCCTTGAGCGCACGGCACTGAGCCACGGCACTGAGCCACGACACTGAGCCACGGCACTGAGCCACG
Organism: Caballeronia sp. LZ032; assembly: GCF_031451315.1. Taxonomy (NCBI): domain Bacteria; kingdom Pseudomonadati; phylum Pseudomonadota; class Betaproteobacteria; order Burkholderiales; family Burkholderiaceae; genus Caballeronia; species Caballeronia sp. LZ032. Next base: position 1,914,611 of record NZ_JARUXP010000001.1, read on the forward strand.
ACACTGAGCAGACGAAGCCGGTCACGCGCCGGTTCGGCATCCGGCGCGGCGCGCGGTAAGCTGTCGCCTCGCGGCGCGGTTCCGGCAAGCTCCCGGCGCGCTCGCTTCGCAAACCGGCTGTCGCGGCTGACGCATTGCATTCACCACACGAGGATCGATCCTTCATGAAATTCCTGATGCTGGCGCTTTCGAGCGCTGCCCTGATCGCGAGCGCGCCGTCGTTCGCCCAGCCCAACGCACAGGCAGCGCACCCCACCGTGCTCCTCAAGACCACGCAAGGCGACATCAAGGTCGAGCTGTATCCGGAAAAGGCGCCGAAGACCGTCGCGAACTTTCTGAGCTACGTGAAGTCCGGCCAATACAGCGGCACGATCTTTCATCGCGTGATTCCGGGCTTCATGATCCAGGGCGGCGGCTTCAGCACGAGTTTTGCTGAGAAGCCGACGCGCGCGCCGATCCCGCTCGAAAGCAAGAACGGCCTGAAGAACCTGACGGGCACCATCGCGATGGCGCGCACCAGCGACCCGAATTCGGCCACGGCCCAGTTCTTCATCAATACGGTCGATAATGCGGGTCTCGACTACCCGAGCCCGGATGGCAACGGCTATGCCGTGTTCGGCAAGGTCGTGGCCGGGATGGATGTCGTGAAGAAGATCGAAGGAAGCCCGACCACCACGCGCGGTCCGATGCAGGACGTGCCGCAGAAGCCGACCGTCATCGAATCGGCGAGCGTGGTCTCGCAGTAATCCGCAACGCCCTTCGCGTCCGTGGCGCCGTCATGCTTCAAGCCGCGCCACGGCCCCAATCAACACACTGGAACACTGGAGAACACAATCATGGTCGAACTGCATACGAACCACGGCGTCATCAAGATCGAACTGGACGCCGAGAAGGCGCCGAAGTCGGTGGAAAACTTCCTCAACTACGTGAAGAAGGGACACTACGACAACACCGTGTTCCACCGCGTGATCGACGGCTTCATGATTCAGGGCGGCGGCTTCGAGCCGGGCATGAAGCAGAAGCCGACCGACGCGCCGATCACCAACGAAGCCAACAACGGCCTCTCGAACGACAACTACACGGTCGCGATGGCCCGCACGAACGACCCGCACTCGGCCACCGCGCAGTTCTTCATCAACGTGAAGGACAACGACTTCCTGAACCACTCGTCGCCGACGCCGCAAGGCTGGGGCTACACCGTGTTCGGCCGCGTGGTCGAGGGCATGGACGTGGTCGACAAGATCAAGAAGGTGAAGACCGGCTCGAAGGGTTTCCATCAGGACGTGCCGGCGGACGACGTGGTGATCGAGAAGGCCGTGGTGGTCTGATCGCGGTCACTGCATGATCGCTACGAACGCGTCATTCGATCGCAACGCAGCGGGTGCGGCGAAACAGCCGCGCCCGCTGTTTTTCATTTCCGACCTGCACTTGAGCGAGGCGCTGCCGAACACGGTCACGGCGTTCGAGCATTTCGTCGAGGTCACCGCGAACGAGGCGGATTCCGTCTTCATTCTCGGCGACCTGTTCGAATTCTGGATCGGCGACGACATCCTCGATGCGCCCTCCTCCCACCCGCGCGCGGCCTTCGCGCGCCGCATGACGCGGCTGATGCATACGCTGTCGGAACGCGGCATCGGGCTGTATGTGATGCACGGCAACCGCGACTTCCTGCTCGGTCCGCGTTTCATGAAGGACGCCGGCGCGATGCTGCTGCCCGAGCCGTTCGTCATTACGGGCTTCGGCAAGCGCATCGTGCTCGCGCATGGCGACGGACTCTGCACCGCCGATCGCGGCTACCAGGCCTTCCGCGCGCTCGCGCGCAACCGCATCGCGCAGCGCCTGTTTCTCGCGTTGCCGCTGGAGACGCGCATGGGCATCGGCCAGCGCATGCGCACGAAGAGCACGCAGCGCGACGGCGGCCGCATGGCGGGCGCCGCGCCCAAATACGACGTCACGAAGAAGGCCGTCTCCGAGCTGTTCATCGGGAGCCACACGCATACGCTGATTCACGGGCACACGCACCGCCCGGCGATGCATCGCGAGGTCGAGGGCGTGCGCTGGGTGCTGCCCGACTGGGAGCTCGATGTCGCGGCGCCGCGCGGCGGCTATCTGCGTCTGGACGAACAGGGCCTGCGCGCGCTGCCGCTGTAACGGGTCAGCGGGCGGTGTCCGCCGTTTGCGCGGCGGCGCTGGTCTTGCCGTCCATCGACGTGCACAGGCGCTTGAGATCGATGAGCGCCGCGCCGTCCGCCGGATTCAGCGCTTCCATGCGCGCGCCGAGCCGCTCCAGCGCTGCAACCATCTCGTCGATGCGCTGGGTCTGCGTCGAGGCGTGATCGATCAGGCCGTGGATGGCGAGGGACATGGGATCGTCGGCGTTCGGTGTGATGCCGTAGGCGCAGAAGCCACTGCGCGCCGGCGCTTCGGCCGGTTTTTTGCCGACCGCCGGCATCACGATGCGCGCCGGATTGCCGACCGCCGTGCCGCCTGCCGGCACCGGCTTCACCACCACGGCATTCGAGCCGATCTTCGCCTCCGCACCCACCGTAAAGCCGCCGAGCACCTTCGCCCCAGCCCCGACGATCACGCCGCGTTCGAGTGTCGGATGACGCTTCGCGCCGCGTGTGAGCGAGGTGCCGCCGAGCGTCACGCCCTGGTAGATGGTGCAGTCGTCGCCGATTTCGGCGGTTTCGCCGATCACGACGCCCATGCCGTGATCGATGAACACGCGCCGGCCGAGCGTCGCGCCTGGATGGATTTCGATGCCGGTAAGAAAGCGCGCGACCTGCGACACGAAGCGCGCGAGCCAGCGCCATTGGCCGCGCCAGCACGCGTGCGCGAACCGATGCAGCACGATGGCGTGCAACCCGGGATAGCAGGTCACGACTTCCCACGCGCTGCGGGCGGCGGGATCGCGCTCGCGGATGGCGGCGATGTCTTCGCGAAGTCGGTCGAACATGGCGAGGTCTCGATTGAGGGACAGGGGCAAGGACGGAGCCTGCGCCGTTCCGTGCGGCGGTTGCCTGCATAGCACGGAACGCGCAAAGCTTATATCGGCTCGGGCCGTTTTCCGGCGATTGTAGGACGAGCGCGCCGAGTCTGCCGCGATGCCCACGATACGAATGCGGTCGGGCCCCGTCGCTCGCTTACCCCTTGCGATCCCTCCCCGCCTGCAGCAGCACGTGCTTGGCGATGCCGCGCAGGATGTTGACTTCCTCGTGCTCCAGCCCGGAGCGCGCGAACATCCGCCGCACGCGCGACATCAGCTTCTTCGGGTTGGCCGGATCGAGAAACGCCAGCGCGACGAGCGCTTCTTCGAGATGCGCATACATGCCTTCGATTTCTTCGCTCGACGCGCCCTGCCCCGCCGTTTCGACGAGCGCGAGCGGGCTGGCAGGCGCCTGGAACGCGAGACGCAGTTCGTACGCCAGCACCTGCACGGCCTGCGCGAGATTGAGCGAGCTGTAGGCCGGATTGGCCGGGATGTGGGCGAGCGCGCTACAGCGTTCGACGTCGGCATTCGAGAGCCCGGTGCGCTCGTTGCCGAACACGAGCGCGATGTCGCCGTGCCGCACGAATTCGTGAACGCGCTCGGCCAGCGCGCGCGGCGGCATCTGCGGCGGACCGTATTCGCGAGTGCGCGCCGTCAGCGCGGCCGACCAGCGGACGCCCGTGAGCGCATCGGCGAGCGTGTCGACGACGTGCGCGGAGGCGAGCACGTCATCGGCGCCGGAGGCCATTGCGATGGCTTCCGGCGTGTTCTTCACGTCCGCGACGCGCGGTGCGACGAGCACGAGGCGCGCGAAACCCATGGTCTTGAGCGCGCGCGCGGCCGCGCCGACATTGCCCGGATGACTCGGTTCGACGAGGACGAAGCGGGTGGAGGTGAAGCCTCCGGCGGGCGGGAGTAGATCGTTGGTGTCCAAGGCGCGGTTCGTGCTGAGTAAGCTGAGGAAAAGCTGGAATTGGAGCGTTTGAGCCCGCTATGTTAACGCGGATTTGACGGCCGACCGCCCCGCGCGCCTCATGACGCAACCGGCACGCGGCCCGTCGCCGGGTTTCAGGTAAAATGGCGCCCTCGCGCGTCGTGAATGGCGGCCGGATTCACTCCGGACTGTCTTGCGGCCGCCTCGCTCTTATTCAATTCGTCTTTCGTCGACAGTCGTTGTCGCCAACTTTTTCGCCTGCGCGTGGGTTCGAACGCGCCGGCGGCCAGAGGATTTCGCTCATGCATCCGATGCTCAATATCGCTGTCAAGGCCGCGCGCCGCGCCGGACAGATCATCAACCGCGCGTCGCTGGACCTGGACCGCATCCAGATCAGCAAGAAACAGCACAACGACTTCGTGACGGAAGTCGACAAGGCGTCCGAAGCCGCGATCATCGAGACGCTGACCACCGCCTATCCCGATCACTCCATCCTCGCCGAAGAATCCGGCGAAACCGAGCGCGAGTCCGAGTTCCAGTGGATCATCGACCCGCTCGACGGCACCACCAACTTCATCCACGGCTTCCAGTATTACTGCGTATCGATTGCGCTCGCGCACAAGGGCGTGGTGCAGCAGGCGGTCGTCTACGATCCGACCCGCAACGACCTGTTCACCGCCTCGCGCGGCCGCGGCGCGTATCTGAACGAGCGCCGGATTCGCGTCGGCAAGCTGGACCGGCTGTCGGACGCGCTGGTCGGCACGGGCTTCCCGTTCCGCGACGGCCAGGGCCTCAACGCCTACATGCGCATGTTCAGCGAAATGACGCTGTCGTGCGCGGGCCTGCGCCGTCCGGGCGCGGCGGCGCTGGACCTCGCGAACGTCGCGGCGGGCCGGCTCGACGGTTTCTTCGAGCAGGGCATCCATCCGTGGGACGTCGCGGCGGGCAGCCTGATCGTAACCGAAGCGGGCGGCCTGGTCGGCAATTACACGGGCGAATCGGACTTCCTGTTCAAGAACGAGATCGTCGCGGCGAACCCGAAGGTCTACGCGCAGATGATCAAGATCCTCGACATGTACTCGCGCACGCGCCTGACCGGCGAATAAGCCGTACGCTGGGCGCGCCCCGCTTTTTCCGCACGTTTTGCGCACGTTTGCGCACGCACGCCGGATCTGCATCGATCGCGGGGCTCCGTTACGATGCACTCTTTTGCCCCGGCCGCCTCTCTCGATGCGCGTCCCGTCCGCGCCGGGCTTCGGGACCGCGCGCCGAGCCTGCCATCGAGCCCGTCATGAAAAAAGGCTTCTACACGATCATCGCCGCGCAGTTCGTCTCGTCGCTCGCCGACAATGCGCTCCTGATCGCCGCCATCGCCATGCTCGCCGTCGTGCAGTCGGCGCCCTGGGTCACGCCGCTGCTGCAGATCTTCTTCACCGTTTCCTACGTGGTGCTCGCCCCCTTCGTCGGCGCCTTCGCGGATGCCCTCCAGAAGCGCCACGTCATGTTCATCTCGAACGCGCTGAAGGCGGCCGGCTGCGCGCTGATGATCGCGGGCGTGCATCCGATGATCGCGTACGGCGTCGTGGGTCTCGGCGCGGCGGCCTATTCGCCCGCGAAATACGGCATCCTCACCGAACTCCTGCCGCCGCAGAAACTGATCGCGGCCAATGCCTGGCTCGAATCGGCGACGGTCGGCTCGACGATCCTCGGCACCGTGATCGGCGGCGCGCTCGTGAGCCAGGTGGTCACGCACTGGGTGGCGCAGGCGCACCTGCCCTTCGTGCGCACCGCGGCGCACGCCGCACTGTTTACCGTGATGCTGATCTATGCGTCGGCGGCGGCGATCAACGCGTTCATTCCCGATACCGGCGCGCGCTATCCGAACCTGCTGAACCAGCCGACCCGTCTCGTGCATGACTTCTCGCACTGCTTCAAGGTGCTGTGGAAAGACCGGCTCGCACAGATCGCGCTGTGGGTCACGACGCTGCTGTGGGGCGCCGCCGTCACGCTGCAACTGCTGGTGCTCAAGTGGGCCGACGCGAACCTCGGCCTGTCGCTGTCGAAGGCGGCCGTGCTGCAGGGCATCACGGGCGTGGGCATCGCGCTCGGGGCGGCGGCGGCATCCGCGTGGATCGTGCTGCGCCAGTCGCTGAAAGTGCTGCCGGTGGGCGTGCTGATCGGCGCGGTATCGGTGGCGATGGCCTTCTACAACAAGGACCTGTTTCCGGCCGGCGCGGGCGTGCATATCGGGCCGTGGTTCGCGCCCGCCTACATCCTGATGGCCTATCCGCTGATGATCGCGCTGGGCGGCCTGTCGGGCTTCTTCATCGTGCCGATGAACGCGATCCTGCAACATCGCGGCGCCACCCTGCTGTCGGCGGGACATTCCATCGCGGTGCAGAACTTCAACCAGAATCTCGCCGTCCTGGCGATGCTCGGCGCCTACGCGCTGCTGCTGACCATCCAGGTGCCGGTGCAGTGGATCATCGTCGTCTTTGGCCTGTTCGTCTGCCTGATGATGGCGCTCGCGATGCGCCGCCACGCCCGCAACGATCGCGAAGTGGATCTGGGCGCGATGGTCGAGGAATGATCCTTGCTGCTTCGATGGATCTGGATTCGCCGGCCCCGCGCGCAACCGGTTGACAAGCCTGCGCGGGGTAGCAAACGAACGGTCGTCAGGCTGTTGAGATAAATCGTGGCAGGCGGCGAATCCGGCGCTAATCTTATTCGGCAACGTCAATAAAGGAGCAAGGAAATGGGATTGTTCACACGTTCGACGCTCGACAGCAAAATCAATGGCGCAGCCAATGTCGGCGAGCGCGCGGTGCGCGGTGCAAGCGACGCGGTCGATACGGCCAGCAGCCAGTTGCGCAGCCTGCTCGATGATCTGGAAAGCTCGATTCACGGCGCGAAGGACATCGACGCCGACAAGCTGCGGCGCGACCTGCAAGCCAAGCTGAAGTCCGCGCGCTCGCAGATGAATGGCGCGAGCAACGTGTTCTCGGGCAAGCTCGGCGACGCAGCCGGCTATGCCGATGAATTCGTGCATGACAAGCCTTGGCACACGCTGGGGGCAGTGGCGGGACTCGCGCTGCTGGTGGGATTCCTGGCCGCGCGTGCGTAAGGCTTCTGGCCGCGCGTGCATAATGCAGTCCGCACCTCGTTGATGGCCGCGGGGACGATGCGCTTCGTCCCTGCCCCTCCTTGCTTGCTGCGACCTGCTCGCGTTCCTTCCGCGTTCCATCCAGGCATGCCTTCGCCTTCCGGCTGCAAACATCCCTAGGCCATCCGGCCGACTCCGCCCGTTCTTCCCAACAGGTTAAACTCATGCCCTGTCGCTGGTAACCGGTCTTCACTGGTCACCATCGCCGTTATCCGCCGTCCGCGGCGGGCGCACGTTGCGTCCGGCCGTCGGCACGTTCCGGCTTTCACAGCACGCATGATGGGCAATCACACGGCAACTCCCGACTCCTCCAGCGAAACCGCCACGGCTGCGGACCTGTCGCAACACACGCCGATGATGCAGCAGTATCTGCGCATCAAGGCGCAGCATCCCGGCACGCTGGTGTTCTACCGCATGGGCGACTTCTACGAGCTGTTCTTCGAGGACGCCGAGAAGGCCGCGCGCCTGCTCGATCTCACGCTCACCCAGCGCGGCGCGTCCGGCGGCAATCCCATTCGCATGGCGGGCGTGCCGCATCACGCGTGCGAGCAGTATCTCGCCAAGCTCGTGAAGCTCGGCGAGTCGGTGGCGATCTGCGAACAGATCGGCGATCCGGCTACCTCGAAAGGGCCCGTCGAACGCAAGGTCATGCGCGTGGTCACGCCGGGCACGCTGACCGACGCCGCCCTGCTCTCCGACAAAAGCGACGTCTACCTGCTCGCGCTCTGCCCCATCCATAACCGGCGCGGCGTGGTCACGAGCGTCGGGCTCGCGTGGCTCAATCTGGCGAGCGGCGCGCTGCGCCTCGCGGAAGTCGCCCCCGCTCAAGTGGGCGCGGCGCTGGAACGCATCCGCCCCGCGGAAACGCTGGTCGCGGATTCGATCACGGACCTGCAAAGCTCGCTCGGCGTGACGAATCTCGGCGCGAATCACGTCGCCATCACCCGGGTGCCAGCCTGGCATTTCGATGTCGGCTCGGGCACGCAACGCCTGCGCGAGCAACTGGATGTCGCGAGCCTCGACGGCTTCGGCGCGCAGACCCTCACCTGCGCGTGCGGGGCGGCGGGCGCGTTGCTGCTCTATGCGGCCGCGACCCAGGGCCAGCAGTTGCGCCACGTGCGCAGCCTGAAGGTGGAATACGAGTCGGAATACATCGGGCTGGATCCGGCCACGCGGCGCAATCTCGAACTGACCGAGACGCTGCGCGGCACCGAATCGCCCACCCTGTTCTCCCTGCTCGACACCTGCTGCACGACCATGGGCAGCCGTCTGCTGCGCCACTGGCTGCATCATCCGCCGCGCGATGCCGCCATCGCGCAGGCACGCCAGCAGGCCATCGGCGCACTCCTCGAAGCGCCCGCCGCCAGCAGCCTGGACACGTTGCGCACGGCGCTGCGCCGGGTGTCGGACATCGAACGTATTACCGGGCGCCTCGCGCTGCTCTCGGCACGACCGCGAGACCTGTCGAGCCTGCGCGACACCTTCGCCGCGCTGCCCGAACTGCGTGCGCAGGTCGCGGGCGTATCGGCGCATGCGAACGCGCTGGAACGCGTCACCGCCGCGCTCGAGCCGCCGCACGAATGTCTCGACCTGCTGACCAGCGCCATCGCGCCCGAACCGGCCGCGCTGATCCGCGACGGCGGCGTCATCGCGCGCGGCTACGATCCCGATCTCGACGAACTGCGCGACATCTCGGAGAACTGCGACCAGTTCCTGATTGATCTGGAAGCACGCGAGCGCGAGCGCACCGGCATTGCCAATCTGCGGGTCGAATACAACAAGGTGCATGGCTTCTATATCGAAGTGACGCGCGGCCAGACGGACAAGGTGCCGGACGACTATCGCCGCCGCCAGACGTTGAAGAACGCCGAGCGCTATATCACGCCCGAGCTGAAGACCTTCGAGGACAAGGCGCTGTCCGCGCAGGAACGCGCGCTCGCCCGCGAACGCGCGTTATACGATGCGTTGCTGCAGAACCTGCTGCCCTTCATCGCGGACTGCCAGCGCGTGGCCGGCGCGCTCGCCGAGCTGGACCTGCTGTGTGCGTTTGCCGAACGCGCCCGTGCGCTCGACTGGGTCGCGCCGCAGTTTTCAGCGGAAGCGGGCATCGATATCGAACAGGGGCGGCACCCGGTGGTCGAGGCGCAGGTCGAGCAGTTCATTGCCAATGATTGCTGCCTGAGCCAGGATCGCAAGCTCCTGCTGATCACCGGGCCGAACATGGGCGGCAAGTCCACGTTCATGCGCCAGACCGCGCTGATCGCGCTGATGGCCTATGTCGGCAGCTACGTGCCCGCGAAACGCGCGCGCTTCGGCGCGCTGGACCGCATCTTCACGCGCATCGGCGCCGCCGACGACCTCGCCGGCGGCCGCTCCACCTTCATGGTCGAGATGACCGAAGCCGCCGCGATCCTCAACGATGCCAGCGCATCGAGTCTCGTGCTGATGGACGAGATCGGCCGCGGCACCTCGACCTTCGACGGTCTCGCGCTGGCGTGGGCCATCGCGCGGCATCTGCTCACGCACAACGCCTGCTACACGCTGTTCGCCACGCACTACTTCGAACTCACGCAACTGCCGAGCGAATTCGCGCAGGCGGCGAACGTCCATCTCTCGGCGGTCGAGCACGACCACGGCATCGTGTTCCTGCATGCCGTCAGCGAAGGACCGGCCAACCAGAGTTACGGCCTGCAGGTGGCGCAACTCGCGGGCGTACCGTCGGCGGTGATCCGCGCGGCGCGCAAGCATCTGGTGCTGCTCGAACAGCAGTCCATCAACCAGCCCACCCCACAGTTCGATCTCTTCGCGAGCCAGCCCTATGCGCCGTATGAAGACGAAGCAGACGCGCTGCCGGAACCCGTCGAAGCCCCCGAGCATCCGGTGATCGCGAAGCTGCGCGGATTCGATCCGAACGACCTGCGTCCGCGCGACGCGCTCGATCTGCTCTACGAACTGCACGAGCTGGCGAATGCGCCGCCGGATGACGCGCGTTGAGCGTGCCGGATTCTCGCGCCTCTCTTACGCGCCTCGTCTGACCGGCGCGGCCGTGCTGCTGGCCGCGCTCATGTGGAGCGTCGGCGGGCATGCGCAGGCCAGCGGGCCGCTCGGTTTCGCGGTGCTCGCCGACGCCCTCTCGCGCCCCGCCGACGAAGCCCCGGTGCGCAGCATGCTCGATGCCATCGGGCACGACAGCAACATCGCGTTCATCGTCTATGACGGCAACTTCAAGGGCAGCGCCGAAGCGTGCCGCGACAGCATCTACCAGTCGCGCCATGATCTGCTGGATGCGTCGCGCACGCCGGTGATCGTCCTGCTGGGCCAGCACGACTGGGCCGATTGCGGTCAGGCTCACGCGGGCGGCTATGACCCCGTCGAACGGCTGGACTTCGTGCGCCAGCTGTTCTTCGCCGATGCCAACGCGCTCGGCCAGACACCGCTCACGCTGTCGCGCCAAAGCGATGTCGCGCGCTTTCGCACCTTCCGGGAGATCGTGCGCTGGCAGTCGCAGGGCGTCGCGTTCATCGGCCTGAATGTGCCGAGTCCGAACAATCACTATCTGACCGCGGGCGGACGCAACGGCGAGTTCGAAGACCGCGCCGTCGCCACCAGCTTCTGGCTCGAACACGCGGCGGAGACCGCCCGGCGCACGGACATGCGTGCGCTCGTCATCCTGCTGCAGGGCGATCCGGATTTCTCGCGCTATGAACGGCGTGAACGTTTTGCATGGCTGCGCTTTTCGCGTGCGAACCAGCCGCGCGACGGCTTCCTCGAACTCAAGCGCAGTCTCGTCAAGGCCGCCGAAACGTTTCGCGGGCCGGTCATCGTGATCCACACTACGGATGCGTCCGAGCCTACCGGCTTTCATATCGACCAGCCGCTGCGCAACGACAAAGGGCTGATCGTCACGAATCTGACGCGCGTGGCCATTGCGTTCGCCAGGCCGCAATCGCAATGGCTCGACGTGCAGACCGATGCGCAATGGCATCCGCCGTTCCGTCTGCGCATGCGTACCGTGAACGGTGCGGCCAACGCGGAGACCGGTGCGCCATCGGGCCCGTCGGATCTGGCGTATCCAGCGCCGCCATCGCAACTACAACCACAACCGACGCTGCCCGCGCTGCCGCGCGACGACTTGCCCGAAGCCCTGCCCGCGCCGCCGACCATGCCCTTGCCCGCTTCCGATCTTCCACCCATCCTGACGTCGCCGCAGTCGCTGCCGCCCATCTATCCGATGCCGGCTTCGAACGTCCAGAACGGCACGGCGCCGACCTCGCCAACGCCGAACAAATAAAAAAAGCGCAGCCGAAGCTGCGCTTTCTTCATCAATGAGTGGTCTGGCGCGGCGCGCTCAATGCAGCGTCGGGCCCGCGTCCTTGCGCGGTTCGTTATCGTCTTCTTCGTCGTCTTCATCGACGACTTGCAGTCCATCCGCGCCATGCGCGTGCTGATGCTCGATCTCGTCATCCGTGGCGTCGCGCACTTCCTGCACCGACAGTGCAAAACGCAAGGCCATGCCCGCGAGCGGATGATTGCCGTCCAGCACGACCTTGTCTTCGGCGACGTCGGTGACGGTATAGATCAGCGAGTCCAGTTCGTCGTCTGCATCCTCCGGCGTGCCTTCGAACTGCATGCCCACTTCCAGCGGCTCGGGAAAGCGGCTGCGCTCCTCGATCTTCACGAGCTCGGGATCGTACTCCCCGAATGCATCCTGCGGCTCGAGCTGGATGAGCGTTTCGAAGCCGGCTTCATGCCCGGCCAGCGCTTCCTCGATCTTGGGGAACGTGCCATCATAGCCGCCGTGCAGATAGACCATCGGCTCGTCGCTTTCCTCGATCAGATTGCCTTGCGCATCCGATAGCTTGTACGCGACCGAAACGACTTTGTCTTTCGCAATTTTCATTGGATCCTCCAAGATACAAGACTCGATTATACGATGCCCAAGCGGCCACACCACGCCAGTCCATCCCCCCGTTCCACCCCGCCCGGGCACACCCGTGCGCCCTTGCCGGACGAGCTCACACCCCTGTTGGGCAACCGCACGCCGCGGCAGTTCATGCGTCGCTACTGGCAGAAAAAGCCGCTGCTGATCCGCCAGGCGTTCCCCGGTCTTGCCGCTCCGCTGCCGCGCGGCGAACTGTTCGCCCTCGCCGATCTCGACGACGTCGAGTCACGTCTCATCACCCATTTTCGCGACAAATGGGACATGGAGCATGGGCCGTTCGCGCCTGACGAACTGCCATCGGTGAAAAAGCGTGAATGGACGCTGCTCGTGCAAGGCGCGAACCTGCACGACGACCGCGCCCATGCCCTGATGAATCAGTTCCGTTTCATTCCGGACGCGCGTCTGGATGATCTGATGATCTCTTACGCCACCGATGGCGGCGGTGTCGGTCCTCACTTCGACTCCTACGATGTGTTCCTGTTGCAAGTGCATGGCAAGCGCCGCTGGCGCATCGGCAAACAGCGCGATCTTTCGCTAAAACCCGGACTGCCGTTGAAAGTTTTACAGCACTTCGAGCCTGAGGAGGAATGGCTGCTGGAGCCCGGCGACATGCTCTATCTGCCGCCGCACGTCGCGCACGACGGCATTGCGGAAGGCGAATGCATGACGGCGTCCATCGGCTTTCGCGCGCCTTCGGAGCATGAGCTCACGGCGCAGTTCCTCTATCACTTGGCTGAACGTGCAGGCGAAGCAGCCGAAGGCGCCCGCGCGAGCGCACGTTATCGCGACCCTGCTCAAGAGCCCGTGGCGAACCCGGCCGCGCTGCCTGGACTGTTGAAGGAGCGTGTAGGCGCGATCCTTGCGAACATCGACTGGAATGAAAAGGACATCGCTGCGTTTCTGGGCACTTATTTGAGCGAGCCGAAGGCGAATGTCGTGTTCGATTCGCCGGAACGCGCGTTGAATGAAGAACGCTTTGTTGAACGCGCAAAAAAGACGGGCGTAAAGCTGGATAGAAAGGCCATTTTGCTCTATGACCAGAAGTCATATTTCGTAAATGGCGAGGCGGCATCGTTATCGTCGAAGCTGAAAAAGTGGCTCCCTGAATTGGCTGATTCGAGGCATCTGGAGGCGAAACGCTTTGTAACACTTACAGACGATTCGACAATGACAGCGTTGCTGCACGAATGGTATCGTGCGGGCTGGATTCAACTAGGCGCTTGGGCTTGACAGGCTTGGCTCGACGAGGCTTCCAAACACGCTGTGAAACACGCTGCGAATGCTAGAATACGGCGTTCCGCAATATGAAAGTTTGTATGAGAAAGACAACGTATCGGCCCCCGATTTATCGACGGTCGTTGCGAAAGTGCCTATAATTTCCGGCCAAGCCGTAGGAAGTCTCACACCAAAAAAGAATTGTGAGTCTCCACAGCGGCCCAGGTCGGTGTTGGAGCACACATTACCGGTACTTTGCGCTGTTGCTTACCTTTAACCATAAAAGGACGTGATCATGAAGAAATCCCTCCTCGTAGCATCCCTGTTGGCTGCTGTTGCTCTTGCTGCATGCAACAAGTCTAGCGATTCGGCTGCTCCGAGCGCTGCAAGCGATACGTCGGCTGCTTCGGCACCGGCTGCTGCCGCTTCGGACGCAAACGCTGCAGCATCGAGCGCTTCGGCCGCTGCAAGCGACGCAGCTTCGGCTGCTGGCGCTGCTTCGGACGCTGCGGCTTCGTCGGCTGCTCCGGCATCGGGCGCAAGCCAGTAAGGCTTCAGGCGCTATGCCCCCGCAGGTCGCTCGATGCGGCCTGCAAACGAAAAAACCGGCTTTCGAGCCGGTTTTTTTATGCTTGCTTCATGCGTATGTATTGCCAATCTCGACGCGACCTATAACGTCAACCAGTCAAAGCCTTCCGTCTGCGTGGCCACCACCACCTCGAGCGCCGACGCTCCCAGCACCGCGGCAAGCGCCGCCTGCGCCAGATGCGGCTGATTGTTCTGCTGACTCAAATGAGCAGCCACGAGATGACGCAGCTTCGATCGATCCAGCGAAGCGAGAATGGCCGCGGCCGCGTCGTTATTCAGGTGTCCGTGCGTTCCGCCGATGCGCGCCTTCAGCGAAGGCGGATAACGGCTCGCCGCGAGCATCGCGAGATCGTGATTGGATTCGAGCACGAGTGCGTCGCACCCGCTCAGCATGTTCGTGATATGCGGCGTTGAAACGCCCACGTCGGTGAGCACGCCCAGGCGGCTGGCGCCATCGGAGAATACGTATTGCAGCGGCTCGCGGGCATCGTGCGGCACGGTGTACGGCAACACGCTCAGATCGCCGATGGTCACCCGCTCGTCGCCCCACAGCACGTTCAGCTCGACCTTGCCTTCATCGGCGCCGATCGCGCGCGCCGTGCCCCAGCTCATGTGCAACGGAATGGAGAACTTGCGCGCCAGCGTCATCGCGCTGCCGAAGTGATCCGTATGCTCGTGCGTGATGACGATGGCATCGAGATCTTCGGCGCGGCAATCGAGCCGCGCGAGACGCCGCTCGATCTCCTTCGCGGAGAAGCCGCAGTCGAGCAGCACGCGCGTCGTCGTGGTGCCGCACGACGCCTCGACGAGCAATGCATTGCCTTCGCTGCCGCTGCCCAGACTGGCGAATCTCACGATGCAACCTTGATCAACTGAAGTCCTGCACGTATGGCTAGTTCAACTGTGCGTGAAGCAGCGAGACGATGCGCTGCGCATCGGACGATGTGTCCGGCTGCCCGTTCGCATCGACGACGCCAATCTGCGTGACCGCGTCCGCCTTCGGCTTCACGTTGACGAGGAACTGGCGCGTCGGCTTCGGCGTGTTGCTCGAGAAGAACTTGCCGAACAGGCCGTCTTTCTTGAGCTCGGCCATCGAGTCCGAGTAATGCACGTAGTAGATGCCCTTTTCGCGATCGCGATTGTCGACCGTGAAGTTCGTGCGATCGAGTGCCAGCCCTACGCGCAGCCACGCGCGATCGAAGGGCTCGGCGAGATCGAGCGACGTGCCGCCCGCGCCCGGATCCACGGCCACCTTCGCGCCGGCCGGCCGTGCATCGGCAATCAGCTGCTTCGACTGGTCTTCGGTGAGACCGAACTTCTGCATCAGCTTCGTGAGGACCGCCGCTTCGAGCGCCGGATTGCGCGGACGCGTTTCCCAGCGCGAGCCGGTCTTGTCCTGGCCCGTCAGGACTTCTTCCATCGCACTGTGCGTGATGGAGATGTCCGTGGAGCCGTCCTGCGCGCGGTCCACCTGGGTGCGGAACATGTCGCGCGTGCCCGACGAATACGCGAAGTCGATCAGCTTGCCCACGCTGTTCCTGAACCAGTCGTTCGGAATGTTGGCGCGATTCTCGGCCCAGTCGGTGGCCATGATGCCGGTGGCGGGCGCGTCGGTCTTGAGCGTGAAGCCGTTCTCCTGCCAGAACTCCTTGAGCGGGTCCCAGATCTGGTCGGGCGAGCGGCCGTCGACGACGAGCCAGCGGCGATCGCCGTCCTTCTCGACGTGCATGCCGTACGGATCCTGCGTGTTCGGCACGCCGAGCGTCGCGTTGCCGGCCGGCGTGACCGAACGCTCGGCGGCGCCGCCCAGCGCGTTGATCTTCGGCGGCGCGGCATAGCGCTGGCTGATGTTGGCCGTGGTCAGGTCCGAGGGCACGTTGAGCGACGGCGCGGTTTCAGCAGCCTTGTAGTTGACGCGATCCGGCGCGAGCCAGTCGTTGAGCGTATCGCAACCGGCGAGGGCAAACACGGCGCTGGCGCCAAGCGACAGCACGCTCAGGCGTTTGGCATGAACAAGAAGAGCGGAACGTTTCATGAGGTCCTTCGTTGCTGCTGATGACGCTTGGGTCCTGGCGCCGATCCCGCTCGGGCCGAGCGGTTCATCGGGACCGGCCGATGAGGCCAAGGAGCGTGGGTTGATGACGGAGGCAGTGCTTCATGTCGATCGACTGCGGCGGCGCGGCGATCACGTGAGTGTGACCCTGGCGCGCCGCCGCATTGCGATCAGCCGAGCAGCCCGGACTCGCGCAGCGCGTCGCGCACGACGTCGTGGAAGCGCGCATCGAGCGGCGTGAGCGGCAGACGGATGCCATGCTGCATGTGACCCAGTTCGGCGAGCGCCCACTTGGCCGGAATCGGATTCGATTCGCAGAAGAGCTGCTTGTGCAGCGACAGCAACTGCATGTGGATGCGGCGCGCAGTGACCGCGTCGCCTTCGAGCGCCGCGCGGCACAGCTGGCTCATGGCCTTCGGCGCGACGTTGGCCGTCACCGAGATGTTGCCGTGGCCGCCCAGCAGCATCAGCGCGATGGCTGTGGGGTCGTCGCCGCTGTAGATGCCGAAGTGCGCCGGCGCGTGCTTGATCAGCTGCGCGGCGCGGTCGATGTTGCCCGTCGCTTCCTTCACGCCGATGATGCCCGGCACTTGCGCCGCGCGCAGGATGGTTTCGTTGCTCATGTCCGCGACCGTGCGGCCGGGGACGTTGTAGAGGATCACGGGCAGGTCGACGGCTTCCGCGATCGCCTTGAAATGGCGATAGATGCCTTCCTGCGTCGGCTTGTTGTAATACGGGACGACTTGCAGCGTGGCGTCGGCGCCGACCTTCTTCGCGTGCTTCGAGAGTTCGATGGCTTCGGCGGTGGAGTTGCCGCCCGCGCCCGCGATGATCGGAAACCGCTTGGCCGCATGCTCGACGGCCGTCTGGATCATCAGGATGTGTTCCTCGACCGACAGCGTGGCGGATTCGCCGCTCGTGCCCACCACGACGAGACCGTTCGAACCTTGTTCGACATGCCAGTCCACCAGTTTTCGGAACGCCGGCAGGTCGAGACTACCGTCCTCGTGCATCGGGGTAACGATGGCAGGAATGCTGCCGCGGATCTGAAGGCCGCCCTGGTTGGTGCCGCTTGTGCCGCTTGTGCCGCTTGTGCCGTTTGTCATGAAACTCTATGAATTTAATCGTGAATTTAGCCGCGAAACGCGATCTCTCGCGATTGTAGCGGATTAGCCGTGCAACGCGTAACGCGGCGGACCCGGGGGTGTGTTACCAATCGTGAGCCAATCTGCCTCGCGTACCGCGCAAATCCGCTGCACATACGTCGGCCGCGGTTGGTCGAGAAAGCCGTCCTCGTAACCGATGACGCGCAACTTTCCGCGCACGGCCTCGAGCAGTTCACCGGGCGCGAGCAGGAATGCCGGATTGGACGGCTTGCCCACGCTCGCATTGCCCGCTGCGAACGTTTCGTAAAGCAGCACGCCGCCCGGCGCAAGCGACGCCACCAGCGCGCCGAACAACGGCCGGTGCAGATAGTTCGTGACGACGACTGCATCGAACGTTCGGCCGGAAAGCGGCCACGGCGAGCCGTCCTCGAGATCGGCGCTTAACGTCTCGATGCCGCGCTCCGACGCCATCGACTCGAGCGCCTGCGCATCGCGATCGACCGCCAGCACGCGATGCCCGCGCGCCGCCAGCCAGCGCGCATGGCGCCCGCTGCCCGAGGCGACATCGAGCACCGTGCCGCCGGCCGCGAGCAGATGCGCCCAGCGCGTGACCCAGGCGCTCGCCACGCTCTCCATCAGTTGTAGGACAGGCCCATGGCCTCGCGTACGTCGCGCATCGTCTCGGTGGCGAACTTGCGGGCCTTGTCGCAGCCGTCCGCGACGATCGCGCGCAGCAGCGACGGATCGTCCATGTATTTCTGCGCGCGTTCGAGCATCGGCTGCTGTTCGCGCAGGATGCCTTCGATGACCGGCTGCTTGCACTCCAGGCAACCGATGCCCGCACTGCGGCAGCCCTTCTGCACCCACGCGTGGACCGTTTCGTCGGTGTAGACCTCGTGCAGCTTCCAGACCGGACACTTGTCCGGATCGCCCGGATCGGTGCGGCGCACGCGCGCCGGGTCGGTCGGCATGCGGCGCACCTTCTGTTCGATGGTCGCCGCGTCCTCGCGCAAGCCGATGGTATTGCCATACGACTTCGACATCTTCTGGCCGTCGAGGCCCGGCATGCGCGACGCCTCCGTCAGCAGCACCTGCGGCTCGACCAGGATGATCTTGCGCGAGCCTTCGAGATAGCCGAACAGGCGCTCGCGGTCGCTCATCGAAAGACTCTGCGATTCCTGCAGCATCGCGCGCGCTTGTTCGAGCGCTTCGTCGTCGCCTTCCTGCTGATATGCGACGCGCAACTCGTGATACAGCTTCGAACGCTTGCCGCCGAGCTTCTTCGCGGCTTCCAGCGCCTTCTCTTCGAAGCCGGGTTCGCGGCCGTAGAGATAATTGAAGCGGCGCGCGATTTCACGCGTCATCTCGACGTGCGGCACCTGGTCCTCGCCCACCGGCACGAGCGACGCGCGATACAGCAGGATGTCCGCCGCCATCAGCACCGGATAGCCGAGGAAGCCGTAGGTATCGAGATCCTTTTCCTTCAGCTTCTCGATCTGCTCCTTGTAGGTCGGCACGCGTTCGAGCCAGCCGAGCGGCGTGCCCATGCCGAGCAGCAGCGACAGCTCGGCGTGCTCGGGCACGCGGCTCTGGATGAACAGCGTGGCCTGCGCCGGATCGATGCCTGACGCCAGCCAGTCGATCAGCACCTCCCAGACGTTTTTCTCGATGACCTCGGGCGTCTCGTAGTGCGTGGTGAGCGCATGCCAGTCCACGACCGCGAAGAAGCACGGGTATTCGGACTGCAACCGCACCCAGTTTTTCAGCACGCCGTGATAGTGGCCGAGATGCAGCGACCCAGTGGGGCGCATGCCGGAGAAAATACGGTCAGGGAACATGATGTTATGGAAAGAGTGAAGCGAGGGGATTCAGGATGGCCGATACCGCCGCGTAGCCGACGCTCACGAGCGGCCCGAGCCAGAAGCGCGTCAGCACGCCGGTGACGACGAGCGCCATCACGATGAAAAAACCGTAAGGTTCGAGCTTCGAGAACGCGATGGACGCGCGCACCGGCAGGAGCGCCATCAGCACGCGTCCGCCATCGAGCGGCGGGAGCGGAAAGAGGTTGAGCACGCCGAGCACGAGATTCACGCCGACGCCGGCTGCCGCCATGCGCGTGAAGAACGGTTCGTCGACGTGAAAGACCATGAGCAGCACCGCGATCACGCCCCACACGAGCGCCTGCACGAAATTGCTGCCGGGACCGGCGGCGGCTACCCAGAGGCTGCCCCAGCGCGGATTGCGCAGATTGCCGAACGCGACCGGCACCGGTTTGGCATAGCCGAACATGAACGCGCCGCTCGTCACGAAATACAGCACGATGGGGATCACGATCGTGCCGATGGGATCGATATGGCGCATCGGATTCATGGAAACGCGGCCGAGCACGTAGGCCGTGTTGTCGCCGAGCAGGCGCGCGGCGTAACCGTGCGCGGCCTCGTGCAGCGTGATCGCGAAGATCACCGGGAGCGCGTAGACCGCGATGGTCTGTATCAGGGAAGAATCCATAGGGCGGTATTGTATCAAGCAGGCAGGCAGGTTCCGGCGCGCGCTGTGTGGCCGCGCGCGCACGCTCTTGGCCACATCGTGAAGCATGAGACTTAATCGGGACTTATGCGGGACTTGTGCTCGTGTGCGTCACTGCACGGCGCTAGGCCGTGAGCCCGAACGGTTCGAGGGCGCCTCTCCCCGCGCGCACGAGCACCGGCTCCCCCCCGGACAGGTCGATCACCGTGGAAGGCTCCGCCGGACACGCGCCCGCGTCGATCACCAGCTCGATCTGCTTCTCCAGACGCTCGCGGATCTCCTCGGGATCGTTGAGCGGTTCGGTGTCGGGCGGCAGGATCAGCGTGGAGGCGAGCAGCGGTTCGCCGAGCGCTTCGAGCAGATCGAGCGTGATCGTGTGATCCGGCACCCGCAGGCCGATGGTCTTGCGCGACGGATGCGACAGCCGGCGCGGCACTTCCTTGGTGGCCTGCAGAACGAACACATAGGGCCCCGGCGTCACCGACTTGATAAGACGGTATTGCCGGTTGTCGACCTGGGCGAAATTGGACAGCTCGGACAGGTCGCGCACGAGCAGCGACAGCAGTTGCTTGTCGTCGATGCCGCGAATCCGTCGCAGGCGCTCGACGGCGTCCTTGTCGTCGAGATGGCAGGCGAGCGCGTAGCTCGAATCCGTCGGCAAGGCGACGAGCCCGCCGTCCTTGATGATCTGCACGGCCTGGTTGATGAGCCGCGGCTGCGGATTGTCCGGATGAATGCGAAAGAATTGGGACATGACGACGCCTTGTTGTTTCGATCGTTTGCGTATGCGTATGCGTATGCGTTTGCGTTGGCGCTTGGCTTGGGCGCGCACGGCAGCGGCGCAGGTGCAGCTCGCGTCTGGGCGCGCCGATACGCGGACTGCGTGCGGGAACAAGTCAATCAATGCAAGGACCATGCGCGCGGAACAGGAGCAGCGCGCGAAGGAGCGTTACAGCCAGCGCTCCCAGACAGGCGTGAGGTCGTCGGGCAGCGGCGGCAGCCGGCCGAGATCGACACGGCCTTCGCCCGCGCCGTGAAAGTCGGACCCGCGCGATGCCTCGAAGCCATAACGCCGCGCGACGTCAGCGTACTCGCGATATTGATCCGGCGTGTGACTGCCCGTCACGACTTCGATGGCGCGGCCGCCCAGCTGGATGAACTCGTCGAACAGCGCGGCGAATTCCACTGGCGTGAAATCGTAGCGGCCGGGATGCGCGATGACCGGCTCGCCGCCCGCTTCCCGGATCCACTTTACGGCGTCGGCCAGCTTCGCCCAGCGATGCTCGACGAAGCCCGGCTTGCCGTCGCCGAGATAGCGCGAAAACACTTCGGACGTGGATTGCGCGTAGCCGGCATCGACCAGATAGCGCGCGAAGTGCGTGCGCGAGATCATGTCCGGGTCGTCGGTATAGCGCAGCGCGCCTTTCAGGCAGTCCGGAATGCCGATGGCCGCCAGCGCCTCGCCGATCGCTTCGCCGCGCGCCGCCCGGCCGTTGCGCGTGCATTCGAGGCCGCGTTGCAGCGCCTCGTTTTCGGCATCGACGTTCATGCCGACGATATGCACCGTCCGCGCCGCCCACGTCACCGAGATCTCGACGCCCGCCAGATAGCCCATGCCGAGCGCCTCGGCCGCCGCGCGTGCTTCCCGCTGCCCGCCCAGTTGATCGTGATCCGTCAGCGACCACATCGTCACGCCGTTCGCATGCGCCCGCGCCGCGACCTCGGCGGGCGCGAACTGGCCGTCGGACACGGTGGAGTGGCAATGCAGATCGGCGTTCATCATCGGTTCTCGCGGTTCACTGACATTCTAGTTTAATGGCATGACAGCCCGGGCATGCTGTCCCTTCGTCACGCGCGGGCGGCCTCACGCACAGAACGCCGCGATCAGCGCCGCGACCCGCTCCGGCTGGTCGTGATGGACCATGTGGCCGGCGTCGTCGATGACCTCTTCGCGCCAGTCGGCAAACGCCTCGAAGCGCTGCTTGAACTCGGCGACGGGCGTCTGGCCGGCAAAGCCCGCGAGGGTCTGCGAATCCTTCGCTTCGACGTGCAGCACCGGCGCCGTCACGCGCGCCCACGTTGCGCTGACCTCGTCCAGACGGTATAGGGTCGGTCCGCGCATCTTGTGTGCCGGATCGGCGAGCAGGTGAAACCGCCCGTCCGCTTCCTCGCGCGACCAGTACTGCGCCAGATGGCGCGCGCGAGCCGGCGCGAGGCGCGGATTGGTGCGGATCAGGCGCTCGGCCACTTCGTCGAGGCTCGCGTAGCTGCGCAGCGTGGGCGGCGCCCGCTGGTCGTCGAGCCATTGCGCCAGACGGCCCGGCGCCTGCGACGCGCGCGCCGCCGGCAAACCGAAGCCCTCCAGATCGACGACGCGCCGCACGCGCTCCGGCCGCACGCCCGCATACAGCAGCGCGAGATTCGCGCCCATGCTGTGACCGACGAGATTCGCCGGCGCGTCGGGCGTGTAGTGGCCGAGCAGCCGTTCGAGATCGGCGAGATAGTCCGGAAAATAGTAGTGACCGCCGCCGCTGCGGGCCACCGGCCAGTCCGACAGCCCGAAGCCGCGCGCATCCGGCGCGAGCACCTGCCAGTCGCCCGGGAGTGCATCGACGACGAACTGGAACGATGCGCCGATATCCATCCAGCCGTGCAGCATGAAAAGCATCGGTGCGTCGGGCGGACCCCAGCGGCGAACATGCAGACGCACGCCGCACGCATCGACGAATTCGGAGCGCGATTCCTTCATGTTCCCGCCTTCTCAAGATAAAAAAGGATGATCGTTCGATTATACCGGCGGCGGGCCGTCGTCGAGACCTGAGAGCGCACGCAGTTCGGCTTCGTCGAAACCCGCTTCGCGGCGCGCCTCGAAATTGAACGGTCCGCGCAGCCGCGGCGCGTGATAGCGGGCGGCGAGGCTTTCGTAGGTCGCGTGGGGATCGAGTTGCCGGGCGTCGCAGAGAAAGCGGAACCAGCGATTGCCGATCAGCACATGGCCGATTTCATCGCGCAGGATGATGTCCAGGATCGCTGCCGACGCGTGATCGCCCGCCTGCGCGAGCCGCTTGCGGATGGGCGGCGATGCGTCCAGCCCGCGCGCCTCCAGCGTGCGCGGCACCAGCGCCATGCGGCCGAGCACATCGCCGCGCGTGCGCTGCGCCATGTCCCACAGGCCGTCGTGCGCCGGGAAATCGCCGTAGGCATGGCCGAATTCGGCCAGCCGCGCGCTCAGCAGCGAGAAATGATGGGCCTCCTCGGCGGCCACCTTGAGCCAGTCGAGATAGAAATCTTCGGGCATGGCCGGGAAACGCCAGACGGCGTCGAGGGCCAGGTTGATCGCGTTGAACTCGATGTGCGCCAGCGCGTGCAGCAACACGGCGCGCCCCGCTTCCGACTGCATGCCGCGCCGCTTCAGCGCCGACGGCTCGACCAGCGCGGGCCGCGCCGGACGGCCGGGAAGATCGCCGGGATCGGCGGGAGCGCCCGCCGGATCGATCCGCGCGGCCTGCGCGCGCACCGCGTCCCACAACGCGCGCGTGCGCGACGCCTTCACGGCGGGATCGTGCTCGCGCAGGATCTCGAGCGCGAGCAGGCGGACATCGGTGTCGGAGGGCGTGGCGGTCTCGTGCATGGTGGCGGTCTGGAGAGAGGATGCCGGAAAATTCCCGATCGGCGGGCATCCAGTGCAAACGGCTAAAATGGACATCCCGGCGCACGCCCGCGCATCGCGCAACGACGTCGGCCGCCGTGCCGGCAGGCGCGCATTGTAGCGCCGCCGCCGGTCCCGCCCCGGCCACGCCCCGTTCGCATCCATTCATACGAATCCACGCCTCAGGAGACAATGTGGCCATCTACAAACTCGGCGACGACGCCCCCACCATCCACGAAAGCGTGTTTCTCGCGGACACCGCGACCATCATCGGTCGCGTGACGCTCGCGGAAAACGCCAGCGTGTGGCCCGGCGCCGCCCTGCGCGGCGACAACGAGCCGATCGTCGTCGGGCGCGGCAGCAACGTGCAGGAAGGCGCGGTGCTGCACGCGGACCCGGGTTTTCCACTGACGATTGAAAACGACGTCACCGTCGGCCATCAGGCGATGCTGCATGGTTGCACGGTCAAGGAAGGCTCGCTGATCGGGATTCAGGCGGTGGTCTTGAATGGCGCGGTGATCGGCCGCAACTGTCTGGTTGGCGCGGGCGCCGTGGTCACCGAAGGCAAGGTCTTTCCGGACAACATGCTGATTCTCGGCGCGCCGGCGAAGGCCATCCGGGAGATCGGCGAAGCGGACATCGCCCGCATGCGCGGGGCCACGGCAAGCTATGCCGACCGGCGCGAATATTACAAGGCGCAGCTCGTGCGCATCGGCTGAGACCCGGACATCCGGGCCAGTCTCAACACCCAAGGAAGAGTTGTGAACGACCAGTTGCAGAAATTCATGTTCAACGCGGCGCCCGTGCGCGGCGAGATCGTCTCGCTGCGCCATACGTGGCAGGAAGTGCTCGCGCGCCGCCAGTACCCGGTGGCCGTGCGCAACGTGCTCGGCGAGATGATGGCGGCGTGCGCGCTGCTGTCGGCCAATCTCAAGTTCGACGGCACGCTCGTCATGCAGATCTACGGCGACGGCCCCGTGAAGATGCTGGTCGTGCAGTGCCATTCGAACCTGTCGCTGCGCGCCACCGCCAAGCTGGCCGACGGCGCGGAAAGCGAGCTGAAGGACGAGATGTCGCTCAGCGAGCTGCTGAACCAGCATGGCCGCGGCCGTTGCGTGATCACGCTCGATCCGTCCGACAAGAAGCCGGGCCAGCAGCCGTACCAGGGCATCGTGCCGCTGTCGGGCGAGCATGGCCCGCTGGCGTCGATGGCCGAGGTGCTCGAGCACTACATGCACCACTCCGAGCAGCTCGACACGCGCCTGTGGCTCGCCGCCGACACCGATCGCGCGGTCGGCATGCTGCTGCAGAAGCTGCCCGGCGACGGCGGCATCGTTCCGCATCCGGGCGAGCACGACGCCGATACGTGGCAGCGCGTCTGCCATCTCGGCAGCACGCTGTCCAACGAGGAACTGCTGAAGGAAGAACCGGACACCGTGTTCAAGCGGCTCTTCTGGCAGGAAAACGTCCAGCATTTCGATCCGGCGCCGGCGCGCTTCCAGTGCAGCTGCTCGCGCGAGAAAGTGGGCGGCATGCTGAAGATGCTGGGCCGCGAGGAAGTGGACAGCGTCATTGAAGAGCGCGGCGGCGTCGAGGTGCACTGCGAGTTCTGCAACCAGCGCTATGACTTCGACCCGGTGGACGTCGCGCAACTTTTCGTCGCTAAAGAGCTCTCACAAGGCGTGAGCCCGGCGTCGGACCGGCGTCATTGAGCGTCGGGCGCAACAAGGCTTGAGAGCGTCGCCTGCGGTGCGGTTCACGGAAAGCCCGCCGCAGCTTCAGTCTGATTTTCCGTTCAGATGTCCGGCCCGCTGGAGGTCGCAAGATGAAAACCGCACTGCCCGACTGTAAACGGCTGACGGGGTCGTTCGCACTTGTCGCGGGGTTCGCGCTCGTCGCGGGCTGCGCGATGGAACCGCCCGGCCCGTCACCCATCTATAGCCGTCTGCCCGATACCGCGCCCGCGCCGCAACAGGCGCTGACGCCGCAGCAGCAGATGGCGCGCTACAACGCCATCGACAAACAGGCGCTCAACGAATCGCAGCAGGCCGCCACGGCCAGCGAAGCCGCGCGGACGATGTCGCAGTTCTACGCACCGGCGCCCGCGCCAGTTTCGGTGTACGGCGGCTATTCGAGCGGCGGCTGGGGCGGACCGTACTGGGGCACGGGCGTGGGTATCGGCACCTGGTGGTGAGCGCGGCAACCCACGGCTCCTGAAAACAAAAATGGCGCAGTCACTCGAAGTGACCGCGCCATTTTTTTCGTCTGTCTGAACCGCGCCGCAGTGCTACTGCGCGCCGCCCTTCTTCTTCGCTTCAGCCGCCTTGTCCTTCTGCGCCTTGCGGTCGAGATCGCGCAGCTCCTGCTTCGAGCGCGACACCGGATTCGGCACGACGCGCAACGGCGCCGACGACACCTGACCACGCGTCGACCCGCTCATGCCCGGCACGTTGGCCGAGTTGACGGGCGCGGTAGAGTTCGGCGAGACGAACTGCACGAAGACCTCGCTGTCCTTCACCATGCCCATCTCGTAGCGCGCACGTTCCTCGACCGCCGACGTGCCGTTCTGCAGATCTTGAACCTCGCCCTGCACCCGCTCGTTGCGCAGGCGCAGATTGGCGTTCTTGTCCGTCTGCTGCCCAAGCTGCTGCTGCAGTTCATGCACGCGCAGCCAGCCGCCGTGGCCCCACCAAAGCGGGTACTGGATCAGCGCCAGCAACAGAATCAGAACGACAGTGACGAGCCGCATTCAAGTAGCCGAAAGAAGCGTCGCCCGGCGGCAAAAGACGAATGGCCGAGGGCGACGGGCTGGAAATAAGACTGACGAACCCTTATCGACTAAAGCGGCGAAAGCTTTAGCGCAGGTTGTAGAACGCCGACTTGCCCGGGTAGCTCGCGATATCGCCGAGATCTTCCTCGATGCGCAGCAGCTGGTTGTACTTCGAGATGCGGTCGCTGCGCGACAGCGAGCCGGTCTTGATCTGGCCGGCGTTCAGGCCCACCGCGATATCCGCGATGGTCGAATCTTCCGTCTCGCCCGAACGATGCGAGATGACAGCCGTGTAGCCCGCCCGCTTGGCCATTTCGATGGCCGCGAAGGTTTCCGTCAGCGTGCCGATCTGGTTGATCTTGATGAGGATCGAGTTGGCGATGCCCTTCTCGATGCCTTCCTTCAGGATGCGCGTGTTGGTCACGAAGAGATCGTCGCCGACCAGCTGGATCTTCTTGCCGAGCTTTTCCGTCAGGATCCGCCAGCCTTCCCAGTCGCCTTCGTGCATGCCGTCCTCGATCGAGACGATCGGGAACTTGTCGGCCAGCGTGGCGAGGTAGTCGGCGAATTCGCTCGACGACAGTTGCAGGCCTTCGCCCGCGAGCTGGTACTTGCCGTCGTGATAGAACTCGCTCGCCGCACAGTCGAGCGCGAGCAGCACGTCCTCACCGGCGCGATAACCCGCCTTCTCGATGGCTTGCAGGATCGTCGAGAGGCACTCGTCATTGCTGCCGAAGTTCGGCGCGAAGCCGCCTTCGTCGCCCACGGCGGTGCTCATGCCGCGCTCGGCCAGGATCTTCTTCAGCGCGTGGAACACTTCGGCGCCGCAGCGCAGCGCTTCGCGGAAGGTCGGCTGGCTCACCGGCACGATCATGAATTCCTGGATGTCCAGGCTGTTGTTGGCGTGCGCGCCGCCGTTGACGATATTCATCATCGGCACCGGCAGCTGCATGGCGCCCGAGCCACCGAAATAGCGGTACAGCGGCAGGCCGGCTTCTTCAGCGGCGGCCTTTGCGACGGCCATCGACACGGCCAGCATCGCGTTCGCGCCGAGACGCGACTTGTTGTCCGTGCCGTCGAGTTCGAGCAGGGTCTTGTCGAGGAAGGCTTGTTCCGAGGCGTCGAGGCCCATGATGGCTTCGGAAATCTCGGTGTTGATGTGTTCGACGGCTTTCAGCACGCCCTTGCCGTTGTAGCGGCCGGCTTCGTCGTCGCGCAGTTCGATGGCTTCGCGCGAACCGGTGGACGCACCCGACGGCACCGCGGCGCGGCCCATCGTGCCCGATTCGAGCAACACGTCGCATTCGACGGTCGGATTGCCTCGCGAATCGAGAATCTCGCGGCCGATGATATCTACGATAGCACTCATGGTTTCCTCAAGAAATGACGATGAATTCTGTCAGGCGTTACGACGCGGCGCGGCCGGACTGGCCGTGGCGCTCGCGCCTGCTGCGCTTCGCCCGGACCCTTTATGCACGACCCCTGATTCAGTGGCGCGGCAGCGTTGCGCGACGCGTAACAAGCTCGTCACAAGCGCGGCCGACGCTGCGGTGAACTGAATCCGTCAGGCTGATGCGGGACCGGCACATGCGGTCACGATACTGCCTGCGTGACCGCTGAATGCTGCAAGTTCGGCTTCAAGTTCGGCTTCAGGTTCGTCATGACGGCCATGCCTTCGAACACATCAGGCACGGCCCGCTCCTCCTGCACGGCCACGTCACGTGACCGCTGCTCTGCATGCGGGCGCCGACACGGGCGCCCGCTATCGTACTTCTTCACCGCGAAACTGCAATGGCGGTTGCCGCTCAGTTTCAGTTGAAATCACTTTCGAGGAACGGGCCGCTCTTGACGGCGCGATCGATCGTGATGAGCGTTTCCA
Source organism: Caballeronia sp. LZ032 (assembly GCF_031451315.1). NCBI lineage: Bacteria > Pseudomonadati > Pseudomonadota > Betaproteobacteria > Burkholderiales > Burkholderiaceae > Caballeronia > Caballeronia sp. LZ032. Next base: position 1,942,428 of record NZ_JARUXP010000001.1, read on the forward strand.
GCAGCGCTTCCATGCGATGCAGCGGCACCGCGTTCGGACCGTCCGACTTCGCGCAGGCCGGGTCCGGATGCGTCTCCATGAACACGCCCGCGACACCCGTGGCGATGGCCGCGCGCGCCAGCACCGGCACGAACTCGCGCTGGCCGCCGGAACTGGTGCCCTGCCCGCCCGGCAACTGCACCGAGTGGGTGGCGTCGAACACGACCGGTGCATTCGTCTCGCGCATGATCGCGAGCGAGCGCATGTCGGAGACGAGGTTGTTATAGCCGAACGACACGCCGCGCTCGCACGCCATGAAGCGGTCTTCCGACAAGCCCGCTTCGCGCGCGGCGTCACGGGCCTTGTCGATCACGTTCTTCATGTCGTGCGGTGCGAGAAACTGGCCTTTCTTGATGTTGACCGGCTTGCCCGAACGCGCGCACGCGTGGATGAAGTCCGTCTGGCGGCACAGGAACGCGGGTGTCTGCAGTACGTCCACGACCGACGCCACGGCTTCGATTTCCTCTTCGGCATGCACGTCGGTCAAGACGGGCACGCCCAGTTGCTTCTTCACTTCGCCCAGGATGCGCAGGCCTTCGTCCATGCCCGGACCGCGATACGACTTGCCCGAGCTGCGGTTCGCCTTGTCGAACGACGACTTGTAGATGAACGGGATGCCGAGCTTCGCGGTGATTTCCTTCAGCCGTCCGGCGACGTCAATGGTCATCTGCTCCGACTCGACCACGCAGGTTCCCGCGATCAGGAAGAACGGCTGGTCGAGACCGGCTTCGAAGTGACACAGCTTCATGCTTGCGCTCCAGCGGTGGCCTTGGCCTGCGACGTCGCGCCCGCGCCTTGCGCATGCGCGCGCGCGGCGTCGACGAACGCCTTGAAGAGCGGATGCCCGTCGCGCGGCGTCGAGGTGAACTCGGGGTGGAACTGCACGCCGACAAACCACGGATGCAGCGCTTGCGGCAGTTCCATCATTTCGGGCAGGTCTTCGCTCGGGGTACGGGCGCTGATGATAAGCCCGCCTGCTTCGAGCTGGGGCACGAAACGGTTATTGACTTCATAACGGTGACGATGACGCTCGTTCACATCCGTGCCGTAGATGCGCTCGGCCATGGTGCCCGGCTTGATCGGGCACTTCTGCGAACCGAGGCGCATGGTGCCGCCCAGATCCGATTCCTCGCTGCGCTTCTCGACGCGGCCCGCGCGGTCGTACCACTCGGTGATGAGCGCGACGACCGGGTTCTTCGTGTCCTGATCGAACTCGGTGGAGTTCGCGTCCGCGAGACCGGCGACGTCGCGCGCGAACTCGATGACCGCGAGCTGCATGCCGAGACAGATGCCGAGATACGGCGTCTTCGATTCGCGTGCGTAGCGGATGGCCTTGATCTTGCCTTCCGTACCGCGCCGGCCGAAGCCGCCCGGCACCAGCACGGCGTCGAGATGCTTGAGGGCGTCCGTGCCTTCGGCGTCGATCTGCTCGGAATCGATGTATTCGATGTTGACCTTGGTCGACGTATGGATGGCCGCGTGGCGCAGCGCCTCGATCAGCGACTTGTACGACTCCGTGAGCTCGACATACTTGCCGACCATGCCGATGGTCACTTCGCTCTTCGGATGCTCGAGCTTCTGCACGAGGTCCGCCCACATCGCGAGATCCGCCGGCGGCGGCGCGAGCTTGAGCTCCTCGCAGATGATGTCGTCGAGATGCTGGTCGTTGAGCATCTGCGGAATCTTGTAGATGCTGTCCGCGTCCCATACGGAGATCACCGCGTCTTCCGGCACGTTCGAGAACATCGAGATCTTCGAGCGCTCGTCGTCGGGAATCGGGCGGTCGGCGCGGCACAGCAGCACGTTCGGATAGATACCGATCTCGCGCAGCTTCTGCACGCTGTGCTGCGTGGGCTTGGTCTTCAGTTCGCCCGCGGTGGCGATGAACGGCACGAGCGTCAGGTGCACGAAGCACGCGCTGTTGCGGCCCATGCGCAGGCTCATCTGGCGCGCGGCTTCGAGGAACGGCAGCGATTCGATGTCGCCCACCGTGCCGCCGATCTCGACGATCGCGACATCCGGCTGGCCGCAGGTGGCCGCCGCCGCGCCGCGCTCGACGAACGCCTGGATTTCGTTGGTGATGTGCGGAATGACCTGCACCGTCTTGCCGAGGTACTCGCCGCGGCGTTCCTTGCGGATCACCGATTCGTAGATCTGGCCGGTGGTGAAATTGTTGGCCTTGCGCATCTTCGTGCTGATGAAGCGCTCGTAGTGGCCGAGGTCGAGATCGGTTTCCGCGCCGTCTTCCGTCACGAACACTTCGCCGTGCTGAAACGGGGACATCGTGCCGGGGTCGACGTTGATGTAGGGATCGAGCTTGAGAAGGGTGACTTTCAGACCGCGCGATTCGAGGATCGCGGCGAGGGAGGCGGCGGCAATACCCTTGCCGAGGGAAGACACTACGCCGCCGGTGACGAATACATATTTGGTCATCGCTAGATGCTCGCGGGAAAAACGGATTATACCGTAAAGGCCGCGCCCCACGAAGCGTGCCTGGACGCTGGAGGGGCTCAGAATGCGCGCGTTTTTGCCCGCATTCCGGGAAACCGTTTCGTCGCGCGGCACGTGCGCCTCGTGCCCTTTTTCAAGCCCTGTCGGGCGTCGCGTCAGACGCCGATGCGCATCGCCGTGATCATGCGCTGCACGGCGCGCGCGGTATCGATCGGGCGTTCCATCGGAAACAAATGGCTGCCGTCCAGCCATTCGAGCCGCTCGCCGACGATCCGCCGCGTCATGCCGAGCCCCACGTGGCGCACCTCGCGCGAACGCGTCCCCGCGATGAAGCCCGCCGGCACCGGCGCGCCGTGCGCGAGCCGCGCGCCGAGCGTGTGCGGCAAGGTGCGATAGATCAGATATTCGACCTGCCGGTCGAACGCCAGCGTGCGTCCGCCTTCAGGGTGCGCTTCACGCATGCCGCGGTCGATGTAGTCGGCCAGCATGCGCTCGTCCCAGCGCGCGAAGGCGGGCTTGGCGTGAAAATGCCGCCATGCCTCGTCGCGGCTTGCCCAGTGCGTGCGCCGCTTGCGCGTGGCGGCGGCGGGCGACAGCCGCTCGTCCAGTCCGGTCCACTGCGTGATGCGCAACAAACCGCTCTTCCAGCCCGCGATCACCGGCGAATCGAGCATCACGACGCCCTTCACCCAGTTCGGCCGCTTCAGCGCCGCCAGCAGCGAGAGATAGCCGCCCAGCGAATGCCCGACGAGCCAGACCTTCGCGGGTTCGCCGTCGGTGCTGCCGCGCTGGCGGTTCATGTCGTCGATGAGCTGCTCCGCCAGATGCGGCCAGTCCTGCGTGACCGGAAAGCGCGGATCGTGACCAATGCATTCGATGCCGCGAATCTCGAATTCGTCGGCCAGTTCGGCGAACATCGTGCGATAGGTCGATGCGGGAAAGCCGTTCGCATGCGAAAACTGGATGATGTCTTTCACGCGTGCACGCCTCCGTTGCCGTTGCGCTTGTTCGGTTGATCTGGTTCTGTCTGCTCTTGTTCTGATCAGCGCCCCATCCAGTAGCGGGCGTGCGTCTGTCTGAAGCGTTCGAGCACGAGATCCGCGCCGATCTCGACGCGCGCCGCGCCGTCTTCGTCGCTGCGTGACAGCGGCATGGCGCGCAGGCCGTAGCGCGCGAACACGCTGGCATTCGGGTGATGAAAACGGTTGCGATAGCCTACCTGAAATAGCGCGGCGCGCGGCTCGACGGCATCGAGGAAAGGCTCGGTCGACGACGTGCGGCTGCCGTGATGCGGTGCGATCAGCAGGTCGGCGCGCAGGACGTCGCGGGCGCGTGAGAGCAGCTCGCGTTCGACGTCGGCCTCGATGTCCGCCGTGAAGAGCGCCGCCCGCCCCGCCGCGCTCGTCACCTTGAGCACGCACGATTGCCGGTTCGGCTTGCCCGTGAGCGGCGCGGGCTCCGGCCACAGCACGCGGAATCCGACGCCGTCCCATTGCCAGCGCTGGCCCGCCGCGCAGCGCAGCGTCTCGATGCCGCGCGCGCGGGCGGATGCCCAGAGCGCGTCCTGCGCGGGCAGCGAGGCGAGCAGTTGCCGCACGGCGACCATCCGCAGCACGGCGGGCGCGCCGCCCGCGTGATCCGAATCGGAATGACTGATGACGAGCGCATCGAGCGTAGTTACGCCGGTGGCGAGCAAATACGGCGCGACGATGCGCTCGCCCGCATGGGTCGATTCCGGACCAGGGCCGGCGTCGAACAGCAGCGCATGATGCGCGGTTTCGATGACGAGCGCCGAGCCTTGGCCGATATCCAGCGCGGTCACGCGGAACGCGCCCGGCGGCGCCGGATGCGGCGCGGGCGCGAGCAGCGGCAGCCAGGTCAGCGGTGCGGCCCAGCGCAGCGGCCAGCCCTGCGGCGCCAATGCCCATAGAACGCCGATGCACGCCGCCGCCAGCGCGAACGGCTCCGGCCGGGGCAACTGCCAGAGCGACGCGGGCGCTGCGGCGGCGAGGCGCGCCAGCAAGTCGCACAGCACGGCGAGTGCGGCGTGTGCCATATGCAGCAAGGGCGCGTCGAAGGGCGCGGGCAGCAGCAGGCCGGCGAGCGTCGCGGGCGTGACGAGCACGCTGATCCATGGGATGGCGAAGATGTTCGCGAGCGGTCCAAGCAAGGGGATCTGTGAGAACCACCAGACGGTGAGCGGCGCGAGCGCGAGTGTCACCGCGTACTGAACGCGCACGCCGGCCGCCATCCGCTCCCGCACGCGGCGCGCGCAGCGGCGCATGAAGTGGAGCACGCGTGCGACGGTGCGCCGCGCGCCGGGAGACGGCGCGGGCCGCTGGCCCACTTCGCTCGGATCGACGCGGTCCCATTGGTCGATGTCGTCGTCATCCGGCGTCATCCGCCGGGAGGCGGCGCGGCCCGCCGAAGCGAGCGCGAACAGTATCGCGCCCACGGCCCCGAACGACAGCCAGAACCCCGGCGACGTCACCGCCCAAGGATCGGCGGTCAGCACGCATGCGAGCGCCCAAAGCAGCACCAGTGACGACGCCGGCCGCCGCCCGCTGAACAGCGCACAGGCGGCGATCAGCAGCATCCACAGCGCGCGTTGCGCGGGCACGTTGAAGCCGGCCAGCGCGGCATAAAACGCGGCGCACGCGACTGCGCCGAGCATTGCCGCCTTCGGAGCCGCTGCGAGCAACGGCGCCGGGACGCCGCGCAGCCTCACGCGCTTCCAGACGAAGCCGCACAGCAGACCCGCCAGTCCCGCGACGAAGCCGATGTGCAAGCCGGAGATCGCGACTAGATGACTCGTGCCGGTGGCGCGCATCACGCGCCAGTCCTCCTCGCTGACGGCGTTCTGTGCGCCGACCGCCAGCGCGACGACGATGCCGCGATGCGGCGCATCGTCAAGCACGCTGTCGATGCGCTCACGCAACCGTGTACGCAAGCGGTCGAGCGCAAGCAGCGGCCCGCTGGCGTCCGGCTTCAAACGCTGCGGCGCGGGCGTGGCAGAGATGACGCCCGTCGCGCGGATATTGCGTTCCAGCAAGCTCGCTTCGCCATCCCGAAGCGCGAAGTTCGCCTCAGTGTGCGGACGCTTCAGGCGCACGGTCAGGCGCCAGCGCTCACCCGCGTACAAGGTTGGCAGCAGCGCGCCCTCCTTCGGCATCCACAGCAAGCGCACGACGCGTGGAAAGTCCTCGAGCCGCGCGCCATTCGATTCGATCTCGAAGAGCAAACGCGTGCCGTCGGCGCGTGGGTCGGGCATGCCGCGCACGAAGCCGCTCAGTTCGATATCCCTTTGCTCGTAAGCAAGCGGCAACTGCCGCTGCAAGCGCACTTCGGCCCGCCATGCCGCAAACGCAAAGCCCGCGATGCAAGCAGCAATCGTGAAGCTCGCCACGCGCAGCCGCGGCTTCGCGATGCCCAGTCCGATTGCCACCAAGAAGCCGGCACAGCAAACGAGCCACCCGAAGCCGCCCGGCAAGTGCGCCTGCTGCTGAAGCCATCCGATGCCCAACGCATATCCCAGCAGAATCGCCCGCACCGCTTCCTCGTCCTCATTGCCGTCGCGAACGCAAACCACCTTGCATCCGACGAAACGATTATGAGGAAGCTAGCGCGAGCCGTGGCAGCGCCGCGTGTGCGCTGGCCGTTGTGCCTAGGGAAAGCGCGGGTTCATCGATGCCGCGCAGTTGCGCCAGCACCTGCGCGATGCGCGCCACCTGATCCGGCGTGTTGCGCTGCTTGTAGCGCCATGAGGGCGCGATGTCGGGCGCGTCGGTTTCGAGCACGATCGCGTCGAGCGGCAGATCGGTGGCGAGCCGCCGGATCTGCAGCGCGCGCTCGAACGTCAGGTTGCCGCCGAAACCGAGCCGCATGCCCTGCGCGATGAACGCCTCCGCCTGCTGGAAACTGCCGTTGAACGCATGCGCGATGCCCTGATGAATGTCGTGCACGCGCAGGCCTTTCAGCACCTTGTCCTGCGACTTGCGCACGTGGCAGATCACCGGCAGGCCGAACTCGTGCGCCAGCTTCAGTTGGGTGTGGAAGAAGAACTGCTGGCGGGCATCGTCGAGCGTCGGCACGAAGTAGTCGAGCCCGATCTCGCCGATACCCACGAAGCGCGGATCGTCCATGCTCGCCGCGATTTGCTCGCGCAGCACGCGCAGGTCGTCGTCGGTGGCGCCGGGCGTGTACAGCGGATGAATGCCGAGCGCATACGCCCCGCCCGCGATCCGATGCGCCAGCTCGCGCACCGTGTCGAAGTTGAAGCGCCCCACGCCCGGAATCACGATGCGCGCGACCTTTGCCGCGTGCGCGGCCCCGGCGACGGCGTCACGATCGGCGTCGAATTCGCCGGCATCGAGATGACAGTGCGTATCGATCCACATGACGCCCTCCGCGCAGACCCAGGATCAGACCGGCACCACCGGCTCTTCGTGCAGCACGCCGTCGCGCAGGCGCATGATGCGGTCGCAGCGCGCGGCCAGATCCGTGTCGTGCGTGACGATCACGAAGCTCGTCTCCAGCGTCTGCGACAACTCCAGCATCAGGTTGAACACGGTGTCCGCGGTGCCGCTGTCGAGGTTGCCGGTGGGCTCGTCGGCGAGCACGCAGGCGGGCCGCGTGACGAGCGCGCGGGCAATCGCCACGCGCTGCCGCTCGCCGCCCGACAGCTCGCCCGGCCGATGCTTCGCCCGATGCCCCACGCCCACCCGTTCCAGCATCTCCTGCGCCTGCTTGCGCGACGCTTCCTCGGTCATGCGGCGGATGCGCAGCGGCATCGCGACGTTGTCGAGCGCGGTGAATTCCGGCAACAGATGATGAAACTGATAGACGAAGCCGAGCGCGCGATTGCGCAGCTCGTTGCGCTCCTTCTCCTTCAGCTCGGTGAACGGCTTGCCGAGCAGCGACACCTTGCCGGCGCTCGGTTCGTCGAGGCCGCCGAGCACGTGCAGCAGCGTGCTCTTGCCCGAACCGGACGCACCGACGATCGCCAGCTTCTCGCCCTTCATCACCTGCAACTGGGCGTTGTTGAGCACGGGCACGTTGAAGCCGCCCTGCACGAAAGCCTTCGAAATGGCCGAGGCGTTCAGCACCACATTGTCGGCGGGAATCAGATCACTCATAGCGCAGCGCCTCCGCCGGACGAATCTTCGCGCCGCGCCAGCTCGGATAGAGCGTCGCGAGCGACGACAACAGGAACGCGATGACGCCGATCTTCGCGACATCGCCGGGCACGAGCTCGGACGGCAGCTCGCTGATGAAATACACCGAGGACGGCAGGAACTGCACGTTGAACAGATGCTCGATCATGGGCACCAGCCACGGAATGCTCCACGCGATCAGGCAGCCGAAGGTCACGCCGAGCGCCGTGCCGATGAAGCCAATCGTCACACCCTGCACGACGAAGATCTTCATGATCGAGCCCGGCTGCGCGCCGAGCGTGCGCAGGATGGCGATGTCGGCCTGCTTGTCAGTGACGGTCATCACCAGCGACGACACCAGGTTGAACGCCGCCACCGCGATGATCAGCGTGAGGATGATGAACATCATGCGCTTCTCGATCTGCACGGCCGAGAACCAGGTCTTGTTCTGCTGCGTCCAGTCGCGAATGTAGAGATCGCCGGACAGCGTCTTCGCCAGCTCGCGCGCCACCTGCGGCGCGCGCTGCATGTCCTTCAGACGCAGCCGCACGCCGGTGGGCGCGGGCAGGCGGAACAGCGCCTCCGCGTCCTTGATCTCGATCAGCGCCAGCGTGGAGTCGTACTCGTAGTGGCCGGACTCGAAGATGCCCACCACCGTGAACTGCTTGAGGCGCGGCATCATCCCGGCGGGCGTGATGGTGCCTTCGGGCGCGACCAGCGTGATCTTGTCGCCGGTCATCACGCCCAGGTTCATTGCGAGATCCTTGCCCAGCGCGATGCCGAAGCCGCCCGGCACGAGATCCGTCAGCTTGCCCGCGCGCATCTCCTTGCCGATGTCCGAGACTTCCGGCTCCAGCGAAGGCTCCACGCCGCGCAGCGCGACGCCGCTGACCGCGCCCTGGCGCGTGAGCAGCGCCTGCGCTTCGACATAAGGCGCCGCGCCGATCACTTCCGGATTGCGGCGCGCTTCCTGCGCGGTGAGTTGCCAGTTGGGCATGGAACCGGTCGGCGAGAAGATCTCGACGTGCGCGAGCACGGACAGCATGCGGTCGCGCACTTCCTTCTGGAAGCCGTTCATCACGGAGAGCACGACGATCAGTGCGGCGACGCCGAGCGCGATGCCCGCCATCGAAACGAGCGCGATGAACGAGATGAAGCCGTTGCCTGTGGTGCGTTTGCTGGCGCGCGTGTAGCGCCAGCCGATCTGCCATTCGTACGGAAGTTTCAAGCGAGTCCTTTTTTGCTGCTGGTCAAGCGTTGCGGCGCCCTGATGACACCGTGTGAATACGCCCGGGCGGCCGTGGTGGATGCATGACGGCCAGCGCGCCTCCGGCCTGCAAGACGCCGATGCCGCCGCCCCCGCGCGTGAAATTTGCGAAAGTTTGCCATATATGAAGAAAGCCACGCAGGAACCTGCGTTGCGGGCGAGTCCTGCGGGCGAGTCGAAATCACGCCGCGCGCGGCATCGGCAAAAGCGCTTTGCCCTACAATGCCGGGCATCATGCCCGCTCACGCACTCCCTGCACTTCATCTCCTGCTGCCCTTCGCGCTGCCCTCGGCCGCCGATGCCGCCACCGCCCTGCATGGCCTGGAGGGCGCGGCGCTCGACAAACTGCTGGCCCGCGCCACGCTCGAAGAACGCGTGATCGGCGAAGACTTTCAGCGCACGCTGCCGCACGAACGCTGGGTTGCGCGACGCTTCGGCGCGGTCACGCCCGCCGACCAGCGCCATGCCGACGATGCCCCGCTCGCCCCCTTCATGCTGCTCGCCGACGGCGGCACGCCCGGCGATGCCTCGTGGGCCTGCATCGAACCGGTGCATGTGCGGATCGCCCACGATCATCTGGTGCTGATCGATCCGGATACGCTCGGCGTGCATACCGAGGAAGCCCGCGTGCTGCTCGAACTCGCGCGCCCGCTGATCGAGGATCAGGGCCTGACGTTGCAGGCGCCGACGCCCTTGCGCTGGTACGTGTCGGGCGCGGCGCTGGGTACGCTCGCCGGCGCGGCGCCGCTGCGCGCGACGGGCCGCAACATCGAAATCTGGCTGCCGCACGAAGCCCGCACCGGCGAGCGTTCGCGCGCCTGGATGAAGCTGCAGAACGAAGTGCAGATGGCATGGTTCGAACAGCCGCTGAATCTCGAACGCGAGTCGCGCGGCCTGCCCGCCATCAACTCGATCTGGCTGCACGCGCAAGGGGCGCTGCGTCCGGTGACGAGCCCGTTCGCGCGCGTGCTGTCGGAGGCCGCGGCCACGCGCGGACTGGCGCTGGCGGCGGGCATCGAGCCGTCGCGGCCGCCGGAGTCGTTCGCGGCGCTGCCGGCGGATACGTCCGGCAAGTCCGGCACGACGCTCGTCGAACTCGATCCGTTCTCGGCGCCCTTCATCGAACAGGACTGGGCGCGCTGGAATGCCGCACTCAGGACGCTCGAAGAGACGTGGTTCGCGCCGGCGCTGCAGGCGCTCACCGACGGCTCGCTCGGCCGCTTCGAACTGACGCTGTGCGGCGACACGGGTTCGGTCACGCTCGGCGTCACGCGCGGCGACCTGCGCAAATTCTGGCGGCGCCGGCCGGTCGCGGCGCTGCTCATCGAATAAGGCTTTTCCGAATGACGCGAATCGTTACCCGTGCCGCCTCCCCCGCCGATGCCGAAGCGCTCGCGCGCCACGGGCTGCATCCCGTCATCGCCCGGCTGTACGCGGCGCGCGGCGTGCGCACGCCCGACGAAGTGGAAACCGAGTTCAAGCGCCTGCATCCGCCCGCCGGCCTCAAGGGTTGCGACGACGCCGCCGTCGTGCTCGCCGACGCGCTCGAAGCGGGCAAACGCATGCTGGTCGTCGCGGACTACGACTGCGACGGCGCCACCGCCTGCGCCGTGGCCGTGCGCGGCATGCGCATGTTCGGCGCGAACATCGACTATCTGGTGCCGAACCGCTTCGAGTATGGCTACGGGCTGACGCCGGAAATCGTCGACCTGGCGGCGCGCTCGGCGTCTGGCCTGCCCGAACTGCTGATCACGGTCGACAACGGCATTGCCAGCGTGGACGGCGTCGCGGCCGCGAACGCGCTCGGCATCGACGTGCTCGTGACCGATCATCACCTGCCCGGCGACGAACTTCCCGCCGCGCGCGCGATCGTCAATCCGAACCAGCCGGGCTGCGTGTTTCCGAGCAAGTGCCTGGCGGGCGTCGGCGTGATGTTCTACGTGCTGCTTGCGTTGCGCGCCGAACTGCGCCGCCGCGGTACGTATCAGAATCAGGATGTGCCCGAACCGCGCCTCGACGGCCTGCTCGATCTGGTCGCGCTCGGCACCGTCGCCGATGTCGTGAAGCTCGACTGCAACAATCGCATCCTGGTCGCGCAAGGCCTCAAGCGGATCCGCTCGGGGCGCATGCAGCCGGGCATCGCGGCGCTGTTCCGCGCCGCCGCCCGCGACGCGCGCACCGCCTCGGGCTTCGATCTCGGCTTCGCGCTCGGGCCGCGCCTGAATGCGGCGGGCCGGTTGTCGGACATGTCGCTCGGCATCGAATGCCTGACCACCGACGACATCGGCCGCGCCTGGGAACTCGCGCAGCAACTCGACGGCATGAACCGCGAACGCCGGGAAATCGAAGCCGGCATGCAGCAGCAGGCGCTGGCCGAACTGCAGACGCTCGATTGCGGCGAGCGCGCGACGCTCACGCTCTACGACGCGAGCTGGCATCAGGGCGTGATCGGGATCGTCGCGGGGCGGCTGAAGGAACGCTTTCACCGGCCGTCGTTCACGTTCGCCCACGCCGACGACAGCGGCGTGCTCTGCAAGGGCTCCGGCCGTTCGATCCCGGGGTTTCATCTGCGCGATGCCGTGGATCTCATCAGCAAGCGCGAGCCTGGCCTGATCCACAAGTTCGGCGGCCACGCGATGGCCGCGGGCCTCACGCTCGCCACCGCCGACATCCCGCGCTTCACCGCCGCGTTCGAAGCAGTCGGCCGTGAATGGCTGACCGCGGACGCGCTTGCGCGCACCGTCGAAACCGACGGCGAACTGGAGGACGCTTACTTCACGCCGCAGTTCGTCGAAATGCTCGACGCCGCCGTGTGGGGCCAGGGCTTTCCGGCGCCCACTTTCTCCGGCGAATTCGAAGTCGCCTCGCAGGCGCTCGTGAAGGACAAGCACCTGAAGCTCTCGCTGCTGCGCGGCCGCCAGCGTTTCAACGCGATCTGGTTCAACCACGTCGATCCGCTGCCGCCGCGCGCGACCGTCGCGTACCGGCTCGTCAGCGATTCGTGGAATGGCGTCGCGCGGGTGCAATTGATTGTCGAGCACGCGGGCTGAAAACGGCCTCCACGGCCGGTCCCGCACGGGAAAACGCGGTCGATCGGCTATAATTTGCTCTTTTTACGAAGCCGAAGATCGACAATGGAAGCGGAACGTCTCAACGCGATCGAAAGCCTTCTGGCCGACCTGCGCCGTCGCGCGGGCGAGCTACGGGGGTATCTTTGACTACGACGCCAAGTCCGCGCGTCTAGCCGAAGTCAACAAGGAACTCGAAGATCCGAACGTCTGGAACGACTCGAAGAACGCCCAGGCGCTCGGTCGTGAAAAGAAGCTGCTCGACGGCGTCGTCTCGACGCTCACCGCGCTCGACAGCGACCTGAGCGACGCCAACGAACTCTTCGAGATGGCGCGCGAGGAAGAGGACGAGGACACGCTGGTCGCGTCCGAAGCCGATGCCGACGCCCTGCGGGTGCGCGTCGAGGACATGGAATTCCGCCGGATGTTCTCCAACCCGGCCGACCCGAACAACTGCTTCATCGACATCCAGGCCGGCGCCGGCGGCACCGAGGCCTGCGACTGGGCGTCCATGCTGCTGCGCCAGTACCTGCGCTACTGCGAGCGCAAGGGCTTCAAGACCGAAGTGCTGGAAGAATCCGAAGGCGACGTCGCCGGCATCAAGAGCGCGACCATCAAGGTCGAGGGCGAGTACGCCTACGGCTATCTGCGCACGGAAACCGGCATTCACCGGCTGGTGCGCAAGTCGCCGTTCGATTCGTCGGGCGGACGGCATACGTCGTTCTCGTCGGTGTTCGTGTATCCGGAAATCGACGATTCCATCGAGATCGAGATCAATCCCGCCGACATCCGCACGGACACGTATCGCGCGTCGGGCGCGGGCGGCCAGCACATCAACAAGACCGACTCCGCCGTGCGTCTCACGCATGCGCCGACCGGCATCGTCGTGCAGTGCCAGAACGACCGCTCGCAGCACCGCAACCGCGCGGAAGCCATGCAGATGCTGAAGGCGCGTCTCTATGAGTTCGAGATGCGCAAGCGCCAGGCCGAACAGGACAAGCTCGAATCGAGCAAGACCGACGTGGGCTGGGGCCATCAGATCCGCTCCTACGTGCTCGACCAGAGCCGCGTGAAGGACCTGCGCACGAGCGTCGAAATGAGCAACACGCGCGCCGTGCTCGACGGCGACCTCGACGACTTCATCAGCGCGAGCCTGAAACAGGGCGTCTGACCTGCCCCAAGCGGCGCGGCTTTGCGGCCGCGCCGCGTTCGTTTCGCTGCGCCTTTGCCTCATATTCAAGCCACACCATCATGACCGAACCGACTCAACCGGGCGCCGCTCCCGAACTGGAAGAAAACCAGATCATGGCCGAGCGGCGCGAGAAACTGCGCGCGCTACGCGAGCAGGGCGTCGCCTATCCGAACGACTTCCGTCCGACGCACCAGGCCGCCGCGCTGCAAGCCGGCTATGCCGACACCGACAAGGACGCGCTCGAGGCGAATCCCCTGCCCGTCGCGCTGGCCGGACGGATGATGCTCAAGCGCGTGATGGGCAAGGCGAGCTTCGCCACGGTTCAGGACGGCAGCGGCCAGATCCAGTTCTTCATCACGCCCGCCGATGTCGGCGCCGAAACCTACGACGCCTTCAAGAAGTGGGACCTGGGCGACATCATCGCCGCCAAGGGCGTGCTGTTCCGCACCAACAAGGGCGAACTGTCGGTGCGCTGCACGGAACTGCGCCTGCTGTCGAAAGCGCTGCGTCCGCTGCCCGACAAGTTCCATGGCCTCGCCGACCAGGAAACGCGCTATCGCCAGCGTTATGTGGACCTGATCGTCACGCCGGAATCGCGCCAGACCTTCATGGCGCGCACCAAGGCCGTCACGTCGATCCGCAACTTCATGGCGCAGGCCAACTTCATGGAAGTCGAAACGCCGATGCTGCACCCGATTCCGGGCGGCGCGGCGGCCAAGCCCTTCGTCACGCATCACAATGCGCTCGACATGCAAATGTTCCTGCGCATCGCGCCGGAGCTGTATCTGAAGCGGCTGATCGTCGGCGGCTTCGAGCGCGTGTTCGAGATCAACCGTAACTTCCGGAACGAAGGCGTGTCGCCGCGTCACAATCCGGAATTCACGATGATGGAGTTTTACGCGGCCTTCACGGATTACCGCTGGCTGATGGACTTCACCGAACAGCTGATCCGCCAGGCAGCCATCGATGCGCTCGGCACCGCGACCATCACGTATCAGGGGCGCGAACTGGATCTGGCGAAGCCGTTCCATCGGCTGACGATCAATCAGGCCATCCAGAAGTACGCGCCGCAGTACACCGACGCGCAACTGACGGACGGCGCATTCCTGCGCACGGAACTGAAGAAGTTCGGCGTCGATACTTCGCAGCCGGCCTTTTTGAATGCCGGAGTCGGTTCGCTGCAACTGGCGCTGTTCGAAGAGACGGCGGAATCGCAGTTGTGGGAGCCGACCTATATCGTCGATTACCCGATCGAAGTGTCGCCGCTCGCGCGCGCGTCGGATTCGGTTGCGGGCATCACCGAGCGTTTCGAGCTGTTCATCACGGGCCGTGAAATCGCCAATGGCTTCTCGGAGCTGAACGATCCGGAAGACCAGGCCGCGCGCTTCCAGAAGCAGGTCGACCAGAAGGACGCCGGCGACGAGGAAGCCATGTATTTCGACGCCGACTACATCCGCGCGCTCGAATACGGCATGCCGCCGACAGGCGGCTGCGGGATCGGCATCGATCGTCTGGTGATGCTGCTCACCGACAGCCCCAGCATTCGCGACGTCATCCTGTTCCCGCATCTGCGTCGCGAAGACTGATTCTTCTTGCTTTTTGCGGCCTCGAAGCGCGCCCCGTCCGGGCGCGCTTTTTTTTCGTCTGAACGCTTTTCTGTTACTGCGGGTAAAAGTTTCAAGCCATCCCTCGCAGCCGTCCCTTTGCTGAAGGCCTTTCAGGCTGGCATCCGTTGTGCTTTTCTTCTTGCCGTGCGATTCCGCGAAATTGTTACAACCCGAAAAAGCGAAGAATCCGGGTTTGCCCGACAATGACCGTGACAGTCGGCCCTGCCGCAACACATTGCCTCGAGAGGAGGTTCAAAAGATGGATAACGGGACGAATAAATTCAGCACCTCGCCCGCTTCGAGCGGCGCGCAGCCGCCGCAGCGGCGTCTGCATCCGCTCATCGCGACAGCGGCGGGCGCGGTGATCGTCGCCAGCCTCGTGGCCACGGCGGCCATGACCGGACTCTTCCCGAAGGCAACCAGCAACTCGGCGCAGAATCCGCAGACGCAATCGGCTGCGGTCGCTCAGCAGCCTGTGGTCGACTCGGCAGCGCCCAGCTCGACGCAGCAATCGGCCGCGGCACAGCAGCAGGCTGCCGAGCAACAAGCCGCGCAGCAACAAGCTGCTCAGCAAGCCGCTCAGCAAGCAGCGCAACAGCGAGCCGCTCAACAAGCCGCCCAGCAACAGCCGCAGCCCGCTCAACCGTCCTACGCACAGCAACCGCCGCAACACCCGGCCTATTGCTCGACGTGTGGCACCGTCGAAGCCATCTCCGCCGTCAAGCGCGAAGGCCATGGCACGGGGATTGGCGCGGTCGGCGGCGCTGTGGCGGGCGGTGTCGTCGGCAACCAGTTCGGGCGCGGCGGCGGCCGCACTGCGATGACCCTGCTCGGCGCGCTCGGCGGCGGTCTGGCCGGCAACTCGGTCGAGAAGCACGTTCGCAGCGAAACCGATTATTCGGTCCGCGTGCGCATGGAGAACGGCCACACGCGCTATTTCACCTATAAGAACGCGCCGCCGTTTGGCCAGGGTCAGCGCGTGCGAGTCGAGAACGGCACGCTGGTCGCAGGTTGACCGCAGTGAATTGACCGAGCCAGCACCGGAAATGCAAAAAGGCGGCACACCTCACGGTTGCCGCCTTTTCGCATGAAGACGCAGAAGGTTCTAATGATCCCGCTGCGAACTGCGCGCCGGATTCTGCCGCCCGCGCATCGCGAGATAGCCCCACCAGATATAGCCCGAAAAGCCATACAGCACGAACAGGCAGAACAGCATCACCGGCGGATCCGACGACACCAGCACGAACGCCACCACCACCAGCAGCACGCCTGCAAACGGCACGCGATAGCGCACGTCGAGCGCCTTGCCGCTGTAGAACGGCGCATTCGACACCATCGTGACGCCTGCATAGATGGTGAGCGCGAACGCCACCCACGGCAGCCACACGAGTTTGAGCGGCACGCGGTTATCGGTGGCGAGCCACACGAAGCCGGCGATCAGCGCCGCCGCCGCCGGCGAAGGCAAGCCCTGGAAGTAGCGCTTGTCGACCACGCCGACATTCGTATTGAAGCGCGCGAGCCGCAGCGCCGCGCCCGAGCAATACACGAATGCCGCAAGCCAGCCCCAGCGGCCGAGATCCTTCAGCACCCACTCGTACATCACGAGCGCCGGCGCGACGCCGAACGACACCATGTCGGAAAGACTGTCGAACTGCTCGCCGAACGCACTCTGCGTGTGCGTCATGCGGGCGACGCGGCCGTCCATGCCGTCGAGCACCATCGCGACGAAAATGGCGATGGCCGCAATCTCGAAGCGCACGTTCATCGCCTGCACGACGGCGAAGAAGCCGCAAAACAGCGCGGCCGTGGTGAACGCGTTCGGCAGGAGATAAATGCCGCGCTTCTTGAGGAACTGCTGCCGCTTGGCGCGGCGCGTCTCGACGACGCCCACGTCCTGCACGGCCTTGTTGCGGCGGAACGCGCGCGGCGAAGCGCCGTTCACGCGGTTACGGCGCGGTTTGAATGCCGCCATGGAACCTCCGCGTTATTCCGCGAACTCGGCGAGGATCGTCGACGAGGCCGAAACCTTCTCGCCGATCGACACGCGCGGACGGCTTCCCACCGGCAGATAGACATCGACCCGCGAGCCGAAGCGGATGAAACCGTAGCGCTGACCGCGCGTGAGCGGTTCGCCGACATGCACGTAGCACAGGATGCGTCGCGCGATCAGACCGGCGATCTGCACCGACGTCACCGTATGACCGGCAGCCGTCTGCAGCACGACAGCATTGCGCTCGTTCTCGGTGGAAGCCTTGTCGACGGCCGCGTTCAGATACGCGCCCGGGAAGTACTGCACCTTGGTGATGGCGCCGTCCACCGGCGAGCGTTGCGAATGCACGTTGAACACGTTCATGAACACGCTGATCTTGAGCGCCTCGCGGCCAGCATACGGATCATGCGTGGTTTCCACGGCGACGATGCGGCCGTCGGCCGGACACAGCACGGCGTTGGCCTGCGAGGGAATGGGACGCGCCGGATCGCGGAAGAACTGGACGACGAAAATCACGATCAGCCAGAAGATCCAGGCGAAGCCCAAGCCGCCCATCGCCTGCACGAGGATGGCGACGACAGCCGCAATGGCGATGAACGGCCAGCCTTCGCGGGCGATGATCGGATGAGGATAGTTCATGAACGGGTTCTGTATTTTTGAAAACCGTAGGATAACAAAAGCCGCCCGGCGCCAAGGGCGTCCGGACGGCTTTTGAGGCAGCAAGAAGCGTGACTGGCGAAAGACCTTAGTTCTTCGACTGGTCGACCAGCTTGTTCTTGGCGATCCACGGCATCATCGCGCGCAGCTTTGCACCAACCTGTTCGATCTGGTGCTCGGCCGTGATGCGGCGGCGCGATTGCAGCGTCGGCGCGCCGGCGCGGTTCTCGATGATGAAGCTCTTCGCGTACTCGCCGGTCTGGATGTCCTTCAGGACTTCCTTCATCACCTTCTTCGTGTCTTCGGTGATGATGCGCGGACCCGTCACGTACTCGCCATATTCGGCGTTATTCGAGATCGAGTAGTTCATGTTCGCGATGCCGCCTTCGTAGATCAGGTCGACGATCAGCTTCAGCTCGTGCAGGCACTCGAAGTACGCCATTTCCGGCGCGTAGCCCGCTTCCACCAGCGTTTCGAAACCGGCCTTGATCAGGTCGACCGTACCGCCGCACAGCACCGCCTGCTCGCCGAACAGGTCGGTTTCGGTTTCTTCACGGAAGTTCGTTTCGATGATGCCGGCACGGCCGCCGCCGTTGGCCGCCGCGTACGACAGCGCGACATCGCGTGCCGAACCCGACTTGTCCTGCGCCACGGCGATCAGGTGCGGCACGCCGCCGCCTTGCTGGTACGTGCCGCGCACGGTGTGGCCCGGGGCCTTCGGCGCGATCATGATGACGTCGAGGTCCGCGCGCGGGATCACCTGGCCGTAATGCACGTTGAAGCCGTGCGCGAAGGCCAGCGCCGCGCCTTCCTTGGCGTTGGCGTGCACTTCGTTCTTGTACACCTCGGCGATCTGCTCGTCGGGCAGGAGCATCATGACGACGTCCGCGCCCTTCACGGCTTCGCCCACTTCCTTCACCTTGAGGCCGGCGTTCTCGGCCTTGCTCCACGATGCGCCGCCCTTGCGCAGGCCGACCGTCACGTTCACGCCGCTTTCCTTCAGGTTCAGCGCGTGTGCATGGCCTTGCGAGCCATAACCGATGATGGTGACTTGCTTGCCCTTGATGAGGGAGAGGTCGGCGTCCTTGTCGTAGAAAACTTTCATGGTGGTTCCTTGAGTCCTGATGATGCGTTGAAATAGGTTGCGCTACGTGTGCTGCTGAAGAGATGAGCCGCGCCGTTATACCCGCCGTTACACCTTGAGGATGCGCTCGCCCCGGCCGATGCCGGAGCTGCCCGTGCGAACCGTTTCGAGGATCGCCGTGGCGTCGAGCGCCTGGATGAACGCGTCGAGCTTGTCGGACGCGCCGGTCAGTTCCATCGTGTAGGTCTTTTCGGTCACGTCGATGATGCGGCCGCGGAAAATGTCCGCCATGCGCTTCATCTCTTCGCGTTCCTTGCCGACCGCCCTGACCTTGATGAGCATCAGCTCGCGCTCGATGTGGGCGCCCTCTGTCAGGTCGACCACTTTCACCACCTCGATCAGGCGGTTCAGGTGCTTCGTGATTTGTTCGATCACGTCGTCCGAGCCAATCGAGACGATGGTCAGCCGCGACAGCGAGCTGTCTTCGGTCGGCGCCACCGTCAGCGTTTCGATGTTATAGCCGCGTGCCGAAAACAGTCCCACGACGCGCGATAACGCGCCCGGTTCGTTTTCCAGCAGAACGGAGATGATGTGTTTCATGTTCGTGTTTCCCGATGTGTTTCCAGAATGGCGCCTGCCCGAAAAACCCGCGCGCGGCGCATGTCCTTTGTGAAGACAGGCGCGCACGAGCCTCGCGAGGCAAACCCGCGTTAAAGATCCTCAGACCCGAGCAGCATTTCCGTGATGCCTTTGCCGGCTTGCACCATCGGAAATACGTTTTCGGTGGGATCGGTCTGGAAGTCGAGAAATACGGTGCGATCCTTGAGACGCAGCGCTTCCTTCAGCGCCGGCTCGACGTCCGCCGTCTTTTCGACACGGATGCCGACGTGGCCGAACGCTTCGGCCAGCTTCACGAAGTCAGGCAGCGCGTCCATGTACGAACTGGAGTAGCGCTTCTTGTATTCGATCTGCTGCCACTGGCGCACCATGCCGAGATAGCGGTTGTTCAGCGAGATGATCTTGACGGGCGTGTTGTACTGCTTGCACGTCGAGAGCTCCTGGATGCACATCTGGATGGAGCCTTCGCCGGTGATGCAGACCACTTCGTCGTCCGGATAGGCCATCTTCACGCCCATCGCCGCCGGCAGGCCGAAGCCCATGGTGCCCAGGCCGCCCGAGTTGATCCAGCGGCGCGGCTTGTTGAACGGGTAGAACTGCGCGGCCCACATCTGATGCTGGCCGACGTCCGAGCACACGAAGGCATTGCCGTCGGTGAGTTCCCAGAGCTTCTCGACCACGTACTGCGGCTTGATGATGTCGCTCTTGCGGTCGTAGGCGAGGCAGTCCTTCGCGCGCCAGCCTTCAATCTCGTCCCACCACGTCTTGAGCGCCGCCGTGTCCGGGCCGTGCTCGGCGTGCTGCAGCTGCTCGATGAGATCCTTCAGCACTTCCTTCACGTCGCCGACGATGGGAATGTCCACCTTCACGCGCTTGGAAATGGATGACGGATCGACGTCGATATGGATGATCTTGCGCGGCGAGGACGCGAAATGCTTCGGGTCGCCAATCACGCGGTCGTCGAAACGCGCGCCGATGGCGATCAGCACGTCGCAGTTCTGCATCGCCATGTTGGCTTCGTACGTGCCGTGCATGCCGAGCATGCCGAGGAACTTCTTGTCCGACGCACGATAGCCGCCGAGGCCCATCAGCGTGTTGGTGACGGGATAGCCGAGCAGGTCGGCGAACTGGTTCAGTTCGCGCGACGCGTCGGCCAGGATGATGCCGCCGCCGGTGTAGATGTACGGGCGCTTCGCCGACAGCAGCAATTGCACTGCCTTGCGAATCTGGCCCGAATGGCCCTTGGTGACCGGATTGTAGGAACGCAGCGAGACGCTCTTGACCGGCTCGTACTTGCACGGCGCCTTCGACACGTCCTTCGGAATGTCGATCAGCACCGGGCCGGGACGGCCGGTACGGGCGATGTAGAACGCTTTCTTGACGGTTTCGGCCAGGTCGCGCACGTCCTTCACGAGGAAGTTGTGCTTCACGCACGGACGCGTGATGCCGACGGTGTCGCATTCCTGGAAAGCGTCGAGGCCGATGGCCGCGGTGGGCACCTGGCCGCTGATGACGACGAGCGGAATGGAATCCATGTAGGCCGTGGCGATGCCGGTGACGGCATTGGTGACGCCCGGGCCGGAGGTCACGAGGCACACGCCGACTTTGCCGGTGGAACGCGAATACGCGTCGGCGGCATGGACGGCGGCCTGCTCGTGGCGCACGAGGATGTGCTGGATCTGGTCCTGCTTGTACAGCTCGTCGTAGATGTAGAGTACCGAGCCGCCGGGATAGCCCCAGATGAATTCGACGTTTTCATCGGCCAGGGCGCGCATGAGCACGGTGCCGCCGATGGAGTCAGCTTCTGTGGAGGGGGTCGTATCCGACGTGGAGAATTCCGCGCTGGGCATGTTCATTCATCACCTTTCGAATTTTCGGCAAAAAATTGATCGGGTGCTCTCTACCGGGCTTGTGGCTCGGGTTCAAGCGGCGCGTCTAGGTTTGACAGGCGTGCTTCTTGGGCTCGCCTCAAAGCAGACATTTCACTGGATGATGCGAGTCAGAAAATGTAACAGCGGCGCAACGGGCGGGTCAAGTAAAAAGTTTCCGCTTCGGCCGCGCGCTTGCGAAAATCTTTCAAGCCGCTGCATGCAGCGGTCATCGCACACGATTGTTCCGGCCGCACGCGCAAACCACCGGTCGAGCGTCAGGAACCGCAACAAAACATCCCCAAAGCTCCGGATTCCACGAAAATTTGCTAGCATTCGCAGGTTTTCCCAGAACTCCACGATCCCTCACCGACGCAACCCGGACGCAACTGCAGACGCAGATTCGTTGCCCCGGGTCCCAACGGATGGCCTCAGACAAGGAACTCGCCGACTTCCTGGCGGGCGTCGAAAGACGCGCGTTCAAGCAGACCGTGTACACCGTTCGCGATGACGACGCGGCGCTGGACGTCGTCCAGGAGGCGATGATCAAGCTGGCCGAAAAGTACGGCGACCGGCCACCCTCCGAGCTTCCGCTTTTATTCCAGCGTATTCTCCAGAATGCGACGCACGATCATTTTCGTCGCCAGAAGGTGCGCAACACCTGGATCAGCCTGTTTTCGTCCTTCGGCAACGCCGACGACGACGAATTCGACCCGCTCGAAACCTTCGAATCCGGAGACGGCGCGGTCGGCAGCGAAAGCAGCGAGAACCAGCTGGAGCGCGAGCAGGTCCTCAATCTGATCGACGCCGAGATCCAGAAACTGCCCGCGCGTCAACGAGAAGCTTTTCTCATGCGTTACTGGGAGGACATGGATGTCGCCGAGACGGCCGCCGCGATGGGTTGCTCCGAGGGCAGCGTGAAGACACATTGCTCCCGCGCTACGCACGCTCTCGCTCAAGCCCTGAAAGCCAAAGGGATCACGCTATGAGTTCCGCACTTGAAACGAAGGAAAACGAGTTTGCGCTGAAGATCGCCCGCGCACTCGATGAAAACACCGCCGGTCTTCCCACTGCCACCGTCGACCGGCTGCGGGACGCCCGCCGCGCGGCGATCGCCCGCAAGAAGCCCGAGAAAGTGGCCGTGGCCATCAGCGCACCCGCGTTCACGCCGGCCTTGGCCGGCGCGGGCGCCACGCTGACCAGCGGCGGCTCCGGCGAGGAACGCCGCACGCGCGGCCTGTTCGCGCGGCTGGGCGGCCTGGGTCTTGCGTGGCCGCTGGCGGCCCTGATCATCGGCATGGCCGGCATCGCGTACTGGGAAGACCAGCAGCGGCGCGCGGAACTGGCCGAGATCGACGCCGCCATGATGAGCGACAGCCTGCCCATCGACGCCTATCTGGACCACGGCTTCAACGCATACCTGACGCGCAATCACTAAGCACTGAACCAGCAGCACTGAACCAAGCGGGGGAATTTTCGGGTGAGTTACAAGCGCGGTCTCGCGATTGTCTTTGGTTGCGCGATTGCGGGACTGGTCGCGTTCGCCGCAACCTATCCGCGCTTCTACTCCGCTACTCCCGCCGCGCCCTCGGCCGCCGCCACGCCGGTAGGCGGTTCGGCCACGTCGCCGGACGGCAGCGCCGCGGCGCCCGCCTCCACCAGCCCGCTTTCCTGGAATCATCTCACCGACGCGCAACGCGTCGCGCTCGCGCCGTTCGCCACGCAGTGGGACTCCTTCTCCGACGAACGCAAGCAGAAGTGGCTCAAGATCGCCTCGCGGTTTCATCGCATGTCGCCGGAGGCGCAGAAGCATCTGCATCAGCGCATGGAAGAATGGGTGCGCCTCACGCCCGACCAGCGCAAGGTCGCACGCGAAAACTACCAGGTGTCGAAATCGGTGCCGCTGGAGAAGCGCGAGAAGGCCTGGGACGCCTACCAGAAGTTGTCCGAGGAGCAGAAGAAGAAGCTGGCGGCGAGCGAGCGCACGCGCCGCGGCAATGTCGTTTCCGCGCCGCCCACCGGCAAGACCGAAGTGAAGGACATCAACCGGATCGTCACCGCGCGCGAACAGGGTCACGCCGGCGCTCATCCGGAAGGCGGCTCGGCGGCGTCAGCCACCGCGGCGGCCGCGTCTGGCGCACCCGCCCAGCCGGCCATTCCGAATGCCGCGAGCATCGCGCCGGCCACGCCCATTCCCGTGTCGCCGCAACAGGCGCCTTCGATGTACAACGGCTCGTGAGCGGCTCGTGAGCGCCCCGCCCGTAAGCCCCGCCGCCGACCCGCTGCGAGCGCCCACGCTGCGCCGGCGGCTCGCCACGATGCTCTACGAGAGCGTCATCCTGTTCGGCGTGGTGTTCATCGCCGGTTATCTGTTCAGCACGCTCACGCAGCAACGCAACGGCCTCACGCATCACAACTGGCTGATGGCGTGGATCGGCATCGTGCTCGCCGCGTATTTCGTGTACTTCTGGACCCACGGCGGCCAGACCCTGCCGATGAAAACCTGGCGCCTCAAGCTCGTCGATACGCGCGGTCAGCCCCTTCGGCCCGGCCGTGCCTTCGCGCGCTACGTGCTCGCTTGGCTCTGGTTCCTGCCGCCGCTCGCGCTGCATCCGCTCTTCTCCCTCGCCGTGCCCCAGACGCTCGCGGTCTTCGCCGCGTGGATCGTCCTGTGGGCCGCCGCCGTGCGCCTCGATCCGGCGCGGCAGTTCCTGCATGACCGGCTCGCCGGCACGCGCATCGTCACAGCCCAGGCTGTTGTCAAGTAATAAGAACTTCTCGTGACTGTCACGGCTCGGTAATGGCCGCATGGCGCAATGCGCATACCGAAACCCGATGCGCGAGCCAATGGCCTACCACTCGTCTGTCCGCCCGGCAATCGAGCCGCCTGTTGAACTGACGTCGTTCCCTCTTCGCTTCGGCAACGGCGAGTTTCGCGCCGGACCCACCCTGCGTTCCGAATCCACCGACTCACCGCCCTCCGCCTCGGCCGGCGCGTCGTCGGGCCATGTCGATCCGCGTCTCGCATCGTCCCGCCACGAGGACGATAGCGACGACTCCACCGACGCGCCCCAGCGCTATCGCACCATCTGGCTGTCGGACATCCATCTCGGCTCCGGCGGCTGCCAGGCGCCTTATCTGCTCGACTTCCTGCGCCATCACGAGTCCGAGTACCTGTACCTGGTCGGCGACATCATCGACGGCTGGCAGTTGCGCAAGGGCTGGTTCTGGCCGCAGGCGCACAACGATGTCGTGCAGAAGATCCTGCGCAAGGCGCGCAAGGGCACCCAGGTCATCTACATTCCCGGCAATCACGACGAAGCCGCGCGCCAGTTCTGCGACCTCGCGTTCGGCGACATCCACGTGCGCGGCGAAGCGTTCCACACGACGCTCGCCGGCAAGCGCCTGTGGATCGTGCACGGCGATCTCTTCGACGGCGTGATCCAGCATGCAAAGTGGCTCGCCTATCTCGGCGACACCGCCTACACGATGATCCTGCTGCTGAACCGCTGGTTCAATCGCGTGCGCACGAAGTTCGGCTTCAATTACTGGTCGCTGTCGCAATACCTGAAGCACCAGGTGAAGAACGCCGTCAACTTCATCTCCCAGTTCGAGAAGGTGATGACCGACGAAGCGCGTCGCCGCGGCTGCGACGGCGTCGTCTGCGGACACATCCACAAGGCCGAGATCCGCGACATCGACGGCGTTCTCTACTGCAACGACGGCGACTGGGTCGAGAGCCTGTCGGCGCTCGTCGAGACTTACGACGGTGAACTGAAGATCGTCTACTGGACCGTCATGCGCTCGCCTTCGCAGCGCGCCACGCGGGCGCGCGCGACGGTCTGAACTCCGCGCCGAAACCTTCAAGCGACATCAACTCAGGGCCGAACCGATGAAAATCATGATCGTTACCGACGCATGGCAGCCGCAGGTCAACGGCGTCGTGCGCACGCTCACGCAGACGACGAAGGAACTCACCGCGCTCGGACATCGCGTGGAGTTGCTCACGCCGCTCGAATTCCGGACGATTCCCTGCCCCACGTACCCTGAAATCCGCCTCTCGCTGATGCCGGGCCGCCGCGTCGCGGAGCGCATCGACGCGTTCGAGCCGGATGCGCTGCACATCGCAACGGAAGGCCCGCTCGGTCTCGCCGCACGCGCTTATGCGAAGCGTCACAAGCTGCCTTT
Organism: Caballeronia sp. LZ032; assembly: GCF_031451315.1. Taxonomy (NCBI): domain Bacteria; kingdom Pseudomonadati; phylum Pseudomonadota; class Betaproteobacteria; order Burkholderiales; family Burkholderiaceae; genus Caballeronia; species Caballeronia sp. LZ032. Next base: position 1,967,610 of record NZ_JARUXP010000001.1, read on the forward strand.
CACGACGGCCTATCACACGCGATTCCCCGAATACGTGAAGGCGCGCTTCGGCATTCCGCTGGCGCTGACGTATCGCTTCCTGCACTGGTTCCACAAGCCGTCGCAGGCGGTCATGGCGCCCACGCCGGTGGTGCGCAGCGACCTCGAACGCTACGGCTTCACGAACGTCGTGCTGTGGACGCGCGGCGTCGATCTCGACATCTTCCAGCCGATGGACTCGAAGGTCCTCAACACCGCGCGGCCGATCTTCCTGTATGTAGGACGCGTGGCGGTGGAGAAGAACGTCGAGGCGTTCCTCAAGCTCGACCTGCCCGGTTCGAAGTGGGTGGCGGGCGAAGGTCCGGCGCTCGCCGAGCTGAAGTCGAAATACACCAACGTGAACTACCTCGGCGTGCTGTCGCAGCCGGAACTGGCGAAGGTCTACGCCGCCGCCGACGTCTTCGTGTTCCCGAGCCGCACCGACACCTTCGGCCTCGTGCTGCTCGAAGCGATGGCCTGCGGCACGCCGGTCGCGGCCTATCCGGTGACGGGTCCGATCGACGTGCTCGGCACCGAAGGTCCCGGCGCGCTGAACGACGACCTGCGCGAAGCCTGCTTGCAGGCGCTGAAGATCGAGCGCAGCGATGCACGCGCATGGGCCGAGCGCTTCTCGTGGCGCGCGGCGTCGGAACAGTTCGCCTCGCATCTGCGTCATTTCGGACCGCGCGCGACCTCCGAGCAGGCGGCCGCATGACGCGACGCGCGGCGCCGCGGGAACATGCCGAAGCGAACGCGTCCGTACGCGATCCGTTCGACGACGAAATCGACGACGACCGGGACGACACGTCGAACCCGCTCAACGGCGCGAACGGCGCGAATGGCGCAAGCCCACCGACCCGCGAACCCCTGAGCCCCGACGACCTGCCCTTCAATCCGTACAAGGGCAATCGCGGCGTGACGCGCGCGTGGCACGCGATGAAGAACTCGCTGTACGGTTTCCAGGTCGCGATTCGCGAGGAAAGCGCGTTTCGCCAGGAACTGACGCTCGCCGCGATCCTGCTGCCGTGCAGCCTGTTCGTGCCGGTCGCGCCGGTGGAACGCGCGGCGCTGATCGCTTCGGTGCTGCTCGTGCTGATCGTCGAGCTGCTCAATTCGAGCGTCGAGGCGGCCATCGATCGCATCTCGCTCGAACGTCACGAACTCTCGAAGCGCGCGAAGGATCTCGGCAGCGCGGCCGTGATGGTCGCGCTCGGCACTTGCCTGATCACGTGGGGACTGATTCTCTGGCCGCTTGCATCCGCGTGGTTCGCGCGTATCGTGTAACGGAGGGACTGCCGCGCGGCGCACGTCCGGTGTGGCCGAACGGCCGGTTTATAATCGTCCGACATTCTCAGTAACAGCAACGGAAGCCGCGCGCGAATGCTCATTCCGAGCCGCAGGCCCGCTGCCAAGGTCGGACGACATGGAAGCCAAACCACCCCGCCGCACGCGCGAACGGATACTCGAGCTGTCGCTGAAACTGTTCAACGATATCGGCGAGCCGAACGTCACCACGACGACGATCGCCGAGGAGATGGAAATCAGTCCGGGCAACCTGTACTACCATTTCCGCAACAAAGACGACATCATCAACAGCATCTTCGCGCAGTTCGAGCAGCAGATTCAAAAGCGGCTGCGCTTTCCGGACGACCATCGTCCGACCATCGACGAGATGTGGTCGTATCTGCAATACATGGCGGACTTCCTCTGGACGTACCGTTTCCTGTATCGCGATCTCAACGACCTGCTGGCGCGCAACCGCACGCTCGAAACGCACTTCAAGCAGATCATCACGCACAAGGTGCGCTTCGCGAGCCGTCTGTGCGAAGCGCTGGTCGCCGATCAGGAAATGGTCGCGACGCCCGAGGAAATCCAGGTGATCGCGACCAACATGGGCGTCATCGCCACCTACTGGCTGTCGTACCAGTACGTGATGAACCCGCGCAAGTACAACGACCAGGAAGCGATCCGCGCGGAGCTGCATCAGGCGAGCCAGCACATCATCTCGATCATGGCGCCGTATCTGCGCGGCCGCTCGCGCCAGCTGTTCGACGACCTCGTTTCGGGCAAGCTGCCGAAGCGCGAGTTCGCCGACTTCCGCGCGCCGCGCGACGAAACACCCGCGCCGCTCCCTGCGGCGAAGAACGAAACCAAGGATTCCAGGCAATGAAAGCAGTATGTGTCTATTGCGGCTCCGCGAGCGGCGCCCGCCCCGTCTATGCCGAAGCAGCCAAGGCCTTCGGCCGGGCACTCGTGAAGAACGATCTCGCGCTCGTCTATGGCGGCGGACGCGTCGGCCTGATGGGCCTGATCGCGGATGAAGTGCTCGCCGCCGGCGGCCGTGCGGTCGGCGTGATTCCCGAACTGCTGCTCGCGAAGGAAGTGGGCCACACCGACCTGACGGAACTGCACGTCGTGCCCGACATGCACGAGCGCAAGAAGATGATGGCGGATCTCTCGGACGCGTTCGTCGCGATGCCCGGTGGCGTCGGCACCTTCGAGGAGTTCTTCGAGGTCTATACGTGGGCGCAACTCGGTTATCACCAGAAGCCGGTCGGCCTGCTCGACGTGAACGGCTACTACGATCCGCTGATGGCGATGCTGCGTCATACCGTCGAGGAAGGCTTCATGCGCGCGCCCTATCTCGACATCATCCAGGTCGCGGCCGGGCCGGACGAAATGATCGCGAAGCTCGCGGCCTACACGCCGCCCGTGCACGACAAGTGGGCCCAGAAGCGCGACGCCGTCTGAACGTTCCAACTCAAGGGGAAGCCGTCCGATGTCCAAAGTCATCCTGATTACCGGCGGCAGCCGCGGCATCGGCCGCGCGGCGGCGGTGCTCGCCGGCCGGCGCGGCTGGTCCGTCGGCGTGAACTATGCGTCCAACGCCGCTGCTGCCGAGGAAACCGTCGCGGCGGTCAGCGCGGCGGGCGGCAAGGCGCTCGCGATTGCGGGCGATGTCAGCGACGAAGCCTCCGTCATCGCCATGTTCGACGCCACCGAGCAAGCCTTCGGCCCGCTCGACGGCGTGGTGAACAACGCGGGCATCGTCGCGCCCGGCTCCGCGCTCGCCGACATGGACGTGGCGCGCATGAAGCGCATCTTCGACATCAACGTGCTCGGCGCGTACCTGTGCGCGCGCGAAGCGGCGCGGCGCCTGTCCACCTCGCGCGGCGGCCGCGGCGGCTCGCTGGTGAATGTGTCGTCGGCGGCGGCAAGGCTCGGCGGACCGAACGAGTATGTCGATTACGCAGGCTCCAAAGGCGCCATCGATACCCTGACGCTCGGGCTCGCGAAGGAACTTGGCCGCGAAGGCGTGCGCGTGAACGCGATCCGCCCCGGTCTCATCGACACCGAGATCCACGCGAGCGGCGGCAAGCCGGATCGTGCGCACGTGCTGGGCGTGCAGACGCCGATCGGACGCGCGGGCACGGCGGAGGAAGTGGGTGAATCGATTGTCTGGCTGCTGTCGGACGAGTCGTCGTACGTGACCGGCGCGATTCTCGACGTCACCGGCGGCCGCTAAGCCGCGGCGTTCAGAAGCCGCCGTGCGCGGCGAGCCAGGCTTCTTCCTCGGGCAGCGTCGCGCGTCCGAGAATGCGGTTGCGATGCGGAAAGCGCCCGAAGCGCGCGATCACGTCCGCATGCCGTTGCGCCGCTTCATGAAAGGACGAGATGCCGGTCTCGTCCATCAGCTGCTTGAAGAGGCGCAGCGCTTCGTGCTGGCTCGGCATCGATTCGTCGTGCTCGAAAGGCATGTAGGCGAACGCGCGGTGCCAGGCGCTCGGCAGCCGCATGTCGTCGCCGTTTGCCACCAAAGTCCGCGCCAGTGACAGCGCGCGGGCATCGCCGGCGAACGCGCGCGGCGTGTTGCGAAAGCAGTTGCGCGAGAACTGGTCGAGCAGCACGATCAGCGCGAGCATCGAAAGCGGCGCGCGCTCCCATTCACGCAGGCCTTCTTCATGCGCACTCGCCAGCAGTGCGCCGAAGCGCTCGGTGAGTTGCGCGTCGAACGCGCGCTTTTTTTTCCACCACAGCTTGCGATCGGTGCCGAACTCGGCCGAACCCGGCGCGCCGAACCACATGTCGAGCACCGACTGCGCGCGCGGATCGATTTCGTCCGCCACGTTCAGGCGAGTTCCAGCACGAGTCGCCGCGTGCGCGCGCTCTTCTTCTCCAGCTTCGCGATACGCAATGCGCCGATTTCGTTCGTGTTGCGCACATGCGTGCCGCCGCACGGCTGCAAGTCCACCTCGTCGATGCGCAGCAGCCGCACGCGGCCGAGGCCCATCGGCGGCTTCACGCTCATCGTGCGTACGAGTTCGGGGCGCGCGGACATTTCGTCGTCGGTGATCCATTCGGTGCGCACATCATGCGCGCCGCCGATCAACGCATTCAGCTTCGCTTCGACCGCTTCCCGCTCGATCGGCTCGACGGTCGCGAGATCGAGGCGCGCGTAGTCGGTCGTGATGCTGCAGCCGTCCACCGGATACGGCAGCACCGCGCAGATCAGATGACTCGCCGTATGCAGGCGCATGCGCCGGTAGCGCTGCGCCCAGTCGATTTCCGCCGTCACCGTGTCGCCGACCTTCAGGCCGGCCAGCGCCGCTTCCTGATCGGGCGCCGGGACGTGGACGGCATCGTCCGGCGTGGCGCCTTCGAACTTCGCCTTGCGCGTATCGGCGATGACGATCGTCGTGCCGTCCGCAAGTGTCAGCGTGCCCGCATCGCCCGCCTGACCGCCGCCGAGCGGATAAAACACGGTTTGATCGAGCTGGATGCCCTGCTCGTCGATGGCGGTGATCCTCGCCTCGCAGTGCGTCAGATATGCGTCCTCGCGGAATAGCGCGCGTGTGCCCATGATCGTGCTTCCTTGCTGTATTCGGGGATGAGACGCCTGAGCGCCTGCGAGCGGACATGATGCAGCACACCCTGCGCAATCGAACCGATACAAAAGCCAGCGATTCAACCGGGACGGTTGCGCATCCAGTCGGCCGTGTCGAAGAACGACGTGAGCAGCCGCTCGCGCAAGCCTTCGTCGAGGCCGATGTCTTCCATCGCCCAGGCCATGCAGCGCAGCCATTGATCGCGCTCGCTCGACGCGATGGCAAACGGCAGATGCCGCGCCCGCAGTCGCGGATGGCCGAAACGGCTGACGTAGTGATCCGGTCCGCCCATCCAGCCGCACAGGAACCAGAAGGTCTTGTTGCGCGAATTGTCGAGCGTCGGCGGATGCAGCGCGCGGATGCCCGCGAACTCGGGTTCGAGGTCCATCAGGTCATAGAAGCGGTCGACGAGCGCACGCAGGCGCTCTTCGCCGCCGATCAGCTCGAACGCGGTCGGCTGCTGGACTTCGTCTTCGGGAGAAGGTGACGAGGAGGAATTGACTTCGGTCATTGCTTGGGAACCGGTGAAACGCTAGGCATCGCGCAGCGACTGCAACGCGGGACGCGCGAGCACCCGCCGCAGGCTCAGCCAGCCGCTCAGGCCCGCGCAGGCGACGCCCGCGACCACGCCCGCCGGCACGAGCCACGGATTGAAATCGATGTGAAATTCGAACACGCGCGCGGCCAGCACATAGCCGATGCCCTGCGCGCCGAGCGCCGCCATCAGGCCCGACAACGCGCCCACGGCGACGAACTCCGCAATCTGCACCGCGCGCACTTGGCCGTGCGACGCACCGAGCGCGCGCAGCAGCGCCGACTCGCGCACGCGTTCGTCGCGCGTGCCGGCGAGCGCGGCATACAGCACGAGCACACCCGCCGCGAGCGTGAAGATGAACAGGAACTGCACAGCGCCGATCACCTGCGCGAGCGTGCGATGAATCTGCGCGAGGATCGGCGCGACATCGATGGCCGTGACGTTCGGATAGCGCGCGACCAGCCCGTCGATCATCCGCTGTCCGCTCTCGGGCAGATGAAAGCTCGTGATGAAGGTGGCGGGCAGATCCGCGAGCGCTTCGGGCGGCATCAGCACGAAGAAGTTGACCTTGAACGAATTCCAGTCGACCTTGCGCAAGCTCGTCACCGGCGCTTCCACCGGCAGCCCGGCGACGTCGAAACGCAGCATGTCGCCCTCTTTCACGCGAATCGTCTTCGCGATGCCCTCTTCGATCGACACCTGCGGCTTCGCATCCGTGCCGAACCACGTGCCCTGCGTCACGCGGTTGTCGTCGGGCAGCTGGGTGGTATAGGACAGGTTGAATTCGCGATCGACCAGGCGCTTCGCATCGGCCTTGTCGTAGTTGTCGGGATTCACCGGCTTGCCGTTGATCGACACGAGCCGCGCGCGCACCATCGGCGACAGCACGGCGGCCGGCTGGCCGTGCGTGTGCAGGTAGTCGAGCACGCCGGCGCGCTGGTCCGGCTGGATATCGATGAGGAACTGGTTGGGCGCGTCGGGCGGTGTGGCGTCGCGCCAGCCCTTGATGAGATCGTTGCGCGTCATGCCGATCAGCAACAGGCACATCAGCCCGATGCCGAGCGCGGTGATCTGCAGTGCGCTCGAGCCGCTGCGCCGTTCCAGCGACGCCAGCGCGTAGCGCCAGCCCACGCCCGCCCGGCTGCGCTCGCGCCGCACGAAGCGCGCCGCGGCCCAGAGCGCCGCGCGCGCGATCGCGCCGAACACGAGCAAGCCCGCCGCGAAGCCGCCCGCGACGATGCCGCCGAGCTTCCACTCGCCCGCCGCGACGATCAGCAGCGCCGCGAACAGCAGCACGCCGACGCCGTAGGCCGCATGCGCGACCCGCTGCGCATCGCCGAGTTCGCGGCGGATCACGTGGACCGGCGGCACGCGCGTGATCGGCAGCAGTGGCGGCAGCGCGAAGCCGAGCAGCAGCACGAGCCCCATCGCGATGCCTTGCAGCGCGGGCCATGCGCTGGCCTGCGGCAATTCGACATCGACGAGCGAGCCGAGCCAGTTCAGCAGCACGAGATGCCCGCCGAAACCGAGCACGACGCCCGTCACGCTGCCGATCACGCCGATCGCCAGGAATTCGTTCAGGAACAGCAAACGCAGCGTGCGCTGGCTGACGCCGAGACAGCGCATCGCGGCGCAGCCGTCGAGATGGCGGCGCGCGAAACGATGCGCGGCCATCGCGATGGCGACCGCCGCGAGCAGCGCGGTCAGCAGCGACACGAGCGTGAGGAAGTGGCTCGCGCGGTCAATCGTCTGGCGCACCTGCGGCTGCCCGTCCGACAGCGATTCCAGGCCGACGCCGCGCAGCTTGCCGCCGTCCACCTGGTCGCGCGCGAATTTTGCGAACCGTTCGACCTCGTCGTCCGGCCCCGCCACCAGCAGGCGATACGTGACCCGGCTGCCATAGCCGTTCAGGCCGGTGCCCGCGATTTCGTCGGCACGCATCATCAGGCGCGGCGAGAAGTTCACGAACGAGAAGCCGCGATCCAGCTCACGCGTGATGACACCCGCCACCGTGAAGGTGCGCGTGCCGACCTTGAGCGTGCCGCCGACCTTCGTCTTGAGGGCATCGAGCAGCGCGGGATCGGCCCAGACCGTGCCCGGCGCGGGAATGCCATGCGCGGGGGCGTCGGGCGCATCGACGGCGGGCGCGATGCGCAGCGCCCCGCGCAACGGATAGCCGTCGGTCACGCCCTTGATCGCCGCGAGCCGCGAGGCAGGCTGCGCCGCTGTCGAGCTGATCATGCTGGGGAAAATCGTGGTGCCCGCCGTCTCCAGTCCGAGCGACTGCGCTTCACTGGCAAATTTCGCATCGACGGGATGATCGGCGCGCACGACGAAATCGGCGGCGATCATCTGGCGGCCGTCGCGGGCCAGCCCCTGGCGCATGCGATCGGCGAGAAAGCCGACGCTCGACAGCGCGGCAACCGCCAGCACCAGCGCAAGCAGCAGCATGGTCAGCTCGCCCGCGCGCCAGTCGCGTGCGGTCATGCGCCATGCCTGGCGCATCAGCGGCACGAGGCCGAGCCGCACGGGAGCGTGCGCCGCGCCGGCCTTGGGTGTGACGTGGGAAGAGTTGGAACCGGGTTTCGCTGCGGAGCTCAATCGTGCTTGCTCCGCAACCGGTCGATACGCGCATAGGTGCCGGGCAGCATGTGCTTGGCCATGCGCGACACGCCGCCGTGCACACCACGCGCGAGCCTCGGCAAGGCCCAGCCCGCGAGCACGAGGAACACCAGCACAAGGATGAGGAACAGCAGCGGCACGAACAGCGCGAGCGTGATGCCCGCGAGCGCGCCGACATCCTCGGTGGTCGAGGCGGCCCAGTTCGACACCGGTTCCGGCGAGAGATTGATGAGCGCGCGGGTGCCCGCCTTGGCGAAATGCGATGCGCCGGCGAGCGTGCCGCCGGCCAGTGCCGCGATGGTCAGCATGGCGGGATCGGCGTGACCGAGCGCGCCGGCCGCAAGCACCGCGCCCGCCGGAATGCGAATGAAGGTGTGGACCGCGTCCCACAGGGAATCGACGGCGGGAATCTTGTCAGCGAGAAATTCGACGACGGTAAGCACCGCCGCGACGCCGATGACCCACGGGGAACTGAGAATGGCGAGGGAATCCGGCAGGTGGACGAGGCCCATGCGCTGGAACATCCCGGCGATGAAGACCGTCAGGTACAGGCGCAGCCCGCTCGCCCATGACAGGCCCGCCGCGAGCGAAAGTGACTCAAGCATTGCCGCCTCCCTTGATGCTGCCTGCCGAGGTTCGCCGCTGGCGGGCGATTGACCGGCTGAAAATTGCGGTCTTTCCGGGGATGATGAAAAAAACGCCGCCTGCCGGATTGAAGCCGTGCGGCCCGATCATGCGATAGCGCAATGGCGCATCGGGCGGCGCACAGAAGACAGGAATCGGACGAAAACCGGTTGACCTCAGACCATTATATCCACGCAAAACCACGCGGTGCAGCAACAACCCAAGCGATCGGCGTTCCCGGTGCGCCGGCGCACGGCCGCGCCGGCCGTATTTTCAATGCCCTGACGAGAGCTTGAGGCCGATCAGCCCCGCGACGATCAGCACGGCGCTCAGCACGCGCGCCGCCGTGAGCGCCTCGCCCATGAACACGATGCCGAACACGAAAGCGCCGACGGCGCCGATACCCGTCCAGACCGCGTAGGCCGTGCCGAGGGGAAGTTGCCGCATGGCCATGGCGAGCAGCACGAAGCTGCCGGTGGCGGTGACGAGGGTGAAGACGGACGGCCACAGCCGGGTGAAGCCTTCGGAGGTCTTGAGGCCGGCGGCCCAGGCGACTTCGAGCAGGCCGGCGATGAACAGCAGAATCCAGGACATGGGGTGACTCCCTTGAAAGCGGGGCCGTCCCCGGTGGAAACGATGCGCAGGCGGTCGTCCGCCCGGCCTTGAAACGAAGCCCGGATTTTACCAAAGTGGTGCATGGCTCGCCGGCGACCGCGCCAGATCGCCCGTCCGGTTGACGCCGCGCCCGACCTCCGTCATCAAAAACGTGTATTAATCACGGAAGCCAGGAACAACCTGCCGGCGCCCGCGCGCGGCGTCGGGTCGCGCCACCCGTCTCAGGAATGCCTCAAAAGGAGCGTTCATGCATGTCGATTCGGTCCTGCTGTCCCGTTTCCAGTTCGCCTGGGTCGTCGCGTTCCACATTCTGCTGCCGGCGTTCACGGTTGGCCTGTCCTGCTTCATCGCCACGCTCGAATTCAACTGGTGGGTGACGAAGCGCGACGTCTACCGCCGCCTGTCGGCGTTCTGGCTCAAGATCTTCGCCGTGTCGTTCGGGATGGGCGTCGTGTCGGGCCTCGTCATGCCGTTCCAGTTCGGCACCAACTGGAGCCGTTTCTCCGACGCCACCGCCAATGTGGTCGGCCCGCTGATGGGCTACGAGGTGCTGACGGCGTTCTTCCTCGAATCGGCGTTTCTCGGCGTCCTGCTGTTCGGCCGCAAGCTGGTGCCGCAATGGGCGCACGTCATGTCGGCGGTGTTCGTCGCGGCGGGCACGGTGATTTCGTCGTTCTGGATTCTCGCCGTGAACAGCTGGATGCAGACGCCGCAAGGCCATCGCATCACGCCCGACGGCCGTTTCGAGGTGGTCAGCTTCTTCGACGTCATCTTCTCGCCCTCGTTTCCGTACCGGCTGAGCCATACCGTGAGCGCGTTCCTCGTGACGACCGGCTTCGTGATTCTCGGCGTCGGCGCGATGTACCTGCGGCAGCGGCGCGCGCTCGAGGAAAGCCGCGTGATGGTGAAGATGTCGCTGATCTTCCTGATCATCATGGTGCCGATCCAGATGGTGCTCGGCGACTCGCACGGCCTCAACACGCTGAAGCACCAGCCCGCCAAGCTCGCCGCGATGGAAGGCCTGTGGGAATCCGGCACGCGCATTCCGGCCAATATCTTCTCGATCCCCGATCAGGATGAGGAGCGCAATCACTTCGAGATCTCGATTCCGGTCCTGGGCAGTCTCTATCTGACGCACGATCCGAACGGCTACGTGCGCGGCCTGAAGGATTTCCCGCGCGAGGACCGGCCGCCCGTCGCGGTGGTGTTCTTCGCGTTTCACATCATGGTAGGCATCGCGCTGCTGATGTTCGCGCTCGTGCTGTGGGGCATCGTGCTGTTCGCGCGCGGCAAGGTGGAGACGAGCACGCGCTGGCTGCGCTGCGCAACCTGGTCGATGCCGGCGGGTTTCATCGCGGTGATCGCCGGCTGGACCACCACCGAAGCGGGCCGCCAGCCGTGGACCGTGTACGGCCTGCTGCGCACCAAAGATTCGGTGACGCCGTCCCTGACCGCCGCCGATGTCGGCCTTTCGTGGCTGCTTTACGTGCTGGCGTATCTGGTGATCTTCGGCGCGGGCTTCTTCCTGCTGCGCCGGCTGGTGCGGGTCGGACCGGCGGAAGTGGCGCATGCGCACGAGAAGGACGAGCTCGACACGAAGACGCGCGCCGCACGGCCGCTCTCGGCGGTGTCGGCGGGTGGGAGCAGCGCGACGCGTCCGGTGCGTGAGGACGATATCGTCCCGCCGGGCCGCGGCCGCTCCTGAAGCGCCGCCGGACGCATCATCAAGAACCGAACCGGAGAACCCGATGCTCGATCTCGTGCCCCTGTGGGCCGCCATTCTCGCGCTGGCGGTATTCATGTACGTGCTGCTCGACGGCTTCGATCTGGGCGTCGGCATCATGTTCCTGCTGCGCCGCGACGGCGAGTCGCGCAACCTGATGATCAACTCCGTCGCGCCGGTCTGGGACTTCAACGAAACCTGGCTGATCCTCGGCGGCGGTGGACTCTTCGCGGTGTTTCCGCTGGCTTTCGCGATCATCGTGCCGGCCGTCTATTTCCCCATTCTGTTCATGCTGCTGGGCCTGATCTTCCGCGGCGTCGCGTTCGAGTTCCGCGAGGTGATCGGCGCGCGCAAGCGGCTGTGGGATGGCGCGTTCGGCGTCGGTTCGCTGGTCGCCACATTCTCGCAGGGCATCGTGCTCGGCATGTTCATCCAGGGCTTTCCGATCGAAGGCCGGGTCTACGCCGGCACCAGCTGGAACTGGGTCGCGCCGTTTCCGCTCCTGACCGGCGTCGGCATGATCTTCGGCTATGCGCTGCAAGGCACGACCTGGCTCGTGCTCAAGACCGAGGGGGAATTGCAGGAGTGGGGACGGCGCATGGCGCGCTATGCGCTGATCGGCGTGATTGCGTTCATCCTGCTCATCAGCCTGTGGACGCCGCTCAAGGATGCGCGCATCGCGGCGCGCTGGTTCGATTTTCCCTACAGCTTCGTGTTCGCGCCGGTGCCGGTGCTGACCGTGCTGCTCGCGTGGACGCTGTGGACGAGTCTCGCGAGGGGCCGCGAAGTCACGCCGTTCCTGTGTTCGATGGGGCTGTTCTTTCTCGCCTTCACCGGCCTCGTGATCAGCCTGTGGCCATTCATCGCGCCGCCGTCGGTGACCTTGTGGGATGCCTCGACGGCGCCGCTCTCGCAGCAGTTCCTGCTGATCGGCACGATGTTCCTGCTGCCGGTGCTGATCATCTACGTGGTCTGGTCCTACTGGGTGTTTCGCGGCAAGGTGCGTGGCGACATGGGCTACCACGCCGAATGATCAGAGCTTCTGCTGGGTCGCCAGCGTAAGCAGCCGCGCCCACTGGTGCGCCTGCGCGCGATCGCGCATCGGCAAGGTCCACTCGCCGTGCTGCGCGTCGCGCACGTCGAGCGCGACCTGCCAGGCACCGCCGCCCGCCGGCTCCAGCATGCGCGCGCCGCGCAGGTCCGCGAAGATGTAGCTGCCGCGCGCCTCGCCCACGCGCACGTCGCACAGGCGCTTGCCCGCCGCCAGCCGCACGCCGCCCCACTCGGCCTTGAGTTCGTGGGTCCAGTCGCCGTGCTCGCCGCGGCTCAGGTTCGGCGCAATCTCCCGACGGCTCGCGCGCCAGCGCATCAGCCCCGCCGCGATGAGCGCCAGCACGACCACCGCCGCGCCGATGGCCGCACCGAGGCCGAAGTGGGCGTGAATGGCATCGAATGACCAGATCGCGCCGTAGATCAGCAGGCCGACAACGATCAGTCCGACGACGATAGGCATGGCGGCTCCGGTGCGTTCAGATCAGAAAACCGCAGTGCTTCACTGCGCCTTGTGCTTCGCGTTCCAGTCGCGCAGCGCCTGCAGCGTGTTGCTGACGTGCTGGTCCGGCGACAGGCTCGTGTACTCGTAGATGACCTTGCCGTCCGGCGCGATCACGTACGAGACGCGATTGGCCATCGTGCTCTTCATGGGCATCGAGGCGTCGTACGAGCGGATGATCTTCGAATCGGCGTCGGCGGCCACGGGAAACTTGCTGCGGCATTCGCTGACGGAGAACTGCTTGAGCGTGTCGATGTTGTCGTGCGACACGCCGATGACCGTCGCGCCTTCTGCCTTGTATTGATCGACCGCTTCGGCGAACTCGTGCGCCTCGATCGTGCAGCCCTTGGTGAACGCGGCCGGATAGAAGTACAGCACCACCGGGCCTTTCTTCAGCGCGTCAGCGAGCGAGTAGTCGTACACGTTGCCGCCGAGCGAGGCCTGCGCGGTGAAGTTGGGCGCGGCATCGCCGGGCTTGAGCGTCGCGGACGCGGTGAGCGGCTGGAGCGCGGCCGCGCAGGCGATGGCCGCCGCCCACATGCGGGCGCCACGCGCCGTCCGGTTGAGAGACTTGCTGTTCATGCGCGCTCCTTGCGGTGAATGTCGATGAAATGGGTGCGCCGCGCGCGCGCGTCACGCGTCGCCGGTGTCCTCGTCCAGACGATGCTCGGCGAACCAGGCCGCCGCCTCCACTTGCAGCTTCGCCAGCATGGCAGGCGTGAGCGCGTTGAGGCCGGGTTGCGCCAGGCGGCTCGCGTCGATGGCGGGCGCATCGCCCCGCTCCGCCGCCCGCGCGACGCCGAGCAGCGTGCCGAGCGGACCCACGCCCGCGAGGATCGCGGTGCGGATCTCGGCCGCCAGATGGAGCTTATCGAGAATCTCCGCCGGCTGCATGTCGAGCACGACGTGCACCAGCGAAAAGATGCCGGTCATGTAGGCGGCGTCGGCGAGCGCTTCGTCGCCGGGGCGCAGCACGCCGGCCGCGAGTTCCAGGAAGCGCGCGCGGGTGCCCACGAGTTGCAGCAGCGGGTCCGAGCGCCACGGCAGCCCGCTGCCGTCCGCATAGAGCAGCAACTGCGCCCAGCGCATCAGTTGGCGGGTGCCGACCGCCGCGATCGCCTCGCGCAGCGACGACACGCGCCGCCCGCGCGTCTGCGCGCTCGAATTGGCGAGGCGCATCAGCTGCACGACGATATCCGGGTTGCGCTTGAGTTCGGTTTCGAGTTCGCGCATGCCGGGTTCGCCGGCGAGCACGGTCATCAGCCGGAGCAGCGCGCCGCGCGCCGGGCTGGCGCGCCGCGCCGACAGCACCTGTGGCCGCGCGAAGAAATACCCCTGGAACAGATCGAAACCGAGCTTCCTGGCCTGCGAGAAGTCCTCGTGTGTCTCGACCTTCTCGGCCACCAGCTGCTTGCCCTGCAGTTTCACCGCCGCCGCCAGTTCCGGCAGATGCGCGCGATCGGCGGCGAGGAAATCGACCTTGACGATGTCGACCGAGGGCAACGCCTCGAGCAGTTGCTCGTCCAGCCGCACGACGTCGTCGAGCGCAAAGCGGAAGCCCGCCTTGCGCAGCTGCGCGCAGCGCTTGAACAGCACGTCGTCGAAGGTGATGTTTTCGAGCAGCTCCAGCACGAAACGCTGCGGCTGCATGATGTGCACGATGTCGTCGAACAGCAGTTCGCGGCTCATGTTCACATAGCCCGGATACGGCCCGAGCACCGCCGGCACGCCGATTTCCCCCACCGTACGGGCGACCACGTGGGCGGTGGCCTGCACGTCGTCGTGGACGCGCGCGCGGTTGTCGGGACTGTCGCGGAACAGCAGTTCGTAGGCGACCAGCGCGCCGTCGCCATCGAGAATGGGCTGGCGGCCCACGTAGACGCTCTGGCCTCGCCGGCCCAGTATCGAGCGCCTCAGGAACGAATCAGGCATGTCGGGAACCGCGCTTGAGCGTGCCGGAGCGCGAACCTTGCCGCAGGCGTGTCTGATGGATGCGTGAAGGCCGGTCTGACGATCCGGGCTCGAGCCCGAACCGGCAGCGAAAGGAAGTCGATCATGAGGCGAACGGAAGCTGGGAATTCACAACGCGGCGATGGCTGGCCGTGGGCGGAGTAACCGTTTGCTGCAGAAACCGCGCCACTGTAACCGATAACGCGAACATACATAATATGAAACTTGATATCGACAATCGCTGGACAACTCTTTAGGGCCAGCATGATGTGTGGCATTTGGATGACTTGTTAAAGAAACAGCCACCTGGGCCGATAACTCGCCTGATAAAGCGTGCCGCGCCCGTTCCGGCACACCCCCGGCGGCAGACGCGAGCCCTGCGTGAGCGCGCCGTCCTTGCCGGACACGCGCGCCGCCGCCCGAACCCCATTGAAATCATGCAAGCGAACCGGATCACCGCCTCCCGCCGCGCACCGTGGCGCATCGCGCTCGATGCGCTGTCACGCGCCTGGGGAAGTGCCGCGCGCGAGCGCCAGGAACACGCCGCGCCGGCCGAAGCGCCGCTGGCCCCCGCGGCCATGAACACCGACGCACGTGCCGCCGTACCTGCCACCGCATCAGTCACCGTAGAAGTGCCCCACGCCACGCCCGTTTCACCGGCGCCCGAAGCCATGCTCGGCGCCGTCGATTTCCTCGCCCAGCTCGACGACGCGTTGCGCTTCCAATATGTGTCGGACGCGAGCATCGAGTTCATCGGTTATCACCGCGACTACCTGAGCATGCTGACCCTGCACGATCTCGTCGCCTCCGAGGAGGCCGACGAACTGCATGCGCTCGTCGCCCGGGCGCGCGCGAGCGGCCGGCTCGAGTCGGCGGTGCTGACGGTGGTCAAGTCGCTGACCTATCCGATCTGCGTCGAGCTGCGGCTCATCTCGACGGCCGGGCGCGGCACGCCGGGCTTCGCGCTGGCCGCCTTCGACGTGTCCCACTGGCGCGAACGCGAGGCCGAGCTCAACCATCGGCTGCATCACGACCCGCTGACCGGACTCGAGAACCTGACCGCGCTGAAGACCGCGATCGGCGCGGCGCAGGCCGAAGCCGAGGCGATGCGCACGCACGCGGGTCTGGTGCTGCTGGACATCGACGACTATCAGCGCATCAACCGCGCCCTCGGCTACGACGCCGGCGACGAACTCCTGCGCGAAACGGCGCGCCGCGTCCAGCACACGGCGAGCCACGGCGAGCGCGTCGCGCGCGTGGCCGGCGACGAATTCGCCGTGCTGCTGCCGCCCGGCACCACGCCCGAACTCGCCGAAGCGCTCGGGCGCCGTCTTCTTACCGCGATCGCGCAGCCGTACCGGCATCGCGGGCAGCATACGCACTTGTCGGCGAGCGTGGGCGTCGCGCTGTATCCGGACCAGACGGGCAAGAACGCGCGCAGCAACGTGCAGACGAGCCTGCTGCGCATGGCCGATCACGCGCTCGCGCAAGCCAAGGAAGCGGGCGGCAACGCGCTCGTGTTTCACACGCTCGACGACAACCCCGCCGACGCCGAACGCCTTAAGCTGGAAGCCGACCTGTACGAAGCCGTGCGCAACGGCGAGTTCTCGCTCTACTTCCAGCCGATCACGAAGATCCTGACCGGCGCGGTGGTGGGCGTGGAGGCGCTGATGCGCTGGAATCATCCGGTGCACGGACTGGTGCCGCCCTCGACCTTCATTCCGCTCGCGGAATCGATCGGCCTGATCAACTATCTGGGCAACTGGGTCCTGAAGGCCGCCTGCATGCAGATCGTGCAGTGGGACGCGATCGGCATCCGGCTCGACTATGTCTCGGTGAACGTGTCGCCGCAGCAGTTCCGCGACAAACGCTTCACGGCGGCCGTGCAGGAGGCGCTGGCGCTCACCGGCATCGACGCCCGGCGGCTCGTGTTCGAAATCACCGAGAGCCTGCTGATGCACGATCCGGAAGAAGCGACGGGCCTGCTGGAGGCGCTGACCGCGGTCGGCATCCGCTTCGCCGTCGACGACTTCGGCACCGGCTATTCGAGCCTCGCCTATTTGCAGCGTTTTCCGCTTTCCAAGCTCAAGATCGACCGCAGCTTTGTCGAGAACATTGTTACCTCGCGCAACAACCGTGCGATCGTCGGCGCCGTGGTCGGGCTCGCGCAATCGCTCGGGCTCGAACTGGTCGCCGAAGGGGTCGAGACGGAAGCGCAGCGCGATCTGCTGGCCGAGCTCGGATGCGATCACATCCAGGGCTGGCTGATCAGCCATGCGCTGCCGTCGGACGAACTGGCCCGCTCTTTCCAGTCGAACTCGCTGGTGTTGTACGAGGCATGAAGCGCGCCCCTTTGTTCGCGTTCCGATTGAGGAACGCGCCGTAACCCCCTAATAACGTGTAAATTTCGTTATCGGGTGCTGGGATTGTAGGTGCTGGACCGCCTCGGGATAGCCGTCGCGTAACGCAGGGTTCTTATTTTTAGCAATGGCACGCACCAAGGCCGAACTATTGGACAAGTTGTGGTCGCGCATGAGCGAGCGCGGGGATTTCCCCATGCTCTCGCAGGCGCTGCGCTCGACCGTGTCCGCCATGAGCGATGACGACCTCGACTTCACGTCCCTCGTGCAAGTCGTGCTGTCGGACGTCGGCCTCACGCAGAAGGTGCTGCGCCTCGCCAATTCCGCGATGTACGTCGCGTTCGGCGGCAACATCACCACCGTCACGCGCGCGCTGATGGTCCTCGGCATGGACGCCGTCGGTCATCTCGTGGTGGGACTGAAGATCGTCGACCACTTTCATCAGAGCGCGCCGCGCCGTATCGACGCCAAGCTGGAACTCAACCGCACCCTGCTGTCCGGCGCGGTCGCGCGCCAGCTCACAGAACACAAGGATTTGCGCTCCGCCGAGGAAGCCGTGGTCTGCACGCTGATGCGGCAGATCGGCAAGCTGCTGGTGGCGTTCTACCTGGAACACGAGTGGGATCAGCTGCGCCGCAAGGCCGCGTCGGAAAACATCCCGGACAGCGCGGCGTGCGCGGCGCTGCTGGGCGTGACCTTCGATGAAATCGGCCTCGAGGCCGCCGACCGCTGGCGCCTGCCGGAGACCATCCGCGAAGGCATGCGCGCCACCGACCCGAACGCGCCCGTCGATGAAACCGTGCCGAAGCACGTGCGCTGGCTGCGCGCCATCTCGAACTATTCCACCGAGGTCGCCGACGCCCTCACCGCGCAGAACGTGGCGTCGGAAGGGCGCGAGTCGGTGGTCTTCGACATCTCCAGCCGCTACGCCGGCGCGCTCAACACCGACGCCGAACTCCTCACCTCGATGAGCCTCGCGCTCGCCAGCGAGGAAGCCAGCGACGGCGTGATCCGCGAGATCTCCGAACTGCAGGCCAACGCCGACGCCATGGCGCGCGCGAAGATTTCGGCGGAGGCGCGCATCGGCGCGAGCATTGAGGATTTACGCGCGCTGCCGACCCGGAATGCGCTGGGGCCGGCGCTCGCGCTGGTCTCCGAATCGATCATGGCGAGCCTGCATCTGTCGCGCACCGTGGTCTTCGTGCGCCAGGCCAACAACGAATTCCATGCGCGGCTCGGGCTCGGCAGCGGCGTCGAGCCGATGTTGCCGGCACTGCGCTTCTCCGCCGACTTCCGGCCCGACGTATTCCATCTCGCCATCAGCAATCCGGTGGGCATCTTCATCGAGAACGCGCACGACGCCCGCATCGACGCGCGCCTGCCGCGCTGGTACAAGGAGACGCTCGGCGAAGCGCAGGCGTTCGTGCTGCTGCCGGTGAAGTCGAACGATTCCACCATCGCGCTCATCTATGGCGACTGGACGCATCCGCAGCACGTGCGCAAGATCTCGCCCCCTGAAATGAGCGCGCTGAACGGCCTCACGAAAGAACTGAGCCGCTTCTTTCTCGGCGCCAACTGGAAGGAAGTCGAGCTGATCTGAAGCGGCTTCTCTCTCCGGACGCGCGTTATTCCCTTTTCAGGATCGCCACGGCCTGCTCGCCGTATCGCACGACATAGCCGCCGTGGGCGCGCTGCCAGTCGAGCGCTTCCGCCTCGTTCGCAAACCAGTTCTTCTCGAAGTCGTTGAACGCGCCGGCGTCGAGCCGGTAGCGGTCGATGACCGCATCCGGCTGCGTGTCGATCGCGGCCTTGCACGCGTCCCAGTTCGCGTAGCCCAGTTCGGCGGCGATCAACGCAAGCAGGTGTTTCAGTTGCAGGTCCGCGCGCCGCGCGTGGAGCTGAGCGAGGCCGCCGGCCGGCAGGATGCGCGCCGCGAGCAGGCGGCGCAGCACCGGCATGGACGCGCTCGTGTCGCCGTCGCGGGCGAGGCGCAGCAGGCGTCGCGCGTGTTCGCGCAGGTAGTTGCCATGGGATGCGGGGGCAGCGATGGGACAGGATGTAGACCACATGACGTTGTTCCTTTATGGCGCCGTTCTCGCTGCGGCTGAAAAGGTTCGACGTTGCGGTTCGATCCAGGGTGACGGTACGTCGTGGTCAGGTGCGTAGGACTTTCGCGAGAACGGGCGCCCTGCCGCGCCCGTCCGCGATTCTATCGTGCTTTTTGTTCCACCGGCCGCGTCAGGCCAGCTGGAATTTGCCGACCAGCGCCTTGAGCGCGCGCGCCTGGTCGTCGAGCGATTGCGCGGCGGCCGCCGCCTGCTCCACCAGCGCCGCGTTCTGCTGGGTGCCGGCGTCCATCTTCGAGACCGCGTCGCCGATCGACTCGATGCCCGTCTTCTGCTCGGCCGACGCCGCCGAAATCTCGCCCATGATGTCGGTGACGCGGCGCACCGCGCGCACGACCTCTTCCATTGTCGTGCCGGCTTGCTGCGCGTAAGTGGAGCCGTCGGACACGCGCGACACCGACGTGTCGATCAAGCCCTTGATCTCCTTCGCCGCCGACGACGAACGCTGCGCCAGGCTGCGCACCTCGCCCGCGACGACCGCGAAGCCGCGTCCCTGTTCGCCCGCGCGCGCCGCCTCGACGGCTGCGTTCAGCGCGAGGATGTTGGTCTGGAACGCGATGCCCTCGATCACGCCGATGATGTCGCCGATGCTCTTCGCGCTCGCATCGATCCGCTGCATCGTCTCGACGACGCGGTTCACCACCGCGCCGCCCTTCTCCGCGATCTCCGACGCGCTCTGCGCCAGCGTGCTCGCCTGCATGGCGTTGTCGGCGTTCTGACGCACGGTCGAGGTGAGCTGCTCCATGCTGGTCGCGGTCTTTTCCAGCGCGACCGCCTGTTCTTCCGTGCGGCGCGACAGGTCGACGTTGCCGGTCGAGATCTCACTCGATGCCGAAGCGATCGCCTCCGCGCTGGCTGCGATGTCGCCGACGGTCGCCGAGAGGCCGGCCCGCATGTCGGCGAGCGCGTGCAGCATGCTGTCGTCGTCGCGGCGCCGGAGCCTGATTTCGTGGGCCAGGTCGCCCGCCGCGATGCGCCGCGCGATGTCCTTCGCGTAAGCAGGTTCGCCGCCGAGCTGTCCGGCGAGCCGCCGCACGACCCATTCGGAGACGCAGATCGCGAGCGCGCACAGCGCGAGCGTCAGCACGGACACCATCACGAACGACGAATGGAAGATGAACGCGGCGGCATCGATGGTGGCGCGCGCAGCGGCGCCCCGACGCGCGACGAGTTCGTCGACGCGCTTTTCGAGCTTGCCGGTCTCGACCAGCAGCGACACGTCCTGCGTGCCGACCTGCCAGTTCATCTGCGACAGATCGAGCGGCTGTTCCTTCACGAGCTTGACGAAGGTGCGCAGGTTGTTGCTCCAGGTGCCGACGGCGCCGGCGAAGGCCTTCTGCTGCGCGAGTGCGTCGTGGTCGCCGTGATCGACATACTGCGCCAGTTGCGCCTGTTCCCGGCCGATGCCCGCAAGCGCCTGCTCGATTTCCGCGCCGAGGTCGTCGCGCTCCTTCGCGGTGCTGGCAGTGAGCAGCATCTTCTGCGAGCGGCTCGCGCGCAGCAGATAGCCACGCGTTTCCTCGGCGGCGCGGCTCGCGACATAGCCCTGCGTGTAGATCGATTCGGTCGAGCCGTTGAGGCGGCTGATCTGGGTCAGCGCCAGTGCGCCGATGACGAGCGTGCCCGCGAGAACCACGCCGAACGCCAGCCTGAGCGACGCCTTGACGGACAATCCGCGTGGCTGGGCCGTGGCCGTGGAGGATGCGCGCTGGGCGCCCGCCGGAAAGCCCGCGGTCCGTGCGCCGCGTAGCGAAAACAGTTTCATCGATTGAATCCCCGCTGATGGTCTGCGGACGGTGCCGTCGTGTGGCGCGTCCGGTTCTGGTCCCGCCGGTAGTACGGCAGTTGGCCGGCTTTCTTGAGCCGAGCTTCTACGGATAGCGAACAGGCGTTCGCTGCCGCTTCATACGGTTATAGCGTGCCAAAAATGCTTTTTGTCAGCAGAATGATCGATTGCGGTGCATCAAGCTGTCTGATTCGCGACAAAGCTTGGCAGGACAACGCATCGGGGACAGCCTACACTTGTCAGAAATTCAGTCAGCGCATAAATGGCCGACTTGAAACAACAAAAACAGAGACGATTCCGCTTACCTCAGCCATTCACCATGCAAACCAGCATCGACAAGGGCGCGTTGTCGCCCGCCGGCGCGACGGCCGGCACTTCCGATACCCAGACGGCCAAGCCCGTGGCCGCCGCGCAGCGCACCGTCTATTCGGTACTCGGCGCAATCAGCTTCTCGCATCTGCTGAACGACATGATCCAGTCGCTGATCCTGGCCATCTACCCGATGTTCAAGAGCGAGTTCGCGCTCTCGTTCGGGCAGATCGGCCTCATCACGCTGACCTACCAGATCACCGCGTCGCTGCTGCAGCCGCTCGTCGGGCTTTATACCGACAAGCATCCCAAGCCTTACTCGCTGCCGGTGGGCATGGGCTTCACGCTGGCGGGGCTGCTGCTGATGTCAGTGGCGGGCAGCTTCGGCATGCTGCTGGTGGCGGCGGCGCTGGTCGGCTGCGGCTCGTCGGTGTTCCATCCGGAATCGTCGCGGGTGGCGCGCATGGCCTCGGGCGGCAAGCACGGCCTCGCGCAGTCGCTGTTCCAGGTGGGCGGCAATGCGGGTTCGTCGCTCGGACCGCTGCTTGCCGCGCTCATCATCATTCCGCACGGCCAGCGCAGCATTGCGTGGTTCTCGGCGGCGGCGCTGGTCGCGATGTTCGTGCTGGCCAACATCGGCCGCTGGTACAAGCGTCATCCCGCCACGAAGAAAGGCCGCGCGCAGGTGCAGCACGCCACGCTGCCGCGCAAGACCGTCATCATGGCAATGAGCGTGCTCGTGCTGCTCGTGTTCTCGAAGTACTTCTACCTCGCGAGCATCAACAGCTACTTCACCTTCTATCTGATCAACAAGTTCGGGCTGTCGGTGCAGTCGGCGCAGATCCATCTGTTCGTGTTCCTCGCGGCGGTCGCGGCGGGCACGGTGGTTGGCGGGCCGATCGGCGACAAGGTCGGACGCAAGGCGGTGATCTGGGTGTCGATTCTCGGCGTCGCGCCGTTCACGCTGCTGATGCCCTATGCGAACCTGTTCTGGACCAGCGTGCTGTCGGTGATCATCGGGCTGGTGCTGGCGTCGGCGTTCTCGGCCATCCTGGTGTATGCGACCGAGCTGATTCCCGGCAAGGTCGGCATGGTCGCGGGTCTGTTCTTCGGCTTTGCGTTCGGCATGGGCGGCGTGGGCGCCGCCGTGCTCGGCCAGCTGGCCGATGCGACGAGCATCGAGTTCGTCTACAAGGTCTGCGCGTTCCTGCCGCTGATCGGCGTGCTGACGGTGCTGCTCCCGAAGACGCATGACGAGCATGCGAAGGCTTGATTGACGCGGTTGATGCGTGCTGATGACGGCGGGCGCTTGCGCCCGCCGTTTGCATTGGCGCCTCAGGAGCCCAGCGCCTCCCGCACCTGCGCCAGCGCGCCCGGATCTTCGATGGTCGGCAGTTCGCCCGGATCACGCCCTTCCGCCAGCGCCGCAATCGCGCGGCGCAGCAGCTTGCCCGAGCGCGTCTTCGGCAGCATCGTCACGAAGTGCACACGCGCCGGACGCGCGATCGCGCCCAGTTGCCTATCCACCGCGCGGCACAACTCGGCTTCCATCCCGTCGCGCGCGCCCGGCGCCTCGATGCACGCCGCGTCGCGCAGCACGACGAAAGCCGCCGCCGCCTGTCCCTTGACCGCATCGGCGATGCCGACCACCGCCACCTCCGCGACCGCCGCGTGCGCCGACAGCGCTTCCTCGATCTCCCGCGTTCCCAGCCGATGGCCCGCGACATTGATCACGTCGTCAGTGCGTCCGAGGATCGACACATAGCCGTCTTCGTCCTGCACGCCCCAGTCGAAGGTCGAGTAGACGAGCTGGTTCGGCACGCTGTTCCAGTAGGTATCGACGAAACGCTGGTCGTCGCCCCACACGGTCTGCATGCAGCCCGGCGGCAGCGGATAGTCCAGCGTGACCACGCCCTTTTCGCCCGGCGCGCATTCGTCGCCGGTTGCCTCGTTGCGCAGCTTGAACCCGAAGCCCAGCGACGGCACGCCCGGCGAACCGAGCTTCGACGGCAAGGCCTCGATGCCGCGCGGGATCGCGATCATCGGCCAGCCGGTTTCGGTCTGCCAGTAGTTGTCGATGACGGGCTTGTGCAGCGCGCCCTGAATCCAGCGCGCCGTGGGTTCGTCGAGCGGCTCGCCGGCCAGGAACAGCGTGCGCAGGCTCGACAGGTCGTAACGCTCCATCAACGCCGGGTCCTGCTTCTTGAGCACGCGGATCGCGGTGGGCGCGGTGAACATCAGATTGATGCCGTACTGCTGCACGAGCCGCCACCAGATGCCGCCGTCGGGACGGATGGGCGTGCCTTCGTACATGACGGTCGTACAGCCGGCGATCAGCGGCGCATAGATGATGTAGCTGTGTCCCACCACCCAGCCGATGTCGGAGGCGGTGAACATCGTGTCGCCGGGCTGACCTTCGAAGATGTGCTCCATCGACGCGGCGAGCGCCACCGCATAGCCGCCGACGTCACGCTGCACGCCTTTTGGCCGGCCGGTCGTGCCGGAGGTATACAGCACGTAGGACGGCTCGTTGGCTTCGAGCCATTCGCACGGCACGTGGGCGTCGAAGTAACGCTCGCGCAGTGGTTCGTAGGCGACGAGATAGCTCGCTTGCAGACGCTCCGGCGCCAGTTGCCGGTCGATCAGCAGCACCTGCGGCACCTTGAACTGCGCGCGCGAGAGCGCCTCGTCGACGAGCGGCGTGTAGTCGATCACCCGGCCGCCGCGCGCGCCGGCATCCGCCGTGACGATGAGCGCGGGCTCGGCATCGTCGATGCGCGCGGCCAGGTTCGGCGCCGCGAAGCCGCCGAACACGACCGAATGAATCGCGCCGAGACGCGCGCAGGCGAGCATCGCGAAAAGCGCTTCGGGGATCATCGGCAGGTAGATCAGCACGCGATCGCCCTTCTTCACGTGCAGCGAACGCATGACGGCCGCCATGCGGTTCACTTCGGCATGCAGCTCGGCGTAGGTATAGCGGCGCTCGATGCCCGTTTCCGTCGATACGTACACCAGCGCGTCCTGCTCCGCGCGCGAGGCCAGATGGCGGTCGACGGCGTTATGACAGAGATTGGTCCGGCCGCCGACGAACCAGCGCGCGAACGGCGGACGGCTCCGGTCGAGCACCTGCTCGAACGGCGTCTGCCAGTGGATGCGGCGGGCCTGTTCGGCCCAGAAGTCTTCAGGTTGCTCGATCGACCGGCGATACGCTTCTCGGTAACTCGGCATGCGCGTCGTCCTCTGCAAGGCGGCTTTTTGGCTCCTCAGGATAGAGCAGCCGTAAAACCCCTGCTAGACAGGGCGCGCCCTGATCGGTTCCGGGCGCGGCGCGCTTCAGAGCGCCTTGCTGCGCGCGCGCGTCGCGGGGAACGGCACCGCCGCGGGCGCGGAATGCTTGAGCAGCACGGGCGCGAGTTCGCCCGCCACCCGCAGGCTCGACACGACGACCGTGCGCACGCCGCAGCCTTCGGTCAGCGCGCGCTGCTTTTCGCGGGTTGTCGCGCGCGCCTCGATGCGCGGCTCCACGACGATCAGCCCACGGCAGAAGGTGGCGAGCACCGCGCGATGGGTGCGCATCCACGCGGCGCGCAGGCGGACGTCGTCGGCGGACTCGCGCTCGTCGTGCTCGACGGCCAGCACGAACGGCGTCGCGAGCGCCAGCAGGCGGCTCATCTGCGCGCTCCACGCGAACGCATACCCGGTCCGCACAGCGCGCGGCCGCAGCCGCACGAACGGAAAACGGCTGGTGTCGAAGAAACGCTCGTCGAGCACGAGCGACGGAATTTCGACGGATCTCGTCACGGAATCGGCGGCATTCACAGCGGTTTCGGACTCCAGTAGTTCAATGCGGCGATCAGGCTCGGCCAGCGCGAAAGCCGCGGCACCACGCGCCGTTTCGATTGTGCGGCGCGTTTCGGGCGGCGCTCGGAATGAGCGTGCGTTGGGTTCGCGGCGGCTTCGCTCCACGCGCGGCGCGTCGTGTCGAGCACGCGCTCGGCATTCACCGATACGGCGCATGCGTCACTGCGTGTTTCCCGCTCGTCCGTCGCGCAGGCGGGGCTGGCCGCGCCCGCCGCACCGATGGCGGTGAAATCGTTGGTCATGGTCTCGAGACCTCCCGTTTTGTTGCCTCAGGTTCTGGGAAGTCATTGTATTGAGAATCATTCTCAACTACAAGCGGGATTTGGCCAATCCGGGAGAAATGCGGGAAAGCCCTGCCCGTCCAGAGCAGGGCAACGTTCAGCGGCTGGCGGGCAGAAAGCGCGCAACGATACCCGACGACCAGGTCGCGGCGATCGCCCTCAGGAACTCGACGAAGGAGGTGGGCGCGGCGGCGTCGGCGGTATCGGAGATGGTGCGCACGACGGCGCACGGCACGTCGTGCTCGAAGCAGACCTGCGCGAGCGCCGCGCCTTCCATTTCGACGGCGAGCGCATCCGGCAACGCGTCGCGCAAGGCAAGCAGCGCGTCATGGCTGGCGATGAAGCGATCGCCGCTGATGATCAGCCCGCGATGCACGCGCGGCACAGCGATGCCGAAGCGGTCCGCGAGCGCGGCGCCCTGTTCGGCCACGAACGACGCGGCCGCGACGGCAAGCGCGTTGCCCAACGCGGCATCGGGCTCGAAACGCGCGCGTTCGAGCAGCGGCACTTCATAGCGCGGAAACAGCGGCGAGGCGTCGAGATCGTGTTGCAGCAGCGCATCCGCGACGACGATGTCGCCCACGTTGACATCGCCCCGCACGCCGCCCGCGACGCCCGTGAAGACGATGGCATCGACGTCGAAGACGTGGATCAGCGCGCTGGCCGTCGCGGCCGCCGCCACCTTGCCGATGCGCGCCAGCGTCACGACGACCGGCACGCCATGCGCTTGGCCAATGTGATACTCGCGCCGCCCGAGCGTCACCGTGCGGAAATCGCCGGCCGCCTGCATCCGCGCGATCAGGTCGCCCAGTTCCTGCGGCAGCGCGGCCATGATGCCGAGCCGCTTCATTCGACGGCCTGCAGCTTCGCGACCGCCAGCGCGAGCCATTTCTCGCCGTGGCGCTTGAAGCGCACTTGCGCGCGGGCATCGCCGCCGGCGCCTTCCAGCGCGGTCACGGTGCCTTCGCCGAACTTCGTGTGGAATACGGCCTGACCGACCTTGAAGCCGGCGTCGGCGGCGCGCTGCTCGTTGGCGAACGACGGCAGCGCCGCGCCCGAGGCCTGCTGGTCGCGCGCATACGACGAACCGCCGCGCTCCTGGCCGGGCCGCGCGAACCAGTCGCGGCCCCAGCCGGCGTTGTCGGAGCGGCCGCCCCAGCGCGCGCCCGCCTCGACCTTCGGCGTGAGCCACTTGAGCGTGCCTTCGGGCAGTTCGTCGAAGAAGCGCGAGCGGATGTTGTAGCGGGTCTGGCCATGCAACATGCGGCTCTGCGCGAACGACAGATACAGCCGCTCCTTGGCGCGCGTGATCGCCACGTACATGAGGCGCCGCTCTTCCTCCAGTCCGTCCGATTCCTGCGCGCTGTTCTCGTGCGGAAACAGCCCTTCCTCCAGCCCGGTGATGAACACCGCCATGAATTCGAGGCCCTTGGCCGCGTGCACGGTCATCAGCTGGACCGCGTCCTGGCCGGCCTGCGCCTGGTTGTCGCCGGCTTCGAGCGAGGCATGCGACAGGAAGCCCGCGAGCGGCGTCATCGTGTCGGGATTCTGCGCGGGGTCGGCGATGCCGGGCGCGTCGAGCACTTCGATCTCGCCGTCTTCGCTCACCGCCGCGATCTCCGGCGCCGCCGTCGCGCCCGGGCGCAGCGGAATGGAACGCGCCGGGGTGTCGAGACCGTAGCCTTCCTCGCTCACGAACGCCGCCGCCGCGTTCACGAGTTCCTGCAAGTTTTCCAGCCGGTCCTGACCTTCGCGCTCGGTCTCGTAGAACGCCGCGAGACCGCTCGCGCGCACCACGTACTCGACCGTTTCCGGCAGGCTCATCTGCTGCGTCTCCGCGCGCATCTTCGCGACCAGCGTCGCGAACGCGCCGAGGCTCGAACCCGCCTTGCCGGTGACGTAGGGCACGGCCGCGGCCATCGAACAGTTATAGAGACGCGCCGCGTCGGCGACCTGCTCGATGGAACGCGCACCGATACCGCGCGTCGGGAAATTGACGACGCGCGCAAACGCGGTGTCGTCGTTCGGGTTGTCGATGAGGCGCAGATACGCGAGCGCGTGCTTCACTTCCTGGCGCTCGAAGAAGCGCAGGCCGCCATACACGCGATACGGAATGCCCGCGTTCACCAGCGTGTGCTCGATGGTCCGCGACTGCGCATTGCTCCGGTACAGCACCGCGATCTCGCCGCGCGCCGCGCCCGCATGGATCAACGCCTTGATTTCCTCGACGATCCAGCCCGCTTCCTGCGAATCCGTGGCCGCCTCGTAGACGCGCACCTGCTCGCCGTGTCCCGCGTCGGTCCGCAGGTTCTTGCCGAGCCGGTTGGCGTTGTTGGCGATCAGATAGTTGGCCGCGTCGAGAATATGCCCGTGCGAGCGGTAGTTCTGCTCCAGCTTGATCAGGTTGCGCACGCGGAACTCGCGCTCGAAGTCGTGCATGTTGCCGACATTCGCGCCGCGGAATGCGTAGATGGACTGGTCGTCGTCGCCGACCGCGAAGATCGCGTTGTGCTCGCCCGCCAGCATCTTGAGCCACGCGTACTGGAGCTTGTTGGTGTCCTGGAACTCGTCGACGAGGATATTGCGGAAGCGCGCCTGGTAATGCGCGCGCAGCGGCGGATTGTGCGCCAGCAGCTCGAAACAGCGCAGCAGCAGTTCCGGGAAGTCGACCACGCCCTCGCGCTGGCATTGCTGCTCGTAGGCCTGATAGAGCTCGACGAACTTGCGGTTGAAGTCGTCGGTGGCATCGACGTCCTTCGGCCGCAGCCCCTGTTCCTTCGCATTGTTGATGAAGTACTGGAGATTCTTGGCCGGATACTTCTCGTCGTCGATATTCAGGCCCTTCATCAGCCGCTTGATGGCGGACAGCTGATCAGCGGTGTCGAGGATCTGAAAGGCCTGCGGCAGGCCCGCATCGCGGAAATGCGCGCGCAGCATGCGGTTGCACAGCCCGTGGAACGTGCCGATCCACATGCCGCGCGTGTCGATGGGCAGCAGCGCCGAGAGCCGCGCCATCATTTCTTTCGCGGCCTTGTTCGTGAAGGTGACGGCCAGCACCGTGGGCGGCGACGCATAGCCCTGCTGGATCAGCCACGCGATGCGGGTGATGAGGACGCGCGTCTTGCCGCTGCCGGCGCCCGCGAGAATGAGCGCGGACTCGTCGGGCAGCGTCACGGCGGCGTGCTGTTCGGGATTCAGGTTGGCGAGCAGTTCGGGCATGGAAAAAGGCGGCGCGGAGGGGTCGAGGCAAGCCGGTCATTATAAGACCGCGCTGCCGGCGACGTTCGGGGGCACGGGCGGCGCGCTCGGCCGAATTCGTCCGATGGCCCGTGCCGAACCTTATAATTGGCGATTCTCCGCATCTTTTCACGCATTTTTCGGCAGATTCCACCATGAGCGACAGCACGCTTGCCAAGAGCTTCGAGCCTCAGCAGATCGAATCCCAATGGGGCCCGGAATGGGAACGACGCGGGTACGCCGCCCCCACGTTCAAGGAGGGCGCGAAGAACTTCTCCATCCAGTTGCCGCCGCCGAACGTCACCGGCACGCTGCACATGGGGCACGCGTTCAACCA
This sequence comes from Caballeronia sp. LZ032, assembly GCF_031451315.1. NCBI lineage: Bacteria > Pseudomonadati > Pseudomonadota > Betaproteobacteria > Burkholderiales > Burkholderiaceae > Caballeronia > Caballeronia sp. LZ032. Next base: position 1,996,432 of record NZ_JARUXP010000001.1, read on the forward strand.
GACCATCATGGATGGCCTGACGCGCTATCACCGCATGCTCGGCGAGAACACGCTGTGGGTGCCGGGCACCGATCACGCGGGCATCGCCACGCAGATCGTGGTCGAGCGCCAGCTCGACGCCCAGGGCATCTCGCGTCACGACCTCGGCCGCGAGGCGTTTCTCAAGCGCGTGTGGGCGTGGAAGCAGCAGTCGGGCTCGACCATCACGAACCAGGTGCGGCGCCTGGGCGCGTCGATCGACTGGTCGCGCGAATACTTCACGATGGACGACAAGATGTCGGCCGCCGTGCGCGATGTCTTCGTGACGCTCTACAAGCAGGGCCTCATCTATCGCGGCAAGCGCCTGGTGAACTGGGATCCGGTGCTCGGCACCGCTGTCTCGGACCTCGAAGTGGTCAGCGAGGAAGAAAACGGCAACCTCTGGCACATTTCCTATCCGCTGCCGGACGGCTCGGGTCATCTGACGGTCGCCACCACGCGGCCTGAGACCATGCTCGGCGACACTGCCGTGATGGTGCATCCGGATGACGAGCGCTATCAGCATCTGATCGGCAAGACGGTGGTGCTGCCGCTATGCGACCGCGAGATTCCGGTCATCGCCGACGAATACGTCGATCGCGAATTCGGCACCGGCGTGGTGAAGGTCACGCCCGCGCACGATTTCAACGACTACGCCGTGGGCCAGCGCCACACGCTGCCGATGATCGAGATCCTCACGCTCGACGCGAAGATCAACGACAACGCGCCCGCGAAGTATCGCGGCATGGACCGCTTCGACGCCCGCAAGGAAGTGGTGAAGGATCTCGAAGCGCTCGGCCTGCTGGAATCCGTCAAGCCGCACAAGCTGATGGTGCCGCGCGGCGACCGCACCGGCGTGGTGATCGAGCCGATGCTGACCGACCAGTGGTTCGTCGCGATGAGCAAGGCCGCGCCGGAAGGCACGTTCAATCCGGGCAAGTCCATCACCGAGACCTCGCTCGATGTCGTGCGCAGCGGCCAGATCAAGTTCGTTCCGGAGAACTGGACCACCACGTATTACCAGTGGCTCGAGAACATCCAGGACTGGTGCATCTCGCGGCAGCTGTGGTGGGGCCACCAGATTCCGGCGTGGTACGGCGAGAACGGCGAGATCTTCGTTGCGAAGACGGAAGACGAAGCCCGCGCCGAAGCCGACGCGCAAGGCTACACAGGCGCGCTGCGCCGCGACGAGGACGTGCTCGACACGTGGTTCTCGTCGGCGCTGGTGCCGTTCTCGTCGCTCGGCTGGCCGAACGAAACGCCCGAACTGAAGGCGTTCCTGCCCTCCTCCGTGCTCGTGACGGGCTTCGACATCATCTTCTTCTGGGTCGCCAGAATGGTGATGATGACCACGCACTTCACCGGGAAGGTGCCTTTCGACACCGTCTATGTGCATGGCCTGGTGCGCGACGCCGAAGGCCAGAAGATGTCGAAGAGCAAGGGCAACACGCTCGACCCGATCGATATCGTCGACGGCATCGGTCTCGAGGAGCTGGTCGCCAAGCGCACCACGGGCCTCATGAATCCGAAGGCCGCCGCGCAGATCGAGAAGAAGACCCGCAAGGAATTCCCGGAAGGCATTGCGCCATTCGGCACGGACGCGCTGCGCTTCACGATGGCGTCGATGGCCACGCTTGGCCGCAACGTCAACTTCGACCTCGCGCGCTGCGAGGGCTATCGCAATTTCTGCAACAAGCTGTGGAACGCCACGCGTTTCGTGCTGATGAACTGCGAAGGCCACGACTGCGGCTTCGCGAACCCCGGCGCGTGCAAGCCGGGCGATTGCGGCCCCGGCGGCTACACGGATTACTCGCAGGCGGACCGCTGGATCGTCTCGCTCCTGCAGCGCACCGAGGCCGAAGTCGAGAAGGGTTTCGCGGATTACCGTTTCGACAACGTCGCCAGCGCGATTTACAAGTTCGTATGGGACGAGTACTGCGACTGGTATCTGGAACTGGCGAAGGTGCAGATCCAGACCGGCACCCCAGAACAGCAGACGGCCACGCGGCGCACCTTGCTGCGCGTGCTGGAGACGGTGCTGCGCCTCGCGCATCCGGTCATTCCGTTCATCACGGAGGCACTGTGGCAGAAGGTGGCACCGCTGACGGACGCCTTCCCGGCAAACGCGCAGGAAGGCGAAGTGTCGATCATGACCCAGCCCTATCCGCGCGCCGAGCAGAAAAAGATCGATGAATCGTCTGAACAGTGGGCAGCCGAACTGAAGAGTGTCATCGATGCGTGTCGTAATCTGCGTGGCGAGATGAATCTGTCGCCGGCCACCAAGGTGCCGCTGCTCGCGCACGGCGACGCGGCGCGCTTGGCTGCGTTTGCGCCGTATGTCGCGGCGCTGGCGCGTCTGTCGGAGGTGAAGATCATCGACGACGAAGCCGCGCTCGACCGCGAGGCGCACGGCGCGCCGGTGGCGATCGTCGGCGGCAGCAAGCTGGTGCTGAAGGTGGAGATCGATGTCGCCGCCGAGCGCGAGCGTCTCGGTAAGGAAGTGGACCGTCTGAGCGCCGAAATTGTCAAATGTAACGCGAAGCTGGGGAATGAAAGCTTTGTTTCAAAAGCGCCGGCGGCTGTCGTGGAACAGGAGCGGAAAAGGCTGGCAGAATACGAAGCCACGGTTGCGAAGCTTCAGGCCCAATTATTGCGGATGGCTGTTTGATTCGGGATCTGGATTTCGGGCCCCTTCAGTTATCTCGACGTTCAAGTGTTTTTAAGAGGATCAGGGTTATCACATGCTAAAAGTTACCAAAGCGGTATTCCCCGTCGCGGGTCTGGGCACGCGGTTTCTTCCCGCGACCAAGGCCAGCCCGAAGGAAATGCTGCCTGTCGTTGACAAGCCGCTGATTCAATATGCGGTCGAGGAAGCGATGGCGGCCGGCATTACCGAAATGATCTTCGTGACGGGCCGCAGCAAGCGTGCCATCGAGGATCACTTCGACAAATCCTATGAGATCGAGGCCGAACTCGAAGCGCGCGGCAAGGCCAAGCTGCTCGAACTCGTGCGCAGCATCAAGCCGAGCCATGTCGATTGCTTCTACGTGCGTCAGGCCGAAGCGCTCGGTCTGGGTCACGCGGTGCTGTGCGCCGAGAAGCTGGTGGGCGACAACCCGTTCGCCGTGATCCTCGCGGACGACTTGCTGTACGGCAAGCCGCCCGTCATGTCGCAGATGATCGAAGTCTTCGACCACTATCACAGCTCGGTGATCGGCGTCGAAGAGATTCCGCCGGAAGACTCGAAGTCGTACGGCATCATCGACGGCAAGGAGTGGGAAGACAACATCTTCAAGCTGTCGGGCATCGTCGAGAAGCCGGAGCCGGCGGTGGCGCCGTCGAACCTGGGCGTGGTCGGCCGCTATGTGCTGAAGCCGCGTGTTTTCGATCACATCCGCGCGCTGAAGCCGGGCGCGGGCGGCGAACTGCAACTGACGGACGCGATTCAATCGCTGCTGTCGGATGAGCAAGTGCTCGCGTACAAGTATCACGGCACGCGTTTCGATTGCGGCAGCAAGCTGGGCTATCTGAAGGCGACCGTCGAATTCGCGCTGCGCCATCCGGAAGTCAAGGCGGAATTCGAAGAGTATCTGCGCAATCGCGCGCCGATTCTCGAAGGCTGAAGCCGCGGTTGAGCGCTTCGCGTGGGTTGAGCGGTTTGTAAATGAAAGGCCCGTCACGGTGTGACGGGCCTTCTGCTTTCTTGCGGTCCTGGCTTTTTAACGCCGCCGCATGAGGAAGACGAACGTCTTGTCCTGCGCCGTTGCCTCGACAATCTCGTTGCCTGTCTGCTTGGCGAACGCGGCGAAATCGCGCTGCGATCCCGGATCGGTGGCCAAAACCTTCAGGATCTGACCGCTCGTCATGTCGGCGAGCGCCTTCTTCGCCCGCAGAATCGGCAACGGACAGTTGAGCCCGCGCGCGTCGACTTCCTTGTGAACTTCCATCGCGATTGAACCTTTGTGTGTGGCTGGGGTGAGTGCGCTCTGATCGAAGGATTTTAACGTAGTGGGCATCCGTCCACCGTGGGCGATCCCGGGCAAAAGCATACCGCCGCCTCCGACCGCGCCTCCTTCGCCCACCAGCAGGCTGATGGGCAATGCCTGAGGCCTCAACCAACATCGCTGCGCCTTTCGCTCAACCTCTCCCTTCAGGTTGAGATTTGTCTCGTTCATGCCGTACTGAAATCCCGATAAATCCGACTCGGTCATCGGCACATCCCTTCCCTGCTGTCCCGCGTGAGTTGATCACGTCCGACTCGGGTCTCCGCTTGAAAATCGCCCGTTTACGTATAAATTTTTATACAACGCACCAGGAGAAAGCACTCCGCTGGCTTGGTTCGTCATTTCACGACCTGCTTGACTTCCCCGCAGCCGCGCGCCGCGAAGCCGGCTTTCAACTCGGTCGTCCGCAGTTTGGGCTCGACCCGGAGGACTGGAAGCCTTTCGACGCCCTCGGTCCTGGCGCACGCAAGATCCGTATCCGAGACCCGAGCGGAGCGTATTGCGTGATGTCCGTGGCGAAACTCGAGGAGGCGGTCTATGTGCTGCACTGCTTCAAGAAGAAATCGCAGGAGACGTCTCAAAAGGATAAGGAGATTGCGACGGTGCGCTACCGCGCGATTGCTAGCCAGAGGAAAACCTCATCATGAAAAAAGTGGATACGAGCGTTCGGCACATAACTAAACCCGGCACCAACCTGTTCGTCGAGCTAGGTTTCCCGCCGGACGAAGCACGACACTACCAAGCCGAATCGCTGGCCTTGATCGGTCAGACGCTGGAACTGAAAGAGCAGTTGATGAGCGAACTCGCCTTATGGATCGAAGCTCATCATTTGAAACAGGCTGAAGCCGCAGACATCCTGCACGTCACGCGGCCCCGCGTCTCGGACGTAGTGAACAAGAAATCAAGCAAATTTTCGATCGACACACTCATCGAAATGCTGGCGAGAGTGGGCAAACCGGTCAGGCTGGTCATCGGTTAGAAACGAACCCCAGTTCAAACCTCCACCCCCCGCCCCTCCTCGAACGCCCGCCTCAACGCCACCCCGATGCGCGTCGCCTCGCGCGCGTCATCGAGCGTGAGCCCCGTCTGCGTGCCCCCCCGCAACATCCCCACAAACGCCCGCGCTTCGCGCAGAAACGCGTCCTCGAAGCGCTCGAAGAACGTCGGCGTACATGCATTGCGCATGCCGTGCCCATCGGCGATCTCGACGCGGTTCAACCGCGGATTGCGCCCCACCGACAACGCCCCCTTCGTGCCGATCACCTCAGTCTGCGTATCGTGCCCATGCGCCATCGTCCGCGATGCATACAGCACCGCCAGCCGCCCGCCGTCGAACTCGATGGTGCCCACGCCGTTATCGATGTCATTGCACGCCCGCAAGCCCTCATGAATCGCAATCGTGCCGCTCGCATACACGCGCTTCGCCTTCGGATTACCAAGCAGCCAGCGCGCGAGATCGATATCGTGAACACTGCAATCGAGGAACAGCCCGCCCGACGTCGGCGCAAACCGCACGAAGAAACCATCAGGATCGTTCATGTCGCAGGTCTGCGAACGCACCATGAACGGCCGTCCGATCGCACCGTGCGCCACCTGATCGAACGCATCGCGATAGCTCGCATCGAAGCGCCGCACGAAGCCGATCATCACGTGCAGATGCGGATGACGCGCATGTTCCTCGATCACCGCGTCGCATTCCGCGAGGTCCAGCGACAGCGGCTTCTCACAGAACACATGCTTGCCCGCGCGCAACGCGGCGATGATCTGCGTCGCATGCAGCGAGGTCGGCGTGACGAGCCACACCGCATCGATATCCGGGCTGGCGAGCAACGCATCGTAGTCCGCATGCAGCGCCGTCTCGGGCAGCCGCTGCCGCGCCCACGCGCGCTCTTCCTCCACCGGGCTGCACGCGGCGACGAGCCGCGCCCCCGGCACATGCCACGCGAGATTGTCCGCATGGCGGCGGCCCAGCCGTCCCAACCCCACGATTCCGCAACGCACGGCGCTCATGTGGCCTGCTCCCCAAGCCTGACGATGCGCTTCTCACGCCAGGACAGCGTGGCGGCTTCGGCGAGTTCGAGCGCCTTCAGCCCGTCGGCGACGGTCGTGCGCACCGGCTTGCCATGATTGATCGCATCGAAGAAATGGGCGATCTCGGCCGCATACGCCGCGCGATAGCGCTCCAGAAAGAACGCCTCGGGTTTGTCGTTCGATACCGCGGCCGCCGTGTACGCCGTGACTTCAGTCGGCCGCACATTGCCCGCCTGCAGCATGCCCAGACTGCCGAGCAATTCGAAGCGCTGATCGTAGCCATACGCCGCGCGCCGCGCCGTGTTGATCTGACACAAGCGGCCACGCTTCGTACGGATCGTGACGGCGGTCGAATCGATGTCGCCGGCCTCGGCGATGGCCGGATCCGAGAGACAACTGCCGGTGGCATGCAGCGTGTCGGCTTCGTCGTCGAGAATCCAGCGGAAGATATCGAAGTCGTGAATCAGCATGTCCTTGAAGATGCCGCCCGAATGCGCGATGTACTCAACCGGCGGCGCACCCGGATCGCGGCTCGTCACGATCAGCATCTCGGGCTCGCCAATCTCGCCGGCATCGATGCGCGCCTTCAATGCCGAGAAGGTCGGATCGAAGCGCCGCTGGAAGCCGATCATGCAGACCACGCCGGCCTGCTGCACGGCGTCGGCGCACGCGCGCGCACGGTCGACCGTCAGATCCACCGGCTTCTCGCAGAACACATGCTTGCGTTGCGCCGCCGAGGCGAGGATCAGGTCGGCATGCGTATCCGTGCTCGAACAGATGACCGTCGCGCCGACCGATGCATCGCCCATCGCGCCGTCGATATCGGCGGCCATCGCGCCGTGCTCCTTCGCGAGCGCGGCGGCCGCCTCGCGATTCACATCGACGACATACTTCAACCGCACGCCCGGCTGCCGCGCCAGATTCGCCGCGTGAATCCTGCCGATGCGCCCTGCCCCGAACACCGCCACGTCAATCGTCATAGCCGCTTGTCTCCTTGGATTCCTCGACGTTCAATTCGAGCCGGTACGCGAGCGCGATGAACAACGCCTGGCACAGGCAAATGGTGCTCGTGAGCGAACGGAACGCAAACGCGCTGCCTTCCTTCACGAACAGACTCGCGCTCGCGTGACGCGCGAGCGGCGAAAGCTGGCTGTCGGTGATGACGAGTGTCTTCGCGCCGTGATGCTGCGCGGCGCGCACGCAATACTGCGTTTCCTTGCCGTAGGGCGCGAAACTGATCGCGATCACCACGTCACTCTTCTTCACGCTGCGGACCTGTTCGCGGAACATGCCGCCCAGTCCTGAAATGAGATGCACGCGCTTGCGCGTGTGCTGCAACGCATACACGATGTAGCTCGCCACCGCGAACGACCGGCGCACGCCGATCACATAGATGTTCTCCGCCTGCGACAGCATCTCGACAGCGGCTTCGAACTGCGCGTCATCGAGGCCGGCTTCGAGCTCGGACAGGCCGGTGCGGCTCGCCGCGATGAACTCGCGCGCCACCGACACGCCCGAAGCCTCGCCGGCTTTCTCGTCGATCAGCTTGCGGATGCGCTCCTGATAGCTCTGCGGCGATTCACCGCCCGCATAAGCCTGCCGGAACACGGCCTGCAAATCCGAAAAGCCTGAGAAGCCGAAGCGCTGCGCAAAACGCACCACGGCGGAGGCATGCACGCCGCAGGCGGCCGCGATGTCGCTGGTGCGGTCCATCATCACGCTGCTGCGATGCTGCTCGATATACGTCGCCACGCTCTTCAACTGACGCGGCAGCGAATCGTAGGCGTCGGTGATCCGTTGCATCAGTTCCTCGACGCCCTGCACTTCGTTGCTGGTCTCTTCCATGTCCACGCTCGTGTTATGCGCGCCGGATGCCGCGCGCCGTGCAACCGATTATAGGAACGGCGGAAGCAAATTGGAATGTATTTTCCATTTGAATCGCGGGTGAAATATCTATTGCAGACGCTTGGAAACTGACCTACTCTTGGTCCTGAACGCGACGTTCGGGCGGTCAGAGCCCGGCGCCGCGTTCGCCAAAACATCACACCAGACAACAACCGAGATAGGTGGAGACAATGACCTTTTGCAACGGTCGGGCCGCGCTGCGCGCGCTGGCGGCTGCTGCTGCGTTGTGCAGCGCGGCGTGGATGTCGGCAAGTCCTGCTCAGGCAGCGCCTGACGCGAAGTTCGTGTTGATCAGTCACGCGCCGGACTCGGATTCCTGGTGGAACGTCATCAAGAATGCGATCAAGCAGGCGGATGAGGACTTCAACGTACAGACCGATTACCGCAATCCGCCGAACGGCGACATCGCGGACATGTCGCGGCTGATCGAGCAGGCGGCGGCGCGCAACTATGACGGCGTCATCACCACCATCGCGGACTTCGACGTGCTGAAGAGTGCAATCAGCAAGGTCACGGCGAAGAAGATTCCGCTCGTGACGATCAACTCCGGCACGGAAGAACAGAGCGCGCAACTGGGCGCGATCATGCATATTGGCCAGCCGGAATATGTGGCGGGCAACGAGGCCGGCAAGAAGGCGAAGGCCGCGGGCGTGAAGTCGTTCCTGTGCGTGAACCACATCGCCACCAATACGGTTTCCTTCGATCGCTGCAAGGGCTTCGCGGATGCACTGGGCATCGACTACAAGGCCTCGACCATCGACTCGGGCCAGGACCCGACCGAGATCCAGTCGAAAGTCTCCGCCTATCTGCGCAACCATCCGGACACGCAGGCGATCCTGACGCTCGGACCGACGCCCGCCTCGGCCACGCTCAAGGCCGTCACGCAAATGGGCCTGCAAAACAAGATCTACTTCGTGACCTTCGACTTCTCGGATGACATCGCGAAGGGCATCAAGGACGGCACCATCAAGTTCGCGATCGACCAGCAGCCCTACTTGCAGGGCTACATTCCGGTCGCGGTGCTCGCGGTGGTTCACAAGGAGCACACCACCGATCCGGCGAAGATCCGTCAGATCCTCGAAGCCAATCCGAAATTCAAGGCACGCCTCGAAACCTACGGTTTGCAGCCCTCGTATGGCCCGAAGAATATCCGCTCGGGCCCGGGCTTCATCACCAAGGAGAATCTCGACAAGGTCGTGAAGTACGCCGGTCAATATCGTTGACCGTCACCTGACCTGTTTCGGGCAGCCGTCCTGGACTGCCCGCTTTTATCCGCTCGACCCGTCTCCCCCGCCACCCTTCATGGACGCGGGTGGAGACGCGCAACTCGCCACAGGATCGAAGTCAGTCTCGACGTCAGCGTCGTTGTCAGCATCAAGGAGCCATCATGGGCGTAGCCGGCAAGCATTACCCTCTCCACGCGAACCCGCATCAGGACACCGTCGACACACCTGACACGGTCAAGCCGTCCGACGAACGCGTGCGCCGCCAGTCGTGGTTCGGCCATCTGCTCAACCGCCCGGAATTCGCCGCCATCTCCGGCACCGTGCTGGTGTTCCTCGTGTTCGGCTTCGGCGCGGGTTCATCGGGCATGTTCAACCTCGACGGCGTGATGAACTGGTCGCAAGTCGCCGCCTATCTCGGGCTGCTCGCCGTGGGCGCGTGTCTGCTGATGATCGCCGGCGAGTTCGACCTGTCCATCGGCTCGATGATCGGCTTCGCCGGCATGATGGTCGCGCTGCCCGCCGTGTATCTGCACTGGCCGCTGTCGCTCGCGATCCTGTTCGCGTTCGTCACGTCGATGCTGCTCGGCGCGCTGAACGGCTATCTCGTGATGAAGACGCGCCTGCCGTCGTTCATCGTCACGCTCGCGTTCCTGTTCATCCTGCGCGGCCTCACGCTCGCGCTCTCGATCATGTTCGCGGACCGCACCATCATCTCCGGCGTCGGCGATCTCGCCCAGAGCGATCCCGTCGCCAACACGCTGTTCCATGGCGTCGCGCTGCACGGCGTGTTCACGTGGCTTGCGCACATGGGCGTCGGCAAGCTGCTCGACAGCGGCGAACCGCTCGTGCCCGGCATTCCGAAGGTCATCATCTGGTGGTTCGCGCTCGCGGCAGTCTGCGCGTTCGTGCTCGCCAAGACCCGCTACGGCAACTGGATCCTCGCCGTCGGCGGCGATTCAAATGCCGCGAAGAATGTCGGCGTGCCGGTGCGGCGCGTGAAAATCTCGCTGTTCGTGCTCACCGCGTTCTGCTCGTGCCTGTTCGCGGTGCTGCAAGTGTGCGACATCGGCTCGGCCGCGGCGGATCGCGGCCTGCAGAAAGAGTTCGAAGCGATCATCGCAGCCGTGATCGGCGGCACGCTGCTGACGGGCGGTTACGGCTCGGTGGTCGGCGCCTGTTTCGGCGCGCTGATCTTCGGCGTCGTGCAGATCGGCATCACCTACACGAACGTGAGCTCCGACTGGTTCCGCGTGTTCCTCGGCGTGATGTTGCTGCTCGCCGTGCTCTTCAACCACTACGTGCGCCGCCGCGTGTCGCAGGCCCAATGAGGAGGACATCATGAATGACGACAACATCCTCGCGCTCGAAAACGTCAGCAAGTACTTCGGCAAGGTGATCGCGCTGAACGGCGTCACCTTGCGGCTCAGGCGCGGCGAAGTGCACTGCCTGCTGGGCGACAACGGCGCCGGCAAGTCCACGCTCATCAAGACGCTGGCGGGCGTGCACGCGCCCTCGTCGGGCGACTATCTTGTCGACGGCAAGCCGGTCCGCTTCGAGTCGCCGAAGGACGCGCTGGATCTCGGCATTGCCACCGTGTACCAGGATCTCGCGCTGGTGCCGCTGCTGAGCGTGGCGCGCAATTTCTTCATGGGCCGCGAGCCGCAGAAAAAGCGCTTCGGCGTCTTCACGGTGATGGATCTCGATCTCGCCGCCGAGACCTCGCGCGCCAAGCTGGCCGAGATGGGCATCAACGTGCGCGATCCGCATCAGCCGATCGGCACGATGTCCGGCGGCGAAAAGCAATGCCTCGCGATTGCCCGCGCGATCCACTTCGGCGCGCGCGTGCTGATTCTCGACGAACCGACCGCTGCGCTCGGCGTGAAGCAGAGCTTCAACGTGCTGAAGCTGATCCACAAGGCGCGCGAGAAAGGCATCTCGGTGATCTTCATCACGCACAACGTGCACCACGCCTATCCGATCGGCGACTCGTTCACGCTGCTCAATCGCGGCCGCTCGATGGGCACCTTCACGAAGGACACCATCAGCAAGAACGAAGTGCTCGACATGATGGCGGGCGGCGCCGAAATGCAGCAGATGATGAGCGAACTCGAAGGCGCGACGATCTGAGGACCCCGGCATGACCACACTCTCCCCCTCTCGTTTTGCTGCGGACCGCGAGCGCGACATCGTGTGCCTCGGGCGGCTCGCCGTCGATCTGTACGCGCAGCAGGTCGGCGCGCGGCTCGAGGACGTTTCGAGCTTCGCGAAGTATCTCGGCGGCTCGTCGGCGAACATTGCGTTCGGCTGCGCGCGGCTCGGTCTCTCGTCGTCGATGCTCGCGCGTGTCGGCAACGATCACATGGGCCGCTTCCTCACCGAAACGCTCGCGCGCGAAGGCTGCGATGTCAGCCATGTGCGCGTGGATCCGGAGCGGCTGACCGCACTCGTGCTGCTCGGGCTCGAAGACCGCGACACCTTTCCGCTGGTGTTCTATCGCGAGAACTGCGCGGACATGGCCGTCGACGAAGCGGATTTCGATGAAGCCTATATCGCGTCATCGAAGGCGCTGCTCATCACCGGCACGCACTTCTCGACCGAACAGGTGAACCGCACGAGCCGGCGCGCGCTGGAAGTTGCGCGGCGTCACCAGGTGCGCACGGTGCTCGACATCGACTACCGGCCCGTGCTGTGGGGACTCACCGGCAAGGCCGATGGCGAGACGCGCTTCGTCGCCAACGAAGACGTCACCGCGCACCTGCAACGCATTTTGCCGCTGATCGATCTCGTGATCGGCACGGAAGAAGAGTTCCGCATCGCGGGCGGCAAGGACCGCCTGACCGATGCGCTCGCGATGGTGCGCAAGGTCACCGGCGCGACACTCGTCGTGAAGCGCGGGCCGCTCGGCTGCTCGATCATCGAAGGCGAAGTGCCCGCTTCCATCGACGACGCCGCGGTGCACGGCGGCGTCGAAGTGGAGGTGCTGAACGTGCTCGGCGCGGGCGATGCGTTTGCGTCGGGCTTTCTCTCGGGATGGCTGCGCGACGCGCCGCTCGAAGCCTGTGCGCGCGCGGCGAATGCATGCGGCGCGCTGGTGGTGTCGCGGCACGGCTGCGCGCCCGCAATGCCCACGCCCGCCGAGCTCGACTACTTTCTAGCAACCGCGCAAGAGGATCCGGTTCGCATGCGCCGGCCGGATCGCGATGCGACGCTGGCGCGCCTGCATCGCGTGAGCCCGCGGCGCAAACCATGGGACGAAGTGCTCGGCTTTGCCTTCGATCATCGCAACCAGTTCTTCGATCTCGCACAGCAGACCGGCGGGAGCGAGACGCGCATCGCGACGCTGAAGAACCTGTTTGTCGAGGCCGTTGCCCAGACCGAAAAGGAGCATGGACTCGAAGGCCGGATCGGCGTGCTGATCGACGACCGCTACGGCCAGGATGCGTTGAACGCCGCGACGGGCCGTGGCTGGTGGATCGGACGTCCGGTCGAGTTGCCGGGCTCGCTGCCGCTGGTGTTCGACCATGGCCGCTCGATCGGCACGACGCTCGTGCAGTGGCCGCGCGAACAGGTCGCGAAGTGCCTCGTGCAGTATCACCCCGATCATCCGCACGAACTGCGGCTCGAACAGGAAGCGCAAGTGCGCGCGCTCTACGACGCCGTGCAGGAGAGCGGCCATGAGCTGCTGCTGGAAGTGATCGTGCCGAAGAACGGGCCGCCCGTCGCGGACGACACGGTGGTTCGCGCGTTGAAGCGCTTCTACAACCTGGGCATCTACCCCGAATGGTGGAAGCTCGAAGCGATGAACCCGCAGCAATGGCAAGCCGTCGATGCACTGATCGCCGAGCGCGATCCGTATTGCCGCGGTGTCGTGCTGCTCGGTTTGTCGGCGGGCGTCGAGCAGTTGCGCGACGCCTTCAGGGCCGCGGCGGACTCGGCGACCTGCCGGGGCTTCACGGTCGGTCGAACCATCTTTCATGAACCGAGCCGCGCGTGGCTCTCGGAGCAAATCAGCGACGACGAACTGATCACGCGCGTGCGGCATACCTTTGAAACGCTGATCGCGGCGTGGCGCGAGACGCGCGATTCGTCCGCGGCGTCCCTCCACACCCGACAGGAGCAGATCGCATGAACCAGCGAGCCACGCAACCGGAGACCGAGCTGTCGTCCACGGTTCGACTGACCGCCGCGCAGGCGGTCGTGCGCTATCTCGCGGCGCTGCGCACGGAGCATGGCGAGCCGCTGTTCGGCGGCGTGTTCGCGATCTTCGGGCACGGCAATGTCGCGGGGCTCGGCGAGGCGCTGTATCGACATCGCGACGAACTGCCGACCTATCGCGCGCACAACGAGCAGGCGATGGCGCACAGCGCAATCGCCTATGCCAAGGCGCACATGCGCCGCCGCATGATGGCGGTGACGACGTCCATCGGTCCGGGCGCGACCAATCTCGTCACCGCGGCGGCGCTCGCGCACGTGAACCGCCTGCCGGTGTTGCTGCTGCCGGGCGATATCTTCGTGTCGCGCGCGCCGGACCCGGTGCTTCAGCAACTCGAAGACAGCCACAACGGCGGCGTTTCCGCCAACGATGCGCTGAAAGCCGTGTCGCGTTACTTCGATCGCATCGTGCATCCGGCGCAACTGCTGAGCGCCCTGCCGCGCGCGATCCGCGTGCTCACCGACGCGGCGCAATGCGGCCCGGTGACGCTCGCGCTGCCGCAGGACGTGCAGGCGATGGCCTTCGATTACCCTGCGTCGTTCTTTGCGCCGCGTGTCGTCGAGTTTCATGCGCCGGCGCCGCTGCCGCGCGAGATCGAACGCGCCGCCGCGCTGCTGCGCGACGCGCGCGAACCGTTGATCGTGACCGGCGGCGGCGTGCTGTACGGTCAGGCGGCGGAGACGCTGCGCGCGTTCGCGCACCGCCACGGCGTGCCCGTGGCGGAGACCCAGGCCGGCAAGGGCGCGCTGGCGTGGGACGATGCGTTGAATGTCGGCGGCATCGGCGTGACGGGCGGCTCGGCCGCGAACGAACTGGCGCACGCGGGCGATTGCGTGCTGGCGGTCGGCACGCGGCTGCAGGATTTCACGACGGGTTCGAACACGCTCTTCAAGCAGGCGCGGCTGGTCGCCATCAACGCCAATCCGTTCGATGCGCTGAAGCAGGACGCCGTCGCCGTGCAGGCGGACGCGCGGCTCGCGCTGGAAGCCTTGTCGGCGGCGCTCGGCGACTGGCGCGCGGCGCCGCAATGGACCACGCGTGCGCATCGTCTCGCCGAGGACTGGCGCGCGACCGTCGCCCACGTGACGAACACGCCGCCCGACGCCGGCCAGTTGCCGCGCGAGGCCGATGTGATCGGCGCGGTGCAGCGCTCGGACGAGGCCTCGCCCACGGGCGATATCGTCGTGTGCGCGGCCGGCACGCTGCCCGCCGACTTGCAGAAACTGTGGCGCACGGGTGCGCCGGGCGGCTATCACGTCGAATACGGCTATTCGTGCATGGGCTACGAGATCGCCGGCGGCCTCGGCGTGAAGCTGGCGCGACCGGAGCGCGAGGTGATCGTGATCGTCGGCGACGGCAGCTATCTGATGATGAACAGCGAGCTCGCGACGTCCGTGATGCTCGGGGCCAAGCTGATCGTCGTGCTGCTCGACAACCGCGGCTTCGGCTGCATCAACCGGCTGCAACAGGCATGCGGCGGCGCGCCGTTCAACAATCTCATCGACGACTGCAGGCAAGGCGCGCTCGGTGCGCCCACGATCGACTTCGCGATGCATGCACGGTCGCTCGGCGCGCTGTCGGAACATGTCGCGAACATCGATGAACTACAGGCCGCGATGCAGCGCGCACGCGCCGCGGACCGCAGCTATCTGATCTCCATCGACACCGATCCCGCGCGGCCGACCGAAGAAGGCGGCTGGTGGTGGGAAGTCGCGGTGCCGGAAGTATCGGAACGCGCGGCGGTGGTCGTGGCCCGGGAAGCCTACGAGCGCGCGCTCAATGCGCGCGCCGGCGATGTACCCAAAAACGGTGAGGATCCGACATGTCCTTGAACGTACGTATCGGCGTCAATCCGCTGTCGTGGATGAACGACGACCTGCCTTCGCTCGGCGGGGAGACGCCTCTGTCTGTCGCGCTCGCGGAAGGCCAGCAGATCGGCTATGCGGGCTTCGAGCTCGGCAACAAGTTTCCGCGCGAACCGCAAGCCTTGAAGACGCTGCTCGCCCAGTACGATCTCGCGCTCGTGTCCGGCTGGTATTCGGGGCGGCTCGCGGCGCGCGGCGTCGAGGAAGAGATCGAAGCGGTGGGTCCGCATCTCGATCTGCTGGCGCAGAACGGCGCGACGGTGATGGTGTACGGCGAGGTCGCCGACTCGATCCAGGGCGCGCCACGGCCGCTGTATCAACGCCCGCGTTTCTTCTCCGATGCCCGCTGGAACGAATACGCCGAGCGGCTCGACCGCTTCGCCGCATACACGCTCTCGCGCGGCGTGCGTGTTGCCTATCATCATCACATGGGCGCATATGTGGAAACGCCCGCCGACGTCGACCGCCTGATGGCGCTCACGAGCGATGCGGTGGGCCTGCTGTTCGATGCCGGCCACATCACCTTCGCAGGCGGCGATGCGCTGACGGAACTGAAGAAGCACATCGGGCGCGTGTGCCATGTGCATTGCAAGGACGTGCGTCCGGAGATCGTGAAGCTCGCGCGCAACCGCAACTGGAGTTTTCTGGATGCGGTCATCAACGGCGCGTTCACCGTGCCCGGCGATGGCACGGTGGACTATCCGGCCATCATCGCGTGTCTGGCGGCGCATGATTACGCGGGCTGGCTGGTGGTCGAGGCGGAACAGGATCCGGTGATTGCGCCGAGTTACGCCTATGCGGAACGGGGCTATCGCACGTTGCGCTCGCTTGTCGACGGAATCTGCAAGGAGGCGGCATGAGCTTGCTGGTGAAGGCTTCGCGCGACGGCCAGACGATCGCGCGCGTGACGCCCGCTTCGGCGGGGTGGAAGCATGTGGGCTTCGCGGCGTATCGCGTGAGCGCGGGCGACGTGCTGCATGTGTACGACGCAGACCGCGAGAGCTGCATCGTGGTGCTGACGGGCACGGTGAGTATCGAGGCGGGCGACGAGCACTGGCAGTCGATCGGCACGCGCGACAGCGTGTTCGAGGACGCGGCGCCGCATGCCGTGTACGTGCCGCCCAAGCTGGCGGCCATCGTGCGGGCGGAGCGCGATGCGGAGATCGGCGTGGCGAGCGCGCCGGCCAGGGGCGAATATCCGCCGCGGCTGATCGAGCCGGCGCAGATGAAGCGCTCGACGCGCGGCAAGGGCGCCAATACGCGCCATGTGTGCGACATCCTTCCGCAGACCGAGCCGGCGGAGTCGCTGCTGGTGGTCGAGGTGCGCACGCCGGGCGGACATGCGTCGAGCTATCCGCCGCACAAGCATGACCGGGACGCCGTGCCGGACGAGAGCGCGCTGGAGGAGACGTATTACCATCGGCTGGATCCGCCGCAAGGGTTTGCGTTCCAGCGCGTTTATACCGACGAGCGCGATCTCGACGAGACGATGGCCGTCGAGAATCATGATGTGGTGATGGTGCCGCGTGGGTATCATCCGGTCGTCGTACCGTATGGCTATGACAATTACTACCTGAACGTCATGGCCGGCGACAAGCGGACCTGGCACTTCAAGAACGATCCGAAGCATGAGTGGATCGTGGAGCGGGATAGCAAGGCCTAGGAAGCGGCGCAGGTGATGCCGCATGCCGTGGCATCCCTGCGGTTCATGTCTTCCGGGGTTGATGATCTCGATGCCGCAAGCGAGAAAGTCGTTGACGTTGCGCGTGGCAAGCATAGTCCCGCGAGAACGCACGACGGCGGCGATCACAAACGATCATTCATCAAGACCCAACGGCCCGCGAATGGGCTCACGTTTGGGCAGTTTGAGTTCAATGCCACCGAGGGGCTCGATGCGGCCGCGGATCGAATCAACCAGATTCCTGCCGATGCCGGGGCCAATAAAAAGCGCCGCACGCAATATTTCACGCGCCTCGTCTTCCATCGAACGGCCGTGCCGGGCTGCTTGCATACGCAGACGCGTTTCGAGTCGCTCGTCGATATTTTGGTTGCCCATGGCCACCACGTCGGCGTCCTCGTAACTGTGATGTGAGTCTTCGCATCTAGACAACAGGGCCGCTGATCGAGAGCCACTGCTGAACGATCTCAGTGCGCTGCATGAGCGTTTCCATCGGCCCTTCGAATTGCACCGCCCCATGTCCCATCACCGCGACGCGCGCATCGAGCGTCCGCGCGATGCTCAAGCGCTCTTCGATCAGCAGCATCCCCACCCCGCGAGCGCGCAGCAGCTTCAGGCACTCCGCCACCTGCGCAAGCACCTGCGGCGCGAGCCCTTCCCCGGGTTCGTCGATCACCACGAGTGACGGATCGCCCGCCAGCGTGCGGGCGAGCGCGAGCATCTGCTGTTCGCCTCCTGACAGCGCACCGGCCTTGACCTTCGCGCGTTCGCTCAGCACGGGAAACAGGCGGTACGCATCGTTCTGCGTGAAGCGCGTGCCGCGTCTCTCACCGAGCAGCAGGTTCTCGTGCACCGTCAGCGCGGGAAACACGTCGCGGGTCTCCGCCACGTAGCCGATGCCCAGCCGCGCAATCCGATGCGGCCGCATGCCGACCAGCGACACCTCCCCATAACGCATCTCGCCCGCGCACTGCACGAGACCCATGATGGCCTTCGCCAGCGTCGAGCGCCCCGAGCCGTTGCGGCCGACGAGCGCGACCACCTCTCCCGCCGCGATGCACAGATTCACGCCATGCAGCACCTGCGCCGCGCCATACCACGCGCGCAGGTTCTCGATGCGCAACGCGGCGCTCATGGAATCACTCCGCCGAGATAGGCCGCCCGCACATCCGCATGGACGCGTATTTCGGCAGGCGTGCCGGTCGCGATCACGCGCCCGCGCACGAGCACCGAGATGCGGTCCGCGAGTCCGAACACCGCGTCCATGTCGTGCTCGATGACGAGCAGCGTGCGGCCTTCCGTGATCGCCCGGATCAACGCAAGCGCCCGCGCGGCTTCCGCGCGATTCATGCCGGCGGTAGGCTCGTCGAGCAGGATGAGCGGCGCATCGGTGGCGAGCGCGATGCCGAGATCGAGCGCGCGCTGCTCCGCGTAGGCGAGGCGCGCGGCGGGCTCATCGGCGCGGTTGGCGAGGCCGATTGCATCGAGCATCGCGCGGGCGCGGTCCTCGACCTGCCGCGACGGCCACCAGCGGTCGATCAGGCGTGACCCCGCCGCGCCCAACGCCGCGCAGCGCAGGTTGTCGAGCACCGACAGGCCGCCGAACACGCTGGTCGTCTGAAAACTGCGTGCGAGACGGCGCGCCACGCGCGGCGGCGAGCGGCCCGCGATGTCCACGCCCTGCGCCACGATGCGCCCGCCATCCGGACGCACGCGGCCCGAGATGAGATCGAAGAGCGTCGACTTGCCCGCTCCGTTCGGGCCGATCAACGCATGCCGCTCGCCTTGCGCGACGTGCAGATCGACCCCGCGCAGCACGTGGGTCGCCCCGAAGCGCTTGCTGACATCGTGCAACTCGAGCGCGGGGTTCATGGTGTTCATGGCGCGAGGCGCACGCGGCGCGCCAGCCAGAATCCGAGCGCCGCGCAGGGCAACGCCACGAGCCACGCACCGGCGGGCAACGTGAGTGCGCCGGTCTGGCGCGCATAGAGCGTCTCGACGACCGCGACCGTCGCAACGCCCCACGCCAGCGAGCTGAGGCCGCCGAGACACAACGTGCGCGCGTCGCGCCGCAACAGTCCGGCGACACCTTGCGGCGCCGCGACCACGACCCATACGAAGAAGAGTCCGAGGTACATCGGCCAGGCGGCGGTCAGGTTCGCCACGGGGACGCTCATGAGAGTCAGCAGCACCGCGCCCACGATCGGCCCGAAGAACGTCCCTGTTCCGCCGATCACGGTAGCGACGAGCACACTGGTCGAGCGCGCAAGCCCGACACTTTCCGCCGACACGAGTTCGACGTTGATCAGCCCCATCACGCCCGCGACGCCCGCAAAGAACGCCGACACGACCAGCATCGTGAAGCGCACGCGCGCCGGCGCGAAGCCGATTGCGGCGGCGCGCACGGGGTTGTCGCGCACGGCGTTGGCGAGGCGGCACAGCGGCGTGCGCGAGAAGGCGTACACCGCGAGCACGCACACCGCGCACCATCCCGCGATCAGCGCATACGCCTCGCGCGGCGGCCCGAAGGTCCAGCCGAACAGCGGCTGGCCGCTCGCCCGGTCGATGGTCACGCCGCCCTCCCCGCCGAACCATCCCGGCACGAGCCAGACGCAGGCCGCGACCAGTTCGCCGATGCCGAGCGTGATCATCGCGAACGGCGTGCCGGCACGTTGCGTCGAGATGAGGCCGACGACCGCCGCGACGCCCATCGCGACGAAGCCGCCCACCAATGGCAACAGCGTGAGCGACACACCCGCGCGATTGAACACATGCGCCGCGGCGAACGCGCCGAGCCCGGCATACACCGCGTGCCCGAAGGACAGCAAGCCGGTTTCTCCGAGCAGCAGGTTATAGGACAGCGCGAAGACGATCAGCGTCGCGGTCTGCGCGAGATATGCGAGCAGCCATGACTGAGGGAAGAACATCGGCGGCAATGCGAGCGCCGCGAGCAACGCGATGAAGGCCAACATCGCGGGCGTGATGGACTTACGCATCCCGGGTGCGCTCGCCGAAGAGTCCGCTTGGCCGCGCGGCCAGCATCGCGACGAGCAGCAGGTACGGCAGCACCGGCGCGAGTTGCGTCACCGTCAGCGCACCCCACGCAGGCGGCAAGGTCACGCCGAACACGGCCGCGATACTGCCCGCCGATGCGCTCGCGCTCACCGCGAAGGTCTGCGCACAGCCGATCAGCAGCGACGCGACCAGCGCGCCATACAAGGAACCAAGCCCGCCGATGACCACGACGACGAACACGATCGGGCCCATGGCATCGGCCATGCCGGGTTCGATGACGGCCAGCGGCGCGCCGATCACGCCGCCCAGCGCGGCGAGCGCGGTGCCGGCGGCGAATACGAGGGTGAAGACGCGCGGCACGTCGTGGCCGAGCGTTTCGACGGCGGCGGAATGCGTCAGTGCCGCGCGCACGACGAGACCCACGCGCGACGTGCGCAGCACGAGCCACAGCGCCCCCAGCATGACGATGGCGACCGCCATCATGAACACGCGATAGCGCGCGAACGACGCGCCATACAGCGTGAACAGCGGACCGTCCAGCACGTCGGGAATGGCTGCGGGCAACGGCCCGAGCCCCCAGACGAGCTTGACGCCCTCGCCGATCAGCAGCGCAGCACCAAAGGTCAGCAGCAGTTCGGCGAGCGCGCCGCGCGCATGCACGCGGCGCAACAGCAGGCGCTCGAACAGCGCACCCGCCAGTCCGACGAGCACCGGCGCCGCAATCAGCGCCAGCCAGAAATTGCCGGCAGCCGCGAGCGTCTGCCCGACATAGGCGCCGAGCATATAGAAGCTCGCATGCGCGAAGTTGAGCACGCCGAGCATCGAGAAAATCAGCGTAAGCCCGGCGGACAGCATGAACAACAGCAAGCCCGTGCTCACGCCGTTGAGCAGATTCACGCTGAACCACTGGAGCAAGGCGCGGCCTCAGCGAGCGAGCAGCGGCTTCAGCGCAGCGACGAGCAGCGCGGGCAGCGCCACGGGCCGGCGCGTCACGCGATCGACGTACACATGCACGAAATGCCCTTGCGCGGCGGCTTCGTCCGCACCCTGCGCGAAGATGGCCACTTCGTAGCGCACGCTCGTCGTGCCGAGTTTCTCCACGCGCAGGCCCGCCTCGATCGGCTCCGGAAACACCACGGGCGCAAAGAAGTTGCAGCGCGTCTCCACCACGAGCCCGATGGTCTCGCCCTCGCGGTAGTCGAGCACGCCGTGACGCAGCAGATACTCGTTCACGACGGTATCGAAATAGCTGTAGTAGACGACGTTGTTGATGTGCCCATACACGTCGTTATCCGACCAGCGCGTGCTGATCGACAGGAAATGCGCATAGTCCGCGCGAGTGGTTCGGACAGGTTTGGTCATCGTGGCATGCGCGTCGGGACGCGGGACGGTCGGCGTGGCGCCATGTTAGGAGCGGCCCGCCGGACGTGTCAATCCGGCGCGGCAAAGGGGTTCGAGGCTAGCTTGCAGCGCCCAGGCACAGCGCGCGGACCTCATCGGTGAAACGATCGACCGTCTCTTCGCGCGTATCCCACGCGCACAT
Source organism: Caballeronia sp. LZ032 (assembly GCF_031451315.1). Taxonomy (NCBI): domain Bacteria; kingdom Pseudomonadati; phylum Pseudomonadota; class Betaproteobacteria; order Burkholderiales; family Burkholderiaceae; genus Caballeronia; species Caballeronia sp. LZ032. Next base: position 2,017,930 of record NZ_JARUXP010000001.1, read on the forward strand.
CAGGCGGCATCCACCCGAACCGATGAACTGATAGAAGCGCCAGCCCTTCGCGCGCAACGCCGTGGCAACCTGCGCCGGCAATTCGGCGAAGACCGCGTTGGCTTTGGGTTCGAACATCAGCTTCACGCTTGGAAGGTCGGCGAGACGCGCGGCCATCCGCTGCGCCATCGCGTTGGCGTGACGCGCATTGCGCAGCCAGACGTCGTCGTCGAGCAGGCCGAGCCACGGCGCGGAAATGAAGCGCATCTTCGAGGCGAGCTGTCCCGCCTGCTTCAGGCGATACGCGAAATCGGCAGCGAGCGCGCGGTCGAAGAACACCACCGCTTCCCCCACCGGCAGGCCGTTCTTCGTGCCGCCGAAGCACAGCACGTCGACGCCCGCGCGCCACGTGATCTCCGAGGGATGCACATTCAGGCTTGCCACCGCATTCGCGAAGCGCGCGCCGTCCATGTGGACCTTCAGGTGCCGCCGCTTGGCGATCGCCGCAATCGCGCGGATCTCCTCGACGGTGTAGACGGTGCCGACTTCCGTCGCCTGCGTCAGCGCGACGACCTTCGGCTTCGGATAGTGGATGTCGGCGCGGCGCGTGACGATCTCCTCGATCGCATCGGGCGTGAGCTTGCCGTTCGCGCCCTGCGCCGTGAGCAGCTTCGAGCCGCCGGAGAAGAACTCCGGGCCGCCGCATTCGTCGGTTTCGATATGTGCAAGTTCGTGGCAGATCACCGAGTGATACGACTGGCACAGCGACGCCAGCGCGAGCGAATTCGCTGCCGTGCCGTTGAAGACGAAGAACACTTCGCAGTCGGTCTGGAACAGGTCGCGGATGCGGTCGCAGACCTGCGTGGTCCAGGAATCGTCGCCATAGGCGGGTTCGTGACCGCTGTTGTTGGCCTGGATGAGCGCCTGGAGCGCTTCGGGGCAGATGCCCGCGTAATTGTCCGAGGCGAAATGCTGAATCGTGTCCGTGGGCGCTGTCATGGGAAGCGAAGGGCCGTGATCGTGATGAACGGGCGCGCGAATACACGGCGCCCGGCGATCCGGCCATTCTAGCGGCTTGGCGCGGCGGCGCGTCCGATGCGTCAGACGCGCCGCCCGAAGCCCTGCGGCAAGAGACTTACTTGCTGTTCGGCGCGCTGGCCGCGTTGGCTTCCTGCGCCTTCTTTTCCTTCTTGCTGGCCTCATGATGGCCAATGGCGCAACCACCCACGGCGCCCGCCGTGCCGTGCTTGCCGGCGACATGCCCCGCCACGCCGCCCACCGCCGCGCCTTCGATACAGCCCTTTGCCTGAGCGGCACCGGCGGCAGCCAGCATGGCCGAAGCCAGAACGATCGATGCGAATGTGCGATTCATCGTGTGTCTCCCTTGGGTTGTTGTGAACCCTGGAGGTATTGCACACGATGTGCCTGACAGGCTGTAGTAAAAAACGGCCCGATCCGAAGCGATCGGGCCGTTCCTTGCGAGTGCCGGAAAACGCTCAGAGCTGCTGCTGCACCCATCCCGTCACGCCGGCGAGCGCGGCCGGCAGCTTGGCCGGCTCGGTGCCGCCTGCCTGGGCCATGTCGGGACGGCCACCGCCCTTGCCGCCCACCTGCTGCGCGACGAAGTTGACGAGTTCGCCCGCCTTGACCTTCTTCGACGCATCCGGCGTCACGCCTGCGATCAGGCTGACCTTGCCGCCGTCCACCGAAGCCAGCACGATCGCCGCATGCTTGAGCTTGTCCTTCAGCTTGTCGACGGTTTCGCGCAGCGTCTTCACGTCGGCGCCTTCGAGCTGCGCCGCGAGCACCTGCACGCCCGCCACGTCGACCGCCTGCGACACCAGTTCGTCGCCCTGGCTCGCCGCCAGCTTCGACTTCAGCGCGCCCAGTTCCTTTTCCAGCGTCTTCACGTGCTCCTGCACCTGCGCGATGCGCTGCGTCAGTTCCGCCGGCTGCGCCTTCAGCACGCTGGCCGCCGCGTTGATGCGCTGGTCGAGTTCCTGCACGTAGCGCACGGCGTTGTCGCCGGTGATCGCTTCCACGCGGCGAATGCCCGCCGCCACGCCGCCTTCCACCACGATCTTGAAGAAGCCGATGTCGCCGGTACGCTGCACGTGCGTGCCGCCGCAGAGTTCGCGCGAGAAGCCGAGGTCGAGCACGCGCACCGTGTCGCCGTACTTTTCTCCGAACAGCGCCATCGCGCCGCCCTTCACCGCGTCTTCATAGCCCATCACGCGCACCACGCCCGGCGCGTTCGCGATGATTTCGTTGTTGACGATCTGCTCGACGCGACGGATTTCGTCGTCCGTCATCGGCGCGTTGTGCGCGAAGTCGAAGCGCGTCTTGTCGGCATCGACGAGCGAGCCCTTCTGCTGCACGTGGCCGCCCAGCACGTCGCGCAACGCCTTGTGCATCAGGTGGGTGGCCGAGTGGTTGCGCGCGGTGCGGGCGCGGCGGATGGCGTCGATTTCCGCCTTCACGACGTCGCCTACCTTCAGCGTGCCCTGCTCCACCGTGCCGTGATGGCCGACGACATCCGCCTGCACCTTCAGCGTGTCCACAACGGCAAAGCGCACGCTGGCGTTCGCCAGCACGCCCTGGTCGCCGACCTGGCCGCCGGACTCCGCATAGAACGGCGTGTGATCCAGCACCACGACCGCCTGCTGGCCAGGCTGCGCCTCGTTCACGGTCACGCCGTCCACATACAGCGCGAGCACCTTCGCGTCGTCGAAGATTTCCTTCTCGTAGCCGTGAAACGTGGATTTCGCGCCCGAGTATTCGAGGCCCGCCGCCAGCTTGAACTTGCCCGCCGCGCGCGCCTGGTCGCGCTGGCGCGCCATGGCGTCGTCGAATGCGGGTTCGTCCACCGTCACGCCGCGCTCGCGGCACACGTCCGCCGTCAGGTCGAGCGGGAAGCCGTAGGTATCGTGCAGCTTGAACGCGAGTTCGCCGCCCAGCTGCTTCACGCCCTTCTTGTCCAGTTCGGCGAGCTCGCCCTCGAGGATCGACATGCCGTTCTCGATGGTCTCGAAGAAACGCTCTTCCTCCTGGCGCAGGACGTCGGTGACGCGCTGCTGCGCGTCCGCGAGTTCCGGATAGGCCGCGCCCATTTCCGCGACCAGGTCCGCCACCAGCTTGTGGAAGAACGCGCCCTTGCGGCCGAGCTTGTAGCCATGGCGGATCGCGCGGCGCACGATCCGGCGCAGCACGTAGCCGCGGCCTTCGTTGCCGGGAATCACGCCGTCGACGATCAGGAACGAGCACGCGCGGATGTGGTCCGCGATGACCTTCAGCGAGTTGTTCTCCAGATCCGCCGTGGCCGTTTCACGCGCCGCGGCCTTGATGAGGGTCTGGAAGAGATCGATTTCGTAGTTGCTGTGCACGTGCTGCAGCACGGCGGCGAGGCGCTCGAGGCCCATGCCGGTATCGACGCACTGCTTGGGCAGCGGCGTCATGTTGCCCTGCGCGTCGCGGTTGAACTGCATGAACACGAGATTCCAGATCTCGATGAAGCGGTCGCCGTCTTCTTCCGGCGATCCCGGCGGGCCGCCCCAGATCTCCGGGCCGTGGTCGTAGAACACTTCGGAGCACGGGCCGCACGGGCCGGTGTCGGCCATCTGCCAGAAGTTGTCGGAGGCGTAGCGCGCGCCCTTGTTGTCGCCGATGCGGATGATGCGCTCGACCGGCACGCCGATTTCCTTCGCCCAGATGTCGAAGGCTTCGTCGTCTTCCTGATAGACCGTGACGGTGAGCTTTTCCGCCGGCAGCGCGTAGACCTTGGTCAGCAGCTCCCAGCAGTAATGGATGGCGTCGCGCTTGAAATAATCGCCGAACGAGAAATTGCCCAGCATCTCGAAGAACGTATGGTGCCGCGCCGTGTAGCCGACGTTCTCCAGGTCGTTGTGCTTGCCGCCCGCGCGCACGCTGCGCTGCGCGGTAGTGGCACGCGAGTACGGCCGCGACTCGGCGCCCAGAAAGACGTCCTTGAACTGGACCATGCCCGAATTGGTGAAGAGCAGCGTCGGGTCGTTGCCGGGCACGAGGCTCGACGAACGCACGATCGTGTGGCCCTTCGATTCGAAAAACTTCAGGAATTTCTCGCGTATTTCGGCGGCTTTCATAGCGTACGGGGCGTGTCTTCGGTTCTTTGATGGTGCCCGCGGGCGGCTTGCGCATGAATCGACGGCAAGCCCGGCCGGCGTGGCGAGGGTGATTGTCGATTATACGGGATTCGCCGCGTCCGGCCGGGCGGGCGGCGCGCCGACGCAGGCCCGCGCCACCGCTTCCTTGACGCGTTTATCGCGCCTTCGGTATCGCGCGCGACGCGGTTCTGTGCGACAGTCGCGAAACCGCCGGCCGGCGCCGCAGGACGCCCGCCGCTGTTGTTACTGAAGCCACTAAAGGCACCAGAGCCACGAACAAGAGGAAGCGAGCAGACGAATGGGAGCCTTGAGCCATATCCGCGTGCTGGACCTGACCCGCGTGCTGGCGGGACCGTGGTGCGCGCAGACCCTCGCCGATTTCGGCGCCGATGTCATCAAGATCGAACGGCCGGAAACCGGCGACGACACCCGCCAGTGGGGCCCGCCCTATCTCCGGACGCCCGCCGGCGAGGACACCCGCGAGGCCGCGTACTATCTCGCGGCGAACCGCAACAAGCGTTCGGTGACCGTCGACATCGCGACGCCCGAAGGCCAGCGCATCGTGCGCGAACTGGCCGCGCAAAGCGATGTCGTGCTGGAGAACTACAAGGCCGGCCAGTTGAAGAAGTACGGGCTCGACTATGAATCGCTGAAGGCCGTCAAGCCGGACCTGGTCTATTGCTCCATCACGGGCTTCGGCCAGTCCGGGCCCTACGCGCAGCGGGCGGGCTATGACTTCATCGTGCAGGGGATCGGCGGCTTCATGAGCATCACCGGCGAGCGCGACGGCCAGCCGGGCGGCGGTCCGCAAAAGGCGGGCGTGGCGATCGCCGACCTGATGACCGGCATGTATGCGACCGTCGGCGTGCTCACGGCGCTCGCGCATCGCGACCGCACCGGCGAGGGGCAGTACATCGACATGGCGCTGCTCGACGTGCAGGTCGCGATGCTCGCCAACATGAACACTAACTTCCTCGCGAGCGGCAAGCCGCCGGTGCGCTGGGGCAATGCGCACCCGAACATTGTGCCGTACCAGACGTTCCAGACCAGCGACGGCTGGATCATCGTGGCGGTGGGCAACGACGGGCAGTTCCGCAAGTTCGTCGAGGCGGGCGGCTGCGCCCATCTCGCCGACGACCCGCGCTTCGCGGCCAATCCGTCGCGCGTGCGCAATCGCGAAGTGCTCGTGCCCCTGCTCGCCGACATGGTGCAGCGTCAGGGCAAGCATGAGTGGATCGCGCAGCTGGAGGAAGCCGGCGTGCCGTGCGGGCCGATCAACGATCTCGGCGAAGTGTTCGAGGACCCGCAGGTCCTGGCGCGCCGGATGCAGATCGATCTGCCGCATCCGAGCGGCGGCACGGTGAAGCTGGTCGCGAGCCCGATCAAGATGAGCGCGACGCCGCCCGAGGCGCGCTCGCATCCGCCGCTGCTCGGCGAGCACACGGAAGGCGTGCTGGCCGAACTGCTCGGCTATGACGAGGCGCGGATCGCGGCGTTGCGGGCGTCGAAGACGATCTGATCAGGAGCGGCGCCCGTGAATCAGCGCACGCCCGCGCCGATCACGCCACCCGCCGCCGCGCCCGCGACCGTGCCGATCGGCCCGCCCGTGACCAGATAGCCGAGCGCGCCGCCCGCTGCGGCGCCCACGCCCGCGTGGGCCTGCTGGCGCGAGACGGCGCAAGCCGCGAGGCTCGAAATGAGCGCTGTTGCGGCAGCCAGCTTGAGAGTCGTGACGAGGATCCGTTTCATGATCATCTTCCTTGTGTTGTCGTTGTGATGTGTTGTCGTTGTCTGCCCCAGTACGTCGCGGGGCGCCGTGCTGCATGCAGTCGAGCCGATCATAAAAGCCCGCAAGAACACCTTTCAACGCGATTTACGTCCGGTTACGGCGGTTACGAAGCGCGCTGCATGCCGTAATCGGTGTAACGAAACTCGCGGGCACGCAAGGCAGCGGGCGTCGACCACGCAGGCCCGACGCAGCCCGCACGCATCGCCGGAAGCCAGCGGTTGCGTAAGGTAGAATCGACCCCATCTTCAAGGCATTCGTACGCGTCCCTGCCCGTCTCGCGGGAACGCTTCCCGAACCGTTTCACGCGCGCGAGCGCATCCGCTGGCACTCTTTTTCGCATGAACACCGATCGCAACGACGCCCCGGCCCCCTCCAATTTCATTCGCAACATCATCGAAGACGACAACCGCTCCGGCAAATGGTCGCAGCGGGTCGAGACGCGCTTTCCGCCCGAGCCGAACGGCTATCTGCATATCGGCCATGCGAAGAGCATCTGCGTGAACTTCGGCCTTGCCGCGCAATACGGCGGCGTGTGCCATCTGCGCTTCGACGACACGAATCCGGAGAAGGAAAGCGTCGAGTACGTGGATTCCATCATCGACGCCGTCGAATGGCTCGGCTTCGAATGGAACAAGGACGGCCGCGAGCACAAGTATTTCGCGAGCGACTACTACGACAAGCTGTACGAATACGCCGAGATGCTCATCAAGAAGGGCCAGGCGTATGTCGACAGCCAGACCGCCGAAGAGATGCGCGCCACGCGCGGCTCGGCCACCGAGGCCGGCATCAATTCGCCGTACCGCGACCGCACGCCCGACGAGAACCTCGACCTGTTCCGCCGCATGAAGGCGGGCGAGTTCAAGGAAGGCGAGCACGTGCTGCGCGCGAAGATCGACATGGCCTCGCCGAACTTCAACATGCGCGACCCGGTGATCTACCGCATCCGTTTCGCGCATCACTACCGGACCGGCGACACCTGGTGCATCTACCCGATGTACGACTACGCGCACTGCGTCTCGGATGCGATCGAGAACATCACGCACTCGCTGTGCACGCTGGAGTTCGAGGATCACCGTCCGCTGTACGACTGGTTCCTCGCGCAGCTCGCCGACGACGGCGTGTTCCAGCGCCCGCTGCCGCAACAGATCGAGTTCTCGCGCCTGAACCTGACCTACGCGATCACCAGCAAGCGCAAGCTGCTGCAACTCGTGCAGGAGAATCACGTCGAGGGCTGGGACGATCCGCGCATGCCGACCATCGTCGGCGTGCGGCGGCGCGGCTTCACGCCGGAAAGCATCCGGCTGATGGTGGAGCGCGTCGGCGTGACCAAGGTGGATTCGTGGATCGACATGAGCGTGCTGGAAGGCGCGCTGCGCGACGATCTCGACGAGAAAGCCCCGCGCGCGATCGCCGTGCTCGACCCGCTCAAGCTGATCATCGACAACTATCCGGAAGGCCAGAGCGAAGCATGCAGCGCGCCGGTGCATCCGCATCATCCGGAGCGCGGCGTGCGCTCGTTCCCGTTCTCGCGTGAGCTGTGGATCGAGCGCGAGGACTTCCAGGAAACGCCGCCGAAGGGCTATTTCCGGCTCTTCCCGGGCAACAAGGTGCGCCTGAAATACGGCTTCGTGGTGGAGTGCACGGGCGCGGACAAGGACGAGCACGGCAACGTGACCGCCGTGCACTGCAACTACTTCCCGGACAGCCGCTCGGGCACCGAAGGCGCGAACAACTACAAGGTCAAGGGCACGATCCACTGGGTCAGCGCGGCGACCGCGTACGCGGCCGAAGTGCGTCTCTACGATCGCCTGTTCAAGGAGCCGCAGCCCGGCGCGGGCGGCGCGGAGTTCTCGGACGCGCTCAATCCGGACTCGAAGCGCGTGGTGAACGCGTACCTCGAACCGAGCGCGCGCGATGCCAACGCCGAAGACCGCTTCCAGTTCGAACGGCATGGCTATTTCGTCGCGGACCGCGTGGATTCGCAGCCGGGCAAGCCGGTGTTCAACCGCATCGTCAGCCTGCGCGACAGCTGGGGCAAGCCGGCCTGACGGGCTCGCCTCTTGGAGAAAAAGTATATAAAGCGCCGCGCGGCCACGCGGCGCTGCTGTAGCCGGTTCCAGTCGTCGCACGCCGCTTCTTACGAGGACATCATGAAGCTGCCGCATGCCTTCGCGCCCGGGTTCCGGGCGCATCGAAGCGCCGCCCTCGCCTGCCTGATCCTGCTCGCCTGCGCCCGCGCGCAGGCCACGAGCACCGCGGAGACGACCCGCGCCAACGCCGCCGTGGACCAGCTGCCGCCTTCCGCCACGCTGCGCAAGATCGCCGAGAATGGCGCGATCGTGCTGGGCACGCGCGAGTCGTCGGTGCCGTTTTCGTACACGGTCAGGCAGCAGCCGGTGGGCTACTCGTATGCGATCGCGCTCAGGATCGTCGATGAACTGAGGAAGCGGCTCGACATGCCGAACCTCGCGGTGAAGAACGTGATGGTTACTTCGGCCAACCGCATCTCGTACGTGGTGAACAACCAGGTCGACCTGGAATGCGGCTCCACCGCGCATGTCGCCGACCGCGAACCGCTGGTGGCGTTCTCGAACAGCTTCTTCCAGTACGGCATCCGCATGGCGGTGAAGAAGAAGTCGGGCATCCGCGATTACACCGATCTCGCCAACAAGACGGTCGCGACCACCGCCGGCACGTCCGATGAACGCATGCTGCGGCAGATGAGCATCGACCGGAAGCTGAACCTGCGCATCATCAGCGCGCGCGATCACGCCGAGGCCTTCGCCGCGCTGCGCTCCGACCGCGCCGTGGCCTTCGTCATGGACGACCCGCTGCTGTACGGCAAGATCGCGCAGGAAGGCAATGCGCGCGGCGAGTATCTCGTGACCGGCGCGTCGCTGGCGAACGAGGCCTATGGCTGCATGATGAGAAAGGGCGATCCGGTGTTCAAGAAGATCGTCGACGACGTGATCGCCGGCATGCAGCGCTCCGGCGAAGCGGCCAAGCTCTATGACACCTGGTTCATGAGCCCGATTCCCCCGGACGGCGTGAACCTCCAGTTCCCGATGTCGCCGGAAATGAAGCTGCTCTTCGAGCATCCCAACGACCGCATACTCGACTGATCAAAGCGTCTCGTGCAGGTCCGCGAGCGACAGCGTGGTCTGGAACAGACGCGCGAGGCTGCGGCTTGCGAAGCGGTCGACATCAGCCGGACTGACCCAGCGGTACGCATCCATTTCGGGGATCATCGTGCCGTCGCTGTAGCGCGGAAAGTACGATTCGCACACGCAGTTTTCGAGCTGCACCTCGTCGTCGCCGACGCGCACGGCAAACAGATGCAGGTCCTTGTCGCGGCGATACAGAAAGCGCCCGAGATCCTTCAGCCGCTCCGGCGCCAGCACGATGCCGGTTTCCTCGACGAGCTCGCGCAACGCGGCCTCGCGCGGGCTCTCGCCGGGATCGGACGCGCCCTTGGGCACGTCCCAGTGCGTGGTTTCGGTGGCGTGGCACAGCAGCACGTCGCCCTGCGCGTTCAGCATGACCACGCCGCATGACACGGTGCGGTGGGTCATCGGATAATTACGCTTCGGTTTGTTCTTCTGCTTGCCCGGTTCATCGCGCCTTCACTGCTTCTTCAGCTTCCACTTGCCGTCGCTGGCCTTGCAGGCGGTCGGCGTCCAGGTCTGGGTCTGCCCTTTCGCGTGCGCGACCAGTTCGATCTTGCGGCACTTCATGCCGTCGGACTCGAAGCTGCTCTGCGGCGTCACCGTGCCGTTGATCGGCACCGTATTGCCGGCGCCCTTGTTGTCCCAGTCGAGCGATTCGCCGTCCTGCTTGGTCTCCAGCGCCTTCTGCGCGGCTTTGTTGAGCGCCTGCAGGTCGCGCTGCTTCATGTAGGTGATCGGCGTGTTGTTCAGGAAGCCGAGGTTGGCGGCTTGTGCCGTGCCGCTTGCGATGATGCATGCGGCCGCCAGCGTCAGGCTCGTCAGGAGCGGCACGCGAGCCGTGGCTCGGGATGGATTCGGCATTGGGTTCTCCTCGTCGCGGATGAGTATGGCCGCCTGCACGTCCACGCACACGTGCAACCACAGCGGCAACGGCGATACACCAACGTCAGCCCGCGAGAGCGGGCCGCAACGAGAATAGCATGATGCGCGGCGTTCAGCCGCCGCACGGGGCGGGATAGTGCGCTGGTGCGCTGGATCGAGGCCCGGCCCGCCGCTCAGTTCGACACCGACTTCATCTCGCCGATGCCCGTCCCCTTCTGCGAGTCCTTGTCCTTCGCGGGATCGTAGCCGTCGGTCAGTGTGCCGAGGAACGCCACGACATCCTTGATCTCGGCTTCGTCGAGCGCCGGCTTGTCGCCCTTCTTGCGGTCGAAAGGCGGCTCGGTGTTGATGTTGTCCCAGTACTTCTTCGGCAGGTCGTCGAACTTCTGCACCGCGCCCGTCTTCGACACCGGATAGAACTTTTCCGGATTCGTATCGCGCTCGACGTAGAAGCGCACCACGTCGTCGAGCTTGTGATAGATGCCGTTGTGGAAGAAGGTCTTGCGCGTCGCGACGTTGCGCAGCGACGGCGTGCGGAAGATGCCGCAGTACTCGTCCTGTCCTTTGAGATCGGTGCGTTCCAGGCCGCACGCGCCGAGATCGTGATACTTCGGGTTGCGGTTGATCGGCAATGCGCGATTGCGCGGTACGCCGAGCGCGATCAGACCGAAGTCGCTGAACTGCGGCGGCGAGCCGTCCTTCGCGCGCGTGCTGATGTGACAGGCCGCGCAGTTGCCCTTGCTCTCGTCGTTGAAGAGTTGCAGGCCGCGCATCTCGGCGTCGTTGAGCTTCGCGCGGCCGGCGAGGAACGCGTCGTACTTGCTCGTGTACGGATAGAAGCGCTCGGGGCTCTGCTCGAAGGTCTCCAGCGCGACCAGCACCGCGGCGAAGGCCCGCTCATCGTTCTGGAAGACATCGGCGCCGAAGGCCTGGCGGAATGCGTCCGCATAAGGCGAGGCCTTCACCGCCGCCGCGACCTTCGCCGGCGTGCTGCCCATTTCGAACGACGACAACAGCGGAATGCGCGCCTGATCCGCGCCGTGATCCACGCGGCCGTCCCAGGTGAGGCCGCCGGTGGGACCGGCATCGACGCTTTCGTCGCCTTCGTCGTCCGAATCGTGGAAGTGCCGCGTGAAGGCCGGCACGCTCTGCAGATACTTGAGCGAGGGCACCGCGCGAATGCCCGTCTGGTGCATGTCGCTGCCGCCCAGCTGCACCGAGAGCGCATTGGGCGGACCGAACGCGTGCTGCGGGCTGTGACACGACGCGCAGGCGAGCTTGCCCGAGCCGGACAGCGAGGGATCGAAGAACAGCTTCTCGCCGAGCGCGGTCATCTGCTTGACGTGGGCGAAGACTTCGGCGCGCGACTGGGGTTGCGCCGCGACTTTGACGACGGCGCCCGCTTGTGCGCCCTTGCCTGAACTGGCGGCTGCCGCGTTCGTGCCCGTGTTGATGTCGGCTGCATGGGAATCGCAGCCGCTGAGCGCCGCGGACAATGCGGCAAGGGCGAGTGAACAGAGAACGAAAGGCAAACGCATCGAAGACATGGGCTTGGAAAAGCGAATTTGAAAGATGCCGAAGCGTATGTCCAACGTGTGTCTTTCATGTGACAGCGCTGTCTCCCCTGTTGCGCCTGCGTCTCCACCCGAAATTTATTCATTGCAGATTACGCAACCGAAAGCCTTATTACATGTTCACGTCAAAACGACTTGCCACACTGCGCACGCCGGCGGGCAAAGGCTTTCAAAACTGACCAAGCTTGCGTCACGCGCCGGTCCCCAACACAAGAGAGATTCCTCAATGAACAAGAAACTCGTATGCGCGGTGCCGCTGGCGGCCACCGTTGCATTCGGCCTCTACGCTTGCGGCGGCGATGACCATCACGACGACATTTCCTCGGTGAAGAACGTCGTGGTGATCTATGCGGAGAACCGCAGCTTCGACAACCTGTACGGCCACTTCCCGGGCGCGAACGGCCTGCAGAACGTGACGACGGCGAACTCGCAGCAGCTCGACCGCGACGGCAGCGTGCTGGCGACGCTGCCGACGATCTGGACCGGCCTGACGGCGACGGGCGTGACGCCGGCAATCACCGCGGCGATGACGACGAACCTGCCGAACGCACCCTTCGCGATCGATGATCCGAAGGGCTTCAACACGGCGCTCAACGTGACGACGCGGGATCTGTATCACCGCTTCTATGAGAACCAGATGCAGATCGACGGCGGCAAGAACGACAAGTTCGTTGCCTGGGGCGATTCGGGCGCGCTGGTGATGGGTCACTACGACACGCCGCCTGAGAAGCTGCCGCTCTACAAGATCGCACAGCAATACACGCTGGCGGACAACTTCTTCATGGGCGCGTTCGGCGGTTCGTTCCTGAACCACCAGTGGCTGATCTGCGCCTGTACGCCGGTCTACCCGAATGCGGACACGAGCGTGGCGAAGGGCTCGATCTCGTCGGTGAATCCGGACGGCGTGTCGTTGAAACTGGCGAAGGCCGCGGGCTCGGCGCTCGATGCCAACACGTCGGGCCTGTTCGTGAACTCGGGCAACCTGACGCCCGACTTCTACGCGGTCAACACGATGCAGCCGCCGTATCAGCCGAGCGGCAACAAGCCGGCTGCAGGCGGCGACGCAAACCTCGCGGATCCGACCGCAGCAACGACGCTGCCGCCGCAGACGCAGCAGCACATCGGCGATCTGCTGAACAAGGCCAACGTGAGCTGGGCGTGGTACGGCGGTTCGTGGGGCGCGGCGCTGGCGGACCGTTCGGTCATCAATGGCGCGGTCAACGTGGTGCCTGACTTCCAGACCCACCATCAGCCGTTCAACTACTTCGCCGACCTCGCGCCGGGCACGACCAACCGCACGCAGCACTTGCTGGACGGCGGCACCAGCGGTGCCGAGTTCATCAAGGCGATCGACGCGGGCACGCTGCCGCAAGTGTCGTTCTACAAGCCGCAGGGCAACCTGAACGAGCACGCCGGTTATACCGACGTGGCGTCGGGCGACCAGCACATCGCCGACCTGATCAGCCATCTGCAGAAGAGCCCGCAGTGGAAGAACATGGTCGTCGTCGTGACCTACGACGAGAACGGCGGCTTCTGGGATCACGTCGCGCCGCCGAAGGGCGACCGCTGGGGTCCGGGCACGCGCATTCCGGCGCTGATCGTGTCGCCGTATTCGAAGAAGGGCTTCGTCGATCACACGCAATACGACACGACGTCGATCCTGCGCTTCATCACCAAGCGCTTCAACCTGCCGTCGCTGCCGGGCCTGACCTCGCGTGACGCTGCGTTGACGGCGAACGGTGCAGCGAAGATGGGCGACCTGACCAACGCGCTCGACTTCTCGCAGTAAGCCTTTTAGCAGCGTTGTAATGAAACGGGCCGCGGTCGTTTGACCGCGGCCCGTTGCGTTTTTTGCTTGGCAGCGCGATGCGCTCCGTGTCAGGCGCCCGCGAAGAGCGTCGCCAGATCGTTGCCGCGCGCGGTCCCGGCCTGCGCAAGCACGCGCGATTCGAGCTCGTCGATATGCAGACGCATCGTCGCGAGCGCTGCTTCCAGATTGCCGGCTTCGAGGGCATCGACGAGCTGCTCGTGTTCGTCCGATGCGCAGTTGGACACCTTCGACGGATCGAACAGCGCCTTGTACAGCTCGGTCTTCGCGACCAGCTTCGACAGGAACGCCTGCACCTCGGGCGCGTTCGCGAGTTCCGCCAGCAGCACGTGGAAGCACCCCGCAAGACGCACGCATTCTTCCACGCTGCCCGCCTTCACCGCCCGCTGCTCGGCCTTGACGTGAGCGCGCAGCGCGCGCTTCGCCTGGGTGCCCAGCGCGCCGCACAGCGATGCGACGATGCCCGCCTCCACCACCTGCCGCGCGCGATAGGCCGCGCGGATATCGGCCACCGTCGGCGACGGCACGAACGCGCCGCGGTTCACTTCCAACGTCAGCTTGCCTTCCGCGCCGAGGCGCGCCAGCACCTTGCGGATCGTGCCGCGCGTGCAGCCAAAGGCGGCGGCCAATTCGCGCTCGACCAGTTGCGCGCCCGGCGCGAGCTTGCCCTGCAGCAGCGCGGAGGTGATCGCCGCGTGGACGCGTGTCTCGGGCGCGGGCGGATTCGCGGCGGGATCTGTTTCCGGTTGGGTAGTGCTTGCGGCCATGGTGCCTGCGATGTGCCTTCGATGCCTGGATTGTCCTGCATTGTAACGAGTGCTTGCGCCGGCGCACGAATCCGCTGTATCAGCCCATGCGCATATTTGGTTGACCAAAAATTGATAAAATGGTCAACCAAACGAACGATTCACCGAGGGCTGCCCCATGGAAACATCGACATGCATTGCGCAATGAAGCCGCGCACGCCGGACCTCGCGTGGCTCGTGGTGATCGTCGTGATCGGCCTGAACCTGCGGCCGCTGCTCACCTCGATCAGCCCGCTGATGAGCGTGATCCTGCCTGCGACGGGACTGTCGTTTCGCGGGGCGTCGCTGCTCACCGGCTTGCCGGTCGTGGCGATGGGCGTGTGCGCATTCGGCGCGAGCGCGCTCGCCCGGGCGGTCGGCAACGCGCGCGGCGTGGCGCTCGGGCTGGTTGCGATCGCGGCGGCTTGCGCGGGACGCTGGTTCGCGGGCAACGCGACGGCGCTGATCGTCAGCGCGGCGGTCGCGGGTACGGGCGTCGCGGTGATCCAGGCGCTCTTGCCGGGCGTCATGAAGACGCGTTTTGCTGCGCGCCTGCCGTTTGCGATGGGTCTCTATTCCGCCTCGATCATGGCGGGCGGCGGGCTCGGCGCAAGCATCACGCCGGGCGTGGCGTCACGCGTGTCGTGGCAGGACGGGCTCGCGGTCTGGGCGCTTCCCGCGCTCGTCGCGCTGGCCGTCTGGCTGATGCTGATGCGCGTTGATGCGTTGCCGCGCCCTGCCTCGACGCAGCATCCCGCGGCGGCGCCGTCGCTCTTTCTGAACCGCCGCGCGTGGACGCTCGGCGTCTTCTTCGGGCTCGTCAATGGCGGATATACCAGTCTCGTCGCATGGATGCCCGCGTATTACCAGCAACTCGGCCAAAGCGTGAGCGCAAGCGGCGCGCTGCTCGCGCTGCTGACCGTTTTCCAGGCGTCATCGGCACTGCTCCTGCCGATGGCCGCCGCGCGCTTCGGACACTGGTTCGGGCATGCGAAGGATCGTCGGCCGTGGCTTGCGCTGGGGCTCATCGCGCAGTTGGGCGGCTTCGCGTTGCTGCTGCTCGCACCGCTTGCCGCGCCCGTCGCGGCGGTTGCGCTGATGGGCGGCGGACTGGGCGGCGTGTTCGCGCTGTCCCTTGTCCTGACGCTCGATCACGCCGACGATCACGCGCTCGCCGCGCGGCTCGTCGCTTTCGTGCAGGGCGTGGGCTTCGTGATCGCGGCGCTGGCTCCGGTCGTGGCGGGCGTCGTGCGCGATCTGAGCGGGGGCTTCTCGATGACGTGGATGATGCTGTCCGCGAGCCTCGTCGCGATGCTGGCGCTCAGTGGCGTGTTCGGACCGTCGGGGTATGCGCGTGCGATGCGGCCAGCCATCAACGCACGGCGTGACAGGCGAAGTATTCGTCGAGCAGATCGGTCATCTGCCACACCGGACACGGACGGCGGCAGTGGCCGTCGTAACCCGCTTCCTTGAGCAGCGCGATGGGCTCCTCCGGGAGGAAGCCGCTCATCGCGACGATCAGGCGGTCTGCGTCGTCGGCGGCCGTGCGGAGTTCGCGCACGAGCGCGTAGTTGGCGCTGCCGCCGACGCGCGTGTCCAGCAACAGCACGTGCGGACGCCATTCGGCGATGCTGTGTTTGACCGTGGCGGCGTCCAGCGCCAGTTGCGACGGAAAACCCTTCAACTCGAACAGCGACACCAGCGAGGCGCCCAGTACGCGTTCCGGCAAGGCAAGCAGCACACGCCGCGCTTCCGGGCGCAGGCGTGTTTGCTTGCGGTTCCAGCGCGAGCATTGGGACGGGCTGGTTTCGTAGGCGCGGTTGTTCAAGGGGTTGGTCCTTGGGCGGTTCTTTTTTCGGTTTGCTTGCGGGCGGTTGATTTGTATCCGTCACCGGTGCGGCGCATTGCGCGCCATGTTGGCGCGCGTGTGCACCGCGTGCGGGCGGTAGGGTTGGTTAGTCCGGACGTGCAAAACCCGCCGCTCCCTTGCTCGGCAGGGTCGCGGGGTCGATGCCCGACAGAACACCAGGAGAGGTAGGGCAGGAACTGCGCCAAGTGGGGTGCATGAAGCCGGATCAGCGTCGATGTCGCGCGGGTGCGAGCAGCTGTCGGTGAATGATTGATGTGCAAATCGCGGGGGAGGCACCGCCCCCTCCTGACGGCTTGGACTTTTCCGCCTTAATGCAAGCTTGGCGAGGTGATTGCTGCACCACAGTTCGAATACGCCGGCGTCAGGTCACCGCAGCGCGTGGGATTCAATGTTGAGCGCAGTCGACTGACGACTAATGGATCAAGAATAGGTTACTACTGTAACAATTTACTGGTCGGGATCTATTTGCTTTTACCACTTGGACTCCTCTCCGTCCTCATCGAGGATGAAGATTGCTGTTTCAGATCTCATCCAGTCGAATAAAAATTTGAGATCAATCTCGATGCTTGGGGGGTGAGCACCAACCTCCAGGAAGATATTTTCTTCCTTAAAAAATATGCGGACATCATAGTTCCACTTCAGCTGGCCGTTTTCCTCAGTTCCACGCATCCGGTAGACAGAATCCTTCTGATCAAGGAATGTAGGAAGGATTTGTATTTGACGTTCAATATCTTTCCTATGCTCTGCATACCAGTGCACATCATGGAAGGATAAGAACAATTCAGCAGACAAGGCTAATCTCCATGATTTCGTCCTGAAACAGCAGGAAAATCCTGTGGGTTTCGAAGTCCTATATGAGCCGCAGCTGAGTACTGCGTTACAACAGTCAGCCCATCGTCTGCAAGTTCAGTCGTTCCCGGCTCGCCGTGTTTTCCTACAGATTTGTGGGCATGGGCGTTGTTTCCAGATTTATGCGGTCCACTTTGCGCATTTCCATAGGCATGTATTTGGACCTCTGATCCATCCGAATGACGCCAGCGCTGATTCCGAGGATTCAACGGATTCGTTCGGATAAATCCAGCGTCCTGCAACATCTGCTGGATTCTCCCAACAGACCATCCACGTAATGCGGGAAGCCTCTCGACTGCATCACCACATGCAAGCCCAAGCGGATCGATCCACCCGAGCGGGTTCGGCGCGAATTGGTAAGGATTCGTCCCGCCAAGCAATCCAATCGGGTCTTGCGATATGAAACTGCCGGTTTGGGAATCGAAGTATCTGTGCCGGTTGTAATGCAACTCCGACTCTTCGTCGAAGTACTGGCCCTGCAACCGGATCGGCTGCTCGATGCGCTGCGTCCCGACATGATCGACCCTACCCGTGACGCCGTAGTGTACCTCCCATATGATCTCGCCGTCTGCGTTGCGCAGGCATACCGGCGCGCCGTTCGGGTCGTTCTGGTAGAAGTAAAGATGCTTCGATGAGGCGGACTTTGTCTGCATCGCCAAGGGCTCGAAGCTGCCCAGGTGATAGGCATAGAAGCGTGCTGAGTCCTGTTTGTTCGCAGCGCGCCGTACCTCACCCGCCATCGCATCGCCGTCCCACAGGAACCACGTTGGTGAACCGTGCTGGCTATGTTTTCCATGCCACGCCTCGGTCGCCCGCTTGCCGATGCGCCGTCCCAGCGCGTCATAGCGATACGCCCAGCGCTCGTTGTGCGTGTTCTCGAAGCCCACCAAGCTCCCGAACGCATCCCACTCGAAGCGCTGCACACCCTGTCCGCCGCCCTGGCGGATCACCAGTTGGCCCGCCGCATCCAGTAGCCAGCGCGCGCCATCGTTGTGGTGTAGTTCTCGCCCGCGGTCGTCGTCGCATACGACCTTGAAGCGGTCTCCGTGGGCGTCGTAGGCGAAATACTTCAGCCACCCGACCGGATCTGTGTGCGCCACAATACGCCCGAGCGGGTCATAGCTGAATTGATCGCTACCGGAGCGGCTGTCGCGGCGTTCAATCAAATTGCCGCTGATGTCATAGCGGAAGTGCGTGTCGTCGTCGTGCACGCCGGCGCGGCGGGTTGCATGACGCGCCAGGCGTCCTGCGTGGTCATATTCGTAGACGTGTTCGAGGCTTCCGGTGAACTGTGTACGAGCCAGCCGTCCCGCAATATTGCGCGTGAAGCGGATTGGCTCGTTGTCGTCGATCTGGATGGATTGCGGCGCGCCCAGCGCGTCATACGTGTACGTGAGCGTCTGCTCGAACACGGAATCGGCTGTTTGCAGCTTGCGCGTCTGCTCAGTCAGACGCCCGGCCCCGTCGTAGGCATACGCGAGCGTTCCCGTCGCGTCGACGTGCTGTTGCAGCTCCATCAGCAGTTGCCCATCGGGGTCATAGGCGCGCTTGACTATGCCGTTTGTATTGCTTGCGCGGATCAACTGGCCGCGTTTGTCGTACGCGAACGCTTCGCTTTGATCGCTGCCTGCAACCGCACGCCGTACGATGCGCCCCAACGGATCGCACGTCACCGTCAGCACCTGCCCCAACGGATCGATACTCTGCGTCAGATGCCCCGCCGGATCGTAGGCGTAGCGGCGCGAGCGCTTGTCGTAGCCGATTTCCTCGATCAGCCGTCCCACCGCATCGCGCTTCAGATGCCACGTTTCTCCTCGCTCATTGGTCACGCCGACCAGTTGCTCTTCCGTGTTGTAGCGATAGTGGGTGACATTGCCATTGGCGTCGATGCGGCTCGCCAACTGGCCCTGTCCAAAGAAGCTGAAACGCGTGATATGGCCCGCTTCATCGGTGTACTGCGTGAGGTTGTCTTCGGCGTCGTATGCGCAAAACACGTAACCCGGCGAAGTACGGGCCACGAGTCGCCCCTTGGCGTCCCATTTATAGGTGGCGGCTTCCTCGCCCGGCGATTGCCGTTCGATCAGCTTGCCGCGCGCGTCGTGCTTCAATCGCGTGGTGCGTCCGAGCGGATCGGTCAATCCCACCAGATAACCCAACGGGTCATAGTCGAGGGTCGTGACCTGTTGGGCGGCGTTGCGCACCCGAATCAATTGACCGCGTGGGTCATAAGCGAATGCGGTGACAAGGCCCGAGGGCGTAGTCTGCGCAACGAGATTACCGCGCGTGTCCCATGCCTGCTTCCACTGGCCGCCTTCCGGATCAGTAATGGCGATAGGCCGCAGATTGTCGTCGTACTCCGTGCGCGTCGCGCTACGATTCGGCAACGTGTGCGTCAGCAGATTGCCGCACAGATCGTATTCCCACGTGGTCCTGTTTCCTGCAGGGTCCACTGCTGCAACCGTGCGTCCCAGCCCGTCATAGCGATAACTGGACATGCCACCCAACTGATCGATCAGCATGACCGGCAACCCGCGTTGATCGCATTGCAGGCGCATGAGTCCGCCGAGCGAATCGGTAATACGCGTTTCGCGATAGGTCAGGTCATAGTCGAAGCGATAGTCATAAAGACCGCCATCGCCCCATGCGTGATCGACGCGCCACAGACCGTCGTCATGCATTTGATGCGAGTAGTAAAACGACAGACCATTGCGATCCGTATGCCGCACCATGACGTGCTCGCCGGCATAGCCGAAGCTGTAGGGATGATCGAGCGCATCGTGGACCGCGATCAGATCGCTGCGCGCATTCTGCTCATAGCGCACCAGCGGCCAGCGTTGGCCTTGTGCATCGTGCAATGTCACCCTGCCGATGCAGCCGGGCACATCGCCCGCAGCGCAGTGCACGAGGCGCCCCGTCGCGGCATCGCTCGACCATTCGATGAAGCGCAGTGCGCCTTCACTGGGTAACTCGATACGCCACGCATTGCCGTTCAGATCATTGAATTGCGTAAGCCACGACTGGAGCGGTTGCTGCGGACTGGCGGCAAGCGCCTGATCGCGCCATTGCTCGGGCATCGCGAAGCGGTGTTCGATGCCTTCCCGACTTCGCACGATCAACCGCGTGCCATCGAGATAGAGCGCATAGCTGCCTATGCCTTCGATGATGCGCGCACCCCAGCCTTCATCCGCTGGCATCTGATCGAAGGACACCCATTTGTCAGGGAAGCAGACAATGCTGCCAATTTCCCCATCGTGCTCGAAGAGTTCGATGCGGATATCAGCGGGCGATTGCCAGCCGCAGCCCACTGCGCCCAGACGGGTGTCGTGACTTGCGTAACGACGGTTCCACACGAGCGGCAGCCGTCCCGGCACGGTGAAATCGTGCTGCTGCACCACGACCTCACCCGTGATGCCGTTGACCGGTTCGCCAAAGACCCATTGAGCGACGAGTCTGACGAAGTTGCCCCATCGTCCGTTGCCCACGCGATCCTGAATCGCTCTGGACACGTGGCAGGCACGCGACGGTTTGGACAGACCGTGCGAGAAGACTGCACGCATCGCCATGCCGGCGAGCGCCGCGATACTGGGCACGGGCGGACCGCCCACCAGCACCGGACGGGATGCCGGAATCGGCAGCATCACCGAAGTCGGCAGCGACATGCTTCCACGCCGGGTGTGCTCACTGTTGTGTGACAGCGAAAGCATGCCCGTGAACCAGCAGGTCAGCGCGGGCAGCACCGCATAGGCCATAGGATCACCGTTGGCCTGCACGGTCATGCTGCCGAGGAAGGCCTCGCCGTTACCCGCGGGCTTGGGCGCATCAGAGCCAGTAAAGACACCGCCGATCGGAAAATGCAGCCCAGGCAGATGCATGGTCTGCGTGCCGGCGGTCGAGCGCATCAGGCCGTTGATCCAGATCCGACCACCGCCACCGCCGGCAGTCACCGCAGCGGCCATCGCGCCCGCCGCGACCGCCGCCGCGCTCACACTGCGCATCCCAAGCTTGACGATGGCTCCCGCACTCATCGCCATCATCCCCATCGACACCATGCTGCCGACGCCTTCCGGCAGCGTCGACAGGTATTCCATCGGATCGAGCACGAAGCCCACGTGCGGATGCGGCAGCGGCAAGACGACGCCCGCAGGCGTCTGAATCAGATGCACGTCCACGCCGACGACGGGCGTCAGGTGCGTGACCGCCAGCATGCCCACTAAGCTTGTTCCTTGATGCTATCGATGCGCTGCGCGATGACCTCGGGCGGCAATGGCTTGATGGTTTCAGGCCAGTTCTCGCCGTACAGGGCCATGAGTCGGGAAGTCAACTCGCCCCGCCGCTTGTGCCACATGCCGACACGCCCAAGCGCCTGCTGCGCGACATGCTGTACGTTGCTGTTCGCGCGCAGTGCCGGATCGATCCACAGTCCGAAATCAAGGGCCCGGAAGTTCGCCTCCAATGCATCTTCCTGACGACGCATCTGATTCATGCACTCGCCGACCATCCGCCACGCTTCGACGCAAAGAATGCCGTCCTGCTCGGCTTGGGCAAACGAAGCAGCCTGTTCGTAGCGCTCGGCGGCGCGGGCGTACTTGCGCTGCATCCAGTGAACGCTCGCCTCACCGAACAGGCTGTTGACCGCCAGCTTGTTGCCTGCCGCATGCCCGGCGTTCAACGCCTGACGCGCGGCTTGCGTGGCCTGTTCGTACGCATCGAGCGCAAGACCAGATTCATTCCATTTCAGATACGCAGCGCCCGCGATCAGATGCACGGTCACACTCTGATCGAACCAGCTTTGTTTGCTCGCGATGGCCAGTGCCTCGGCACGCAAGGACTCGAGCCGCACGGCATCGTCCTTTCCGAGCGCTTCGCTCAATCCCACGAACAAGCGCTGGAAGTCACCTTGCGGGCCGCGCTGATCCGATTCGACAAGCAGTTCACGCGGCAGCGATTCCATGCCGTAGTGCCCTTGCACCACGACCATTTGCTCAGGCCTGCGCTGACGCAGCCAGGCAAACGCATCGGCGTCGGTGCCGGTCAACACGAAGCGCACGCGCCCCGCTTGCCATGCGTCGCGCTCGATGCCATCGAGCAGATCGTTCAACCATCGCTCGA
The DNA here is from genome assembly GCF_031451315.1 of Caballeronia sp. LZ032. NCBI lineage: Bacteria > Pseudomonadati > Pseudomonadota > Betaproteobacteria > Burkholderiales > Burkholderiaceae > Caballeronia > Caballeronia sp. LZ032. The sequence continues at coordinate 2,039,904 of NZ_JARUXP010000001.1, forward strand.
AAGCATTCGGCTTGCTGACCTGCACCGGTTCGAGCATCAACACCAGTTCCGGAAACACGTCCGGATGATGCCGCAACAAGCTGCGTGTGAGTGCGAGTAGATAGGCGGTCGGCGTCTCGCCTTGCGGGTCCGGCGCATGCCAGTCGGCGGCGACGCCATTTGCGCGCGCACCTTCGCGCCTGGCTTCGTAGAACGCGATGATTTCCTGAGCGAGCGCCCGAGCGTATTGATCCGCGTGATCGAAGCGCGAGGTCAGTTGCAGCACCGCATTCGACAGCATGCGCTGCCGCTGAACATAGACCTCCACCATGCGCAGGTCGGCTCCGTTTGCCTGCCAGTAGAGAAGAGATGCGCGTGCGTTATTGCGAAAACACAGCCAATCCTCATGCACCGCCATCAGGCGACGTTCAACCGGATTGCTGGGGTGCCATGTCTGCATCGTGCGCTCGAAGCCTCGTTGATCGAAGCTACCGAGCCTGCCGCATCCGGCACTGCAACGGAATGATTAAAGTCTGAAAATGCAGAAGTGGGCGACACCGCCAGCATGAAAACAGGAAACCAGAAACCAGAAGCACAAACAGAAAACCCAGTCACACGGACTGGGTCTTGGCACCTGATGTCATTGGCCCGCCCTACACGACTCGAACGTGTGACCTACGGCTTAGAAGGCCGTTGCTCTATCCAGCTGAGCTAAGGGCGGATATCGACGCGCGCGGTCTGGATGACACAATCCATCCGCGGATCTGAAGAGACCGCGATTTTACCTCATTCCCGGTCGTCCGCATCCCGCTTCGCCTAGAGCGGCTGCGGATGCATCATGAACCAGCCGAGGAAGAAGATCCCCGCGATCACGCAGTACACGCCGAACGACGCAAGCTTGCCGTGCCCTTCAAAGTAACGCATCAGGAAGCGCACGCTGAGATAGGCCGCGATGCCCGTCAGCACGCCGCCGAGCACCGAATCGAACAACTGGCCCGGCGCATGGAACAGCTTCGGCAGTTCGAGCACGCCCGCCGCGAAAATGATCGGCGTGCCGAGCAGGAACGAGAACTCCGCGGCCGCCTCGGCCGTCAGGCCAGCGCCGACGCCCGCGATCATCGTCAGGCCGCTGCGCGAAAAGCCCGGAATCAGCGCGCCGATCTGCGCCAGCCCCACCAGAAACGCCTGCTTGAACGTGAGCTTCTCCGGAGCCTGCAGCGCGCGACGCTTCTGCAGCCGGTCGCCGAACCACAACAACACGCCATTGACGATCAGCGCTGCCGCCACGATCCGCAAATCGTGAAAAAGTGCCTCAAGGCGCTTCTCAAGCAGCAAGCCGACGATGCCCGTCGGAATCGTCCCGATGATGAGCGCCCACATCATGTGGCCGTCGTCGTTCTTACGTCCGCCGAGTGACGCAAAGAAGCCGCGGATCAGCGCGACCCAGCGCGCACGGAAATACCACAGCAAGGCGATTGCGGTGCCGAGATGCAGCGCGACGAGAAACGGCAGCAACTGCGGCGCATGCTTGTCGATATGCATGCCGATCAGTCCGGGAACCAGCAAGGTATGGCCGAGACTGCTGACGGGGAAGAGTTCGGTAACGCCCTGCAGGACGCTCAGGAATACGAGAAACCACAGAGTCACGCGTCGGTCCTTTTTCGGGAAGGGAGGGACGCGCCGTGCAATTGCATCCCGGCGTCCCGCGCGTCGCGCGAAGCCGGACGAGGCGAACAGGGAGATCAGGCAGGAAGGCTGAGTGACACGGCGCACGAACGGACCCGATTATGCCGACAGGCCTATCGAGCGCCAAGCGCTACCGCACACAAAACAGCACACAAAAGACACCGACAGACAATCGTCGGCGAAACGACAGATTACCGAAAGACCATTAGAGGATTCTCGAAAGAAATGCCCTTGCGCAAGCGCGCTGCATCCCGGCGGGTCAGGCCTTCAGCTTGTACAGAAAAAGCGCCGTGCTCGCCCCGAAGAGGCCGAACATCGCGACACCCATCGCCATCGCCAGATCCATGGTCACTCCTTGTCCGTCTGGTTCCCAACATTAGGAACCTATAAGACCATATCGGCCGGACATCGGTCAGTCGCAATTTCCCGCAAAGGGTTTCCATGTAGAAAATTTGAGGCAGAATCGTCCCACTCGCGAGCAGCGCCGTCCTGCTGTCTGCTTTTCCCGACGCGCGCAAGCCCCACCCTCAACGGAGTGCACGGCCATCATGTCAACGCAACAGGAAGTCATCGAAATCGAGCGCGACGGCGCCGCCCTTCTGCTCGCGCCGCATGCCGGCGGACGGCTCATGACCTGGCGGGTCGGCGGCGAACCCGTCATTCACTGGCCCGATGCGCCCGACTGGTCCAACCCCGCCAAGATCCGCGGCGGCAATCCGTTATTGTTCCCGTTTCTCGGACGGCATTTCGTCGACGGCGAGATCGGCCATTGGCGCGATCCCGAAGGCGTCGTCCATGCACTGCCCACGCACGGCTTCGCGCGCGACCTGCCCTTCACGTGGACGCGCGACGCCGATGGCCATGGCGTGCGCATGACCCTCGTCGACAGCGACGCCACCCGCGCCGGCTATCCGTTCGCGTTCCGCTTCGAGGCGGCTTACCGCATCGTCGATGCGCACACGCTCGAGGTGGAACTCACCACGTCGAATCCGGGCGAAGTGCCGCTGCCCTACTACGCCGGCCATCACTTCTACTTCCATCTGCCGCACGGCCAGCGCGCCGAAAGCAGCGTGCAACTGCCGCACACCGAACGCCGGCGGCAATTGCCGGACGGATCGATCACCGCCGCCGAAGCGGGCCTGGCGAGTTATTCGCTGGCCGATCGGGCCATCGTCGACGTGTTTCACTGCCTTACCCGGCAGCCCGACGAACCGATGCTGCTGAACCTGCCCGGTCTCGGGCGCACGGTGCGCCTGGAACTGCAACAGCCCGATTCGGTGCCGTGGTATGCCGTCACCACCTGGACCGAATCGGATGCTTCGGACTTCTACTGCGTCGAGCCTTGGATCGGCCTGCCGGACGCCATCCACAACGGCCGCGGCCTGCGCTGGCTTGCGCCCGGCAAGACCGAAACGGCATCGCTCAGACTGGTCGTGACGCCCGCGGCATGATGCGCCGCGGGCGGCTTTCTGTTCGGGCAAACCCGAGCCTGTAAAATCCTGCCTTTCTTTCCGCCGCGCGACAGTGCTCCGACTCCGCGCGGCGACGCCTTGCGAGGTCAGGTTTGCAAACAGGAATTCGACGGCTCGTCTGCACGTCACTCATCGCAGTGCTGGCCGCCTGCGGCTCCGCGCCGGTCGGGCCCGGCTTCTATCGAGTGGAGCGCGGCGACACGGTATCGAAGATCGCGCGCGCGAAGCGCACCAGCGTCGCCAACATCGCGCGCTGGAACGGGCTCTCCAACCCCGACGCCATCGAAGTCGGACAGGTGCTGCGCGTCGCCCCGCCCGCCGGCAGCGCGACATCCTCGACGTCGTCGGCGGCCTCCTCCGGCTCGACGGACGCCGGTGCCGGCGCCCAGTCGGCCGCGCAATCGCCGGCACAAGCCAAGGCCGGACCAGGCGTGTCGCTCGTCTGGCCTGCGCAGGGCAGCGTGATTCGCGGTTTCGACGGCAAGAATTCGAAGGGCGTCGACATCGCCAATGCGGCGGGCACGCCCGTCATCGCGGCGGCGGCCGGCAACGTCGTCTACGCAGGCAACGGCCTGCGCGGCTACGGCAACATGCTGATCATCAAGCACGACGACGACTATCTGACCGCCTACGCGCACAACCGCACCCTGCTGGTGAAGGAAGGCCAGACCGTGCAGCAGGGCCAGCAGATCGCCGAAATGGGCGATACCGACAGCAACCGCACGATGCTGCATTTCGAAGTGCGCTACATGGGCCGCTCGGTGGACCCGGCGCGCTATCTGCCGTCGCGCTGAACGCGCGGCGGACGTTACAAGGAAGATCGATGAAGCTGAAGAAGAGGATGAACGCTGCCGCCGTCTGCGCGGCGCTCGCATTGACCGGCGCGCTTGCAGGCTGCGCGCATACGACGAAGATGACCTACCTGCCCTCGGGCGATACCGGCTTCGCCATCAACTGCAGTGGCGGCGATGCCGCCACCAGCTGGGCGGCCTGCTACAAGCAAGCGGGAGAAACCTGCGGCGCCTATGGCTACGACGTGATTTCGAAGGATGCCGACAACGGCGCGACGGCCGGCGGTTCGGTGGGCGGGATCTTCGGAGCGAACATCAAGAATCGCTCGATGGTGATCCGCTGCAAGCAATGATCGCTGCCCCGGCGGCGTAACGGCCGACCATGCACGCGCATTCTTTCAGGCGTCGGAGGCGGCCATGACATCGTTTTCCGGGAGCGTGTCGGACGGTGTGCGCCAGTGTCCCGACAACGGATCGATCCGCGCGGCAAACGCGAACAGCGAGGCCAGACCCAAAGGGGCGACGACGGCGAAAACCCACAGCAGATTCATGATCGATACGTTTTGAAACAATTTGTTGGATCATACCTGTCCAGCAAAATATTCGCCCGGATGATTCGTCAGTGTGTGCGGTAGGTAGCTATTTCCGATTCTTTCCCTCGGGGCCCTTCACCCTGCCTTTTGCAACCCGTTACGCTCCGAAACAAGCGCATACAGCCGTGCCGCGCGCGTCTTCTTAGAATGTCTTCAGCCCGCGCGCGGTATCCGCGCGAACAGCCGGCGCGGGTCAGAGGCCCCGGTGCGAACGCATCGGGGCTTCGCCTTCGTATCGGCCATGAAGAACGTTATTGCGGTTGTGCCGGTGCGATGATCGTCGGCGGCGTCATGTCGGTGGGCACGCCCTTGTAGTCGGGCGGATCCTGCGGCGGATGCTTGTGATTCGGGGCGTCTGCGCATGCGGACAAGCCGAGCGCCAGCGAGAAGGCAATGACAAATGCAAGAACGTTACGCGGCATGGTGCTCCCGGACAGGGTTGAACAGGCATCGGCTGGACGGCCGGCCGAGTGAATCTCATCGGATCTTCATCGGAGCGTTCAATCACGCGCCGAATGAACCTCAGAAACGGCAAAGGGGTTACAAGCCGTAACTTGTAACCCCTTCGTGTGTGGTGGTCGGAGCGATAGGATTCGAACCTACGACCCTCTGATCCCAAATCAGATGCGCTACCAGGCTGCGCTACGCTCCGACGAGCCGCGAATTGTAGCGTGCCGGCCACGCGTCCGCAATGCCGCACATGCATGCTTCTTGGCAACCACGCGGCAACCACGCGCGGGCACGCAACTTCCTGTAACGGAACCCGCGCGTGAACCTGCGCATCCCCTTCTCAGCGGAGACAAGCGATGAACCTCATTCTCTGGCGCCATGCCGAAGCCGAAGATCAGGCGCCGAGCGATCTCGCCCGCCAGCTCACGTCGCGCGGACGCAAGCAGGCACAGGGCGTCGCGCGTTGGCTCAAGGCGCGCGTCGGCGATGACGCCATCCTGCTCGCCAGCCCCGCGACTCGCACGATCCAGACGGCCGAAGCATTCGGCGATCGCTATCGCGTCGTCGATGCGCTCGCGCCCGGCAACAGCGCCCAAGCCGTGCTCGACGCCGCGGGCTGGCCGGACGGCATCGGCGAGACGGTCGTGGTGATCGGCCACCAGCCGACCCTCGGCCGCCTGGCCGCCCTGCTCATGACGGGCACGGAAACGGAATGGTCGGTGAAGAAATCGGGCGTCTGGTGGTTCCAGTCGCGCACGCGCGCGGGCGACGGCCAGACCGTACTGCGCGCCGTCATCAATCCCGATCTGCTGTGAGCTGAAACGGGTCACGCGAACGACGGCACGGTTCAAGGCGTTTCACTGAAACGTCATTGCCATGCCATGCGAGCGTCATCGCGGATTACTACATTGGCGAGGACTCAAGCCACAGCCACGTCCTGTCGAGGAAAGCCAATGCAAGATCTGCCGACGCCCGTCCTGCAACTCGGAGCGGCATCCTTCTCGCTCGAATCGCGCCGTCATCTTCCGCGCACGTCCGAAACCCACACCGGACGCGAGCGTCTGCAAGTCTCATGGGCGCGCGACGACGACGCCCTGCGCGATGCCCAGCGCCTGCGCTATCGCGTGTTCTCGGAAGAGATGGGCGCGCGTCTTTCCGGTCCTGCGGGACTCGACGTCGATGTCTTCGACGCCTATTGCGATCATCTTCTCGTGCGCGATCTCGACAGCCTGCAAGTGGTCGGCACGTATCGCGTGCTGCCGCCGCATCAGGCCGCGCGTATCGGCCGCCTGTACGCCGAAAGCGAGTTCGACGTGTCGCGCCTCACGCACCTGCGTCCGAAGCTCGTCGAGGTGGGCCGATCGTGCGTGCATCCCGACTATCGCAACGGTGCGGTGATCATGTCGCTGTGGGGCGGCCTCGCTGCCTACATGATGCAGAACGGCTATGAAACGATGCTCGGCTGCGCGAGCGTCGGCATGATCGACGGCGGTCACTACGCTGCGAATCTCTACACCTCGCTGTCCGCCGATGCGCTCACGGCGCCCGAATACCGCGCGTTCCCGCATACGCCGCTGCCGGTCGAGGAACTGCGCACCGGCGCGAACGTCAGCCCGCCGCCGCTGGTGAAGGGTTACCTGCGCCTGGGTGCGAAGATCTGCGGCGCGCCTGCGTGGGATCCTGACTTCAATACCGCCGATTTCCTCACGCTGTTCCGTCTGTCCGACATCAACGCGCGCTATGCGCGTCACTTCATCGGCGACATGCAGGGACGCTGAGCGGCTCTTGTGGCACGCGTTCAGGAAGAAGGCCCCGGTGCACTCATGCGGCGGGGCCTTCTTCATTCCGGCATCGTTACTTCCATCGGTGCTTCAGTCACCCGTGTAGACCACGCGATACGGACGTCCGATCTTCTCCCACTCCATGGCCTCCTGAACGAGGCTGTAATCGGTGAGCGGATTGTTCGTGACCCAGTCGCTCGGCAGACGCACCTCGAAACCGCCGCCCGCCGTCCGCACCTCGATGCCCGGCAAGCCGACCTCCGCGCGCCGACGCGACAACAGCGCCGCGAGTCGCAGACAGAACAGCAGCGTCCAGTCGACGTCGCGCGTCTGCGCGAGCTTGCCGAGCTTGCCCGCGTGTCCAAGCACGAGCGTGGCGAGACGCGCCTGATCGGTGCGTGAGAAGCCCGGCATGTCGGCGTTGCTGGTGATGTACGCGGAATGCTTGTGATAGGCACTGTGCGCGATCGATAGCCCGATCTCATGCAGCGACGCCGCCCACGCCAGGAACATGCGGTTCTCCTCGCGCAGGTCTTCGTCGGGCTCGCCGAGCTGGTCATGGAAGCTGATGGCGAGCTCGCCGATGCGGTCCGCCTGCGCCCCATCGACGCCATAGCGCCGCTTGAAGCCCTCCACGGTGACCGTGCGCATGTCCTGATGCTGCGAGCGGCCCAGCAGGTCATAGAGCACGCCGAGACGCAGCGCGGCGTCGGTGGTGTCGGCATAGTCGATGCCCAGTTCCTCGAACACGCCGAGCATGATCGACAGTCCGCCCGCCAGCACCGGCACGCGATCCGGCTTGAGCGCGGTGAGCTTCAGCCGGTTGACGTTCTCCGCCTTGATGACCGCGCGCTTCAGCCGTTCGAGACCGCCGCGCGAGATGCCGTGCGTGATGCCTTCGTCGTTGAAGCCGTTCGCTTCGATCAGCTCCGCCAGCGCCCGCGCCGTGCCCGACGAACCGATCGCCTGATCCCAGCCGGTCTGCTTGTACTCGCTCGAAATGATCTGGATCTCGCGCTTGGCGGCGAGTTCGGCCTGGCGCATCGTGTATTCATCGACGTTGCCGGACGGGAAGAACTGGCGGCTGTGGCTCACGCAGCCAATGTAGAGGCTTTCCATGTGGATCGGCGTGTAGTGCGAGCCGATGACGAATTCGGTCGAGCCGCCGCCGATATCGACGACGAGACGCCGGCCCGCGATGGCCGGCACGGAATGCGCGGCGCCGGCATAGATGAGGCGCGCTTCCTCGCGTCCGGCGATGACTTCGATGGGAAAGCCGAGCGCCGCTTCGGCTTCGGCGAGGAAGTCATGCGCGTTCTTCGCGACGCGCAAGGTATTGGTGGCGACTGCGCGCACCTGGTCCGGATGGAAATCGCGCAGACGTTCGCCGAAGCGCTTCAGCGCGTCCCAGCCGCGCACCTGCGAGGCGCGGTCGAGCAGCTTGTCACGCGAGAGCCCGCCGCCGAGGCGGACCGGCTCGCGCAGCGCATCGACCTGATAGATCTGGCTGCCGGCGGGCGTTTCCTCGACCCGGCCGACAATCAGCCGGAAACTGTTCGATCCGAGGTCGACTGCGGCAAGAAGGTGGGGATGTGTGACCATCGGAGATCCAGAAAACGTGATGTGGGAGAGCACTGTTGCTTCGGCACTGCTATTTCGGCATTGCTACTGCGGCATTGCTACTGCGGCATGGCTACCGCCGCGTTGTTGCAGCGCACGAATTCCGCACGAATTCTATTGCATGCCGGCGCCTTCCGCGTCCGCCCGCTTCGTGAACCCTTTCACGGGCGAGTGCGCACGCTCCGAAGACGCTATTCGCATTGTGAGTAGAATTTGTGAAAATCGTTCTGTCATCAAAAATACATCAAACTGTGAGAGCATTCGAGCGCACCTTTGCCCCTTTGATCGAGACACCCTCCATCCTGCCGATGTCCATCCGCTATCCGCTCTTCAACCGCGAACTGGGCATATTAGGTTTCAACGAGCGCGTCCTCGCGCAAGCCGCCGATACGACGGTTCCGCTGTTGGAACGCCTGCGCTTCATCTGTATCACCAGCAGCAATCTCGACGAATTCTTCGAAGTCCGCATGGCGGGTCTGCAAGAGCAGATGCGCGACAACCCCGGCACGCTGTCGCCGGACGGCATGTCCTTGCAGCATGTGTACGACCTCGTGTCCGAGCGCGCGCAGCGTCTGGTGCGCCAGCAATATTCGATGCTGCATGACATCGTACTGCCGGCGCTCGAGATGGAAGGCATCTACTTTCACGGCGCTGAAAGCTGGAGCGAGCAACAGACCGCCTGGGCGCGCGACTATTTTCACAATGAACTGCTGCCGGTGCTGACGCCGATCGGCCTCGATCCCGCGCATCCGTTCCCGCGCGTGCTGAACAAGAGCCTTAACTTCGTCGTCGAACTTGAAGGCACGGACGCCTTCGGACGACAGGCGATGATGGGCATCGTGCAGGCGCCGCGTGCGCTGCCGCGCCTGGTGCGCATGCCGGAAGCGCTGTCGGGCTATCCGCACGGTTTCGTGCTGCTGAGCTCGTTCATGCAGCATTTCGTCAGCGACTTGTTTCCGCACCTGATCGTGCGGAGCTGCAACCAGTTTCGCATCACGCGCAACAGCGAGTTGTTCGTCGATGAAGACGAGATCACCAATCTGCGGGTCGCGCTGCAGGGCGAACTGCCGGCACGCCATCTCGGCAATGCGGTGCGGATGGAGGTGTCGGCAGAAACGCCGCCGCATCTCGTGCGCCGTTTGCTCGATGAAAGCCAGTTGAGCGAGCGCGACCTGTACCGCGTCAACGGGGCCGTGAATCTGGTGCGGCTGATGCAGTTGCCGGAGATGGTCGACCGGCCGGACCTGAAGTTCGTGCCGCATATTCCGTCGGTGCCCAAGGCGATCGCCAACACGACCAATCTCTTCGATGCGATCGATCAGGGCGACATCCTGATGCATCATCCGTACGAGAGTTTTCAGCCTGTGCTGGAGTTGCTGTTGCAGGCCGCGAAAGATCCGCAAGTAGTTGCCATCAAGCAGACCATCTATCGCACGGGCACGGATTCGCCGTTGATGGATGCGCTCATGCAGGCGGCGCGCAATGGCAAGGAAGTGACGGTGGTGGTGGAACTGCTGGCGCGCTTCGACGAGGAGACGAATATCAGCTGGGCTTCGCAGCTGGAGGCTGTGGGCGCGCATGTGGTGTATGGCGTGGTGGGCCACAAGTGTCACGCGAAGATGGTGTTGATCGTGCGGCGTGTGTCGCAGGGCGGCAAGCTGGTGCTGAAGCGTTATGCGCATCTGGGCACGGGCAACTATCACCCGCGGACGGCGCGTCTTTATACCGACTTCGGCCTGATGACCGCCGACCAGGAAATGTGCGAGGACGTGCATCATGTGTTCCAGCAGCTGACGGGCATTGGCGGAGAGATTGCGCTGCATCAGTTGTGGCAGTCGCCGTTTACGCTGCACGCGAAGCTGATCGATGCGATTCGCGCCGAGGCCGAGCATGCGCGCCTTGGGCGGCGGGCACGTATTGTTGCGAAGATGAATGCGTTGCTCGAGCCTACTGTGATCGAAGCCTTGTATGAGGCTTCACGCGCGGGCGTGAAGATCGATTTGATCGTGCGGGGGGTGTGTTCGCTGAAGCCCGGGGTGGAGGATCTTTCGGAGAACATCACGGTGAGGTCTATTGTCGGGCGCTTTCTCGAGCATCATCGGATCTTTTATTTTTACGCCAATGGCAAGGAAGATGTGTTCTTGTCCAGTGCCGACTGGATGGATCGCAATTTCTTCCGCCGGGTCGAGGTCGCGTTTCCGATCCGCGATCGGCGGTTGAAGCGGCGAGTCATCGCCGAGGGTTTATCCGTTTGTCTTGGGGATAATCAGTCGGCTTGGGTCATGCAAAGTGATGGGCATTATCGGAAACGCCGGCCCGGGAAGTCTATTCGCAATGCGCAATTAGGGCTTCTGGCTAAGTTCTGTTCTTGATTTTGCTGGCGCTTGATGTTTTTCGCTTGCGCTTCCATGGACTTCCTGTGATCGCGTCGGTCCGTTAGCACTGCCCCTCCCCGGGGCGGGGGTCTTCGCTCTCGTCCTTCGCGTGGGTTGCTTTTGTTTGCCAGCGCTTCTATGGACTTCCTGTGTTCGCGTCGGTCTATTAGCACTGCCCCTCCCCGGGGCGGGGGTCTTCGCTCTCGTCCTTCGCGTGGGTTGCTTTTGTTTGCCAGCGCTTCTATGGACTTCCTGTGTTCGCGTAGGTTTATTAGCACTGCCCCTCCCCGGGGCGGGGGTAACTTTCTTTGCCGCTGCAAAGAAAGTCACCAAAGAAAGCAGCTTTTTTCTCGCCCAGCGTCATCAAATGGGCGCAGCACAGAACCCCGTTTCTGGCCCGGCCGTAGAGCGTGCCCTCATAGGCCACACCGGGCGTGGATCGCGGACCCACTGGGACAAACTGCCGTTCAGCGAACTGGTGCAGCACCTGAGGGTTCCGGCCCAGCGCTACGCGCTGCCGGAGGGTATGCAAGGGAAACCAGTGGGAGGCAAGAGCAATGAGATGGACGCGTAAGCAAGAGTGCACTGGCATCCCCGATTGACCGGTCGGCGGCGCGTAGCGCAGCGCCGGAGCATGCAAGGGCTGCACCAGTCTGTTCTGTGGTGCGATTTCACAGTGGGTCCGCGATCCACGCCGGGTGTGGCCTATGAAGGCACTCTCTACTGCAGTGCCAGAAACATGGTTCTGTGCTGAGCCCGTGTGATGACGCTGGGCGAGAAAAAAAGCTGCTTTCTTTGGTGACTTTCTTTGCAGCGGCAAAGAAAGTTACCCCCGCCCCGGGGAGGGGCAGTGCTAGCAGACCGACGCGAACACAGGAAGTCCATGGAAGCGCTGGCAAACCTCAACCCTAAGCCGCGAGAGACTTCCGAAAAGCCGTCCGCGAGGCGGGAAACCTGACGACAAACGTACTCCCCCTCCCCACCTCACTTTTGACATCAAGCTCAGCGTGATGCCTCTGCAGCACATGCTTGACGATGGCGAGCCCCAAACCGGTTCCACCGGTATCCCTTGAACGGCTGCGATCCACGCGATAAAACCGCTCCGTGAGCCGCGGAATATGCTCAGCCGGAATACCGAACCCGCTGTCCCGTACCGAGAACACCGCGCGGTCCTTAACCCGCTCCCACGAAACATCGATCGTCCCGCCGTCAGGCGTATACCGAACAGCATTCGTGACGAGATTCCCAAGCGCGCTCATCACTTCCGTCTCGACACCCGCCACGGTCAGCGAGTCATCGCTATGAAACGTAATCCGATGCCGCCCATTGGACAGATTGTTCGCATCGTCCTCGATATGCCGGATGACCGAGCGCATGTCCAGCACCTCATCGCCCGGCGGACGCATGTCGCCTTCGAGATTCGCCAGCACCAGCAGATCGCGCACGATGTTCTGCATCCGCAGCGCCTGCTGGTTCATCATGTCGAGATAACGCATGCGATCCGCTTCATCGAGCGGCAACTCACGCATCGTTTCAAGAAAGCCCGACAACACCGTCAGCGGTGTCTTCAACTCATGCGAAACATTGGCGACGAAATCGCGGCGCATGGAATCCGTGCGCTCCAGCTCGGTGATGTCCTGCGTCAGCACCAGCTTGCGGTTGTCGCCGTACGGAAACACCTGCACCGACACCGTGTACTTGCGGTTCACGCCCATGCCGCGCATCACGAGCGTCTCTTCGTAATGGTGTGAATTCAGATAGCGGATGAAGTCGGGAGCCCGCACCAGATGCGTGATGTGCTGGCGCAAGTCGCGCTTCGCATCGAGCCCGAAATGCTGCTCGGCAATCGCGTTGCACCATTCAATCTGATCGTGATCGTCCAGCATCGCGACGCCGTTCGGCGAAGCCTGGATCGCCTGGATGAAACGCGCATGCTGTTGCTCGACCTGCCGCACTTGGGCATGCCAGCGCTTCGCGAGCTTGTGCAGACGGTAGTAGATTTCGCCCCAGACGCCGAGCGCGCTCGGCACTTCGCCGTACACCGGCGCTTCCAGCAGACGCCACAGACGCTGCATGTGATACGTGACGAAGAAGCCCTGCACGACAAGCATGAGCACCGCGAAAGCCAGCGCGACGCGCACGCCGGCCAGCGCGCCAAGCGCGGCGCTGATGCCCGCGAGCAGCGCGAAGGACACGATGGCGCGCGTCCAGATGATGTTCATGGTGGCGATGAATCTGAGTGACGTTGATACAGCAGAACCGACGAGAAACCTGGCAGCAGCCGCCCGCCGTGTCACACCTTGTTTCAGGCGCTCTTCGCGAGCCGGTAACCGCTGCCACGGACCGTTTCGATCATAGCATCGCAGCCCGCCGGCTTGAGCGCGGCGCGCAAACGCTTGATATGCACATCGACCGTACGCTCTTCCACGAACACGTGATCGCCCCACACCTGGTCGAGCAACTGCGTGCGGCTGTGGACTCGCTCCGGGTGCGTCATGAAGAAGTGCAGCAGGCGGAACTCGGTCGGTCCGAGATCGAGCTTGATGTCGTTGCCCGAATGACTCGCCGCAACACGATGCGTCGCCGGATCGAGCCGCAAGCCGTTGATCGCCACCACGTCTTCCGTCAGCTGCGGCGCCCGCCGGCGCAGCACCGCCTTGATGCGCGCCATCAGTTCCTTCGGCGAGAACGGCTTCGTGACGTAGTCGTCCGCGCCGATCTCCAGTCCGAGCACCTTGTCCTGCTCGTCGCCACGCGCCGTCAGCATGATGATCGGAATGTGCTTGGTGCGCTCGTTGTTGCGCAGCTCGCGTGCGAACGCAATGCCCGACTTGCCGGGCAGCATCCAGTCGAGCAGCACGAGATCGGGCAGCACGTCACTGATCAGGTTTTGCGCCTGCTCCGCGTTATAAGCGCGAATGGGGCAATGCCCCGCATGCTGGAGATTCACCGAGATCAGCTCGGAGATCGCGGGTTCGTCTTCGACGACGAGGATACTGCTGGGCATCGGCACCTCTGGACCTTTTTGCTTGGGTTGTTACGCGGCGAATTAACTCAACGCCTCGCGTTCGAGCTGGTCGCGCGACTTGTGCCGCACGTCCGTGCCCTTGACGATGTAGATGATGAACTCGGCGATGTTCTTCGCGTGATCACCGATGCGCTCCACCGCCTTCGCGATGAACAGGTAATCCAGACCCGCCGAAATGGTGCGCGGGTCTTCCATCATGTACGTCACGAGCTTGCGCACGAAGGCGCGGAATTCGTCGTCGATGGCCTTGTCGTCGCGCACGATCTGCGCGGCCGCCACCGTGTCCAGACGCGCGAACGCATCCAGCGCGCGGCGCAGGATGGACACCGCCATCTCGCCCGACAGACGGATCTCGGCGATGTTCACCGTGCGGCCCGCGCCGTCTTCGTTGATGCGCTTCACGCGCTTGGCGATCTTCTCGGCTTCATCGCCGGCGCGCTCGAGATTCGTGATGGTCTTCGAGATGGCCATCAACAGACGCAGGTCACGCGCGGCCGGCTGGCGGCGCGCGATGATGTTGCTGCACTCCTCGTCGATCTCGACTTCCATCGTGTTCAGACGCGCTTCCGCCGCGATCACCTGGTCGGCGATGCCGATGTCGAATTCGTTCAGCGCCTGCATCGCCGCGATGATCTGCGACTCGACCAGACCGCCCATTTCCAGCACCTTCGACGACACCGCATTGAGGTCGGCGTCGAACTGGCTTGAAAGATGTTTGTCGGACATGTGTGCTCCTTAAGCCTGTGTGTTTTGCCTGGGCTGACGATCAGCCAAAGCGGCCCGTGATGTAGTCTTCCGTTTCCTTGCGGGCCGGCTTGATGAATATCTTTTCGGTATCGCCGAATTCGATCAGTTCACCCAGATACATATAGGCAGTGTAGTCCGAACAACGCGCCGCCTGCTGCATGTTGTGCGTCACGATGACCACCGTGTAATCGCTCTTCAATTCAGCGATCAGCTCTTCGATGCGGCCCGTCGAAATCGGGTCGAGCGCCGAGCACGGTTCGTCGAGCAACAGCACTTCCGGACGGATCGCGATGCCGCGCGCAATGCACAGGCGCTGCTGCTGACCACCCGACAGGCCATAGCCGCTCTGCTGCAGCTTGTCCTTCACCTCGGTCCAGAGCGCCGCCTTGGTCAGCGCCCATTCGACGCGATCGTCCATTTCCGAACGCGACAGCTGCTCGAACATCTTTACGCCGAACGCAATGTTGTCGTAGATCGACATCGGGAACGGCGTCGGCTTCTGGAACACCATGCCGACACGCGCGCGCAGCAGCGAGATGTCCTTGGTAGTGTCGAGCAGGTTCACGCCGTCCATCAGGATCTCGCCTTCGGCGCGCTGTTCCGGATAGAGCGCGTACATCTTGTTGAAGGTGCGCAGGAGCGTGGACTTGCCGCAACCCGACGGCCCGATGAAGGCCGTGACCTTCTTCTCGGGAATGCGCAGGTTGATGTTCTTCAGCGCGTGATACTTGTTGTAGAAGAAGTTGAGGTTGTTCACCTCGATCTTCGGCTTCATCGAATCCAGCGACGGCGCGCCGTGCGTCGGACGCACGCTGCCCGGCACCGGACCGCGCTCGACCGGCTTGTCTTCAGTCTTCGAATTCAGGTGGTTGACACCACTTTCGACCATATTCATGGAATCACTCCGCCCTTATTTCTTCGAGAAGATCGCACGCGCCAGGATATTCAGACCCAGCACGCCGAGCGTAATCAGGAACACACCGGCCCACGCGAGCGATTGCCACTGCGGGAACGGACTCATCGCGAACTTGTAGATCGTGACCGGCAGGTTGGCGATCGGCTGATTCAAGTCCATCGAGAAAAACTGGTTCGACAGCGCCGTGAACAACAAGGGCGCGGTTTCGCCGGTGATACGCGCGACCGCCAACAGCACGCCGGTGACGATGCCGCCGACCGACGCCTTCAGCGTGATCGACATCACCATCTTCCACTTCGGCGTACCAAGCGCGAAAGCCGCTTCACGCAGCGCGTTCGGCACGAGCTTCAGCATGTTCTCGGTCGTGCGGATCACGATCGGAATCTGCAGCAGCGCCAGCGCAATCACGCCGGCCCAGCCCGAGAAACGGCCCATCTTCGCCACGACGATCGCATACACGAACAGACCGACGACGATCGACGGCGCCGACAGCAGGATGTCGTTGATGAAGCGCGTCACGCTCGCGAGCCAGCCCTTCTGCCCGTACTCGGCGAGATACACGCCCGCGAAAATGCCGAGCGGCGTGCCGACGAAGGTCGCGATCACCACCAGCAGCAGGCTGCCGACACCGCCGCCATCGGTGTTCGGCGGCGGCGTGGACTGCGTGAAGAGATCGATCGACAGGCCGCCGATGCCGAGCTTGAGCGTCGTATAGAGAATCCACACGAGCCAGATCAGGCCGAAGGCCATGGCCGCGAGCGACAGCGTCAGCGCCACCACATTGGTGCCGCGACGGCGGCTCTGCAGCTTCTGGCGAGTCGCCTGGAGGCGCGCCGGATCCTGGTTGAAAGCAGCGGGACGGCTCATTATTTACGGCCCTCCCCGCGTTCCATGCGCAGCAGCATCAGCTTGGAGAGCGCGAGTACGAAGAAGGTGATCACGAACAGAATCAGACCGAGTTCCATCAGCGCCGACGTGTGCAGGCCCGGGCTCGCTTCAGCGAACTCGTTGGCAAGCGCCGAGGTGATGCTGTTGCCGGGCGAGAACAACGAGACGTTGTCGAGCAGATTGGTGTTGCCGATCACGAACGTGACCGCCATGGTTTCGCCGAGCGCGCGGCCAAGGCCGAGCATCACGCCGCCGATCACGCCGGCGCGCGTATAGGGCAGCACGATCTTCCACATCACTTCCCAGGTCGTGCAGCCGATGCCATACGCCGATTCCTTCAGCAGCACGGGCGTGACTTCGAAGACGTCGCGCATCACCGAGGCGATATACGGAATGATCATGATCGCGAGGATCACACCGGCGCACAGGATGCCGATGCCGATCGGCGCGCCCTGAAAGAACATGCCGATCACGGGCACGCCGCCGAGCAGCTTGCCGAGCGGCTTCTCGAAATATTCAGCGAAGATCGGCGCGAACACGAGCAGGCCCCACATGCCGTAGACGATCGACGGGATCGCGGCGAGCAGTTCGATGGCGACGCCGAGCGGACGGCGCAGCCACGCGGGCGACAGTTCGGTCAGGAACAGCGCGATGCCGAAGCTCACCGGCACGGCGATGATGAGCGCGATCAGCGAGGTCGCGATGGTGCCGTAGATGGGCACGAGCGCGCCGAAGGAATCGCTGGGTGGATCCCACTCGGCACGCCACAGGAACGACAAGCCGAACTTTTGAATGGTCGGCATCGACGCGATGAGCAGCGAAACGATGATGCCGCCCAGGAGAAGCAGCGTGATGACGGCTGCAAGCCGCGTCACGCCGCCGAAAATGATGTCGCCGAGCGGGCTGGGCGCGCGCTGCGTGTGCGCTGCTGGCACAGCCGACGATAAGTTGATGTCCGACATGGGAGCCTTGGTTTCGCTACGTGTCAGACCGCGCGACAGGCCTTTCGGCCTGCCGCACGGCTTGCTTTGCTGCTGACTGTCCGCCGCCTCAACAGCTTAGGACAGTTTCATACGGCAGGTGCCTTACTCTGCGACGGACTTGCCCGAAGCGTCCTTGACCTTCGCCTTCCATTGCGTCTTGATTTCGGCAACGACCGAATCCGGCAGCGAGATGTAGTCGAGGTCGTTGGCAGCCTGACCGCCGTTCTTGAACGCCCAGTCGAAGAACTTCAGCGTTTCCGTGCCTTGCGCCGGCTTGTCCTGCGTGGCGTGCAGCAGCACGAACGTTGCGCCGACGATCGGCCATGCGTTCTTGCCCGGCTCGTCCGTCAGGATCTGGTAGAACGACTTCGACCAGTCCGCGCCCGCGGCAGCGGCCTTGAACGTGTCCGTCTTCGGCTCGACGACCGTGCCCGCCGAGTTCTTCATGCCGATGTAGGTCATCTTGTTCTGCTTCGCGTAGGCCCATTCCACATAGCCGATCGCGCCCGGCAGACGCTGCACGAAGGCCGCGACGCCGTCATTGCCCTTGCCGCCCGTACCCGTCGGCCAGTTCACCGTCGAGCCTTCGCCGACCTTAGACTTCCAGTCGGCGTTGACCTTCGACAGGTAGTTCGTCCAGATGAAGCTGGTGCCCGAACCATCGGCGCGGCGGACCACGGCGATGTCGGTATCCGGCAGCTTCGCCTTCGGGTTCAGCGCAACGATCGCCGGATCGTTCCACTTCTTGATCTTGCCGAGGTAGATGTCGCCGAGCACCTGGCCCGACAGCGTGACTTCACCGGCCTTGACGCCCGGCACGTTGATCACGGGCACGACGCCGCCCACCACCGTCGGGAACTGGAACAGGCCGTCCTTGGCCAGCTCGTCGTCCTTCAGCGGAGCGTCCGAACCGGCGAAATCCACCGTCTTGGCGATGATCTGCTTGATCCCGCCCGACGAGCCGATGCCCTGGTAGTTCACCTTGCCGCCGCCGGACTTCTGGTAGGCATCCGCCCACTTGGTGTAGATCGGGGCTGCGAAGGTGGAACCCGCGCCGGTAAGGTCGGCTGCTTGGGCAGAAACGGCGAAGAGTGCACCAATCAAGCCAGCCAGCGCGGTGTGCATCAATTTCATTCTTGATCTCCAGTAGTGAGCGTGTGTCGTGTGCGTAGAGACGACACCGCGAAATATAGGAGGAGTTCGTGACAGTAATATGACTAATCGTGAAGGCCGCGTGTCATTACGCTTACGTGTTGAAAGTCTGATCCGGGCCGATTTGTCAAATGATTGATCGCAAATAAAAAAGCGGGCTGGCGCCCGCTTTTAGCAAAATGTGACAAATTTCAGTAAACGCTCACGAAGTCGCTTTCTTTACCACCTGAGCAATCGTTTCCGCGTGCTGAACAGCGTCCTGCTGCGCGGCGGCTTCCACCATCACGCGCAGGACCGGTTCGGTTCCCGAGGCACGAATCAAGACCCGTCCGTGCGATTCGAGGGAACGCTCGGCTTGTTCGACCGCGCGACGAATTGCCTCGCTGCTCTTCCAGTCCGCGCCGGCGCTCATGCGCACGTTGATCAGTTTTTGCGGGAACAGACTGACGCCGTCGAGCAGCTCGGCCAGCGACTTGCCGCTGCGCTGGATCGC
Source organism: Caballeronia sp. LZ032 (assembly GCF_031451315.1). Classification (NCBI taxonomy): domain Bacteria; kingdom Pseudomonadati; phylum Pseudomonadota; class Betaproteobacteria; order Burkholderiales; family Burkholderiaceae; genus Caballeronia; species Caballeronia sp. LZ032. Next base: position 2,058,858 of record NZ_JARUXP010000001.1, read on the forward strand.
CGCCAGCACCAGCAGCGCCGAGACGATGCCGTCGCCGGTCGAATGGCGGTCCAGCGACAGGATATGGCCCGAGCCTTCGGCGCCCAGTTGCCAGCCGTTCTCGCGCAGCTTTTCGAGCACGTAGCGGTCGCCCACCGCGGCGCGCACGAACTGCACGCCCGCGTCCTTCAGCGCGACTTCGACGGCCATGTTGGTCATCAGCGTGCCGACCGCGCCCTGCACCTGGCCGTCGGTCGCGATGCGGTCCTTGACGAGCACGTAGAGCAGTTCGTCGCCGTTGTAGAGCCGGCCGGTCGAATCGACGATCTGCACGCGGTCGGCGTCGCCGTCGAGCGCGATGCCGAGATCGGCCTTGTGCTCCAGCACCGCGCGCACGAGCGCATCGGGTGCGGTGGCGCCGACGCCGTCGTTGATGTTGAAGCCGTTCGGCGCCACGCCGATCGACACGACTTCCGCGCCGAGTTCGTGGAAGACGTGCGGCGCGACGTCATAGGCGGCGCCATGAGCGCAATCGACGACGAGCTTGAGCCCGCGCAGGTCGAAATTCGCGGGAAACGTGCTCTTGCAGAACTCGATGTAGCGGCCGCCGGCATCGTCCAGACGCCGCGCCTTGCCGAGACGCTCGGAGGGCGCGCATTCCATCGGCTGCTCGAGCTGCTGCTCGATCTGCAGTTCGACTTCGTCGGGCAGCTTGTTGCCGTCCGCCGAGAAGAACTTGATGCCGTTGTCGTTGTAAGGATTGTGTGATGCGCTGATCACCACGCCCGCCGACAGGCGCAGCGCCCGCGTCAGGTAGGCGACGCCGGGCGTCGGCATCGGGCCGGCCAGCATCACGTCGACGCCCGCGGCCGAGAAGCCCGATTCGAGCGCCGCTTCGAGCATGTAGCCGGACACGCGTGTGTCCTTGCCGATCAGCACCGTCGGGCGATTGCCCTTTTTCTGATGGGCGCGATCCGCGCCGGCCAGCACCTTGCCCGCTGCGTAGCCGAGCTTGAGGACGAAATCGGGCGTGATCGGGGCCACGCCTACGCGCCCCCGCACACCGTCCGTACCGAAATATTGACGTGCCATTGTTGCTTGACCCTCCTCGCGGACATATGGCGCCTGTTATAGGCCCGCGGATGTGTTGACGTTCGTTCTAAACCGGTGCGTGCGCCTGCACCGTGATCCTTGCCGATTTAAGTCCGGTGTCAATCATGTCTGCCGGACGCGGCTTCCTGAGTGGCCTGCCAGACCTTGAGCGCATCGACGGTTTCCGCGACGTCGTGTACCCGGATGATCGCCGCGCCCTGCTCCGCCGCGCAGACGGCCGCCGCGAGACTCGCCGCAAGCCGTTCGCCGGCGCCGCGGCCGGTGACGGCGCCCAGCATCGATTTGCGCGACATGCCGGCGAGCAGCGGCACATTCGTGCCGGCAGGCAACGTCTGACGCAAGTGACCGAGCAGCGCGTAATTATGCGCCACCGTCTTGCCGAAACCGTAGCCAGGATCGAGCGCGATACGCGAAGCCGCGATACCTGCGCTGCCGAGCGCGGCCAGGCGCGCTTCGAAGAAGCTGCGCACGTCGGCGACGACGTCCTCATAGACCGGCTCGTGGACCTGCATCGTGCGCGGTTCGCCGAGCATGTGCATCACGCACAGGCCGCAATCGCTGTCCTTCACGGCGTCAAGCGCGCCTTCCTGACGCAAGCCCCAGATGTCGTTGATCATGTCCGCGCCAGCATCGAGGACGGCGCGCATGACGGCGGGCTTGTAGGTATCGACGGAAAGCGGCACGTTGACGGCGCGCAACGCCTCGACGATCGGCACCACGCGCTCCAGTTCCTCGTCGAGCGGTACCGGCGGCGCGCCGGGCCGGGTCGATTCGCCGCCGATGTCGATCATGTCGGCGCCATCGGCGAACATTTTCCCAGCGCGGGCCAGCGCATCTTCACGCGACAGGAAGCGGCCGCCGTCCGAGAAGGAATCGGGCGTGATGTTGAGGATGCCCATGACGAGCGGACGTTCGAAGCGCAGCACGAAGCGGCCGCATTGCAGCGGTTCGGCCAATGGTGAAGATGCGTGCAAGTTGCTCAAGCTGAGTGGCCAGGACTATACAGGCTGAGGAAAGTACTGCATTCCGTGCCCGGAAATTGAAAATGGGCCGGCGTGCAAAGCACACCGGCCCATCAACGGAAGCGTGAAACTCAGGCCGTGGCCGGCGCGTTGCCCGGCTTGACCTCGGTGCCGCTGCTGCCGCCCGGAGGCGTGTCGCCCGACGGCGGCGGCATGTTCTTCGGCGGACGCGGCGGACGATCCGACATGATGTCGGTGATCTGGTCGGCGTCAATGGTTTCCCATTCGAGCAGCGCCTTCGTCATCGCCTCGACCCGTTCGCGGTTGTCTTCGAGCAGCCTGCGGGCGAGCGCATATTGCTCGTCGAGGATGCGGCGGATTTCCGCGTCGACCTTCTGCTGCGTCGCTTCGGACACCGACTTCGCGCCCATCTTGCCGAACATGCCGTTTTCTTCGGTATCGACGTACACCATCGTGCCGAGCACATCCGACATGCCGTAGCGCGTCACCATGTCGCGCGCCATCTTGGTTGCGCGCTCGAAGTCGTTGGAGGCGCCCGTGGACATCGAATTCAGGAACACTTCCTCGGCCGCACGACCACCGAACAGGATGGCGATTTCCTCGAGCATCTTGTCGCGGTACAGGTTCACGCGGTCATGTTCCGGCAACTGCCAGGTGACGCCCAATGCCCAGCCGCGCGGCATGATCGTGACCTTGTGGACCGGATCGGCGTGCGGCAGCAGCTTCGCCACCACAGCGTGGCCCGACTCGTGATACGCCGTATTGCGGCGTTCTTCCTCGCGCATCACAGCCGACTTGCGCTCCGGACCCATGAAGATCTTGTCCTTCGCGTCTTCGAAATCCTGCATCTCGACGATGCGCTTGCCGCGACGTGCCGCAAACAGCGCGGCTTCGTTCACGAGATTCGCGAGATCCGCACCCGAGAAACCCGGCGTACCGCGCGCGATGACCGAAGCGTCGACGTCGTTGGCGATCGGCACCTTGCGCAGATGCACCTTCATGATGTGCTCGCGGCCGCGAATGTCCGGCAGACCGACGTACACCTGGCGGTCGAAACGGCCCGGACGCAGCAGCGCCTTGTCGAGCACGTCGGAACGGTTGGTGGCGGCAATCACGATGACACCTGAATTCGCCTCGAAGCCGTCCATCTCGACGAGCATCTGGTTCAGCGTCTGCTCGCGTTCGTCGTTGCCGCCGCCCATGCCTGCGCCGCGATGACGGCCGACCGCGTCGATTTCGTCGATGAACACGATGCAAGGCGCATGCTTCTTGGCCTGCTCGAACATGTCGCGGACCCGGGCCGCGCCCACGCCGACGAACATTTCCACGAAGTCAGAACCCGAAATGCTGAAGAACGGCACCTTCGCCTCGCCGGCGATGGCGCGTGCCAGCAGCGTCTTGCCGGTACCCGGAGGGCCGACCAGCAGCACGCCGCGCGGAATGCGCCCGCCCAGCTTCTGGAACTTCTGCGGGTCGCGCAGGAAGTCCACCAGTTCGGACACTTCTTCCTTGGCTTCGTCGCAGCCGGCGACGTCGGTGAAATTGATTGCGTTGTTGTTCTCGTCGATCAGCCGCGCTCGCGACTTGCCGAACGAAAACGCCCCGCCTTTGCCGCCCCCCTGCATCTGCCGCATCATGTAGAACCAGAAACCGATGATCAGGATCGTCGGTCCGAGGTAATACAGTGCGGAAACGAGGGCGTTGGGTTCGTCGTCAGCCTTGCCGCTGACCTGAACGCCGTATTTCATGAGATCGCCGACCATCCAAATGTCGCCCGGCGACACGATCTGGTATTTCTGGCCATCTGCCGGAGTAACCGTGAGATTGCGGCCCTGAACGGTGACGTTCTTGACTTTGCCGTTTTTCGCGTCGTCCATGAACTGCGAATAGGACACCCCTTCCTGCACGCGTGGCTTGTCGAACTGCTTGAACACCGTGAACAGCACCAGTGCGATCACGAGCCACACTGCCGCCTTAGAGAACATATTGTTGTTCAAAGCACCACTCCTCACTCATAGACGGGCGCCTACATAAACCTTGCGACGCCACCGAAGCATTCTAATCCAGACCGCTAACCCCTGCCATAAGGTTTAACTACCGCATAAATAGCGGCAAGGGCGGTGTTTTCGGCATAATCGGCGAATATATCGCTCTTATTCGCCGATTTTGTTTAAGGAGCCCGATCAGCCCGGATGCTTGAGCCGGCGTCCGAGTATGAACGTCTCCGACGATTTGTCGCGAGACGCCTTCGGTTTGCGCGGCGCCACCACTTTGAACTGGTGTTTGAACTTCTCGACAATCTGACTATAGCCGCTGCCATGAAAACATTTGACCAGCAGCGCACCTTCCGGTTTCAGATGGTTCTGGGAGAACTCCAGCGCCAGATCGCAGAGATGTTCGATGCGAGCCGCATCCGCACTCGCAACACCAGAGAGGTTGGGGGCCATGTCTGAAATAACAAGATCCACCTGACGCTCGCCGACCATTTCATCGAGTTGCGCGAGCACCTCGTCCTCGCGGAAGTCGCCCTGAAGGAACGTGACGTCGGAGATGGGCTCCATCGGCAGGATGTCGAGCGCGATGATCGTGCCGTCGATGCCGCCCTGGCGCTCGGCGTCGCGCTTCGAGCCCTGCGCCAGCTTGTTGCGCGCGTACTGGCTCCAGCTGCCGGGCGTCGAACCCAGGTCGACGATCACCATGCCCGGCTTGATGAGCTTGTCCTGCTCGTCGATCTCCTTGAGCTTGTAGGCAGCGCGCGCGCGATAACCTTCCCGCTGCGCCATCTTCACGTAGGGATCGTTGATGTGGTCGTGCAACCACGACTGATTGAAACGGTTCTTTGCCATTGAAACGAAAGTGAGGAGGCACCAGCGACGAAAGCGCGCTGCGCGCCGGTGCGTATTTTGCTGCATCGCGTGATGCTTTTAGCGGATAATACGCGGCTTGCTGGCCGGACCGGTCCTTGGGCGCTCGTGCGTTCCAAAACCCCGCTTCCGGCCTGTTTTGTTTTATGGTGGGCGACGACGCGCGTCATGCGCTTCTGGTCACGGATCGCGTCGAATCGTCGCAACTGCGCACGCGTCGTTGCGTGTTAGTTGGCCGCCCACATTTTAGTCGAGTCCCTATTTTCTCATGCCAGCCCTGAAACTCTCCCCCGCCGAGCGCTCCGACCTGCGCTCCCAGGCCCATGCGCTCAAGCCCGTCGTGCTCGTCGGCGCGGAGGGTCTGACCGATGCCGTGCTCAAGGAAATCAACGTCCACCTCGAGGCGCATCAGCTCATCAAGGTGCGCGTATTCGGCGACGAGCGCGAAGCGCGCATTGCGGTCTACGACGAAATCTGCGACCGCCTCAACGCCGCGCCGATCCAGCATATCGGCAAGCTGCTGGTGGTCTGGCGGCCGGAAGGCGCCGCGCCGAAAAGCCGTACGACCCGCACCCGCAGCACCATGCCGCCGAGCGCGGGCGAAGCAGCCGAGCGTGAGACCAAGGGCCGCGCGCCGCGCATCGTCAAGGCCGTGAAGATCTCGCGCGACGCACCGGCCTTCAAGAAGCCGAAGAAGCAGACGCTGAAGGTACTGGGCAACGAGCGTGTCACGGCGGGCGGCAACGTCAAGCGCGCCAAGAAGCGTCAGCCGAGCACCAAGCGTCAGCATCAATCGTCGAAATGATGAACGGCGCGTGCGCTTCTCATGAAGCGTACGCGCCGCGCGAAACCAGCGCGCGTGAGTAAGGTCAGCTGCGCGCGCGTTTCGCGGCCATCTTCGCCGACTTGTTCTTCGGCACGATGGCCACCGGCGCCGCGCCCGGCAAGCGCCAGACGAGCGCGATGCCGAACAGGCTTTCGATCAGATAGATTGCGCTCGAGATACCGTGCAGCACGCCGAACTGCTTCGCATACGGCGAATTTGCGAGGTCGGTGCCGGCTTCCTGCGCGGCCATGCGCAGCGAGTTCATGAACGGCTGCAGGCCGAAATAGCCGATCAGCACGCACAGCAGCATCATGGCGACGATCCAGCGCACGCGCTTGTAGTCGACGATGCCACTCTTCACGTAGCGATTGCCGATCAGGATGAGCACCAGTGCGCTCACCACGCCGATGATCGCTTCAATGCGAAACAGTTGCGCGGCCACGGAGCCGGCCTCGGTCCGGTCCAGCATCGAGAACAGGACCGGCGCTGCAATGAGGCCGAGGGTCAGCAAGCTGCCGACCCACACCATGGAAACGAGGCGAAAGACCCGGTGCGCCATCAGACGTAACGAACGGCGATGATTTCGTATTCGCGCGCGCCGCTCGGCGCCTGCACGGCCGCGACATCGCCCTCGGACTTCGAGATCAGTGCGCGCGCAATGGGCGAACTGACGGAGATGAGACCGTGATCGAGATCGGCTTCGTCGTCGCCGACGATCTGATACGTGACCGTGTTGCCCGACTCCAGGTCTTCCAGTTCGACGGTCGCGCCAAAGACCACGCGGCCTTCGGCTTCCACTTGCGTCGGGTCAATCACTTGCGCCGCGGCGAGCTTCGACTCCAGCTCCGCGATGCGGCCCTCGATGAACCCTTGCTTTTCTTTCGCGGCATCGTATTCCGCGTTTTCCGACAGATCGCCTTGCGCCCGCGCTTCGGCGATTGCGTTGATGACTGCCGGACGCTCGACAGCCTTCAGGCGTTGCAATTCGTCGCGCAGCAGCTCCGCGCCGCGCTTCGTCAAAGGAATCGTGCTCATAGACAACCCACAAACAAAAACAGCCGTAAAAAAATTACCGCGGTTAAGCGCGTCCCCCCTTGACGGGAGGACACCGCTTAACCGCGGCTCGTGAGGCTTGGACCTGTAATCGAAGCCTTAGTTTAGGCGAGCATGCAGGCCTTGTAAATCATAGACTTCCAAATCGCGGAGGTAACGCAAACCTTCCACCGCGGCCCGCGCACCCGACATGGTCGTGTAGTACGTGACCTTGTTGGCCTGCGCGCTCATGCGGATGGAACGCGAATCGGCGATGGCCGCGCGCGTTTCGTCGACCGTGGTGAACACCAGCGCGATTTCACCGTTCTTGATCATGTCGACGATGTGCGGACGGCCGTCCTTCACCTTGTTGACGACCTTCACCGGTACGCCTGCCGCAGCAATCGCCGCGGCCGTGCCCTTGGTCGCAACGATCGGATAGCCGAGTTCGTGCAGCATCTGCGCGACTTCGACGGCCTTCGGCTTGTCGGCGTCCATCACGGTCAGCAGCACCGTGCCGGACTCCGGCAGACGCGAACCCGCCGCGAGCTGCGACTTGAAGAGCGCTTCGCCGAACGTGCGGCCCACGCCCATCACTTCGCCGGTCGAGCGCATTTCCGGTCCGAGCACCGGATCCACCGCCGGGAACTTGACGAACGGGAACACGGCTTCCTTCACGCTGTAGTACGGCGGAATGACTTCCTTCGTCACGCCTTGCTGCTTCAGCTTCTGGCCGACCATCGCGCGCGCGGCGATCTTCGCGAGCGGCAGGCCCGTCGCCTTCGACACGTACGGCACCGTGCGCGATGCGCGCGGATTCACTTCCAGCACGTAGATGATGTCCTGCTTCGAGCCATCGTCCTGCTGCACTTGCTGGATCGCGAACTGCACGTTCATCAGGCCGATCACATTCAGCGCCTTGGCCATTGCGGCGGTTTGCCGCTTCAGCTCGTCGACAGTTTCCTTCGACAGCGAGTACGGCGGCAGCGAACAGGCCGAGTCGCCCGAGTGCACGCCCGCCTGCTCGATGTGCTCCATCACGCCGCCGATGAACACGTCGTCGCCGTCGGAGATGCAGTCGACGTCGCATTCGATCGCGTCGTTCAGGAAGCGGTCGAGCAGCACCGGCGAATCGTTCGACACCTTCACGGCCTCGCGCATGTAGCGTTCGAGGTCGCGCGGCTCGTGGACGATTTCCATTGCGCGGCCGCCGAGCACATACGACGGACGCACCACCAGCGGATAGCCGATTTCCTCGGCCAGCTTGAGCGCTTCGTCTTCGGCGCGCGCGGTGCGGTTGGGCGGCTGGCGCAGGTCGAGATCCTGCAGCAGCTTCTGGAAGCGTTCACGGTCTTCGGCTGCGTCGATCATGTCCGGCGACGTACCGATGATCGGCACGCCGTTCGCTTCGAGATCGAGCGCGAGCTTGAGCGGCGTCTGGCCGCCGTACTGCACGATCACGCCAACCGGCTTCTCCAGGTCGACGATCTCGAGCACGTCTTCGAGCGTCAGCGATTCGAAGTACAGACGGTCGGACGTGTCGTAGTCGGTCGAAACGGTTTCCGGGTTGCAGTTGACCATGATGGTTTCATAGCCGTCCTCGCGCATCGCGAGCGCGGCATGCACGCAGCAATAGTCGAACTCGATGCCCTGCCCGATCCGGTTCGGACCGCCGCCCAGCACCATGATCTTCTTCTTGTCCGTCGGGTTCGCTTCGCACTCTTCCTCGTAGGTCGAGTACATGTAGGCGGTCTTGGTCGCGAACTCGGCCGCGCACGTGTCCACGCGCTTGTAGACCGGACGCACTTTCATGTCGTGACGCTTCTTGCGCACGTCGGCTTGTTGCGAGCCGGTGAGCTTCGCGAGACGCCGGTCCGAGAAACCACTCTTTTTCAGATACAGCAGTTCGTCGCGCGTCAGGCTTTCGAGCGTGCGGCCTTCGAGCGCCTTCTCCTTCAGGATGATCTGTTCGATCTGTGCGAGGAACCACGGGTCGATGGAGGTCTCTTCGAAGATCTCTTCCATCGTCAGACCGAGACGGAAGGCGTCGCCGAGATACCAGATGCGGTCCGGGCCCGGCTCGCCGATCTCGCGAATCACTTCGTCGCGGCTCGTGGTCTTTTCATCGAGCCCGTCGACGCCGACTTCCAGACCGCGCAAGGCTTTCTGGAACGATTCCTGGAACGTGCGGCCCATGGCCATCACTTCGCCGACCGACTTCATCTGCGTCGTCAGGCGCGAGTCGGCTTCGCGGAATTTCTCGAACGCGAAGCGCGGCACCTTCGTCACGACATAGTCGATGGTCGGTTCGAACGAGGCCGGTGTCTGACCGCCGGTGATTTCGTTCTTGAGTTCGTCGAGCGTATAGCCGCAGGCGAGCTTCGCGGCAACCTTGGCGATCGGGAAGCCGGTGGCCTTCGAGGCCAGCGCCGACGAACGCGACACGCGCGGATTCATCTCGATGACGACCATGCGGCCGTCCTTCGGGTTGATCGCGAACTGCACATTCGAGCCGCCCGTATCGACGCCGATCTCGCGCAGCACCGCCAGCGACGCGTTACGCAGCACTTGATACTCTTTGTCGGTGAGCGTCTGCGCGGGCGCGACGGTGATGGAGTCGCCGGTGTGCACGCCCATCGGGTCGAGATTTTCGATCGAGCAGACGATGATGCAGTTGTCCGCGCGGTCGCGGACAACTTCCATCTCGTACTCTTTCCAGCCCAGCAGCGATTCTTCGATCAGCAGTTCGCGCGTCGGCGAGAGATCGAGACCGCGACGGCAGATTTCCTCGAACTCTTCCTTGTTGTACGCGATGCCGCCGCCCGAACCGCCCAGCGTGAACGACGGACGGATCACCGTGGGATAACCGCCGCTGCCCGTGGCCTCGGCGATCTGCGCTTGAACTGCGAGCGCTTCTTCCATCGAATGCGCGATGCCCGATTTGGCCGAACCGAGGCCGATCTTGGTCATCGCTTCCTTGAACTTCTGGCGGTCTTCCGCCTTGTCGATGGCTTCCGGCGACGCGCCGATCAACTCGACCTTGTACTTCTCCAGCACGCCGTGATGGAACAGGTCCAGTGCGCAGTTGAGCGCGGTCTGTCCGCCCATGGTCGGCAGGATCGCGTCAGGACGTTCCTTCGCGATGATGCGCTCGACCACTTCCCACGTGATCGGCTCGATGTAGGTGACGTCGGCCGTGTTGGGGTCGGTCATGATCGTCGCAGGATTGCTGTTGACGAGGATGACCTTGTAGCCCTCTTCACGCAGCGCCTTGCAGGCCTGCGCGCCCGAATAGTCGAACTCGCACGCCTGGCCGATGATGATCGGGCCCGCGCCGATGATGAGAATGCTCTTGATGTCTGTGCGCTTCGGCATAACTGTGCTCTGTGATGTTCTTTATGCGGTGACCTTCGTCGACTCCATCAGCTTGATGAAGCGGTCGAACAGATACGCGATGTCGTGCGGGCCGGGCGACGCTTCCGGATGGCCCTGGAAGCAGAACGCGGGCTTGTCGGTGAGGGCGAAGCCCTGCAGCGTGCCGTCGAACAGCGAGACGTGCGTGACCTTGGCGTTGGCGGGCAGCGTCGCGGCATCGACTGCGAAGCCGTGGTTCTGCGACGTGATCACCACGCGGCCGTCTTCCATGTCCTTCACCGGATGGTTCGCGCCATGATGGCCGGTCTTCATCTTCATGGTCTTCGCGCCGACCGCGAGGCCCATGATCTGATGGCCGAGACAGATGCCGAAGGTGGGAATGCCCTTCGCGATGAACTCGCGCGTCGCGGCAATGGCGTAGTCGCACGGTTCCGGGTCGCCCGGGCCGTTCGACAGGAAGATGCCGTCCGGATTGAGCGCGAGCGCGTCAGCGGCGGTGGACTGCGCCGGCAGCACGGTCACGTGGCAGCCGCGCTCGGCGAGCATGCGCAGGATGTTGTACTTGACGCCGTAGTCGAACGCGACGACGCGGAACTTCGGCGCTTCCTGCTTGCCGTAGCCGCTGCCGAGACGCCATTCGGTCTGGGTCCACTCGTAGCTCTTCTCGGTCGACACGACCTTCGCGAGGTCCATGCCCGCGAGACCCGGGAACGAACGCGCGAGGCCGAGCGCCTTCGATTCGTCATCGCTGCCGGCGAGAATGCAGCCGTTCTGGGCGCCCTTCTCGCGGAGGATACGCGTGAGCTTGCGGGTGTCGATGCCCGAGATAGCGACGACGCCTTGCGCCTTCAGATAATCGGCGAGCGTCTGTTCGGAGCGGAAGTTGGAGGCGAGCACCGGCAGGTCGCGAATGATGAGGCCGGCGGCATGGACTTTGGTGGCTTCGACGTCCTCGGCGTTGACGCCGTAGTTGCCGATGTGCGGGTAGGTCAACGTGACGATCTGGCGGGCGTAGCTGGGATCCGTGAGGATTTCCTGATAGCCGGTGATGGCGGTGTTGAAGACCACTTCGCCGATCGTCGAAACGGGCGCGCCGATCGATTGACCACGAAAGACCGTGCCGTCGGCAAGTGCGAGAAGTGCGGGGGAAAATGACGGCAACACGGGAAGCTCCTTGGGGAACACCCTGTTACCGACCTGTCTGTCCGAAATTCAGGCTTGGCTTCCCGCTGCCCGAGGTACTCGGGCACTCGAGGCGCTCAAGGCGCGCGGGTTTCCTTCGCACAGTGACGGCGGCGGCTCGCGAGGCGCGCATCGCGGCTTGGACCGGCTCGCTCGCGCGCGGCAAGCGGGGTTTCGAAGCAGGCGAAGGGCGGCGTGCGGCGCGCGCTGGCTGGCGCAGCGAACGACGGTGAATGGGAGGTAGGCGCTAGGGTGCGGGTTGAAATGCTCAAACCTTCGAAGTATAGCGTGGAACGGTCATCTTCGCCAGATTCCGGATGCTTGCAGCCGCTTGCACGAGCGTTGTCACGAGAGCGGCTGGGGCGCTTCGGCGTCGTCCTTGCGCATCGTCCGGCCTGGCAGAAAGTACCAGGCCGCGCTCGCCGCCTGCAGCGCGATCAGGCCGATCCACACGGTGACGTGGGCCGTCGCCGGATAGCGGCCGCCGTCGGCATGCCATAGTGAAAGCATCGCGCCGACGCCGACCTGGAAACCGAAGATCAGCAGGAAGATCACGAGCGTGAGCGTCGTGTGCACTCGCCCGATCAGGTGCGGCGCGAAGTATTCCGCGGCGACCGCATAGCTCAGGATGCCCGTGCCGCCGAAAAACCCGTACGCCGCAAGCAGGACGGAAGGCGGCAGCGGCACGCGCAGCACCATCAGGATCTGCGTGGCGACGTACAGCACCATGCCGGTGCCGCAGAACGCGTACACCGACACCCCGCGCCGCTCCATGCCGCGCGCGGCCACGCCGAAACCGACGCAGCCGAGCATCATCGCCAGACCCAGCACGGATACCAGCGCCGCCGCATGCGGGGGCGTGAGATCCATCACGTCGAGCAGGAAGGGGCGGATCCACAGCGACTGCATCGCGAAGAAAACGCCTTGCGTGACGACCGAAAACGACGCGAGCTTCCAGAACACGCCGCTTTTCAGGATGCTCCAGGTGCCCCGGAACTGCGTGATGACGTCGGCGCGCTGGTGCGGGTCGGTTTCCCCGCGAGCCGGTGCACAGAACAGGATCGCCGCCGCGACCACGAGCGTGAACGCCACGAGGCCGAAGCACACTTCCCGCCACGTCGCGACGTGCAGCAGCGACGCCAGCGGCGCCCCGACCACGACGCCACCCAAACCGCCGACCGCCATCGTGAAGCCGTTCACCATCGGCAGGCGGGCGAGTGCGAAATGCTGCGCCGACGCCTTGAAGGCAGCGCTCAAACACACCGACACACCGACGCCGATCAACAGCCGCCCGATCATCAGCCCCACGATGCCGTGCGCCGCGCCGAACACGCCGATGCCCGCCGCCGCAAACACCAGCATGCCGGCCGTGACGCGGCGCGGCCCGAAGTGATCGAGCAGCACGCCGACAGGAATCTGCGCAACCGCGAAGCCGATGAAATAGAGCGAGGTCAGCAGGCCGAGATCGGCGGCGGAGAGGCCCAGGTCGTGGGTGATCAGCGGGGCGAAGCCGAGATTGACGCCGCGGAACACGTACGAGACGAAGTAGCCGGCGGCAAACAGGAAGAAGACGCGAAGACGGACGGAGGACAGCATGCGGAACCGGTATTTCCTGATTCTTCTGGACCGCCAGTTTAATCGGGGCCGGCAAAAGAAACGCCGTCACCTTGGTGACGGCGTGGGATAGCGACCCGGCGACTCGCGCCCGACGCTACTTCTTCTTGCTCGTCTTCGTGCTCGTGGCAGCGTGCTTGGCGGTGGTTTTCGCGGCGGCCGGCTTGGCTGCCGACACCTTGGTCACCTTGCCCGACGAATGCGCAGGCGCCTTGCCGCGCGACTTCGATTCCGGCACGCGCGTGCCGATCTTCGACACCCCGCCCGACGAGCGGCTCGACGCCGCCACCGTCTCGACCCGCACCGGACCCGGCTCGGCCGGCACCGGACGGCCGTACGGCACATGCAGCACGACCACCTGCCCCGGCATGAACATGTCGCCGCGAGTGCGGTTCCAGGATTTCACCTGCGATGTGGATACATCGTAGCGGTCGGCCAGCGTCGACACCGACTGCTTGCGGCGCACGCGGATCACGAGCCGGCGCGTGTCGGGCACGTCGCGCTCGACGGCCAGCGTCGCGTTCGCGGCGACATCGGCGCTGATGTCTTCGTCGTCGTCATCGGTGCGCGGCACGACGATCGTCGAGCCAGGCTTCAGGCGCATGCCCGCCGGAATGCGGTTGACCGACATCAGCGTGTCCGCATCAACGCCGATCTTCTCGGCGATCGCAGTGGGACGCGCCCGCTCCGTGACGGTGTACGTGGTCCACGACGACAACGGCCCCGAATACGACGTCAGATTGCGCTGGAACGAAGCGGCGTTGTCAAACGGCAGCAGGATCTGCGGGTTGGTCGCGCCGAGAATCACCGGCTTCGCGAACGACGGATTGAGCGAGCGGAACTCCTCGACGCTCATGCTGGCGAGCTTCGCGGCCATCGTCACGTCGATGTCGCGTGCCGTCGTGACCGTCACGAAGTACGGGTGATTCGGAATGTCCGGCAGCGTGAGCCCGTACATCTGCGGATTGCTGACGATGTTCTTCACCGCCTGCAGCTTCGGCACGTAGTTCCGGGTCTCGTTGGGCATGCGCAGACTTTCGTAGTCGGTCGGCAGGCCCGCGGCCTCGTTCCGCGCGATCGCGCGCTGCACGTTGCCCTCACCCCAGTTGTACGCGGCGAGCGCGAGATGCCAGTCGCCGAACATGTCGTGCAGACGCGAGAGGTAATCGAGCGCGGCGCTGGTCGAGGCCAGCACGTCGCGGCGCTCGTCCTGCCACATGTTCTGCTTGAGGTTGTAGTCGCGGCCGGTGCCCGGCACGAACTGCCACATGCCGGCGGCCTTCGCCACCGAAAGCGCCTGCGGATTGAACGCCGATTCGATGAACGGCAGCAGCGCCAGCTCGGTCGGCATGTGCCGCTGCTCGAGCTCCTCGACGATGTGATACAGGTATTTCTGCGAACGGCCCGTCATGCGCTCGACATAGTCCGGGCGCTGCGCGTACCAGTTGACCTGCATGTCGACCAGGTCGCTCTGCAGATCGGGAATCTGGAAGCCCGCGCGAATGCGGCTCCAGAGATCGGCGGAACCGACCAGCGAGGTGACCGGAGTCTTGTCGACGTCGATGGTTTCCTTGGCGGCCGCGGTGCGACGGATGGTATCGGCTACTTTCTGCTGCTGTTGCTCGGAGGCTGTGGCGGGTGTGTTGAGAAGAGGATCAGACGCCGTCGGCCCTTGGCTCGCGCACGCGGCGAGCATCAGGACGGACAGCGCGCTAAGAATTAGTCGCATGGAACGTCTCGGCTTCCAAAGGATGAGGCTTGGAAATTTGCAGCCGATGGTACGGAACCACACCAAGTACGTCAATAAAAACGCACGCGAAAGCCCTGCAAAATCCGCGATCTAACAGCGTTTCCAACGTTTCGGATTAACTTGACCCGAAAAATCCGGCTCAACGGAACTTATCTTTCCAGCCGCGCATCATGCGAAATGCCTCCAGCCGGTCGGCGACCGGTGCGCCGAACTGCTCGGCCAGCCGCGTGTGAATGGCCGGGATGTCCGCGCGCAGGAACGGATTCACCGTCTTCTCGTGCGCGAGGGTGGTCGGCAGCGTCGGCTTGCCGGAGACCCGCAACGCCTGCGCGGCGGCGTCCCAGCGCGCGAGCGCGTCGTTGTCCGGCTCGACCGCGCGCGCAAAGCGGATGTTGGACAGCGTGTACTCGTGCGCGCAATGCACCTGGGTGGTGTCCGGCAGCGCGGCAAGCGCGTCGAGCGAGGCGAGCATCTGTTGCGGCGTGCCCTCGAACAGGCGGCCACAGCCGCTCGCGAACAGCGTGTCGCCGCAAAACAGATGGGGCGTGCCGTGCGGATCGGCCGCCTGGAAATACGCGATGTGGCCGGCCGTATGGCCCGGTACATCGATGACGGAGAACGCGAGCGCGGGGTGCGCGACGTTCACCGGGTCGCCGCCCGAGAGGCGCTGCGTCAGATGCTCGATGCGCTCGCTGGCCGGGCCGTAGACCGGAACGCCGCCCTCGGCCGATCGGCGATCGAGCAGCGCTTTCACGCCGCCGACATGGTCCTGATGATGGTGCGTGAGTAAAATAGCGGTCAGCCGCCAGCCGCGTTTGGCCAGATATGCCTCGACGGGCGCGGCGTCGCCCGGGTCGACCACCACTGCATCGCGGCCGTCCGAGACGAGCCAGATGTAGTTGTCCTCGAACGCCGGCACCGGCACGTACTCCAGTGCACCGTGAGCTGGCCCCTGAGCTGGCCCGTGAGCCCGCGAGCTTCCGTCAAGCGATTCCATAGCGATCATCTATGCGTCAACCCGAACATGTCTGACCGAGCGATTATAGACTGGCCCACCTGGACGAGCTCTGCGCCCGGGCGCTACGTGCTCGACTGGGAGCAGGCGCAGCTCGATCACGTGGTGTCCGACATCTTCGGCTATCACGCGCTGCAGCTCGGCATGCCGCAGCTCGACGCCTTGCGCGAGAACCGCATGACCGGCCGCGCGCTCGTGCTCGACGCCGAAAGCGCATCCAGTGCGCCATACATCCCGCCGCGCGCCACCACGCCCGGCGTCAGCGCCCTGCCCGCCGCCAGCGCGCCCGACGGCCGCAGCACCGTCTGGTGCGACCTGCTCGACCTGCCGTTCGAAGCACAGAGCGTCGACCTGCTGGTGCTGCCGCACACGCTCGAATTCTCGCCGGATCCGCATCGGCTGCTGCGCGAAGCCGAGCGCGTGCTGTTGCCGGAAGGCCAGCTGATCATCCTCGGCTTCAATTCGCTGAGTTTGTGGGGCGCGCGGCAATCGCTCGGCAAGGTGGCGGGCCGGCCGTTCGTGCCGTCGGCGCACGAGATGATCGCGTTCACGCGCATCAAGGACTGGATCAAGCTGCTCGGTTTCGACCTTGAACGCGGCCGCTTCGGCTGCTATCGTCCGCCGCTCGTCACCGACAAGTGGCTGCAACGCTATCAATTCATGGAGCCCGCCGGCGACCGCTGGTGGCCCATCTTCGGCGCGGCGTACATGATCACGGCCGTGAAGCGCGTGCGCGGCATGCGCCTGATCGGCCCGCGCAAGCTGAAAAAATCCGCGCTCGCCGCCGGCCTCGCGCCGGTCGCCGCTCCGCATACGCGCAACGAGACTTCCATCGAGCCTTGATGACTGACGAATCTGCATCGAACACCGTAATCGACATCTACACGGACGGCGCCTGCAAAGGCAATCCTGGTCCCGGCGGCTGGGGCGCCCTGCTGCGCTTCGGCACGCTGGAGAAGGAACTGTTCGGCGGCGAAGCCGCGACGACCAACAACCGCATGGAACTGATGGCGGTGATCGCCGCGCTCGAAGCCCTGAAGCGTCCGTGCCAGGCCGTGATCCACACCGATTCGCAATATGTCCAGAAAGGCATCAGCGAATGGATCCACGGCTGGAAGAAGAAGAACTGGATGACCGCCGCCAAGACGCCCGTCAAGAACGCCGACCTCTGGAAACGGCTGGACGCACTCGTGGCGCAGCATCGCATCGAATGGCGCTGGGTCAAGGGACACGCGGGCCATCCCGAAAACGAACGCGCCGACGCGCTCGCCAATCGCGGCGTGACCTCGCTCGCCGACAGCTAATCCGCAGCACGAATCACCGAATCCAAGACATCCCATGCGCCAACTGATACTGGATACCGAAACGACCGGCCTCAATGCACGGACCGGCGACCGGATCATCGAAATCGGCTGCGTCGAGCTGGTCAATCGACGGCTCACCGGCAATAACCTGCATCTCTACGTGAATCCGGAACGCGACAGCGACCCTGGCGCGCTCGCGGTGCACGGCCTGACGACCGAGTTTCTCAGCGACAAGCCGAAGTTCGCCGAGATCGCGGCGCAACTGCGCGACTTCATCGCGGGCGCGGAGCTGATCATCCATAACGCGCCCTTCGACGTCGGCTTCCTCGACGCGGAGTTTGCGTTGCTCGGCTTGCCGAAGGTGAAGGAGACGGTGGGCGGCGTGATCGATTCGCTCGCACAGGCCAAGCAGATGTTCCCTGGCAAGCGCAACTCGCTCGATGCGCTGTGCGACCGGTTCGGCATCAGCAACGCGCATCGCACGCTGCACGGCGCGCTGCTCGACTCCGAGCTGCTCGCGGAGGTCTATCTGGCGATGACGCGCGGGCAGGAAAGCCTCGTCATCGACATGCTGGGCGAACAGCCGGCGGCGGGTGCGTCCGCCACGCCGCGCGAAGCCTTCGACGATCTCGACCTGCCGGTGATCGCGGCAAGCGCGGACGAAGTGTCGGCGCACGAGGCCGTGCTCAACGAGCTCGACCGGGCCATCAAGGGCACGAGCGTCTGGCGCGTGGAACCCGCGCCGGCATCGGCGGAAGGCGATGCAGTCGCTGCGTGATTATTTTCGGATTTGCTTAAAGAGGGGCTAGACGAGATGCAGAACGCCTGACATAATCTCGTCTCTCTTCGGGTGGTTAGCTCAGCGGTAGAGCACTGCCTTCACACGGCAGGGGTCACTGGTTCGATCCCAGTACTACCCACCAGGATTCTGGTGTTGGTAAAGACAAGCACCGAAGATCAAAAAGGCTCAGGTTTCACGACCTGAGCCTTTTTTCATTTTCGCGTCGTCATCATCCGCCCGAGACGCCCAGATCCCGCGCGCCATGCCGCTCGCCGCGATCACCATCACCATCACGAGTCCCGCTTCCAGATCGCTTATCCACGCGAAACGGCGGGCGCGCGTGAGATCGATCGGCCCGCCCTGCGCCAGCGGATCAGCGCGAGCATCGGCGACACTTCGATCAGCAGGATCACGACGAGCGCCGTCATCTTCAGGTGGAACAGCGGCTCGTGCAGATAGTAGGCCGCGCCCTTTTCGAAGCCACCGAAGGCGCGCATCGCGCCGGTCACGATCAGCACGATCGCCGTGATGCCCCAGACCATGTCGGAGCGGAAGACATCGCGCAGACGGAGTTCGTTGGCCTGGACGGACTGCGTGGCGTCGAGCCGCCGCAACGCACGCGCGCGCGCCAGCACGGAACCGAGCGCGAGGCCGAAACCCAGCAGATGAAGCGCGGCCAGCATCCAGCGTATCAGCATGCTTTCCTCCCACTGCAACAGAACAAGGCGAAAGACGTGTACGTACTTGCGGCGAGGCGAGGTGAGGTGGCGCGCGTCAGATCTGGCGCAACGTCGTATCGAGCGAACGGGCGGCCTGGCGGTCGCTTTCACGAGCAATCGGCGCGCGAAACACCGTCGTGCGATTGTGCCCTGCCGCGGCCGGCGAATCCCACAGCAATTCGACTCGGGCGCGCCGCGCGAACAGGCCGCGCCGCACCTCGCCGCGCGCATGGACGGCGGGCGTGGCGGGTTCGGTGGCGGGTGCGAGCAGATTGGCCGAAGGCGCGGCGCGCTCGGGCGGCTCGGCCCACTTGAGGGAGAGTTCGCGCGCATCGTACTGGCCGAGCTTGCGGCTTTCGGCCCAGACGACGGCGGTGCGCGTCACGGGATCGAGCGAAATGGCGTAGCGGCCGATGGCGAAGCGGCGCGCCGCGATGTTGGTGCGCCACAGCGCGCGCGGACGGCAGATCCACATGACGACCGCATACAGCGCGGGGCCGACCAGCAGCCAGCCGTTCGTCTCCGTGAGCGCATGGATGAAGCTGCGTCCGCCTGACGCCCAGATGAAGGCGCCGACCGAGAACATGGCGAAACCGAAGGTCAGGAGCGCGAGCAGCCGCAGCGCTTGCCGCAGCCATTGCGGCAGCGGATGGAGCGGCCGCTCGAGCCGCGCTTTCGCGCCGGGCAGCACGACCAGCAGGAAGATCAGCACGACGTTCACGCACGCCCACGGCGACGAGGTCATGGCGCGCAGAGAGGACAGATAGCCCATCTGCGACATCGATAACGCCCAGCGCGCTGCCAGCACCAGTCCGATGGCGCGCAGTGCGAAGACCGTGCCGGCGCCGGGTGCGGGGCTCGCGCTGGTTTGCCTGGTTCTCGCCAAAAGAAACTCCTGTCCACGTACGATGCTGGGCTGCCCCGCGCAATGCGAAGTCCGGGCCATTATAGGGAGATTACGGATCTCGTCAGAGGTTTCCACGAGCGTAGCGCGGTCTGGCGCTCCAAGAACCTTGCCGTGCGCTCCCGACTGTGTCTGATTACGACAACGCCCCGCGTGCCTTGAGGCGCGCGGGGCGTTTTTTGCAACTTACGCCGCACCCGGGTGAAACCCGGGCGGCGCCCGTTTAGCTGGCGTTGACTTCGCGCAGCACGGTGCGGCGTTTCTGACGCAGCATCTCTTCGTACACGCTGACGTAGTTCGCCGCCATCACCTTCGACGAGAAGCGCGCTTCGAACGCGGCGCGGACTTTCTCGCGCGGCAGCGTATCGAGACGCTTGACGGCGGCGATCGCGCTCAGTTCGTCTTCCACGACGAAGCCCGACACGCCGTTCTCGATCACTTCCGGCACCGAACCGCGGTTGAACGCGATCACCGGTGTGCCGCAGGCCATGGCTTCGATCATCACCAGGCCGAAGGGCTCCGGCCAGTCGATCGGGAACACCAGCGCATGCGCGTTGCCGAGGAACTCACGCTTTTCGGATTCGCCGATTTCGCCGATGTACTCGACGTGCGGGAGCGCCATCAGCGGCTTGATCGTTTCTTCGTAATAGGCGCGGTCAGCCTTGTCGATCTTGGCAGCGACCTTGAGCTTCATGCCTGCCTGCCCGGCGATGCGGATCGCGCGGTCGAGGCCCTTCTCCGGCGAAACGCGGCCGAGGAACGCGAGGTAGCCCGGCTCCACATTGGGGATCGGCGTGAGCACGTTTTCCGGCAGGCCGTGATACACGGTCGACAGCCAGTTGGCCTGTTGCAGCGGCTGGCGCTGGTTGTCCGAAATCGAGATGACCGGCACGTCCTTGAACGTGTTGAAGATCGGCTGCAGTTCGGGCAGGTCGAGACGGCCGTGCATGGTCGTCAGGAACGGCACCGGCTGGCGCGCGAACAGCGAGAACGGGTAGTAATCGATGTGGAAATGCAGCACGTCGAATTCTTCGGCGCGGCGGCACACTTCCTCGAGCAGCAGCATGTGCGGGGCCATCACGTCGCGGATGGTCGGGTCGAGGCGCAATGCCTGCGGCCAGAATGCTTCGAGCTTCGCGGACGTCTGCGAATCACCGCTCGCGAAGAGCGTGACATCGTGTCCGGCTTCCACGAGTGCCTCAGTCAGATAAGACACCACGCGCTCCGTGCCACCGTACAGCTTCGGCGGAACAGCTTCGTGGAGGGGCGCGATTTGAGCGATTCGCATGTCGTGAAACTCCTAATGAAAGGTCAGGCTAAAAACTACAGTCGTTTTGACGTCGGGAGCGAATCGCTCGGCTCGGGCGAAGCTTTCCGCGGCGCGTGGGCCGCGGCGCAAAGGCTGATGCTCGAGTGAAGAAGCGGGGTCGCTGTTCACTGGTTCCTGCGCGGTCGATCGGACAAAGCAAGTGCAGTTCCAGATCTCAAAGATGCCGCGCGCCTGCAATTAACGCGCTTGCAACTGGACGGTTGACGGCAACTTGCAAAAAGCTGTCTACGGCCTAGGGAGAAACCCGGAGCGCATTATGGAGCTTTTTACACGCGCGTAGCGGCAGTCATTTCAACTTATTTACGTTGTTACAAGAGGGATACATTTTGCAAACCCCTGTTTATTAAGGTTGTTCTACATTGGAGGACGGGTTTTACAGGGTCTCCGGGAAAGGCGGTACGGCATGGCTGCTCCGGAGGCCGCGTCAGCCGGAGATTCAGTGCGAAGCCCGGCGCTGGCGCGCCACGTGCTTTTATCGCTGCTGGCCTCGCCGCTCGTTGCCGTCATGCGAGTGATTGGGCGCAAAAAGTTGCCCAAAGTACTTACAATGCCCGCCGACGCCCAATGCCGGACAGACGGTGAACCGGACAAAGGTCGGCAAACACTCGGCGCTGTCATGACCAATGGATCGCCACCCGAATTACCGCCGCAGCGATGTTCGGCGGCCCACATGGGCCGGATATCGGCGACCCGAAGACGCCTTGCCCGTCCGCGATACTGGCTACAATCCAGTGATGGAGACGGCGCTGCGTCGCTTGATTGACGTCGGTCGCCCCGTGGCGGGCCAGATTTCGAAAGCCGCGGAAGTTTCAGCGGACGTGCCCGAAGGCGCAACACGCTCAACCGCTCTACGACCAAAAAAGACCATTGGACCAACTCACCGTCTCCCAGCGTAACGCGTACAACGCGAAGCTTTCGAGCTACGCGCATCATCCGCTCGCGTTCCTGCTGCGCTACATCCGCCGGCATCCCGTCGCCCATGCGATCGTGCTCTTCAGCGTGTTCGCCGCGGTGGGCTGTGCCCTCGCCTCGCAATACGCGATCAAGCATCTGATCGACGTGCTCGGCCAGGGGCGCGGACACCCCGGCCCGCTGTGGGGCGCGTTCATGATCCTGGTGGGCCTGATCGCCGCCGACAACCTGCTGTGGCGGGTCGGCGGCTGGGTCGGCGCCCATGTGTTCGTGATCGTCACCGGCGATCTGCGCAAGGATCTCTTCTCCTATCTCTCCGGCCACTCGCCCACCTACTTCTCCGAGAAGCAGCCCGGCATGCTCGCCAGCCGGATCACCGCGACCTCGAACGCCATCTACACCGCCGAAAACGTCATGGCGTGGAACGTCCTGCCGCCGTGCATCGCGGTGCTGGGCGCCATCGTGATGATCGTCGCGGTGAATCCGTGGATGGCCGCCGGCCTGATGACCGCATCGCTGGTCCTGGCGCTGATCCTCTACCGCCTTGCCAAGCGCGGCTCGGCGCGGCATCACAACTTTGCGTCGAAGGCGGCGTCGGTGGATGGCGAACTCGTCGACGTGATCGGCAACATGTCGCTGGTGCGCGCGTTCGGCATGACGTTTCGCGAGCAAAAACGCTTCGGCTCGACCGTGAAAGCCGAGATGGTTGCGCGCCAGCAGAGCCTGCTGTACCTCGAAAAGCTGCGCCTGTTCCATGCGGTCGTCACGGCGATCCTCTCCGCCGGCCTGCTCGGCTGGGCCTTGTGGCTGTGGTCGAAAGGCCAGGCGACGTCGGGCGATATCGTGCTGGTCAGCTCGCTCGGTTTCACGATCCTGCATGGCACGCGCGATCTCGCCGTGGCGCTGGTGGATGTCACGCAGCACGTCGCGCGTCTCGCCGAAGCCGTGCAGACGCTGCTCGAGCCGCACGGCATGCCGGATCGCTCGGATGCAACGGAACTCGTGCCGCAAGGCGGGCGCGTCGACTTCGAAAACGTCACGTTCGCGTATCCGCGCCGCCGGCCGATTCTCGACAACTTCCAGCTGCATATCGAGCCGGGCCAGCGCGTCGGGCTGATCGGCAAGTCGGGGGCGGGCAAATCCACCGTGCTTGCGCTGCTGCAACGGTTCTACGAGACCCAGAAAGGCAGCATCAGGATCGATGGCCAGGACATCGGCTCGATCACGCAGGACAGCCTGCGCCATTCGATCGCGCTCGTGCCGCAGGATATCTCGCTGTTCCACCGCACCGTGTTCGAGAACATCGCCTACGGCCGTCCCGAGGCGAGCCGCGAGGAAGTGCTCGCCGCCGCCCGCGAGGCGCGCTGCACGGACTTCATCGAGGCGATGCCTGAAGGTTTCGATACGATCGTCGGCGACCGCGGCGTCAAGCTGTCCGGCGGGCAACGCCAGCGCATCGCGATTGCGCGCGCCATCCTGAAGAACGCGCCGATCCTGCTGCTCGACGAGGCAACTTCTGCGCTCGACAGCGCGTCGGAAGAGGCGATCCAGCAGGCGCTCGACCGCCTGATGGTCGGCCGCACGGTGATCGCGATCGCGCACCGTCTCTCGACCTTGCAAAACTTCGACCGCATCATCGTGATGAGCGCGGGCAAGGTCATCGACGACGGTTCGCCGCAAGAGCTGCGCGACCGTCCGGGGCTGTATCGCGAACTGCTCGCCAAGCAGCACGGCAAGCTGCCGTCGATCGTCTCGACGCCGCACAAGCAACCCGCCTGAGCGGGCTTGTCCCGCATCAGCGGGGCGGGCTTCAGCCCGCGTTGAGATCGCGCAGGAAGTTGTCGCGCCAGACCGAGACGTTGTTGTCGCGCAGCTGCTGCATCATCTCGTTGTAACGCGCGCGACGCTCGGCCAGCGGCATCTTGAGCGCCGTGGCGAGTGCATCGGCCATGCCGTCGATGTCGAGCGGATTCACGATCAGCGCCGCCGTCAGTTCACGCGCCGCGCCCGCGAATTGCGACAGCACCAGCACGCCGGGATCGTCCGGATCCTGCGCCGACACATACTCCTTCGCCACCAGATTCATGCCGTCGCGCAAGGGCGTGACGAGGCCGACGTGCGCCTCGCGGAACAACGCGGCGAGCACCGGCCGCTCGTATTGCCGATGGATGTAGCGGATCGGCGTCCAGTCGAGCTCGGCGTAGCGCCCGTTGATGCGGCCCGACTCCGCTTCCAGCTGCAGGCGGATGTCGCGATAGGCATCGACGTCCGAGCGCGTCGGCGGCGCGATCTGCAGGAACGACACGTTGTTGCGCTGATGCGGATCGTGTTCGACCAGGCGTTCGAACGCGCGAAACCGCTCGACGAGACCCTTCGAATAGTCCAGCCGGTCGACGCTCATCACGAGCTTGCGATGATGCAGCGTCGCCTTGACGATCTCGACGTCGCGCCCGCTTTCGCCGTCTTTCGCCAGCGCGGCGATTTCATCGGGATAGACGCCGATCGGATACGCCGCCGCGCGCAGGCTCTGCCCGAACGCGCGAATCCCGGCGGGCTGCGCCGCGTTGCGCGTGACCGCGCCGCCCGCCTCCGTCACGATGTATTCGCAGAACGCCTGCAGATCGGGCTCGGTCTGGAAGCCGAGCAGATCGAACGCGCACAGCGCTTCCATCAGCTCGCCATGCCGCGGCACGGCAAGCAGGATCTGCGGCGCGGGAAACGGAATGTGCAGGAAAAAGCCGATGCGGTTCGTCACGCCATGCGCCCGCAATGCCTGGGCGAACGGAATCAGGTGGTAGTCGTGGACCCAGATGATGTCGTCGGGCTTGAGCAGCGGCGCGAGCTGCGCGGCAAGCCAGCGGTTCACGCGGCAATAGCCGTCGAATTCGTTGCGGTCGAACTCGATCAGGTCGGGCCGATAGTGGAACGCCGGCCATAACGTCGCGTTGGAAAAGCCGCGGTAGTACTGGTCGTAGTCGCGCCGCGACAGACCGATGGTCGCGAACGTCACCGGTCCGTGTTCCTCGAGCTTGATGCCAGGCTGATTGTGGGACTGGGCGTCCGTGGGTGAAGACAGCACGTCGCCGCTCCAGCCGAACCACATGCCGCCGGTTTCCTTGAGCGCGTCGTACACGCCGACCGCCAGGCCGCCCGCCGCCGGGCCGCCTTCGGAGATCGGCGCCACCCGGTTCGACACGATGATGAGCCGGCTCACGCGTGCTTCCCCGCCGTGCCCGAGATGACCTGCAGCCAGTCGAGCAGCAGTTCGACCGACTCGATGCGCGCCCGCGCAACGGTATCGCCGGGACCGACCTTGACCGAGAGACCGTCGAACTCGTTGACCACCGCGAAGCCTTTCTCGTCGGTGAGATCGTCGCCGATGAACACGGGCCGGCGTCCGGTGAACGGCGGCTCTGCCAGGAAGGCGCGCACGGCGCGGCCCTTGTCGACATCCTTCGGCTTGATCTCGTAGACCATCTTGCCCGGTTGCAGCACGTAGGCGTCGGCGTATTGCTGCACGAGGCGCTCGGTGGCGGCGCGCGCGGCGGGTTCGCGTTCGGCCGCATTGCGATAGTGCAGCGCCAGCGCCGCGCCCTTGATCTCGAGCAGCATGCCGGGGTTCGCGCTCACGACCTTCTCCAGCTCGTGTTCCATGCGCAGCAGGCGTTCGTCGTTGAAGCCGATGCGCTGCAGGTCGCCGTTGGCGTCGCGCCGCTCCGCGCCGTGCATGCCCGCGACGGGCAGGTCAGGCATGTGCAGGAAGGAGTCGATATTGTCGATGCCGCGCCCCGACACGACCGCCACCGCACCGTTGGTCGCGCGCCTGAGCGCCGCGAGGATGTCGGGCACCGAACGCGGCACGAAAATGCCGTCCGGTGTGGAGGCGAGTTCGACCAGCGTGCCGTCGAAATCGAAGAAGAAGGCAGTCTCGGCGAGCGAGAGGGAATCAGGGAGAATTTGCATCGATTTTGGGCCTGGTGTTTGGCTGGCGACACCCTCGACAGACGCCGCCAGACATGCGCGAAGTGTGGGCATCTTACCGCCTGAGGGCTTTCGGGCAAGCAAGCCGCTATCTTACAAATACCGGCGCAGGGTCTTTCAGCGCGCTTGAAACGTGCGGCAAATCGTCTCGAAAAAGCCGGGGCGACGTGATGTTTTGCCGGCCATCAAGCAAAAGGCGTGTATTTTGCGACGTTGTCCTCGAATCATCCTGCAAGACGAATCCCGATGCACGCTTCGTTCCCAGCCTTTCTTGTCCGGCGGTTCATCGCCGGCGTTTTGACCGTGTGCGCGCTCGCCGCCTGCTCGAAGCCCGCCGAACCCTGGCATCTGACCGATGTCTCGGGCCATCTGCCCGACCTGGACTTCTCGCTCGTCGATGACGGCGGCCAGCCCGTTACCGGCGCGTCCTTCACGGGCCGGACCACGCTGGTCTACTTCGGCTACACGCATTGTCCGGATGTCTGCCCGGAAACCATGGCGCGGCTGATGCAGGTGCTGGAGCGCGTCGGCCCGGACGCGGACAAGGCGCGCATCGTATTCATTTCCGTCGATCCCGCCCGCGACACGCCCGCGCTGCTGCGTTCCTATGTGCGCGCCTTCGACGACAAGCACGCCGTCGGCCTCACCGGCACCGACCGCGCCATCGAGCGGGTCGCGCAGCGTTATCGCGTGGCGTATCAGATGGAAAAGCGCGCACCGGACGGCGCGTACGAGGTCACGCACAGCTCCGCCGTCTACATCTTCGACGCCGCAGGCCACGCGCGACTGCTCGCCACCGAGCAGGATTCCGCGGACGCCATCGCGACCGATCTGAAACGCGTGATCGACGCGAAGGCTTCCTGACCATGCACACCCTGCTCTACTGGCTCGACCCTTGGGAGCCGTCGCCGACGGTCGTGATCGCGGTGCTCGCCGCCGGCATCCTGTTCGCGCGCGGCGCGCGGCATGCGCGCGTGACGCTGGCGCGGCGCATCGCGTTCTGGTTCGGCCTGGGCGCGCTCTACGTGGCGCTGCACACGCGGCTCGATTACTTCTTCGAGCATGAGTTTTTCATGCATCGGCTGCAGCATCTGGTGCTGCATCACCTCGGGCCGTTCTTCATTGCGCTGTCGTATCCCGGCGCGGCGCTGCGCGCGGGCATTCCGTTCAATTGGCGCAGGCGCTGGCTGCGCCCGGCGGCTCAAAGCAGCGTGGCGCGCGGTTTCTTCGCCGTCGTGTTCAATCCGGTGGTGGCGGTCGTGCTGTTCGTCGGGCTGATCTACTTCTGGCTGCTCTCGCCGATTCACTTCAAGGCGATGCTGGATGCCCGGCTCTATCGCGTGATGAACTGGAGCATGGTCATCGACGGCCTGCTGTTCTGGTGGCTTGTGCTCGATCCGCGTCCGGCGCCGCCCGCGCGTCTCGCGCCCGGCAGGCGGATCCTGATCGTGATCGCCGCGATTCCGCCGCAGATCATCCTGGGCGCGTATATCTTCTTCACGCCGCACGAGCTCTATCCGATCTATTCGATCTGCGGTCGCGCATTCACGTGGATCACGCCGATGCGCGACCAGCAGATCGGCGGCCTTCTGCTATGGATTCCGGGTTCGATGATGAGCGTGATCGGCGCGCTGATCGCACTGCGTCACTGGATGCGGCTCTCGGCGCGCACGCGCCTGCGCAAGGAACGCGGACGCGGCGTCGATGCCGCGCCCGGCGGCGCGAAGGTCAAGACAGACGCGGTCGCGTCATGAGCCGAAGCCGGGACGGCGCATCCAGACGTGCGGGATGCCGTCCTCGTCGTGAATCCCCGACGACGCCACGAAACCGAACGCGCCATAGAAACGCTGGAGATGCGCCTGCGCGTGCAGGCTGATCGGCTCGTCGGGCCATTGCGCGAGGATGTGCTGGAGTGCGCGTTCGAGCATCGCGTTGCCGAGCTTGAGACCACGAAACTTCGCCGTGGTCAGCACGCGGCCGATGCGCACGTCTTTCTCGCTGTCGTCCGGCGTTCCCGGCAGCAACACGCGCAGATAACCCGCGAGCGCGGGACGCTGGCCGTTCTCGCCGGCGCCATAGGCCAGCAGGTGCCGTGCATCGATATCGAGACCGTCGATGTCGCCATACACGCAGTTCTGCTCGACGACGAACACCGCGCTGCGCGCCGCGAGCATGTCGTAGACCTCGGCGGTCGAGAGGTCGTCGAAGGCCTTCCAGCGCCATTCGAGTGAAGAGAGTCGGTCGGTCATGGGATTCCGGATGCGAGGAGTATCGCGATTATGCCGCGCGATGTGCGGCCGCGAATAAACCGTGACGCGGTCATGCGCGCAAGCTGATTGGCGAAAACCTCCGAGCAAAAAGAAAAAGCCCTGACGGATCAGGGCTTTTCGAGTGGAGGCGCGGACCGGAGTCGAACCGGTCTAAACGGCTTTGCAGGCCGCTGCATAACCGCTTTGCTACCGCGCCGTATGCGGTTCCGGCTGCCGGTCATACGCCGGCTTCTTCACCAAACAAAAAGGGAAGCTTGGCTTCCCCTTTGATTGGAGCGGGAGACGAGTCTCGAACTCGCGACCTCAACCTTGGCAAGGTTGCGCTCTACCAACTGAGCTACTCCCGCAATGTCCTGCAATGCTGCTGGTGTTACTTGTACGGCTGCTTCCGGCGTCACGCGCGCTTTGCTTCAGCGCTGACCACACCGGAAACTTCTGATCTGGAGCGGGAGACGAGTCTCGAACTCGCGACCTCAACCTTGGCAAGGTTGCGCTCTACCAACTGAGCTACTCCCGCATTTTTACTGCTGCGCCTGCTGCACATTTTTACCGCACTTCGCTGGTTTGCGTCGTGCCGTGCATCAGAGAAACGAGATTATGTAGAAGCTAAAGAAGCCTGTCAACAGTTTTGTGAGAGGAATTTTCCGTTTCGACGCAATTTTCCGCGTACACGCATCTGAGCCTCTTCCGCGACGGACGCCTCACAGCATGCCGCCCCGTTCGCGAATCTGCGGCCACGCGAGCTTCATGTAATAGAGCATCGACCAGACCGTGAGCACGGCGGCGACGTCGATGAGCCACAGCCCCCACACACGCGTGTCGATCATCCATTGCGTGCCGGTAATCCTGAGCGGACCGTAGAACAGCAGCATCGGGATGGCGACCATCTGGCACACGGTCTTGAACTTGCCGAGTTGATTCACCGCGACGCTCTTCGATGCGCCGATCTGCGCCATCCATTCGCGCAGCGCCGAGATGGTGATCTCACGTCCGACGATCACGAGCGCGATCACCGCGTTCAACCGCGACAGCTGCACCAGGACGAGCAAGGCGGCGGTCACCATCAGCTTGTCGGCGACAGGATCGAGGAACGCGCCGAATGCCGACGTCTGGTTGAGCTTGCGTGCAAGAAAGCCGTCGAACCAGTCGGTGAGCGCGGCGAGCACGAAGATCAGCATGCCGAGCAGGTTGCGGTGCTCCGGGCTCATCATCATGTCCGGCAGATAGAACACGCCCACGACGAGCGGAATCAGCACGATCCGCAGCCATGTCAGAAAGATCGGTAGATTGAACGGCATGGGCGCAGGCGAGTGAAGGACATGTAAGGGAGCCGCCATTGTGCCGCGTCGATCCCGCGCTCACAAGGCAGCGACCCGGGCCGGCGCGCCCCGCGACGGGTTTGCTGTCGCGAGGCGCGCCGGTGCCGGCTCAATGCAACTGACGATAGATCTGCTGTGCCAGCGCAAGCGAGATGCCTTCGACACTGGCCAGGTCCTCGACGCTCGCCGCCTGCACGCCGCGCAATCCGCCGAAGCGCGACAGGAGCCGCTGACGCCGTTTCGCACCGACGCCTTCGAGCTCTTCCAGCCGCGAAGTCTGACGGGCTTTCGCGCGCTTGGCCCGCATGCCGGTGATCGCGAAGCGGTGAGCTTCGTCGCGGATCTGCGCGACCAGCATCAGCGCTGCGCTTTCCTTGCCCAGTTCGAGCGCGGGGCGGCCGTCGGCGAAGATGAGCGTCTCCAGTCCGACCTTGCGCCCTTCTCCCTTCGCGACGCCGACCAGCATGCCGTGATCGAGACCGAGTTCCGAGAACACCTGTCTGGCGATTTCCACCTGGCCCTTGCCGCCGTCGATCAGCACGATGGTCGGCAGCGTGCCGCCCGCCGCGACCGGCTCGGCGCCATCGGGCGTGACGGTGGGATCGGCGGCATCGCCGGGCTGCAGGATGGCGGCTTCGTCGGTGGCGTTGGCGGCCGCCTGCGCGACCATCTTCTCGTAGCGGCGCGTGAGCACCTGGCGCATCGCGGCGTAGTCGTCGCCGGGCGTGATGCCGGTGATGTTGTAGCGGCGATACTCGCCCGACTGCATCTTGTGATGATGGAACACGACACACGACGCCTGCGTGGCTTCGCCCATCGTATGGCTGATGTCGAAGCACTCCACCCGCAGTTGCGCGAGGTCGTCCATCTCCATGCCGAGCGTGTCGGCGAGCGCGCGGGTGCGCGCCTGCTGCGAACCCTGCTCCGACAGCAGCCGCGCGAGCGCGAGCCGCGCGTTCTGCTCGGCCATCGAGAGCCATACGCGCTTCTGCCCTTGCGGCTGGCGCAGCAACGTGACCTTGTGGCCGGCCTGCTCGATCAGCAGGTCGACGAGATCGCGGCTCGACGGCGCGTGACTCACGACGAGCACCGGCGGGACACGGTTGCCGATGTAGTGCTGCGCCATGAACGCTTCCAGCACTTCGGCTTCGAGCGGGTTTTCGCGGGGTTGCGAGTCGGCTTCGGCTTCGGCTTCGGCTTCGTTCTCCACGGCGGCGGCATCCGCTTCGAGCTCCGTCACGGCCGCTTCAACCGGCGCAGCGGCAGGTTCAGCGGCCGCCTCCACCGGCGCGTCTTCGAGCAGTTCGGGCAACTCCGACAATTCGTCCTCGTCGCCCAGCGACAACGCGCTTTCAACATGCGTCGGAAAATAGGCCTTGTCGCCGAGATGCCGGCCACCGCGCACCATCGCCAGATTCACGCAGACCTTGCCGCCCAGCGCGACCACCGCGAGGATATCGACATCGCTCTCGCCGCCCACTTCGATCGCCTGCTGATGCAGCACCGTCGACAGCGAGCTCATCTGGTTGCGCACCGCGGCGGCCTGCTCGAACTTGAGATCGGCGGCGAAGGCGTGCATCTTCTGCTCGAGTTCCTTCATCACCTCGCCCTGCCGTCCGAGCAGGAAGCGCGACGCATTGGCGACATCGCGCGCGTAATCCTCCTCGCTGATGAGCCCGGTGCACGGCGCGGTGCAGCGTCCGATCTGATGCAGCAGGCAGGGCCGCGTGCGGTTGCTGAACACCGAGTCCTCGCAGGTCCGCAACTGAAACACGCGCTGCAGGATCTGGATGCTCTCGCGCACCGCCCACGCGCTCGGAAACGGTCCGAAATACTGGTTCTTCTTGTCGACCGCGCCGCGGTAGTACGCCATGCGCGGAAACGTGTGGCCGGTGAGCTTGAGGAACGGATACGACTTGTCGTCGCGGAACAGGATGTTGTAGCGCGGCGCGAGCGCCTTGATCAGGTTGTTCTCGAGCAGCAGCGCTTCGGCTTCGGAACGCGTGACGGTGGTTTCGATCTTGCGGATGCGCGTCACCATCATCGCGATGCGCGGCGAATGCAGCGTCTTCGTGAAATAGCTCGACACGCGCTTCTTCAGATTGCGCGCCTTGCCGACGTACAGCACGTTGCCGCCGCCGTCGTAGTAGCGGTACACGCCCGGCAAATGGGGCAGTTGCGCAAGGGTCTTCTTCGGGTCGAACTCCGCGTCAGAAGCGGATTCGTGTGCGGCGGAGTCAGTCATGCAGCGAAAGTCGCGAGTGTCCCGCGCGAGGCGCGGCGCGAAGCCTGGATGGGGAGGCGCGCGCGGGCGCCAGGGCCGCGGTCGTTGTCTTAGAATCGCCAGTTTAGAACATTACGCCGCGCGCCAACGCCCCATGTCCGAGCAGCCGCCCACGCCGTCCGCCACCCCGGAACTCGCCTGCGACATCTTTTGCGCGGTCATCGACAATTTCGGCGACATCGGCGTCTGCTGGCGGCTCGCTCGGCAGCTGCAAGCGGAATACGGCTGGCGCGTGCGGCTCTTCGTCGACGATCTGAAAGTCTTCCATGCCCTCTGTCCGGCCGTCGACGCCACGCTTGCGCGACAGGAAGCCTTGGGCGTCGTGATCGAGCACTGGCACGATCCCGCGCATGCCGGCGACAGGCTCGACATCGCGGACGTCGTGATCGAGGCGTTCGCGTGCGAACTGCCGCCCGCCTATGTCGCCGCGATGGCGCGGCGCGCGCGCAAGCCGGTCTGGGTGAATCTGGAGTACCTCAGCGGCGAGGACTGGGTCGCGGACTACCACATGCGGCCATCGCCGCACCCGCGTTATCCGCTCGAGAAGACGTTCTTCTTTCCCGGCCTGGGCGCAGGCACGGGCGGCGTACTGAAGGAACGCGATCTCGACGCGCGACGCCTGGCCTTCGATGCGCCCGCCTGGTGGCGCGAACACGTGCAAGATGAGCCGCCGGGCGCCGACAGCACCGTCATCTCCCTGTTCGCTTACGAGAACCCTGCCGTCGACAGCCTGCTCGCGCAGTGGCGCGACGGCGCCGAGCCGGTCGTGCTGCTCGTGCCAGAAGGACGCATCTCCGGCGCGCTGGCGCGCTTCTTCGGTGTGCCGCGGTTCGCGGCGGGCACGACGGCACGCGCGGGCGCATTGCGGGCGCACGCGCTGGGATTCGTCGAGCAGCCGCGTTTCGACGCCTTGCTATGGGCCGCCGACATCAACTTCGTGCGCGGCGAGGATTCGTTCGTGCGGGCGCAATGGGCGTGCAAGCCGTTTGTCTGGCACATCTATCCGCAAGCCGACGACGCCCATCTCCCCAAACTCGATGCCGCTCTGGCCCATTACACGCAGGCGCTCGATGCCTCGGCGCGGGCTTCGACGGAACGCTTCTGGCACGCGTGGAACGGCGCGGGAACGCCGGACTGGGCCGATTTCTCGCGTCGTCGCCGGGCGCTGAAGGCCCGCGCTGCGAGCTGGGCCGGTGAGCTGGCGGCTATCGGCGACCTGGCAGCGAATCTCGTCACGCATGTGCTTGCGCGCCTGCCTCGCGGGTGAGAACTCCGACGCCGCCCGCGCCCTGCCTTGCGCTGCGTCCTTCGTGCGCGTCATCCGACTGGCCCAACGGGCAAAAACTCAGTTAAAATAAGCGGTTATCCGAGGAAGCAAGCGCGAGTAGGCAACGGACAGGCGGTTGCAGGTTCTGGCCAGCGCACCGGTATCGCGCGGCAGTCAAAGCAACGGGATACGTCGCCCGGCAAGCAGCCTTCCTCGTTGACAAGCATTCACGCGTGGCGGCAGAGCGCCGCTGCCGGATCGAATCATCCAGGCATTCAGCCCTATCCATTCGTACAGGACCCAGTTTTATGAAGACCGCACAAGAACTCCGCGTCGGCAACGTCGTCATGATCGGCAGCGATGCCATGGTGGTGCAGCGCGCCGAGTACAACAAGTCGGGCCGCAACGCCGCGGTCGTCAAGATGAAGTTCAAAAACCTGCTGACGAACTCCGGCATGGAAACGGTCTACAAGGCGGACGACAAGTTCGACGTCGTCGTGCTGGATCGCAAGGAAGTGACCTACTCCTACTTCGCTGACCCGATGTACGTCTTCATGGACGCTGACTACAACCAGTACGAAGTCGAAGCCGAAATGATGGGCGACGCGCTCAACTACCTCGAAGACGGCATGGCCTGCGAAGTGGTGTTCTATAACGAGAAGGCCATCTCGGTCGAACTGCCCACCACGCTCGTGCGCGAAATCATCTACACGGAACCGGCCGTGAAGGGCGACACGTCGTCGGGCAAGGTGCTGAAGACCGCCAAGCTGAACACCGGTTTCGAACTGCAAGTGCCGCTGTTCTGCAACATCGGCGACAAGATCGAAATCGACACGCGTACGAACGAGTACCGCAGCCGCGCTTAAGCGTCGCACGGCACCCAGGAGCCTCGCACGCAGCAACCTCCGCGACGGCTCCCTGAACAAGCGCCCTTCCACGGGCGCTTTTTCTTTTGCATGAATTTTTTGACAAATTCAGGCAAACTTTACCGCTCGGGCCCTCATTCGATGAGAGCGCCTCCGACGCGCCAATCCCCGCAAAGGCTACCCGTCCGGCCACGATCGGAAAAATCAACCGCGTGGCACGGTTTCTGCTAAAAAGCTGCGATAACGATTTCAGAGCCGACATGCCAAGACCGCGTCCCATCACGAACCGGTTGTTGATTGTGGCGGCACTCGCGCTGCCGCCCTTCGCGTTGCCGGGATGCAAGTCGACGCCGCCGGCCGCAGCGCCCGCTTCCAGCCAGCCGGCGCCCGATGACGCGACCTTGGCCGCCCGCGTGAAGCAGGCATTGGCCGCCGATCCGCAGCTGAGATCGTTGCCGGTGAGCGTCGCGACCTATCGCGGCGTGGTGCAGGTTGCGGGATATGTGGAATCGGATGCGCAGATCGAGCGCGCCCTGGCCGTGGCCCGTGGCGTGCCGGGCGTGCGCTCCGTCAGCAATGAGCTGCATCTCAGGCCGCGTTGAGGCGGTCACCGGGGAACAGATGACACACGAGTAACGCAGGACGAGAACCGCAGCGGGTCGGGCGCCGGAGTCAGACAACGGCAGCGCCGCCCGCCCACGAAACACCGGAGTCCCGTGCAGCGCCGTTGCGGCCGGCACGCAGCGACGGTGCATTACAGTCCACTTTGAGACATTGGTCAGCCATGCCACACGCCCTGATTGTCGAAGACGATCCCAATAGCCTCTCAGGTTTGTCCGCGATCCTGTCGGCGGATGGTTTTTCCGTCGACACGGCGACGACCCTTGCCGAGGCACGCTCCGCGCTGACGCGCTTCATCCCTGATGTCGTGCTGATCGACCTGAATCTTCCGGACGGCAGCGGCCTCGATCTGCTGCCGAGCCTGCCCTCGCAACCGCCCGACGGCGCGTTGCCGGTGATCGTCATGACCGGCAACGCGACCGTGGAAAGCGCGATCGAGGGTCTGCGGCACGGCATCTGGGACTATCTGCTGAAGCCGGTCAACATTCCGCGCCTGCGCAGCCTGCTGGCGCGCATCCCGCGTCCGTACGAACTCACCGAGGAAGTGCAGGCGCTGCGCTCCACGCTGCGCGAACTCGGCCACTTTGGCGACATGACCGGCCGCAGTGCGGCGATGCAGCACGTCTACGATCTCATCGAACACACGGCGCCGACCGAGGCGGCCGTGTTGATCTGCGGCGAGCCGGGCACGGGCAAGAAGATCGCGGCGCGCACGATTCATCAGCTGAGCCGTCGCCGCAAAGGACCGTTCGTCACCTTCGACTGCTCCGCGTACCGTCATTCCGGCACGGCCGGCGAGGCGCCGCAGCGCACGATGGAAAGCATCCTCTTCGGCCATGAGCGCAATGCCTACGCGGGCGCGGAGCATCGCGAACCGGGCCTGCTCGAACAGGCGGGCGGCGGCACGCTGTTCCTCGACCAGATCGATTCCCTGCCGGCGCCGCAGCAGGAGGCGCTGTTGCGCGCGCTCGATTCGCAGACCTTCATGCGGGTGGGCGGCAGCAACCGGATCATGACGGACTTCCGCCTGATCGCCGCGTCGCGCACGCCGATGCGCGAGGCCGTCGCGAGCGGTGCGATGCGTGAAGACCTGTTCCAGCGGCTGTCGGCCTCGTCGATCCTGTTGCCGCCGCTGAGCGAACGCGACGACGACATCGCGCTCATCGCC
The DNA here is from genome assembly GCF_031451315.1 of Caballeronia sp. LZ032. Lineage (NCBI taxonomy): Bacteria > Pseudomonadati > Pseudomonadota > Betaproteobacteria > Burkholderiales > Burkholderiaceae > Caballeronia > Caballeronia sp. LZ032. Next base: position 2,094,317 of record NZ_JARUXP010000001.1, read on the forward strand.
GAAGCGCTCGTCGACGAGCTCAACCGCGAGAATCACATTGCCGGGATCACGAGCGGATCGCCGAAGCGCGTCAGTCCCGCGTTCATCCGCGAGTGCTTCGCGACCGAATGGCCAGGCAACGTTCGCGAGATGCGCGAGCGCGTGCGGCGCGCCTATCACGCGTCGGGTGAAACCATCGAGACCTTGCGCGTCGATGAACCGGGCGGACTCGGCGGACGCGGCCTGAACGGCAGCAGCGTGCAGGTGACGGTGGGCACGGCGCTGGCCGACGTCGAGGACATGCTGATCCGTGCGACGCTCGAGGCGGTCGGCGGCACGCGCCATCGCGCGGCGACGCTGCTGGGCATCAGCCCGAAGACGCTCTATAACAAGCTGCAGCGGATGAAGCTCGAGCCGTCGTGATGCTTTGACTGCTTTAACGAAGCTCGAAGAAAACGCCACGATCGTGGCGTTTTTTTTCATCTGAATCGTCCGGGAAGGAATCAGCCGAGTGTGTCCTCGATGAGCGCGCGTGCCGCCCGATACTCCGCCTGTCCCTGCAGTTTGTCCCAGCGCAGCGCCTTGCCGCGCGGCCGCATCTGCCTGAGCCGTTGGGCCGACGCCTTCGACGGCACATGGCGCAACTGCTTCAGCACCCGTCCCGCCTCTTCCGGCTGATTGCAGATCAGCACCATGTCGCAGCCCGCCGCGAGCGCGGCGCTCGCCGCTTCGGTGAGCGTGCCGCCGGCGCGGGCCGCTTCCATCGAGAGATCGTCGCTGAAGATCGCGCCATTGAAGCCGAGCCTGGCGCGCAGGATGTCCTGCAGCCAGATGCGCGAAAAGCCGGCGGGCTTGTCGTCGACCTGGGTGTAGATGACATGCGCCGGGATCACCGACGCCAGCGACATGCCGAGCCAGTCATACGGACGCACGTCGGCGGCGAGGATGTCTTCGAGCGCGCGGTCGTCGGTGGGCAGGGCCACGTGCGAATCGGCGGATGCGAAACCGTGACCCGGGAAGTGCTTGCCGCAGTTCGCCATGCCCGCGAGCGCCAGGCCGTGATTCAGGCTCTTCGCGAGCATCGTCACGACGCGCGGATCGCCATGCAGCGCGCGATCGCCAATTACCTTCGACTGCCCGTAGTTCAGATCCAGCACCGGCGTGAAGCTCATGTCGATGCCGCACGCGCGCAACTCCGACGCCAGCACGTAGCCGAACGCGGTCGCGGTCTTCGTCGCGGCGAGCACGTCACGATCCCACAGCTCGCCGAGCCGGCCAGGCGCGGGCAGCACCGTGAAGCCATCGGTGCGGAAGCGCTGCACGCGCCCGCCTTCGTGATCGACGGCGATCAGGATGTCCTCGCGCACGTCGCGAATTGCATCGGTCAGTGCGACCAGCTGCGCGCGATTCTCGAAGTGCCGCGCGAACAGGATGATCCCGCCGGTCATCGGATGCGTGAGGCAGTCGATATCGGCGTCGGACAGCGTCGTGCCGGCGACGTCGAGCATGACGGGGCCGGGAATGCGTTTCATCGATTTCAATGGGAGCCCTGAATGGATGGAATGGAGGTCAGACGCGCTCGGGCGTCTCGGCGATCACGAACGACACCGCGTAGTCGCGCTCGTCGCTGACCGTGACCTGCGCGGTGATGCCGCGCTGCGCGAGCCATTCGGCCAGTTCGCCGGACGCGACGCACACGGGCTTGCCGCTCGGCTCGTTGAGCGTTTGCAGCGCGCGCCAGGTCATCGGCCAGCGCATGCCGAGGCCGATCGCCTTCGAGAACGCTTCCTTGGCCGAGAAACGCGTGGCGAGGAACGCGAGGCCGCGCACTTCCGAGCGCGCGCGCCGGGCGTGATAGATGCGCAGTTCGTCCGGGCCGAGCACCTTCTCGGCGAAACGTCCCCTGGTGCGCTCCATCACCGCCGCGATGCGGCTGACCTGCGCGATGTCGGTGCCGATTCCGTAGATCGCCATGTGAACCCGCGCTTCAGCGTGCGTGGCCGGCGGCAAGACGCGAGGCGACCATGATCGCCTTCATCTCGCGCACTGCGTTGTCCCAGCCGGCGAAGATCGCATGCGCGACGATCGCGTGACCGATGTTCAGTTCAACGATCCCCGGCAGCGCGGCGATCGCCTGCACGTTGGTGTAGTGCAGCCCGTGTCCGGCATTGACCTTGAGGCCCAGCGCATTGCCGAAGTCGACGCTCCGTGCCACGCGCTCGAATTCGTCCTGCTGCGCGGCTTCGTGGTGCGCCTCGGCATAGCGGCCAGTGTGCAGTTCGATGACGGGCGCGCCTGCTTCCTGCGCCGCGCGAATCTGCGTCTCGTCCGGGTCGATGAACAGCGACACGCGCGCGCCCGCATCGGCCAGTTGCCGGCACGCGGCCTTCACCTCTTCGAAGCGGCCGGCGACGTCGAGGCCGCCTTCGGTCGTGACTTCCTGACGCTTCTCCGGCACGAGACAGACATCGTGCGGCTTGATCTCGCAGGCGATGTCGAGCATCTCGCGCGTCACCGCGCACTCCAGGTTCATGCGCGTTTTGAGCAGCGGACGCAGCGTGCGCACGTCGGCGTCGACGATATGGCGGCGGTCCTCGCGCAGGTGCAGCGTGATGGCGTCGGCGCCCGCTTCCTCGGCGGCCAGCGCCGCGCGGATCGGATCGGGATAGGACGTGCCGCGCGCGTTGCGCAGCGTGGCGACGTGATCGATGTTCACGCCCAGATCGATCACGTTCGCAGGCGACGAGAGAAAGAAGCTCATAGTTTTTGCAGGTCGATCAGTATCTGACGGGTGGCGAGCGGCGTGCCGCCCAGGTAATGATTCAGCAGGAAGCGCATCAGCGTCTTGCTCTGGGCCGCGGTCTGCGGGCTGGCGAAGTCGTCGCGCTCCATGTCGAGCAGCGTCTGTCCCGAGATCACCGGCCATGGCGGCGGAAGATCATCGGATGCTTCGCGCACGCCGCGGTCCGGATCGAATACGTAGCGGCCGTCGGGCGTCACCGGCTGGCGCGTCACGGTGCGCATCAGGTTCATCGCATAGCCGGTCTCGCGCAGCAGCACGCGTTCGAACGAGCGCAGCACCTGCACGGCGGGTTCGTCGTGGGCCAGGCGCGAGAGCGTCAGCACATAGTGATTGAAGAGCGCGGGATGCGCGTCCTCGCGGGCGCAGAACTTCACCAGCAGTTCGTTGACGTAGAAGCCGCACAGCAGCGCGTCGCCCGCGAGCGGCAGCATGCCGCCGACCCACTCTGCCGTCGTCAGCGTGCGCACTTCGCCCTTGCCGGTCCACGACAGCCCGAGCGGCTGGAAGGTCTGCAACACGCCGCGCAGCGCGGAATGCGGACGCTTCGCGCCCTTCGCGACGAGCGCGACGCGGCCGTGATCGCGCGAAAACACGTCGATGATCAGGCTCGTCTCGCGATACGGATAGCTGTGCAGCACGAAGCCCGGCTGCTCGGCAATGCGGAAGTCGGAACGCGGCGCGGCGCGCGGACGTTTCTCCGTGCCTTCGTTCGCCGACGCGCTTGCGCCGGACGCGGCCCCGCGCGTGCGCTTCTTCGCGACGCGCGCGACCGGACGCTCGGTCGCGTCGAAATCGTCGTCAGGACGATCGTCGGCGGACGGCGTCATCCACGCGTCATTGGTGCCGTCGTCCATGAGTGGTGGCTCATCCGGTTCGGTCGCGGTTTATTCGTAGCCGTAGGCGCGCAGGCCGGCTTCGTTGTCGGCCCAGCCGCTCTTCACCTTGACGAAGGTTTCCAGATACACCGGGCCGTCGAACAGCTTCTCCATGTCGAGGCGCGCTTCGGTGCTGATCTGCTTCAGCTTCGCGCCCTTCTGGCCGATGATCATCGCCTTGTGGCCGTCGCGGTCCACCATGATGGTCGCGAACACGCGGCGCAGCCGGCCTTCGGTCTCGAACTTGTCGATCAGCACGGTGCTCGTGTACGGCAGTTCGTCGCCGGTCCAGCGGAACACTTTTTCACGCAGGATTTCCGCCGCGAGGAAGCGCTCGCTGCGGTCGGTGAGATCGTCTTCGCCGTAGATCGGCTCGCCTTCGGGCAGATACGGCTTGAGCACGGTGAGCAGACGCTTGATGTCCTCAGGCTGCTTCGCCGCGAGCGGCACGATCTCGCGGAAATCGCGCAACGCCGACATCTGCTGCATGAACGGGAACAGCGAATCCTTGTCGCCGACCCGGTCGAGCTTGTTGGCGATCAGCAGCGTGGGCGTGCCGGGCGGAATCAGATTGAGCACTTGCTGGTCGTCCGGTCCGAAACGGCCGGCTTCGATCACGAACAGGATGGCATCGACGGAAGTGAGCGTCGAGGTCACCGCGCGATTCAGCGAGCGGTTGAGCGCGCCGCTGTGGCGCGTCTGGAAGCCGGGGGTATCGACGAAGATGTACTGCGCGTCGCCGATGGTGTTGATGCCGGTGATGCGATGGCGCGTGGTCTGCGCCTTGCGCGAGGTGATGCTCACCTTCTGGCCGACGAGCCCGTTCATCAGCGTCGATTTGCCGACGTTCGGCCGGCCGACGATGGCGATCATGCCGCAGCGGAAACCGGGGGATACGGAAGTGTTCATAGTCGTGTGCAGCAAGGTTTCGTTGGAGCGCGGCGGAGCAAGCCGGGCCCGGGCGCGCGGCGGCGCGTGTCAGTGGCGTCAGTGGCCGGCGTCGGCGGCGCGCGCGACGCGGCCCGTGGGCGCGTCGGCGGCGGCGCCTGCATCTGCGGCCGGTTCGGCATGCACGGCCTGCTCCGCCGTGGCCGTCTCGCTTTTCACGACTTTCTCGGGCTTGTGGATCACTGCGCGCTCGGGCTTGTCGGCGGCGGCATAGGCGCCCGCCGACGGCTCCACGTGCGTCGCCCGGATGACCGCGAGCGGCGGCGTGACTGCGTTGACAGCGGGACGTTCGTCGGCGGCATGCGGCACGCCGTGGCTGCCGTGCTGACGCTCGCGCCGGTCGGGCGAACGCAGGTCGAGCGCGGCCTGGATGCCAGTGACGCCGGGCACCACTTCCTGTTCAGCCAGCTTGGCCGAACGCGCGCCTTTGCGCTTCGGCTTGACGCCGAGCGTAGGCGCGGCGGCAGCGACTTCGTCGAGCGCCTTCTTGGCCGCCGCCTGCTCGGCCGCGCGACGGCTGGCGCCGGAGCCGGACACCTTGACGTCGAGCTTCGGCACCGAACATTCCACCTCGAACTGCTGGTTGTGCGCGGCGCCGTGCGTTGCGACGACGGTATAAGTCGGCAGCGCGATCTTGTGACCTTGCAGGTATTCCTGGAGCAACGTCTTGGCGTCCTTGCCGATGGTGCGCGGATCGATGTGATCCAGCACCGGCGTGTACAGACGCTTGATGACGGTCGCGGCGGCGTCGAAGCCGCCGTCGAGGAAGATGGCGCCGAAAATGGCTTCGAGCGTGTCGGCCAGAATGGACGGGCGACGGAAGCCGCCGCTGCGCAGTTCGCCTTCACCGAGCCGCAGCCCTTCCGAGACGTTCAGCGCTTGCGCGATTTCGTAGAGGGATTGTTGCTTGACCAGATTCGCGCGGACGCGGGAAAGGTCGCCTTCGTCGAGTTTGCCGAATCGTTGAAACAAAAGCGCAGCCACCACGCAATTTAGAACGGAATCGCCGAGAAATTCGAGCCGTTCATTGTTCGTGGCACTGTGACTGCGGTGGGTCATCGCCTGGCGCAGCAATTCCGCATTGCGAAATTCGTACCGCAGCCGGCTTTCCAGCGGAGAAGAGGGCATGGAGAGAGTATAACGCGGGCGCGACGGGCGACGATTCCGTCACCCGTCGCCGGAAAACGCGCGCGGAGACGGTGTTAGCCGCGCTTCTTCACGCCGTTTCGAAGCTTTAGTTTTAATGTTTTCGCAACGCGCGTCACTCGAACGAGCCGATGCGTTTCAAATTGCCGAAGTTCATCCAGATGAAGAACGCACGCCCCACGATGTTCTTGTCCGGCACGAAACCCCAGTAACGGCTGTCCGCGCTGTTGTCGCGGTTATCGCCCATCATGAAGTAGTTGCCCGGCGGCACCTTGCAGGTCACGCCCTGCGCGTTGTAGTTGCAGTTGTCGCGGAACGGAAAATCTTCGGCGCCCATTATGTACGGCGGCACCTGCGGATTGTTCAGGATCGCGTTCTTGCGTTCATTGCCGAGGTCTTCCATGAACTGCTTCGAGTACCCGATGCTCTCGCTGTCGAAATAATCGGGCATCGGCGTTTCGGGCACCGGCTTGCCGTTGATGGTGAGCTTCTTGTCTTCGTAGGCGACCGTGTCGCCCGGCAGGCCGATCACGCGCTTGATGTAGTCGACCGATTCGTCTTTCGGATAGCGGAACACGACCACGTCGCCCCGTTGCAGCGGACTGCCCTGCGTGATCTTGGTGTTGCTGATCGGCAGGCGCAGACCGTACTCGTACTTGTTGACGAGGATGAAGTCGCCGACGAGCAGCGTCGGGATCATGGAGCCGGACGGAATCTTGAACGGCTCGATGATGAACGAGCGCACCACGAAGACCGCCAGGATCACCGGGAAAAAGCTCGCCGTGTATTCGAGCCACCACGGCTGGCGCAGCTTGTCGTCGCGCAGGCGGGCGCGCGTCTGGTCAGCGTTCTCGTCGGCGAAACGCTCGCCCACGCGCTCCTGCTGGCGGTCGAATTCGGTGACCGCGGCCTCGGCGGCGCGGCGCCGTTGCGGCAGGAAGACCAGCTTGTCGAGCACCCACGCAATACCCGTCAGCACGACGAGAATCAAAAGAATCAATGCAAAATTCATCAATCGCTTCCGGTTGTTATCGTTGTTTGCCCGACGGACGCGCCGCCGGGCGGAACGGCGCGGACGTCATTCGTCCACGCGCAGGATGGCCAGGAAGGCTTCCTGCGGAATCTCGACCGAGCCGACCTGCTTCATGCGCTTCTTGCCGGCCTTCTGTTTCTCGAGCAGCTTCTTCTTGCGCGAGATGTCGCCGCCGTAGCACTTCGCCAGCACGTTCTTGCGCAGCGCCTTGATGTTCTCGCGCGCGATGATGTTCGAGCCGATGGTCGCCTGAATCGCCACGTCGTACATCTGGCGCGGAATCAGCTCGCGCATCTTCGACGCCACTTCGCGTCCGCGATACTGGCTCTGCGAACGGTGCACGATGACGGACAGCGCATCGACCTTGTCGCCGTTGATGAGCATATCCACCTTGACCACGTCGGCCGCGCGATATTCCTTGAACTCGTAATCCATCGACGCATAACCGCGCGACGTGGACTTCAGGCGGTCGAAGAAGTCGAGCACGATTTCCGCCATCGGGATCTCGTACGTGAGCTGCACCTGGCGGCCGTGATACTGCATGTTGATCTGCGAGCCGCGCTTGGCCGTACACAGCGTGATGACCGAGCCGACATATTCCTGCGGCATGTACAGGTTCACGGTGACGATCGGCTCGCGCACTTCGTCGATCTTCGGCGGCTCCGGCATCTTGGCCGGATTCTCGACCATGATGATGCTGCCGTCGTTCTGCAGGACCTCGTAGATCACCGTGGGCGCCGTGGTGATCAGGTCCATGTCGAACTCGCGCTCGAGCCGCTCCTGCACGATTTCCATGTGCAGCAGGCCGAGGAAGCCGCAGCGGAAACCGAAGCCGAGCGCCTGCGACACTTCCGGCTCGAACTGCAGCGAGGCGTCGTTGAGCTTCAGCTTTTCGAGCGACTCACGCAGCGCGTCGTACTGGTTCGCTTCGACCGGATAAAGGCCGGCGAACACCTGCGGCTTCACTTCCTTGAAGCCCGGCAGCGGTTCGGTTGCCGGACGGGTCGCGACGGTGACGGTATCGCCGACCTTCGCGGCCGTCAGTTCCTTGATGCCCGCGATCACGAAGCCCACCTGCCCCGCCGACAACTCCGGAAGGTTGGTCGACTTCGGCGCGAACACGCCGACGTGCTCGACCGGATACTGCGCACCGGTCGCCATCATCTTGATCTTGTCTTTCGGCTTGAGCACGCCGTTGACGATGCGCACCAGCATCACGACGCCGACGTAGTTGTCGAACCACGAGTCGATGATCAGCGCCTGCAACGGGGCTTCGGGATCGCCCTTGGGCGGCGGCACCTTTGCGATCAGCGATTCGAGCACGTCCGCCACGCCGAGGCCGGTCTTCGCGCTGCAATGCACGGCGTCCGTGGCATCGATGCCGATCACGTCCTCGATTTCGGTAATGGCGTTCTCGGGGTTCGCCGCCGGCAGGTCGATCTTGTTCAGCACCGGCACCACTTCCACGCCCAGTTCGATGGCCGTGTAGCAGTTGGCGACGGTCTGCGCCTCGACGCCCTGGCTCGCGTCCACCACCAGCAGCGCGCCTTCGCACGCGGACAGCGAACGGCTGACTTCGTAGGAGAAGTCGACGTGTCCAGGGGTATCGATGAGGTTCAGGTTGTAGACCTGCCCGTCGCGCGCCTTGTAGGTCAGCGCCGCAGTCTGTGCCTTGATGGTGATGCCGCGCTCGCGCTCCAGGTCCATCGAATCGAGCACCTGCGCTTCCATCTCGCGGTCGGACAAGCCGCCGCACAGCTGGATGATGCGGTCGGCGAGCGTCGACTTGCCGTGGTCGATGTGCGCAATGATCGAGAAATTACGAATATGGTCCATTCAGTGCCGCAAGCCAGAAAAAGCGAAAAAGGCGCGCCCTCAGCAACCCGGAGCACGCCTTGAAAATTTCGGGGAAAACTTCGGCATTTTAGCCGAAAACGGGTTCGACCCGCCGGTTTTCGGCGCGCCGCGAGCGCAAGCGCCGCGTCATGCGCGACGGGCCGCCAGTGCGGCGTCCACTGCTTCGGCATCGAGCCGGTAATGACACAGCTCGGCGCCGTCCAGCACCAGGACGGGCACGAGCTCGTCGTAGCGGGCTTCGAGCGCCGGATCCTGATCGATGTCGATCCATTCGATCGCCGCGCCGTGCCGGGCCGCAATCGGCTCCAGCGCGGCGCGCATCTCCTCGCACAGATGACACCAGGCGCGGCCGTAGAGCATGAGGGCCGGCATCGGCACGGCGGCGCTTACTTCTTACTTCTGCGCCGGCACGCGCGGACGCAGCGGCACGAACTGCGTGTTGTCGCCGCGCCGCACGAGCACCGCGATCATCTTGCTGGCGTCGAGATTCTGCGCGACCGCCTCGAATTGCTTCGCGCTCGTGATGTCGGTGTCGCCCACGCGCAGGATGATGTCGCCCTTCTGGAAGCCCGCGCGCGCCGCCGGACCTTCCACTGCGTCCACCTGCACGCCGTTGTTCAGCTTGAGCGTCTTCTTCTGCTCGGCGGGAATGTCGCTCACGGCGAGCCCGAGCGAGTTGCTCGCGCGTTCCTTCGGCTGCGGCGCCTTCTTCTGCTCGGTCTTCGCGACCTTGTCCGGCTGCATCTCGGCCACGACGATCGGCAGATCGCGCGTCTGGCCCTTGCGCCAGACCGTGATCGTGGCCTTCGTGCCGGGCTTGGTGTCGCCGACCATGCGCGGCAGGTCCGTCGCGGTCTCGACGCTCTGGCCGTTGAAGCGGGTGATGATGTCGCCCGGCTGCACGCCGGCCTTGTCCGCCGGACCGCCCGATTCGACGCTCGACACCAGTGCGCCCTGCGCCTTCGGCAGCCCGAGCGAATCGGCGACGTCCTTCGTCACCTCGCCGATCGCCACCGCGATGCGGCCGCGCGTCACCTTGCCGGTGGTCTTGAGCTGATCGGCCACGCGCATCGCTTCGTCGATCGGAATCGCGAACGAAATGCCCATGAAGCCGCCGGTGCGGCTGTAGATCTGCGAGTTGATGCCGATCACCTCGCCCGCCATGTTGATCAGCGGACCGCCCGAATTGCCCGGATTCACCGCGACATCGGTCTGGATGAACGGCAGGTAGTCGCCGGTATCGCGGCCTTTCGCGCTGACGATGCCCGCGGTCACGGTGTTGTCGAGGCCGAACGGCGAGCCGATCGCGAGCACCCATTCGCCGACGCGCACCTTGTTCGAATCGCCGATGGTGATGGCCGGCAGGTTCGTCGCGCTGATCTTCACCACGGCGACATCCGTGCGTTCGTCCACCCCGACGAGCCGCGCCTTGAATTCGCGCTTGTCGGTGAGCGTGACGTAGATGGTGTCGGCGTCATCGACGACGTGAGCGTTGGTCATCACGTAGCCGTCGGTGGACAGGATGAAGCCCGAGCCGACGCCGCTGCTCTGTTCCGAATTGTCCTGGCTGTCGTCGGGCGCGTTGCGGCTGCCGCCCTTGCCCTGATCGCCCTGGCTGCTGCCGCCGTTGTTGCCGCCGCCGTTATTGCCACCGCCGCCACCACCGCCTCCGCCGCCGCGGGGCGGCTGGCCGGGCATCGGAATGCCGAAGAAGCGGCGGAAGAATTCGGACATGTCGCCGTCGTCCATGCCGGGCGGCAGGCCGCGCAGGTCGCTGCCGGAACCGACGCGCGACGTGGTGCGGATGTTCACGACCGACGGACCGACCTTGTCGACGAGCGTCGTGAAGTCCGGCAGATTCACCGTGGGCACCGCCGCCGCCGTTTGCGAGATGAACGGCAGGCACACGGCGAGCGCCGCGGCCGCGATGAACTTGCGCAGCGAGTAATGGCTCATGAGCGGGAGACCGGAATCCGGATTACTTGGAAGGCTTGTATTCTATGGTAGAAGCAAATTGCTGCAACGTGGCTTGCGGCACCTCGCCCAGCAAAGTGATCCAGAAATCCCCGCGCCGTTTCACCAGCACATGCGTGGCGCCGCTGTTGCCCGCGCCTTCCTTGCGGGTATTTTTCTCGACCGGCTCCACAAAAACCGAAATGGTCGCCAGACCGTCCGAAAACACCGCCTGGTCGACGGGTATCGGCGGCTGTCCCGGCTGGCTCGACGCCATCGGCCGGCGCAGTTCGCGAATCTTGCGGAACCCGGCGATGTTCGGCGTCAGCTGCCAGCCTTGCGCCTCCATGTCGACCGGCTGCACCGGCGGCCGGACGACGGTCCAGCCGGACGTACTGCGGATGCCGTTGGCGATCGGCGTCTTGTCGCCCGGACCGCCGATCTTCACCTGCGAGAACGACAGCTGTTCGAGCACCTGGCCGTCGGCGTCGAGCGTCTGCGCGCGCAGCAGCAGGCCGGTCTTGGCATCGGCCCAGAGCTTGTAGGCGAAACGATAGGAATCTTTCGGATCGAGTTCGAGCACCGTGGTGTCGAGGCCCGCGACGCGGTCGTTGCCGAGCAGCTTCGGCTCGTAGGCGGCGAGCACCTGGGCGCCGCTCGTAGAAAGCAGCGCCGGGAAGGAATCGCGGTTCTGCCGCTGTTCGACCACCAGCAAATGACGCTCAGGCACGAACGTGAACATGTCGTCGTCGTGGCGCAGCATCTTGCGCGGCGCACCGTCCAGGCTTTCGAGCGATTCATATTCGCCGTCGCCGCGCGTGGCGACATGCGTAATGCGCGACGACTGCACCGTCGCGCCGCGCTGGTAGACGAACGTGCCTTCGTAATTCTGCTGCTGCGCCGCTTCGTGAATGCGGTCGAGCAGCGTGGCGGCTGATTTGCGCGCGGCGGCGGGATCGTCTCCCTGGGCGAAACTGCCCGATGCCGCCGTCAACAACACGGCTGCGCAAAGCATGAATGCCGGCAGCCGTCCCCAATGGTTCGTTTTGTTCAACCGCACACTCGGCATCAAATTATTGGTCCTGCGAGGTAGCCGCCGCGCGAATCAAGGGCATCGAACCGGGCATTACAGGCTGTTGGGAAAACTGCTGGTGCGCTTCCAGATACTGGTCCAGATTGGCGTCGCGAATGATGTTCGCCTCGACGATCGGCGAGCGCGTGGTAGCAGCCGGCACGGATGCCATGGCGACGCGCTGCATCGAATTGGCCGGGGTGACGCTGGCCACTTGCGCGCCGCCGTGGCTGTCCACGCCCTGCAACTGCGGCACGACGATCCACGTCAGCGTGGCGGCCGCCGCGGCGACCGCGAATGCCGGCATCACGCGACGGCGCAGCATGCCGCCGCGCGCTTTCGCCGCAGGCAGCGCAGCCGGAGCCAGCACATGCGCCTCGGCTTCGAAACGTTCGGAGAAGGCGGCCATGAACGCGCTGCTGCGCGCCGGGCTGACCGCGAGATCGTCGGAGCGCAGCGCGTCTCCGATCAGGTGATATGCCGACCACGCCGCGCGGTCGTCGTGTTTCAGTTCCGCGAGAAACTGGCCGAGGTTGCCAATTTCGTCGACCGACTCACCGTCGACAAATGCCGACATGCGTTCGCCGCGCGAACCTGCTTGCGTCTGATTTTGCACCGAGACCGACCCCATGATGCTCCCCATCTCTTTGACCCACACCCGTAGTGACACCAACTGACCCAGTTATCGCGTCCCTGTCCCGTGGATGACCGCCGCTTACCAGCGTTTGCCTTCGGGAGTGTCCAACAACGGACGCAATTTTGCCGCAATGGCTTCTCGAGCACGAAAAATTCTCGACCTGACGGTGCCGATGGGGCAATCCATCATCTCGGCGATTTCCTCGTAACTCAATCCTTCGATTTCCCGGAGCGTGATGGCGGTGCGAAGCTCCTCGGGCAACAGCGCCATCGCAGCATTGACCGTCTGTGCGATCTGCTTGCTCATCAACATCGACTCGGGCGTGTTGATATCCCTTAGTTGGTCGGCGTCGGAGAAAGTTTCCGCTTCTTCGGCATCTGCTTCGGTAGAAGTGGGCGCCCGGCGTCCTTGCGTGGCAAGGTAGTTCTTTGCCGTATTGACGGCGATGCGATACAGCCAGGTGTAGAACGCCGATTCACCCCGGAATTGCGGCAGCGCACGATAAGCCTTGATGAAGGCGTCCTGGGCGACGTCCTCGACCTCGGCGGGGTCGCGCACGAGGCGCGAGATCAGTCGAATGATCTTGCGGTGGTATTTGGCGACCAGCAGTTCGAACGCGGCCTTGTCACCCTTCTGCACACGTTCGACCAGCAATTGGTCGATTTCTTTTTCGCTCACCTGGGAAATCCGTTTGACTTTGGTCTGTTGCGCGGAGGGCTATTGTAACGGCCCCGCTTGCAGGCAACTGGAACGCTCATCAGACGTTACAGTCGTTACAGGTGGGAAGCCGCGCTGCGGCGGGCCTGTACGGCGAGCTGGCGGAAAGTTTCGGGGTCGATCCAATCCGCCGCGACGAGCAGCGTTCCGGCCTTTCTGTGTGCGCTCGCGAGACGCAGCGCGAGCAGCCAGCCACCCCATTGAGCACAGCGCGTGATGCGCGCATGACGGATGCCGCCGTCCGCATGCAAGAGCGCGAGCCCGTCAGCATGCAAGTGCAAAGCCACGGGTTGGGCGCGCATCCATCGGTACGATCCGAGTCCGAGCACCGCCGCGGTCAGCGCGCACGCCACCGCCGCATGACCCGCGTGGTCCGTGTGAGCGAAGACGCACTGAAACACCGTGGCACAGGCAAGCGTCAGAAAGCCGGCCAGCGCCGCACGCAGAAAGCGCGACGGCCGCAGCGGAATGCCCGGCACGAAGCCGGTTTCCCGATGCGGCCGGATCACGCGCGCGCTCGTCATCCCGATTGCCCTGACGGCGCGAGGCAGACTCAGTGACGCTTGAAGACGAGCGAGCCGTTCGTGCCGCCGAAGCCGAACGAGTTCTTCACCGCCACGTCGATCTTCATGTCACGCGCGGTATTGGCGCAGTAGTCCAGGTCGCACTTCGGATCCTGGTTGAAGATGTTGATGGTCGGCGGCGACACCTGGTTGTGGATGGCCAGCACCGTGAACACCGATTCCAGGCCGCCCGCGCCGCCCAGCAGGTGGCCGGTCATCGACTTGGTGGAGTTCACGACGGCCTTCTTCGCCTGATCGCCGAGCGCACGCGTGATGCCGATGGTCTCGGCGATGTCGCCGAGCGGCGTGGACGTGCCGTGCGCGTTGACGTAGTTCACTTCGTCGGGGTTGACGCGCGCGTTCTTCATTGCGTTGACCATCGCGCGGCGGCCGCCGTCGCCGTCTTCCGGCGGCGCGGTCATGTGATAGGCGTCGCCGCTCATGCCGTAGCCGAGCACTTCAGCGTAGATCTTCGCGCCGCGCGCCTTCGCGTGTTCGTACTCTTCGAGCACCATCACGCCCGCGCCCTCGCCCAGCACGAAGCCGTCGCGGTCCGTGTCCCACGGACGGCTGGCGGTGGCGGGATCGTCGTTGCGCTGCGACAGCGCGCGCGCCGCCGCGAAACCGCCGATGCCGAGCGGCGACACGGTAGCCTCCGCGCCGCCGGCGATCATGACGTCGGCGTCACCGTATTCGATGAGACGCGACGCCTCGCCGATGCAATGCAGGCCGGTCGTGCAGGCGGTGACCATCGACAGATTCGGGCCCTTGAAGCCGAAGCGGATGGACAGATGGCCGGAGATCATGTTGATGATCGAGGCCGGCACGAAGAACGGCGAGATGCGGCGCGGGCCGCGATTGAGCAATTCGGTCTGCGTGACTTCGATCATCGGCAGGCCGCCGATGCCCGAGCCGACCACCACGCCCACGCGCTCCGCGTTGTCCTCGGTGATCTCGAGGCCGCTGTCCTGCATGGCCTGGACGCCTGCCGCGAAGCCGTAATGGATGAAGGTATCCATATGGCGCGCTTCCTTGGCGGGCATGTAGTCCTCGATGTTGAAGCCCTTCACTTCCCCCGCGAAACGCGTGGAGAAGTTCGTGGCGTCGAACTTCGTGATGTTGGCGATACCCGACTTGCCCGCGACCAGATTGGCCCAGCCGTCGGCAACGGTATTGCCGACAGGCGAAACGAGCCCCAGGCCTGTAACAACAACTCGACGACGGCTCACGGTAACCCCTTATCCATAGAATGACGAAATACAAAAGCCACAGCGGCCACAGGAAACCGCCCTGTGTGCCCTGTGGCTTTCAAACTGGTCTTTGCAGCGACTGAGCATCTAGCTGTTCAGCGATGCGCCGCTGGCCCTCAGTACCTCAGGCCTTGACGTTGGCGCGAGCGTAATCGATCGCTTGCTGCACCGTGGTGATCTTCTCGGCTTCTTCATCCGGAATTTCCATGCCGAATTCGTCTTCGAGCGCCATCACCAGCTCAACGGTATCGAGCGAGTCAGCGCCCAGATCGTTCACGAACGACGCTTCGTTCTTGATTTCAGCTTCCGCCACGCCGAGTTGTTCGGCGACGATCTTCTTCACGCGCTGTTCGATGTTGTCCATGCAGCCCTCCGAGGGGAAAAAAGTTCAAAAATACGAGTGCGCGCATTTTATCAGGTTTGGACCCGCAAAATACGGCGCTTCAGTTCCATGCTCCGCTGTCCGGCGCGCTTCCTCAAGCGGGCTGCCGGGGCTTTGCAATGATTCCTTGCCGCCGCGCGGCAGCGGTGCGCACGATGCTCTCCAAAGCATATAGCGCGCCCGTCCGGCGCGGATATTAAGCGAAAACGGGCAAAATTCCTATTCAACCTTACATGTACATGCCGCCATTCACGTGCAGCGTCGTGCCCGTGATATAGCCGGCGTACGGCGAGGCCAGGAATGCCACAGCATGCGCGATATCTTCCGGGCTGCCCAGTCGGCCAAGTGGTATGGATGCGGTCAGCGCGGCACGCTGCTCTTCGGGCAGCACCTTGGTCATGTCGGTGTCGATGAAACCCGGCGCGATGCAGTTCACCGTGATGCCGCGGCTGCCGATCTCGCGCGCCAGCGCCCGCGTCATGCCCGCGACGCCAGCCTTGGCCGCCGCGTAGTTGGCCTGGCCGGGATTGCCCGACGAACCGACCACCGACGTGATGTTGATGATGCGGCCGCCGCGCGCTTTCATCATCGGGCGCAGCACCGCGCGCGACAGACGGAAGACGGCGCGCAGGTTGGTGTCGATGACGGCGTCGAACTCGTCGTCCTTCATGCGCATCGCGAGCTGGTCCTTGGTGATGCCCGCGTTGTTCACGAGCACGTTCAGGCCGCCGAATTCCTTCACGATGCCGTCGATGAAGGCGTCGCCCGCTGCGTCGTCGTTGACGTTCAGCACCGCGCCGCGGCCCTTGCCGCCCGCCTGCGCCAGCGCCTCGCCGATGCTCGCCGCGCCGCTTTCGCTTGTGGCCGTGCCGATGACCGTCGCGCCCTGCTTCGCGAGTTCGAGCGCAATCGCCCGTCCAATGCCGCGCGACGCGCCCGTCACGACGGCTACCTGGTTTTCAAGGCTCATGGTGTCGTTCCTTATGTCGTTCAGCCAGCAATCAACCTGCGTGCGTCTTCGAGCGAGGCCGGATCGAAGATGGAAGCGCCGGTCAGATTGCCGTCGATGCGCTTCGTCAGACCCGCGAGCACCTTGCCCGGACCGCATTCCACGACGTGCGTGACGCCGTCGCGGGCCATCGCCTGCACGCATTCCACCCAGCGCACCGGGCCCGCGGCCTGGCGCACGAGCGCGTCCTTGATCGCGGCGGGATCGGAGACGACGGCGACGTCGATGTTATTGATCAGCGGAATCTGCGGCGCCTTGATCTCGATCTTGGCGAGATAGTCGCGCAACTGGTCGGACGCGGGCTTGAGCAGCGACGAATGGAACGGCGCCGACACCGGCAGCGGCAGCGCGCGCTTGGCGCCCTTCGCCTTCGCGACTTCGCAGGCCTTCTCGACCGCCGCCTTCGAACCGGCGATCACGACCTGCGCGGGCGCATTGAAGTTCACCGCTTCGACCACGCCCGCCGATGCCGCTTCGGCGCACACGGCGCGCACGGTGTCGTCGTCGAGACCGAGGATCGCGGCCATGCCGCCCTGGCCCACCGGCACGGCGTTCTGCATCGCCTGCGCACGGAAACGCACGAGCGGCACAGCGTCCGCGAACGCCAGCGCGCCGGCCGCGACCAGCGCCGTGTATTCGCCCAGGCTATGGCCCGCGACGAGCGCCGGCTTGAGTCCGGTCTCCTGCTCCCACACGCGGTAGATCGCGTATGCGGCCGTCAGCATGACCGGCTGGGTGTTGGTCGTCAGGTTCAGGTCTTCGGCGGGGCCCTCGGCGATCAGCTTGCCGAGATCCTGGCCGAGCGCGTCGGACGCCTGCTGCAGCGTCTCGCGCACGATGGCGTGGTCAGCGAATGCGTTCAGCATGCCGATCGATTGCGAACCCTGCCCGGGGAAAACGAACGCAAATTTCATATCGTCCTCGTTGTCTGGAATGCGCCACGATGCCTTCGCGGACCGCGCGCTGCATGGGCGCGCGGGGTCTGTCACGAAGGGGAATCAGCAGCGGATAGGTGAAGTGATTGGAGAAGTGCGGCCGGGGAATCAGTAGCGGATGACCGATGCGCCCCAGGTGAAACCGCCGCCCACGCCTTCGATCAGCAGATGGTCGCCGCGCTTGATGCGGCCGTCGCGCACGGCGACGTCGAAGGCGAGCGGAATCGACGCCGCCGACGTATTGCCATGCTCGCCGACCGTTACCACCATGCGCTCGGGCGGCAGGTGCAGCTTGCGGGCCGTGCTTTGCATGATGCGGATGTTCGCCTGATGGGGGATCAGCCAGTCGATGTCTTCCGGCGTGAGCTTGGCGCGCTCAAGCGCCTCGACGGCGACCTTCTCCAGCACGTTGACGGCGAGCTTGAAGACGGCCTGGCCATCCATGTGCAGGAACGCGCTGCCTTCGACCACGCCGCCGTTCACGTTGCCCGGCGTGCAGAGGATGTCCGAATGGCTGCCGTCCGCGTGCAGCGCGCTCGACAGCACGCCCGGCTCTTCCGACGCCTGCAGGATGATGGCGCCGGCGCCGTCGCCGAACAGCACGCAGGTGGTGCGGTCCTTGAAGTCGAGGATGCGCGAGAAGGTTTCCGCGCCGATCACGAGCGCCGTGCGGGCAAGACCGCTGCGGATGAAGCTGTCCGCGGTGGCCACGCCGTAGGCGAAGCCGGAGCAGACGGCCTGCACGTCGAACGCGGCGCCGTGATTGCGGATGCCGAGCTTGTTCTGCAGCAGGCAGGCCGTGCTCGGGAACACGAAGTCCGGCGTGGACGTGGCGACGATGATCAGATCGATCGACTGGGGGTCGATGCCGGCGGCCTCGATGGCCCGCTGCGAGGCGATCAGCGCGAGGTCGCTCGAGGTCTGGTTCGGCGCCGCGAAGTGGCGCGCGTGAATGCCGGTGCGGGCGACGATCCATTCGTCGCTGGTCTCGACGCCCTGTTTCGCGAGACGATCGGCCAAGTCCTGATTCGTGACGCGCTCGTCCGGCAGATAGCTGCCGGTGCCCAGCACGCGGGAGTAGAGATTGGTTTGAGCCATTATGCCTTCGAATGTAGCGCAGTTCCGGACTCGCCCGGCGGGTTCGGCTGCGAGTTGGGCTGTATAGCGGGCTGTGTGTCTGGTTGCGCGTCTTGCTGTGAAGCCGCCTGCGGTTGTTCCGCGGCAGCAGCGACGCCGGCTGCGAGCGACGCGGCGGGCGCATTCTCTTCCATCGCGCGCACCAGGCGTTCGAGCACGCCATTTTTGACGGCATCATACCCGCGTTTGATCGCCCACTCAAAACCGAAGGCCTCGGCCGAGCCATGGCTCTTGATGACGAGCCCGCGCAGGCCCAGCAAGGCTGCGCCGTTGTATTGCGCGGGATCGACACGGCGCTTGAAGCGCTTGAGCACCGGCAGCGCGACGAGCGCCATCAGCTTCGAGGCGAACGAGCGGCTGAACTCTTCCTTGATGATGTCGGCGAGCATCTTCGCGAGACCTTCCGAGGTCTTCAGCGCGACATTGCCGACGAAGCCGTCGCACACGACGACATCCGTCGTGCCCTTGTAGATGTCGTTGCCTTCCACGTTGCCGTAGAAGTTGAGCGTGCTCGCCCGCAGCAGTTCGCCCGCGCGCTTGATGGTCTCGTTGCCCTTGATGACTTCTTCGCCGATATTGAGCAGACCGATGGTCGGCCGCTCGCGGCCCTCGATCGCCGACACCAGCGCGTGGCCCATCTCGGCGAACTGCAGCAGATGCTCGGGTTCGCAATCGACGTTGGCGCCGAGGTCGAGCACCGTGGTGTAGCCCTTCTGGCTCGGCATGGCGAACGCGATGGCCGGCCGTTCGATGCCGGCGAGCGTCTTCAGCACGTAGCGCGAGACGGCCATGAGCGCGCCGGTGTTGCCGGCGGAAATGCAGGTCTGCGCCGCGCCTTCCTTGACGAGGTTGAGCGCGACGCGCATCGACGAATCTTTCTTCTTGCGCAGCGCCACTTCGACCGGGTCGTCCATGGCGACGACTTCGCTCGCGGCGACGATGCTCAGGCGAGGGTCGTCAAGTGCCTTGCACTTCTTGAGCTGGGCGCGGATGGGCTGCTCGAGACCGACGAGCATGAGATGCGCGTCGGGATGCGAGCGCACGAAACTGACGGCAGCGGGAACGGTCACGGCCGGACCGTGGTCGCCCCCCATGCAGTCGATGGTGATCTTTACAGTCATGGAACGCGACGAATTTCGGACACAAAAAAGCGGCAGTGAAATGCCGCCTTCTTGTCGTACCGGGAAAGTGTCAAGAGCGAATTGCGCCCGAGCGCCCGCAGAATGGTTTCCGCGAGCCGGACGGGCGACGGGGAACGCTTAGTCGTTCTTCGTCTTGATGACTTTCTTGCCACGATAGTAGCCATTCGGGCTCACGTGGTGGCGGAGGTGCACTTCACCCGTGCTCGGCTCGACAGCCAGCGGAGCCGTCGTGAGGAAGTCGTGGGAACGGTGCATGCCGCGCTTCGACGGCGACTTCTTGTTTTGCTGAACTGCCATGATTACTCCAGAAAAATTTTGCGAATTCTAACACAGCCCGATCCGCCGACAGCCCTCGGCCGTACGGCCATCGGGTGCGCACATCGCGCTACCTGTTTGTTGCGTGCTACAAAACCTGTTCAGTGCATCAGTGCTTGCCGCCGCCGGAAACGCCCGGCTTGAGCTTTTCCAGCACCGCAAACGGATTCGGCTTGTCTGCCGCATCCGCCGCACTGTTTTCTTCCGACTCGTCGTCCGCGCTGCCTTCGGCACTGCCCGAGAGCAGGCTTTCGTGCACCTCGGGACACACGGTGTGCTTGGGCACGAGCGGCAAGGACAACAACAACTCCTCTTCGATCAAGTCGATGAGATCGAACTGGCGCGAGCCCACGATCACTTCGACTTCATCGTCGTCGAGCGGATATTCGTCCGCTTCTTCCTCCGTCGCAACGATCCGATAGGTGGCATCGACATCGAGATGCTGCGAATACGGCGAAAGACAACGCTGACACCTGAGCCATACCGAGCCGTGGACCGCGAGGCGCAGATATGGTTGCGGCGCTTCCACGCCGTCGTCCTGCAATTCCGGCTGAGTCGAGCCCTCGGCCTGCCAGGTGAAAACCGTATCGTCCTCTCCTGCTGCCGGATTGCCCGACGCATCCGACGCATCCGACACATCCGACACATCGGAAGGCACTTCGGCTAACATGCGCGGCATCTGCGATATGCGCAGTGCGCCGGCTGCCTGCCTGCCGCTGGTGGCGAATTCGAAAATGTCGAGCGCGCGCAGATCGGCGGGGCTCGCAGGTTTGCCAGGATTCCGGGTCATGTGCGCTCCTGCTGGTGCCTTGCCTGGAACGAGTTCAGGCCTTGCGGGTTAGTGCTTCCGATGAGCGCCCAGTATGCACCGCGATGCCGCATTCGGTCAGGCGTGGCTTGCCCGAATTTGCATCGGGCTGGCTTTCATGCTTCTCCTGCCTTTGCCTGCCTGTGCCTGCCGGAGCCCTGCTCAGAAAGCGTCTCACCGGATTCATCGGCCTCGAGCGGAGAAAGCTGCTTGCGCACCGACCGATGAAAAGCCCAAAATCATATCGGCTTTATTCTTTCGAGTCAAATACTTAAGCGCCGCACCGCGCACCGCCGTTTTTTCCTTCTTTTTTACTGATTTCCCTTCATGTCCGACGCTTCAACTCCCCTTCCGCGCCTGATTCTGGCGTCGAGTTCACCGTATCGGCGCGCGTTGCTGGAGCGCCTGCGGGTGCCCTTCGAGGTCGTCGTGCCGGCGATCGACGAAACGCCGCTCGAAGACGAAACACCGCAGGCGACGGCGCTGCGCCTCTCCGCCGCCAAGGCGCGCGCGGCGGCGCAGCGTGTCGCGGAATCCGGCGCGCTGCTCGTAATCGGCTCGGATCAGGTCGCGACCTTCGATGGCCGGCAGATCGGCAAGCCCGGCACGCACGACAAGGCCGTCGAGCAACTGCGCGCAATGCGCGGCCGGAGCGTCGAGTTCCATAGCGCGCTGTGCGTCTTCGACAGCCGCACGAACGACACCCAATCCGCCGATATCGTCACGCGCGTGCGCTTTCGCCACTATTCGGATGCGCAGATCGAAACCTATCTGCGCGCCGAAACGCCCTACGATTGCGCCGGCAGCGCGAAATCCGAGGGCCTGGGGATTGCATTGCTGGAAGCGATCGAATCCGACGATCCCACCGCGCTGATCGGCCTGCCGCTGATCGCGCTGACGGGCATGCTGGCCCGCGCCGGCTTGCCGGTACTGGAGGCGCAATGAGCGGCGTCCTCTATCTGATTCCGAACACGCTCGGCGAAGGCGACGCCGCCGCGCTCGCGCAGGTGCTGCCCGATCCGGTGCGCGCCCGGGCGGCCGCGCTGGGGTACTACATCGGCGAAAACGCCAAGACTACGCGCGCATTCCTGAAGAAAGTCGGCACGGAACGGCCGATCCAAGAGATCGACGTGCGCGAGTTGAACGTCAAGACGCCGCCTGGCGAGATCGACAGACTGCTCGCGCCGATCCTCGCCGGCGCCGACGCCGGGCTGGTCTCCGAGGCGGGCTGCCCGGCCGTCGCCGACCCGGGCGCACTGCTGGTGCGGCGTGCGCACGATCGCGGCGTGAAGGTGGTACCGCTCGTCGGACCGAGCTCGATCCTGCTGGCGCTGATGGCCTCGGGCATGAACGGCCAGAGTTTTGCGTTCAACGGCTATCTGCCCGTCGATGCCGCCGAGCGCGGCAAGCGCCTGCGCGAACTCGAGCAACTGTCGCGCAAGGCCAATCAGACGCAGATTTTCATCGAAACGCCGTATCGCAACCGCGCGATGCTCGACACGCTGATCGCCGCCTGCGCACCCTCGACGCTGATCTGCGTCGCCGTGGATCTGACCTTGGGCGGCGAAACCATCGTCACGCGCACGGCGGCCGACTGGAAGAAGAAAGCCGCGCCGGACCTGCAGAAGCGTCCGGCGATCTTCCTGCTGCTCGCGTCCTGATGTCCTGACGTCCTGACCCTCAGCGCAGCTGGAACCGGCCGCCGAGCGTCAGCGCGCGCACGGCGGCATCGCCCGCCGATGCGCCGAAGCGCCGCACCACGCGCTCGCTGATGCTTTCCTTCTGGGTGTAGTCGACGATGTCCGGCTGCTTGATGACTTCGCGCGCGACATAGCCGGCGTCGCCGAAATCGTCCGCGAGGCCGAGCGCGACGCTCTTTTCGCCGGTCCAGATCAGGCCGGAGAACATCTCCGGATCGTCTTTCAGGCGCTTGCCGCGGCCCTGCTTCACGGCGTCGATGAACTGCGCGTGGATCTGGTCGAGCATGTCCTGCGCGTGGGCAGTCATCGCGGGCGTTTCGGGCGAGAACGGATCGAACTCGCCCTTGTTGGCGCCCGCCGTGTGCAGGCGCCGCTGCACGCCGAGCTTGTCCATCAGGCCGGTGAAGCCAAAGCCGTCCATCAGCACGCCGATCGAGCCGACGACGCTCGCCTTGTTCACGTAGATCTTGTCAGCCGCCGCGGCGACGTAATAGCCGCCCGACGCGCAGATGTCGTCGACGACCACGTACAGCGGCGTTTTCGGATATTTCGCGCGCAGGCGCTTGATCTCGCCGTAGATGATGCCCGCCTGCACCGGACTGCCGCCCGGGCTGTTGATGCGCAGGATCACGCCGGCCGTGTTTTCGTCCTCGAAGGCGCTTTGCAGCGCGCCGTCGATGTTGTCGGCGCTGGCGTCGCCGGTAGCGGAAATCTCGCCCTGCAGGTCGATCAATGCCGTGTGCTTGCCGGCCTTCGCGGCCCGGTCGCCGGTGAAATCGAACACGCCCCAGGCAACCAGCGCGATGACGATCAGAAACAGGAAGCGGAAGAAGATGCGCCAGCGCCGGGCGGCGCGCTGCTCGCGAATCGCGGCCAGGGCGATGCGCTCGAGCGCTTCGCGCTCCCAGTTGTCGTTGCCGCGAGGAAGGTTGTCGGACATGCGTGGTTCAGGCGAGTGAATGGATCGGGGTGTTTCAGGCGGGCTGCAAGGACGCATCGGGGAGCCAGAAGACCGCGCGGCCTTCAGGCGTGTCGCGTTCCTCGACCGTCACGGCGCGCAGACGGGCGCCGCGGCACGGACCGCCGACGCATTTGCCGGTGTCGGGCTGGTAGATCGCCCCGTGGGTCGCGCACATCAAGTATAGGCCCGAGCTCTCGAAGAACTGACCCTCGTTCCAGTCGAGCTCCATCGGCACGTGCGCGCAGCGGTTCAGATAGCCGTACGGCTTGCCGTCGTAGCGCACAAAGAAGACGACCGCCTCGCCGGCGGCGTCCGTCGCCGGCACGCGAACGCCCGCGCCGCCGTCGACGAGTGCTTCCGCTGCGCACACGCGCACCGCGTCCCGCGCCGCTTCGCTCATGCGTGCTCCCTGAGCCAGCCGGCCAGCGACGCGACACTGTCCGCGCAGAAATGCGGCTTGAGCACCGCGAGCGAATCCGCCGGATGCGCGCCATAACCCACGCCGACGCCCGCCGCGCCCGCGTTGATCGCCATCTGCAAGTCGTGCGTCGTGTCGCCGACCATCACGGTGCGCCCGAGATCCTGGCCGAGTTCGCGCGTGAGCTCGTGCAACATGGCGGGATGCGGCTTGGAGAAGGTCTCGTCGGCGCAGCGCGTGCCGTCGAAGGCGCTCGTCAGGCGCGACTGATCCAGCGCGCGATTCAGCCCGACCCGGCTCTTGCCCGTCGCGACCGCGAGGAAATAGCCCTCGTCGCGCAGGTCCTGCAGCATTTCGCGCACGCCGGAAAACAGCTCGGTTTCCTGCCCTTTCGTCAGGAAGTGGAAGCGATAACGCTCGGCCAAGCGCGGGTAGTCGGCGGGATCGAGGGTCGGCGCGCAAATTTGCAGCGCATCCTTGAGCCCGAGGCCGATCACATAGCTGGCGGATTCATCGGCGGGAACCAGCAGGCCCAGGTCGCGGCAGGCGGCCTGGATGCTGCGCGTGATGTGGACGGTCGAATCCATCAGCGTGCCGTCCCAGTCGAAAACGATCAGATCGAATTGCTTCCGCGGCATTTACGGTGTCTCACGATTTTTGAGTTGTTCGATGAAGCGCCGGCACTCGGCGGGCAGCGGCGCTTCGAACTGGATCGGTTCGCCGCTCGCCGGATGGGTGATCTTCAGCCGGTAAGCGTGCAGAAACATGCGTTTCAGCGACGCTTTCGCGCTCGGACGCGCCAGATCCTTGTTCAGCGCGAAGTCGCCGTACTTGGCGTCGCCCGCAATCGGCAGGCCGATGCTCGCCATGTGCACGCGGATCTGATGCGTGCGCCCGGTCTTCAGTTCCGCCTCGACCCACGCGTATTCGTCCCAGCGTTCGATCAGATTGAACACCGTGTGCGACGGCAGGCCGCTTTCCTGGATGCGCACGCGGCGCTCGCCGTCGGCGGCGACGTATTTGTGCAGCGGCGCCTTCACGATGCGCCGGCGGCCCCAATCGGCGGGCCAGTCGCCATGACCGACCGCGTAATAGCGCTTGTCGACGCGATTTTCCCGAATCTGCTCATGCAGATTGACCAGCGCGGCGCGTTTCTTCGCGAGCATCAGCACGCCGGAGGTTTCGCGGTCCAGCCGATGCACCAGTTCGAGGAACTTTGCGTGCGGCCGGGCGTTGCGCAGCTGCTCGATCACGCCGAACGCCACGCCGCTGCCGCCGTGCACCGCGACGCCCGAGGGTTTGTCGATGACGATCAGATGCTCGTCTTCGAACAGGATGGGAAATTCGGCGGCCGGCGCGTTCGACGACACCGGCGTTTCGTCCGCCTGGGCCGTGCGAATGGGCGGCACGCGCACCAGATCGCCCATTTCGAGACGGTACGCGGCGTCGATGCGGCCCTTGTTCACGCGTACTTCGCCGCTGCGGAGAATCCGGTAAATATGGCTCTTTGGCACGCCTTTACAGACGCGCAGCAGGAAGTTGTCGATCCGCTGACCGGCGGCAGTCTCGTCGACTTCGATCATCGACACCTGTTCGCTCGCGACCTGTTTCTGGGAAGTTTTGCCTAACTCATTCATTCTGAATATAATTTGCGAGCAGTCTGAAAAGGTTGGTGCTTTAGATCAAGCACTGGCCGCGATTGATCAGACTGTACAGGTGCAAGCGATAAACCATCATTTTACTTGCGCCCAAGGTCGGTTGCTCACCCTGAATACAGAGAGCAGCGAGTTGCACGCACGGCGATATCACCGGCAGGGACGAAGCCCACAGGCGCGTTCGGTCGAGTCGATCGCCGGTCGGTAACGGATTTCTGGTCAAAAAGAATTTTATCGGCGAGAAGCGAAGGCGCCCGGTGCAACAACCGGTCGCCGCCTGAATCGGTCCTGCGCGAAATTGCGCATGAGCAGGAGAAACAGGCAATCTACGCTCGCCGGTTTTGCGAACAATTGCCGGCGGAATCGCTGCTGCGCTGTAATCTGCGAAGCGCGATCACGCCGCCATGAGGCGAGACACACGGCAGCCGGCTGACGGGCGCGATACAAGGCCCGCGGCGGCGCCGGCGCGGCCTGGCCGCAGGAAGAACCGGTTATGCAGCATCGCGCCGGTGTGCGCGAGACCGCTCTTCCGCGGCCACCGTTGGGAGGATTCAGGCGCTGCAAAGCGCGTCGGGCGGGCAGTGCGTCGGGTCGTTTCGGACTTCCCGGACGTCCGTCCGCCACGCCGCCGTCCATCCTCGCCACGCGCCGCGCGGCTCGACTTCGCCTCGCCGTTGTTTCGCAGGTGCCCCATGGCACGGCCGCCGCGCTGGCGGCTGTCGCCTGCTTTCGGCAATTCTCCCGCCAGAAATCCCGCTCCAGCGTGCTTTGTGACAACACACAAAAAAGCGCGGCTCGCCCGCCTTCCCGCCTCGCGCGCGTGACCTTCATCCGTCACTGACGCCGATTCGCCTGACGAGGGAGGACGAAAGCCGCTCTGGAGCCGTTCCATGAAACGCATGCTGTTTAACGCGACGCAGCAAGAAGAATTGCGCGTCGCCATCGTCGATGGGCAGAAACTCATCGACATCGACATCGAAACCGCCGGGCGCGAACAGCGCAAAGGCAACATCTACAAGGGAGTCGTCACCCGCATCGAGCCGTCGCTCGAAGCCTGCTTCGTCAACTACGGCGAGGACCGCCATGGCTTCCTGCCGTTCAAGGAAGTCGCCCGCCAGTATTTCCGCGACGGCGTCGACATGCGCTCCGCGCGCATCCAGGACGCGCTGCGCGAAGGCCAGGAACTCATCGTCCAGGTCGAGAAGGAAGAGCGCGGCAACAAGGGCGCGGCGCTGACCACGTTCATTTCGCTGGCCGGCCGCTATCTGGTCCTGATGCCGAACAACCCGCGCGGCGGCGGCGTGTCGCGCCGCATCGAGGGCGACGAGCGTCAGGAACTGCGCGAAACCATGGCGCAGCTCGAACTGCCGGAAGGCATGAGCATCATCGCGCGCACGGCGGGCATCGGCCGTTCGGCGGAAGAGCTGCAGTGGGACCTGAACTACCTGATGCAGCTGTGGCGCGCGATCGAAGCCGCTTCGCAAAGCGGCGTCGCCGGCCAGCCGATGCTGATCTATCTCGAATCCAGCCTCGTCATTCGCGCGATCCGCGATTATTTCCAGCCGGACATCGGCGAAATCCTCATCGACACGACCGAAATCCATGACCAGGCGCGCGCCTTCATGGACATCGTGATGCCCGACAACCTCTCGAAGGTGAAGCGCTATCACGACGACGTGCCGCTGTTCTCGCGCTTCCAGATCGAGCACCAGATCGAAACCGCGTATTCGCGCACGGTGCCGCTGCCCTCGGGCGGCGCGATCGTGATCGATCACACCGAGGCGCTCGTCGCCATCGACGTGAACTCGGCGCGCGCGACCAAGGGCGCCGACATCGAGGAAACCGCGACGCGCACCAATCTCGAAGCCGCCGACGAAGTCGCGCGCCAGCTTCGTCTGCGCGATCTGGGCGGCCTGATCGTGATCGATTTCATCGACATGGAATCGGCCAAGAGCCAGCGCGAAGTCGAGCAGCGTCTGAAGGACGCGCTCAAGCACGACCGTGCCCGCGTACAAATGGGCAAGATTTCGCGCTTCGGCCTGATGGAACTGTCGCGTCAGCGGCTGCGTCCGGCGCTGTCGGAAGGCAGCCACGTGACCTGCCCGCGCTGCAACGGCACGGGCCATATCCGCGACACCGAATCGTCCGCGCTGCAGGTGCTGCGGATCATTCAGGAAGAAGCGATGAAGGAACACACCGCGGCGATTCATTGCCAGGTGCCGGTCGAGGTGACCGCCTTCCTGTTGAACGAAAAGCGCTCGGAAATCAACAAGATCGAATCGCGCTTCAAGGTCAATGTCGTCCTGATTCCGAACAAGCATCTGGAAACGCCGCATTACAAGCTGGAGCGCCTGCGTCACGACGACGCACGCCTCGACGAGCCGCGTGCATCGTGGAAGATGGCCGTGGAAGCCGCGACGGAACTCGAATCCGAAACCGGCTACAGCAAGCGCGCGGAAGAGGTGAAGCCGAAGCAGGAAGCCGCGGTCAAGGGCATCACGCCCGAGAAGCCCGCGCCGAGCGCGCCGGTCAAGGCCGCTCCGGTCGAGGCCGCGCCCGTTGCGGCGCCGGTGCCGGCGAGCGGCGGGTTCATCGCGTGGATCAAGAACCTGTTCGGCATCCCGCCGGAAGTCAAGCCCGCCCCGGCTCCGGTCGAGGCGCAACCCGCCGCGCGTCCGCAACGTGAGCGCAGCGAACGCGCGGGCAGCGGCGATCGCAATCGCAACCGCCGCAGCGGCGGCGCCGGCCGTGATGGCGCGCAGGCAGGCAGCGCGAGCAGCGGCAATGGCAGCACGGGCGGCAACGGCGCAGGCCGGCAAGGCGCGCGCCGTGAAGATCGCGAAGCGCGTGGCGGTCGTGAGGGACGCGAAGGTCGCGAACTGCGTGAAGTGCGCGAGCCGCGCGAGGGCCGCGAGCCGCGTGAAGGCCGCGAGCCGCGTGAAGGCCGTGAGCCGCGTGAAGGCCGTGAGCCGCGTGAAGGCCGTGAGCGCAACGCCGAACGCGCCCCGCGTCCGGAAGCAGGCGAACGCCAGGAACGTCGCGAACGTCCGGATCGTGGTGAACGCGGTGCCGAGCGCGCCGATCGTTCTGAACGCGCCGATCGTCCCGAACGTGCAGAGCGCGGGGAACGGCCGGATCGTGGCGAACGCCGCAAGCCGCAGCCGGAAGCCGCCGTCGAAGCACTGACGCAAGGCGAAACGGTGGTATCGGAAATCGTCGAGTCGGCGCAGGTCGATGTGGACGCCGCAGGCTTCGACGCAGGATCCGCCGATCAGGGCGCGCGTGACGGCGAAGAGCGTCGCCGCCGTCGTCGTGGCCGTCGTGGCGGCCGTCGCGAACGCGAGGAAGACGGCATCACCGTGAATCACGCGGCTGACGTCGCGGAAGCCGAAGGCGCAGCGGACAGCTCCTCCGCACAGGCCGGCGTGTTCGACGCCGAAGCCGCGCAGGAAGTGTCGGCGCGTCGCGAAGCGCGTCCGGCTGTGGAATCGGCCGAAGCAGCGGCAGTGGCACCGGCACCGGTCGAAACCGTTGCCGCGCAACCGGTTGAAGCGCCGGTTGAAGCGCCGGTTGAAGCGCCGGTCG
Organism: Caballeronia sp. LZ032; assembly: GCF_031451315.1. Lineage (NCBI taxonomy): Bacteria > Pseudomonadati > Pseudomonadota > Betaproteobacteria > Burkholderiales > Burkholderiaceae > Caballeronia > Caballeronia sp. LZ032. Next base: position 2,123,197 of record NZ_JARUXP010000001.1, read on the forward strand.
AAGCGAAGCCCCAAGCGCCCGCGCCTGTCGTCGCTGAAGAAGCGCCGGTGGCCGAGGCTCACAAGGCTGAACCGGTCGAAGCGAAGGCGTCGACGCCCGAAGCAGCCGGCTTTGACATGTTCGCCAAGCCGGCGCCGTCGGTCGACAACCCGTTCGGTCCGTCGCCGAAGGTTGCCGAAACGAAGCCTGTCGATCCGTTCGCGCCCGTCGCCGACGAAGCCAGGCCGGTCGAGGCCGCGCCCGCTCCGGTGGAAACGCCGGCTCACGCGGAAACGCCGGCTCCGGCCGCTGCCGAAGCCGTGCCTGAAGCAGTTCCGGCGCCTGCCTCCGTGGAAGCCGAAGTGGCCGAACCGGTGAAGGTCGCCGCCGTTGCGCCGACGCCCGAAGCAACGGCCGTCGAACCCGTGCCGCCGCTCGAACCCGCCGAGGCGCAGGCGCCGGTCGCAGCGGAACCGGTGCAGGCAGCCACACCCGCCGCCCCGACAGCACCCGCCGCACCCGCGACGGCCACGCCGATCGCCGCGGAAGCGCTCCAGCCGATGCTCGAACGTGCCGGCCTCGTGTGGGTCAACACGGACGCGACCAAGCTGCGTGAAGCCGATGCCGCCGCCGCCCGCCTGCCCGCGCCGGTGCGCGTGCCGCGCGAACGCAAGGCGCTCCCGCCGGCCGACACCACGCCGATGCAGCAGGTGGAAACCGGCAAGGGCACCCATTGAGCGATCATTGAGCGCTCTGCCGCCCGGCACGGCTTCGCGCTGTTTGCCGGGCGGACGCTGACAAAACGCCATCGATCCACATCGATGGCGTTTTTTTTCGTGCACCCGCCGCGCAGCGCTGCAAGAAAAGCGGGAAAACCAGACCCCGCGCGGGTATCCCCCTTGCGACTCCAATGAGAAGCTTCCGTTAAAATGGCAGCGTCATAGAACGATTCGCAACCCTCGAACAAGACCGCAACGGTCGAGCCGAAACCCAATCACCATGTCCCGACGCATCATCCCCGTGACCGACATCAGCGCGATTCCGGCCTTCGCCGGCGTCGCTGCTGCGCCATCGGGGCTGCTCACGGACACGCTCGCGCGTCCTTTGCGCGACCTGCGCATCTCGGTGACCGACCGCTGCAACTTCCGCTGCGTGTACTGCATGCCGCGCGAGGTGTTCGACAAGCACTACTCGTTTCTGCCGCACGCCGCCCTGCTCTCCTTCGAGGAAATCGAGCGGCTGGCGCGCGTGTTCGTCGCGCACGGCGTCGAAAAAATTCGCCTGACGGGCGGCGAACCGCTTTTGCGCAAGAACATCGAATTTCTGATCGAGCGGCTGGCGCTGCTGCGCACGCCCGAAGGCCGCCCGCTCGACCTCACCCTGACCACCAACGGTTCGCTGCTCGCGCGCAAGGCCCGCTCGCTGAAAGACGCGGGGCTGTCGCGCGTCACGGTCAGCCTCGACGCCCTCGACGACGCGCTGTTCCGCCGCATGAACGACGCCGACTTCGCGGTCGGCGACGTGCTCGAAGGCATCGCCACGGCGCAGGCGGTCGGGCTCGCGCCGCTCAAGGTGAACATGGTCGTCAAGCGCGGCACCAACGACCAGGAAATCGTGCCGATGGCGCGTCATTTCAAAGGCAGCGGCGCGATCCTGCGGTTCATCGAATACATGGACGTCGGCGCCTCGAATGGCTGGAACATGAGCGAAGTGCTGCCGTCGGCGCAGGTGGTGGAGCGCATCGACGCGCATTTCCCGCTCGCACCGCTCGAAGCCCATACCGACGCCGAAACCGCGCAACGCTGGGGCTATCGCGACGGCAGCGGCGAAATCGGCGTGATCTCCAGCGTCACGCGCGCGTTCTGCGGCACCTGCACGCGCGCGCGGCTCTCGACAGAAGGCAAGCTGTACCTCTGTCTTTTCGCCGTCGCCGGGCACGATTTGCGCGGGCTGATCCGCGGCGGCGCCAGCGACGAGGAAGTCGCCACGTCCATCGCGCGCATCTGGGAAGCGCGCGGCGACCGCTATTCGCAATTGCGCGGCAGCGCGGCGGCTGAGTCGCGAAGCGACGGACCGCGCGTCGAAATGTCGTACATCGGCGGCTGACGCAGGCCAACCGACCGTGCAGGCCACGCCCCATCCTCATGCTTTCTCCGACGACATCACGGCGCTCGTGCTGGCGGGCGGACGCGGCTCGCGCATGGGCGGCATCGACAAGGGCATGCAGCCGTTTCGCGGCGAAGCGCTCGCGCTGCACGTGATGCGGCGTCTCGCACCGCAGGCCGGCGCGATGCTGGTCAGCGCCAACCGCTCGCTCGATGACTACGCGCGTCTCGGCGCGCCGTTCAACGCGCGCGTCATCGCCGATACCCGCGGCGAATATCCCGGACCGCTTGCCGGCATCGCGGCCGCGCTGCGCGAGGCGCGCACCGGCTTCGTGCTGACCGCGCCCTGCGACGCGCCGTTCGTCGACGAACATCTGGGCGCCGCGCTGCTGCAGGCGCTCGAAACAAAGGGTGTCGACATTGCGTATGCGGCGACGGTCGAGGCCTCCGGCGACGTGCAGGCGCATCCGGTGTTCGCGCTGCTGCGCACCTCGCTTGCCGACGATCTCCACGCCTGGCTGGACGCCGGCGAGCGCAAGGTGCGCGCGTGGTACGCGCGCCACACGGCGGCCGAAGTCCAATTTCACGATGTACGTGCGTTTTACAATGTCAACGATTTGCAGCAGCTGGCCGAGCTGGAGCGCGACTGACCGCTCAACCCGCTGTTCGCTCGCGTCCGCCCATGCGGCCTGATCCTTCCGGGCTGCTTGTTCTCTCCGCTGCCGTGGCATGGTCTCACCGCCCGACGCAGGCCGCGATCCACTCCGATTCATGACCACGCCCAAGGAACTCTTCGCCTCCGTTGCTCAGTACGATCCGAATGCGCTGCCCGTCGAGGCCGCGCAGGACATCGTGCGTCAATGGGCGATGCCGCGCGGAGCAAACACGCCATCCGAACGCGTGAGCCTGCACGACGCGCTTGGCCGCGTGCTGGCGGAGGACGTGATTTCTCCCATCGACGTCCCCGCCTTCGACAATTCCGCGATGGACGGCTACGCGTTCGCGGCTACGGCAGTAACGGCGGTGACGGGCGGCGGCGCAACGGTCGAACTTCCGGTCGCGGGCACGGCGTTCGCCGGCCGTCCCTTCGTGGCCACGTCCGGCGGGCGCGAATGCGTGCGCATCATGACCGGCGCGCTCATGCCGCCGGGCTACGACACGGTGGTGCCGCAAGAGCAGGTCACCCGCGAAGGCGACACCATTCGCTTCGCCGTGACGGGCATCCGCGCGGGACAGAATCGCCGGCTGGCGGGCGAGGATCTCGCCAAGGGCAAGCCCGCGCTGACCGCCGGACGCATCGTGCGGGCGTCGGACCTCGGGTTGCTCGCGTCGCTCGGGATCGGCGAAGTCGCGGTGCGCAAGCGGCTCGTCGTGGCCTTCTTCTCGACCGGCGACGAATTGCGCTCCATCGGCGAAACACTGAGCGCGGGCAGCGTCTACGACAGCAATCGCTACACGCTTTTCGCGATGCTCCGGCGCCTGGGCGTCGACACCCTCGATCTCGGCATCGTGCGCGACGACCGCGCCTCGCTCGAAACCGCGCTGCGTCACGCCACCCACAGTGCGGATGTCGTCATCAGTTCAGGCGGCGTCTCAGTGGGCGATGCGGACTTCACGCGCGACCTGCTGAATTCGCTCGGCGAAGTCGCCTTCTGGAAGATCGCAATGCGCCCCGGCCGGCCGCTGGCGTTTGGCCGCCTGTGGTCGGGCGAGCGCGCGGGCGCGGGCAGCTCGGCGCTGTTCTTCGGCTTGCCGGGCAATCCGGTCGCCGTGATGGCGACCTTCTACTTCATCGTGCGCGAGGCCTTGCTGGCCATGTCGGGTGCGCAGCGGCAGGCGCTCACGGCCCTGCGCGCCCGCGCCGCGGAACCGATGAAAAAACGCGCGGGCCGCACCGAATTCCAGCGCGGCATCGCGACACGCGAGGCCGACGGCGGCTGGCGCGTCGTCACGACCGGTCCGCAAGGCTCGGGCGTGCTCAGCTCGATGAGCGAAGCGAACTGCTTCATCGTGCTCGAGCATGCTCGCGGTGACATAGACGCCGGCGACGATGTCGAGATCGTGCCGTTCGACGGCCTGATCTGATAGCTGCGCCACGCGCGCGTATCGCCGTAACCCTCATTCCTATATCGACAGACGGGGCACCCTTCCATGAAAAAACAGATTTCGTTCATCGCACCGGGACAGACCGCCAAGGCGCTGATCCTCGTTTATCTGACCTTCAGCGTGCCGATCGTGCTGCTGGGCGTCGTGGTCGCGTTCGTGCGCTATGGCTCGGTGGAAGTCAGCACGGTCACGAGCGCGCTGCTGCTCAACGCGATACTCGGCTTCATCCTGCTGTGGATTGCCTGTCACGCGTACAACTGGGTGGCGTCGCGTTTCGGCGGCATTGAGATCACGCTGTCCGACGCGCCGGAGGAAGCATGAGCGCCGCCCTGATCCGCGCGGCGACGCCCGCCGATGTCGGCGCCGTGTTCGCGCTGATGCTCGAACTGGCCGAGTTCGAGAAGCTGACGCATCTGTTTATCGCCACCGAGCAGGACGTGCACGATGCGTTGTTCGGCGCGCGCCCGGCCGCCGAAGCGCTGGTTGCCGAACAGAACGGCGAGATCGTCTCGTATGCGTTGTTCTTCCAGAATTTCTCGACCTTCCTGGGCAAGCGCGGGCTGTACCTCGAAGACCTCTACGTACGTCCCTCGATGCGCGGCAGTGGCCTCGGCACGCAGATGTTGAAGAAGCTGGCCGCGCTCGCAGTGGAGCGTCAATGCGGCCGCTTCGAATGGTCGGTGCTCGACTGGAACCAGAACGCCATCGACTTCTACGAAAAGATGGGCGCGACCGTGCTGCCCGACTGGCGCATCGTGCGCGTCACGGGCGAGCCGCTCGAACGGCTGGCTGTGTCTTCGTAGGTCACTCGTCTTCTTCACCTTCGGGCGGGGGTGCGTCACCCGACGCCTCGCCCAGCAGCCCCGCCGCCCGCTCTCCCGGCAACGCTTCCACGTCGCGAAGCCGCTTGTTCATCTGCCGCGTGCGCGTCTGCGCCGCCTCGATCGAGCGCGTGACCGTTTCCAGCTGCGACTTGGTCCGCGCCAGCACGTCGCCGAACTTGCCGAACTCGGTCTTCACCGCGCCCAGCACCTGCCAGACCTCGCTGGAACGCTTCTCGATGGCCAGCGTGCGGAAGCCCATCTGCAAGCTGTTGAGCAGCGCGGTCAGCGTCGTCGGCCCGGCAATGCTCACGCGATAGTCGCGCTGCAACGCATCGCTCAGACCAGGGCGACGCAGCGCTTCGGCATACAGACCTTCGGTCGGCAGGAACAGCAGCGCGAAGTCGGTGGTATGCGGCGGCGCGACGTATTTCTGCGCGATCGCCTTTGCCTCCGCGCGCAACCGGCCTTCGAGCGCGCGTGCGGCGTCCTCGACCGCGGCCGGATCGGCACGTTCCTGCGCGTCGATCAGACGCTCGTAGTCCTCGCGCGGAAACTTCGCGTCGATGGGCAGCCACACAGGCGTGGCGGCTTCATCGGATGTCGAGGACGCTCCCGGCGCGTCATGACGGCCTGGGAGCTTGATCGCGAATTCCACGCGTTCGTTGCTCTTCGGCACCGTAGCGACGTTCTTGGCGTACTGCTCCGGCGTGAGCAGCTGCTCCAGCAGTGCTTCGAGCTGCACTTCGCCCCAGGTGCCGCGCGTCTTGACGTTGGTCAGCACCTTCTTCAGGTCGCCGACGCCCGCCGCGAGTGTCTGCATTTCGCCCAGTCCGCGATGCACCTGCTCCAGCCTGTCCGACACCAGCTTGAACGACTCGCCCAGCCGTTGCTCCAGCGTGGCGTGCAGCTTTTCATCGACGGTGCGGCGCATTTCGTCGAGCTTCGTCGCGTTGTTCGCCTCGATGTCCTTGAGACGCGCCTCGAGCGTCGCGCGCACCTCGCCGAGCCGCCGTTCGTTCGCCTCCGACAGCTGCGCGAGATGCAGCGAGATCGAATCGGCGAAGCGCTTCAACGCGTTGCCCTGATCCTCGCGCGCCTGCTGGCTCTGTTGCGCCAGTTGTTGCGCAAGCGCGTCGAACTGGGCGTTCTGCACGTTCGCTGTACTCGCCAGTTGCGTCGACAGCGTCTGATGGAACTGCGCGAAGCCGCTCTGAGCTTCCATGCGCGACACCCGCCCGCTTTCGGCGATATCGCCGCGCAGGCCGCGTTCGAGCCGTTCCTGCGCGCGCGCATGCGCCTCGCCCATGTCGTTGACGCGATCGGTGAGCGCCTCGAACTCGTCATGCATGCCGCCGTGCGACGGACGCCGCAGCGTCACGACCAGCGCAATGAGCGCAATCACCAGCGCGAGCGCCAGCACGGCGACCGCGCCCACCAGCAGTTCCATCATTTCTTCAGTACGCCCGGGTTGATCGGGTTCGGCGGATTGCCCGCGCGCGGGCCTTCGCCGAGCGCGGCGATCAGGTTGTCGGCGGCGAGATTGGCCATGGCGCGGCGCGTGGCCTCGGTTGCGCTGGCGATGTGCGGCGTCAGCACGACGTTGTCGAGCACCAGGAAGTCAGGATTGAAGTTCGGCTCGCCTTCGAAGACATCGAGGCCCGCCGCGGCGATGCGCTTGTCACGCAAAGCGGCGATCAGCGCGGCATCGTCGACGATGCCGCCGCGCGCGATGTTCGTGAGCGTCGCGGTCGGCTTCATCAGCGCGAGCTCGGCCGCGCCGATGGTGTGATGGCTCTCCTTCGAATACGGCACGACGAGCACCACGTGATCCGCGCGCTTCAGCAGATCTTCCTTCGACGCGTACTCCGCATTCAGCGCGGCCTCGATCTCGGGCGCGACGCGCGAACGGTTGTGATACAGCACGCGCATGTTGAAGCCGCTGGCCCGCCGCGCGAGCGCCTGCCCGATGCGCCCCATGCCGATCACGCCGAGCGTCGAGCCGTAGACGTCCGCGCCGAGGAAGGAATCGAAGGACCATTTCTGCCACTGGCCCGCGCGCAGGAAATGCTCCGACTCGGTCACGCGGCGCGCGGCCGCCATCATCAGCGCCCAGCCGAAGTCGGCGGTGCTTTCGTTGAGCACGTCCGGCGTGTTGGTGCCGAGCACGCCGTGTGCGTCGAAGGCCTGCATGTCGAAGTTGTTGTAGCCGACTGCCATGTTCGCAACCACTTTCAGCTTCGGCGCGGCCGCGAGTTCGGCGTCGCCGACGCGCTCTCCGGCCGTGAACGCGCCGTCGCAATTGGCGAGACGCCGGACGAATTCATCCTGCGGAAGGACATCGCCCAGGTTGGCGTCCACATCGAAGTATTGTTTCAGCCGCTCGATCACATCAGGGAACGTGGATCGTGCGACAAGCACTTTCTTCTTCATTGCCTACTCCCGGAAAAATAGCCAGCCCAGCATGGCGAAAAGCGGCAGCAAGACGACGCCCGACCACGCGATATAGCCGAAGAAACTCGGCATGCGCACGCCGCGCGACTCGGCGATCGCCTTGACCATGAAATTCGGCGCATTGCCGATATACGTGTTCGCGCCCATGAAGACCGCGCCCGCGGAAATGGCGGCGAGCGTGGTGGCGTCGGTGGTCATGAGCGTGCGGGCGTCGCCACCCGCGAGATTGAAGAACACGAGATAGGTGGGCGCGTTGTCGAGGAATGACGACAACAGGCCCGTGGCCCAGAAGTACGCCAGGTCCACCGGCTTGCCGTTCGCGTCCGACACCGCGTGCACGATGCCCGCGAACGCGCCGTCCGCGCCCGCGCGCAGGATGGTGATGACCGGCGCGATGGTGACGAAGATCGCGGCGAACAGCCTGGCCACTTCCGCGATGGGCGCCCAGTCGAACGCATTGCCCTCGCGCGCACTGTTCGGCGTCCATGCGAGCGATGCCAGCAGCACGCCGGCAAGCAGCACATCGCGCACGAGATTCTGCAACTGCACCTGCGTGCCGAACACATTGAACGCGATGCCGGGCTTCCACACGCCGCTCATCAGCACCAGCGCGACGATGGCGGCGAGCAACGCGAAGTTGATCTTGCCGTCGACGCCGAGCGACGGCGTATCGGGCGTCGGGTCGAGTGCCGGCCGGCGAGCATCGTGCTTGCGCCAGTAGTGGCTGTCGAGCAGATAAAACAGCGCGAGCAACGCGACGCAAAGCACCAGCATGGGCAGCGCGAGATGCAGCGTGGTCCAGAAAAATCCGACGCCGTTCAGGAAGCCCAGGAACAGCGGCGGATCGCCCAGCGGCGTGAGCGAGCCGCCCGCATTGGCGACCAGAAAGATGAAGAACACGACCACATGCACGACGTGCTTGCGGTTGTCGTTGGCGCGCAACAACGGCCGGATCAGGAGCATGGCCGCGCCGGTCGTGCCCATGAGGCTCGCGAGCACGGTGCCGAGCGCGAGCAATCCGGTGTTGAGCCGCGCCGAACCATGCAGGTTGCCGCGCACGCAGATGCCGCCCGCCACCGTATAGAGCGCGGCCAGCAGGATGATGAAGGGAATATATTCTTCGAGCAGTGCGTGCAGCAGCACGCCGCCGGCAGTGCCGGCCCCGAACGCGACGGCGAACGGCACGAGAAATGCGAGCGTCCACGCGGCCGCGATCTTGCCATAGTGGTGATGCCAAACCTTCGCGGCCACGAGCGGAAAGACCGCGATGGACAGCAAGACGCCGATGAACGGCAGTCCCCACGCGGCGGAGAGCGTTGCGCCGTCGAGCGTGGCCGCCGCCGCGGGATTCGTGACCGATGCCAATACAGCGAGCAGGATACCGCCAGCGAGAAGCCGCATAAGACTCAGGCTCCGCGCACGACGATGACATGCACGCGATACGGCCCGTGCGCGCCGAGCACGATGGTCTGTTCGATATCGCCGGTGCGCGACGGTCCCGAGACGAAATTGACCGCGCGCGGCAGTTCGCCCCGCTCGGCGCGGATGAGCGCGAAGGCGTCTTCGTGCGCCGCGACGATGCGCGACGCCGGCACGATGGCAATGTGGGTGGCAGGCAGCAGCGCGCCGGATGCGGGCGTTTCGGCGCTGGACAGCAGCACGAGCGAGCCGGTTTCGGCGGTGGCGCAGAAACAGCCGGTGATGCCGACGAGATCGGCATCGGCAGGCTTGCGCAATGACACGTGCAGGCCGGCTTCGGCAAACGGCAGGTCAGCGAGCGCGGGCCACGCGACGACCTCGGTCGGGAGATTCAGCGCATGAAGATAGCGCGCGGCATCGGCAGGGGTTTCGGCCAGCGACTCGACTTCGGCGACGGTGGTGGCAAGACGCTCGGCCTCCAGCCTGAACCGCGCGACGAGTTCTTCGCGCGTCTGCGGCAAAGGCGGACGCGGGCCTGCCGGATGCCGCTCGACATACTCCTGCGCCGCCGCGCGCTCGGCGTCCGTCGGCTCGCCGTGACGACCCTGCGCACTGCGGATGCGCGCGAGAATGGTGCGGCGCGCGGCCGATGTATCCATGGTGCCGTCCTCTTTCCTCTGCGATGCTGGGTGAATGCGTGAATGCGTAGATGTGTGAGCCGAATCGATCAGCGACGCGTCGGATTATAGCGAGCGGGGTTTGCGCGCGAACCTCGGCCGGACGGCCTGGGCCGGCGGCGCGAACAAGGCACTCAACAAGGTACGCGTCAGAGTTCGCCCACCGGCTGCTCGATGCCGAACACCTGGCGCAGGTAGGCAAGATAGGCGCGGTCGTCGCACATGTTCTTGCCCGGCGAGTCCGAGAGCTTCGCCACCGGCTGCCCGTTGCAGCGAACCATCTTGATGACGATCTGCAGCGGCTGATAGCCGAGATCGTTGGTGAGATTCGTGCCGACGCCGAACGCGAGCTGGCAGCGGCCACGGAAACGTTCGTAAAGCTGCAGCACCTTGGGGATATCGAGCGCGTCCGAGAACACGAGGATCTTGGTGCGCGGGTCGCAGCGGTTCTCTTCGTAATGGCGCAGCAGGCGCTCGCCCCAGTCGAACGGATCGCCCGAGTCGTGCCGCGCGCCGTCGAAGAGCTTGCAGAAGTACATGTCGAAGTCGTTCAGGAACGCCTTCATGCCGTACACGTCCGACAGCGCGATGCCCAGGTCGCCGCGATATTCCTTGGCCCACATCTCGAAGCCGTAGATCTGCGAATCGCGCAGGCGCGGACCCAGCGCCTGGCACGCCTGCAAGTACTCATGCGCCATGGTGCCGAGCGGGCGCTGGCCGTGCTTCATCGCGTAGTAGACGTTGCTCGTGCCGGCGAACTGCGCGCCCAGGCGTTCCTTGAGCGTCAGCACGACTTCCTCGTGCCACTGCTTGGAAAAGCGGCGGCGCGTGCCGTAGTCGGCGATCTTGCAGTCGGAATATTCGGGCGGCGTGGCGAGCAGCTTGATCTTCTCGCGCAGGCGTTCGCGGCCGGTTTCGTATTCGGGCTTGCGCTGGGTGTTGCGGAAGTAGACCTCGTTGACGATCGCGAGCACCGGAATCTCGAAGAGGATGGTATGCAGCCAGGGTCCTTCGATGTCGATATCGATCTCGCCGTTATTCTTCGCCGAGGGCGCGATGCGAATGGACTTCTCGTTCAGATGGAACAGCGCGAGGAAGTCGATGAAGTCGCTCTTGATGAAGCGCATGCGCCGCAGATAGTCGAGTTCTTCTTCCTTGAAGCGCAGATTGCAGAGCTGACGGACTTCGTCGCGAATTTCGTCGATGTACGGCGTGAGATCGACATTCGGCGTGCGGCAGCGAAAGCGATACTCGGCGTGCGCGGCCGGAAAATGATGCAGCACGACCTGCATCATCGTGAATTTATAGAGGTCGGTGTCGAGCAGCGAAGTGATGATCATGGTTCTGGCTGAAACATCCACGCGAAAAGACGACGCACCGGTTCGAGCCGCCTGCCCCGCTGGCCCGATGCTGTCTCGATGTGCATTGATGGCGGCCGGGCTTGCGTCAAACAGACTCTGACCCGATTACGCCCCGCAGGTCATGTTACCCGAATGTGCGCGCCGGCATGGGGCATGACGCCCTTTCAAGCCCGCTGCAAAGGCTTCCCGTACCGCATATACCCACATCACGAATCGATATAAGGCAGGCGTTGCGGGCGCTCGCGTCCGTTTTTCCTATTACGCTACAATACGCGTTTCCGCAAGCGCACCTCCCGGCCCATGCAGCCGCCCAGGGCGCAGCCCCCACGAATTCCGCATGCAGGAGCCTGAATGACTCACGTTGTGACCGAAAGCTGCATCAAGTGCAAGTTCACCGATTGCGTGGACGTGTGCCCGGTGGATTGCTTCCGCGAAGGTCCCAACTTTCTCGCGATCGATCCGGACGAGTGCATCGACTGCGCCGTGTGCGTCGCCGAATGCCCGGTCAACGCGATCTACGCCGAAGAAGATGTACCCGGGGATCAGCAGCACTTCACTGAACTGAACGCCGATCTCGCCCGCAACTGGCCGAGCATCACCAAGACCAAGGCGCCGCTGCCGGAGTCGGACGAGTTCAAGGACGTCAAGGACAAGCTGAATCTGCTCGAGCGCTGATACGTTCAGCGACGTCCGGCATCGCCCGTCGTTTCGTGTGAGATGCGCGCCCCTTCTTCAGGTAATCGAATGAAGATTGGGCGTTGACAGCAAAGCACCACCCCCCTATAATTTCGCTTCTCTGCTGTAGATGTTCCCCGATAGCTCAGTCGGTAGAGCGCCGGACTGTTAATCCGTAGGTCCCTGGTTCGAGCCCAGGTCGGGGAGCCAAGAGCTTCAACACGAAGTTTCTTCAAAAGCGCCAGCAAGCGTTGTTCAAAACCCAGTCTCTTGGCTGGGTTTTTCATCTCAGCTTCAGATGTTGTCAGTTGTTCCCCGATAGCTCAGTCGGTAGAGCGCCGGACTGTTAATCCGTAGGTCCCTGGTTCGAGCCCAGGTCGGGGAGCCAAAAAGGCTTCATCGCAGGATCCAGCAAAAGCCCAGTCTTTCGACCGGGCTTTTTGTTTTTGCGCGCCGGTTCTCTCCCCGCTACGCGTCGTCACCGTCCAAGCGGAGTTCGTTTAACCGTTTGTATAATCTACCGGGTCGATCGTTGAATTCGATAGTCGACAAGGAGAGAAGCGATGCGCTGGGTCATCTTGTTGATCTTCATCGTCTGCGCGGCCTACACGCACTGGCGCGGCAAGGTTCGCCACGGTTTCTTCCGGCAGCTCTCCGATCATTCGACCTTCATGTCGCCGGTGAACGGCTTCGTCTATCTGTTCTCGCGCGTACCGTCCACGCCGTATCTCCACACTTCCCTCTTTCCCGAACTCGCGCCGCTCAAGACGCACTGGCAAACCATCCGCGCCGAAGCCATGGCTCTGCACGAAGCCAGCAAGATTCAGGCGGCGGCCCATTACAACGACATCGGTTTCAATTCATTCTTCCGACGCGGCTGGCGGCGCTTCTATCTCAAATGGTATGACCGCCCGCATCCGTCGGCCGTGGTGCCGTGCCCGCAGACGCTCGCGATCCTGCAAGGCATTCCCACCGTCAAGGCGGCGATGTTCGCGATGCTGCCGCCCGGCGGCACGCTGACGCTGCATCGCGATCCCTACGCGGGTTCGCTGCGCTATCACCTGGGCCTCGTCACGCCGAACAGCGACGGCTGCGCGATCGTCGTCGATGGCGAGCGCTATGCGTGGCGTGACGGCGAGGAAGTCGTGTTCGACGAAACCTTTCTGCACTGGGCGGAGAACAAGACCGACGTGGAGCGCATCATCCTGTTCTGCGACATCGAACGGCCGATGAAATACCGCTGGGCGCAGGCGGTCAATCACGTGGTCGGCGGCTTCCTGATGCGCGCGGCGGCGTCGCCGAACGAAGTCGGCGACCGCACCGGCGGCTTGAATCACGCGTTCAAGTATCTCTATTCGATCCGGCTCGTCGGCAAGCGCCTGAAGGCTTGGAACCGGACCGTGTACTACATCGTCAAGTGGCTGCTGTTCGGCGGCATCGCAGTGGCGATCTTCTGGCGTTACTGACGCTCCACACAAGCCGCTTCACGCGAGCCACACCAGCGTGAGCGAGCGCACGCCCTGCGCGCCGCGAATCAGCACGCCCTCGATATCCGCCGTCGCCGACGGCCCGGTCACCAGCACCGCATAGCGCGCCGTCCTGAAGTCATCGCGCCGGTAGACCTGCTGCAAGCCTTCGACGAGCTGCGCCGGATCGAGCAGCACGACGAGATGCTGGGCCAGATAGCCGATCGAGTTCACGACATACTCCTGCTCGCTGAACCACACCGAGCCGGTTTCCGCGACACCGAAGCGCCCCCTGACGACCGCGACATCGACGTCCTGGAGCGACGCCGGCACCGTGTCCGCTGCGAGCGGCCGGTTGCCCGCGACACCCGGCACGGCCGAGGCGATCACCTTCGCTTCCGCAAAGCGCGCGGCGATCAGCGCATTCACGTCCTGCACACTCGATGCCTCGGCACACGTGCCGCCCATCGCGGCAAGCGCCGTGCTGAAGCGCTCCTTCAGGTCGCCCGGCGGCGCCGCAAACAGCGGCACCTCCGGCCGCGGACGCGCGGCGGGCTGCGCCGCGCGGATCTTCGAGAGAAAGGCTTCACGACTCGTCATTTGGCCGGCTTCCGGTTTTTCCTGTACCACTCGTGAAAGGTCTCGGCGGGCGCCTCGGGCAGTTCGCGCTGGCGTCCCCAGATGTTGAGCGGGTTGTAGAGCACGAAGTTGGGCAGACGCTTGAGCGCGCCGCCCAGCGATGCCACGCTCGCGCGATACAGCGTCGGACTCGCCAGCAGCCGCCCCGCCATCTTGAGCACTTCCTGCTTGACGAAGGGCACCTCGTGCTTTTCAGCGATCACCTCGCGCCACTTGTAGATCTGCTCGTGGATGTTCACCTTCACCGGACACACGTTGGTGCAGCTGCCGTTCATCGTCGAGGCGAACGGCAGCGCGCTGTAGCGCTTCAGGTCGTGGGTCGGATTGATGATCGCGCCGATCGGTCCGGAATACGTGCCGCCGTACGACAGCCCGCCGCTCCTTCGATACACCGGGCACGTGTTCATGCACGCGCCGCAGCGGATGCACTTGAGCGAAAACCAGAAGTCGTCCATCGCCAGGCGCTCGGAGCGGCCGTTGTCGACGAGGATGAAGTGCATCTCCGTGCCCGGCCGCGGCTGGCGGAAATGCGAGGTGTATTGCGTGATCGGCGAGCCGAGCGCGCTGCGCGACAACATGCGCACGAACACGCCGAGATCCGCGATGGTCGGAATGATCTTCTCGATGCCGATCGATGCGATATGCAGCGGCGGCACGTTCGCCGACAGGTCCGCGTTGCCCTCGTTCGTACACACGACGACCGTGCCCGTCTCCGCGACCGCGAAGTTGCAGCCGGTCATGCCGGCGGTCTTCTCGCGCACGAAGTACGGCCGCGTGTTCATGCGCTGGCTTTCCGCGAGATAGTGGATGTCGCTGTTCGCGGGATCGGTGCCGATGGTGCGCCCGAACAGTTCCGCCACGTCCGCGCGCAACTTGTGGACGGCCGGCACCACCATGTGGCTCGGATCCTGGTGATCGAGCTGCTGGATGCGCTCGCCGAGGTCCGTCTCCATCACCGTGATGCCGCGCGGCTCGAGATAGTCGCGCATGTAGCATTCGTCGGTGAGCATCGACTTGCTCTTCACGAGGGCGGTCATGCCGCGCTCGCTCATCAGCTGGTAGACGAGCTCGTTGTGTTCCTGCGCGTTCGCCGCGAAATGCACGGTCACGCCGTTCTTCTCGGCCTGATCGGCGAACTGCGCGAGGTAGTCCGCGAGATGCGACAGCGTGTGTTCCTTGATGCCCGACGCCAGATCGCGCATCGTTTCCCATTCGGCGATGCCGTGCGCCTGTGCATCGCGCTTGGTGCGCAAGTCCCACAGGCGCTTGTCATGGAACGCGACGTGATCCGGTTTCTGCAGGAACGCGCTGGCTGCCTTCGCGTGATCGATACGGATGGTCTTGCTCATGCGCGCGCTCCGTTCAGCACCTGCGCGATATGGATGAACTTCGCCTCTACTTTCATGCGTTCCGCGCAGCCCTGCTGGTGCATCAGGCACGACATGTCGCCCGACACGATGTACTCCGCGCCCGCGCCGACGTGATCGCTCACCTTGTCCTGCCCCATGCGCACGGAGACGGCCGCCTCGGTCACGGAGAAGGTGCCGCCGAAGCCGCAGCATTCGTCGGGACGCGCGGGCGTGACGAACTCGATGCCCTTCACGCCTTCCAGCAACGCGCGCGGCTTCGAGTACGGCGTGCCCGCGACTTCGGAATTCGACGTCTCGCGCAGATGCCGCACCGCGCTGCAACTGTTGTGCAGCCCGACGCGGTGCGGAAACTCGGCCCACGGAAACTCGCGCACGCCGAGCACGTCGTGAAGGAACTCGACCAGTTCGAACGTGCTGCGCCGCACCTTCTGCACCGCGCTGGTCTGCTGGATCGCGGTGAAGTGCTCGCGCACGTGATGCGTGCAGCTCGCCGACGGCCCCACCACGTAGTCATAGTCGGCGAAATTGCGCGCGAACACGCGTTCCGCGCCGGCGGCGTCCTTGTGTGCGCCGCTGTTGGCCATCGGCTGGCCGCAACAGGTCTGGTCCTGCGGATAGTCGACATCGAGCCCGAGCCGTTCGAGCAGTTCCAGCGTGGCGATACCGACTTGCGGATAGAAGGCGTCGATGAAACAAGGCACGAAGAGGGCGACTTTCATGAGGACCGATGGCGGATATCGATTGCGGGAACGGGGGCGAGTCTTTTTGGTAAGCTTGGTCTGACCACGACTTTAAAGAGATGCGTGTTTCGTGTCAAACTCGGGCACCTCCGAGTTTTCCACGTCCCGTCTGCATCAATCGATGACCTTCCAGCCCGTCCAATCGCATTCCTACGCCCGCGTGCGCATCTCGGACGTCGTGTCCGGACAGATTCGCGAGTTGATCTCGAACGGCACGTTGCTGCCCGGCCAGCGCCTGCCCGCCGAACGCGACCTCGCCGAACAGTTGAACGTGTCGCGTCCGTCGCTGCGTGAGGCGCTGATCCGGCTGGAATCCGATGGCTTCATCCGCGCGGCGGGGCGCGGAGGTTTCGTCGTATCGGATGTGACGGCGCCGCTGGTGTCGCGCCCGCTTGCCGTGTTGCTCGATCAGCAGCCGGACGCGAGCGCCGACGTGCTGGAACTGCGTCACGGGCTGGAGACCCTGTCCACGGCCTACGCCGCCGAGCGCGCCACCGAGGCCGATCTGGCGCGTATCGCCGCCGCGTTCGGTGCGCTCGAGGCCGCGGTGGCCAGCAAGAGCACGCGCATCGCGGAGAAGGACGCGGCCTTCCATCTGGCCATCGCCGATGCCACGCACAACGTCGCGCTGACGCACGTCATGCATGGGTTGAACGAGCTGGTGCGCGAATCGATGCTGACGTCGCATCGGCTGGTCGACTACGACGACGAAGTCGAGGCCAACCTGATGGCGCAGCATCGCGCGATGTTCGATGCGATCGTCTCGCGCAACCCTTCACGGGCGCGGGAATGCGCAGGCGAGCATCTGGACTATGTGCGGACGCTTTATCGCGATCGTCCGGCGCGCAAGCGGGTTTAAGCGTAATGATTACGTAAGCTCGAGATAGGACATGACCTACAAAGCTTTCGGACTTGCACGGCTAACGTTCATGCGCCGCCTTCGCGATACTGGAACCGTCAAAAACAAACACGCGAAGGAGGACAACATGCCTTACTTGCTCGGATGGCTGCTCGGCGTGCCGGTGGTGGTTCTGGTGATTCTCTACCTGATCTTCCATTGAACGGACCCGATGTGCGACACATCGAAAGAACCCAGGGGCGTCGATACAATACGACGCCCCTCTTCTTTTCCGGATGATGTCGATGAAGCGTCCCGTCCTCGCTTTCGCACTGCTGGCCTCCTTCTACGGCGCGGGACTCGCGCATGCCGAGGAAATCGCCAGCGTCAATACCAACTTCCGTTTCACAGGCTCTGACCGCGTCACCGTCGATGCCTACGACGACCCGCTCGTGCAAGGCGTGACCTGCTACGTTTCGCGGGCGCGCACGGGAGGCGTGAAGGGCACGCTGGGCATCGCGGAAGATCCGACCGAAGCGTCGATCGCTTGTCGCCAAGTCGGCCCGATCAGATTCTCCCAGCCGCTCAAGCAGAAGACCGACGTCTTCTCGGCGGGCATGTCGTTCATCTTCAAAACCCTGCACGTGGTGCGCGTGGTCGATACGAAGCGCAACACGCTCGTCTATCTCACTTACAGCGACCGCATCGCGACCGGCAGTCCGAAGAACAGCGTAACCGCCGTGCCGGTGCCGGAAGGCACGACCATACCGGTGAAGTGACAACGTTATAGACTGACGGTTTCCCTTCTTTACCCGCCCTTACGCCATGAACGCCGCCCATTTCCGCGATGCCGCACGCTACTGGCGCTCGCCGCTCGTGCCGGACGCGGACATGGTGACCGCGGAATACTACGACCACGAATTCACGCCGCACTGGCACGACGCCTACACGGTGCCGGTGATCGAGGCCGGCGCGGAATGCTTCGACTATCGCGGCGCGCACCA
The DNA here is from genome assembly GCF_031451315.1 of Caballeronia sp. LZ032. Taxonomy (NCBI): domain Bacteria; kingdom Pseudomonadati; phylum Pseudomonadota; class Betaproteobacteria; order Burkholderiales; family Burkholderiaceae; genus Caballeronia; species Caballeronia sp. LZ032. The sequence goes on from NZ_JARUXP010000001.1 coordinate 2,140,851, forward strand.
CGTGGCGGAAACCGGTTCGGTGCCTGTGATCAATCCGGGCGAAGTGCATACGGGCGCGCGGGCAGTCGATGTCGGCTGGCGTTATCGCGTGTTCTATTTGCCGGTGCCGTTCGTCGAGGACCTGGCGCACGATCTGTGCGGACAGCGCGCCGTCGCGCCCCGGTTTCCGGATCACATCATCCGCGACGCCGATCTCGCGCGCCGCCTCGTGCATGCGCATCGCCTGCTGGAGCGCGGCGCGGATCCGCTCGAGGCCGAACTGGCTCTCGTCGATGCCGTCACCACGCTGGTCGGCCGGCACGCGCTGGAACATGCGGAGGCGCCGTCGCTCGCCGCCGACGCGCAGCGCGTCGAAACCATGAAGTCGCGTCTCGCCGACGACCTGCTCGAACCCGTCACGCTCGCCGAACTGGCGCGCACGGTGGGCCTGTCGACCTTTCACGCCGCCCGTCTGTTCGCGCGCACGACCGGTCTCGCGCCGCACGCCTGGCGCAACCAGATGCGTATCGTGCGGGCGCTGCCCGCGCTGCGGTCGGGCGCGTCGGTCACCGACGTCGCAGCCGCCAGCGGCTTCACCGACCAGAGTCACTTCACGCGCCACTTCAAGCGCGCGTTCGGCGTGCCGCCGGGCCGCTGGCGCTGAGCGTCCGGCAATCAGCCACAGCGGAAGCGCCGGCAAGCGCAAGAACGTACAAGCCATCCGGACACCGCGTTGCGTATCCTCGCTGCCACAGGAGGAAATCTTGAAGGCAACATCCGCACAATCGTCCGCCATGCAGTCCGCACGGCACTCTACTCGACCATCCACGCCGCCATCCGGCCAGGCACTGCGCGAATTCGCCGCCGGCGCCCGCGACACCCTTCCAATGATGATCGGCGCCGCGCCCTTCGGCGTGATCTTCGGCACGCTCGTCACGGCCAGCCCGCTCTCCCTGTGGCACGGGCAGCTGATGTCGCTCGCCGTGTTCGCCGGATCGGCGCAATTCATCGCGGTCGGGTTGATCGCGTCGCATGCGAGCTTCGCCGTCATCTGGGCGACGACGCTCGTCGTCAATCTCCGTCATGTGCTCTATTCCGCGACGCTTGCGCCGTATGTCGCGCATCTGCCGCAACGCTGGCGCTGGGCGCTCGCCGCCGTGCTCACCGACGAAGTCTTCGCCGTCGCCTACGCGCACTATCAGAAGCGCAATCCCGGTGAGATCGGACCGCACTATTTCTTCGGCTCCGGCGTCGCGATGTATCTGAACTGGCAGGCGTGGACGCTCATCGGCCTGCTGTTCGGCGCGGCGTTTCCCGGCCTCAAGTCGCTCGGACTCGACTTCGCGATGGTCGCCACCTTTATCGCGATCATCGTGCCGCAGCTCGTCGCGGTGCGTTTCGTCGCGGCGGCGCTGGCCTCGGGCGTGCTGTCGTTCGCGTGGCAGGACTGGCCGTACAAGCTGGGCCTGCTCGCGGCGGTGCTCGTGGGCGTGGCGGTCGGCATGATGCTCACGCTGCGGGACCAGCGCGTGCAACGCAAGCAAGCTTCGAGGGAGCACGCGCAATGAATGCGGCCTCGAACTACGTGCTGCTCATTCTCGGCATGGCCGTGGTCACCTTCACGATCCGCGCCGCGGTGTTCGTGCTCGGCGAGCGCCTGCCCTTCCCGCCCATTGTGCGCACCGCGCTTTCGTTCGTGCCCGTGACGGTGCTGACCGCCATCATCGTGCCAATGACGGTTTCGCCGCACGGCGCCGGCGCCGAGATCACCTGGCGCAATCCGCAGCTGGTGGCGGCGCTCGTGGCGGTCATCGTATGCGTGCTGAGCAAACGGCCGCTGTTGACGATTGCGGTGTCTCTGATCGTGTTCTTCGTCTGGCAACTGCTGGTGTTGCGCTAACATTTTCCCTCCATCGGCCGGCAAATCGCTTTCAAAAAGCGTGAAAAAAGCCTCAAGTTCCCGGAACCCGCGCCGATATCAGAAGCGAATGGCCTCCGCCCACAGAAGCGGGGCCACCAGCATCACCCGCTTCCGGCGCATCCGGAAGCGGAACCGGGAACCAACATGCGTCAAATCACCCTTTCGCTCCGCGAAGAGACGATCGCTTCCTTGCAGCGCGACTTCGACGCCTTCCTGCGTCTGTCGCTGAAGCTGGATCCGCAGTTCGTCACACCGTCGTTCGAAGACTTCCTGCGGGCGATCCTGCTCGACAACCACACGCCGCTCACCGAGCAGGCCGTGCAGCGCATGCTCTCGCACGGCCAGTACGCGTGGGCCAAGCGCGCGCTCGACAAGGAGTTTCCGGATGTCGTCGAGATCCTGATCCGCCAAGCGGCCGAACATGGCTTCGCGTTCGCGATTCGCGCCGACTGGACCGCGGAAGATCTCGTCAAGGCGTCGCGCGAATGGGCGGCGGCCATCGTCACCGAAGCCAAGGGCGACGTGTCGCAAGTGGACATGCTGGCCTCGCAGATCAAGTCCGCGGCGGCGGACATTCGCGAAGTGGAAGAGAAGATGCAGACGCCCGCATGGCGCCTCGCCGATTCGCTGCGCCAGCGCGTCTACGAAATGAAGATTTCGGTGGAAACGAGCATCGGCTCGACGGCGCGCGAGAAGCTCGGTGAACTGCGCTGCCTGCTGCGGCTCGGCATCGTGTATGGCTCGATCCAGAAACAGGAAGCGCAGCAAGTGCTCGAAATGCTGCGCTCGCTGCGCCCGGAATTGTTTGTCGAAGAGCCTTACGACGGCTACACGCGCTTCGCCGCCTGGCTGCGCAGCATCTTCTCGCCGCCGCGCACGCCGCGCGCCTCGCGCGCGCAGCGCTGATCGCGCGCCCTTCTTACTCCCACATTCCCTTCAGGCGCGCCGCGATATCCAGCTTGGCCTTCGCGGCTGCCGCCAGCCCCGCAGCGGTCGGCGCCGCGGGCGCGATGACCGGCGGCCAGGCCGCCGCCTCGAAATGCGGCAGCAGATGCGGCGGAATGAAGCGCGTACGCTGCGCCCACACGTGGCGGTCGCCGAGATGCGTCTGGTTGTGCACGTAGAAGCGCTGCGGCGTGATGACATGCAGGTCTTCCTTCGCCCGCGTCATCGCGACATACAACAGGCGCCGCTCTTCATCGATTTCCTCGTCGCTGCCAGTGCCCAGGTCGGACGGAATGCAGCCGTCCACGCCATTGAGCACGAACACGTTGCGCCATTCCTGGCCCTTGGCCGAATGGATGGTCGAGAGGATCAGATAGTCCTCGTCCAGCAGCGGCACGCCGGATTCGTCGCTGGTCGCGTCGGGCGGATCGAGCGTGAGTTCGGTGAGGAAACGTTCGCGCGTCGGATACGTCGACGCAATGCTCTCCATCTGCAGCACGTCGCCGATACGGATCGCCGCGTCCTCGTGATTGCGTTCGAGATGCGGCTCATACCAGCGGCGGATCATTTCGAACTCGGCCGGCCAGCCCGATTCGCGGCCGCACAGCTTCGCCATCAGCCCGACGAACCGCGGCCAGTCCTCGCTGGCGCGCGCCGGCGCCTGAAAACCGGCAATGGCCTGCGACGCCACCGCCTGCGGCGCGCTCACACTGTCGAGCAGCCGCCCGGCCAGCGCCGGCCCGATGCCCGGCAGCAACTGCGCAACGCGAAAGCCCGCGACGCGGTCACGCGGATTCTCGGCCCAGCGCAGCACGGCGAGCACGTCCTTGACGTGGATCGAATCGAGGAACTTGAGGCCGCCGAACTTCACGAACGGAATGTTGCGCCGCGTGAGCTCGATTTCGAGCGTGGCGCTGTGATGCGCCGCGCGAAACAGCACCGCCTGCGACTTGAGCTTCATGCCGCCTTCGCGCGCCTCCAGCACTTTCTCGACGACATAGCGCGCCTGATCGGCTTCATCGGCGACGCTGACGACGCGCGGCTTCTGCGCCGACGCCTTGTCGGTCCACAGGTTCTTCGTGTAGCGCTCGGACGCAAGCCCGATCACTGCGTTCGACGCCTCGAGGATCGGCTGTGTCGAGCGGTAGTTGCGATCCAGCGTGACGCTGGCGGCGGGCGGGTTGAAGTGGCCGGGGAAGTCGAGGATGTTGCGCACCGTCGCGCCGCGAAACGAATAGATGGACTGCGCATCGTCGCCGACGACGGTCAGGCCGCGTCCGTCCGGTTTCATCGCGAGCAGGATGGACGCCTGCAGGCGGTTGGTGTCCTGGTATTCGTCGACGAGCACGTGATCGAAACGGCTCGACAAGTCCGCCGCAACCGACGGCTCCGCCGCGAGATGCGACCAGTAGAGCAAGAGGTCGTCGTAGTCGAGCACGCTTTGCGACTGCTTGGCGTTGACATACGCGGCGAACAGGCGCTTCAGGTCGGCTTCCCACTCGCGGCACCAGGGGAACGACTGGTCGAGCACCGTGGCCAGCGACGCGCCGGTGTTCACGACGCGCGAGTAGATCGAAAAGCAGGTGGACTTGGCCGGAAAGCGCTTCTCCTTCGATGACAGGCCGAGCTCGTGGCGCACGAGATTCATCAGGTCGGCGGAGTCTTCGCGGTCGTTGATGGTGAACGACGGCGCGAGGCCGACGAGATCGGCGTAATCGCGCAGCAGCCGCGCGCCGACGCTGTGGAAGGTGCCCGACCAGGTCAGTCCCTGCGCGATGGCGCTGCGCGTGCCGAGCGCCTGGGTGGCGATGCGCGTCACGCGCCGGGTCATTTCGAGGGCGGCGCGGCGCGAGAAAGTAAGGAGCAGGATGCGATGCGGATCGGCGCCTTTCACGAGCAGGTGCGCGACGCGATGCGCGAGCGTATTGGTCTTGCCGGATCCCGCGCCCGCGATGACCAGCAGCGGCCCGCCACGGCGATCGGGTTCATCGACACCGAATTCGACGGCCTGGCGTTGTGCCTCGTTGAGCTTCGCGAGATAGTCCGCGACTTGTCTGGCGGTGGCATCGGCAGCGGTGTCGGCGGTATCGGGGAGCGTGAGCACGGGAGATGGGACTGGCGGGAAAAGAGTGACGCACACTGTATATCCATACAACCTTCGCGCGCAAGTCTTTGCCACGGCTCAGCTTTTGGCCCCCAAAAGACAAACGAGCCCGGTCCAACAGGAACCGGGCTCATCACGCCGATCAACGCGTTCAGACGATCAGTCAGCCTTCTTCGCGTTCTTCAGCTTGGCGTCCGCAGCGGCTTCGTTGGCTTCGGACTGGGCTTCGGTCTTCTTCTTGTCGGCCTTGGCCTGCGCGACAGCGGCGTCCTTGTCGGCCGACGCCTGCTTCTTCTCCGCCTTCTGATCGGCCTTCGTCATCGGCGCGTCGCTGGTGGTCTGCGCGAACGAAGCTGCGCTCGCGCTGGCCAGCGTCGCCGCGACAAGCGCGGCCATGAATGCCTTCGATCCTTGCTTCATAAGTCCTCCCTTGAACGTTTCCGCCTGGACAGCGACCCGCTTAGTGATCCGCTTAGTGCTGCAGTCCCGTGTCCTTCGGCGTGCTCGGCTCAGTGGCGTTCAGTTCGGCCTTGGCGGCGTCCTTGTCGGCCTTGCGATTGATCTTCGCGTTCTTGACCTCTTCCTTGTAGTCGGCCTTGGCCTGCTGGCGCTGCGCCTTCAGTTCGGCCTTCGACGCCTTCTTCGACGCGCGGTATTCCGCGTTGGCCTGTGCGTTGGCGTTGCGGCGCTGCACGAGCGGGTCCGTCGGGGCGGGTGCGACGAGGTTCTGCGGCGCCGGCGTTGCCGGTTGCTGGGCCTGCGCGGGCATCGCGTTGCCCGGCATCTGATTCGACATCTGGCCCGGCGCCGGCTGCATGGTCTGCGCCTGCGCGGGCGGGGGCGTCATGGGGGCCGGCTGCGTGCTTTGCGCGAAGGCGCTCGAAGCAGCGAGCGTGGCAATGGCGGTACCGATCAACAGATTGCGAGCTTGAGTCATGAGCGTGTCCTCTCTCTGGTTTGTGTGCCGCCGGAATGCGGTCCGCGCGGCGTTTGTCGATTCGGAAAGATGACCGAAGCTGTTTCAGTCAAACCGTCGGACCCGACGGTGTGCGGGCGAGTTCTCCAAAAGCTGTCATTGTTACCGACGGTTTCATCTGGCTACATTTGCCAACCAAACTGCTTTCGAACCGTTTACCGGGGTCCCGTTTGCAAAGAGCACGGCGCATGCCCGGCGCGCGGGGCCGGTGGTTTATGATGGACGCCTACTTCCTGCAATCCTGCTTCGCCCGTCCATGCCGTCACTCCAATTCACCCTCACGGGCGACTTCGTCGAACTTCACAACCTGCTCAAGCTGATGGGTCTCGCGGACAGCGGCGGCTCCGCGAAAGCGCGCGTCGCCATGGGCGAAGTCACCGTCGACGGCCACGTGGAACTGCGTAAGACCTGCAAGATCCGCGCGGGCCAGGTCGTGAAACTCGACGGCCGGACCATCCGCGTGCGCGCCCCCGCGTGACGCATCGCGAAGCTTGAGCGCACGCGTCACGCGCTTGCCAAAAGCCCGGCATAAGCCGGCGCGTCATCGACAGGCCGCACGCGACGCAATAAGCTTGTCATCTTTCGTTTCGCGGCCTGGCCCCGGGAAAGGCGCGGAATAATCCTGACGTCGGCACGGTCAGGAAGCTTGCGTCCCCACGCCGCGCCGCCACGCCGCCACGCCGCCGTGTCCTCTCCGTTTGATTCGCTCTCAACCATGCAAGCCCAGACCACGCGCGCGCAGCGCGCGCATCAAGGACCGCCGAGCCTCACCCGTCACGCCGCCGACACCGCGCGCCTCGCGGCGCCGCTCGCCATCGCGCAGCTCTCGCAGATGGCAATGGGCGTCACCGACACCATCCTGCTCGGCTCGCTCGGTCCCGATGCGCTCGCCGCCGGCGGCCTCGGCGCGAATCTCTTCTTCGTCGTCGTGACGCTGCTGCAAGGCGTGCTGACGTCGGTGTCGGTATCGGTCGCGCACGCACGCGGCGCCAACGCCGACGAGCGCGTGCCGAGCATCTACTGGACCGGCTTCGTGCTCTCGCTGCTGCTCGCGGTGCCCGCCTTCGTGCTGCTGTCCTATGCCGAAGCCATCCTGCTCGCGTTCCACGAACCGGCGCTGCTGGCGAAGAACGTCGGCGAATACTGCGCGGTGTTGCGCTGGGGCACGCCCGGCAGTTTGATCGGCGTCGGCATGATGCGCGCGTTCCTGCCGGCCATCGGTGCGGCGCGCAGGCTGCTGTGGGTGTCGATCGGCGGCGTGTTCGTCAACGGCTTCCTCAACTACGGCCTGATTCACGGCGCCTATGGCCTGCCGCGCGAAGGCTTTCTTGGCTCCGCGGCGGCGACCACCATCACCGTCTGGCTGATCGCGCTCGCACTCGTCGCGTTCCTGCATCTGCGGCCGCGCTATCGCCATTTCGTCACGCGCACGCGGCCGCGCCTGCCGCTGATGAGCGAACTGTTCAGCATCGGCTGGCCGGTTGCGATCACCTACGGCGTCGAATCCACGCTCTTCCTCGCCACCGGCATGATGGTCGGCCTGCTCGGCGAAGCGCCGCTGGCCGCGCACCAGATCGCGCTCAACGTGGCGTCGGTGGCGTTCATGGTGCCGCTCGCGATCGGTCAGGCGGCGAACGTGCGGGTCGGCTACTGGGTCGGCGCGGGCGTGCCGGTCGCCGCGCGCCATGCGGGCTTCGTCGCGCTGGCGCTGGGCGTCGGCTTCATGATGTGCTCCGGCCTCGTGCTGATCACGGTGCCGCACGCGATCGTCGGCCTGTATCTGAAACTCGACGATCCCGCCAACGCCCGCACCGTCACGCTCGCCGCGTCGCTGCTCGGCGTGGCGGCGGTGTTCCAGATCGTCGACGGCATGCAGACCGTCGGCTCGGGCTGCCTGCGCGGCCTGCGCGACACCCGCGTGCCGATGCTCGCCGCCGCGTTCGGCTACTGGGGCGTCGGCTTTCCGACGGGCTATGTCCTCGCGTTCCATTTCGAACTGGGCGCGAAGGGCCTGTGGTGGGGACTCGCCGCCGGGCTCGCAAGTGTCGCCGCGCTGATGACGCTGCGGTTTCACCGCATCAGCCGGCGCTTCATCGAAACCGGCACGGCCCCGAACCCGGACGCCGCCGATGCCAGCGCCGCCCCGCATGGCCACGCGTGATGCCTGATAAGCAAATGAGCCACGTGACGAAATGCATGGCACGAATGCTTGGTTGGTGCGCGGCCCGTCCATGGTTAGGATGAATCCGTCTCCTCCTTGAGACATCTGTGACAGGGGTTGTCAGCCCGCCTTCGACCAGGCGGGCTTTTTTTTGTCCGGCGCCTTTGCCGCCCTCCTCGTTCGCCATGCCACCGACGTCGACAGGGCTGCCTCACGATTCCCCTTAGAATTGTTTCGATGACGTGGCGGGAGAACGCTTCTTGCTATGACGCTTCGTCCGCCACGTACACCAGAACGCAAGCGACGGACCAGTCGAAACAACGAGAACGAGGAATCGAAGTGTCGGAAAGCCGGGGAATGCAGCGAGCAGCACGGCGTGGCGCGCCGGGCGTGCGAAAGGATCGGCGCGTTGCGCCGCGAGGAATCATGTCAGGCGTGCGCGGACTGGCCACGGCGCTGCTGGCCGCGACGCTGCTCGCCGCCTGCGCCACGCGCCCGCCCGCGACGGCGTTCGACCGTCCGGCAAGCCAGGCGCTCCCGCCCGACACCGCGACGCCGCTCGAAACCGCGCTGACGCCGCTCGAACGACAGCATCCGGAGCAATCCGCGGTGCGCCTGCTGCCGACCGGCACCGACGCGCTCCAGGCCCGCATCGCGCTCGCCCGCGCGGCGACGAAGACGCTGGACATGCAGTACTACATTGCCGAGGAAGACAACACCGGCAAGCTGCTGCTGGGCGCGGCGCTGTATGCGGCGGATCGCGGCGTGCGCGTGCGCATGCTGGTCGACGACCTGAATTTCAAGGACATCGACCGGATCATGGCGGCGCTCAATTCGCACGACAAGATCGAGATCCGTGTCTTCAACCCGTACGGCAGCGCGCAGCGCAGCTTTGCCGAGCGCACACAGAATTTCTTCACGAACCTGAATCACTTCACGCGCCGGATGCACAACAAGGCGATGATCGCGGACAACCAGATCGCGATCGTCGGCGGCCGCAATCTCGGCGACGAATACTTCAGCGCGAGCCCGACGCTGCAATTCCGCGACCTGGACGTGTTCGCCGCCGGTCCGGTCACGCAGAAGATCTCCGCGAGCTTCGACGACTACTGGAACAGCCCGCTCTCCTACCCGCTGCGCGCGCTGAACAAGCAGAAGTTCGACCCCGCCGAGCTCGACAAGACCCGCGACGACCTGCGCGCGCACTGGCGCGCCCAGGCGGACCCGCTGAACGCCAAGCCCCTCAACGCGACGCCGCTGGCCCGGCAGATCGCGCGCGGGGAAATGGGCCTGGTGTGGGCGCCGACGGAATTCTGGGTGGATTCGCCGTCGAAGATCGAGCATCCGAGCGACGACTACCAGAGTCCGCCGATGAACCGCCTCGCGGAACTGCTCAAAGAAGCGCAGCGCGAGTTCCTGATCATTTCGCCCTACTTCGTGCCGCACGACGCCGGCGTGAACATCCTCTCCGAGGTGACGAAGCGCCGCGTGCGCGTCGCGGTGCTGACCAATTCGCTTGCCGCAACCGATGCCGTCGCGGTGCAGGCAGGCTACGCGCCGTATCGGATTCCGCTGTTGCAGCACGGCGTGGAACTGTACGAATTCAAGCCGCTGCAGGTGGCGGGCGAAGGCAGTCCGCGCGCGGGTCTGTTCGGCTCGCAGTCGCGCGCCAGCCTGCATGCCAAGGCCTATGTGATCGATCGGAGTATCCTCGTGATCGGCTCCATGAATCTCGATCCGCGCTCGGCGAAACTGAACACCGAACTCGCGCTCGTGATCCACGACGCGTCCATCGCCAGCCAGGCCGCCCAGCTGTTCGACCACGGCACCGATCCGAAAGTCAGCTGGCGGGTCCAGCTCGCCAGCGCGGCCGTCACCGAGGAGCTGCGGCGCACGGGAGCCCCGCAATCAGGGCTCATGTGGACCGCCGAGCAGGACGGCAGCCTCGTCACCTGGAATTTCGATCCCGAAGCAGGGTTATATCGCAATGCGATGACAGGCCTGTTTATGCTGTTGCCCGTCGACAAGCAGCTTTGATCCAACTTCGTAAGGACTTTCGAGCCATGACACAGAACGCGCAAGGCGACGTACGGATGGAGAAGGACACGTTCGGCGAGATCGCCGTGCCGAACGCCAAACTCTGGGGCGCGCAGACGCAGCGCTCGTTGCAGAACTTCAAGATTTCGACGGAAAAGCAGTCGCCCGAGCTGATCACGGCGCTCGCCGTCATCAAGCACGCCGCCGCCGAGGTGAACGACGAGCTGAAGCAGCTCGACTCGAAAAAGGCGAAGGCGATCATGCAGGCTGCGCAGGAAATCATCGACGGCAGGCATCCCGACGAATTTCCGCTCGCCGTGTGGCAGACCGGCTCGGGCACGCAGACCAACATGAACCTCAACGAGGTCATCGCGAACCGCGCGAGCGAGATTCTCGGCGGTGCGCGCGGTGAAGAGCGTCTCGTGCATCCGAACGACGATGTCAACCGCGGCCAGTCGTCCAACGACGTCTTCCCGACCGCGATGCATGTCGCCGCCGCTTACGGCATCGTCAAGCATCTGGTGCCGGCGCTCAAGACGCTGCGCAACACGCTCGACGAGAAATCGAAGGCGTTCGCGAAGATCGTGAAGATCGGCCGCACGCACTTGCAGGACGCGACGCCGCTCACGCTCGGCCAGGAGTTCTCAGGCTATGTCGCGCAGCTCGACCAGGGCATCCGCCACGTCGAGGCGACTTTGCCGCACCTGTACCAGCTGGCGCAGGGCGGCACGGCGGTCGGCACGGGGCTGAACGCGCATCCGCAGTTCGCGGGCAAGGTGGCGGCGGCGATCGGCAAGCTCACCGGCCTGCCCTTCGAGACCGCGCCGAACAAGTTCGAGGTCATGGCCGCCGCCGATGCGCTCGTCGCCGCCCATGGCGCGCTGAAGACCGTCGCGGCGAGCCTGATGAAGATCGCCAACGACGTGCGCTGGCTCGCGAGCGGCCCGCGCTGCGGGCTGGGCGAACTGTCGATTCCCGAGAACGAGCCGGGCAGTTCGATCATGCCGGGCAAGGTCAACCCGACCCAGTCCGAAGCCGTGACCATGCTGTGCTGTCAGGTCTTCGGCAATGACGTCGCAGTGAATTTCGGCGGCGCGAGCGGCAACTTCGAACTGAACGTGTTCCGGCCGATGATCGCGCACAACGTGCTGCAGTCCATCCGCCTGCTTGCCGACGGCGCGCACAGCTTCAACGACAACTGCGCAGTGGGCATCGAGCCGAATGAGAAGCGCATCGACAGCCTGCTCAACGAATCGCTGATGCTGGTGACGGCGCTGAATCCGCATATCGGCTACGACAAGGCCGCGAAGATTGCGAAGAAGGCGCACAAGGAAGGCACGACGCTGAAAGCGTCCGCGCTCGCGCTCGGCTTTGTGACCGAGCAGCAGTTCGACGAATGGGTCAAGCCGGGCGACATGGTCGGCGAGCCATAACGCGCGTCGTTCCGGCCATGCGGCGGGTTCAGACCTTGCCCGCCGCGACTTCCTCCGGCTTCAGCTCGACGATCGCATCGAGCGCGTCCTTCACGTCCATCGCATAGCGGGCGAGGCGCTGTTCCTCGTCGGTTTCCGGCACGAATGGAGGCACGGGCGTCGGGCTGCCTTTTTCGTCGACGGCGACGAACACCATCAGGCAATCGGTGGTCTGCTGCAACTCGCCGACTTTCGGATCGCCCGCGTGCACGGAGATATGGATGTGCATGCTGGTGCGCCCCGTCGCGACCACGCGCGCCCGCAGTTCCACCAGATTGCCGACCAGGATGGGCCGCCGGAAGCGGATATTGCCGACGCTCACCGTCACCGCGTAACGTCCCGACCACATGGCCGCGCAGGCATAGGCGGTTTCGTCGATCCATTTCATCAGCGCGCCGCCGTGCACCTTGCCGCCGAAATTCACGGAAGTCGGCTCGGCAAGAAAGCGGAAAGTGGTTTCGGCGCGGCTTTTCGGGGCAGCGGGGATGGGCGTTACGGCGGGCGTGTTCATGGGCGTCATCGTTGGAAGCGTGTGACGCCGATTATACGAAGCGAAAATGCGGCTAGTCGTGGACGGTGATGCCCTGGTCGACGGTGCCGTACATCGTGATGCTGCCGCCTCCGCCCGCCGATGACGACGGGCCGCCCGCACAGCCCGCGCACAATATCGCGAAGCCGAGGAGGCTCGCGAGAATCAGTCTGGTCATGGGAAATCTCCTGCTTTGAAATGCCAGCGGTCATTCTAGCGCCGCACGCATGCAACGACATTTCGGGATGCAGTGAAACATCGGTTGCGAAGTCGCGCTAGAGTGAACCGGTCCGGTCAACGGTTTCGAATCCACGCCATGAATACCGCACTCGATGTCACCGACGCGCGCACACGCCATTTTCCGGGGCTGTCGCGCATCGGCGCGCTGCTCGCCGATCCGGGCCGCGCCGCGATGCTCTGGTCGCTGATGGACGGCACCGCGCGTCCCGCGGGCGAACTGACGATGATCGCGGGCCTGTCGCCCTCGGCGGCCAGCGGGCATCTCGCGCGCCTTACCGAAGGCGGGCTGCTGGCGCTCGAAGTGAGCGGGCGGCATCGCTACTACCGGATCGCGACGCCCGACATCGCCGCGGCCATCGAGGCGCTCGCCAATCTGGCGCGGGCCAGCGCGCCGCAGCGCACGCCCGAACGGCCTCCCTCCGCCGTGCCGCTCGAGATGCGCTACGCGCGCACCTGCTACGACCATCTGGCGGGAGAACTGGCCGTGCAGTTGTTCGACGGCATGCTCGCGCGCCACTGGCTTGCCGCTGTGGCCGGCCCGACCGAGGCTCCGGGCCCCACCGCCCTCGAGGCGACGCCTGACGGAGCCGAGGCGTTCGCGGCGCTCGGCATCGACCTGACGGCGCAGCGGGCGCGCAGGAGACGCTTTGCGTGTACCTGCATCGACTGGAGCGAGCGGCGGCCGCATCTCGGCGGCGCGCTCGGCGCGGCGTTCCTGACCGCCTGCGAGACGCGCGGCTGGATCGAACCGACGGCGAAGCGTCGCGTGCTGCGCGTGACGCCGTCCGGCCAACGTCACTTCGAAGACTTCCTCTCCCGCCGATAAGCTTTGTTACGCGCGCCTGTGCGCCGTTACAAACCGCATCGTACGGATACACGGCCGGGCGATACATTGATCCGACAGGCCGCGCGCACGGAAGGCGCCCGCATGGCGCACGGCGCGGCTGGCGGAGAAAACAATGAAGACCAGGACCATGGCGGCCGCGACACTTGCCGTGTGCGCGCTGTTGTCGCAGGCGGGGACGGGCGCGTTCGCACAGACGCCCTCGATGGCCGCCGCGCCGCAGAACGACTCCGGCGATCCGCCCGGACGCATCGCGCGGCTCAACTACATGGCCGGCACCGTGACGACCGAACCCGCCGGCGCCTCCGACTGGTCCTACGCGCAGATCAACCGCCCGCTCACGACCGGCGATCAGCTCTGGAACGACGAAAACGCACGCTCGGAGCTGCATGTCGGCTCGACGGCGGTACGGCTGGGATCGTCCACCGCGTTGACGGTGCTCGCGCTCGACGACAACACCGCACAGCTCAAGATCGCGCAGGGCACGCTGTCGACGCGCGTGCGCGAAGTGCCGCCCGGCTCGAACTATGAGATCGACACGCCCAACATCGCGCTGACCGTGACGACGCCCGGCGACCTGCGCGTGGACGTCGCGCCCGATGGCCGCGCCACCACCGTCACGGTGCGCAGCGGCGGCGTGACCGTGTACGGCGACGGCGGTGCGGTGCAGCTCGGCGGCGGCCAGCAGATCACGTTCGAAGGGACGAATCTCACGCAGACGGCGGCGAACGCGGCGCCCGCGCCCGATGCTTTCGATCAATGGGCCGCGAGCCGCGATGCCGCCGAGGATCGCTCGGTCTCGGCGCGCTACGTGTCGCGCGACATGCCCGGCTATCAGGATCTCGATGCCAACGGCACCTGGCGCACCGATCCGTCGTATGGGCCGGTGTGGGTGCCGAATGCCGTGTCCGCCGACTGGGCGCCGTATCGGCAGGGACACTGGGCATGGCAGGACCCGTGGGGCTGGACCTGGATCGACGATGCACCGTGGGGCTTCGCGCCCTATCACTATGGCCGCTGGGCATTTGTCGGGTCGCAGTGGGCGTGGGTGCCGGGTCCGGATGCCGTCGCCGCGCCGCCGGCCTATGCGCCGGCGCTGGTCGGCTTCGTCGGCGATGGCGACGGCGGCGTCGACTGGAACGTCGCGCTTGCCGTGGGCGGCGTCGCGGCCGCGGGGCTCGCGTGGTTCCCGCTCGGGCCGGGCGAGCCGTGGCATCCGCATCGCGACGGGTGGAGCCCGCGCTACTACGAGCGGGTGAACCGGCATGTGTATGTCGATCGCTCGGTTCACATCAACAACACGTACATCAATTATCGCGAGCGACGCGGACTCACCGCCGCGCCGGCGAACCTGTTCGTGCGTGGCCAGCCGGTCGGACGCCAGCCGTATGCTATCGATCCGTCGCGTCTGCGCAATCCGCATTTCTTCGCGGGCACGCCGGGCATCGCGCCGACCCGCGACAGCTTCGCGCCGGGCGCGCGGCGTGCGGACTATCGGCCGCCGCAGGGCGGTTACACGCGTCCCGTCGTGGCGACACGCGCGCCGGTTGCGCCGCCCGCGTTTCAGGGCCGTTTTCCGCAGCATGGCGATGCGCGGGCCGTCGTGCCGCGTAATGAACCGGTACATCTCGTCGCGACACATGGTCCGGCTCGACAAGTGATCGCCGATGGGGCTGCATTCAATGCGGCGCATGCACCGAATGGGTCGAACGCAGCGCATGGGCCGAATGCACCGAAGTCGCCGCCGCCCGGCGCGCCGCAGCGGCCAGGATTCGCTGCTGCACCGGGCGTCGGACAGCCGGTTCAGCAGCACGGCAATGGCGTGCCGCATCCGCCGCAACAGGCACAATTCGGCGGCCCATCGCACGGATCACACGGCGATGCCGCATCAGGACATCCGTTCATCAACGCGCCTCATGCGCCGGCGCCACAGCAGGCACAAGCACAAGCGCCTGCGCCGCATGCGCCGCAGGTCTATCGCGGCGCACCTCAAACGCCGATGCAACCGCAAGCGAGCTTTGCTCAACACCCGCCGACTCAGGCGCAGCCGCAGGCGCCGCAAGCGGGGTTCGCCCAGCACGCGCCGACGCAGCCGCAAGCACCCATTGCTCAGCACGCGCCACAGCCACAGCCGCAACCACAGCCTTATCACCCGACTCACGTCGAGCAGCCGCACGCGCCGACGCCGACGCCGATGCCGCAGCAGCAAGTCCAACGGCCGCCGGAGTTCCATCCCGCGCCCCAGCGTCAACCGATGCATCAGGAGGTGCGCCAGGCACCGCCACAGATGCAGCAACCGCATCGCGAACCGCCGCAAGCGCAACAGCAGCCCCATCCGCAATCGCAGCCACAACCGCAGCAAGCCCAGCAGCCTCAACACGGCGGCGGCAACGATCATCATCGAAGCTGAGCGTCATCTGAAATGAAAAACGCGCGGCCGAAGCCGCGCGTTTTCCGAACCTCGGACCGCTTGAAACAGCCGCTTACACCGCCATCGGCGCGGTGAGCGGCTCGTGGTGCCGATAGCCTTCGAGCGCGAAGTCCGTCGGCTCGATCTTCTCCAGCCATTCGGGCTCGTAGCGCTTCGTGACCGCGTAGTCCGGCACACGGTCCGAAATGATCAGCTGCGGCGACGGATACGGCTCGCGCTTCAATTGCTCCTGCAGCATGTCGAGCTGGTTTTCATAGATGTGCGCATCGCCGATGAAATAGCTGAACCAGCGCGGCGTGTATCCCGTCAGCCGGCCGACCAGATGCAGCAGCGCCGCGCCCTCGGTCAGATTGAACGGTGTGCCGAGGCCGACATCATTGCTGCGGATATACAGGCACAGCGAAATCTCGCGCGTGGTCGCGTTGGGAATGAACTGGTACAGCAGGTGGCACGCGGGCAGCGCGATTTCGTCGAGCTTGGCGGGGTTCCATGCGTGAAACAGGATGCGCCGGTCGGTCGGACGCTCGATGATCGTGTCGAGACACTGGCGCAGCTGATCGATTGCCTTGTACAGCAGCACCTGTTCGCGCCCGTTCTCGCTGAAGCTCGTGACGAGCTGATAGCCGCGGTTGGTGGCATCGGCAATCTGGTCGCCGGAACGCGCATCGACCAGCTTGTAGGCGGGCCACTTGCGCCACTGCACGCCGTAGACATCGCCGAGATCGTCCGGGCCCTGACGATAGGGATTCTCGAGCCACTGCGGATTGTCGTTGGCGTTGGCGTCCCACACCTTGCAGCCGAGCGCGCGGAAATCCGCCGCGCTCTTCGACGCGCGCAGGAAACCGACCAGCTCGCCGATCGCCGACTTGAACGCGAGCTTCTTGGTGGTGACGGCGGGAAAGCCTTGTTGCAGGTCGTAGCGCAGCATGGCGCCGGGGATGCTGATCGTGCGAATGCCCGTGCGGTTTTCCTGCCACGTGCCGGTATCGAGGATCGTCTGGACGAGCTCGAGATACTGTTTCATTCGATGTTCCTTGGGAATGCCGCGCGCCCTCGCGAACGGAAGGCGGAAAGAGCGATTCTACCAAGCGCGCAGACACCACGCTCGCGATGCCATGCCGCCGACGCGGCAATGCAAAACGGGCGCCGTGGCGCCCGTTCGAGGGATTCGGCGGCGGCATTCAGCCGCGTGTCGCGTGCTCCGGAGGCACGTCGACTTCGATATGACGCATGCCGTGCGCGCTCAACAAGCGATACAGCGTCACGCGCGAAATGCCCAGTTCATGCGCCGCATCGCCGAGACGCCCGCGATGCCGCAGCAGCGCGAGTTCGATCGCCTGGCGCTCGGCCGCCTCGCGCGCCTGCGCCAGCGACACCGGCGCGACTTCCACGTATTCGCCGAGTTCGAGATCGCGCGCGGTGATCTGGCGCCCTTCCGACATCACGATGGCCCGCCGCACGCGATTGATCAGCTCGCGCACGTTGCCCGGCCAGCCGTAGTTGTGGATCGCCGCGATGGCGTCCGGCGAGAAGCCGCGCAGACGACGGCTCGCGTCCTTCTTGAAGCGGTCGAGCATGTGCTTCGCCAGCAGTTCGATGTCCTTGCCGCGCGCCCTGAGCGGCGGCTCGTCGATCTGCAGCACGCACAGCCGGTGATACAGGTCGGCGCGGAAACGTCCTTCGATCATCGCCGTCTGCATGTCGACGTGCGTCGCCGAGATGATGCGCACGTCCACCGGCGTCGAGCCGTGGCCGCCCAGGCGTTCGACCTTGCGTTCCTGCAGGAAGCGCAACAGGCTCGCCTGGCTTTCGAGCGGCAGGTCGCCGATTTCGTCGAGGAACAGCGTGCCGCCGTTGGCTGCTTCCACCCGGCCGATCTTGCGCTGATTGGCGCCGGTAAAGGCGCCGCGTTCATAGCCGAACAGCTCAGATTGCAGCAGATGCGCGGGAATCGCGCCGCAGTTGATCGCGACGAACGGCTGGTCGCGGCGCGCGGAACGTTCGTGGATGGCAACGGCAGTGAGTTCCTTGCCGGTGCCCGATTCGCCGGAGATGAAGACGGGCGCGTCGGTCATCGCGACCTTGCGGATGGAGCGGAACAGCGCCAGCATCGCGTCGCACGAGCCGACCATCTCGCCTTCCGCGCGGCCTTCGCTGCGCGCGTCGTTGGACGCCGCATCGTGCAGCGCCACCATGCCGTACGCATGCCCGACGGAATCGACGACACGGTCGTTCGACGTCGGCAGCGTGACGTAATCGAAACAATAATCGCGAATCAGGCGCCGTACGGCGGAGTCTTCCAGCTGGCCCGCGACGGTCGCCGCCACCCAGCCCACGTTGGTCATGGTCAGCGACGATTCGAACGCTGCCAGTTCATGCGATTCGAAATGGCTCGACAGATCGAGCAGACCGCCTGTTGCCACGTCATTGCGCAACGCCTTGCGCGTGTCGCGCGCGCTCGCGACGATTTCGATGTGCCAGCCACGCTCCTCGAAACGCGCGCACAGCGTCTCGCTTGGATCGCGAGTCACGTATATGAGTTGCCGCCGAGCGACGTCCATTATTCAGATCCTTAGTTCAACGTTCGTTGAAAAGGTCGCGTAGTCAAGGCTCGCGCTACATCGCAGACTTCGTTGTCCTCGCATGTTTGCCAGTGCATTTACAGCAGGACTTGCAGTTCGATACGTCGCCCCCGGGACTTGGCGCGGAACCCCTTGCACCCTTCCACGAAACCCTTTATGTCTGATTCTGTGCCGTTTTTGAGAGACTACTATAACCCAGAAACCCCGAAAACAAATATCGCCCGAGGCGAACGAAAGCGCCACAAAACCCTGACAGGACGGGCTTGGCAAGAATTTCTCACATATTTATTAAAAGCTTTGCGCACAATTTGATACGACAAAATCTTATACCGGAATCGCGCGGACTTCAGGTTTTTCTGACGTGACGTTTCACCATTGAAACGTTTTCGCGTGTTATTCAGGTGGCATTTCCCGCAATATTTCCGACCCGCTTTACCCCTCAACGGATCCGCCCGGATGGCACGCATCTCGCATAAGTTGCGCAGTTGTCGGAGCGTAAAAACATCATATTTGCCGAACGTGCGTACAAAACTCATACGACTATCATCGTTCGCATAATCGCCTTTACCGACGCGATGATTACTTTATTTCCAGATGTCTTCCGAGTCCGGGAATAGTTACCTTGGGTTATGTCGTCAAGATGGCACTCGATAGTTCATTCCAGCGCGCCGATTCCCG
Source organism: Caballeronia sp. LZ032 (assembly GCF_031451315.1). Lineage (NCBI taxonomy): Bacteria > Pseudomonadati > Pseudomonadota > Betaproteobacteria > Burkholderiales > Burkholderiaceae > Caballeronia > Caballeronia sp. LZ032. The sequence goes on from NZ_JARUXP010000001.1 coordinate 2,159,750, forward strand.
CGATACGCATTCAAGCGATCCATTGGAAGACGACGATCCGCAATCGTTGCACGCCGCCGTCCGCCCGGGCGGCGGCGGCATCAGCGTGAGGCTGTGGGACGAAGCCCCTCCGGCGTCGGACGCGCCTTCGGCGCCGCTCGCGCCCATGGCGTTCGACGACGAACCGCCGCCGTCCTGACGTCCAACGCCCGCACGGGATCGGTCGGTTAGAATCGAAGGCCCGGCAGCGCGGACCGCGCGCGCCGCTTGCCTCGACTCCGACCTTCCCATGACGACGCTGACCCTGATCGTCGCCCGCGCACGCAACGGCGTGATCGGCCGCGACAACCAATTGCCCTGGCGCCTGCCCGAAGACCTCGCCTTCTTCAAGCGCACGACGATGGGCGCGCCCATCATCATGGGCCGCAAGACGCATGAATCGATCGGCCGGCCGTTGCCCGGGCGGCGCAACATCGTGGTGTCGCGCGATGCCACGCGGCGTTACGAAGGCTGCGACGTCGTGACGAACCTGGAAGCCGCGCTCGCGCTCGAACCGGCGCAGGAAGCCTTTCTGATCGGCGGCGCGCAGTTATATCAGGACGGCTTCGCACGGGCGGACAAGCTGATCGTCACTGAGATCGACGCCGATTTCGACGGCGACACCCGCTTTCCCGCGCCCGATCCCGAGTTGTGGCGCGAAGTGTCGCGTGAGCCGCATCGCGCGGCGGCGCCGAACGACTTCGCGTTTGCGTTCGTGACCTACGAGCGCATCGCGCCGTCGGAATGACAAGATGACGAAATGACAAAGCCCCGGCATGACCGGGGCTTTGTCTTTGCAGCGTCGAAGCCGGACAGCTTACTGACCGGCCACCGTCATCCGCTCGATCAGCACCGAACCGATCTCCTTCGTGCCGCGCACCACGGTGTCCGCGCCGATCGCCTCGATGTGGCGGAACATCTCCTGCAGCGTGCTCGCCACGGTGATTTCCTCGACGGCATGCACGATCTTGCCGTTCTCCACCCAGAAGCCCGACGCGCCGCGCGAATAATCGCCGGTCACGTAGTTCACGCCCTGCCCCATCAGTTCGGTCAGCAGCAGGCCCGTGTCGAGTTTCTTGAGCATCGCCTCGAAATCGTCTTCCGGCTTCGTGTGCGAGCTGCGCATGCTCAGGTTGTGCGAGCCGCCGGCGTTGCCGGTGGTCCGCATGCCGAGCTTGCGGGCCGAGTACGTCGACAGGAAATAGCCCTGCACGACGCCGTCGTCCACGACGTTGCGGCGCTGCGTGCGCACGCCTTCCTCGTCGAACGGCGCGCTGCCCATGCCGCCCTTCACGTGCGGATCCTCGACGATCTGGATATGCGGCGCGAACACCGGCTTGCCGAGACTGTCGACCAGGAACGTGGTCTTGCGATACAGCGCGCCGCCGCTCACCGCCTGCACGAACGCGCCGAGAATGCCGGCCGCGAGCGGCGCCTCGAACAGCACGCGGCATTTGCGCGTGTCGAGGCTCTTCGCGCCGAGACGCGCGAGCGCGCGTTCCGCCGCGTAGCGTCCCACCGCTTCCGGCGCGGCGAGGCTGGCGGCGTCGCGCTTCGACGTGTACCAGTCGTCGCGCTGCATGTCGCGGCCCGCTGCGGCAATGGGCGCGCACGCGATGTAGTGCCGCGAGTACGGATAGCCCGCCATGAAGCCGCGCGAGGTGGCGAGCACGAACTGCGAGTGCTGCGCGGAGACGCTCGCGCCTTCCGAATTGGTGACGCGCTTGTCGACAGCGAAGGCCGCGGCCTCGGCGCGGCGGGCGATGTCGGCGGCTTCTTCGGCGTCGACGTCCCACGGATGATAGAGATCGAGATCCTGCGGCGACTGCTCGAGCAGTTCCTCTTCGGCAAGACCCGCCGCGCTGTCCTCGGCCGTGAAGCGCGCGATGTTGTACGCGGCGGCGACCGTGTCGCGCAGCGCGTCGCGGGTGAAGTCGGCGGTGCTCGCGTTGCCGCGCTTCTTGCCGATGAACACCGTCACGCCGACCATCTTGTCGCGGTTGTGTTCGATGGTTTCGACTTCGCCGCGCCGCACGCTCACCGACAGGCCGTCGCCTTCGGAGATTTCAGTGGCGGCATCGCTTGCGCCGAGCTCTTTCGCGTAGCGCAGGATGTCGGAGGCGATCTCCTTCAGCTCGTCCTGCGTATGCGGGAAATAGCGTTGCTTGACGTCCATGTCTGCTGCCATGTTGGTTGCCTTTGGAAGTCGGGCGCCGCGCGCCCGCGCATGTCGTGGTTGCTTCGGATTTCCCGGACTGACGCGCGTTGAAGCGGACGTCGGACAGCGGGACTGGCGTATCCCGCGATCATAGCAAGGAGCGCGCGCATTCACCCGCAGGTATCGCGGCTGTAGGGTGCGGGAGCGCCGGGCGCCGCACGGCTGCAAGCTACAATGTCGGGATGAACCGTAAAACCCGCATTCAACCGATCGATGCCGGCCGCGACGACGCGCCCGACGCCGACGAAAACGGCTACGACCGTCCGAGCAAATCCCAGCTGAAGCGCGACATGCACGCGCTGCAGGAGCTGGGCGCGGCGCTCATTGCATTGCCGAAAGACGCGCTGAAACGCATGCCGATGCCCGAGGCGCTCGGCGACGCCGTGCGCGAGGCGCGCCGTATCACCGATCACGAAGGCAAGCGCCGTCAGTTGCAGTATGTCGGCAAGCTGATGCGCTCGCTGCACGACGACGAAACCGCCGCGCTGCGCACGGCGCTGGACACCTTCCGCGGCGTGAACAAGAGCGAAACGGCGCGTCTGCACTGGATCGAGCGCACGCGCGAGCAACTGCTCGCCGACGATGCCGCCTTGACCGAATTCATCCGCAATCATCCGGGCGTCGATCCGCAGGAAGGCCGCACGCTGATCCGCAATGCACGCAAGGAGCGCGAGCAGCAGAAACCGCCGCGCTATTACCGCGAGCTGTTCCAGTGGATCAAGACCGCGGCGGGCGTGGACGACGATGAAGACGACAGCGAAGGTGACGAGGACGGCCGTGATGACGACACCGAAGCGTAATCACCCGGACGAGCTGATCGTCGGCCTGGTGTCGATCAGCGACCGCGCGTCGCAGGGCGTCTATGAGGACAAGGGCCTGCCGTCGCTGGAAGCATGGCTCGGCGAAGCGCTTGCCACGCTCTTTCGCGCCGAAACCCGCCTGATCCACGACGACGAAGCGACCATCTCGGCGACGCTCGTCGAACTCGTCGATACGCTCGGCTGCGATCTCGTCCTGACCACGGGCGGCACCGGCCCGTCGCGGCGCGACGTCACGCCGGAAGCCACGCTCGCCGTCGCCACGAAGCCGATGCCCGGCTTCGGCGAACAGATGCGTCAGATCAGTCTGAATTTCGTGCCCACGGCGATACTGTCGCGCCAGGTCGCGGTGATCCGCGAGACGGCGGATCATGCCGCGCTGATCATCAACCTGCCGGGCCAGCCGAAGTCGATCCGCGAAACGCTTGAAGGCTTGAAGGACGCTGACGGCACGCAGAAGGTGCCGGGCATTTTCGCGGCGGTGCCGTATTGCATCGATCTGATTGGCGGCCCGTACATCGAGACGCGGCCCGACGTGGTGACCGCGTTCCGTCCGAAAAGCGCGCGGCGCGCGCCGCAGGCGTGATTACGGCGTGCCGGCCGCGGACGCGGATGCCGACGCCGCCGGAATCAGGAAGTGCTGGCGGTAGTACTTGAGTTCGTCGATGGACTCGTGGATGTCGGCGAGCGCCGTGTGCATCGCGCGCTTCTGGAAGCCCTTGTAGATGGCCGGCTGCCAGCGGCGGCACAGTTCCTTGAGCGTGCTGACGTCGAGATTGCGGTAATGGAAGAACGTTTCCAGCTCGGGCATCCAGCGCGCCATGAAGCGGCGGTCCTGGCAGATGGAGTTGCCGCACATCGGCGACTTGCCCGGCGGCACGTACTGGCCGAGGAACTCACGAATCTGCCGCGTGGCTTCGGCTTCATCGACGGTCGACGCCTTGACGCGCTCGATCAGCCCCGAGCGGCCGTGCGTGTTGCGGTTCCACTCGTCCATGCGGCCGAGCGTTTCGTCGGACTGATGGATGGCCAGCACCGGCCCTTCCACGAGCTTGTCGAGCGTCGAATTCGTCACGACCACCGCGATCTCGATAATCTTGTCGTTGTCGGGATCGAGGCCGGTCATCTCCATGTCCAGCCACACGAGATTCATGTCGCTGCGCACGAGCGTGTTGTCATCGGCGGGCTGCGCGGAGTCTGGAGCGGCGGAAAGTTCGGTCATGAAAGCGGCCTGAAGGAGAGAAAGCCGCGCCGGAACGGCATCGGAATCCTTGCAGGATGTGACAACGCCGGCGCAGCCAAGAACCTATAATTCTCGCATAGTTCAATCGGAATTCCCGGATGGCCAACCTCACTCTCGCTTTCTCGACGCTCTTCGTCGTCGCCCTGGTCGGCATGGTCGCGACCAAGCTCTGGCTGGCGTCGCGCCAGATCCGCTACGTCGCCGGGCATCGCGAGAGCGTGCCGGCGCAATTCTCGGGAACCATACCGCTCGCGGCGCACCAGCGCGCGGCGGATTACACGGTCGAGCGCACCCGCCTCACGATGATCGAGGTCGTCACGAGCGCGGTCGTGCTGGTCGCGCTGACCTTGCTCGGCGGCGTGCAGGCGCTCGATCTCGCCATCTCCGGCTGGCTCGGCCGCGGCTATCTCGGGCAGATCGCGCTGGTGGCGTCCGTGATCGCGATCACGAGTCTCATCGACCTGCCCTTTGACTACATCCGTCACTTCGTGGTCGAAGAGAAGTTCGGCTTCAACCGCATGTCGAAGAAGCTGTTCTTCATCGATCTCGTGAAGGGCACGGTGCTCGCCGTCGTGATCGGCGCGCCGCTGCTGCTGCTCACGCTCTGGCTGATGGACCGCGCCGGCGCCTACTGGTGGCTCTGGACCTGGATGGTCTGGGTCGCCTTCCAGCTGCTCGCGATGATCATCTATCCGAGCTTCATCGCCCCGCTCTTCAACAAGTTCGAACCGCTGAAGGACGAAGCGCTCGTCGCACGCATCACGAACCTGATGTCGCGCACCGGCTTCGCCGCCAAGGGCCTGTTCGTGATGGACGGCAGCCGCCGTTCGGCGCACGGCAACGCGTATTTCACGGGCTTCGGCGCGGCCAAGCGCATCGTCTTCTTCGATACCCTGCTCGCGCGCCTGTCCGGCAGTGAGATCGAGGCCGTGCTCGCGCACGAACTCGGCCACTTCAAGCGCCGTCACGTGCTGAAGCTGATGATCGTGATGTTCGGCATCAGCCTCGCCATGCTCGCGCTGCTCGGCTGGCTCGTGCAGACCGTCTGGTTCTATGAAGGGCTCGGCGTGCGGCCGTCGCTCGTCGGCAGCAACAACGGCCTCGCGCTCGTGCTGTTCATGCTCGTGCTGCCGGTGTTCATGTTCTTCATCACGCCGCTCGGCAGCCTGACCTCGCGCAAGAACGAGTTCGAAGCCGATGCCTTCGCCGCCAGCCAGACCGATCCGAAAGACCTCGTGAATGCGCTCGTCAAGCTCTACGAGGACAACGCGTCGACGCTCACGCCCGATCCGCTCTACACCGCGTTCTACTACTCCCATCCGCCCGCATCGCAACGCATCGACCGTCTGATGCAGCACGCCGCATGACGCGCGGCTCCGGGCGCCCGGACGCGGGCGCGCGCTTCGAAGGCACGGTGATCGCGGCGCACGGCCGTCACTATCTGGTGACGCCCGATCACGGCGGTCCCCTGCTGCAATGCTTCCCGCGCGGCAAGAAAAGCGAAGTGGCCGTCGGCGATCATGTGATCTGCGAGCAGTCGTCGGCGGATCAGGGCGTGATCGTCGAGATTGGCGAGCGGCGCAATCTGCTGTATCGCTCGGATCAGTTCAAGTCGAAGCTCTTCGCGGCGAATCTCGATCAGCTCATGATCGTGCTCGCCACCGAACCGCACTTCAGCGAAGACCTGCTCGGCCGCGCGCTGATCGCGGCGGAGGCGCACGGTCTGGACGCGCTGATCGTGCTCAACAAGATTGACGTGGAAGCCGCGCTGCCGCTCGCGCGCGAACGGCTCGCGCCGTATCGCGAACTCGGTTACGCGGTGGTCGAATTGTCCGCGAAGCACACCCCCGGCAACGTGCATCCGCTGCTCGACGAGCGCCTCAAGGACCGCGCGACCATCCTGCTCGGCCAGTCCGGCATGGGCAAATCCACGCTGGTCAACCTGCTGGTGCCCGATGCCGACGCCGCCACGCGCGAAATCTCCTCCGCGCTCAACAGCGGCCGCCACACGACCACCTTCACGCGGCTCTATGGCCTGCCCGGCGGCGGCGCGCTGATCGACTCGCCCGGCTTCCAGGAGTTCGGCCTGCATCATCTGAGCGAAGGCCAGCTCGAACGCGCCTTCGCGGACTTCCGGCCGTATCTCGGCGAGTGCCGCTTCTACAACTGCCATCATCTGCATGAGCCGGGCTGTGCGGTGCTCGAGGCAGTGGAAGCCGGCAAGATCCGGCCCGAGCGACACGCGCTCTACGCGCAACTGGTGCACGAAGCGAGTCAGATCGTTCGATGAAGCGTCTCACGCGCGCCCCGAACCTCATCACGGCGCAGCACTGGGTGAACGTGCTGGCGACCGCGGGCGTGCCGTGCGAATTGCACAACCGCTATCTGAATGGCGCGATGGGCGAGATTCCGGCGGATCAGTGCGCGCCGGAAATCTGGATAACCGACGACCGCGACGAAGCCCTGGCGTTGCGCCTGCTGGAGCGCGCACGAAAAGGGCCGGACGCGAACGCCCGGCCCTGGAGATGCAAGCAATGCGGCGAATGGCTGGAGCCGCAATTTACGGTGTGCTGGCAGTGCCAGACGCCGCGCGATCCGCTCGACGATTGAAGACTGATTACGCCAGCCAAACGGCGATGGTCAGCATGAGCAGCAACAGCATCCACAGGATCACGGCGCGCCATACGAGTCCGACCGCCGATTGCAGCGTGCGCGGCGTGCAGTCGTCGCCGACGGGCAGCGGACCGGCCTCGCCCACAGCCAGCGCCTCGACCGACAGCGGTTCGGCGAGCGGGCCCGCGAGCCGCGCACCGAGCGCGCCGCTGCCGGCCGCGAGCAGGACGCCTTCGTTCGCATCCGGCCATTGGCGGGCGTGATTGCGCCATGCGTAGATGGCGTCCTCGAAGTTGCCGACGATCGCGAAACCGAGCGACGTCAGCCGCGCCGGCACCCAGTCGATCACGAAGAACGCGCGCTGCGCGAACGAGGAGAACTCGACGGTGCGCTCGGGATCCGGCTTCGACCACGCGCGCGCCAGATATTCGGCAATGCGATACAACACGGCGCCTGCTGGACCGATCGGAATCAGGAACCAGAAGAACACGCCGAACACGTGCCGATGCGACGCCACCACCGCATGCACCAGCGTATGACGCACGATTTCGCTGACGGGCATGTCGACCGTATCGATGCCGGTCCACTCGGTCAGCACTTCGCGCGCGCGCGGCACGTCGTCGTTGTTGAGCGCGAGATGGATGTCGGTGAAATAGTGGCTGAACTGGCGAAAGCCCAGCGTGAAGTAGACGATGACCACGTTCCACAGGAACGCGAGCACGAAGTTGATGCGGTACAGGACGTAGTAGATCAGTCCGACGACGAGCGTCCAGGGCAGCACGACCACCAGCCACGCGACGATGCCGTGCTTCTGCTTGCCGGCATCGAAACCATGCGCGGTGGATTCCGCATGGTATTGGAGCAACGCCGCGACCGGATTGTGCGGCTTGAGCGCGCGTACCTGCTCGAGGATGAGAGCCAGCAATACAGAGAAAAAAGTCATGCCAAGCGCCGAAACAGTCGGTTAGTTCGAGTTTCGCGTAACGATAGCACAGCGTTTGCGGCCTTCCACGCACGACGTCATCGCACGCGCCCGCGCTGCGCCTGCCGGCTGAGCGCGTTGACGTTCAGGCCGCGAGGAAGCGGTAGAAATTGCGCAACATGCCGGCCGTTGCGCCCCAGATGAAATAGGGCGCCTTTCCTTCGCCCGGCACGTAGGGCATGGCAAAAAAACGACGCTCGCCGCCTTCCCAGCGGAAGACACGCACTTCGTGATTCGCGGGATTCATCAGCCAGGCGAGCGGGACTTCGAAGATGTCGGCCACTTCGCATGTGTCGGCTTGCAGCGTGAACGGCGGCGAGACCAGCGCGACGACCGGCGTCACCCTGAAGCCCGTGCCCGTCAGGTACTCGGGCATCGCGCCGATGACCTCGCAATGTTCGGCGTCCAGCCCGACCTCTTCCTTCGCCTCGCGCAACGCGGTGGCGGCGGCATCGACGTCTTCCGGCTCGCGGCGGCCGCCCGGAAAACTGATCTGGCCGGCGTGGTCCGACAGGTGATCGGCGCGTTGTGTCAGCAGCACGGTCAGGCCGCCCTCGCGCTTGACCAGCGCCACCAGCACCGACGCCACGCGCGGGTCGCCGCCGATCGCCTTGATGCGCTGTTCGCGTTCCTCCTGTTGCCAGTCCAGATGCACGGCGAAACGCGCGCGCAGGCCTTCCGGCGTGAGGCGCTCGGGTGCGATGGGCGGGAGCGCTTCGCCCGTCGTCGCGACAGGCATTTTTTCGGGTTCGAGGATGCGCGGAGTCGAAGTCTTGCCGGTGGACACGGGTGGATTACGGGTAAGAGACGATAAGGAAACGGGACTGCCGAAGTCCTGATTTGAACACACCAAAGAAAAAAGCACCCGCGAGGGTGCTTTTTTCGGAGGACTCGTGCGCGGTCTTGCTGCGACGACTTACTCGGCAGCAGCAGCCGACTTGTCCTTGAAGACCAGCTTTTCCTTGATTCGAGCCGACTTGCCCGAACGCTCGCGGAGGTAGTAGAGCTTTGCGCGGCGAACATCACCACGACGCTTCACGACGATGCTCGCGAGCAGCGGCGAGTAGGTCTGGAACGTACGCTCGACGCCTTCGCCCGACGAGATCTTGCGGACGATGAAGTTCGAGTTCAGGCCACGGTTGCGCTTCGCGATGACGACGCCTTCGTAAGCCTGGACGCGCTTGCGCGTGCCTTCGACCACGTTCACGTTGACGACGACGGTATCGCCCGGCGCGAAGTCGGGGATGCTCTTCTCGCCCAGAACGCGTGCGATCTCTTCCTTCTCGAGTTGTTCAATCAGATTCATTACTGACTCCTTGTGCCATCTTGCCGGAGTTGTGTGCCTGAAAAAGCAGGCCCCGGTAGAGGATGGATTTGCTTCAGGCGCCGATGCGACTCGACGCCCCCTGTGTCCCGCTCGTCGGCCCGAAACCTAGGCAGGCTTCGACGCTTCCTTTGCGAGTTCTGCGAGCCATGCCTCGTCGGCACGGCTCAACATCTTGCTCTTGCGCGCCCGCGCGATCAGATCGGGCCGCTTGGCGAGCGTATTGCGCAATGCTTCGCGCCTGCGCCACGCCTCGATTTCCTTGTGATGGCCGCCGAGCAGCACAGCCGGGACACGCACGCCTTCGTACTCTTCCGGCCGCGTGTAGTGCGGACAATCCAGCAGGGTGTCCACGAAACTGTCCTGCACCGCCGATTGCGCGTCATTCAGCACGCCGGGCAAATGCCGGACCACTGCGTCCATCAGCGCCATGGCGGGAAGCTCTCCGCCGGACAGCACGAAGTCGCCGAGGCTCACTTCTTCGTCCACTTCACGATCGATCAGACGCTGGTCGATGGCTTCGTAACGGCCGCACAGCAGCACCAGACCTGGCTGTTGAGCGAACTGCATCACGCGTTCGTGATTCAGGGTGGCGCCTTGCGGCGACAACATCACGACGCGTGTAGCTGCGATGCCCTGCTCGCGCTGCGCAGCTTTCGCCGCCTGCAGCGCGGCTTCCAGCGGACGCGCCAGCATGACCATGCCGGGACCGCCGCCATAGGGGCGGTCGTCGACGGTGCGGTAGTTGTCGGTCGTGAAATCACGCGGATTCCACGTGCGCAGACCGAACCGCTCCTGCTTGACCGCCCGGCTGGTGATGCCCCAGTCGGTCAGCGCGCGAAACATCTCGGGAAAGAGCGTCACGACATCGAACTGCATCGCTCTCTCCGTAACGTGCCGAGGTTCAATAGTCGGCGTCCCAGTCCACGACGATACGCTTCGCCGCGCGGTCCACCGTCTTCACATACACGCCGACGAACGGAATCAGCCGCTCGCCGGTGACGGGCGCGCCATCCTTGCTGGTATCCGGATATTCGATCCGCAGGATGGAATGTGCGCCGTTGTCGATCAGATCCGCGACGCGGCCCAGGGCCACGCCGGCTTCGTTTTCGACATCCAGGCCGAGCAGGTCGACCCAGTAGAATTCGTCTTCGGTGGCGAGCTTCGGGAAATCGCTGCGCGCGATATGCACCGTATGCCCTTTCAGCGACATGGCCAGATCGCGGTCATCGCAGCCGCCGAGGCGCGCGACGATGGTGTCGGCGTGCACCTTGGACTGCATGCAGCGCGCGGACTTGCGTTCGCGACCCTTTACGAGCCACCAGCGCTTCGCGCTTAGCAAGGCGTCGCCGCCCTGCTTGCCGCTGGCGTGCGGCACAACCTTGACCCAGCCCTTGAGACCGTAGGCATCGGCAATGAAACCGACTTCGACGGCGTCTTCAGGCAAAGCCTCGACCGGCTCGATGGCGCCGTCCGGCTGAGTACCGCTCGCGTTGCTGCTCGAAACCTTGCCACTCGAAACGTCGGTCGCCACGTGGCGCCCGCCCGGCTTGCGGACGAATGCGCCAAACGTGGCGGAACCTTCATCTTGCCCCGGCTTCGGCTGGCCGATGCTTCCGGCAGCGCGTCCGGATTCTGAATCGCGCGTGGACATCGGCGAGCCTTTGGGCAGGTTTCGAGCGTTGTGTTGCGTGGTCTAAGCCAGCATGCGCAGCGACTTAGGCAGCCGGCTGAGCTTGCTGAGCCTGCTTGACCAGGCGCTCGACCGTCGGCGACAGTTGTGCGCCGACTTCCTTCCAGTACGTCAGGCGGTCCTGAGCGATACGGAGCGATTCGCCCTTCGTGGCGACCGGGTTGTAGAAACCCACGCGCTCGATGAAGCGGCCGTCACGACGGCTACGCGAATCAGTTGCGACGATGTTGTAGAACGGGCGCTTCTTCGAGCCGCCACGAGCCAAGCGGATGATGACCATGCTGAAATCCTTGAAAACCGGGGTTCGGAACAACGAGAACAGGCGATTATAGCCGGATTCCGCAGCGCTAACAAACACTTGAAGCATTTTTTGGATGCGGGGTCGTGCGGAGGATCGTTTCGCAAGCTTGTCGGATACCGGAAATCAGTCCCGTGCGGCATCGTGGCATCGGTGTTCGGGGCGTGCGCGGGCGTAAAATGACGCCCGCACTCCCGCTGCACTCTCCCGCACTCTTCTTTACCACCGCCTTCGCTGATGACTTCCTCGTCCGTCGCCACGCCCTCCGGCTCGAAGCCTGCCGGCAAGCAGGTCCCGCCCTATTTCCGTTCGAAGACGCTCACCGCGGCGCTCGCGTTCCTGTTCGGCTCGATCGGCCTGCATCGCTTCTATCTGTATGGACTGCGCGACAAGTATGGCTGGGCGAATATCGTCGGCATCGTGCTGGGGGCGTTCGGCTATCTGCTGCTGAAGGAAACCGAGCGCGCCTCGCTGCTCGGCTGGGCGCTCGCCTTTCCCGGCGCCGTTTCGCTGCTGGCGGCGTTTCTGTCGGCCATCGTCTATGGCCTGCGCCCCGACGCCAAATGGGACGCGCAGTTCAACGCCCACACCGGACGCAACAGCCGTTCCGGCTGGACCGTCATCTTCATTGTGATCTTTTCGCTGCTGATCGGCGCCTTCCTGCTGATGACCGGTCTCGCGCTGACCTTCCAGACGTATTTCGAAGGGCAGGTCCAGGCTGCCAAGACGCTGTCGCAATAAACGCTAGAACAGGTCGAGCTGCGGATTCGGCGGCGGCGCTGCCGCCTTTGCGGCAGCCGGTTTCTCCGGGCGCTGGAACTCGGACATATCCAGAATGCCGCGCTGCCGTGCGTTCAGTCCAAGCCGCCGGGTTGCCTGGCGAAAGCGTTGCCGCAGCATGTCGGCCCACAGACCCTCGCCTTTCATGCGCGTCGAAAAATTCGCGTCGTAGTCCTTGCCGCCGCGCATGTCGCGCACGCGGCTCATCACGCGGTCCGCGCGATCCGGAAAGTGCGCGGCCAGCCAGTCCTTGAACAGCGGCGCGACTTCCCACGGCAAGCGCAGCACGATGTAGCTCGCGCTCGTCGCACCCGCCTCCGCACAAGCTTCCAGCACCCGCTCCAGATCCGGCTCCGTGACGAACGGAATCACCGGCGCGATGCTGACGCCCACCGGAATGCCCGCATCCGCGAGCGCGCGCACCGTGCGCAGACGCCGTGAAGGCGTCGATGCACGCGGCTCCAGCGTGCGCGCGATATCCGCGTCCAGTGTCGTGATGGTAACGGCGGCCATGAATTGCCCGCGCTGCGCCATGGACGCAAGCAGGTCGATGTCACGCTCGATCAGCGAATTCTTCGTGATGGCAGCGAACGGATGGCCGCAGTCGTGCAGCACCTCGATCACGCGGCGCGTCAGCCGCAGGTCGCGCTCGACGGGCTGATACGCGTCCGTGTTCACGCCGAGCGCAATGGGCTCGGGCTCGTAGTTCGACTTCGCGAGTTCGCGCTTGAGCAGTTCGGGCGCGTTGACCTTGGCGTAGATGCGGCTCTCGAAATCGAGTCCTGGCGACAGCCCGAGATAGCTGTGCGTCGGCCGCGCAAAACAGTAGATGCAGCCGTGCTCGCAGCCCCGATACGGGTTGAGCGAGACTGAAAACGGGATGTCCGGCGAGCTGTTGCGCGTGAGGATGCTTTTCGCGCGCTCTTCGAAGATTTGCGTGCGCAGCGGCCGCGCGCCCTCTTCCTCGCCTTCGGCCGTATGCAGCCAGCCGTCGTCGACGCTCTCGCGCTCGTCCTTCTCGTAGCGCCCCTGAAGGTTCGTGACCGCGCCGCGCCCTTTCAGCGGCGCGGGCGGCGCGACAGGATATTCACGGTCAGGCGAAGCCATTGCAGCAAACCCATCAAACAATACTGTACAAATATACAGTAGTCGGACGGCAACGCAAGCTAAGAATCACACCTCGACGAGAATCTTCAGCGTCTCCTTGATCTCCTCCATCACCACGTAGCTTTTCGACTGCACCGCGCCCGGCAGTTGCAGCAGGATGTCGCCGAGCAGCTTGCGGTAGTCGGCCATTTCGCCGATGCGCGCCTTGATCAGATAGTCGAAGTCGCCGGAAACGAGATGGCACTCGAGCACCTCGGGAATCTTCTGCACTTCGCGGCGAAACTGCTCGAACATGTTGCCGCTCTTGTGATCGAGCGTGATTTCCACGAACACCAGCAGCGCCGCGCCCAGTTCGGTGGGATTCACGCGTGCGTAATAGCCCGTGATGACGCCGTCGCGCTCCATGCGCTTGACGCGCTCGATGCACGGCGTCACCGAGAGTCCCACACGCTCCGCCAGGTCCTTCATCGCGATACGGCCGTCCTCCTGAAGAATGTTCAGGATCTTGCGGTCGAGCTTGTCGAGGGCGCGGACGGGATTTCGCTGCGTTCTCATGTCTTTTTCCTGAAAACCGTCCAAATACAATAACTAAAACTGCCTCGATGTCCATACCATAGTCGATAACACTATACGAGCTTCAGATTGCCGCGTCGATCCACTTAAAGCACGCGCATTCGGAAGCGTCACCGAATCGGGTCGGAGTTTTCATGCGAATCGTTATTCTCGGAAGCGGCGTCGTTGGTGTGACGAGCGCCTATTACCTCGCACGCGCGGGCCACGACGTCACGGTCATCGACCGCGAAGCAGGCCCCGCGCTCGAGACGAGTTTCGCGAACGCCGGACAGATCTCGCCGGGTTATGCCTCGCCGTGGGCCGCGCCGGGCGTGCCGCTCAAGGCGGTGAAATGGATGTTCGAGAAGCACGCGCCGCTCGCCATCCGGCTCGACGGCACGATGAACCAGCTGCAATGGATGTGGCAGATGCTGCGCAACTGCACGCAGGATCGCTATACGGTCAACAAGGGCCGCATGGTGCGCCTCGCCGAGTACAGCCGTGACTGCCTGCAGGCGCTGCGCGCCGACACCGGCATCCAGTACGAAGGCCGCACCGGCGGCACGCTGCAGCTGTTCCGCTCGCAGCAACAGTTCGATGGTGCCGGCAAGGACATCGACGTGCTGAAGGAAGCCAACGTGCCGTTCGAATTGCTGACCGCGAACGAACTGAAGCAGGCCGAGCCGGCGCTCGCCGCCGTGTCGCACAAGCTGACGGGCGGGCTGCGCCTGCCGAACGATGAAACCGGCGACTGCCAGATGTTCACGACGCGTCTCGCCGCGATGGCCGAGGCGCTCGGCGTCAAGTTCCGCTACAACACGTCCATCGATGCGCTGCTCGTCGCCAACGGCCGAATCGCGGGCGTGCAGTGCGGTCAGGAACGGGTGACGGCGGATTCGTACGTCGTCGCGCTGGGCTCCTATTCGCCGAAGCTGCTGCGCGATATCGTGAAGATTCCGGTCTATCCGCTGAAGGGCTATTCGCTCACGGCGCCGATCGTCGATGCCGGGCGTGCGCCGGTTTCCACGGTGCTCGACGAAACCTACAAGATCGCCATCACGCGTTTCGACGACCGTATCCGCGTAGGCGGCATGGCGGAGATTGTCGGGTTCAGCAAGGAACTGAAGCAGGCGCGCCGCGAAACGCTGGAAATGTGCGTGAACGACCTGTTCCCCGGCGGCGGCGATACCGCGAAGGCCAGCTTCTGGACCGGCCTGCGCCCGATGACGCCGGACGGCACGCCGATCGTCGGCCGCACGCGCATGCCGAACCTGTTCCTCAACACGGGGCACGGCACGCTTGGCTGGACGATGTCGTGCGGTTCGGGCCAGTTGCTGGCGGACCTGATGTCGGGCAAGCAGCCTGCCATCCGTGCCGACGATCTTTCGGTGCATCGCTATGAAGGCAACGTCGGCGTGAACGGCCGCCCGGGCTACGCGAACGCCTGAGCTTTCCAGGCACCAGACACAAACGGCGCCTTTCACTGCGCCGTTTGTCTTGCTAGAACTGGTCTTCGCTCAAGGCCAGCACGCCTTCGCGGCCATTCGCGCTGACGATTGACGCCTCGATGCCCGGCGCCAGCGACAGGATATGCTCCGCGAAAAATTCCGCCGTCGCAATCTTCGCCGTATGAAAGCGTTCGTCCTCCGGGCGCTTCGCGTGGGAGACGAGCATCGCGCGCGCCATCTGCCATCCGCACAGCACGACGCCCGCCAGCCGCAGATACGGCACGCTGCCCGCGAACACCGCGTTCGGATCGCTCTTGAACTTCGCGATGACGAACTCGATCGCGCGCGCCAGCGACAGCGATCCCGCGCTCAGATGCCGATGCATCGACTTGAACGGCTGGCCTTCGATCTCGGCGAGCGCCGCGATGGTCTGGTCGATCTGTGCGAGCAGCGCCTGCGCGGTGCGGCCGCCGTCGCGCACGGTCTTGCGGCCAACCAGATCGTTCGCCTGGATCGCGGTCGTGCCTTCGTAGATCGGCAGGATGCGGGCATCGCGATAATGCTGCGCCGCGCCCGTCTCCTCGATGAAGCCCATGCCGCCATGTACCTGCACACCGAGGCTCGCGACATCGACGGACATCTCCGTGCTGAACCCCTTCACGATCGGCACGAGATACTCGTAGATGGCCTGATGGCTCTGGCGCGCGTCGTCGTCGGCGTGAGCGTGGGCCAGGTCGCTGTGCGACGCCGCCACGTACGCGAGCGCGCGGGCGCCTTCGGTATAGGCGCGCATCGTCGAGAGCATGCGGCGCACGTCCGGATGATGAATGATGGTCACGGGGTCCTTCGCGCTGCCGTCGACCGGACGGCTCTGCACGCGTTCCTTCGCATAGGCCACGGCCTGCTGGTAGGCGCGTTCCGCCACCGCGATGCCCTGCATGCCCACGGCAAAACGCGCCGCGTTCATCATGATGAACATGTACTCAAGGCCACGATTCTCCTCGCCGATCAGATAGCCCACCGCCCCGCCGTGATCGCCGTATTGCAGCACGGCGGTCGGGCTCGCCTTGATGCCCAGCTTGTGTTCGATCGACACACAGTGCACGTCGTTGCGCGCGCCCAGCGAGCCGTCGTCGTTGACGAGGAACTTCGGCACGAGGAACAGCGAGATGCCCTTCACACCTTCGGGCGCGTCAGGCGTGCGCGCGAGCACCAGATGCACGATGTTTTCCGCCATGTCGTGCTCGCCGTACGTGATGAAGATCTTCGTGCCGGACAGCTTGTAGGTGCCGTCGCCCTGCGGTTCGGCACGCGTGCGCACCAGCGCGAGATCGGAACCGGCCTGCGGCTCGGTCAGGTTCATCGTGCCGGTCCATTCGCCCGAGATGAACTTCGGCAGATAGCGCGCCTTCTGTGCGTCGCTGCCGGCCGTGAGCAATGCTTCGATGGCGCCATCGGTCAGGAGCGGACACAGCGCGAAGGAGAGATTCGCCGAGTTGAGCATCTCGATGCACGGCGTCGCGATCAGCTTCGGCAAGCCCTGTCCGCCGAAATCCGCCGGATGCACGACGCCCTGCCAGCCGCCCTCCGCGAACTGCCGGAAGGCCTGCTTGAAACCGGGCGTCGTGGTGACTTCGCCGTTGGCCCACGCGCTGGGTTCCCGGTCGCCCGCGACGTTCAGCGGTGCAATCACTTCGCCGCAGAAGCGCGCCGCTTCCTCGACGACCGCCTGCGCGGTCTCGAAGCCTGCGTCCTCGTGACCGGGCAGCGCGGCGATGCCGTCGATATCGGCCAGCTCCTTCATCACGAACAACATGTCCTTGAGCGGGGCGTGGTAGCTCATCGTCCTGTCTCCTCCCTTACCTGGATAGCCGAAAAAAAGGGCGCAACATCCGTCGCGCCCTCGTTCGTGTCATGGCGAATGCGATTCACCCGGCGCGGCTTCAGCCCAGCTCTTTCACCAGCTCCGGCACGACCGCGAACAGATCGCCGACGAGACCGTAATCGGCCACGCTGAAGATCGGCGCTTCCGCGTCCTTGTTGATCGCGACGATCACCTTGCTGTCCTTCATGCCCGC
>NZ_JARUXP010000001.1:2177021-2294532 GCF_031451315.1 Caballeronia sp. LZ032
GGCACGCGCACGCAGCGCGAACTGACCCTGGAGCGACTCAACGCGGCTGTGTTGGGTTGCGCCGAAGAGCGGGCAGCCGCGGTGGGGAGATAATGATCTGAAGAGATTGGCAAGGCTTAAACCCTGACATTTCTAATGAGCCAGACATCGGACATTTGTATTTAGCCGTGACATAATTTTTCGAAGTCCGACCCCAAGCGGCCAGTCGCGCTTCCCGAAAGCGGCAATAGAACTCCAGCTCATTCAGACCTGCCGCCGACAGTCATGGCAACCCATTCTTGCAATAACTCGCAAACCCACGACATCCAGCCAAGCGTTCAAAATATCTCGACACGGCCGGAAAATGTGGATGTTCGAAGGGAGTACCGAACCAACGGTTCACCGACAGTCCTATGGCAACGTCCGCGAGCGAAAAGTCTGTCCCGGCGACAAAGGCATCTGTCATTTCGATCTGACTATTCAGTATGTGCATGTGCTTGGTCCAGTTCCTGATCGACTCGGTTATGTGGTCCGGCTCCTGGTGAGAGGCGGATCGCCTGACCAAACCCAGGAACGCGTAACTCCATGAGCGATTCAGGTCCGTAGACTGCCAGTCCATCCATTGATCAATCCGCGCTCGTGCCAGCGCGTCAGATGGATAGAGATACTGGCCGCCATATCGTGATGCAAGGTAACGGATAATCGAGTTCGACTCCCAAAGAACGAAGTCTCCGTCCCGGATGACCGGGACGAGGCCATTGGGATTCAAGGCAAGGAATTCCGGCGTGTTGGTTGATCGAAACCCCGTTCCCCAGTCCTCTTGTTCAAAGGGAAGTTGCAACTCCGCACACACCCAGAGCACCTTGCGGACGTTGATTGACGATGCTTTTCCGAGAATTTTCAGCATGCGGGCGCCGTTGGAAATGTGGAACCGGTCAGTGCAGGCAAGCGGAATCTTCACCTTATTGTAGCGCCCGGCCCAGCGGTAATCGCCTGCCCCCGACTCGAAGCATGGCGCCAAGTCCGACCTCATCCTCTGCCCTTGCTACTCGGCACACAGCGAACGATGCAATTTTTTGACGCGTAGTCGCTTTATTCGTTGGCCGATGGTCTCCATGAACACTCGCCACCCGGTTCGTTCGTTCCGCCCCCTACACCACCTGATTCCAGACCGGCGCAGACAGATGCTGCGCGAAGTACTCGGCCAGCGCTGTGACCTTGGCCGGTCGCGCGCGCGCCGACGGCGTCACGAAAAACAGTCCGCCTCTCGTCAGGTGCCAGTCCGTCAGAATCGTTTCCAGGCGCCCGTCCGCCAGATATTCACCCGCGATGAACTCCGGCAGTTCTGCTATGGCGAGCCCTTCGAGCAGCATGGGCAGCAGCGCGTCGGAGTTCGTTACCCGCAGCGGACCAACGGGCGTAATCGGCTCTTCGTCGCCTGCATCGTTCACGAATCGCCACACATCGCTGCGCGCGCGGTAGGCATAAGACAGACATGGCCGGTCGACGAGCTCACGAGGATGCATCGGACGGCCGTGTTGCTGCAAATACCGGGGAGACGCGACGACCAGTTGCGCCATCGGACACAGGCGTCTGGCCACCAGCGACGAGTCTGGCAATGCGGCGATTCTCAACGCCGCATCAAAGCCTTGCGCCACGATATCGACCGTGGCATCGGACAGATGCAGGTCGATCGACACCTCCGGACAGGCCTCGAAGAAGCCCGGCAATAACGGCGCGACCCAGCGCAAGCCGAACGACATGGGCACGGCCAGACGCACGAGGCCACGCGGCTGAACCGACATCTCACGGGCCGCGTTTTCCGCTTCCTCGGCTTGCCGGTAGATGTCTCCGGCTTTCCCGGCGATCGTTCCGCCGAACTCGGTGAGCGCAAGTTGCCGCGAGGTCCGATTGAACAGCCGCGCGCCCAGCCGCTCTTCCAGCCGCGCGACACCCCGCGAGACAGTAGCGACCGACACGCCCATGGCCCGAGCCGCCGCTGCAAAAGAGCCCTCCTCGGCCACCTTGGCAAACATCGCCAGCCCTTCGAAATCCGGGAATCGGTTCATTTCATTTTTGCAATGATGGTTTGCAGGCGATTCTATTTCGAAAAGATCGGTGCGTCGATATTCTTCTCACATCGCTTCAACGAAGCACTCAACTGAACGCTCAAGGAGAAACACCATGGCAGGCAAGCTCGAAGGCAAGATCGCTCTCGTCACCGGCGGCACCAGCGGCATTGGCCTCGCGACGGCCAGGCGCTTCGCGGCAGAAGGCGCGCATGTGTATATCACCGGCCGTCGCCAGGCTGAACTCGATGCGGCCGTCGTGGAAGTCGGCAACGCCACGGGCGTACGCGTCGATTCGTCGAAGCTGGAACAGCTGGATGCGCTGTATGCGCAGATCCGTGACGAGCAAGGCCGGCTGGACGTGCTGTTCGCCAATGCAGGCGGCGGCGCGATGATCCCCCTCGGCGAAATCACCGAAGCGCACTACCACGACACGTTCGACCGCAACGTGAAAGGCACGCTCTTTACCGTGCAGAAGGCGTTGCCGCTTCTGTCGAAAGGCGCATCGGTCATTCTCGCCGGGTCGACGACGACCATCGAAGGCACGGCGGCGTTCAGCGTCTATTCGGCATCCAAGGCCGCGATCCGCAACTTCGCGCGCAGCTGGATTCTCGACCTGAAGGACCGCGGCATCCGCGTCAACACCATCAGTCCTGGCGCGACGAAAACGCCCGGTCTGGTCGAGCTTGCCGGGCCGGACGCTACCCAGCAACAAGGCTTGCTGGATTACCTCGCGTCGCGCATCCCGCTGGGCCGTGTGGGCGACCCGAACGAGATCGCTGCCGCGGCGCTGTTCCTGGCATCCGACGACGCGAGCTTCGTGAACGGCGCAGAGTTGTTCGTCGACGGCGGTCAGGCGCAAGTCTGAGGCGGCTTCCTGGTGTGGCAAGGCGAGGCTGCCTTGCTACACGCATCTGAAGAAGAAGGCCATGATCCAGCACCGCCCATTCGAAACGCTCGGGCGTATCGAGCGAGACTGGCTCGACGCACGACTGCATTTTCGCTTTGGCGAGATCGGTCGGCCGGAGCACTCGGCGCTCGGCGCGCTGCATATCTGGAACGACGATACGTTCGCGCCGCGGTCAGGCTTTGGCATGCACGCGCACGCGAACGTCGAGATCGTGAGCCTGGTGCGCTCCGGCGCGATCACGCACGAGGACAGCTTCGGCAACACGGGTCGCATCGAGGCAGGCAATGTCCAGGTGATGAGCGCCGGACGCGGTATTCGGCATGCCGAGCGCAACGAAGAAAACGAGCCTGCGCAACTGTTTCAGATCTGGTTGACGCCGCGCACTTGCGACGCTCAACCGCGATGGGCCAGGCGAAGTTTTGGTCTGGGCCAGCCTGAGGCAGGCTTCGTCATCGTTGCGAGCGGTGCATCCGCTGACATTGACGCTGGCGCCCTGCCGATCGATGCCGATGCCCGCCTGCTGGTCGCGGACATGCGCAATGGACAATGCCTTGCGCGCGCTTTGGCGAAAGATGCGCAGGCCTATCTCGTGCCCATGACCGGGCACATACGAGTGAACGATGTCTGTCTCGCGCCGCGCGATGGCGCGGCGGTACGCAACGAGGCGGCGCTGTCGATCACTGCATGCGACCACACAAGCATCGTGCTTCTTGAAACGCTCAACTGCTGATGCGTCTTCGGGACAGCGCTGGCACTTAACTTGGGAGAGAATCAAGTTGCCCACCAGGATTGAACCCGCGTCCTACGCGGGTTTTCTATTCGACGCTCGTGTGAAGTAACAACCGCTGCATGTTTGACCCGCGCCCGCACCCCTCAATACGCCCACCAGCCAGGCCCCCACAAGCCCCAGTTCCAGGCTGCGTTCTCGTTCATTTCGGCGTTCATGCGTTCCTGATCGAGGAAGCTCTGTTGTAGTTGGTCGCGCTTGAACGTATCCCATGCAGTTTCGTCGCCGATGTACAAGCACCCACACGCATAAGGGTCTGCGTACACGAAGATTGGCTTGCCGTCCTTGATCTTCTGGACCACGCGATTCGGCGGCAAGGTTTTCAGCTGTTGGCGCTGTTGGTCCGTCGTGACCGGGACGATGTGGAACCCGGCGGCTGACAAAAGATCGTCCTTTTGAGTGGCGCGCTGGGCCGGGGTGGCGCATGCCGTCATCAGCAGGCACGCACCGAGAACCGTCAAAAGCATAGGCCATCTGCGAATCATGATTCACCTCGAATGGGATAGACAAACAAGATCCACAGACTAACGAGAGATGCTTAGGTGAGAATGACAACCTGGAGGATGATGCTCCCGCTCACCCCTTCGTCGCCCCGAACGTCAATCCAGCGACGAAATGCTTCTGCATCGCGAAGAACATCGCCACCGACGGCAGCGCCGCCAGGATCGAACCCGCCGACACGAGATTCCACGCCGTCGTCCACTGGCCCTTCAAGGCTGCGACACCGACCGTGATCGGCGCGGCATCGTCGCCTTGGGTGAGACACAAAGCCCAGAAATAATCGTTCCAGACGAACGTGAAGACGAGGACCGTAAGCGCCGCGAGCGCCGGACGAATCAGCGGCAGCACGATACGTGTGAACACCGTCCATTCGCTCGCGCCTTCGATGCGGGCCGCCTCGATCAACTCGAACGGTAACTGGCTGATGAAATTGCGGAGAAACAGCGTGCAAAATCCGGTCTGAAACGATAGATGGAACAGGATCAGCGCGCCCACCGTATTGAACAATCCGAGGCTCAGCGAGAGATCGCGCACCGGAATCATCAGAATCTGGATGGGCACGAAATTGCCCGCGACGAACGTGGCGAACAGCGCCGTGTTGCCGGGAAAACGATAGATCGCGAGTGCGAAGCCCGCCATCGCAGCGAGCGCGATCGCGCCGAGCACCGCCGGCACGGTAATGAGCACACTGTTCATGAAGTAGTGCAGCATCGGCGACGCGGTGAGCGCCTCTCGATAGTTGGCCACGAGCGAGATGTGTTGCGGCCAGCCCCAGTAATTGCCGAGACTGAGTTCCTCGCTCGAACGCACCGACGTCACCAGCACGGCGATCATGGGCAATAGCCAGATCAGAAGCGCGATGGGAAGCGAGAGTTTATACAGACGCCGGCTGAGCGGCTTCCACTTCTGCACGGGCATCGGATACATGCTCGCTCCTCAGATTTCGTTGCGCAGCATGCGCCGCAAGTGAAAGACGATATACACGAGCATGATCGCGAACAGCACCACCGCAATCGACGCCGAATAACCGATCCGGTAATACTTGATGGCCTGGTCGTACATGTAGTACGCGAGCACCGTCGAGCTTTCGAAGGGACCGCCGCCCGTCATCACCGAGATCAGATCGAAGCTGCGCAGCGCGCCGATCACGGTCACGACGATCGCCATGAAGGTCACGGGGCGCAATTGCGGCAACACGACATGCCAGAGCATCGTCCAGCCCTTCGCGCCTTCCATGCGCGCCGCTTCCAGTTGCTCGCTGTTGAGCGCCGTCAGGCCCGTCAGATACAGGATCATGCAGTAAGCGGTTTGCGGCCACAGCGCCGCGAAGACGATGCCGAACGTCGCATAGCGCGCGTCGCCGAGCACCGGCACGCCGTGTCCGAGTATCACCGCCAGCAGACCGAAGGTCGGATCGTAGAACCACGAGAAGATCAGCCCCACGACCACGCCCGACAGCACGAACGGCGCAAAGAACAGCGACTTGACGATGCGTATGCCCGCCACCGCCTGATTCAGATAGAGCGCGACGGCCAGACCCATCGGCGGCGCAAGGAGAAACAGCGCGAGCCAGATGATGTTGTTCTTCAGCGCGGTATAGAAGGTCGGCGCCTGAAACAGTTCGATGAAATTGTCCAGGCCGACGAAGGTCGGTTCCGTCATGCCGTCCCAGTTGTAGAAGCTGAGCCGGATCGACGAAAGAATCGGCCATATGACGTAGACGGCGACCATGACGCACGCGGGCGCGAGAAACAGCACCGCTGCCTTGCGTTGCCTGCGCGCCGTCGGCGACGGTCCGCGCCGCTTCGTTCGAGAATGCGGCGAACGTGGCGAACGTGGCGGGGACGCATCCGGCTCGCGCGGCTGCGCGTTGACGTCCTGACGGGTGGCGAAATGCGGCACGACGGCTCTCCTTCTCCTTTCTTCGCGGCGGCAGCGGCGCGCGGCATCGAGCCGTCGCGCGCCGGCTTGCCTTCGACCTTACTTCTTGTAGATGCGCTTGCGCGTCTGTTCGAGCTGGGCCAGGATACTGTCGAGCTTCGAAGGATCGGACACGAACTGCTGCATGCCCTTCATGCCTTCGTCGGCCATTTCCTTGGTCATGTCGCGATCATAGAACTGCGCAATGCCGCCCTTCGTGTTCGACAGGATCTGGAAGCCGATCTTCGAAATGGGATCGTCCGGCTCGGGCGACTTGCTGTTCGCCGAAAGCGACCCCAGCCCTTGCGCGAGTTTCGCGCCCATTTCCGGCGTTTCCACGAAGGCGAGAAACGCGTGGGCATCGGCCTTGTTCCTGGCCTTCGCAGGAATGTGCAGCGACTCCACCGGACCGTCTTCGGCGGTCGGCACTTTCGGGTCGATGATCGGGAACTGGAAGTAGCCCATCTCCGGCTTCACGTTCGCGGGGAAGCCGCCCGTGATGAACGTGCCCATCAGCATCATCGCGGCCTTGCCCTGGAACAGGAAGGGCTGTGCGGCATCGAGATCGTAGGACAGCGAGTTGTCGATGAAATCCTTATCGTCGAGCAACTGCTTCCACGCGAGATAAACCTTCTTCACGCGCGGATCCGTGTAGGGCACGTTGCCCGCCATCAGCTGCTGATGAAATGCATTGCCGTTCAGACGCAGATCGAGATAATCGAACCAGCCGGCGAGCGTCCACGCATCGCGCCCGCCGACGGCGAACGGCGTCACGCCCGCTGCTTTCAGCTTCTTGCACGCGTCCATCAACTGGTCCCAGGTCTTCGGCTCTTCCGTGATGCCGGCCTTCTGAAACAAATCCTTGCGATAGAACAAACCCCACGAGTAATACACCGTGGGCGCGGCATACTGCTTGCCGTTGTAGCTCGACGATTCCTTGGTCGATGCATACATGCCGTCCCAGCCGTTCTTCTTCCAGTCGCCGCTCAGGTCTTCGAACAGGCCGCGCCGCGCGTAGTACGCCATGCGCTCGCCGTTGTGCCAGTTGACGATATCGGGCGCGACCGTCGACAGCCAGCCGGGCAGTTGCACCTTGTACGCTTCCTCGTCGATGAACGACACTTTTACGTCGACGTCGGGATGCGCCTTCTTGAAGGCATCGACGACTTCCTGCCATACCGCGCGCTGGCTCGCGCCCTTGAACGCGATGTTGATGGTCATCGTCGCGGCCTGCGCCGCGCTCGTGGTGAACGATGTCACGCCCATCGCCAGCGCGAACGCCGTTGCGGCGATGCGCATGCGTGTCTTGAGGCTGCCTGCTGTCATGTCTTGTCTCCTGATGATGCTGTGCTTTTTGTACGGCCTTCGCTTGTCAAGCTCGATAAATCGCCACGCCCTGCGGCTCCACTTCACGCGAACCGATGATGAAACGGTCGCCGCCAATATCGTCGATGGTGTAGGGATCGTTCGAATAATTGAAGACGTAAGTCAGCCCGCCACGGTGGCTCACGCGGATGCCGTCCGCAAGCGGCCTCGGCGCCAGACCCGCTTCTTTTGCAATGCGGGCGAAGAGCGTTTGCGTGAGCGCTTCGTCGAACAGGCTCGTGAAGTAATGCACCTTGTCCGCCTGGACATAAGCGGGATGTTCGTCCGCGAAGCGCACGTGTACCGTCGCTTGCGCCGGTTCGATCAAGTCGCGCCAATGACGCGCATGACCGCCCTCCACGGCTTCCGTCACGTTCGGCCGCATCGATTCGACGCGCCATACGCGCACGGGAAGAATCGAGGACAGCGAACCCGGCGGCAGGTTGGACGGAATCTGCACGCTCTCGGTCTTCGATCCGCAGCGCGGCCCGAACACGACATGCGCGCCCGATGCCATCAGCCGCGCGGCGAAGTCATCGGGGACGATGGGCAGCGGCGGCACGACGATCATCGCGTAGCCGTCGAGCGGTGCGTGCGCGGACACGATATCCACGTCGAAGCCGAGCGAGCGCAGCGCCGAGTAATACTCGAACGCAAAGCGCGGATAGAAAAAGTCCGCGCCTTGCGGGTGAATCGCGAACAGCCACTTTGCTGTGTAATCCCAGATGAGTGCGATCTTGCCGTGCACAGGCGCGTTGGCATCGGCGTGCGCTTCGACGCGGGCGATTTCTTCCGCGACGCGATGCGCCTCGCTGCCGCCCACATCGAGCCGGTTATCGGGCGTGTTCAGCCCGGCGTGCATCTGCTCCTGCGCAAACGGCACCTGCCGCCATCTGAAGTACGACACGCAGCCCGCGCCGTGCGCGAACGCTTCCCACGACCACAGGCGCACCATGCCCGGCAGCGGCGACGGATTCCAGTGCGCCCAGTTGACCGGGCCGGGTTGCTGCTCCATCACCCAGAACGGCAGCTCCGACATGCCGCGATACACATCGTGATTGAACGATGCAAAATCTGGATGACCCGTGCGCAGATATTTCGCCTTCACTTCCGGCGCGTACCACTGCTCTTCCAGCGCGCCGAGCGGATAGCTGTCCCACGTGGCGATATCGAGATCGGCCGCGACGTCGTAGTGATCGAACTCCGTGAAAAGCTGCATGAAGTTGTGCGCGACAGGCCGCCCCGGCGAATGCGCGCGGATGATCTCCACCTGCATGCGGTTGTAGCGCGCGACTTCATCGGAGGCGAAGCGCTGATAGTCGAGGCGATGCGACGGATGCGCTTCCGTCACGGTGGCGATGGGCGCATCGATCTCGTCGAAGCTGCGATATTCCATGCTCCAGAACACGGAGCCCCAGGCGCGATTGAGCGCATCGACGCTGCCGTAGCGCGCCTTGAGCCACTGACGAAAACGCTGCACGGCCGCCGGCGAATAGCTGACCACGGTGTTGTGGCATCCGTACTCGTTGTCCGTCTGCCAGAACGCGACCGACGAATGCTGGCCATAGCGCTTCGCCACCGCCGTGCAGATCGCGCGCGACGCCTCGAAGTACGACGGCGACGAGAAATCGTAATGACGCCGCGAGCCGAACGCGCGCGGACGCCCATCGGCGCCGACGGGCAGCACGTCCGGATGCCGGTCGATCAGCCATTTGGGCGGCGTTGCCGTCGGCGTGCACATCACGACCTTCAATCCCGCCGCGCCGAGCACGTCGATCGCGCGGTCCAGCCAGCCCCAGTCGTATTCGCCCGGCGACGGCTCCATGCGGCTCCACGCGAACTCCGCGATCCGCACCTGTTCGATGCCGAGCGCCTTCATGCGGCGCGCGTCATCCTCCCACATTGTTTCCGGCCAGTGTTCGGGGTAATAGCAGACTCCGAGACGCATCAGTTTTCCTTATAGGGTGTGGGCGACGGCGGCGAGCGGTTTCACGGAGAAATCATCCTGGGTAAAAAGATGGCAGACGTCCGGGTGCGCCACGAAGCTCACGCGCTGTCCGCGGTCAACGTGCACATTGCCCGGCACCTTGGCAATCAGCACGCCACCGTCAGGCTGTTCGAGATGCACGTAGCTGTGTTCGCCGAGATGTTCGGTCAGCGAGACCGCGCGCGTGAGCGTGCTGCCCGCGTCCCGCGCATCGCCTGCCGACAGTTCCAGATGCTCGGGACGCACGCCGACCGTCACCGGCTCGTTCTCTTGCAAGCCGGTTCCAACGACGGCGACACGCACCGCTTCGCCCGTCTGCACGAGCGTCGCCGTGACGCCTTGCGCGTCGATCGCGCTGACGGTCGCAGCCAGGAAGTTCATGCGCGGCGAGCCGATGAAGCCCGCGACGAAGCGGCTCGCGGGCCGGTGATACAGCTCGAGCGGCGCGCCCACCTGCGCGATGCTGCCGTGGCGCGCGGTGTCGGCGCCGGCGTGCAGCAGCACGATCTTGTCGGCGAGCGTCATCGCTTCGGTCTGATCGTGCGTCACGTAGACCACGCTCGCCCTGGCGAACTGCTTGTGCAGACGTGCGATCTCGATGCGCGTCTGACCGCGCAAGGTGGCGTCAAGATTGGACAGCGGCTCATCGAACA
Organism: Caballeronia sp. LZ032; assembly: GCF_031451315.1. Classification (NCBI taxonomy): domain Bacteria; kingdom Pseudomonadati; phylum Pseudomonadota; class Betaproteobacteria; order Burkholderiales; family Burkholderiaceae; genus Caballeronia; species Caballeronia sp. LZ032. The sequence goes on from NZ_JARUXP010000001.1 coordinate 2,187,193, forward strand.
GAAACACGCCGGGTTCGCGCACGATGGCGCGGCCGATCGCGACGCGTTGCCGTTGTCCGCCCGACAGCTCGCGCGGCTTGCGTTCGAGCAGCGCGTCCAGCTGGAGCACGCGTGCGGCCTCGCGCACGCGCGTGTCGATTTCGGATTTGGATTTTTTGGCCAGCTTCAGGCCGAACGACATGTTCTCGTAGACGCTCATGTGCGGGAACAGCGCGTAGCTCTGAAACACCATCGCCACGCCGCGCTCGGCTGCGGGCACGTCGTTGACCACGCGTCCGCCGATCATCAGGTCGCCATCGCTCAGGTCCTCGAGACCCGCGATCATGCGCAGCAGTGTGGACTTGCCGCAGCCCGAGGGGCCAAGGAACACGCAGAACTCGCTCTCACCGATGTCGAGATCGACATCGCGGATCACGGATGCATTATTCCCGTACGCTTTCTGCACGCCTCGCAACGAAACACTCGCCATTGCATGAACTCCGTGATTTAATCGGTCCGGCACGGAGATTAAGCGCTTAACCTTGCGTACGAAAAAAATTGCTGCGAGTGCAGCATACGTAAGGCTTGTCTCCGTCAAATCGTTCTGGTGTTTCGCGCATAGTGCATGGCCTTCCTGAACGATGCAAATGCTGAACATGTCTCCCAGATACTGACCTCGCCCTCTGAATCATGTCCACGCTCAGCCAGGTTGCGAAGCACGCAGGCGTCACGGCCGCGACGGTGTCGAACGTGCTGCGCAATCGCGGGCGCGTCGGCGAGGAAACGCGCCGGCGCGTCCTGGAAGCGGTCGCCGCACTGAATTATCGCCCTCACCTCGCGGCGCGCGCGCTCGCGGAGGGACGCGCGCCGACCCTGGCGCTGATGGTATCCAGCATCGCCAATCCGTTTTATCCGGAGTTCGCGTTGGCTGTCGAACGGGCCGCGCGCGAGAGCGGGCATTTCGTGATCATCTGCAATACCAATGAAGATCCGCTGACGGGCCGCGCGTACCTCGAACAGATCGCGGGAACGCTGTCGGAGGGCGTGCTCGTGATGAACGCCAATCTCGATTTCGACGACCTGCATCGCACGCAGGCCGGCGGCACGCCTGTCGTGCTGTGCATGTGGGAGCGGCCCGCCGATCCGCCCGCGCTGCCGTGCGTCGCCGTCGACTTCGAGCTGGCGGGAAGGCTTGCCGGCGAACATCTGATCGGACTGGGACATGAGCGAATCGGCGCAATCGTCGGCAGCAAGCCGATGGGCATTCATGCATCGCGCTACGACGGTTTCGCCGATGCCATGCGCCGCGCCGGTCTCGACATCGCCGCGGGGAACGTGCTGCACGCGCCCGACACCGTGCAGGGCGGATACGCTGCGGCGCTCGCGCTGCTCGATCGCGACCCCGGCATATCGGCGATTTTCGCGACCAACGATCTTCCGGCGCTCGGCGCCATCGACGCCGCCGCCGATATCGGCCGCGCCGTGCCGCAGGATCTTTCCGTGGTGGGCATCACCGATATCCAGCTGGCGCAACAATGGCGGCCTCCGCTGACGACCGTCGCCGTGCCGACCGTCGAAGCGGCGAGCCTGGCCGTCTCGCTGCTGCGCGAATTGATTGCGCAGCCCGCGAGTCGCGCGAACCGGATGCGCGTCGCATCGGAACCGCGTCTGATCGTGCGTGGCTCGACGGCGCCTGTCGATCGTGCGCGGGCCGCCGATGCGGCGTGCCCGGGCCGGCCGTCTCTCCTATGACCTGCGCGAGTCGTAACAGCTCGCTGACAATATCGCAGATGTCCCAAAGCGCGGTTTTCGTTGCGGCCCGCAGGTCGGGCTCGCGGTCGTCAACAGACACTTCGCGACTGCGGCCCCGCTCACGATGGGCGCGCTCTATGGATAGACTGGCAAACTCGACCTGCCCAATGCCTTGCCGGAGGCCTCCACAGACTTGTCCCGATGCCTCATTGATGCAGAATCAGCGCAAACGCCACAACGACACGAACTGAATACGATGGACGATCCAGAATCGCTTTCCTTGGCACTATCCGATGGCACTAAGGTCTCCGCGCTGCTCCGAATGCCGGAGGACGCGCGAGCGGTATATGTCTTCGCGCACGGTGCCGGGGCGGGCATGCAGCATGTCGGCATGTCGACATTGGCCGACGCGCTTGCTGCGGCCAATGTCGCCACATTGCGCTACCAGTTTCCGTACATGGAGCGCGGCTCCAGGCGGGTCGACTCGCCTACCGTGGCACATGCTGCCGTGCGGGCAGCCGTCGCAGAGGCCCGCCGGAGGCTGCCAGCCCTGCCGCTCTTCGCGGGCGGCAAGTCGTTCGGCGGCCGCATGACGTCCCAGGCCCAGGCCATCGCCCCGCTGGATGGGGTACGCGGCCTTGCTTTTGTTGCGTTCCCGCTGCACCCCGCAGGCGCGCCCGGCGTGGAGCGGGCACAGCACCTGGCAGACGTCACGGTTCCGATGCTCTTCCTGCAGGGCACGCGCGACAAGCTGGCCGAGCTCCACTTGCTGAGGTCGGTCGTCGACACGCTGAGCCCACGCGCCACGCTGCATGTGGTGGACGACGCGGATCATTCGTTCCACGTGCGCGCGTCCTCCGGCCGGACCGACGCGGAGATCGTGCTCGAACTGGCACGGACGATGTCGGCGTGGTTCTTGGCCGAAGGCGAGTTCGCGCGCCTTACCTGAGCAAGCGCAGGAGTGCCTGTAGCAGAGTCGGGACGGCGAGCCGGCGAACTCGCCGTACTGCACTCGTTCGCTCAATCCCTTCGCTAACGGTGAATGGTCTGTCGCATAGCCACGAGAAGCGACAGCCGTCGCGGCGGCGACGATTTCCCAGTGCAGAATAAACAAGTTTGTCAGATCCGCGTGCGGTGACCCGCTCCCAGTATCGCGGAGAGCATCTGCCTTGGTTGGGTCGGCGTCGATCCGTGGGTGACCGCTTCGGGATGCGGCCGGAACCCGACCGAGGGGGCTCCGAACAGGGCGCATTGGCCGATCGCTGCCCGACGCGGTCGTCCGAGATCGATCCGAGCGGTCGATTTGCTGCCGGACGTCCGGCGTGGGAAGTCGCGGGCGCGCAACTGGTGGATGACGTCGCGCCCTTCGAGATCGCCAAGCTGCGCATGCTGAACGCGACCCACTCGACGCTTACGTATCTGTCGATGCTCGCGGGCTTCGAAACTGTCAGCGACGCCGTCAGCCACGCGCCGCTGCGCACGCTGATCCACGCGATGATGACGCATGAGATTGCGCCGACGCTCGACGTGCCGGCCTCGTTCGACTTGCTCGCCTATCGCGATGCGCTGCTCGACCGTTATGCGAATCCGGCGCTGAAGCATCGCTGCGCGCAGATTGCGATGGATGGCAGCCAGAAGCTGCCGCCCCGTATCCTGTCGACGATCCAGGCGTGTATCGCGCAGGGCCAGCCGTTCGAACGGCTGGCTCTGGCGGTCGCGGTGTGGTTCACGTTCCTGCGCGGAGAGGCCGACGACGGTACGCGCTATCCGATCAGCGATCCGCTCGGCGAGCGACTTGCGCAGCTGAGCCTGTCGGCTGCGAATGCGGAACAACTCGTCGATGCGATGCTCGCCGTACGAGAGGTTTTTTCCCGAAGCGCTCGCCAATGAGAATGCGTTGAGAGCTTCGCTCATTCGTGGCGTTCGATCGCTCGGCAGCCGAGCGATTCAGTCCTCCAGGCCGACCGGAATCGCAAACTCCAGCAGCGGCGCGTGCTGCTGACAGCCGTACATGTCGGACTCGCCGAGCCGCCCTTGCGGCAACTGCCGGCGCATGGTCACCTTGATCGCCTGTCCGCGCGGCACCGCAAAGATCGACGTGATCATGCCCTCCTCCACGCCGAACAGTTCGGCCATGGCGGTCTTGGTGAAACGCCCCGATTCCCACACCGTATCGAAGTGAGCAGCGTCCTCGAACAACACGTCGAACGTGAGCAGAAACGGACCGGCGTTCTTGCTGCGGATCACCGTCGCGAGCGACGAAAGCGGAACCGTTGTCATGATGCGAGCGCCTCAAAATGAACGGGAAAGAGCGCCGTCGCCGACGCAGTCTTCAGCAGGTGATACGCGGAAAATTCGTACACGGGCCCGGCATCGATTTCGGATGGCGAATACGGAAACGCGAGATTGCCCGCCGTGTTGTACATGCCCGGAAAGCTCACGTGCAACAGCGTCCCGCTGATGAAATGGGCCGCCGCATGCGCGAGCGACTGCTCGTGCGCGACCGCTTCGATCACGAGACCGAGTTCGTGGCTCGTCGTTTTTCGCACGGGTTCGAGTCCGCGCATCACGCCGTCGCGGCCGTAGACGTGGAACTGAACATCGAGGTCGGGCGCGTCGAAATACGCGAGCGCGGCGGCTTTCGCATCCGCGAGCAGCGTGTCGATGCGCGCGACCATCGTCGGGCAGCGCACGCCCGCCACGGTGATGCTCCGGTAACCGCGCCGCCGCGCGCCTTCGAGCTTGACCCAGTAATCGTCCGCCTCAATGAACCGCGACCCCGTCACGCGCACTTCGCGTTCGCTGATCTGCACGAAATCGCATGTTGACAGATCGAGTTCATGTCCCGGCCCCGCCTGCAAAAACGGGTTCTCGCGTTCATACAGCGTGTGCGCCGCCACGGACGTGAGCGACGCGCGCCGGTTCAGCCCGCCCGGTTCCAGCGTGAAACCCGTTGCGTCGATGGTGCCCATCATCACGTCCGTGCCGTGCGGCTCGGCGGAAAACGCGCCGCATTCGAGAATCTTGCCCATGTGGATGGCCAGCCCCGGATCGGCGCCCTTCCAGATCGGGAACGCGGCGATCACCGAGTCATCGCACGCGCGGCCCGCGATGATCACGTCCGCGCCGGCCGCAAGCGCCTCGACGATCGGCTCGTGTCCCATCTGCGCGACGATCGCGTGGCTCGCTCGCGCCCCCTCGGCGCTCAGTTCCCAGCCCGCCTCGAAGTCGCGCACCTCGCCCAGGCCCACGGCATCGGCAACGACGCCCGCGGGAATATCGGCGTATATCCACGCGAGACGCAGACTCAGCGCCTGCTCCGCGACGATGCCGCGCACGATGCGCACCACTTCGTCCACGTGCGCGCGTGTGCCCGCACCGCCCGCGCTGCCGACGATCACCGGAATCCCCGCCCGCCTGGCCGCCACGATCATCGTCGTGAGTTCGCGGCGAATGCTGATTTCCGACACCAGCGCTTCGCCCGAGCCGAGGTAATGCGGGCCGGGATCGGTCGATCCGGCGTCGACGGCGATCACGTCGGGCCGCATCGACATCGCGCGTTCAAATGCTTCGTCGGCGAATCCATAGCCCAGCGTGCAGGTGGGCGTGAGTACGCGTATTGGCTTGTCCATCCGGGACCTCATGATGACGCACGATGCGTCGTGAAAGATCAAAGCGCGCCGCCCCGGTCGCGCAACAGTTCGAGCCGGGCGACCTCGTCGATGCGGTTGATGCCGAGCAATCCCATGTTCGTGCTGATCTCGCGCTTCAGGATCGCGAGCGCGTGCGCGATGCCGGCTGCATCGGCGGCGGCGGCGGCCAGCAACATCGGCCGGCCGACGAACACGAAGCGTGCCCCGCCATGCAGCGCCTTCAGCACGTCCGAGCCGCGCCGCACGCCGCCGTCGTACAGGAGCGTCAGCGTGTCGACACGGGCGGCGATCGCCTCCAGCGCATCGAGCGAACCGACCGCGCAATCCACTTGCCGTCCGCCATGATTCGACACGATGATCCCGTCGATCCCGGCTTGTTCCGCGATCACCGCGTCGGCGGCGGACATGACGCCCTTGAGCACGATGCGTCCGTTCCAGCGCCGGCGAATGTGCTCCAGATGCGCCCACGACAGCGCGCCGCGCCGTCCGATGTCGCGCACGAGCGAGCGCGAGAACACCGGCGGCCCAGCGACCGCGTCCATGTTCTCGAAGCGCAACGGACGGCGCCTGAGCACGCTCTCGCCAAGCACGCGCCAGCACCACGACAGCCGCGTCAGCGCCTGCCATGCCAGCCGCGCGCCGGGCCTCACGGGCGACCGGAAACCGTGTTTCTCCGCGTACTCATGCTGGCCGTGCACCGCTGTATCGACATTGATGACGAGCGTATCGAAGCCCGCTTGCGCAACGCGATCGAGCATCGGATCGATGCGCGCGGCATCGCCCGGAATGTAGGCCTGGAACCAGCTCGTCGGGCCCGCCGCGCGCACGGTCTCCAGCGGCGTCAGCGACGCGCCGCTCAGGATGAACGGCACGCCCGCAGCGGCGGCGGCGCGGGCGAGCACTTCGTCGCCGTGAGCGGCGGCCATCCGGCTGAAGCCCATCGGCGCAATGCCGAACGGACTTTCATACTCGACGCCGAACAGGGTGGTGCGCGTGTCACGCCGCTCGATGTCGACCAGCACGCGCGGCACGAACGCCCGCGACTCGAAGCCGCGCAGATTGCGCCGATGCGCCGCGCCGTCCTCGGACCAGCCGGACACATACGCATACATCGCCGCGGGCAGGCGACGTTTCGCGAGCGCCGCGAAGTCGTTCAGGCACAGCACGTCGCGCAGACTCGCCGGCAGGTCCGGCGCCTCGACGCGGCGTGCGTGCATCTGCGCTAGCGCTGCGGCTCGCTCGTCCGGGCCTGCGGCAGCGAGAACATCTCGCTGATCGACACCCCGCCCCGAATGCCATCGATCCACTTCGCCTCCTTCAACAGATGAGCCTGCGCCGCTTCGAGAACCTGGTCGGCGATTGCCAGCGGTACGATGACCACGCCGTCGTCGTCACCGAGCACGATATCGCCGGGGCTGACGGGCGCGCCCGCCGCCGCGATGGTCGCATCCACCGTGCCGCCAAAACCGTGATGCGGGCCGCGCGGCACGACCGAGCGGCAGAACATGTTGAACTTCAGGCGCCGCATGTCCGCGACATCGCGCACCGCGCCGTCGACCACCGCGCCGCCGAGCCGGCGATGCACCGCTTCCTCGGCCATCACGCCGCCCCACACGGCGATGTCTTCCGCGCCGCCCGCGTCCACGACGAGCACCTCGCCGGGCCGCGCGCTGCCGATCACGTTGCAGATCGGCCCGCAATCCCCGACCATCGTGGCGATGGTGCGCGCCTGACCGCATAGCCGCGCGCCCGCGAAGATCGGCTTGATGACCGACGCCATCACCTGCGTGCGGTTCATGCAATCGGACGCGACGGCCGGCGGGATGAGCCGCCACTGCGCGAGCACGGCGTCAGACAGTTGTTTGAAGTTCACATCGAGCTGGTGATAGGCCATGGCGGTCGCTTTACCGGTGTGATGCGGGCACGGCGTCGCGCCAGCCCGGGTTGACGTTGTTGCGCAAGCGTCCGTGCACCAGATAGTCGACTAGCATCTGCGCGGAGAACGTGCGCATGTCGAGATAGCCGGCTTCGGAATAGAACGCGGCGTGCGGCGTGATCACGAGACGCCCCGCGAGCCAGGGCTCGTCGTTGCGCCACGCGTCGAGCAGCGGCGGCAGCGGCACCGGCGGTTCGGACGGCAGCACGTCGAGACCGGCCGCCGCGAGATGTCCGGCGCGCAGCGCGCGATAGACCGCGTCCACGTCCACCAGCTTGCCGCGTGCGATGTTGATGAAGATCGCGTTCGGCTTCATCGCCTGGAACTGCGCGTCGCCGATCATGAAGCGCGTTTCGTCGGACAGCGGGACGTGCAGGCTGACCACGTCGGCGCGCGCAAGCAGCGCATCGAGCGAATCGACACGCTCGTAGCCGACACCGAGCTCGTGCCCTTCCGGCAGATGCGGATCGTAATAGACCACATGCATGTCATGTGCCGCTGCGCGCCGTGCGATCGCCGTGCCGATCCGCCCCATGCCGATCGCGCCGAAGGTGCCCCCGCGCAGACGCCGCACGACCGGCACGTTCTCCGCGACGAAACAGCGTGCGGGATCGGCCTTCAGGCGCGCCTCGTATGAGCCGAGTCCGCGCGCCAGGAACAGCATCATGGCGATCGCGTGATCGGCCACCTCCGTAGTGCCGTAGTTCGGTACGTTCGACACCGGAATGCCGCGTTCGCGGCAGGCCGCCGTATCGACGTTGTCGAAACCGACCCCCACGCGCACGATCATCCGGCAACGCGCCAGACGGCTCACCACGTCACGCGTGATCTTCATGCGATGCCAGACGAGGATCGCATCGCATGAAGCCCAGGCGTCGTCGGGAATCGCCGCGGCGTCGGTCTCGTCGAAGACCTGATAGTCGATGAGCGCGCCGGTCACGCCCCGTTCGACATCGAGATCGCGCAGATGCGCGTCGGGCACCAGTACCTTGAGTGGTTTTGACACTTCTCCTCCGTTTGATTCACGCCGCCGTGCGCGACAGGATCTTGCCGAGAAAGCTTCTGAGGCGCGCATCGCGCGGCTCGTGAAAGATGTCGGCCGGCGCACCGGATTCGACGATGGTGCCGCGGTCGGTAAAGAACACGACGTCGGCCACTTCTTCTGCAAAGCGCATTTCATGCGTGACCAGCACGCAGGTCATGCCGTCACGGCTCAGATCCCGGATCACGGCAAGCACTTCGCTCACCATTTCGGGGTCGAGCGCGGCTGTCACTTCGTCGAACAGGATGATCGCGGGCTGCATCGCCAGCGCGCGCGCAATCGCGACGCGCTGCTGCTGCCCGCCCGACAACTGCGCCGGATACGCGCTCTCCTTGCCGGTCAGGCGCACCCGCGCGAGCAGGTCGAGCGCGCGTTGCCTCACTTCGTCGCGCGGCTGATGCAGCACTTGCATCGGCGCCATCATGATGTTTTCGAGCACCGTGCGATGCGGAAACAGGTTGTACTGCTGGAACACCATCGACACCTGATGCCGCAGCGGCACGAGGTCCCGGTCGCGCTTCAGTTGGTCGACCGCGAACGAACCGACGCGAAGCGTGCCGCGATCCACCGGAATCAGGCCGTTCAAACAACGCAGCAGCGTCGACTTTCCCGAGCCCGACGGCCCGATGATGCAGGCCGTCTGCCCTTTCCGGATCGTCATCGAGACGCCCTTGAGCACGTCGGTGCCGCCGAACGCCTTGTGCACGTCGACCAGTTCGATCAGCGGCGCGTGTTGCTGGATCACGTTCATTGCTTCTCCCGGATCTGTCGTTCAAGGCGACGGCTCAAGGTCGCAAGCGGAAAACTGAAGAGGAAGAACAGCAGCAGCACATAGAGCTGCACCGCCGTTGCATAGTTCGAACCGTCGCTCGCGGTGATCGTGTTGGCTACCGAGAGGACATCGGAGGTCCCCGTCACCACCGCGAGACTCGTGCCGATGAAAAGGCCCGCATACACCGTCATCATGTTGGGCAGGATCAGCGGAATGGCCTGGGGCACGACCACGTAACGCAGGATCTGGTTCTTGCGATAGCCGAGCGCGCGCGCTGATTCCCACTGTCCGCCTGGTATCGCCTCGATGCCGCCACGCATGACTTCCGCGACGTTCGCCGTCACCGGCAGCGAGAGCCCGACCACGGCCTTCACGAACGGCGAGAACGGAATCACCATGCCGAATGCCGGCACGTAGAACGGCAGCAGATACAGCATCGCGTAAAGCGCGATCAGCCAGGGCGTGTTGCGCAGCAGATTGACGATGCCGAGCGCGACGAAGCGCACCGCGCGCGTGTTCGAAATCGTGCCGACGCACAGCAGCACGCCGGTGCAGAGCGACACGCCCATCGCCGCGAGGCTCATCAGGATGTTCGCGCAGAAGCCGCCCGCGAGTCCGGTGCCGGGCGCGCCGGTGAGCAGCAACGCGCTGCGCGATGCGAGCAGCGCGAAGGCATCGCCGCTCGCGCGGCCGTAGCAGCCGACGAGCGCCGCCAGCAGCAACAACGGCACGCCGATCATGCCGTACACGAACGCACGGGTCTCCGGCTGCATGCCGCGTGCGGGCGCCAGCGGTTTGAGCGTGGTCGTCGCGTTCATAGGCCGTACCCCGGAATCCGCACCGCGCGCCCGATGCGCCCCGCCACCATCGACGCAAACGAAGCCAGGATCAGATAACAGACCCACACCACCAGCATCACTTCCAGATTGCGGAAGTTGTCGAGCGTGATCTGCGTGGCGTAGTACATCACGTCGGCGACCGCGACGAACGCGGCCTGCGACGACGTCTTGATCAGACTCACGATGTTGTTGGTCATCGGCACCATGGACAGGCGCATCGCCATCGGCAACTGGATATGCCAGAAGGTGCGCAGCCGCGAATAGCCGAGGCTGCGCGCGGCATCGACGGTCGCTTGCGGCACCGCATGCAGGCCGGAGCGCACGATCTCCACCGCGATCGCGCCGTTATAGAGCGCGAGCGACAGCACCATGCATGTGAAGCCGCTGAATACCGGAATCTGCTGACCGGTCGCCAGATTGCGCAGCGACAGGCCCAGCTCCGACAACGTGAAATACAGCACGAACAACTGCACGAGCGGCGGTGTGTTGCGCAATAACTCGACGACGATGGTGGTCAGCGTTTCCAGCAGCGGCATGCGGAAATAAATCACTGCCGCGCCGACGATGCCGATCACGAACATCAGCGCGATCGCACACACGCACATCGCGACCGTCGTGCCTACGCCGCGCACGAGCCAGGTCTGATACAGCGGATCGGCCAGCCAGGTGAAGTCGAGACTCATGGGCGTCCCTTGCGCATGTGGTCCGGGTCGGCGCACGCGATTACTTCGCGGACGCCTGCTGCTCGGTTACGAACTTGCTCGTGCCCATGTTGTAGGTCTTTTCCGCGTTGACGAGCACGCCGGCCGTTTCCGCCCGCTTGATCGACTGATTCAGCGCGGCGAGGAACTTCGGTTCGTTCTTGCGCACGCCGCCGACGATGGGCACGAATTCGTAGGCATCGAGCGCGATCTTGTCCTTGTCCTTCCAGCCGTCTTCGTTGACCTTCAGCGTGAGATTCGGACCGTCGTAGGCAATCGCCTCGCACCGGTTGTCCTGGAACGCCTTGTACATCTGCGCCGTGCCGGTGAAGAGCACCGTGTCCGCGCCGAGCTTCTCCTGCAGTGCACGGTTATACATGTTGCCCTGGCTGCCGCACACCTTGCGGCCCTTGAGGTCTTCCCATTTGCCGATGGTCGTTGTCTTCGGCGCGAGCAGCACCATGCCGGCCATCATGTAGTACGGGTCCGTGAAGTCGATCACCTTCGCGCGGTCCGGGTTCTTGCCGAGCGTGGCGAAGATCACGTCGATACGGCCCGCGTTGAGCAGTTCGATCCGGTTCGACGCCACGACCGGCACAAATTCGATCGCCGTGTCGGAGCCGAACATGTCCTTGGCGACGAACTTCGCCAGATCCACTTCGAAGCCGATCAACTGGCCCTTGCTGTCGAGATAACCGAAGGGCACGTAGTCATTGCGGATGCCGACGACGAGCTTGCCGCGTGCCTTGACCATGTCGAGCTGATCGGCGCGCGCCACGCCGGAAAGCCAGCCGAAGCCGAGCGCGAGCATCATCAGAACGACCCACCACGAACGCTTCGACATGAACATCTCCATAAGAAGAAACAGGTGAAACGCGTCAGCCGTTCAACGCGGTGAACAGCGTCTGGCATGAGGCTATTCTTCGATCGCGTCCTATAATAGTCAAATAGGACAAAATTCACTGTTTATAAGGCTGGCTTATGCAGGCATCGAGTCATGAATGTTCGTCAACTTGAGGCGTTCCAGGCCGCCATGTCCGCCGGAAGCCTGACCGCAGCGGCCGGTCTGCTGGGCGTATCGCAGCCGGCGGTGAGCCAGTTGATCGCACAGCTCGAAAGCAATTGCGGGTTTTCCCTGTTCACGCGCGCTGGCACGAAAATGCGTCCTACCCGCGAGGCAGAGGTGCTCTATGCCGAGGTGCAGCGCATGTTCATCGGCGTCGGGCGCGTGGCGGGCGTCGCCAAGGCGCTGCGCGACCAGTCGTGGGGGGCGCTCAGCATCGCGTCGTTTCCGGTGCTCACGCGGCGCGTGCTGCCAGGAATCGTCACGACGTTTTGCAAGGATCGGCCCGATGTGAAGTTCAGCGTCGAGAGCATGCGGTCGAACTCGCTTCTCGACGCGATCGCGACGCAACAGGTCGATCTCGGCTTCAGCGTATTGCCGGGCGATCGGCCCGAACTCAACAGCACCTATGTGTGCACCTTGCGGGGGGTCTGCATTCTGCCGAAGGGGCATCGACTTGCTGCGCGGCGGCTCATTCGCGCAAAGGATCTGGATGGCGAGGCTTTTGTCGCGCTCGGGCCGCAGGACCATTCGCGCTTCCAGATAGACAGGATCTTCGAGGAAGCGGATGTGCAGCGGCGTATTCAGATCGAAGTCGGTCAGTCCGAGACTGCCTGCGCCTTCGTTGCGAACGGCATGGGTGTTGCAGTGGTGGATCCGATCAGCGTCTACAACAATGCCGGAGCGGACTTCGTCGTATGCGCATTCGAGCCGAAGATGGAATTCGAAATCTGGCTGATCCGGCCGAAGATCGCGCGGCCCTTCGCGCTGATCGAAACGTTCGCTGCGTACGCTTCCGGGGAACTCGTTCGTCTCGCGAACGAGTCGTTTCCTGATCGGCGTTAGGCATTCATTCTTTAGGAGCCGTGGGGGCTGAACGACTTTCGTCAAACCGCATCGACGAGTCTCTCAGCATCCTCGAGCATGCCTCTCGCAGCTTGCCGCAATAGCGCGATCAGCTCGTCACGATCGAAATCCGCTTCCCGATCCTTGGGCCACACCGCGAAGTAATCGAAGAAGATTGCCGGTTCGAAGCGCCGATACACCAGCCGGTCGCGTCGGGCGACGTCCATTCCGAACACGTCGGTGAGGGTCACACCGACGCCCTCCTCGGCCATCCGGATCGCCGCCGCCATCAGCGGCGCCTGCATCACTTCGTTGGGCCGCGCGTTCTCGACCAGGAACATTCGGTCGATGCCCGCCTGCGCGCTCTCGACTCGCGAGAGACTGACGTAATCGACGCCATCCAGATCGCTCGCGCGGATCAGCGGCCGTTGCGCGAGCGGATGGTCCTTCGGCATCGCACTGTAGATCGGGCTGCGGATCAGCGCGGCAGTCTCGAGCCCGTGACTCGGCTGCCCCCCGACCGCGACGCCGATCTCCAGCCGCCGCGTCGCCAGGACGTTCAGCAGATTCGGCGTGTCATAGGTGTAGATCAGAATCGACCGCCCGGTGCGGCGTTGCCAGTCGGGCAGCACCTTCGGCAGCAGCGACACCGCGATCAGCGGCACCGAGCCAAGGGCGATCGGCTGCACTTCGCTGTTGATCACGCGCGAGACGATCTGATCGATGTGATCGATGGTCGAGAACAGCACGTTGGTCTCGTTGTACAGCTGGTAGGCCAGCGGCGTCGGGATCAGCCGTCCGAGCTGCCGGTCGAACAGGCGGATGCCCGCGTAGTCCTCCGCCTGCGCAATGATCTTGCTGACCGCGGGCTGCGACAGCCCCAGCGCGCGCGCTGCCGCCGAGGCGCTGCCGCCGGTGATCACCGCGCGAAACGCCGCCACGTGCTTCAACTGCAATTGCCCACGCTTCAAGTCCACCTCCTATAACCAAACGCATGCCAGCATAACGAAAATCGCAGTTCCGCCGGCAAAATCGGAGTGATAAGGTGCGCTTACTCACTCGCTGGTCCCTGATTCATAAGGGATTACGCGCAGATTGATGCATGCCTGACCCTATGCGCTAAAGAATAACTTACGGAGACAACATGTTCGAAAGCATCGACGTCGGACCGAAACGCCCCGGTCACCCGATCTCCGGCGTGGTCCGCAAGGGCGGCCAGGTCCTGACCGTGCAGACCCCGACTGACAGCGCGACCGGCACGCTGGTCGACGGCGGCATCGAGACTCAGGTACGCCAGGTATTTCACAAGCTCGACCGCGCAATGCAGGCGGCCGGCGGCACGCTCGCCGACGTGATGCTGGTGCAGGTCTATCTGACCGATCCCGCCGACTGGGCGCCGATGCACGCGATCTGGACCGAGACCTTCGCCGATCCGTATCCCGCGCGCGCGACGGTCGTCGTCAAGCAACTGATGCTGGAAGGCATGCGGATCGAAATCGTCGTCAACGCGAACCTGGGCTGAGTTCGGCGCCGCCGTCAGGCGGGCAAACTTTGCGGATCGAAAGGAGAGAAATGCCATGAAGGGGTGCTCGAAGCTCGTCATGCAGGCGCTGATGGTTGCGCTGAGCCAAGCCGTCGCGATGTCCGCGCACGCGGATACCGCGCTGACGAAAACGCTGCCGCAATCGGTTCGCGAGGCCGGCACGCTGCGCGTGATCGCGTCGCCGAACAGTCCCCCGATGATCTATGCGGGCAAGGACGCACGTACGCTCGAAGGCATGGAAATCGATCTGACGCAGGCGGTCGCCGATGCGCTCGGCGTGAAGCTCGAGCTCACGTCCGGCACCTTCGACAGCCTGATTCCGTCGATCGCCGCAGGCCGCGCGGATCTCGCGGTCGGTTCGATCGGCGATCTGAAAGCGCGCCAGTCGCAAGTCGATTTTGTCGACTACGTGAAAGCGGGTGTCGGCATGGCGGCGCCGAAAGGCAGCGGCGGGGGCATCAAAGGTTTGTCGAGCCTGTGCGGCAAGACCGTCGCGGCGGTGCGCGGCACCTTCCAGGAACGCGAGCTGTCGGCGCAGCAGGCCAAATGCAAGACGCAAGGCAGCGCCCTCGACATCCAGACGTTCACCGATGCATCCGGCGCCGTGCTGGCGTTGCGCTCGGGCCGCGCCGACGTATGGTCCGGCGACACCGCCCAGGTCGCGTACGCGGTCAAGCAGTATCCGAACGCGCTTGAACAGGTCGGCGACATGCGCATCATCGCGTTGCTCGGTTATGCGGTCGGCAAACAGAACACGCAGTTGCGTGACGCCGTCAAGGCGGCGCTCGATCAACTGCAGGCCAACGGCAAATATCGGCAGATCCTCGACAAGTGGGGACAAGGCGATACGCGAGCCGACAAGATCAGCATCAACGACGCGTGGCTCTGACGCGCACCGCCATCATGGGAAATCAATCAACGTATGGCGCGGGAGCACGCGCCGCCGAAGCGCCGCCGACCGTGCCGCCTGATACGCGCCCGCAGGCGTCGCCGCCGGAAGAATTCACGGTCGTGCCTCTGCGCCATCCGGGCCGCTGGCTGTGCGCGGCGCTGATGCTGTTCGTGCTGCTCTCGATCGCCGATCTGCTGATCACCAATCCGCGCTGGGAATGGCGCACCGTGCTCGACTATCTGTTCAGCGCGCCGATTCTGGCGGGCGTCGGCAACACGCTGCTGCTGACGGTGCTCGCCGAGATCGTCGGCATCGGTCTGGGGATCCTGCTGGCGATCATGCGGTTATCCGAGAATCCGCTGCTGTCGTGGTCGAGCGCCGGCTTCACGTGGATCTTCCGTGGCATTCCGCCGCTCGTGATGATCCTCTTCATCTACTTCTTCTCTGCGCTGGTGCCGACCTTGTCCATCGGCATTCCGTTCGGCCCGTCGATCAAGCTGATCGCCACCAACAAGGTCATCACGCAGATGGCGGCGGCCGTGATCGGCCTCGGTCTCGCGCAGGCCGCGTACGTCTCGGAGATCGTGCGATCGGGGATCCTGTCGGTGTCGGCGGGACAGAGCCGCGCGGCGCTCGCGCTCGGCATGACACCGTTGCGCGCAATGCGTCACATCATCTTTCCGCAAGCGATGCGCGTGGTGATCCCGCCGCTCAGCAACGAAGTGATCTCGATGGTCAAGGCGACTTCGCTCGTCAGCGTGATCGCCTATACCGAACTGCTCACGACCGTGCAGGTGATCTACGCGCGCACCTTCGAGCAGATTCCCCTGCTGATGGTGGCGGTGATCTGGTACGGCGCGATCACGACCGTGCTGACGCTGGTCCAGAGCCGGATCGAGAAGCGTCTGAACAAGTCGGTGAAAGTGATGAAGAAGGAGAAATGATGAATGCCATTCCAGACACCGACGCCGCTGCGCAGCGCCGCAAGGTGATGGTCGAGGCACGCGAGGTCGGCAAGCATTACGGCGCCTTCGAAGTGCTGAGCGGCATCAACCTGCGCGTCCATCAGGGCGAGGTGGTCTGCATCATCGGTCCGTCCGGCTCGGGCAAGTCGACGCTGCTGCGTTGCATGAACCACCTCGAACACGTGAACGCCGGACGCCTTTTCGTCGATGGAGAACTGGTCGGTTATCGGCAGGACGGCAACCGGATCTACGAGCTCAAGCCGAGCGAAGTGTGTTTGCGGCGTCGCGACATCGGCATGGTGTTCCAGCATTTCGATCTTTTTCCGCACATGACCGCGCTCGAAAACCTGTGCCTCGCGCCGCAGGTCGTGTTGAAGCGCTCGAA
This sequence comes from Caballeronia sp. LZ032, assembly GCF_031451315.1. NCBI lineage: Bacteria > Pseudomonadati > Pseudomonadota > Betaproteobacteria > Burkholderiales > Burkholderiaceae > Caballeronia > Caballeronia sp. LZ032. Next base: position 2,203,561 of record NZ_JARUXP010000001.1, read on the forward strand.
GGCGCGCGTCGAGAAAGACGCGCTCACGCTGCTGGAGCGGGTCGGTCTCGCCGACAAGGCGCAGCATTATCCGTCGCAATTGTCGGGTGGCCAGCAGCAGCGCGTCGCCATCGCGCGGGCGCTGACGATGCAGCCGAAGATCATGCTGTTCGACGAACCGACTTCGGCGCTCGATCCGGAACTGGTCGGCGAAGTACTGAAGGTGATGCAGGACCTCGCGAAGTCCGGCATGACGATGGTGGTCGTCACGCACGAGATGGGCTTCGCGCGCGAGGTCGCCGATCGCGTGGTCGTGATGGACGGTGGCCGCATCATCGAGGACGGATCGCCCGGGCAGATCTTTTCGAATCCGCAGACGGACAGAACCCGATCGTTCCTCGATCGGCTGCTGGCCTGATGGCCGCACTTACAGCTTTGGAACGGGGCTTCTTGCAATGGTCGATACAGTGATGGTAATCGGCGGCGGCGTCGCCGGACTGTCTGTGGCGCGCAATCTGCAATTGCTTGGACGCAAGGTCGCGATCGTCGATCCGTTGCCGTCGCCGGGCGCCGCGTCGTTCGGCAACGGCGGCTTCATCTCGCCTGACAGCTTCATGCCGGGCGCGCAACCCGGCATGCTGCGCAAGGTGCCGGGCTGGCTGCGCGACCCGCTTGGTCCGCTCACCATCCATCCGGCCTATGCGCCACAGGCTTTGCCGTGGTTCATCCAGTGGCTGCGAGCCGGCCAGATCGACCGCATGACGACCCTCGCGAAGAGCCTGCACGCATTGCATGCCCCTGCGCTGATCGAATGGCGTCGCCTGCTCGGAGACGAGCTTTATTGCCGCTACATTCGAGAGGATGGCGAGGCGATTCTCAGCGACGTACCGCCGCAGGGATCGGCCGCCGACGTCGAGCGGCAGTTGACCGAGCGCTACGGGTTGAACGTCGAGACCCTCTCTCGCGCCGACATCGAGCGTCTTTATCCGGGAATAGACGCAGCGGTGCGGTTCGGCGTTTTGAAGAAAGGGAACGCACATACCGTGAGCCCGGCGGAACTCAATCGCGCGCTAGCCGAACGGATCGTCGAGCACGGCGGGACGTTTCATCGGGAGAAGGTGCTGAAGCTGATTCCCAAAAACGGCGAATGGCTGATCCTCACCTCGACAGGCAATCACCGCGCACGCGACGTCGTGGTGGCGGGCGGCGTATGGTCTATGCAGCTGCTGGCGCCGCTCGGCATCCGCATTCCGCTCGAGAGCCAGCGCGGCTATCACGTGATGGTCGACACCGAACGGGTGAAGATCGGTGTGCCTTTCATTCATCGTGGTCGCGCGATCGGCCTGACGCCGATGCTCGACGGCCTGCGCATCGCGGGCAGCGTCGAATTCGGCGGCGTCGACGGCATGCCGAACGAACAGCGCGCGTTGCACGCGCTGCAGCAGGCGCGGGAACTGTTCCCCGCACTGATCGAAGCGCCGCATCGAATCTGGACCGGACAGCGGCCGTCGACGCCGGACAGTCTGCCGGCGATCGGCGCGGCAGGCGAACAGCCGGGACTCTGGCTTTGCTTCGGGCATGGGACCTACGGGATGACTGCGGCACCGCCGAGCGGGCGCATGCTGGCCGATCTCATTACGTCCAGACAGCCGTCCATCGATCCGGCGCCCTACTCGCCGCGTCGCTTCCATTGAAAGCCCGACGTCATTGATGAATTCGAGGAGTCCAGGATGAGTGGTGCAGCACGCGTGAGAATGCTCTCAACGGACGAAGTCACGGCCTATGTCGAACCTCTTGCCGATGTCCTGATCGACTGCGTTGAAGGCGGGGCGGCAGTCAGCTTCATGTTGCCGCTTGCCAGGCACAAGGCAATCGAGTTCTGGAAGCGGGCCGCGAGCAATGTGGCTCGCGGCGAGCGAGTCTTGCTGATTGCGGAAGATCTCGATGGCCGAATCGTCGGTACCGTGCAGTTGATTACCTCTTTTCCTGAGAATCAACCCCAGCGCGCGGATGTTTCGAAGATGCTGGTGCGTCGCGATGCGAGAAGGCAAGGCGTCGCTGCGAGCTTGCTGGCGGCAGTCGAAGATGTCGCGCGCGAGGCTGCCAAATCGGTCCTGCTGCTCGATACGGAGACAGGCAGCGACGCAGAACGACTTTACGAACGCGCGGGCTGGCAGCGGGTCGGCGAAGTGCCAGACTGCGGCTACACGCCTGATGGCAAGCTTTGTGGGACGACTTTCTTCCACAAGCGACTGTCACCCGGTGCTGTCCGGATTACGGGCGCGACGCGAATGCGGCGCTTCCGCCAGGGATTGCCGGTCGCGTGACACGCTTCCCATCAAGGCTCATTCGCGGAAGGGCAGACCGGTTTTCCCTTCGGCGCGCATGTCGAAGGTGTTGAGCGTCAACTGGGTCATGCGTTGGAGTTGGCGCAGGCGCTCCAGGCCGAGCGGGACAATCGGCGCATCGGCAGGCACCTACCGCACACATCGGGGCGAGGCGCCCCGCTTCGTTCAAGCCCGATCCTTCGGCCGCGCGAGACCAACCTGAAGAACAAACCCGACATCCGGACAGCGCGGAGTGACAACGCTATAAGCTGCTTTTCATTTACGACCGGCGCTCCACGCATTCCCACGTACGCCTCATACCTCCGTCATCGTCTCCCTGACCCACTCTTCCAGCGACGTCACCCGGATACCGCGCTGCGCATTGAACGTCTGTCGCTTGTCCCACGCCACCCCGCGCCCCTGAGCAAACACCACGCGGTACTTTCGCAATCCATCATGTGGCGCCTCGTCCAGCTGCCGCTCGAGTTCCGGCACGGTCCATTCCTTGCGCTGGACCTTGATGCCCAGCAGCCGGTCAACCGTATCCGCTACCTCTCGATACGTCACCGTATCGCCCGCGACATGCACGACGCGATTCGAGATCGACGGCGTCGCAAAAAGGATCTCCGTAGTCAGCGCGGCGATGTCATCGGCGGTGGTCACGGTCACCGCATTGTCCAGGCTTCCGAGCGCGTTCACGGTATGCGTATCCAGATCGACGACACCGAACGACTTCTCGAACAGAAAGCTCGTGAACATGCCCGTCGAAACAATCACCCACTCGGTTTGCGACTGGCCGCGCAGAAGGTCGCGCACATCGAGTTGTTCATCGAACAGATCCTGGGCGCTGCCCCTGCCGATGATGTCGTAGTCCACGCCGAACTGCCACGGGAAATACCGCCTGACGCCGGCATCCAGCGTCGCGTGCGCAATCTTGAGCTGCACGCCCGGGCCGCCTGCGAAGCCTGTGCATGAGATGACCGTATCGAACCGGCGAAAGATGGCGGCGAGTTCGGCGCGCGTTTGCGTGGCGAGATTCGCCGCAACGAATTCGAGACCCAGGTCGCGCAATTCGGCTATGTCCTTCTGTTTGCCTGGATTGTCGGACGCGATCGTCGAGGGACGTAGCAACACGGCGAGCGAGACATTGTCCGCGTGCCCGATCTGCCCGGAGAGACTTCGCAGCATCGCCATGCCAAGTTCGCCGGCGCCCAGAACAAGAATCGAGTTGTCGTTCGACATATGCATTACCTGATGAGAATACGTGACGTGGTGAAAACGGCTCCGCGACGCATGACATCGCATGAAGATGAGCCTTGAACGCTTCGGAGTGTAGGTGTGCAAGCGCTATTCATTGTTCGTCGCGTGTGAATACAGAAAGCGATGGCGCGAGCAGCGCGCAGGGTTGGTAACATGGAAGCGTTATCGGCATTCGCTGCGCAGACCGCTCATGGACAAACTTCTGGCAATGGCAACGTTCGTGAGAGTCGTCGAAGCACGAAGCTTCAGCAAGGCGGCGGAAACGCTGGCGATGCCACGATCATCGGTGACGACGATCGTGAAGAATCTCGAAGCGCATCTCGGCACCGCCCTGCTGCGCCGAAGCACGAGAAGTCTCAGCCTCACCGAGGCGGGCGCGCGCTACCTGGCTTCCTGCCAGAGCATTCTGGCCGAGGTCGCCGACTCGGAAAGCCAGCTCTCGGCAACCGCCGCCGGACCACGCGGGCGGGTTCGGGTGGATATGCCGGGGGTCATCGGCCGTTCAATCGTGTTGCCTCGCCTGCATGAGTTCGAAACTCGCTTTCCCGACATCGAGCTGGTGCTCGGCTTAAGCGATCGTCCTTCCGATCTCATCCACGAAGGTATCGATTGCGTGATTCGCACCGGGTCGCTCGCGGACTCGGGTCTCATCGCGCGACCGTTAGGCAGGCTCGCCTGGCTGACCTGCGCTGCGCCTCGCTATCTGAAGCGATATGGCGAGCCGGAGTCCGTGGCCGCGCTGAGCGCTCACCGTATCGTCAACTACCTGTCGAACGCGACCGGCCGGCCGCTCGACTGGCGCTTCAGCGTGGACGGCAAGGATATGAGCATGACGCTCCGCAGCCGCTTCTCGATCAATGACACCGAGGCTTACGTTCAGTGCGGTCTCGAAGGACTCGGTCTGATCCAGGTCTCGGAGTTCGCGGTAGCGCCGTTTCTGCAAAGCGGGCGGTTGAAGGAAGTGCTCGCACAGGCACGATGCCGTCCGGTGCCGGTTTCGATTGTCTATCCCAAAGGCCGTGCCACTGTGGCGATCAGGACGTTCGTCGACTGGATCATCGAGATGGCCGCTGCCGATCTGGCGCAGTGAATGGCCGGCTCGACTTCACCGACGACGAGAGAAGCCTTGCACACTGTCTTCGAGAAGTTGTCTCACGGCCGATCGGTGATCACGCGTGAAGCTTTCACGCACAAGGCCACGCCGGTCGGGTGTTCGGGATTCGGCTCCTGTCCGATGAATTTCCCGTTTTCCGTCACCATGACTGATCCGCAACGCGACTTGCAAAGGGCACAAAATCCTGGCGTGCGTGATACGGACATCGAATACTCCTGTTGAATCTTCAGCTCGGCTCCGGAGGACGTTGCTCCAAGCCGCACATCGGGCATGGACGTGGCCGCGAACCACTCGATCACGGACTCAATTGTCCGGCGTCATATGAGCGCGGACAACGGCGGAAGATGTCGACTTCCGGACAAGGCCGACGCAGCGGTTCGTCCTTTCCCCCCGCGACCGCGCCAGCTTCCAATGTACGGAACTCATCGTGCCGCCCGGTTGACCGCGATTTCCGCTCCTTCCTACCATCGACACAGCAGATCAGGCATTTCAAGCCCGCGCGGCGATGTCAGCGCAAGCGCGGTCACGGCCAACGCGCGATGAACCGGATCGAACACGCGTAACAGGAAGGAACATGGATACGCCAGGCAATAGCACCGATACCCTCCGCCTCATCGATTCCACCGGGTGGAAACCCCTGGCCGGCTTCGAAGGCGTCGAAGTGCTCACGCTCGCCAGCGATTTCGACGAACCAGGCAAAAAGGGCCGGCGCACGCGCCTCGTGCGGTTCGCCCCGGGCGTCGAAACCCGGGACCCGCTGGTTCACGATTACTTCGAAGAGACGTTCCTGCTCTCCGGCGATGTCCACGGCATCCGGCAGGCTGCGGCCTTCGGCACGTTCACCGAACAGGCATTCGTGCGCCGGCCGCCCGGCACACCCCACGGACCGATCCGCTCCGAGGGCGGATGCGTCCTGCTCGAGATGCACTACTACCCGGACTGAGTTCCGCCGGATCAACCGAACGTGCGGCCCTGCGGCCCCGCAGCCCCCCGGCAGCACACGACGCGCATCCAGAATCAGGATTCCCATGCCGAACAAGACAGCAATTGGCTTCATCGGGCTCGGTCAGATGGGTGGCTCGATGGCCGAGCGCCTCCTCGCCGACGATGTCGCCCTGCATATCCACGACCCTTCTCCGGCGGCGGCCAGCCGCTTGGTCGCCCGGGGCGCCATCGCACATGATTCACCGCGCCAGGTCGCCGACGCCGCCGCGATCGTGTTCGCCTGCCTGCCGAGCCGCGAAGTCGCCGAAGCGGTCGCGCTGGGTCCGGAAGGCGTCGCGCAGGGCAGCGCGATCCGCGTCCATGTCGAGATGTCGACGATCGGCAAGACCTGCATCGAATCGATTGCCGATGGATTGGCCGCACGATCCATCCAGACCGTCGACGCGCCGATCAGCGGCGGCCCGCCGGCCGCGCGCGAAGGCAGGCTCGCGATGATGGCCGCAGGTCCGGCGCAGGCTGTCGCGCAGGTCACGCCGTGGCTCGCGCGCATCGGCAAGCAGGTCTACGTGCTCGGCGACCGGCCCGGCCAGGCGCAGCTCATGAAGCTCATCAACAACACGCTGATGGCCACCAATCTCGTCGCCGCATCCGAGGGCCTCGTGATGGGCGCCAAGGCCGGGCTCGACGCGGCCGTCATGTTCGAGGTGCTGCGCGCCGGAACCGGACACAGCGCCTCGGCGGACGACATCCTGGCTCGCGTGGCGCTGCCGCGCAGCTTCGACTTCGGCGCACGACTTTCGATCGTCGAGAAGGACGTCCATCTCGGCCTCGACGAGGCCACCACGCTGGGCGTGCCGGCCCGGGTCATGCAGGCCGCCGCGCAGATCTGGGACGAGGCCGCGCAGAAAGGCTGGGGCGAGCGGGACTTCTCGTCGATTCTCAAGCTGATCGAGGAACGCGGCGGAGCGGAAGTCCGCCGCGTGACGTAGCGGCATCGGGCGCACTTTCGCATCGCGGAACAGTTGCGCACCGTGTGTTGTCTGTCGCCGGCTTCGCCTATGTAATGCGTTCACCCGGATGCTCATGTGTTCCGGACCGTGACGGAAAGCTCGCTGCACAACCGATAGCGTCGACGCTGCTGCGTACGAGAGCTTGAACAAGAAAAGGAAGGGGACACCATGAGCAGGATGCGCATTGCATGTTTCACGATGCTGACGGTGATGGGCGGATTCGCGTCTCCGAACCTGGTGCGCGCCGAAGGCACGATCCCGATTGCAGGTTCCTTCGACCTGAGCGGCGCCGCCGCCGATGTCGGACGCGACGTCCTCAACGGCACGCAATACGCGGTGAAGGTGGTGAACGATCGCGGCGGGGTGCTCGGCCAGAAGCTGGATCTGCGCTATCAGGACAACGGCACCAATCCGCAGCGCGCCGTCGATCAGGCGACCAGCCTCGTGCGCGACGGCGCCAAATTCCTGACTTCGCCACAATCGTCCGCGAGCGCCATCGCCGTGAGCAAGGCTGTGGCGGCCCGCTTCAAGGTGCCGATGTGCGCCAACTCGGCCAACTCGGACGACATCACGATCAAGGACTTCCATCCCTACGTGTTCCAGATCGGCGCGAGTTCGTACATGGAAGCGCGCGCCCTCGCCGCGCGCCTCGCCAAGAAGCCGTACGTGCGCTACGCCGTGGTCTCGGCGGACTACGCCGGCGGGCGCTCGGGCGCGAACCGCTTCAAGCAGTCGATCAAGGAACTCAATCCGAAGGCCGAGATCGTCGTCGAGGAATATCCGAAGTTCGGGGCGACGGACTACTCCGCGTCGCTGAACAAGATTCTGGCGGCCAAGCCGGACTACGTTTGGACCTTCCTGTTCGGCTCCGATCTCATCACTTTCACGAAGCAGGCCCGTGCGCTGGGCTTTTTCAAGCAGATCGACAACAAGTTCATGGCGCTCTATGACGGCAACACGCTGAAAGCCCTCGGCGCGGATGCCGCGGTCGGCACCGAAGGCTTCCAGAGAGCGCCGGCCAATCTGCTCCTCACGTCGTCGCCGGAGAGCAAGGCCTATATCGAAGGCTACAAGAAGGTGTACGGCTCGTACCCGTCCGACTGGACGACGCTGGCCTACGACTGCGTGATGACATGGGCGCAAGCCGCGACCCGGGCGAAATCGATCGAACCGGCCGACGTCATCAAGACGCTCGACGACGGCGAATTCCAGTCGGTACGAGGCGCGTTCCGCATCGGCAAGTTCGATCATCAGGCCGAGGTGCCGATCTATATCGGCACCGTTGCGCAGGATCCCGCATTCGGTCAGCCCGTATTGAACATCACGGACATCATCCCCGGCCAGACGGTCCGTCCGACCGAAGAGGCCCTGCGATCCATGCGCGGCAAGTAATCACGACTCGACGAGGAGCGGCCGATGTCCCTGCAATTGTTCTTCGCTCAAATCCTGACCGGTATCGCCACCGGCGCGCTGTACTTCCTCGTCGCGTCGGGGCTCACGCTGGTCTGGGGCGCGCTCGGCGTCGTCAATCTCGCGCACGGGTCGTTCTTCATGATCGCGGCGTTCTCCGCCACCACCATCGTGATGCAGCTCGGCCCGAACCTCGGGCTGCCCGTCGCGCTGCTGGTCGTGCCCGTGATCATGGTGGTGCTCAGCGCCGCGCTGGAAGTCTCGCTCTTCAGACGAGTCTATGCGGGCGGCATCTGGGGGCAGCTGCTTCTGACGTTCGGGCTGGTTCTCGTCATCAACAACCTGATCCGCTGGATGTTCGGCTCCCTGCCCCGCTCGGTCGCGGCGCCCGATCTGCTGCGCGGCTTTGTCGAAGTCGGCGGGATTCGCATCGCGCAGTATCAGGTGGCCGTGATCGTGGTGACGGCCATCGTCTCCTGCGGACTCTGGTATCTGCTCGCCAGGAGCCGGACCGGCAGGCTGATCCGGGCGGCCGTCGACGATCCGGCCATGCTCGGTGCAGTCGGCGTCGATGTGAAAGTGCTGCGCACCAAGGTCATGGCGCTTTCGGCCCTGCTTGCCGGGGTCGCGGGTGTCGTCGCCGCGCCCCGGGGCGCCGTCAATGCCACCCTCGATGTCCAGATGGTCGTGATCGCCTTCGCGATCATCGTCATCGGCGGACTCGGCTCAGTGTGGGGCGCGCTGACGGCCGCCATCGTTGTCGGCGTCGCGGAAGCGGTGTCGACGATCTTCATCGACCAGGGCAGCGAAATCGTCGTCTTCGCACTCATGGTGCTGGTTCTCGTCGTCAAGCCTTCCGGACTTCGCACCATCATTCAGCATTGAGGAACGCCCCGTGGAACGCCTCTCCCTCCGGCAGATCGTGCTCATCCTCGCCATTGGCGCGTTCTGCGCCGCGCTGGTGCTGGTCATTCCCGAAGTGCGGCTGCATTCCATCGCCCGCGTCGCACTCTTCGCCGGCGCCGCGATGTCCCTGAACCTGCTGATCGGCAACGCGGGACTGATCTCCGTCGGCCAGGGCATGTTCCTGGGAATCGGCGCTTATACGGTCGCGATCGCCAACATCAAGTTCGATATTCCGTTCGGGCAGGCCGCCCTGCTCGTCGTCCCGATCTCGCTGGTGCTGGCCTGTCTCGCCGGCGCCGTCGCGTTGCGGGCGCGCTCGCTGTTCTTCGCCCTGCTCACCCTGGCGATCGCGCAGGTGTTCTATGTCCTCGCGGCGCGCAACTACAACCTGACAGGAGGCGACGACGGCCTCGTCGGCATCCTGATCCCGGCCTGGCTCGACAGCGAAGCCGCGCAATACCTGCTCGTCGTGTGCAGCACGACCGCCATCTGCCTCGCGCTGCTGGTGCTGCTGGCGTCGCCGTTCGGCGCGACCTTGCGAGCCGTGCGCGACAACGCCGACCGGGTGGCCTCGCTGGGCGGCAATCCGCGGCTCTACGAGTTCAGCGCGTTCGTCATCACGGGCGTGATCGGCGGCTTGCTCGGCATCGTCGCCGCGGCGATCAACCGCTCGGTCGAGCCGAACATCGTCTCGTGGACCACGGGAACCGAACTGCTGGTGATGGTGGCGCTCGGCGGCCGCTCGACCTTCCTCGGTCCGATCACCGGCGCCATCCTGCTGGAACTGGCCCGTTCCAACATCCAGCGCTATTCGGATCACGCGGATCTGGCCGTGGGGCTGATCGTCATCTGCTGCGCGGTGTTCCTGCCGGAAGGCATCGGCGCCGCCCTGCGCGTGGTCTTCACGAGGCTGAAGACTTCACGGCGGGTTGCACGCGACGAGGTGCGCGCATGACTTCCGCACTCGCGCAGCCGGTTCTGTCCGCCGACAGTCTGACCAAGTCCTTCAGCACCTTCACGGCGGTGCGCGGCGCCTCGATCGATATCCACAGCGGCGAGGTGGTGGCGATCATCGGTCCGAACGGCGCGGGCAAGACCACCTTCTTCGATCTGCTCACGGGGCGCAAGATTCCGGACAGCGGCACGGTCCGCATCTTCGGCAAGGACGTGACCCGCATGCCGCCCTGGCGGCGGGTGCGCCTGGGCCTGGCGCGCTCGTTCCAGGTCAGCAGCGTGTTCGGGACGCTGAGCGCGCTCGAAAACGTGCAGCTCGGCATCGCGCTCGCGAAACGTCAGGCCTGGCATCCGTTCGGCCTCGCGGTGCGCCGGCATCGCGATCATGCGGCGGCGCTGCTTGAGGAAGTGGGTCTCGCCGATCGCATGCATCTTCCGGCTGGCAAGCTCTCTCACGGCGATCAACGTTCGCTGGAACTGGCGGTCGCCCTGTCGTCGAACCCGAGAATCCTGCTTCTGGACGAACCGACGGCCGGCATGGGCGTAGCGGAATCGGCGGAGTGCCTGGAACATATCAGCGCGATCACGCGCAAGAACGATATCCCCATTCTCTTCGTCGAACACGACATGAGTATCGTGTTCAGCTTCGCCACGCGGATCGTCGTGCTGGCGGCGGGCGAAGTGATCATGAACGGCAGCCCGGCCGAAGTCAGGGCAAACGAGCGCGTCCGCGAGGTCTACTTTGGTGAAAATCTCTGAGCCGATGTTCCAGGTTCGCGGACTCGACGCCGGCTACGGCAACGTGACGATCGTACGGAATGCCAATGTCAGCATCGAGGCCGGCGAAGTGGTCGGGCTGGTCGGCCGCAATGGCGCGGGCAAGACCACTTTCATCTCGTCGATTGCAGGGCTGATCGACAGCACGAAGGGTTCCATTCTTCTGGAAGGTCACGAACTCGCCGCCCTTCCCTTGCATCGCCGCGTTCAGGGCGGCATTGCGATCGTTCCGAGCGGCGGACGGCTCTTCAAGAATCTGACCGTCGCGGAGAATCTGGCGATAGGCCTGACGAGACCGTCCGGGAACGACCTGCTGCCGGTCTTCGAGCTGTTCCCGGAGCTGAAGAAACTGCGCGAACGCAACGCCGGCAAGCTGTCGGGCGGTGAGCGCCAGATGGTGGCCATGGGCCGCGCGATGCTGCTCGAGCCGAAACTCCTGCTGCTCGACGAACCCACCGAAGGCCTGGCGCCGATCATCGTGCTGCGGCTGGCCGACGCATTGCGCCGGCTGCTCGAACGCGGCGTGGCGATGCTCATCGCGGAACAGAATGTGAAGTTCACCGACCTGATCTGCAACCGCCGATACATGATCGAGAAAGGCAGCATTACCGCCTGAACGGCGTCGCGCGGCGGGAACGATCCCGCCGGCGGGATCGCTCCGTCTCAGACCATGGCACTGCGCGCGTCGGTTTCACGCGTGCTGGCGCGGCTCAGCAGAAAGCCCGTATAGCCGGCCGCCGCGACGTCGTCGCACTTCTTGCGATAGGTGCCGTGGCCGCCGAGATAGGGCAGGAAAACATGCGGCTTGCCCGGAACATTCGCCCCGACATACCACGAGTTCGCTTTCAGATAGAGCGTCTTCGCGACAACCTCCTGAACGTGCTGCATCCAGTCCTCTTCGGCCTGCGCATCGGCGTCGATGCGTTCGACGCCCAGTTTGCGCAGGTCGATCATGCAGCGCGTGATCCAGTCCACATGCTGCTCGATGCTCATCGACATGTTCGCGAGCGGCCCCGGACTGCCCGGCCCCGTCACCGTGAACAGGTTCGGAAAGCCGCTCGTCATCAGGCCGAGATAGGTTTTCGCGCCGCCCGACCACTTGTCGGTCAGCGTGCGCCCATCGATGCCGCGCACGTCGATACGCGTGAGCGCGCCGGTCAGCGCATCGTATCCGGTCGCGTAGATCAGCACGTCGAGTTCGTGCAGGCCGTGGTTCGTCACGATGCCTTCCGGCACCACGCGATCGATCGGCGTCTGCTTCAGGTCGACCAGCGTCACGTCGGCGCGGTTATAGACGCCGTAGTAGGTGTCGCCGAGGCACGGCCGCTTGGTGCCGAACGGAAAACCGCGCGGCATCAGCTTCGCCGCGACCTGCGGATCCTTCACGGTCTCGCCGATCTTGCCGCGAATGAACTCGGCGACCGTCTCGTTCGCGGCCTCGTTCGACAGGATGTCGCCATAACACATGCGAAAACCGAGCAACTGGCTGTTCTCCCATGCGTTCTCGTACTTCTTCAGGCGCTCCTGCGGCGTCGCGTCGAGCGCCGATTCGACCGGAAACGGCACCGCAATGCCGAAGCGCGTAAGACGGCTGACCGCGCGGCGTTCCGCATAGATCGCGCGCACGCGGGCGCGCATCTCCGGCGTCAGCGGATGATTCTTCGCCGGCACCACATAGACGGCGGTGCGTTGAAACACCGTCAGATGCCGGCACTCTCCGGCGAGCGCCTGAATCACCTGAATGCCCGACGAGCCCGTGCCGATCACGCCGACGCGCTTGCCCTCGAAATTCACCTCGTGATGCGGCCAGCGGCCCGTGTGATGGCTTTCGCCGGCGAACGTGCCGATCCCCGGAATCTCGGGCGGCTTCGGCACCGACAGCACGCCCGTCGCGGGCACGAAGAAGCGCGCATGCGTGACCTTTCCGTCGGAGGTCGTCACGCGCCAGATATTGCGCTGCTCGTCGAATTCGGCGGCTTCGACTTTCGTATTGAAGCGGACGTGCCGGCGCAAGTCGAAACGATCGGCGACGTGATTCAGATAGCGCATCAATTCCGCCGACGTCGGATAGCGCTCCGGCCAGTCCCATTCGTCCTGAAGCTCGGGCGAAAACGAATACGAATAGTCCCAGCACTCGAGATCCACGCGCGCGCCGGGATAGCGATTCCAGTACCACGTGCCGCCGATGCCGTCGCCGGACTCGAAAGCCTGGATGCGGAAGCCCGCATCGGTGAGACGCTTGATCGCATACAGCCCGGCAAAACCGGCGCCGACGACGACGGCGTCCAGTACGTCGTTCGAGTGTGGGTTCATCTGAATCGTCTCCTGGGAAATGAATCGTTCTTCGCAGGAGTCCATTGAATCGCCGCACGGCGGCAGGCATCAATCGGGACGTGAACCTTATCCCGTACATTGAAATCGGTACGGAGCCGGGTTCAGGCATGTCAGGCCCGTCGCCGTTCCGTGCAGCCGCCGCCCGTTTCAAAGTACGGCAGACTCGCGTCGCGGGCGTTGACGCGGCACTGGCCGGCTCGGCATCGTGGATGTCATCCAACCCCAAGGAGTGCGATGCCGTGTCCACTGCCCTGCAACGCCTGATCGACAAGGATCTGATTCGCGACGTGCTGCTGCGCTACGCACGCGGCGTGGATCGTCGGGACTGGGAGCTCGTCCGCGCCGCCTTCTTCGAGGATGCCCGCGACGATCATGCGGACTTCGAAGGCACGCGGGACGCGTTCATCGCCTGGGTCAGGCAACGTCACGATGCGCCGAGCCTCCTCAAATCGACGCACTTTCTCGGCAACTGCCTCGTGGAATTCGCGTCCGATACCGTCGCCGCGGTCGAAACGTATTTCATCGCGCGGCTGGAACTGACGCCGGACGCCGGCGCGCACCGGTCGATGCTGGCCGCGCAGCACGCCGGGAGCGCGCAGAACAGCCGGGTTCAGGTGTCGGGACGTTATGTCGACCGCTTCGAGAAGCGCAACGAGGATTGGCGGATCGCGCAGCGCCGTACCGTGTTCGATGCCATCGAGTCGCAACTCGTCGATGCCGCCGACAACTCGCTCGATCCGGCCTGGACGCTCGGCCGCCGTGATCCGCACGATCCGGTGTTCGCGGCAAGGGCGGAAATCGGCTTGATCTGACGGGCCGGTTTCCGGACGAACACGACACCCTGCAGGAGGATTCATGACATTGCGCAGAAACGCGCTCGTAGTGGGCGGCGCCGGCGGGATCGGCGCGGCGTGCTGCGCGGCGCTCGCGGCGGACTGGACGCCGATCGTCGTCGACCGGGACGCGGACGCCGCCGGACGCGTGGCCGCCGAAACCGGCGGACGGGCTTACCGGCTCGACGTCGGCGACGTCGCTGCCATCGAATCGTGCATCGCTACCATCGAACACGAATGCGGCGACATCGACGGGCTCGTCTTCGCGGCGGGCGTGATTCCGCCGGCGCAAGGTCCGGCGCAGGTCGATGCGCCGGTCTGGGACGCGATCCTCGATATCAACGCGCGCGGCGCTTATGCGGTGAGCCGCCTCGTCGGATTGCGCATGGCGTCGCGCGAACGCGGCAGCATCGTGATGATTGCGTCGCTCGCCGGCATGATGCCGACGCCGCACCTCGCGTACGGCCCGTCGAAGGCCGCGATGATCAACCTGGCGGGCGCGCTGGCCGTCTATCTCGGGCGGCAAGGCGTGCGCGTGAATGCCGTTTCGCCGGGGCCCGTGCGCACACCGGTGATCGAAGCCAGCTATGCGCGCGGCGAGCGCGATCCCGCCGTCATGGCGCGGCAGACGGCGCTCGGTCGCGTGATCTCGCCGGGCGAACTGGCCGGGCCGATTGCCTTTCTGCTGTCCGATGCCGCCGCGGCGATCACCGGCACGAACCTCGTCGTCGATGCGGGTGCGAGCGCCACGCTGGGCTGGAACCTGTTCGGCGGCGTGGAGACCGTGCTGGCCGGATTGCAGCCGCAACGATAGACGCAATCGATCAGGAGACGAACGTCATGAGCCTCGACATCGAAACCCGCGCGTTCGTCGACACGCTCGCCGCGGCGGCGACGAAGCCGCGCCATCTGCTGACGCCGGACGAAGCGCGCAGCGCGTTCGCACGCATCAGCACGCTGCTGTCCGCCGGCGCCGAGGTGCGCGCGACCGTGCCGCTCGAGATCCCGGTCGATGGCGGCACGCTCCGCGCCCGCCTGTTCGTGCCCGCCGAAGCGCCTCACGCGCTACTGGTGTATTTCCACGGCGGCGGCTGGGTCGTCGGCGGGATCGACGAATTCACGCCGCTGTGCCGCGAGATCGCCGCGGGCGCGGGCGTCGCGGTGGCGCTCGTCGAGTATCGCAAGGCGCCGGAACATCCGTTCCCGGGACCGGTCGACGACGCCTGGCAGGCCGTGCGCTGGCTCGCCGCACAACAGGCCGCGCTGCTCGGCGCCGAGCTGCCCTTGCTGGTCGGCGGGGACAGCGCGGGCGGGAACCTCGCGATCGCGGTGACGCTGCTTGCGCGCCGCGAGCGGACGGTGTCGATTGCCGCCCAGCTGCTCGTCTACCCCGTGACGGATTGCGATTTCGATCGACCTTCGTATGTCGCGCCGGATAACCAGTTGCTGACGACGCGCGACGCGATGCTGGCCTACTGGAAGCACTACGCGCCGGCCGGATCCGCCCGGGCGTCGAGTCTCGCCGCGCCGTTGCGCGAGCCGGATCTTTCCGGCCTGCCGGAGGCGATCGTCGTCACCGCCGAGCACGACGTGCTGCGCGACGAGGGCGAGGCCTATGCACTGCGGCTGGAACAGGCCGGCGTGCGGGTTCATCATCTTCGCGCGCAAGGCCAGATGCATGGCTTCCTGATGATGATCGGCGTGCTGCCCGGCAGCCGCGACGGCCTTCGCTTCATCTGCGACCGGCTTCGCAGCGTGACTGCGCGCCCGGCCCGCTGACGCCGCCGGCACCCCGGGCATGCCCCAGCGTTGCCTCCGGCACGGCAGTTGTACCATCCGGGATACTCAGCGCACCGCGCCGGCCCTGGCGCCTCAACAGCAAACCAACGACGGAGACCCGCATGCAACCCGGCAGATCCTTGCCGACTCACGTCGATGCCCGGTCCGATAACGGTCCGCATGGCCTCGACACCGCGTGGCCCAAAATGCCGCGCGGCGAACGCGCGCCGGGCGGCGCGATGGTGACGCCGCTCGTGCGCGGGCTCTCGATTCTTGCCGAGTTCACCCCTGACAAGCCGTGGCTGGGCAATCTGGAAATCGCACAGGCCACCGGCATTCCGGCGCCGACCGTGCTGCGCCTCCTGAAGTCGCTGCTCGCGCTCGGCTACCTGCATCAGGACAAGGCAAGCCGCAAGTATTCGCTGGCTGCCGCGTCGCTGGCGCTCGGCTACGCGGCCATCGCCGATCCCGATCTGCTGCGGCTCGCCGGCATTGAAATGCAGAAGCTCGCTCAAGCCACCGATACCTATGTGCTGCTCGGCACGCGCGACCGGCTCGACATTCTCATTCTGGATACGCGGATCGGCAGCCGCGCGGTGCTCGATCTGCGGCTGCGGCCCGGCATGCGCATGCATATCGCGTATTCGCTGATGGGATGGGCGCTGCTCGCCGCGCTTCCGGATTCGGAACGCGCGTATCTGCTGGGTGAACTCGAACGGCGCCCCGACGACAACTGGCCGACCATCGGCCGCCGGACCCACGAAAAGATCGCCCAGGTGCGCGAACTGGGCTTCGGCATGCTGCACGGCGAATGGGAGCCGGAGCTCGCGTGCGTCGCCGCGCCGGTGCCGCTGCCCGATCGGCCGCCGCTCGTGCTGGGCTGCGTCGGCCGCACCGCCCGTCTCGCGCAAGCGCGGCTCGAACGCGAACTGGGGCCGCGGCTCGTCGCGATCGCCGAGACCTTGCGTGGCCGCGTACCGGTGCCGGTCTGAATCCGCCCGCTCACGATGACGCACGCGCCCGTCACGCCCGTCACGCTCACGCTGGATCGCGGCCTGCAGATCCTGCGCGCGTTCCACGCCGAACGTGCGCCGCTGAACAACGGCGAGCTGGCGCAGCGCACCCGCATGTCCCGATCAGCCGTCTCGCGCCTGACCTCGACCCTGATACAGCTCGGCTATCTTCGTCGTGTCGCGGGCGGTTCCCGCTTCGAACTGGCGAGCGGCGTGTTCGGCATCGGTCATGCATATCTGGTGAGCAATCCCGTCACGCGGCTCGCGCATCCGCTGATGCAGCGGCTCGCCGACCGGCTCGACGTCTCCGTCGCGCTCGCTGCACCCAACGGGCTCGACATGCTGTATGTCGCGCATCGCACGAGTGCGCGCATTGCCACGTTGCGGCTGGGCGTCGGTTCGTTGCTGCCGATGGGCCTCACCGCGATCGGGCGCGCATGGCTCTGGGGGCTGTCCGAACCGCAGCGGCAGCACTATGTGGCCCGTCTGCTGGAGGCCGCGGGCCCGCAGCGTGAAGGCCTACGCAGCGAAATCGACAGCGCCTTCGACGATCTGCGCAGCAACGGCGTGTGCATGTCGTTCGGCCAGTTCCAGCGCGATGCCTATGGCATTGCCTTGCCGGTCCGCATCGGCCGCGAAGCCGTGCCGATGTCGCTGAGTTGCGGCGCAATCCGGTTCCAGCGCGATATCGACGCCGTCAGGCAGCGCGTCGTGCCGGCGCTCAAACAGGCTGCGCTCGAACTCGAAACGGAATTGCGCGACGTGCGCCACGAGCCGTAGCCTGAGCGCTTACCGCTGTGCTTCATGGATCCACGCCGCGATGTCGAGCAGCGCCTGCTGCGCCCGCGCGCACACGGCGCCCATGCGGAGAAAGCCGTGAATCAGGCCGTCGTGACGCCATAGCGTGGTTGCCACGCCCGCCTCCGAAAGGCGGCGCGCGTAGGCCTCACCTTCGTCGCGCAGCGGATCGAATTCGGCGGTGACGACCAGCGCCCGCGGCACGCCCGCGAGCGATGTCGCACGCAAGGGACAAGCATGCGGGTCCGCTGCGTCCATTTCGTCGGCGAGATAGTCGGCCCAGAAGCGGATCATCGCCGCGCGCGTCAGCGAATAGCCAGACTGGTTGTCGAGATAGGAAGGCGTCGGCGGCGTGTGGTAGCCGGTCACCGGATAGACCAGCACCTGCGCGCGCAACCCGGGCCCGCCTTCGTCGCGGATACGCAGCGCCGTCACCGCGGCGAGATTGCCGCCGGCACTATCGCCTGCCACGACGATGCGCGCCGGATCGACCGAGAGCGCATTCGCATGGCGTTCGACCCAGCGCACTGCGTCGAGGCAATCGTGAACGGCGGCGGGAAAGCGATGCTCGGGCGCGAGCCGGTAGTCGATGGCGATCACGGCCGCGCCGCTGCCGATGCACAGGTCGCGGCAGACGTGATCGTGCGTGTCGAGGTTGCCGATCACGAAACCGCCGCCGTGAAAGAACACCGTGATGCCCTGGCTTCGCGCACGCTGCGGCCGGTACAGCCGCGCGGCCAGCACGCGGCCGTCAAGCGCGATGGACAGGGCGACCGACTCGCCCACCGGCGTGCGCCGTTCGAGCGGCGGAAAGGCGAGACTCGCGCGCAGTGCGTCGACGGAGAGCGTCTCCATCGGCGGCGCGGATTCGAGCGTCTTCAAAACCGCGGCAATGTCGGGATCGAGCGCCATGACGCTCACACCGCCAGCGTCGGCAAGCCGGAGATGACGAAGCCGCGATAGCCGTCGCGCACGACTTCCTCGCAGATCGCCTTGTACCGGTGATAGCCGCCCACGTACGGCATGAACACGCGCGGCTTGCCCGGCACGTTCGCGCCCGTGTACCACGACTCCGCCAGCGGATACAGCGTGGCATCGGCCGTTTCGTTGACATGCTCGATCCAGCGCGTTTCCGCGTCCGCATCCGGCTCGATCGTCCGGCTTCCGCGCGCGTCGAGCATCGCGACGCATCCGGCGATCCAGTTCAGGTGCTGCTCAATGGCGCACACCATGTTCGCCTTCACGGACGGGCTGCCCGGCCCCGTCACGATGAACAGGTTCGGGAATCCGGCCGTCATTAGCCCGAGATAGGTGCGCGGCCCGTGCGCCCATTTCTGCCTGAGGGTCAGGCCGTCGCGCCCGCGAATGTCGATATCCGCGAGCGCGCCGGTGATGGCGTCGAAACCGGTCGCGAACACGATCGTATCGAGCGCGTAAGTGGCCGCGGCGGTCTGCACGCCCGTTTCCGTGATCGCGACGATCGGCGCCGACTTCGTATCGACCAGCTTCACGTTCGGCCGGTTGAACGTCTCGTAGTAGCCCGTATCGAGACACAGGCGCCGCGCGCCGATCGGATGATCCTTCGGCACGAGCAACTCGGCGGTCGCCGGATCCTTCACCGTGCTGCGGATCTTGCCGCGCACGAATTCGGCGGCCGTATCGTTCGCGGCCTTGCTGGTGAGCAGGTCCGTGTACGAATACAGAAAGCTGATGCTGCCGCCGTTGCGCCATTTCTCTTCGAACTTCGCGAGACGCGCTTCGGCTGTGTCGTCGAGCGCGTTCTTCGTCGGCGCCGGATGTCCTGCTATGCCGAACGGCGTGTTCTGCGCCTCGGCACGCCAGAATCCGTAGCGCGTCTTGTGCCGGTCGCGTTCGTCGGCCGACAGCGCACGGTTGCGCGCCGGCAGCGTGAAGTTGGCGGTGCGCTGGAACACGATCAGCTCGCTCGCCTGCTGCGCGATGATCGGAATAAGCTGGATGCCCGAAGAGCCGGTGCCGATCACGCCGACCCGGCGTCCCGTGAAATCGACCGGTCGGTTCGGCCAGCGGCCCGTGTGATGCCAGTCGCCCTTGAAGGACTCCAGTCCCGCGAAGTCCGGAACCCGCGGCAGCGACAGATTGCCCGTCGCCATCACGCAGAAGCGCGCGGTGGTGGTCTGCCCTTCGGCGGTGGTGATGCGCCAGCGGTTGCCGGACGCGTCGAAGGCCGCCGACTGCACGCGCGTGTCCAGTTGAATGTCGCGGCGCAGATCGAAACGATCGGCGACGTGATGGATGTAGCGAAGAATGTCGGCCTGGGTGGAGAAGCGGTCCGGCCAGTCCCATTCCTGCTGAAGGTCGTCGGAGAACGAATACGAATACTCGAGACTGTCCACGTCGCAGCGCGCGCCGGGATAGCGGTTCCAGAACCACGTGCCGCCGATGCCGCTGCCCGCTTCGAACGCCCGCACCCGCAAGCCCAGCTTGCGGAACCGGTACAGCGCATAGAGGCCCGCGAATCCCGCCCCGACGATTATCACGTCCACATCCGGCGTGACACCGGCCTGACCGACATCAGGATGGCGCATGGAGCATCTCCATCGGTTCACGAGAAGGGTGATTGGCCCGCGATGATCCGAAGCTCAGGCCACCGACCGTTTCGAGGTAATGCCGCCGTCCACCGTGAAGATCGTGCCGCTCGTGTAACCCGAGCGGGGCGACGCGAGATAGACGAACAGGTCAGCGATTTCCTCCACCGTCGCGGCACGCCCGAGCGGATAAGCCGCCATCAGTTCGGCGGACCGCGCTGCGTCGCCGAGCAGCCGTTGCGCATGACTTCTCAGCACCTTGGCGATCCGCTCGGTGCTCACCGGACCGGGATTGACGCCCACGACACGGATCCCGTCCTCCAGGCTGCGGCCACCCAGCGCGCAGGTGAAGGCCATGAGCGCGGCATTGCCGGTCGAGCCCGCGATGTAGTTGAAGTCGAAGTTCTGGCCGCCGTTGCCGATGTTGTTCAGGATCACGCCGCCGCCCCGCTCCTTCATGCGCGTGTAGATCACACGCGTGAGGTTGACGTAGCCGAACACCTTCAATTCCCAGCCCCGCCGCCACGCGTCTTCATCCACATCCCAGAGCGTGCCGCCGGGAATCGCGCCGGCGTTGTTCACGAGGACGTCGACGTCTCCCGCGAAGGCCGCGAGTTCCGCGATCGCGCCGGACTGAGTCATATCCAGTGCGAGCACCTCCACCTGCACGCCGTGCGCATCGCGCAGGGCGGCTGCCAGTGTGTCCAGCTTGTCGGCGGAACGTGCCGTCAACGCGAGGTGGCAGCCCTCGGCGGCGAATGCCCGGGCGAGCCCTTCGCCGATGCCCTGCGATGCGCCGGTGATCAGGACGCGCCGGTTTGCAAGTTTCATGTCCATGGTGATTCCCGTCTCCCCCGTTTTGTTCGCGAGCGTGACAGCCGTCGGGAAGCGCGGCCGCCTCCGGCATTGAACGCCGGATGCGCAGGCCATGGCCGCACGCCGCGCACGTTGTTCCGTACTTCGACAGGCCGCCCGCGAATGCCGGTCATCCGGTCAATAGATGGTGACGCCGCTGTCCACCGGAATGATCTGTCCGGTGGTGCGGCATGACTCGTCCGATGCCAGATAGACGGCGACATGCGCCATGTCCACCGGCTCGCACGGACCGAGCAGGCAATCGGCTGCCAGTTTGCGCAGTTCCTCGCGCTCGTCGACCAGATGCCGCACGCGCTCGGAGAGCGTCAGCCCTGGCGCGATCGCGTTGATGCGGATGCGCGCCGGCGCATATTCCAGCGCCATCGACCGGGTCAGCGCATGGACGCCGCCCTTCGCCGCCGTGTAGCAGTCGCGCTCGGCCAGCGCCATCAGCGCGACCATCGACGAGAAATTGATGATGGAGCCGCCGCCCGTCTTCTGCAGATAAGGAATGCCGTATTTGCACACGAGAAACGTGCCGAACAAGTCGAGCTTGATGGCGCGCCAGAACTCATCTTCCGGCGCCTCGGTCACGCGTGCGTCGGCGGGCGTCGATCCGCCCGCGGCATTGCACAGGACATCGATCTTGCCGAACGCCTGCGCCGCGCGTGCGAGGCCGTCGCAGACGTTCTGTTTGTCGGTGACGTCGAGGCGCACCGGAATGATCCGGTCGCCGCCGCCGCTGGCATCGGCCGCCGCTTCCGAGAGATGCGCGTGAATGTCGCCGGCGAGCACGCGCGCGCCCTCGGCGATGAAAAGCTTGCAGATCTCCGTGCCGATGCCGCCACCCGCGCCGGTCACGAACGCAACCTTACCTTCCAGCCTTGCCATTTCACGTCTCCTTTGGAAAAACGAAGTGTCTGCCCGGGCATCCGATGACGGCAACCGGCGCCCCGTCCACTCGCTCCCGTGTATCCCGGGTCCGCGTCATTCGATGACGACCGCCTGTTCCTGCAGATGCCGCGCGGCCGCGACCAGCCGCGGTCCGAGTTCCCGTTCGACGCGCGCACGCCCCAGCCGGACGCTGTGCCCGACACAGGCGAGCACCAGCGGCGTCTGGTCATGCAGCACCAGCGGCACGGCGAGAATCGTCAGGTCCGGTTCCCATTCGCCGAGCGACACGCAATAGCCGAGGTTCTGCACCTGCGAGATGCCCTTGCTGATGCGGCGGCGCAGGCCGGGCCAGTCACGTCCCGCACGGCGTTCGATATTGCCGAGCAGATAGAAGCGTTCGAGCTCGGGCAAGGCCGCCAGCAAGGCCCAGCCCATCGGCGACGACGCGATGCCGAGCCGCGTCCCCGCGTACAGCGTCAGGTCGATCGAGGCTGGCTTGCCCGCGCAGCTCTCCAGTACGATCACCTCGAGCCGGTCCCGCGTGCCGAGCATCACATGCGTGCCGTTGGTGTTCGCGAACGCCTGCATTTCGAGTTGCGCGAGCAGTTGCACGCTGGAATGCGCGATCGCCGCGTAACCGAGCGACAGCACCGGCGCCGCCAGCCGATACTTGCGGCGCTGCGTGGAGTGATGCAGATAGCCGAGCGCGACGAGCGAACGCGTGAGCCGCGAAACCGTCGGCGCGGGAATGCCGGTTTCGATCACCAGTTCCTGATTGCCCAGCCAGGGCTCGTGGGGTGAAAAGGCGGCGAGGATCGCCAGGCTCCGCGCCAGCGGCACGACCATGCCTCGCGATGCCGGACCGCCGTCCGCCGCGCCGCTGTCTCCGATCGAAGCGTGGTACCAGCTCGCGTCTTCCTGCCCGAACAAGGGCGACGCTGTCAGGTTGACCTGCGGCGGCATCGATTGCTCCGTGTTGTCCCGATTCCATGAGCGACCCCGAATGGCATGGACCGATCGTTCATCGCGGCGCGCCGGGCAGCCAGGCGGCACGCGACAAGCATTCATCTCATGCAGGGCATTACACGCGCCGCACGGAAACGAGTCAAAGCAAAGCGTGCAAATGTTCCGTATTCTGGAATGAGACCGATGCGCGAACCCGTCGGCGTACCGCATCCGGCACGAACCGCGGCCTTACCAAGGTACGGAACAGAGTCTTCGCACAGGTTGACCCACAACCGGCGCCGTCACATCGTACGAACTCGGATCCAATGACGTCACCTTCATCATGCCGCTCCCAGTCGATTACCGGATGACCCCTCCCCTCTCCCTCTCGTGCAGGCCGGCTCGCAGCCACCCAGGAGACCGATCATGAGCAATGTCGAAACCGGCAAGGTCTGGCATCCGGGTGAGCGCGAGTTGCAGAACGCCGGCATCGTGAAGCTGATGCGCGCGCTCGACGTGTCTTCGTATGACGAACTGATGCGCGTATCGATCGAGGAGCCCGAGCGCTACTGGACCATCGTGATGCGCGAATGCGCGATCGCCTGGGACGTGCCGCCCACCGGCTATGCGGACCTGTCGCGCGGACCGCAGTTTCCGAGCTGGTTCCCCGGCGGCAGGCTCAACTGGGTCAACACGATCTACGCATGGGGCCGCGAGCCTTCCACCGCGCAGCAGAGGGCCGTGGTGGCGGAGCACGAGGACGGCAGCGTGGGCACGCTGACCTATGCCCAACTGGAAGAACGCACGCGCGATTTCGCCGCGGGTCTCGCGCAACACGGCGTCAGACAGGGCGACCGTGTCGGCCTGCTGATGGAAAACGGCGTCGAGGCGACGGTCTCGCTGCTGGCCATCGTGCATCTGGGCGCGCTGGTCGTGCCGCTGTTCAGCGGCTTCGGCGTCGATGCGATCATCGCGCGCCTGTCGGCCGCCGAGGCGCGCATGGTGATCGCGACCACGGGCTTCGCGCGGCGCAGCCGGCGCGTGAACGTGGAAGGCGCGCTGCGCGATGCGTGGCGCGCGTTGCCGCTGCTCGAACACGTGATCTGGAAACGGGCGGAAGGCGACACGGCGCAGGATCCGCGCGATCTCGACTGGCAGGACACCGCGACGCGGGCGCAAGGCCTGGGCGAAGCGCCGGTGACCGTCACGCCCGATACGCCGTTCATGGTGATCTATACCTCGGGCACCACGGGCCGGCCCAAGGGCGTGGTGCACACGCATGGCAGCTTTCCGATCAAGGTGGCGCACGACTCGCTGATCCATTTCGACGTGCATCCCGGCGACGTCTATTGCTGGCCCGCCGACATGGGCTGGATCGCGGGCTCGCTGGTGCTCGGCTGTGCGCTGCTGCGCGGCGCGACGCTGGTGTGCTACGACGGCGCCCCCGATTATCCCGACTGGTCGCGCATGGCGCGCGTCGTCGAACGGCACAGGATCACGCACTTCGGCTCAGCGCCCACGCTGATCCGCGGGATGGCCAGCAACGAGGACGTCGCGCTCCAGGGCGACCGCTCGACGGTCCGCCTGCTGATCACCGCGGGCGAAAGCATCGCGCCCGAGCATTGCAGCTGGTTCATGCAGCGTTTCGGCGACGGCACGGCGCCCGTCATCAACTACACGGGCGGCACCGAAGCGTCCGGCGCGCTGCTTGCCAGCGTGCCAATCCGTCCGATTCCGCCGAGCGGCTTCAACACCGTTTCGCCCGGCGTCGCGGCGGACGTGGTGGACGCCGAAGGCCGGAGCGTGACCGGCGAAGTCGGCGAACTGGTGCTGCGGGCGCCCTTCCTCGGCATGACGCAATCGTTCTGGCGCGACGACCAGCGCTATCTGGAAACCTACTGGCAGACCATTCCGGGGCTCTGGGTGCACGGCGATCTGGCTTTGCGCACGCCCGACGGCAACTACTTCATGATGGGCCGCTCCGACGACACGCTCAAGGTCGCCGGCAAGCGCCTGGGTCCCGCCGAAGTCGAGGAAGTCGTGCTGGAACTGCCCGACGCGGCCGAAGCCGCCGCGATCGGCGTGGCCGATGCCGACAAGGGCCAGAAGCTCGTGGTGTTCGTCGTGGCGCGGCCCGGCGCGAGCATCGCGGGCGCGAATCTGGAGGCGCTCGTGGCCGACCATGTCGGCAAGCGCCTCGGACGCCCCTTCAGGCCCGGTCAGGTGCATTCGATCGCGCAGCTGCCCAAGACCCGCAGCTCCAAGATCATGCGGCGGGTGCTCCGCAGCGTGTATTGCGGGCTGCCGCCGGGCGATCTGTCGTCGCTGGACAATCCTGCCGCGCTCGACGATGTGCGCGCGGCGGCGACTTCGGCCTGACCCGGACGACGCCTGACCTTGGGAACGGGCAGGTTCGCAACCGGGCCACGCGCCGGCAATGCCGGGTCCGCTCGAACGCCGACGAATGCGCGTGCATGGAGCGCAGCCGGAACCGCTACGGGTTCGAACCTCGATCGCGCGCCAACGACTTACACCTGGACAAGAACATGAAAGTACTCGACGGCATCAAGGTCCTGGATTTCGGACGCTTCATCGCCGGACCGTTCTGCTCGGCGCTGCTGGCCGACTATGGCGCCGACGTCATCCGCATCGACCGCGTGGGCGGCGGCGAGGACCGCTTCATCGTGCCCGTGACCGCACAGGGTGAAGGCGCGCTGTTCCTGCAGGTCAATCGCAACAAGCGCTCCATGACGCTCGACCTCGATAGTCCGGAGGGACGCGAGATCGTGCGCAAGCTGGTCGCCGATGCCGATGTCGTGATCGCCAACATGCCGCCGCGCACGCTCAAGAGCCTGGGGCTCGACTATGACAGCCTGTGCGAGATCAAGCCCGACATCATCCTCGTCGCCTCCAACGCGTTCGGCAACAGCCGTGCCGTGCGCGACCGCGTCGGGTTCGATGGCGTGGGCCAGGCGCTGAGCGGCGCGGTGTACATCGCGGGTACGCCCGACCGGCCGCAGAAGGCCATGGTGCCCGTGGTCGACTTCGCCACGGCCTTTTCCTGCGCGCTCGGCGTCATGCTGGCCCTGTACGAGCGCCAGCGCAGCGGCATGGGTCAGGAAGTGAGCGCGTCGCTGCTGTGCACGGGGCTCAACATGGCCAGCGGCGCGCTGATCGAGGAAGCTTTGCTTGGCCTGGATCGTCAGCCCACGCTGAACCGCGCGTCCAGCTACGCCCCTTCCGACATCTTCAAGGCCACCGACGGATGGTTCATCACCCAGGTCATCGGCCGCGCGATGTTCAAGCGCTGGACGCACCTGATAGGCCGCCCGGAGCTGCTCGACGACCCGCGTTTCGCCGACGATACGCAGCGCGGCATCAATGGCGAGGTGCTCAGCGACCTGATGAGCCAGTGGTGCATGGACAAGACCCAGGCCGAGGCGCTGAGCGCGCTCGAGCAGGCGCGCATTCCGGCCAGCCCGGTCAACTCGCCGCGTCAGGTGCTGGAAGACGAGACGGTCCGCGCCGCCGACGTGATCCGCTGGATGGACTATCCCGGCGCGCCGAAGAAGGTGCCCATCTTCGCCACGCCGGTGTCGCTGTCCCGCACGCCTCCGGAAATCCACACGCGGCCGCCGCTCACCGGAGAACACACCGATGAGATTCTGATGGGACTGGGCCTCGACGCGCAGAAGGTCGCCGAGTTGCGCTCGCGGAAGATCGTGTGATCGCCTGAGCCATCCGGGCGATCCTTCGCCCGGTTATCCCGCAAGCACGCTTCTCCTACATGCCCAGATAGGCGCGCTGGACCCGCTCATCGCCGGCGAGCGTGCGTGCGTCGCCATGCTGCACGACTCCGCCGCCCTCCAGCACATAGGCGTGATCCGCGATGCGCAGCGCGACCTCCGCGTTCTGCTCGACCAGCAGGACATCCACGCCCGAATCGCGGATTACGTGAATCACCCGCGCGATCTGCTCGACCACGGCGGGCGCGAGTCCGATGGTCGGTTCGTCGAGCAGCAATACGCGCGGCGCGGCCATCAGCGCGCGCGCCACCGCCACCATCTGCTGCTGGCCGCCGCTCAACGTGCCGGCGGGCGCGCCGAGCTTCGCGACCAGATCGGGGAAATAGCCCATACAGCGTTCGAGATCGGCGCTGACCGCGCGGGCGTCGTCGCGGCAATACGCGCCCAGTTCGAGGTTCTCGCGCACCGTCATGCTGCCGAACAGGCGTCGCCCTTCCGGCACCAGACACAGTCCGCGCCGCACCCGCGCATCCGCCGAGGCCGCGTCCAGCGTCTCGCCGTGCAGCGTCAGACTGCCCGCCTGCGCCGGCACGAGTCCCGCGATGTATTTCATCAGCGTCGACTTGCCCGCGCCGTTCGCGCCGATCAGCGTCACGATCTGCCCGCCGCGCACCTGGAAACTCGCGCCGCGCACGGCCGGCACCGCGCCGTAACTGATCGATACGCCGGACACGTCCAGCACGATGTCGTCCTGCCTGGTCTCAATGTGCATGCTCGGCTCCGAGATACGCTTCGATGACGCGCGGGTCGCGGCGAATGTCCTGCGGCGTGCCGGTCGCCAGCATGCGTCCGTGATGCAGCACGACGATGCGGTCGCAGACCTGCATCACCGCCTTCATGTTGTGCTCGACCAGCAGCACCGAACTGCCGAACTCGTCGCGGATGCGCTCGAACACCTCAAGTGTGGCGGCGACTTCCGTCTGGTTCAGACCGGTGAGCGGCTCGTCGAGGCACAGGATGCGCGGCCGCGACGCGAACGCGATCGCAATGCTCACGAGCCGTTGCAGGCCGTGCGGCAAGGTGCCGGCGATGTCGTCGAGCTTGCCTTGCAGCCCGAGCAGACGCGCGGTCTCGCGCACCCGCTCCAGGCGCTGCGCACGCGGCACCGCACCGAGCGTGGCGATGAGGATGTTGTCGGCCACGCTCATGCTGCGCATCAGGCTGCCGTGCTGGAAGGTGCGCGCAAGGCCTTTGCGGTTGATGCGTTCCGGCGACTTGCCGGTGACGTTCTCGCCCTCGATGACGAGCGTGCCGCGCGTCGGCGCGATGAAGCCGCTGATCAGATTGAAGGTCGTGCTCTTGCCGGCGCCGTTCGGTCCTATCAGGCCCAGCACTTCGCGTTCGCGAATCTCGAAGCTCAGGTCGGAGACCGCGAGCAGTCCGCCGAAACGCCGCGCGATGTCGCGCGCTTCCAGCAAGGGTCGGGTGGCGGAACTCTGCATCATGCGCCTCCGTTCGAGCGAATGAGCGCCGCGCGGCGTGACTTCGCGCGCGTGATGCCGCCCTGCACGAAGCCCATGATGCCGCCGGGCAGCAGCAGCATCGCGAGGACGATCGCCGCGCCGTAGAAGATATGCTCGCTCGCGCCGAAGCTGAGCGTCACGCTGCCGAGCAACACCAGCAGCACCGCGCCCGCCACCGGCCCGAGCGGGTGATGCTCGCCGCCGACCTTCAGATAGGCGAGCGCCAGCGTCGACAACAGAAAGCCGAAATCGAGCGGGCTGATGACATTGTTGGCGAACGCATGCAGCGATCCCGCGATGCCCGTGACGAAGCACGAGATGCAGAAGCACGCGATCTTCACCGCATGCACGCGGATGCCGACCGAGCGCACCACGCTCTCGTTGTCGCGCACGGCGATCAGCAGCTTGCCGAACTGCGAGGTTTCGAGCACGAACAGCGCGAGCATCAGCAACCCGGCGACGAACACGACGAACGCGGGAAAGCCGGCGCCGAACGCGGCCGGCGGGAAGATGCCGACCATGCCCGAGTTGCCGCCCAGCCAGTCCGAGCGCGTATAGACGATGCGCATCACTTCCGAGAAGGCGAAGCCGATCAGCAGGAAGTACGGTCCCTTGGTGCGCAGCGTGATGAAGCCGAAGACCGCGCCGATTGCACAGGCGAGCACGCCGCTCGCCAGCAGCGCGATCGCGAAGGGCAAGTCCCACAGCGTCGTGGACACGCCCGCCGCGTAGGCGCCGATGCCGAAGAACGCCGCCGTGGCGAAGTTCAGTTCGCCCATCAGCAACACGAAGCGCAGGCTGGACGCGTTCAAGGCCGCAATCGCGCACCACACGACGAGATTGGCCGCATAGCCGTTGCCGGCGAGAAGACTCGCGGCGCTGATCGCCAGCAACGCGAGCGCGCACAGCGCGAAAGACTTGTCACGCATGACCGAGCACTCCTTTGGGACGCACCAGCAGGACCAGCATGACGAGCACGAAGATCGCGAGATTCGCGCTCGACGGATCGAAGTAGTAGCCGCCAAAGCTTTCGATGAGCGCGATGAACACGCTGCCGAGAATCGCGCCGGGCACTGAGCCGAGACCGCCGATGACCACCGCGATGAAGCCTTTCACGAGATAGCTTTCGCCGAACTCCGGCGACACGATCGAGACCGGTGCGATCAGCGCACCCGCGATCGCGCCGAGCGCCGTCGCGACGACGAAGCCGCGAAACGCGATCGTGTTGTAGGGAATGCCTTGCAGCATCGCGGCTTCGTGATCGATCGACACGGCGCGCATCGCGCGGCCCATGCGGGTCGCGTTGAGCGACCACAGCAGGCCGCCCGCCAGCGCCACGGCCACGCCGCACAGCAGCAGCCGCTGCGCGGCGAGGGTCGCGCCGAACAGCTCGACATTGCCGCCGACGAGCGGCGGCACGGAGCGCACCGCGCCGCCGAAGACTTCGCGGAAGATCCCTTCGAACAGCAGCACGAAGCCTGCCGACAGGATGAACGAGCCGGCGAGATCGCGCTGGAAGCGGCGGAACGCGAAGCGGAACACGATGGCCCCGAGTCCCGAGGCGAGCACCACGCCCGCGACGAAGCCGCCGAGATAGGCGAGTTGCACCGGCACGCCGCGCATGACGAGCCAGGGAATCGCGACCGACACGATCAGCGCGGACAGCGTGAAGAACTGTCCGTGCGCGAAGTTCACGATACGCAGCACGCCGAAGATCAGCGTCAACCCGAGCGCGAACAACACATACACCGAGCCGATCTGCAACGCGGTCAGTGTGAGTTGGAAGAGTGTCTGCATGATATTCGGCGATGACCTGGTTTATTGGCCGGTGCGTTGCTTGAGCTCATCCGGGCTGATGCGCGCCAGTTCCACCAGCTTGTCGCCCTGGATCTGCGTGACGATGACCGGTACGAGAATCTGCTGCGGGCTGCCGTACACGGACTTCTCGCCGAACGCGGCGCGACCGTAGAACGAATCAAAGGTAATGGCCGGCAGGGTGCCGGCGACGACCGTCGGGTCGATGCTCTGCGCCTTTTCCATCGCGGCCTTGAGCGCCTTCACGGAATCGTAGAAGCCGACCTGGATCGCGTTCAGCGACTCGCCCGTCACGCTGCGCGCGCCCTCGTTCAGCTCGCGCTGGCGTGCCGTCACGCCGGGTCCGTCGAAGGTCAGCGCGGCACCCATGTACGCGTTGTTCGCCGCGCGTCCGCCGGTCGCGAGCAGCCCGTCCGCGCCGGTGCCCACTTCGACCACCTTCACGCCCTTCCAGCCCAGCGCATCCATTTCCTTGAAGACGAGGCCGCCATCGGCTGGCGGGCTCGAACACAGATCGACGACGTCCGGCTTGAGGCCCGCGAGCTTGGCGGCGACCGGCTGGAATTCCGTCGTGCCACGCTCGTACCAGTCGCTCGCGACGACCTTCACGCCGACCGCTTCCCAGGCCTTGCGCGCGAGCTTCTCCGTTTCCTGGCCGGTGGCGTCGTTGGGATTGAGCAGCGCGACACTCTGGATCTTCGGGTTGGCCTGCTTCACGTAGCGCACCAGCGGCGGCGCGATTTCGATCGGCGTATTCATCTGCGTGAAGGTCAGCGGATATTTTGGACCCTTGATGCTGGCGCCCCAGGCGGTCGTGAACAACAGCACGCCCTCACGCTCGGTGAGCGACTGCAGCGCGCGCGAGGGCGCGGTGCCGAGACTGCCGCCGATATACTTCACGCCGTCGCGGCTCAGCAAGGTCTGCGCGACTTTCGCGCCGTCCGCCGCGTTGTACTTGTTGTCGTACGCGACGCACTCGTAGTTGTAGACCGTGTTCGATACCTTCACGCCGCCCGCCTTGCGGATTTCCTCGGCGGCCGCCTTGCACAGCCATTCGCTGCCCTTGCCCCAGTTCGCGCCCGAGCCCGAGAGAGGCACGGACAGTCCGATCTTGATGACGTTCGGCGAGTCGGCGAAGGCGCCGGGCGTCGCGCCCAGTGCGGCGAACCAGAGCATCAATGCGCGTTCGATCGTCTTGCGCTTCATGTGTGTCTCCTGATGGTTTCGTTTTATCGTGGGCTCATTTGACGAGCGCGGCCTGCGCGGGTCAATCGGGCCATGCGAAGTGATCCGTACGTTGGAATTCGGCTGCGCGCGCTGTGTGTCGTGCAGAGCACGCGCGCGCGTAGCCGGACGGGCGTCGAGCCCGAACGCGCGATGATTCATCGAATGGAACGAATGTGCGGGTGCTTGAACGCCGCGATTCAGGTGATCGAACGCGCGGCGAGATGCCCTTCGCGAATCGCCGGCTGGATGTCGCGCGCAGAGAGCGCATCGCCGACGACATGCAGTTGCGCCACGCGCGAACGCAACGCCAGCCAGAGCTCGTTCTGCGACTGGCGATAGCCGACGATCACGACCGTGTCCGCGTCGATGGTTTCGGTCCTGGCGCCGAACAGCGGCTTGATCTCGGCGCGGCCCTTGCCGACCGATACCAGTTCCGCCTGCGTGACGATGCGGAAGTCGCCGGCCTTGTGGAAGCGCTGCAGCGCGGACTGAGTGCGGCCCGTCGCTTCCATCGCGGGCGCGAACATCAGATGGCGCGTGACATAGGTCACCTTGACGCCGCGCTCGATCAGCATCTCGCAACAGCCTATCGCCTCATAGTGCCCGACGTCGTCGACGACGATTGCCGTGTCGCCATAGGCCTTCTCCCTATCCGTGATCAGGTCGAGCGATGTCAGCACGCGCGCATCCGGTGCGATCCGCACCTGCGCGGCGGGGCTGGCCGTCTGTACGAATTCATGCGCTTCGGCGGGCTGCGATCCGGTAGCCACGATGACGACGTCGGGATGTTCGGCGAGCACGTCGGCGGCGTCCATGTAGGTCGACAGACGCACGTCCGCGCCCAGCCGATAGATCTCGTTTTCCAGCCAGATCGCGATGTCGCCGATGGCGTGCAGCTTCGGCATGCGTCGCGCGTAGTTCAGCAAGCCGCCGAGATCGGCCATCGCTTCGACCAGCGTCACGCGATGTCCTTGCAGCAGCGCGACGCGCGCCGCTTCCATGCCGGCGACACCGCCGCCGACGACGAGCACGCGGCGCGAATTGTTGGTCTTGACGATCGTATCGTCCGACAAGCTCGCCTCACGTCCGACCGCGGGATTCACCGCGCATCCCATCCGTCCGCTGAAGACCCCGCCGATGCAGCCCTGGTTGCAGCCGATGCACGGCCTGACTTCATGGCCCCGCCCTTCGCGCGACTTCACGACGAGCATCGGGTCAGCGATCATGCCGCGCACGATGTTGATGAGATCGGCCGCGCCGGTCTTGAGTGCCTGTTCGGCGTCGTCGAGCGTCGCGTACCGGCCGACGATGATGCGCGGCACGGTCACGTCCTTGCCGATGTCCTCGCTGAACGGCAATTGATAGCCGACGGGCTGATCCATGCCCGCGTAGCGATCGACATGAAAGTAATAGTCGCCATGCGTGATGTTGACGAAGTCGATCAGCCCTTCGGCTTGTGCGCGCAACGCGATCGCATTGGTCTCACGCGCCGAAAGGATGCGCTGGTCCGAACTGTCGCCGATACGCATGCCGAGCGCGAACCCCGGCGACGTCGCCGCGCGAACGGCGCGCAAGGCTTCCAGCAGGAAGCGGATGCGGTTCTCGAAGCTGCCGCCATAAATGTCGGTGCGCCGGTTCAGCACCGGCGAGAAGAACTGCGAGAACAGATAGCCGTTGCCCGCGAGTATCTCGGCGCCTTGCATGCCCGCTTCCTCGACGCGCACGGCGGCTTTCGCGTACGCTTCGACGAGTTCGCCGATCTGGTTGGTGGTCATCGGAACCGGCGGTGCGACCGCATAACGCCCCGGCAGCGCCGATGCCGCCCAGGGCAAACCGCCACTCGCCGACGGGTCCGTATAGCCGCCGTGCCAGAGTTGCTGGAACAGCTTCATGCCGGTAGGCGCGATCGCCTCGACCAGCCGGCGCATCGGTGCGATGGCGCCGTCGTCGCGTACGCTCAGCGCGAAAGTCGACGAATGATGCACGGATGCACCTTCGATGATCGACAGTCCCGCGCCCCCTTTCGCCCGTTCGAGGTGATAGGCGATCAGATCGTCATTGATGTACTCGCGTGAGAAGGACGTGGCATGCGCTGTCCTGACGATGCGATTCGGAATCTCCACCGCGCCGATGCGGATCGGCGACAACACTCGTTCATACATGTGCGTATCCTGGTTCTCGCGATGCCCGGAATCGCGCCGGTCACGCGAACGCATCCATTGGAAGACCGGGAATGAACATGCGCAACCGCTGCGCGACCGCTGTTCCGTACCTCGGAACCCACTCCTGGCGGACAAAGACATAGGCTCGTCCTATGGCGGGCACACCAAATCGGTATTTCCCTGCTGGACGGTCAGCGCTTTAAAGTGGGGCTTGGACAACCGCTGGCGACGGACGCGCCGCATGCGCGCACGGAGGATTCGAATGAACAAGGAATGCGCGGTCGATATCGTCGCGCCGACTTCGGTGGCCGCACTCGCCGCCACGCTCGACTACGAGGCGTCGCCGGCTGACGGCGAAGCGCTGCCACCGCTGTGGCACTGGATCTTCTTCCGGCCGACCGTGAGGCAAACGCTGATCGCGGCGGACGGCCATCCGCAGAAAGGCGGCTTTCTTCCCGACCTTGGCTTGCCTCGCCGCATGTGGGCCGGCGGACGCCTGCGGTTTCCGGCCCCGGTACGCGTCGGTGAACGCATCACACGCGAGTCGCGCGTGCTCGATGTGCGCGAGAAGCAGGGACGAACCGGCCGGCTCGGCTTCGTGACGGTCGCGCACCGCATCGAGAGCAACGGGACGCTGGCGATCGAGGAAGAACACGACATCGTGTATCGCGAAGCGGGCACGACGGCGTCGGCGCCCACCGCCGCACCCGCCGACGAAGCGTGGCAGCGCACGCTGATGCCCGATGAGACCTTGCTGTTCCGCTATTCCGCGCTGACCTTCAACGCCCATCGCATTCATTACGACACGCCCTATGTCACGGGAACGGAAGGCTATGCCGGCCTCGTCGTGCATGGTCCGCTGATCGCCACGCTGCTGATGGACCTGCTCAGGCGTCAACGGCCGGATGCCATCGTGCGCGAGTTTTCCTTCAAGGCGCTGCGTCCCTGCTTCGCCGGCAACGCATTGCATCTGTGCGGCCAGCCGTCCGCCGATGGCAAGTCCATCGAGTTATGGTCGAAGGACCAGGAAGGCTGGCTTGGCATGACGGCTCACGCCACGCTCGACTAACGCATACCACCCATCATGATCGAAACCAACGACGCATATCAGGACATTCGCGACGCCGTGCGCGACCTCTGCAAGCAGTTCTCGAACGAATACTTCCGCAAGGTCGATGAAGTGCGCGGCTACCCCGAAGCATTCGTCGATGCACTGACGAAAGCGGGCTGGCTCGCCGCGCTGATTCCGCAGGAGTACGGCGGCTCGGGCCTGGGTCTCACCGAGGCGTCCGTCATCATGGAGGAGATCAACCGGTCGGGCGGCAATTCCGGCGCGTGCCACGGCCAGATGTACAACATGGGCACCCTGCTGCGGCACGGCTCGACGGAGCAGAAGCAACGCTACCTGCCGAAGATCGCGTCGGGCGAATTGCGTCTGCAATCGATGGGCGTCACCGAGCCGACCACCGGCACCGACACCACGAAGATCAAGACGACCGCGGAAAAGAAAGGCGACCGCTATGTCATCAACGGCCAGAAGGTCTGGATCTCGCGCGTGCAGCATTCCGACCTGATGATTCTCCTCGCGCGCACGACGCCGCTCGCCGACGTGAAGAAGAAGAGCGAAGGGATGTCGATCTTCATCGTCGATCTGCGCGAGGCGGTCGGGCACGGTCTCACGGTCCAGCCGATCATCAACATGGTGAATCACGAGACCAACGAACTCTTCTTCGACAATCTCGAGATCCCCGCCGAGAACCTGATCGGCGAGGAAGGCATGGGCTTCAAATACATCCTCGATGGCCTGAACGCGGAGCGCACGCTGATCGCGGCGGAATGCATCGGCGACGGCTACTGGTTCATCGACAAGGTCAGCGAATACGTGAAGGAGCGCGTCGTGTTCGGCCGGCCCATCGGCCAGAATCAGGGCGTGCAGTTTCCGATTGCGCGCGCGTATGTCAACGTGGAAGCGGCCAATCTCATGCGCTTCAAGGCCTGCGAACTTTTCGACGCGCACCAGCCCTGCGGGGCGCAGGCGAACATGGCGAAGCTGCTGGCCGCCGATGCATCGTGGGAAGCGGCCAACGCCTGCCTGCAGTTTCACGGCGGCTTCGGCTTCGCTGCGGAATACGATGTCGAGCGCAAGTTCCGCGAGACGCGGCTTTATCAGGTCGCGCCGATCTCGACCAACCTCATTCTGTCGTACGTGGCCGAGCATATTCTCGGCTTGCCACGTTCTTTCTGAGGAAGCCTCGTCATGCGTCCGCTGCAAGACATCAGGGTCGTCACGCTGGAGCAGGCGATCGCCGCGCCCTTCTGCACGCGCCAGCTCGCCGACATGGGCGCGCGCGTGATCAAGATCGAACGTCCCGGCGCCGGCGACTTCGCGCGTGGCTACGACGAACGCGTCTCGGGACTGTCGTCGCACTTCGTGTGGACCAATCGTTCGAAAGAAAGCATCACGCTCGATGTCAAGCAGCCGCAGGCGCTCGAGATCGTCGACAAGCTGCTCGCCGATGCCGACGTGTTCGTGCAGAATCTCGCGCCCGGCGCGGCGCAGCGGCTGAGCCTCGACTACGACACGCTGAGCACACGTTATCCGCGCCTGATCGTCTGCGACATCAGCGGCTACGGCGCGGATGGCCCGCTGCGCGACAAGAAAGCCTACGACCTGCTGATCCAGAGCGAGTCGGGGTTTCTGAGCGTCACGGGTTCCGACGGCGAGCCGGCGAAGGCGGGGTGCTCGATCGCGGACATTGCCGCGGGGATGTATGCGTACACGAATATCCTTGGCGCGATCATCGAGCGCGGCAAGACGGGCCGCGGCAAGCGTATCGACGTGTCGATGCTGGAAAGCATGGTCGAATGGATGAGCTTTCCGCTCTACTACGCGATCGACGGACAGACGCCGCCGCGCCCGGCCGGCGCCTCGCATGCGACGATTTTCCCTTATGGTCCGTTCCAGGCCGGCGATGGCAAGACCGTCATGCTGGGCCTGCAAAACGAGCGCGAATGGAAGAAGTTCTGCGAGATCGTGTTGCGCCGTCCCGAACTCGAAATGGATGAGAGGTACTGCGCCAACAGCCGCCGCGCCCGGCATCGCGACGAACTCACGCGCACCATTGTCGAGGCATTTGCGGACATGAGCGCCGCGCAGGTGATCGAGCGGCTGGAAGAAGCGGGTATCGCCAATGCGCGCATGAACGACATGCACGACGTCTGGCGCCATGAGCAGCTCGACGCGCGCGGCCGGTGGACGCGCGTTCGCACGCCCGTGGGCGAGATCGCCGCGCTCTATCCACCGGGCTTGAGCGCGGCGGATGAACCGCGTATGGATGCCGTTCCCGCGCTCGGCGAGCAGACCGAAGCCATACTCGGCGAGCTCGGGTACGATGCGCGTTCGATCGAACGCCTGCGCGCCGAGGGCGCGATCTGATCATCAGGAACGCGCTGTATCGAGGATCGCCTGCGCACGCATCACGACGGGCCGATCGACCATCTTTCCCTGCACCGCAACCGCCGCGCCATTCGCTTGCGCGAACGCTTCGAGCACTTCCCTTGCCCAGGCGAGTTCCGCTTCGCTGGCGGCAAAGCATCGGTTCACGGTATCGACCTGTTTCGGATGGATGCAGATTTTCCCCGCGAAGCCGCGTCGCTTTGCGTTGAGCGTGTCGGCGTGGAGTGCGGCTTCGTTGTCGATGGCGGGTGTCACGCCGTCGATCGGGGCGCCGATGTGCGCGACTCGGGAGATCAATGCGAGTTGCGCGCGGTAAGGGTCCAGTTCGCTGCCATCGGATGCCATGTTCAGATCGGCGCAGAAATCGAGTGTCCCGAAGATCAGCCGATGCACATGCGGCGCACGCGCGATCTCCAGCGCGCGATGCATGCCTTCGGCGCTCTCGATCAGCGGGAACACGGGCATGCGGCTGCGTGTGCGCGTGACGAGTTCGATCACGTCCGTCGCGCTTTGCGCCTTCGGCAGCACGACGCCCGCAACGCCGCGCACGGTGCAGAGCCGCGCGTCCTGTTCGAACCAGGGCGTGTCGCGCGCGTTCACGCGGATCAGCACCGGGCGCCCGGGCGTGAGCCACGCGGCAATGGCTGCGCGCGCCTCGTCCTTGCGCTCGGGCGCGACGGCATCCTCCAGATCGAGGATGACCGCGTCGGCGCCGCTGTTCAGCGCCTTCGCGAATCGCTCGGGACGATTGCCGGGGACGAACAGCAGCGAACGATGACGGGTCGGGTTGGGCATCGTGGTCATCGGTCGTTCAGGCTTTGCACGAGTTCAGGCACCGCGCTGAACAGATCGCTGACGAGACCGTAATCGGCCACGCTGAAGATCGGCGCTTCCGCGTCCTTGTTGATCGCAACGATCACCTTGCTGTCCTTCATGCCGGCCAAGTGCTGGATCGCACCCGAGATACCGACCGCCACGTACAGCTGCGGCGCGACGATCTTGCCCGTCTGGCCCACCTGGAAGTCGTTCGGCACGTAACCGGCATCGACCGCCGCGCGCGATGCGCCCAGCGCCGCGCCCAGCTTGTCCGCCAGCGGTTCCAGTGTCTTCGTGTAGTTCTCGCCGCTGCCGAGACCCCGGCCGCCCGACACGATGATGTGCGCGCTCGTCAGTTCCGGACGGTCCAGCTTCGTGACTTCACGGCTCACGAACTGCGAGATGCCTGCATCGGCGGCGGCTTCGATCTTCTCGACCGCTGCGCTGCCGCCTTCGGCTGCGACCGGATCGAAGCCGGTTGCGCGCACCGTGATGACCTTGATCGGATCGCTCGATTGAACTGTAGCAATGGCATTGCCTGCATAGATCGGACGCTCGAAAGTGTCGGCGCTGTCGACGGCCGTGATGTCGCTGATCTGCGCGACGTCGAGATGCGCGGCGATCCGCGGCGCGATGTTCTTGCCGTACGCCGTGGCGGGAGCCAGGATGTGCGAATAGTCCTTCGCGATGTTCAGCACCGTGCCTTCGACGTTTTCCGCGAGGCCGTCGGCGAGTTGAGGCGCGTCAGCGAGCAGCACCTTGGCTACGCCTGCGATCTTCGCCGCGGCATCGGCTGCGCCTTGCGCGTTCGATCCCGCGACCAGCACATGCACGTCGCCGCCGATTTTAGTTGCAGCCGCAACCGTATTGAGCGTCGCTGCCTTGATCGACGCGTTGTCGTGTTCCGCAATGATCAGAATCGTCATGTTCAGATTACCTTGGCTTCGCTCTTCAGTTTGTCGACCAGCGTCTTCACGTCCGGCACGGTAATGCCCGCGCTGCGCTTCGCAGGCTCGGTGACCCTCAATGTCTTCAGACGCGGTGCAACGTCCACATTCAGATCCGCAGGCGTCACCGTGCTCAATGGCTTCTTCTTCGCCTTCATGATGCTCGGCAGCGTCACATAACGCGGCTCGTTCAGACGCAGGTCCGTGGTGATCACGGCGGGGAGTGTCAAGGAAAGCGTTTCCGCGCCACCATCGATTTCACGCGAGACCGTGACGCGTCCGTCTGCGATCACGACTTTCGACGCGAACGTCGCCTGGGGCAGGCCCGCCAAGGCAGCGAGCATCTGCCCCGTCTGATTCGAGTCGTCGTCGATAGCCTGCTTGCCGAGAATGACGAGTTCAGGCTTTTCCTGATCGACCAGCGCTTTCAAAATCTTCGCGACGGCGAGCGGCTGAAGCTCTTCCGCCGTCTCCACCAGCACCGCGCGATCCGCACCGATCGCCAGCGCCGTGCGCAAGGTCTCCTGGGCTTGCGCGACGCCACACGAAACCGCGATCACTTCCGCAGCAACGCCCGCTTCCTTCAGACGCACTGCTTCCTCGACGGCAATTTCATCGAACGGGTTCATCGACAACTTTACATTGGCGATGTCGACACCGGAGTGGTCCGACTTCACGCGGACCTTCACGTTGTAGTCGACCACGCGCTTGACTGGGACAAGTATCTTCAATGGCGTCTCCTTGCAGATCGTGAACGGGGCTTTATCGAGGCTCCATTTGAACGTCCGCCCGACGGACGCGCAAATACCAGTTTGTTTTGCCCGTCATAGACTCGCCCTATGACGCGGGCAGGCCGGTTTCTTGCAACGCGTCACGACAAGAGCCCACACATCGAGAGGACACGAAGATGAGCGCAGGAAGCCGACTCGCGGGCGCACCGCAGCCGATGCATGTCTGGAAATCCGCCTCGGGCATTCCGCTCGCCGCCGACACATGGGGCGACCCGGAAAGCCCGCTCGTGGTGCTGCTGCACGGCGGCGGGCAGACGCGCCACGCGTGGGGCGAAACCGGTGCACGGCTGGGTGACGCGGGGTACTTTGCCGTCGCCTACGATGCCCGCGGGCATGGCGATTCCGGCTGGAGCGAGGACGGCGATTACAGTCTCGACGCGCTTGCGCAGGACCTCCGCAGCGTGATCGAGCAGGTACGCGGCCCGGAGACCAGCGCGCCGCCGGTGCTGATCGGTGCATCGATGGGCGGCGCGACGAGTCTCGTCGCCATCGGCGAAGGCCATGTCCCGGCGAGCGCGCTCATTCTCGTCGATATCGTGCCGTACACGGAGCCCACCGGCGTCGATCGCATTCGCAGCTTCATGCGCCAGCGTCCGGACGGCTTCGATTCGCTCGAAGCCGTCGCCGACGCCATCAGCGAATATCGTCCGACGCAAACCCGCCGGCCCAATCTCGATGGCCTCGCGAAGAACGTGCGGCTCGGCGACGACGGACGCTATCGCTGGCACTGGGACCCGCGCTTCATTCAGCGGCCGCTCGATATCGAAGGACGGCACGCCCGCCTGTCGGCCTGTGCGCGCGCCGTGTCCGTGCCGGCCCTGCTCGTGCGCGGCGGCAGTTCCGATGTCGTCAGCGAGAAAGGCGTGCGGGAGTTTCTCGCGCTGTGCCCGCGCGCGGATTACGTCAACGTCGCGGAGGCCGGGCATATGGTGGCGGGCGATCGCAACGACCGCTTCGGCCATGTCGCGATCGACTTTCTTCTGCGGAACGTGCCGGTCGAAGATCGGCACGCCTGAGGCCGGCGAGCCCGGGCTGTCGAAGTACGGAAATATGCCCGCCCCGTCCTTGACGATGGAACGTGCGGACTCGCATCGTGAGCGAACGCATCGTTAATCCCCATCGAAGGACGACTCATGAGAAGAGCAGCCATCGTCTCACCCCTGCGAACGCCGGTTGGCGCATTCGGCGGCAGTCTGCGCGGCGTGCCGGTCGAAGACCTCACGCGGCCCGTGATCCAGGCAGTGCTGGAACGCACGCGCATCGATCCGGCGCGCATCGACGATGTCGTGTTCGCCCAGTCGTACGCGAACGGCGAGACACCCTGCATCGGCCGATGGGCTGCGTTGAACGCGGGCCTGCCCGTCAGCGTGCCCGGCATGCAGCTCGACCGGCGCTGCGGCGGCGGCTTGCAGGCCATCGTCACTGCGGCAATGATGGTGCAGAGCGGCGCGGCCGATGTCGTGCTCGCGGGCGGCGTGGAGAGCATGAGCAACATCGAGTACTACACGACCGACATGCGCTGGGGCAAACGCTCGGGCTCGGTGCGCTTTCACGACCGGCTCGAACGCGGGCGCGAGCGCTCGCAGCCGGAAGATCGCTTCGGCCATATCTCCGGCATGGTCGAAACCGCCGAGAATCTCGCGCGCGAATACGGCATCACCCGCGCCGAAGCCGACGCGTTCGCCGCACTCAGCCATCAGCGCGCGGCGGCGGCATGGAACGCGGGCAAGTTCGATGACGAAGTGGTGCCCATCACGGTGCCGCAGAAAAAGGGCGAACCGTCGATGTTCACGCGCGACGAAGGCATTCGTCCCGACACCACCGCCGAATCGCTCGCCCGTCTCAAGCCGGTCATGAAGGACGGCATCACCACGGCGGGTAACGCGAGTCAGCAGAACGACGCATCGGCTGCGTGCCTGATCGTCGCGGAGGACAAGCTCGATGAGCTCGAACTCTCGCCGCATGGCTATCTCGTCGGCTGGGCAGCGGCGGGATGCGAGCCGGCGCTGATGGGCATCGGCCCTGTTCCCGCCGTCGAGAGACTGTTTGCGCGCACGGGCTTCTCGTTCGATCGCATCGATCTGGTTGAACTGAACGAAGCCTTCGCCGCGCAGGCGCTTGCCGTGCTGAAGGGCTGGCGATGGGACGATCGGGAGCGCCTGAACGTGAACGGCTCGGGCATTTCGCTCGGTCATCCGATCGGCGCGACCGGGGTACGCATGATGACCACGCTGCTGCACGAACTGCGGCGGCGCGGCGGGCGTTACGGTCTGGAGACCATGTGCATCGGCGGTGGCCAGGGCATGGCCGCCCTCTTCGAAGCGGCGTAGGTCGAAGGCGAAGCGCGCCGTTCAGATGGGCGGCGTGTCGGGCTCGGTCGAAAAATGATGCTGGCGAATGCGCCACGCGGCATCGTGCGATGCGATCACGAGCGTCGTACGCAGCCGCGATCGCGAAGTTCTGTTGCCGGCGAGCGTGAAGGTGAACTCGCCGTAGCCTTGCGCGAGGAAACAGTCATGCGCGAGCCGGATGACGCGCTGCTCGACCAACGCGAGCGTCGCCGATTCGATCACCCCGCAATACGACGAGAAATACGCGAGGATCGCGCGCGCTCCGGCAGACTGGCCCTTGCGCCCGCCGAAGAACAGCGCGTCCGGCGCATAGAGCGCGGTCAGCGCGTGCGGATCCCAGTTGCGGGCCGCTTCGTTCCAGGCGCGTTCAACCCTGCGAAGCGTATCCAGGCATTCGTTCATGATCAATTCTCGTCGTGACATGGGAGATGCGGGCGGAAACAGGGGCCACGCGCCGTCACTATGCCTGAAACATCGTGCCTTCCCCCGCTACGGGCGCGCTTCCCGCAGCATGTTGCGTGCGATGACCAGTTGTTGCACCTGCGTCGTGCCTTCGAAAATGCGGAACAGGCGAACATCACGATAGAACCGTTCGACGCCGTACTCGCTCATGTAGCCCGCGCCGCCGTGGATCTGCACTGCGCGATCCGCGACGCGCCCGCACATTTCGGAGGCGAACAGCTTCGCGCACGAGGCTTCCGTGCTGACCTTCAGGCCATCGTCGCGACGGCGCGCGGCATCGACCACCATGCAGCGCGCCGCATACAGTTCGGCGCGGCTGTCCGCCAGCATGGCCTGAACCAGCTGAAACTCGCCGATGGCCTGACCGAACTGCTTGCGCTCGATCGCATACTGCACCGTGTCGTCCAGCATGCGCTGCGCGACCGCCACGCAGATCGCCGCGATGTGAATGCGCCCCTTGTCGAGCACTTTCATCGCGGTCTTGAAGCCTTTGCCCTCCACGCCGCCGATCAGATTCGCGGCCGGCACACGGCAGTTGTCGAAGATGACGTCGCAGGTATGGGCGCCGCGCTGGCCCATCTTCTTGTCGCGCTTGCCGAAACTCAGGCCTGGCGATCCGGCCTCGACGATGAACGCCGAGATGCCGCCCGAACTCTTGTCCTCCGGATCGGTGCGCGCCATCAGCGTGAAGATGCCGGCCTGCGGCGCGTTCGTGATGTAGCGCTTGGTGCCGTTCACGATGTAGTCGTCGCCGTCGCGGATCGCTGTCGTGCGCAGCGACGCCGCATCCGATCCGGCCTCCGGTTCCGTCAGCGCGAACGAAGCGATGATCTCGCCCGTCGCAAGACGCGGCAGATAACGCTCTTTCTGTTCCTCGGTGCCGTCGAGCAAGATGCCCTGCGAGCCGATACCGACCGTCGTGCCGATCAGCGAGCGGAACGCGGGCGATGCACGCCCGAGCTCGAACATCGCGAGCACCTCTTCTTCCATCGTGAGTTGCAGGCCGCCGTAGGCTTCGGGAATCGTGAGTCCGAAGAGACCCATTGCCTTCATGTCGTCGACGACGTCCTGCGGAATCTCGTCGGTGTCGGCAACTTGCGCTTCGTTGGGAATCAGTCGTTCACGCACGAAGCGCGCGATGTTGTCGCGTAACACGTTCATCGTTTCGATGTCGCGGATCATGGTCTGCGGGCTCTCCGAATGCAGGGATGATGCAGTCCATGCTGCGATCCGTTCATGCAGGCGTCAACGGCCTGCCCTGCGCCGTTCCGTACTCTGGATCCGTCACAAGCAGGTACGCCATGCTTCGGTCATGCAGCTGCCTTTCGATGTACGGAAGGGCAAGAGATAGCGCATTGACATGCGCTTGCGCCGCGCATCATCGTCATGACGAACGTCCATGGATTCAACGGAGACAGACATGACGAAGCGCACTATGGAAGACAAGGTCGTGATCGTATCGGGGGCGGGCGGCGGCATTGGCCGCGATATCGCATTGCTGATGGCCCGTTATGGCGCGCGCGTGGTGGTCAACGATATCGGCGCATCGCTCGAAGGCACCGGGCGCGACAGCTCGCCCGGCGAGCGCGTCGTCGAAGAGATCCGCGCAGCGGGCGGCGAGGCCGTCTCGAACATCGACAGCGTGGCGGACAGCGGCGCGGGCGCGCGCATCGTCGAACAGGCGCTCGATGCGTTCGGCCGCATCGATTGTGTCGTGAACAATGCGGGGATCCTGCGCGACCGCTTCTTTCACAAGATGTCGGATGACGAATGGGATGCGGTGCTCAAGGTGCATCTGTACGGCAGCTTCAATCTGAGCCGCGCCGCCGCGAACCGCTTCAAGGAACAGGAAAGCGGCGCATTCGTGCATATGACTTCGACCTCCGGCCTGATCGGCAATCTCGCGCAGGCCAACTACAACGCGGCGAAGATGGGCATCGCGGGGTTATCGAAGTCCATCGCGCTCGATCTCGGCAAGTTCAACGTGCGCTCGAACTGCATTGCGCCGTTCGCATGGAGCCGCATGGTCAGCTCGATTCCGACCGACACGCCCGAACAGGCCGCGCGCGTCGAGAAGATCAAGCAGATGACGCCCGCGAAGATCGCGCCGCTCGCGGTCTATCTCGCGAGCGACGCCGCGCGCGACGTGAACGGCCAGATCTTCACCGTGCGCAACAACGAGATCTTCCTGATGAGCCAGCCGCGTCCCGTGCGCTCCGTGCATCGCAGCGATGGCTGGACGCCCGAAGCCATCGCCGAGCACGGCATGCCGGCGCTG
Organism: Caballeronia sp. LZ032; assembly: GCF_031451315.1. NCBI lineage: Bacteria > Pseudomonadati > Pseudomonadota > Betaproteobacteria > Burkholderiales > Burkholderiaceae > Caballeronia > Caballeronia sp. LZ032. Next base: position 2,247,836 of record NZ_JARUXP010000001.1, read on the forward strand.
AAGGCATCCTTCGTGCCGATGGATCGCTCCGGCGACGTGTTCAGCTGGGACCCGATGTAACGCGACGGAGACACCCTTGGCAATCGACTATCACACGCTCAGGAACTGGGCGTTCGACGACGTGCGGCAAACCTACACCGAGCGTGACTGCGCGATCTACGCGCTGAGCGTCGCGTTCGGCAGCGAGCCGCTGGATACGCGTGCGCTGAAGTTCACCTACGGCCCCGAACTCGTCGCCGCGCCGACCATGGCCGCCGTGCTCGGCTTTCCCGGCCTGTGGATGCGCAATCCGGAGACCGGCATCGACTACGCGAAGGTCGTGCATGGCGAGCAGCGCGTGACGCTGTTGCGGCCGCTGCCCGCCGCAGCCACGATCATCGGCCGTACGCGCGTGCAGTCCGTCGTCGATAAAGGCGAAGGCAAGGGTGCACAAGTGCTGACGTCGCGCGACGTCATCGATGCCGCAAACGGTGAAGTGCTGGCGCGCGTCGAGCAACTGAACTTCTGTCGCGGCGATGGCGGCTTTTCCGCGCGTGGCCAAGCCGGCGATGCGCCCCTGCCCGCGCTCTCTCCGATGCCGGACACCCAGGCCGACCTCGTCTGCGATCTGCCGGTGCGTCCGGAGGGTGCCTTGCTGTACCGGCTCAACGGCGACCTGAATCCCCTGCATGCCGACCCGGTGAGCGCACGCGCCGCGGGCTTCGATCGTCCCGTGCTGCACGGGCTGGCGACGTACGGAATAGCCGGCCATGCGATTCTGCGCGCCGTTTGCGCTTACGATGCCACGCGTCTGAAGATGCTGTTCGCGCGCTTCTCCGCGCCCGCTTATCCCGGCGAAACGATACGCGTCGAGATATGGCACAGGCACGGGGCCATGCTGCGCTTTCGGGCGAGATCGCTGGAGCGCGATGTCATCGTATTGAACAATGGCGAGGCTCGAATCGAATGAGAAGAGAGAGCGTGCCGCGCCTGTGCGGCACGCGCCTTCGCTTCATGCACCGCTTGCGGGCGAGACCGGCGTGTCGAGCGGATATTGAGGCGCACGCTTTTCGCGAAACGACGCGACACCCTCGCGCACTTCCGCGCCGCCGAAACCCAGCATCTCCAGCGCGAGCGATGCATCGAACGTGGGACCGGCCTGGCGCAGCCAGTTGTTGAGCGCGTACTTCGTGAGCCGCACGGCGGAAGGCGCACCGTTGACGAGGCGCGTGGCAACGTCCAGCGCCGTGTCCTGAAGCTCGGCGTCGTCCACGGCGAGCGAGACGAGCCCGATCTGCTCGGCCTTCTCCCCGCTCACCGGCTCGCACAGCATGAGGTGGTATTTCGCCTTCGCCATGCCGCACAGCAGCGGCCAGATGATGGCCGCATGATCGCCGGCGGCTACGCCCAGCCGCGTGTGCCCGTCGACGAGCTTCGCCGTTCGGGCCGCCACCGAGATGTCCGCGAGCAGCGCGGCCACCAGTCCCGCGCCGACTGCCGAGCCGTGAATGGCCGAGACAATCGGCTTCGAGCAGTTGATGATGTTGTAGACCAGGTCCTTCGCTTCACGCCAGACGCGCATGCGGGCATCGAACGAGTCGATCATTTCCTCGACCATGTCGAAGTCGCCGCCCGCGGAAAACGCGCGGCCCGCGCCGCACAGGATCACGGCGCCGACTTCGGGATCTTCGTCCACATCGCGCCAGACGCGCGCGAGTTCGTCGTGACCGCGGGCATCGAGTGCGTTGAGACGCTCCGGCCGATTCAGCGTGATGCGCAAGACCCCGCGCGCGGGACGATCGAACGCGAGCGTGGAATACGACGCGTATGACTTCGATTGCTCTGGCATGGATTCCCTCTTCCTCTTCGCAGATGAGTTGAATCCATCGTGATGATCGCATCGCGCGGCGTCAATGCAGCGGGACGTCTCGTTCCGTGCGTTGGAAGCGTGCGTGCCGCGCGTCAGGGCTCGCAGTCGACATCGGCGAGCAGTTGCGTCAGCCGTTGTCCGGCGGCGTGCAACTCGGGAATCGCGCGCTTGCGGATCGCCGCCATGTCCGGTTCGAGTTCGACCGCGCCGCAGTTGAGCGACATCAGCGTGCGCGTGCGGCCCACCGTCAGCGGCAAGGCAATGCCATACGCGTTGCGCTGGAATTCGCCTACCGCCATGCAGACGCCGGTGGTGCGCAGATCGTCGAATGCGGTCTCGAGGTTCTTGCGCACCACGTCCGCATTCTTTCCCGGCGTCGCGAGGATCGCCGCGATACGCTCGCGTCGCTCCGTCTCGGGCAGCGCATACAGATGCGCCCGACCGACCGAGGTGGTTTCCATCGGCAGCAAGGTGCCGACGCCCAGCCGCAGGGTCGCGATCTTCGCGCTCGTTCTGCACGCGATATACAGCATGTCCAGATGATCCGGCACAGCCAGCGCCACGCACAATTCGAGTTTGTCGGCGAGCTTCTGAAGGAAGGGATTGACGAGGCCCGCAACGGGATTCGCCTCGAGATAAGCATGCCCGATGCTCAGCGCGCCCGCGCTCAGTTCGAACTGCCGTCCGCCGCTCACGCGCCTCAGGAAGCCTACGCGGATCAGCGTGGCGGTGATGCGCGACACGGTCGCTTTCGGAAAGCCCGTGCGGCGCACGAGTTCCGCGTTCGACAGCGGCGCGCGCTCGGCGCGAAACGCGCGCAGGACTTCGAGCCCGCGTTCGACCGTAAGCGTAATGGGCGCGGCAAGCGTGGATTCGGCAACGGTGTTCATGCTCGCCTCATTCATCGAAAGGGACCTGCTCCTGCACGTGCTGCGCAATCGCGGCCAGGCGCGGACCCAGTTCGCGCTCGATGCGGGCGCGCCCGAGCTTCGCGCTCGGCCCGATGCATGCCAGCACGAGCGGCGTCTGGTCGCGGATCAGCAGCGGCGCGGCGACGATCGCGAGATCCGGTTCCCATTCGCCGAGCGAGGTGCAGTAGCCCGCATTGTGAGTCTGCGAAATGCCCTCGCTGATGCGCCGCCGCAAATGCGGCCAGTCGCGGCCGGCACGACGTTCGACATTGCCCAGCAAATAGAAGCGTTCGAGTTCCGGCAGCGCGGCGAGCAGCGCCCAGCCCATTGGCGATGATGCGATGCGCAAGCGCGCGCCCGCATGCAGATCGAGATCGAGCGTGGCGGGTTTGCTCGCGCAGGTTTCGAGCACGATCACATCGAGACGGTCGCGCGCGGCGAGCACGACATAGGTGCCGCTCGCATCGGCGAAAGCCTGCATGCTCCGGCGCGCGAGCCGCTGCACGCTGGACTGCGCGATGGCGGCATAACCGAGCGAGAGCACCGATGCCGCCAGCCGGTATTTGCGCTGCGCCGGCGCGTAATGCAGGAAGCCGAGCGCGACCAGCGAGCGCAGCATGCGCGACACGGTCGGCGCGGGAATGCCGGTCTCGAAGACGATTTCCTGATTGCCGAGCCACGGCTCCTGTGGCGTGAAGGCGCCGAGTATCGCGAGACTGCGCGCGAGCGGCACGACCATGGCCGGGCTTGCGCCATCGCGTCCCGCATGCGTGCTGTCCAGCAGTGCCGCATTCCAGGCCGGGCGGTTGATCTCCGGTCGTGGCGTGGCGATCCGGCTCGGCTGCGTCGACATGATTGGCTCCAGGGAGGTTCGGCCCGATGCGTTCGATTACAGGATTTCCCGCGCAGCACGTCAATCGCCCTGCGAATGTGTTCCGTGCTTTGAAAGGCCCATTCTTGACCGGAATATCCCGTGCAGCCAGTGTGATCGACCCTTAGCGGGTGGGTGCGGGTGCCTATAGGGGTTTTCACTGTACGGACCGTTCCGCCGCGTGAACGTCCTGAAGACACGTATCAGCAAAGGCGATGCGGCCCGCTCACATTGAGCGGTCGATCTCGCGCAGCGTCACGCCCTTCCACGTTTCGCGTTCGACCAGCTCGGCGATGAGACCCAGCAAGGTCCGGCGAACGGCGACGGTGGCCGCATGCATCGGCATGCTGTTGGGCCAGCAAACGCTCACGGGCCGGCGGATCACGGGCTCGACGATCTTGCGCATGCGCGGCATGCGGGCCGGATCGAGCTGCGCGACGGCCGAGGCCGGCAGTATCGTGCACGCGCGGCCCGAATGCGCGATCAGCAGCAAGGACGGCAAGGAATCGATATCGGCCACGACGTTCAGATCGATCTTCTCGCTCGCGAAGACACGTTCGATCAGCATACGCAGGCCGTTGGACACGCCCGGCGCGACGAGCTTCACGCCGCCGAGTTTCGCGAGCGCACATGTGCCGGAACGCGCGCCGATATCGCCGCCCGGTTCGCCGAGCAGATACAGCGTTTCGTCGAACACGGGCACGCTGCCGATGCCGGGCGTATCCGATTCGCGGAACAGAATGGCCAGATCGAGGCGGCCGTTCGCCAGCAGTTCGTTCAGATATCCGCTCATGCTTTCGAAGAACTGCAGGCGGATCGCGGGAAACATGTCCTGCACGCGCTCGAACAACGGCACGGCGAGCACGGACGCCATCGTCGTCGGCAAGCCGATGGCCACGGTGCCCGACGCCGCGACGCCGCCTTGCGTGACTTCCTGCCGCAACTGCTCCATCTGCCGCAGCACGACGCGCGCATGACGGTACAGCGCCTCCCCTTCGGCGGTCGGCGTCACGCCATGATTGCTGCGCAACAGGAGCGCCACGCCGAGTTCTTCTTCGAGCCGCGCGACTTGCTGACTGAGCGAGGGTTGCGCGACGAACAGCTTTTCCGCAGCCTTGCCTAGACTTCCGTAATCGACGATGTGAACGAAATAGCGAAGCTGACGGACGTCCATGCAGTGTCTTGAAGCATCGTGAAGAGGTGCGTGCATTCTTGCATGGATCGCTCGAGGAAGGCGCTTTTCAACGGGGTTTCAAAGGACGGAACGCATGTGCTTGCTGCATGGACATCGGACCGGGAGAGCACTTAACGTGTCGCTGGCATGCCCACCCGGGCAACATCAAGCCAACTTCGCACGACGACCTCATGCACGACCCAGCGACCCTCGATCTCACCGCCGTGATCCGTGCCGGCGATACCGTCATGTGGGGGCAATCGCACGCCGAGCCGATCACGTTGATGCGCGCGCTCGTCGCGCAGCGGCATCGCATCGGACGGACCCGGCTCTTCCTGGGCATCGGTCTCGCGGATGTGCTCGCGCCCGAACACGCCGATGCCTTCGATTTCCTCGCCTACTGCGGCAGCGGCGCGAATCGCACGCTTGCGCGCGCGGGACTGCTCGACATTCTCCCGGCGCATTACTCGCAACTGCCCGGGCTCATGAGCAGCGGATCGTTACGTATCGACGTCGTGATGCTGCAGGTGTCGCCGCCCGATTCATCAGGACGCTACAGTCTGGGCCTCGCGCGCGAGTATCTGGTCGGAGCGCTGAAGCGCGCTCGCGTGATCATCGGCGAGGTGCATCGTGATGTACCGTGGACGCATGGCGGACCTTATCTGCGCCGGGCGGATTTCGACTTGCTCGTGGAGTCCGACGCCGTCTTCGCCAACCCGCCCGCCTCCATGCCGGGGACGGTCGAGACAGCCATCGGCGGGCATGTGGCGAGTCTCATTGAAGATGGCGCGACCTTGCAGACCGGCATCGGCGCGATTCCCGATGCAGTGCTCGCGCAACTCGCGGACCGGCGCGATCTCGGCGTGCACACGGGCAGCATCGGCGACGGCATCGCGGCCCTGTGCGAAGCGGGGGTCGTCACGAATGCGCGGAAGACGATCAATACGGGCATCACGATCGGCGGCGTCATCATCGGTTCGGAACGGGTGCGCCGCTTCGCGCATCGCAATCCGGCGGTTGAGCTGCGCGGCACGGAGTACACGCACGATGCCAGCGTGCTCGCGCAGATCCATCGCTTCGCCGCCATCAACTCCGCCGTCGAAGTGGACCTGACCGGACAGATCAACGCCGAAGTCGCGGCGGGCACGTATGTCGGCGCGGTCGGTGGGGTCGGTGATTTTCTGCGTGCGGCGCAGGCCAGCCGCAACGGAGTGCCGATCGTCGCGATGCCCTCGACGGCGGGCCGGCACAGCCGTATCGTCGCGCAACTCTCCGGTCCCACGACGATCGCGCGCAGCGACGCCTGCGTGATCGTCACCGAATACGGCATCGCGGATCTGCGCGGGCTGTCGATCTCGCAACGCATCCCGCGCATGATGGCGATCGCGCATCCGGATCACCGCGAGCAACTGGAACGGCAGGCGCGGAACGAGGGTTAGCCGGAAACATGTTTCCTTGCTTCCTTGTATAGTAGGCCATCGATTGTCACGCCTAGCCGACAGGCCATCTACCCGAAGTCGATTGACCGGACGATAAGGGAAACGATGAAATACAAGGACTATTACGCCCTCATGGGCGTTCCGCGAAACGCGACGGAAGCGGAGATCAAGACCGCTTATCGAAAGCTCGCGCGCAAGTTCCATCCGGACCTGAGCAAGGAGGCTGACGCCGAGACGCGTTTCAAGGAGATCGGCGAGGCGTATCAGGTTCTCAAGGATCCCGAGCAACGAGCGGCGTTCGACGCACTCGGCACCGGCTTCAAGGACGGCGAGGAAATCCGCCCTCGCCCGGAGGCGAACGGCGCATATGGCAGCGATGGCGACGGCGACGCCCAGGCTGCCGAAGACTTCTTCAGCGATCTGTTCGGGAGGCATGCGCGCCAGTCGGCACGCTCCTACACGCCCGAGTGGCCGGGCGAAGATCTTCATGCCAAGGTCACCGTCAGCCTCGAAGACATCTACAACGGCGCGCAACGGACCTTGTCCCTGCAGACGCCCGTGATCGACGATCAAGGACGCGTCACGTATCAGACGCGCACGCTCGACGTAGCCATACCGAAAGGCATTCTCGACGGGCAGCGTCTGCGGCTCGCGAGTCAGGGCGGCCTTGGCATGGGCAACGCGCCGCGCGGCGACCTGTATCTGGAGATCTCCGTCGAGACGCCCAGGCGATATCGTATCGACGGACGAGACGTGACCTCCGATCTTCCGCTGGCGCCCTGGGAAGCCGCGCTCGGTGCGGAAGTCGTCGTGCCCACGCCCTCGGGCGACGTGACCGTGACGGTTCCCGCGGGATCGTCGGCTGGCAGGCGTCTCAGGCTCAAGGGTCGAGGCATTCCCGGCAATCCTCCCGGCGATTTCTACGTGATGCTGGGCATCGTCCTGCCTCCCGCGGATACCGACGCCAGGAAGGCCGCCTACGCCGAGATGCGTAAGGCGCTCGATTTCGACCCGCGCGCCCATTTCTACAGGTGACCCTCATGAATGGAAACGATCCTTCTCATCTGCACGGTGAGATCGTCGAGGAACGCATCGAGTTCACGATGGTCGAGCTGTGCCGCATCACGGGTGCATCGCACGAAGATTTCGCCCAATGGGTCGAAGAAGGCGCGTTCGAGCCGCAGGGTGCGCGCGTGGAGGAATGGCGGTTCAGCGGCACGTGCCTGCGCCGCGCCATCACCGCGCAACGCCTGAAGAGCGATCTGGAGCTGAACGCGCCGGGCGTCGCACTCGCGCTGGATCTGCTCGATCAGATCGAGGCATTGCGCAAGCAGCTTGCGCGTTACGGCAACCACGGCCAGGCCCGCGACGCCGCTTGAACATGCCGTGAGCGGCGGCTGATGGCCTACTCGTTCTCCGATCGTCCCTAGCTCAGATGCAGCTTCGCCCCAACGTCGGGAAGCCGCGCCCGGATCTCGGCGAACACGCCCTTCTCGAGCACCCGCCGACTGGTCTGGTAGAGAAATTCGGCCGTGTCTTCGTATTCGCCCGCACGCGAAACCTGAAAGATCGTGCGCACCAGCGGCGGATCGGCAACCGGGATGGCCGCGATGTCCTGCAAATGCGCCCGCCCCTGCAACAACGCGAGGGCCGGACAGATCGACCATCCCAGATCGGCCGCGACCATCGCCAGGAGCACGTCCGCCGCGTCGATCTCGAGATGGCGATCGGCGCTCACGCCACGGCGCCGCAGATACCGCTCCGTCACCGCGCCATAGTGCGAGCGCTTGCTGAAGCGGACGAACGGCAACTCGCGCGCCAGCGTCTGAAGATCGGCTGAACGGTATTGCTCGCGCCGCGCCGCATGCACGACGAGCAGCGACGGCTCCACGAACAACGGCCGCCGCACGAGGTTATCCATATCGTCCATGGGATCGGAGGTGACGATCAGATCGAGTTGCCGTTGCAGCAGCGCAAGCGAGAGACTGTCGGCGAACCCGGCACGCAGGACGACCTGATTGCCCTGTGCAATCGTGTGCTTGACCACCGCCGGGCCCACGGTGGCCGCGTACGAATCGATCATGCCGATGCGGATCTCCGGCCGGCCGGTCAGGTCCGCTTCACGGACCACCGCAAGCAGCCGCTCCATCTCTTCGACGACCGTCTGCGCGTGCCGCCGCAGCGCGATGCCGGCAGGCGTGAGCAGCACCGGACGGCGGCTGCGGTCGAGCACCTTCGTGCCAAGAATCTCTTCGATCTGCCCGACCGCCTGCGAAACGGCGGACTGCGTGACGCCGAGCGCGCTTGCCGCCGCGGAGATGCTTCCGCTCGACGCGACGGCGTCGAAGACGCGCAAGGCACGGATATCGAGTCGCGATGAATCGCTCACGGGTTATCTCCGGAATTCGGAAGAACGTGGCCGGTTTCTCATCGTTCGACGGGCATGACGCGAATCGTGTCGAGCACCAGTTCGAGCAGCGGCGCCACGGTCTCGCCACTGTCCGCGAGGTTATCGACCCGCGACTCCAGCGCGCGTGCGTGTTGAGTGTCACAGGCCGTTTCGGCAAAGCGCCGGAACTTGTCGCGCAACGCCGCGGCGCCGAACGGCAGATCAGGATCGCCGAGCGCCTGCGTCGGACCTGAATCGAACCGCCGCCCGTCGTTCAGCTCGACCGTCACGCTCGCGTAACGCTGCTGCGGGAACTGCGCATTGAATCCAGGATGCTCTTCCGCGCGAATCAGGCGGCTGACGCGCAGCACCTCGGGATCTTCGAGTCCTGCGCCCTGAAGCGCGTCAAGGGTAACGGCGCCGTGTTTCAGCGCGACCGCCACCGGAAACGGCAAGCTGTATTGCGACACTTCGGTGGTCCTGGGCTCGGGATGATCGAGACGGATCGCGTTGTGGAACGTCTGGATGCGCACGGCGCGTATCTCGCCGATTGTGAAGCTGTGATCCTGCCTGAGCCGCTGCGCCGCGTCGATGGCCGGGTGCGCCCAGCGGCACACCGGCTGCGGCTTGAAGTATTGCTCCATGATGCGCCAGCGCTCGCCGAGATCGTTCCAGTATGCGCGCGACGCTTCCTGCTCGACCGTAATGGCGGGCGCGCCGGTGAAGCCCTGCTGCGCCAGGAAGCCCGCGCTCAGACCCGCCATGCAGCCCCAGCCCGATCCGTCGCGCACCATGGTCGGATGATCGACGCAGCGCATCATCTGGCTGCGCGGACCATGATATTCCGCGATGCCGAGCGCTTCGCGCGTCTGGTTCGCATCGAGCCCGAGCCGCCGCGCCGCCAGCGCCGCCGCCGCCAGCGCGTTCCAGGCGCCCGACGTGTGGTAGTCGCACGCGCTCGCATGCAGCGCGATGCCGGCCCGTGTGCCGACCTCGTAGCCCAGCGCGAGACAGGTCAGGAATTCGCGGCCGCTCATGTCGCGTTGCAGATCGGCCAGCGCGAGCAGCGCCGCTATCACGGTCACGCCGACATGGCCCTTGGTCTCCGCGTGCCCGTCGTGGCCGTCGCAGCTGTCGATCGTCATCGCCCCGGCCAGACCCGCGCCGATGGGACTCGCGTGGCGTCCGTCGAACAGCAGACGCGACCGCAGTCTGCCCGCTGCGAAGAACTCAACGGCATGATCGCTGGCGATCCGCGAGAAGTCCGTGCGCCGACCCATCATCGCGACGCCGAACAGATCGAGCAGGCATAGCTTGCCCTGCTCCACGACGTGGTCGGGCAGATCATCGAAAGTCAGTTCGTGAATGAAGCCAGTCGTGGATGCTTTCATGGAATGTGCGGCGCCAGCCATGTGATCAGAGCAGTCCGGATTGCTGGAGGAAGGCGCGAGCCACGTCTTGCAGCGATTTCTTCTCGAGATCGACGCTGGCATTGAGGCGAATCATGGTGGGCGTGTCGAGCCGGGCGGCCAGTGCGTTCAACGTGGGCGCGAGCGTCGGGTTGGCATCGAGCGTTGCCTTGCGCACCACCGGCGCGAGTGTGTTCGGCTGGATGAACCCCTTGTCGTCCTTCAACACCACAAAATTGAACGCGGGAATGCGGCCGTCTGTCGTGAACACGAGCGCGACGTTGACTTGCCGGTCCTTCAGCGCCTGATACGTGAGGCCCGAATCCATCCGCATGATCTCGCTGGGACCGAAGCTGAAGTCATAGGTCTTTTCGAGCGGACGCAGTCCATCCGCGCGGCCGTAGAACTCCGAGTTGCAGGCGAAGATCATCGACTGGCCACCGCGCACTACCTTGGCGAGATCGCTGATCGACGCGATACCCAGTTTCTTCGCCTCGTCCTGATTCATCGCGAACGCATAGACGTTGTCGACCTTCGATGGAGCGAGCCAGACGAGACCCTTCGGCGCGTCGAGTTCGCTGACCTTGCGGTACATGTCCTGCGCGCTCAGCTTGTCGGTGAATTTGTCGTAGTTGTTCAGCGCAGTGCCGACGTATTCCCAGTACACATCGATTTGCCCATTCTCCTGAGCCTGACGCAGCACCATGCTTCCCATGCCGACTTTCTTGTCGACGGAAAAGCCCCTTGCTTCGAGCAATTGCGCGGTGAGTTCCGCCATCAATTGCTGCTCGGTGAAATTCTTCCCACCAATCACGACCGTTTTCGACCAGGCGGAGACCGGTGGAGAGAGCGTCGCCAGAACGAACAGCAGTGCACACAACTTCCTGAGAAATGAATTCTTCATGGCTTTTCTCGCTGTCATCAAAAGGCGGGATATGGCTGCCTTGGCGAAGGAGCTCATCGCAACGACACCCTTGTCATCTGAATCGACAAAAGAATCTGTGCGGTACATAGTGAGCTGATACTAATGTCATGAGCCGGAAAAGTGAAATTAACGCGGCAGCTTAAGCAAATCTAATACTGATTTGAAAGGCCGTTAATCTGGTTATCGGACGAAGGGTGACCTCGGCCGGCATCGTGGAGGCCGTGGCGAGTCTCGTCACGAAATCGATGCTCTCAGCCGAAGTGCGCGGCGACAGTGTGCAGTGTCGTCCGCTCGACACCACGCGCGATTATGCGAGGCGAAAGCTGGAAGAAGCCGGTGAGTCCGACATGATGGCGCAGCGTTCTGCGCAGCATGCCAGGAGGTTTGCGTGCTGCGAGCGGACAAATAGCGGGCGCGGCTACTGAGGCGCGGGCCCTTCGCGCAACGCCCAATATTTGTTGCCGATGAATCCCACGATGACATACACCGGAATGCCGCTCAACTGTGCAAAGTAGGGCGCATGCGTGATGTGCAGGACGAGCAGGACCACGCCGAGATTCGCGAGATACGAAACGAGCACCACGACGAGGAAGCGGAGTGCCGCGTGACGCGTGGCGGCAGTCTGGAACGTGAACTTGCTGTTGAGCGCGAAACTGATCGCGACACCCACTCCGTAACCGATCATGTTCGCGATCACCGGCCGTGCGCCCGCTGCCTGCACGCCCAGGATGATGGCGCCTGCGAGCACGGTGTTCACGCCTCCAACCAGCAGATACTTCAGGAACTGCAAGCGGACATTGCGACTGGAAGTTGCATTCGCAATCATTGATGAGAAGTCAGAGTGGTGAGCGTGGGGATGCCTGCAACACGGAATCAGGCACCGGTTGCGTACACGGCATATTGCGCACCAAGCGGCACGTGAGTCAGATATTTTTCCAGCGGACGCAACGCGGCGAGTGCGTGCGGGAAAAAGATACGGTAGCGCACCTGAACATCGGTAAAACCGGCATCACGGCATGCGCGCTGCATCCTGGACGCGGTGATGAGCCTGGCATTGACATCGAATTCACAGGTATTGACCGCGCGTACGGTCAGCGGATTATAAGGGTTGTGCTCGAATATCACGAGCGTGCCGCGCGCACCGACCACGCGATGCAATTCACGCAGCAGACTCACATGCTCGGCATGATCGATGTGATGAAACACACACATCGCATAGGCGAGGTCGAATTCGCCGGGCTCGAACGGAAGCGTGCGCCCGTCGAAATGCACGAAGCGTGCGTCATCCGCGAAACGGCTCTTCGCAAGCTCCAGAGACCGCTCCGATACGTCCGCACACGTCAGCTGCGCGGCAGGCAGATACTGGCGCACCCACGGCACCGACGTGCCCACGCCCGCGCCGAAGTCCAGCATGCGCGCGGGCACCGCGTTGCGGCGTTCCATTTCCTCGGCGATATCGCGAATCTTGTACTCGGCAAAGAACGCCGGACCTTCTCCGGATGCTGAAATATTTTTTGTATGCAACGCGAGATATTCGTCTGCAAAGCTATCGAATTCGGCCTTGTCCATACGCGTGCTCTCTCCCTTTCATTCATTCGTCTGCCCTATCCGGACTACCCGTTACTGTAGCGCAATGCGCAGTTCGACGATGTCGTGATGATTCATCAGATGTACTTGGCTTACAACTTCTTTCATATGCATAAGACACGGATCGAGTCATGAAATTCTTGTGTTTGATTTCGCACTGCGCTTAGTATGTACGTGACATTCATGTACCGCATTTGTCTGCATCGCGCGTGCCGCTTCGACATCAAAGGCTGCATTGCCGCGTCCGTCCCTTGCCATCACGGGAAATCCATTCGCGTTGCACGTCGCCCAACGCCTTGGGCATCAGGGGTTCCGCCTATGACGACGTTGAATCTCATCGTACCCTGCTACAACGAAGAAGAAGTCATCACGGAAACGTGCTCGCGTCTGCTTGCGCTTCTGGAGCGTCTCATTGCCGCGTCCCTAGTCAGTGACGAGAGCAGGATCACCTTTGTAGACGATGGTTCGCGCGACCGGACCTGGTCGATCATCGAGACCCTGCACGCATCCAATGCGCGTTGCCGGGGCATCAAGCTGTCGCGCAATCGCGGGCATCAGAACGCATTGCTCGCGGGCCTGCTGGTTGCGGAAGGCGATGTGCTCGTGAGCCTCGATGCCGATCTCCAGGACGATATCGAAGCCATTCCGCGCATGCTCGAAGAGCATCGAAAGGGCGCGGAGATCGTCTTCGGCGTGCGGCACAAGCGGAAGAGCGATACGTTCTTCAAGCGCTTCACCGCGCGGAACTACTACAAGGTGTTGAAGGCGCTCGGCGTCGATATCCTGCCCGGTCATGCCGACTTCCGCCTGATGAGCCGCAAGACGCTGGATGCCCTCAAGGAGTTTCAGGAAGTCAACCTCTTCCTGCGCGGCATCATTCCGCTGCTGGGATTCAGGACGGCAATCGTGGAATACGAGCGCGCCGCGCGCTTCGCGGGCACGAGCAAATATCCGCTCGCGAAAATGCTGGCCTTTGCGTTTGACGGCATCACGTCGTTCTCCGCCGTGCCCTTGCAGTGGAGCACGCGGATCGGCGCGCTCCTCGCGCTTGGCTCGCTGTGCTTCGGCGCATGGGCCGTGTATGCGCGTCTCTTCACCAATCTGGCCGTGCCCGGCTGGGCGTCCACCGTGGTGCCGATGTATTTCCTCGGCGGCATCCAGTTGTTGTTCCTCGGCGTCATCGGCGGGTATATCTCGAAGACCTATGCGGAGACGAAGCATCGTCCGCGCTTCATCATCGAACGAACCTTATGAATATGCTTGGGTCGTCCGCGAGTGCGTCGGTATCGCGCAGCGGTTCATTGCTCGAGTGGATGCCGCGAGCGCTGTTCATCGTGACGCTGCTCGGCGGAGCCTTGCTGTTCTGGATCGCGCCACGGCCGCCGCTCGTCGATCTGCCGCAACACGCCGCGCAGGTGATGCTGCTGCGCGACCTGATCGATCATGCGTCGGCGTGGCAGAGCCTCGTGCGCATCAATCTCTTCACGCCCTATCTGATCGGCTATGGTCTGGCGCTGCCGCTCACTTACGTGATGTCGATCTCGTCAGCGCTCAAGCTCGTCCTGATGATCGCGTATGTCGGCTTCGTCATGTCGTGCGTTGGCTTTCGCAGGCATCTGCACGGCGACCCGCGGCTCGATGTGCTCTTCATTCCCGGTTTCTTCGGCTTTGCCTTTGCATGGGGCTTCTATACGTTTCTGGTAGCGGCGCCGGTGGGCATGCTGTTCATGTGGCTCGCCCATCGATCCGCCACGCAGCCTTCGTTCAGCCGCGGCGTGGGCGTGTTCGTCGCGGGCGTGGCGCTGTTCTTCTGTCACGGTCTCGTCTTTCTGTTCGCTTGCGGGATCGGTGCGGGCTTTGCGCTCGTCAAGCCGCGCCAGATCCGGGGCAAACTGCTGGCGCTCGCGGCATTCGTGCCGCTCGGCCTGCTGTGCATCGTCTATACGCTCTGGAGTCACGCCAGCGATCCGGTTCTCGGCCACACCATCGACAATGTCGCGAAGGTCGACTGGGGCTGGTCGGACACCGGCGGCAAACGTCTGCTGCTGTTTCCGATGATGGTGTGGGGCCTCACGAAATGGAGCGCGGTTTATTTGCCGCTCTTCGTGCTGATGGGCATCGCGCCGTGGCTCTGGCGGGACCGTATCAATCCCGATCGCGCGGTGCTGGTGCCGATGATCGTCATGGGGTTCATCTGGCTGGCCGTGCCGAACCTCGCGCTCGGCACGGCGTATCTCTATCAGCGCTTCGCGCTCTTTCTGCTGCCCGTCTATGCGCTGATGTTCGTCGCGCCGAAACCGGTTGCCGGCGTGAAGCGCGACAGGCGCGGCTTCGTCATGCAAGTCGTCATCATTGCGGGCTGCTGGATCTTCCTCGCGAATCAGGCGGTCCGGCTGCATCGTTTCGCGGTGGAAATCGCGCCGCTGGAGCAACTGCTGTCCCGAACGGAGCCGAATCAGCGCGCGCTCAATCTGGTGATGGACGGAGCCAGCGATGCCTACTGGAGTCCGTTCGCGTATCAGCATCAGGCGCTGTGGTATCAGGCGGAAAAGCACGGCTTCGTCGATCCGAACTTCGCCCAGTTCCTTCCGCAGATCGTGCGTTTCAGGCCGGCGCAATTGCCTGTGCATGCGTCACAACTGGATCGCTTTCCAGGCTCGTTCGACTGGAAGCAGGACAACGGCCGCTTGTATCGCTATATCTTCGTCCGGTCGGCAGAGCCCTTGCCCGCCGATTACTTCGCCAATGGCGAGTGCGATGTGGCCTTGCTTGCGCGTGAGGGAAAGTGGGCGCTGTATGAGCGGCATGCATGCCGGTGAATGCGCGACTCGATGACTGCGAGAAGAAACATCAGACCGGCCGCCGTTCCATACTTCCCGAGCGCACTAGGCGATTATTTTTTTCCGCATGGCGCGCGATTTTTGTTCTTGATAACCTGCGCCATCGTCAATAGCTCTTCAGGCATATGACACGAATCCTTCTGCGCACGGTTTGAGGCCGTCGCAGTCGAATGTAACGTCGAGGATGCAATGCTTGCACTAGAGGGCGGCCCGCGGTTCTTTGCCGAGGGGCGCCTCATCACTTTCACGCTGCGGTCGCGCGGCAAGGCCATTACGTGCGCGGTCACGCGCGACGCACTGGAGCGACACTTCCTGCAGCGCCGGACTTCGGACGAGCGAACCTTGCTGTCGGTGTTCGAGCGCGGACTCAAACGGATTCTGGAAGCCGCCGACAAGAAGAGCCGCGTCTTGCGCGGCTCGCGGATCCTGTTGACGGCGCATGACCTCGGCGAGGCTTAGCTCGCTGTTCATCTTCACATCACCGGAATCGCAAAAGTCGCTTGTCCAAAGAAGGCGGGCGGCTTGTTCGGGGCGCTTTGCGCATCGGTGAATTCAAACTCCGATGCCATGAACACCATGCCGGCATGCTTGCGCATTTTCGTGAACGAGAAGCGCATGACGACGTTCCGGCCATCCAGCGTGCGCCTGAACTGTGTCTTCACGGACGTGATGAACGTGCGCGTCAGCACGTTCTCCTTGAAGCTCTGAAGATCCGCCGTGCCGATAGCCTCGCGAAAAGCATGAGGGGCATCATCGGTCACGAAGTCGGCAATCGTGAGAAACGCGATCTGATTGAGACAGAGTAGCGATTCCACCGCGTTGAAGTGACCGGTCTGTGAGCCATAGAACGTCTCGGGAACGCAGACTTCGGCAAACGCGACCAATTCATGATCAACCGAAATATCCCGGAAAGCCCTGTCGATATAAACGCATTCCGCCTTGTAAGGCTCGAGAATGGCGTCTCTCAGGAATGCCGGAATGGGTCGAAAGTTATCGGATTGAAAGAGCGGGGATTCGAGTGGTTTCAGTGGCGCGAGCATGATTCTTTCCTCGGGTCGGATTACGTAGATTCAGTCTACGTAGCGACAATTAGCGAGGAATGATCCCCTCGCCTGCTTGCCTGCTTGCGCGCCGGACGTCAATGCAGCTTCAGGCTTTCGATCAACCCGGACGCGCCGATCCACAACAGCTGAACGCCGATGCAGAACAGGACAAACGCGAAGAGTCTCATCGCGATCTGGGTGCCCACTTTTCCCAGCAACTTTTCCAGCCGCCCGCAATATCGCACGCACAGGAAAATGCTCAGGCACAGCAGCACCAGTGCGACGCCGACGCCGGCCAGGTGTACTGGCTGCAGACCTGCGTGCGGCGATCCGGTGCCCAGTGCGATGGCCACCGCGATGGATCCGGGCCCGACGGTAATGGGCAAGGTCAGCGGATAGAACGCCTTGGTGCGCAGCGATGCCGCGCGGTCGGCCGCCGGCGCGACCTCCTCCGCCGTGCTGTCCTCAGTGGGCGCCTGCAACAGGCCCCAGCCTGCCATGGCAATGACGACGCCGCCCGCAACACGCAACACGTTCTCCGAGATGCCGAAGAACGAAAGCACATACGCGCCGACCGACAAGGAGGCGAGCAGGATCACGAAACCGTTGATGGCAATCCGGCGCGCAAGCTCCGCGAGATCCCGGTCGCTGGCGCCCCGCACCATGCTCAATACGATCAATGCAACAGCAGGCGGATTGATGATCGGAAAGAGCGTCGTGACGATCAGCAATACCGACTTGGAAAATTCGTTCAACATCGACATGATGGCGGGTCCGTTGTCCCTCTGTGTCCAGTGAAAGCGCGTCAGCTTTGCAGCGAGGTCCAGCGAATCGATCCGTCCAGGGCGAATGCTTCGAAATCACCGAGCCCGCAGTCCCTGACGATGAAGATGGCGGCCATGTCGGAAGCACCCTCCAGACGACGCGGCTGGGAGAACGTCGTGCCCACGCTTTGCAAGAGCACGCGGTCTTCGCCCGAAGGACCGGGAACGATGGCCTTCATCCTCAACAGGCGCTCGCCGAGCGCGCCCGACACGTCTTCGATCCAGTCCAGGGTCTGTTCCCATTCCGTTGCGCGGCGAAAGCGCGCGCAAAAGACCCGCACGCGCGGATGCAGCAAGGCGCGCGGTGCATGGCTGTTGAATCCCCGCGCAGTCCAGTCGAACGCCGTGGCCCCCTGCACTTCGCGAAACGCTTCCGTGGCTCGCATCGCGGCCGTATCGGCATCGACGACACGCGCCAGCGGATTCAGCCGATGGGCATTGTCCCGTGCGAGCCGCCGTTGTTCCGTGCCGATCAAGTCCGTCTTCGTCAGCACGATCGTATGCGCGGCGCCGAGTTGTGCCGACACGCTGTCGAAATCCTCCGTGTCAAGCGGCGGGCGGCTGCAATCATAGGTCGCGACGATATGAATGCGCAGCCCCATCGAAGCAAGCGGACTCAACGAACGCATCACCTGTCCCGGACGGGACAAACCGCTGCACTCCAGCACGATGCGTTCGAACGCAGGCTGTCCGTTTCGCGCGCGTGTGTCGACGAGATCTTCGATCGTCGTCACGAGGTCATCGGTCAACGAGCAGCACACGCAGCCGTTGCTGAGCGTTGCCATGGGAATGCCGCGCGCCGACTCCGACAGCACCGCACCGTCGATATTGATCGCCCCGACTTCGTTGACGATCACGGCGGTCATGGCAGCCGCTTCGTCATCGGCGAGCAGCGCTTCGAGCAAGGTCGTCTTGCCGCTGCCGAGCATGCCGGCGAGCACCACGAATTGAGTGCCGTGCCCGTTCATTTCGCTTGCTCCGTCGCCGTGTGGAAGGGCGTCGCGCCTTTGGGCCAGGTCGTCGCGACCAACTCGCGAACGTCGTGCAGCAGTTCATCGACATCGAACACCACACCGGACTTGATGGTCAGTTCCAGCGCACGCTTCTGCTCGACCGTGCCGAGATCGTCGTTGAGGCGCATCGCGCCGGTTCCGTACAGAAGCTTGAAATCCGCCAGAGGATTCTCGCGATGCACCAGCACGTCGCCGCGCCGTCCTACTTCGAGCACGCCCGCCTCTTCGCCAATACCCAGCAGGTCCGCGGCATGCGAAGTCCCGGCACGCAATACCTCGGAAGGCAGGAAGCCCGCTTCCTGGAGCAATTCCAGTTCGCGGATGTAGCCGAATCCGTAGATCTGGTACATGAAACCCGAATCGCTTCCGGGGCAGACACGCCCGCCGCGGTTCTTGTAGTCGTTGAGGAAGTGCATCAGGATGCGATAGCTCTCGCGCCATTCCACCTCGTTCTTCACGGACCAGCGGTAAAAGTACGCACCGTGTCCGCCGCGCTGGGGCTGGAAGTACTTCCACGTCGTCTGATCCGTGTAGGAATCGTGCCATTCCGCGCGACGTGCGCGCATGACATCGCGATTGCCGTCATAGACGTTCAGCGTCGGCACGAACGTATGCCCCGCTTCGAGGAAGGCGTCGAGCACATCGTTCCATTTCTGCGAGCCTGGTTCTGCTGCCTGAAGGAAGGTCTGGCCCGCTGTGGAGAAGCGCAAGTACTCGTCGTTATAGTTGTAGTCGTCGGAGATGGCCTGTAGCGAGCGTCCATCGAACAGGGCTTCTGGAATGCCGTAGGAATGCTCGGTGCTCGTCAGGCCCCAGCGCGCCGTTCTCAACGCATTCATGCTGCCGACCGATGACTGCGCATGATGGCAACACGCCCGCAGGCCCAGCTTGCGGCATTCGTCGAGTGCCGCCTGCATGATCGCGGGCGGCGCACCGAAGAACTTCACGCCTTCCGCACCTTTGTCGCGCGCTGCCCGCAGCCATTCACGGCCCTGCTCGGGACTGTAGATGGCCTTCAGGTAATCGTTGACGGCAGGGAAGTACACATAGGGATACAGGTGCGGAGCAGCGATCCGGTTGGCTTCGGCTGCCGCCTTTTGCTCGCGCGTCCAGGCGAGTCCGTTCATGCACCCGGTCTCGCGCACCGACGTGACGCCATGCGCGAGCCACAGCTTGTAGATGTAGTCCGCCGGCATCATCTCGCCGTTTTCGGCGTGAAAGGGCGTGCCGATATGCGCATGACTGTCGATGAAGCCCGGCGTCACGTATTTGCCGGTGCAATCGATTTCCCTGTCTCCTGCTGCGGGACGTCCGTCCTGTTTCAGTGGCTTGTGAGGGACGCCGACCACGGCGATGTCAGTGATCCTGCCGTCTTCGATCACGATGTCCGCTGGACCGAACGGCGGCGCTCCGGTGCCGTCGATCACGGTCGCGCCGCGCAGCACGAGCCGGTGAAAAGGGCCCTCGCCGCGGTCTCGCTGCGTCGCGGGCTTCAATTGCTTGAGACCCTTCTTCGCGAAACCCGCGACCATCTCCTCGCCTACTTCGATATTCGTGCTCGTCACGCTCATCATTCACCTCGGAGTTCAAAAGATCAGATCAACCACGATGACGCATGGCATACCAACCTTCTCGGATAACACTCCCTATGCTGATTGCCATGAATGAGTTGAAAATTATCTGGATCCCGTACTCTGGATTCGTCTGCGTAAATCCAGCTTAATTAATGGCCGCTACTCTGTGAACACTGATTGAAACCAGCAGACGACCCGCAGAGAGGAAAGCATGAACACGAGCACCGCATCATCCCCGGCGACCCGTGCCTATTCGAAGCTCGATCCACGCGGCATCAAGGCCATCGCATTCGACATGCAAGGTACGCTGCTGAATTTCTACGGCACGATTGTCGAGGCTGGATCGAAGTTCGCCGTGAAGGACGCGACGGCCACCGCGTGGTCCGGCTTGCTGGCGCATTGGCGTCACGCGTATCGCGTTCAGCTGGATCAGGTCATCAACGGGACGGCTAGCTGGCGCTCGACGGACCAGATCTATCGGGAAACGCTGGACACGGCTTTACATGCCTCGTTGTGGGAAGACGCATTCACGCAGCAGGATCGCACTGAACTGAGCGCGGCGTGGAGCACGCTGAAGCCCTGGCCGGATACGCGGCCGGGCCTGATGCAGTTACGCGATCGATACACGCTTTCGACGCTTTCAAACGGCTCGATGTCGTCCCTCATCCACATCGTCAAGCAGCACGATCTGCCGTTCGATTGCGTATTGACCGCCGAACTGGTGCGCTCTTCCAAGCCTGATCCGAAGGTGTACGCGCTCGCGCAGCGATCTTTCGGTCTGGATGCAAACGCTATCCTGATGGTGGCCTGCCACAAGTACGACCTCGAGGCCGCAAAGGCATTCGGCTTCCGCGTGGCGTTCATTCCCCGGCCGCTGGAATTCGGCCCGGGCGGCAACCCGGATACGAGCGATGAAGCCTGGTTCGACGCGTTCGCCCCGAGCCTGACTGCTTTAGCCGAGCTATTGGACCGCTGAAAGGGCCGAGACGCCCTACTGCCCGAACCCGATCATGCCCGACCGGCTGAGCGTGACGTTCCTGCTCACGCCAGCCGGCGCATTCGCGAGCACCCACGCTGCCGACACTTCGCCGAACGGGTCCTTGCTCGACATGCCGTCGGTCGGCACGACGACCTTGAAGCCGCGCAACGCGGCTTCGCTTGCGGTGTACAGCACCGCGCCGTGCGCCATGGTGCCGGTCACGATCACCGTCTGAATCCCCCTCGACTTCAGAGCGGCTTCCAGATCCGTTCCGAAGAACTTGTCGACGCCCGACTGCACCACCGTTTCATCCCCGATAGCAGTGATGGACGGCGGCACTGCCTGCATCGTGCCCGTGCTCGTCAGGCTATAGACGATCATCAGGTTCGCGCGGCGTGCCTTCTTGAGCAGGTCTTCGACGTACGGCAGCGAGGCCGCACAGGTCGGACGCTCCTTTGTGTTGCAGGTGCTGGTATCGAAATCCAGCAGCAGCAAGGCTGCGTGAGCAGGATCGGTCACGGTGAACGGCTTCAACAGCGGCGGTGGCGGCATCTGCGTCGACTGCCATGAAGCGATGATGTCGGCCTGTGCCGCACTGTTGGAGGAAGAGAAAAGCCAGAAGGCGCATAGCACACTCAGCACGGCACGCATGATGTCTCCGGGTCGGCAGGATCGAGGCGGGTCGGCGCCAGACCGAAGATTTTACGCCGACACTCGGCTGACACGCTTCCGGCCGCGCGGCTAGCGTTGCACATCAGCGGAAGACGAGACCGGCATCCCGTTCAATTCCCGCAACACATCGAACATGCGCGGCACATAGGCATCCCCGTGCCCGAGATTGGTCGCCAGCACATACATCTGCCGCACTGCTTCCGCGATCACCGCCGTCGACGATTGCGCCGACGCGAGTTGCGCATACGAGCGCATATCTTTCGCGGCATTGCGGATGGCGAACTGCTGACCGCTGTCGTCGCCTTCGAGCAGATACGGCACGATGCGATCGAAGGTCTTGCTGTGCGCCCCGCTCAGGCGGCACACAGCGGCGAATTCGTGCAGGTCGAGACCGGCCTTCGCTGCCGTACCAAAGGCTTCCGCGAGAATCGCGCCATTGGCTTGCGCGATGAAGTTATGAACCAGCTTCGCGCAATAGCCCGCGCCGTGGCCGCCGAGATGATGCACGGTCTCCGCGTACGCGGCCATCAATGGACGCACGCGATCGAGCACGCCCGCCTCCCCGCCCACGAGCACATTCAGCCGCCCTTCGCGCGCTTCCTTCGGCGTGCGGTTCACCGGCGCATCGAGAAAGCATGCGCCCTTCCTTTCAAACGCGGCGGCGGCTTCCTTCGCGAACTCGGGATCGGATGTGCTGCTGTCGATGACGATCAACCCTTCATGCGCGCCCGCAAGCAGCCCGTCTTCACGAAACACGACATCGCGCACCTGAGGCGTGCCGGTCACGCAGATGATGATGACATCGGCGTTGCGCGCAAGCTCGGCCGCACTAGCGCTTTCGGTTGCGCCCTGAGCGACGAGCGCATCGATCGCCGTGCGGCTGCGATGCGCGAGCGCCGACAGCCTGAACCCCTTATTGAGCACCTGGACCGCGATGGCACTGCCCATCAGTCCCAATCCCACCATGCCGACGCGCTCGATGCGCGCCCCCGATGTCGTTTCCTGTCCAGTCACGTTCATTGCAACTCCATCTCATGTACCTGTTCGAGCGCTTCTGCACGCAGGCTCCACTTCACATACTGCCGATCCAGCGCGCCGATGCTCCCACAGCCCAGCAGGCCAATCACGCGATCGACCTCCGTCTTCAGTATCTCGATCGCGCGATCCACGCCCGCACGGCCGCCCGCCGCGAGTCCATACGTCGTCGCACGGCCGACGAGGACCGCATCCGCACCATATGCCATGGCCTTGACGATATCGCCGCCGCGCCTGAAACCGCCGTCGAGCATCACGGCGAGACGTCCTTTCACGGCGTCGACGACGTCGGGCAACACGTCCATGGCCGAGATGGAACCGTCGAGTTGTCGTCCGCCATGGTTCGACAGCACGATGCCATCCGCACCCAGCGACGCGGCGCGCACCGCATCGTCCGGATGCAGCAGCCCCTTCACGATGAGCCGTCCCGGCCAGCGATCCCGCAGCCAGCGAATATCCTCCCACGACAACGAAGGGTCGAGTTCCTTCGCCAGCGCCGACGCCGCGCCGCGCACGCTGTCCTGCCCCGGCGGCAGCAGATCGCCGAGATTGGCGAAGCGCGGCATGCCGTGCGGCCATAACACGTCGAGCATCCAGCGCGGATGCGCGAGCACATCGAGCGTATTGCGCAGGTCGAGCTTGAGCGGACGCGCGTAATTGCGCAGATCCCATTCGCGCTTGCCGTAGATGGCGCTGTCGGTGGTCACTACAAGCGCTTCGACGCCTGCAAGTTGCGCGCGCTCCGCGAGCTTCGCCACGAAGTCCCGCGTGCGGTACATGTAGACCTGCATCCACACGCGTCCGCCCGCGCGCTCGATCACGCGTTCGAGCGGCACCGTCGACGCATTGCTCAGGATGAACGGAATGCCGGCTGCAGCCGCCGCTCCTGCCAGCGCGATGTCGCCTTCGTGTGACAGCAAGCCGCTGAAACCCGTCGGCGCGATCATGAACGGCGCCGCGCTGCGCTTCCCGAAGAGATTGATGCTGATGTCGCGCTTCGAGACATCCACGAGCGAGCGCGGCCTGAACGCGATCTCCGCGAACACGTCGCGATTGCGCCGCAACGTGGCCTCCTCTTCCGCGCCGCCTTCCACGTATTCGAAGCAGAAGTTCGGCACGCGCCGCGCCGCCATCGCGCGCAAGTCCTCGATGCTGTGCGCGCGGCGCGGGTCATTGCCGGAATAAAGACGACGCTGCATGTTCTCGTCTGTCCTCAAACCGGCAGCTTCTTCTGATAGTCGATCGCCAGCACCACGATCATCTGGAACACCGCGACGGCGACGAAGAACATCAGCGCGAGGAAGTACGAGCCGGTCGTCTGCACGATATAGCCGATGAAGATCGGCACGAAGATGCCCGCAATATTGCCTACAAAATTCATGATGCCATTCAGCGTGCCAGTGCGCGCACGGGTGGCGAGCATGGCAGGCGTCGCCCAGTTGCAGCCGCCGCACCAGCGCAGGAAGAACAGCGCGACGCACAACAGCCCGACCACGGCGAACGGTGCGCGCACGTTGGCGACACCGAGCATGGACGCGGCTACCGCGAACGCGCCGATCATCATCATGCTGCGATACACCAGGTTCGAACTGCCGCCTGCCGCCTTCCACTTGTCCGCGAGCGATCCGGCGATCACTTCGCCGACGAAGCCCGCGAAGAAGATGATGAAGGTCGCGCCGCCGAGCGACTTCAGATCGAAACCATGCGCCTTGTAGAGATAGGTCGGCAGCCAGGTCATCAGGCCGAAGAAGATCAGGTTCGTACACGTGTGGCTCGCGCACATGCCCCACACGGAACGGAAACCGAAGAAGCGCAGCATCGAGCCGCCCGCTGCGGTCTTAGGCTCTCGTGCATCTTCTTCCGCATGCGCGCGCTCGATATAATCTATTTCCGCCTGACTGATCGACGGATGCTCGCGCGGCGTATTGCGGATGTACCACCAAGCCCAGATGCCGCAGAGAATCGTACCGACGCCCGCCACGACGAACGCCGCGCGCCACGAACCGAACCACGTCATCAGCGTTGCAACCACCACTGCGCCCACGCCGGAGCCGAGCGCGCTGCCTGCATCGACGATGGATGCGCCGCGCGTCTTCTCGTTCTGCGTGAGCCAGAGCGCGTTGAGCTTGCCGCCGCCCGGATAGATCGGCGCTTCCGTGATGCCGAGTCCAAGACGCGTCAGCAGCAACGCGAACCAGCCCGTGCAGAGGGCGCCGAGCGCCTGGAACGCGCCCCAGCCGATGGTCGCCCACGCGATCAGCGCGCGCGGCTTCAGGCGGTCGGCAAGCATGCCCGAAGGCACCTGCATGAAAAGATAGGTCCAGAAAAACGAGCTGAGGATGAGCCCTTGCCGCTCGGGCGAGAGATCGAATTCCGCCGCGATTGCCGGCATCGCGACGGACAGCGCCGCGCGATCGATATAGTTGATCGATACGAGCAGCAGCAGAAGAAGAAAGATCTTCCATCGCACGCTCGTCATTCGGGCGGTCTGTACACCGGACACATCCATGTCCTGTCTCCTGATTGTTTTTGTGAAGTAAGCCGTAGCGGTGTGCCCTTATTGCGGGCGAAAGGTGTTCAGCGGCCCCAGCGCAGCACGAGCGGATCCAGACGGCGCGCGACTTCGAGCAAGCCTTCACGGATCTTCGGATGCACGGGCGCCAGCGGATGACGCACGGCCTCCGAGCCGATGACGCCGCCTTCCTTCATCAGGATCTTGCAGGCGGCAAGCCCGCATTGGCGGTTTTCGTAGTTGATGAGCGGGAGCCATTGCTGATACAGCGCGGCCGCCGTTTCGCGATCGCCGCGCGCGTGCGCATCGACGATCTTGCGAATGCCGTCCGGATAACCGCCGCCGGTCATGGAGCCCGTTGCGCCCGCATCGAGATCGGGCATCAGCGTAATGGCTTCCTCGCCGTCCCACGGACCGATCACGCTGTCGCCGCCCAGCTCGATGAGCTCGCGCAGCTTCGCCGCGGCCTGCGCCGTCTCGATCTTGAAGTACGACACGTGCTCGATCTCACGCGCCATGCGCGCGAGGAACGGCGCGGACAGCGGCGTGCCCGCGACAGGTGCGTCCTGGATCATGATCGGAATGCGGAGCGCGTCGGACACCTTGCTGAAGAACTCGTAGATGCCCTTCTCGGTCACGCGGATGGTCGCGCCATGGTACGGCGGCATGATCATCACCATCGCCGCACCCGCGGCTTCCGCGGCGCGGCTGCGCTGTGCGCAGACTTCGCTGCTGAAGTGCGTCGTCGTGACGATGACCGGCACGCGGCCGGCCACGTGTTCGAGCACCGTGTGCATGACGGCGTCGCGTTCATTGTCAGTGAGGACGAACTGCTCGGAGAAGTTCGCGAGAATGCTCAGTCCGTTCGAACCCGCATCGATCATGAAGTCGATGCAGCGCTTCTGGCCTTCGAGGTCGAGTGCGCCTGCGTCGTTGAAAATCGTCGGGACGACCGGAAAGACGCCGCGATAGTGGCTATCGTTTGACATGCTGTTGACGTGTAAGAGTGAAGTGAAATGCGCTTACGTGATCGCGCCGATCTGCCAGGGCACGAATTCGTTCTGCCCGTAGCCGTGAATCTCGCTGCGCGTGCGCTTGCCGGAGGCAGCGTCGAGCATCATCTGGAAAAGCTCGGCGCCCATCTGTTCGATGCTCTTCTCGCCGCTCAGAATGGGACCGCAGTTCAGGTCGATGTCCTCCGCCTGGCGGTTCCACAGCGCGTCGTTGGTGGCGATCTTGAGTGAAGGCGTCGGTGCGCAGCCGTAGGCCGAACCGCGTCCCGTCGTGAAGCAGATCAGGTTGGCGCCGCCCGCTACCTGTCCCGTCGCGGAGATCGGGTCGTAGCCGGGCGTATCCATGAACACGAGGCCTTTTGCAGCAACGCGTTCGGCGTATTCATACACTTCGACGAGATTCGATTCGCCCGCCTTCGCAATGCCGCCGAGGGACTTTTCGAGCACCGTCGTCAGGCCGCCGGCCTTGTTGCCCGCCGAAGGATTGTTGTTCATCGCCGCGCGGTTGCGCGCGCAGTAGTCTTCCCACCAGTGAATCCGTGCGACGAGCTTTTCTCCCACTGCGCGACTCACCGCGCGGCGCGTCAGAAGATGTTCCGCGCCGTAGATCTCGGGCGTCTCCGACAGGATCGCCGTGCCGCCGTTCGCCACCAGCAGATCGACTGCCGCGCCCAGCGCCGGATTGCCTGAAATGCCCGAGTAACCATCCGAGCCGCCGCATTGCAGCCCGACGACCAGATGCGACGCCGGCACCGGCTGACGCTCCACGCGATTCGCCGCCGCGAGCATCGCCTGCACGCGTTCGATGCCGTGCGCGATCGTCTTCGCCGTGCCGCCCGTCTCCTGGATGTTGAAGGTCTGCAACGAAGGCGCTTCCTCGAGCCCTTGCGTCTCCAGGAGGCGCGCAATCTGGTTCGTCTCGCAGCCCAGCCCGATCACGAGCACGCCCGCCAAGTTCGGATGCACCGCATAGCCGCCGAGCGTGCGCTGCAGGAGCGCGAGCCCTTCCCCTTCCGGGTCCACCGCGCAGCCCACGCCGTGCGTGAGCGCCACGACGCCGTCGACATTCGGGAAGGCGGCAAGCGCATCGGGATGCGTGTCGCGGCGGAAGTGATCCGCGATAGCCCGCGCCACGGTGGCGGAGCAGTTCACCGAGGTCAAGATGCCGATGTAGTTGCGCGTGGCGATGCGGCCATCGGCGCGCACGATGCCGTCGAAGGTCGCGGGTTCGGCGGCGCGAGGCGTAGGACGGGCATCGACGCAGAACGCGTAATCGCGATCGAACTCGCCCATCGCGAGGTTATGGATATGAACGTGCTCGCCCGCCTCGATCGCGCGGCTCGCGAAGCCGATGATCTGGCCATAGCGCTTGACCGCTTCGCCCGCAGCGATGCTGCGCGTCGCCACCTTGTGGCCCGGCGGAATCAGTCCGGATACGACGATGTTCTCGGCAGGAAGACGGGTGCCGCCGATGAGCTGTTCCCGTGCAATGACGACGTCGTCGTCACGATGCAGGCGGATGACAAGGGGGCGTGCAGCGGCTTCAGTGATGACGCCGCCGGAAGATGCGTGGGTATCGTGCATTGAACTGGCCCGTCTGGCGGGTCTCTGGTGATTGTCTCCGGGGCTCAATATACGGGCGCCCTTCGGCCCCTGTATATTGAATTGTTTCCATCCCCCGATCACTTTTTCTACTCGCCGATGAAGACCGTCCAAATGCTGCTGTCGAGGTTGCGCATGAAGCAACTGCAACTCTTGATCGCGCTCGACGAACACAAGTCGCTGCACAAGGCGGCCGTCGTGATGTCGATCACGCAATCCGCAGCCAGCAAGGCCCTGCATGAACTCGAAACCATGCTCGATGCCGCGCTCTTCGAACGCTCCGCCTCCGGCATGATCCCGAACGCTTACGGGCGGCGCGTCATCGACTATGCCAGGCTGCTGACGACGGACCTGACGCAGTTGTGCCACGACCTCACGGATATCAAGGCGGGGCGCGGCGGACGGCTGTCCATCGGCGCGATCATGGGCGCGATACCCGCGCACGTCGTGCCGGCGCTCGATGCGCTGCACGCGGAACGGCCGGACGTAACCATTGAAATCGTCGAGGACACGAGCGCGCGCATGTTGACCCAGCTCGACGAAGGGCGGCTCGACCTGGTCATCGGGCGCTCGGCGGTCAGCGCCCAACCGGCGAAGTACCGCTATGTGAAGCTCGCCGACGAGCCCTTGTCCGTGGTGGTGGGTTATCGCTCGGCGCCGCGTTCGCGCAAGCCGCTCGACATGCACGACCTCGCGCATTGCCGATGGGTGACCTATCCGAGCAAGATGCCGCTGCGCGAACTGCTGGAGCGCGAGATGGATCTGGCCGGCATCGACATGCCGCCGAATACGGTCTCGACCGCCTCCACGTTCGTGACGGTCGCGCTGCTCAATCAGGGACGCGATCTCGCTTCGCTCTTGCCCACCGATATCGCCGAAATGTTCGCGCGCCACAAGATGCTGAGCATCCTGCCGATCGCGCTGCGTTCGCCGTCGCAGACCTTCGGGATTGTCACGCGGCGCGGCAGCGTGCTTTCGCCGATTGCCGCGCGCCTTATCGAGCTGCTGAGGGAGGGGGCGCGAGACTGAGCGAACGAGCCTCCGGCTGGCATTGCGCCGCGATGCCCAGCACGATGGCCACGAATTCCTCCGCCGCCTGCGAAATGGTGTCTTCCTTCCGCGTCAGCACACTGTAGTTCGACATCGTCCGCCGTATCGGCACGTCGAGATAGCCGAGCAGCCCGTGCTTCACGTATTTATCCATCGCCGCCTGGGGTTGCAGGGAGATCATGTCGGTGGCCTGCAGCAGTTCCAGCGTCGTGAAGATCGACGGCGTCTCCACGATGCCCACCGGCGGCAGCAAGCCCGTTGCCGCGAACGTCTCTTCGAACAGCAGCCGCATGGCGGTGCCCTGCGGGTACAGGATCCACGGCCATTCGCCCAGATCGGCAATCTCCATGCGCCGCCGCTTCAGCAACGGATGATGCCGCCCGACCACCACGCGCGCCGGCTCGGCCAGCAGATCGACCACATGGAATAGCGCCTGATGGCGCGGCTCGGTGGGCCGCCCGATCATGACGTCGAGCCGCCTTTCTTCGAGCCAGGTGGCGAGTTGATCGCTGCTCTGCTCGACCAGCCTGATGATGAGTCTCGGCCGCCTGCGCTGAAGCTCCTTGATCGCGGCCGTCACGAGTTGGGCCGCGGACGCCGGAATGAAGCCCACCGTGAGATGACCATACCCGCCGTTCTTTAACGTCGCGAACTCGTTCGAGAACTTGCCGAGATTGGACAGCGTCGTGGTGGCATAGCGCACCGAGAGCAGACCGAGGTCCGTGGGCCGCATCTCGCGCGGCAGCCGCTCGAACAGCGGCGCGCCGAATAGCGCTTCCAGGTCGCTCAGGATCTTGGTGGCGGCCGGCTGGGTAACATGCATCTGCTCGGCCGCGATGCGCAGGTTGCGCGTGCGTCCAAGCAGCTCCAGCAACTGGAGATGCCTGAAGCGCAGCTTGGGCAGCACTTGCGCAGCGGACAGCGTGGAATCTTGCGGCATAAGGGTAAGACCTAGAAAGGGAAACGCCGACTCATAACCAGATGGAATTGATTTTACGCAATTCGCGATTGGACCTTTATCGAAAGCCCAAAGGACAATCAGACCGGCTTCCCGCAATCAGGCAAGCGGCAGTCTCCGAACAATCGCCCCAATCACACCAATCACTTTTACGGACACAATCACGATGAATGCACGAGTCCGATATCGCGCCGATGCATTGCAGGACTTCGCGCGGCGTCTGCTGGTCAAGGCCGGCATGGAAGAGGTCAAGGCGCAGGCGGTCGCGCATACGCTGCTGGACGGCGACCTGATGGGACACGACACACATGGCCTCGCCTTGCTGCCGGGTTATATCGGCGAAATCGAGCGTGGCACGATGACCTGCTCCGGCGAACCCGAAGTCATCTCGGAGCGTGGCGCAAGCCTGCTATGGGATGGCCGCCGTCTTCCCGGCCCCTGGCTGGTGTTGAGCGGCATCGATGCGCTGGTGCCGAAGGCGCGCGAGCATGGCAGCGCGACGCTGGTGATCCGGCGCAGTCACCATATCGCGTGCCTGGCCAGTTATCTGGAGAAGGCCACGGCCGAAGGCTTCCTGATCGTGCTCGGCAGTTCGGATCCCGCCGTGCAGAGCGTGGCGCCTCACGGCGGCACGCGCTCGGTCTTCACGCCCAATCCGATCGCAGCGGGCATCCCCACGTCGGGCACGCCGTTCCTGATCGACATCTCGGCATCGACCGTGACGAACGGGATGACCGCGCGCCAGCACAAGGCCGGGCAAGTCTTCGAGGAAGCCTGTTTTCTCGATGCAGAGGGAAATCCGAGCGGCGATCCCGGCGTGCTGTCAGCCGATCCGCCGGGCTCCATTCTTCCGGTCGGCGGCATGACGTACGGACACAAGGGCTTCGGGCTGGCGCTATTGATCGAGGCGCTGACGGGCGGTCTTGCAGGTCACGGCCGGGCCGATCCCGCCGATGGCTGGGGCGCCACCGTCTTCCTGTCGCTTTATGATCCGGCGGCGTTCGGCGGCCCCGCCGCATTCGCACGGCAGATGGACTGGCTCGGCGAAGCGTGCCGCGATAACCCGCCGCGTCCCGGCACGTCGAGCGTGCGCATGCCGGGTGATCGTGGACTCGCGCTCAAGCGCGAGCAACTGCGCGACGGGGTGGCATTGCATCCGACCATCGCACCGGCACTTGTCGCCTGTGCGCAGCGCTACGACATCCGGCTTCCCGAAGTCCTGGCTGGATGAAGGCAAGCGAGAGCCCAGGGCTCTCGCTTGTTGCACTGAGGTTATGCGTCCCGGCTGAGCGCAGCCGGAGGAATGGGGCCACGCACCAGCAGCCAGTAGCCGATGACGGCAACCGCCGCCACGCCTGCGCCCACGAACAACGCGGGCTGGAACGAGTGCGACTGCTGCACGATAAAGCCCGTGATCACCGGCGCCAGCGCACCGCCGAAGTAGCCGCCGAAGTTCTGCATGGCGCCGATGGACGCGGTGCAGTTGGCGGGCGCCGCCACCGATGCCGTCGCCCAGGCCGCGCTGCTCGATACGTACAGCAGCAACATCGAGATCGAGATGAAGATGACGGCCATGGTTGCGCTGTGCGTGAGACCGGTCAGGACCGTGAACACCGCGACGCCGGCCAGCGAGGCCGCCATCGGATACTTGCGGCTGTTGATCGCGGATACGCCCCGGCGCGCAAGCACGTCGCAGATCTTCCCGCCGGAAAGGCTGCCCACCACGCCGAACAGATAGGGCACCGCCGCGATCCATCCGGACTTGGAGATGGTCAGGTGAAACTCCATTTGCAGGTAAGTCGGCAGCCACGCGTTATAGAGCCACAGCACGTAGATCGTGCCGAAGAACCCCAGCAACATGCCCCACGTCGTGCCGAACTCGAACAGGCGACGCCAGTCGCTCCAGGTCGGACGCGTCTGGGCTTCTCCTTCGACGTCGGTCAGATAAGCGCGCTCGCTGTGGGTCAGGTCCACTTGCCGCGGATCGCGATGCACGAGATAGAAGCACAGCGCCACGACCAAACCGGCGATCCCCATGATGCCAAACATCCAGCGCCATCCCACGGTCAGCATGACCACGGTGAGGAGCGGCGCGGAGATCGCGGTGCCGAGCGTCGATGAACTGTTCCAGATGCCGGTGGCCGCGCCGCGTTCCTTCTTGCCGAACCAGTCGCGCACGACCTTGGCGCTCGTCGGAAACTGCGGCGCCTCGCCGACGCCGAGCACCATGCGCGCAGCGAAGAACTGGCTGAAGCTGGTCACGACGCCGCCGAACGCCTGCGCCACCGACCACGTCGCGAGACTGACGGCGAGCATGACGCGCGCGCCGAAGCGATCGACCAGTGCGCCGGCCGGCAATTGTGCAAACGCATAGGCCCACAGAAAAGCGGACAGCAGCAAGCCCATCTCAGCGACGGACAATCCCAAATCCTGGCGAATCAGCGGATTGGCGATGGACAGGGTGGCGCGGTCGATGTAATTGATGACGCCGCTCAAAAGCAGCAGGGCCAGCGCGGTACGCTGGATGCGCTTGATCCGGGGTGAGGCCTGATCGCTGGAAGCGAGGTTCTGGACGCCGCCGGCGTCCGACTCCGGCACGCGCGGCGCCGTGGAGGATTGCTCCATGGGAAAGTCTCCTGGATGTTTTGTTCTAATCGGCGAGGCCGTTTTATCGATCCGCACGCGCGCATTGCGGCATTGGACTGACGCACAATAGGTCCGCGACCGTTAGAAATCCAATCAATATTCCTCGCGAAGCAATTCCATTTGTTTATCGCGAACTAGGGGCAAACCCGAGCGCGCCTGGCGCCCGGGTCCCAATGCAGGATCAGAGATTCTCGTCCAGCCAGGTCGTGCGTTGCTGGAGCCAGTTCTTCACATAGTCGATCTCGCCTTGATAAGAGCCGGTCACGACCGGATTCGGCCACACCGACTGGTCGAGAATGGGCCAGCGCTGGAAGTTGCGCGCCTCGCCTCCGCTCGATACGAGCGCCGCCGCGCTGGTATCGAAATACGCAGGCAAGGTATCGATCTGCGCGGCCTTCGCTGCCACCCATTTGGCCCGCACGCGCGTCTCGAAGGTGGGATCCACACTCTTCATGCGCGAGATCCACTTGTTGTCCGCGATCCACCATCCAAGCGGATACTGCGCGCCCGAATAGTTGACGTTGCCGGCGCCGATGTCGAAATCCCAAAGCGGACCAAATTTCAACTTGCCGCCGACATCCTTGTAGAGATAAATGCTCGCATAACCTTGCGCATCCTGGTTCTTGAACAGCTCATTGACGAGATACCAGTTGATCAGCGCGGTGACGTCGAAGTACTTTTCATAGCCGGAAGCGGCATCCGTGGCGGAATCCGAGAACAGCGCATCCTCGGCGGCCTGCACGTATTGCCTGATGTAGGCCGCCTGTGCATCCGACGCAGGCGACGGCGTATCGATACAGAGCGGCACACCATGCGTCGTGGTCCAGCACGAATCGCCATCCAGACGCTCGTTGATCTCCAGAATGAAGCCGGTATTCTCCGGAGCAACGGTGTTATCGGTGTCAGCGATATTGACGCGGTTCTTGTCCACGCGGACCGATTCAACCAGATCGTAGACACCCAGGTATTCGCCGTTCAACGTCACTTCGACAGGCAGATCACGCGGTGTCCAGTCCATGCCGAGCCGCTTGCCCAGCTCGAAGGCCGCGCGATTGCGCAACAAGGTCTTGTCGGAGTAGTTCGCCAGCAGGACCCAGTTCTTGTCCTTGGGCAAGCCGAGCAAGCCGGCCTTCTCGTCGAGCTTGATCTTGTACGGCTTCTTCGGCATGTCCCAGGTGCTATGGCCGCGTCCGCGAATGGAGGCCCGCCCTGAATAGACATAGTTGCTGTCGGTTTGCGCGATGCTGATCGTCGCGCCGACATAGTTCACTTTGTCGGCGATGGGTGCGGCGCCGTCTGTCGTGATGCTTACCTTGGCAGGCAGCAGGATGTTGCCGATGACGACCGGCGTGGACGCGCCGTTGTCCGACGTGGCCGGGGTTGAAGCGCCGGTATCAGTGCCTGCGCCTGGAGTCGTACCGCTATCGGCAGGCGGTGTCGACGATCCGGAGTCGTTCGCCTGCGGATTGTCATCCGGCGCAGTGCTGCCGCCTTGAGCAGGTGCCGACGCTTCCGGCGTTGCACTCGCTGAGCTCGTCGGTGATCCGCTT
The DNA here is from genome assembly GCF_031451315.1 of Caballeronia sp. LZ032. Classification (NCBI taxonomy): domain Bacteria; kingdom Pseudomonadati; phylum Pseudomonadota; class Betaproteobacteria; order Burkholderiales; family Burkholderiaceae; genus Caballeronia; species Caballeronia sp. LZ032. The sequence goes on from NZ_JARUXP010000001.1 coordinate 2,281,701, forward strand.
GCGCTGGTTGCAGGAGTCGATGAACCATCGCTGCCGCCTCCGCCCCCGCAGGCAACGAGAAGAACCGACAAGAGCATGGATGCAAGCGTCGACGACGACAGAGGCTTGCGCGTTTTGGTCTGTGTGCCCGGTAACATTTCCAGCATGATTCTCCAAACCGTCCTTGTTATTCAAAGCTATGAGATGACGAAAGATCGCCTCAATAGCGCGTTGATGACAGTTTGATGACTATAGGGAAACGTTCGGAGTGTTACTGGAAGGTTACTGAACTATTACATTTGAATCGTCATTTACCGAGCAATAGCATTGCCGTTCGCGATGCGGGAAAAGTTACGAACCGAAGAAGTTATCAGCGCTTGCCAGAAGCCCTCCCGCGTGACACCGGAAGCCTGACGCCGCGCATCAGCGCCGCAAGCGTGAGCTTTTCGAAGCGCGCCAGCATGACCGCTTCGGCGTCGCGCAGGGTGGCCGAGAGATGCGCATTCACGGCCTGTTCGACGAGACATTCCGGATGATCTTCGGAGACCAGATCGGAGAACAGAGGCGGCTCGCCCACCGCCCGGTAAACATCCAGCAGCGTGATCTTTTCGAGCGGTTGCGCCAGCGCCCACCCTCCGCCATGCCCCTTCTCCGAAGCAACCAGACCGCTGTCCCGCAGCCCGCCGAACAAGCGTCTGACCACCACCGCATTCGTGCCGAGCATTTCGCCGAGTGCTTCGGAGGTCAATGGTCCATCCGCCTGCTTCAGGTGAATCAATGCATGCAGGACGCGTGACAGGCGGCTATCGGTTCTCATGTCGGACGATCATCTCACGAAACTTTTGAAGTTGCATGAAAGTGTAGCATGCGGCTATCATGAAACTCGTGAAGTTACTTGAGAGGACATCAGATGGAAACGCACTTCGATGTGATCGTGATCGGCGGGAGCTTTGCGGGACTCTCGGCGGCGATGCAGCTGGCGCGTGCCAGACGGCGCGTGCTGGTGCTGGACGGAGGGCGGCCGCGCAACCGCTTCGCGCCGCATTCGCACGGCTTCTTCGGACAGGATGGCAAGACGCCGGCCGATATCATCCGCGACGCAAGGTCACAATTGCTGGCCTACCCGACTGCGCGAGTCGCGATCACCGAAGCGCTCACTGCCGAACACGAAGCCGGACGTTTCGTGGTGACGTGTGCGGATGGAACTTCGTCGAGCGCGGACCGCCTGATTCTGGCTACCGGCATGCGCGATGACCTGCCTGCCCTGCCGGGACTCGAAGCACGCTGGGGACATTCGGTGCTGCATTGTCCGTATTGCCATGGCTACGAAGTCGCGGACAAGCAGCTGGGCGTGCTGGCGACGCACCCGCTTTCATTCCATCAGGCGATGCTGGTTCCCGACTGGGGACCGACGACATGGTTCACGCAAGGCATCGTCGAACCGACAGCCGACGAAACTGCATTGCTCGAAGCTCGTCATGTGCGGATAGAACCGTCGCGCGTCGTCGAGGTGCTGGGCAATGCGCCGGAGATGACCGGAGTGCGTCTCGCCGATGGTCGCGTCGTCGGCATCGATGCGCTCTTCGTGGCGCCCCGGACGCACCAGGCAAGCCCGCTCGCGCAGCAACTCGGATGCGCGCTCAAGGACGGCGCGCTCGGGCCGTTCCTCGTCGTCGACGACGGCAAGCAGACGAGCGTCCCGGGCGTCTTCGCCGCAGGCGATGCAGCGACGGAGTGGGCCAACGCAACGTTCGCCTCGGCCGCCGGCGTGACGGCGGGCGTCGCCGCGCATCGATCGCTCATCTTCGGGTTGTAGGCCGCAGGCGGACCATCAAAGATCGGTTGCCACGATCAGCAGCACTTCGGCCACCGCCGCACCCACCGAGCGAATCCGGTGCGGAATCTGTGCATTGAAGTAGATGGAGTCGCCCGTCGCGAGCTCGACCTTGTGCGTGGCGAACTCCATTTCAATCTTGCCGCGATGCACGAAGAGAAACTCCTCGCCTTCGTGCTCCTTGAACGGTTCACGCGGTCGAGAAAGCTCACGAAATACAGCAGCATGACGAGCGGAATGATGCGCCACATCAGCTTGCGCGATACGCGCGCTTCGATGTCGTTCTGCATGTGTCTCCTCCGGACGAGGCGGCGCCGTGCCCTCGCGGAGCCGGCGCTCGAAATAAGATTGTCAGGCCGCGGCCGCGACTTTCTGAAGCAGTGCGCAGACCGCTTCGGTGACTTGCGCGGTGGCCGCCTCGTGCCCGTGCTGACCGACTACGAAACGCCCAACGCCGATATCTACGCGGTCTACCTGCAACGTCACCAGATGTCGACGCGGATTCGCGCGTTCGTCGACTTCATGGCACGCACGTTTCAGGACGACGGAGGCGCTTAGCGGTCTTCCGCGCCGGGCACCACGGCGATCGCCTCGATCTCGATCATCGCCTCGGGCGTGTAGAGCGCGCGGATCTCGGCGATGGTATCGGCGGGATAAGGCGCCGAAAAAAACTTGCGGCGCAGCGCGACGACGTCTTCGAAGTGTCCCATGTCGGTCACGAAGATCGTCACCTTGACCACATCATGCAGGCTCGCACCGCCGGCTTCGAGCGCGCGCCGCAAGTTGGCGAAGGCCTGTTCGCCCTGCGCCATGAAGCCGCCCGTCACGATCTGCCCGTCCTCGTCCGCGCCGGCCTGGCCGGAGATGAACAGCCAGCCGTTGGCCTTGATGCCCTGCGACAGCAGGAAGGGCTCATAGGGATCGGGACGGGTGATGACGCGTTCGCGCATGATTGAGTTCCTTTCATGTATATCGGCGGCGGAAGTGTCGCCGACAAGAAGACGATACTCATGCGATACACGCCTGACAAAGGACGAATAGTCAGCTGTAAGATGAGCCGATCTCATCTATCCCGAGCCTACCGAAGCGCCCATGCACCGACATTCCCTGCCGCTCTCAGCGCTTCGCGCGTTCGAAGCCGCCGCTCGCCTCGGCAGCTTCAAGGCCGCCGCCGACGAACTCGCCGTCACGCCGACGGCCATCAGTCATCAGATCCGGGGCCTGGAGCAGCAGATCGGCGCGTCGCTGTTCAGCCGTCAGGTGCGCCGGGTGACGCTGACCGATGCGGGCGCGCAGCTTTATCCGGTCTTGCGCGACGGTTTCGACGCTTTCCAGGCGGCGCTCGCCCGGCTGACGCAGCTGCGTCAGCGGCCGCGCGTGGTCATCTCGGCGACGAACGCGTTCACCGTGAAATGGCTCGTCCCGCGCATGACGCGGTTTCGCGACAGCCTGCCGGGCATCGACCTGCAATTGCAGGCTTCGGATGAACCCGTGGATCTGCGCTCGACCGCCATCGACATCGCGATTCGTTACGGACGCGGCCCCTATCCGGGCCTCATCACCGAAGCGCTGTTCGCGGACTGGTTCGCGCCGGTGGCCAATCCGCGTCTCGGCGTGCGTTCAGTCGATGATCTCGCGCGCTGGCCGCTGATCTGCTTCGACTGGCATCGCTCCGATCCGCGCAATCCCACCTGGGAGCGCTGGTTTGCCGAGGCGGGTCTGGCGGTGTCGAAATCGGCGGGCGAGTTGCGCTTCTCGGACGAAGGCCACGCGATTCAGGCAGCCGTGGCCGGTCAGGGCATCGCGCTGGTCAGCCAGGCGCTGGTTGCGGAAGAACTGGCTTCCGGCCATCTGCATCAGCCGTTCGGACCGGGCATCGACGGCCATACGTACCATCTGGCCGTCTCCAGCGAACGGACGCTGTCCGCGAGCGCGCAGGCCGTGCTCGACTGGCTGAAGGGGCAGTCCGTGGCGGACGGCGGCCCGCCGCCGCTTGCCGTCACCCCCGCAGGATCACCGTGAACTTCGCGCCCCGCTTCGGCGCAGCTTCACCGATCTCGATCATCCCGCCATGCGCCCGCACGATCTCCCGCGCGATGGCGAGTCCGAGTCCGCTGCCCTCTTCCTCCGACGCCCGGAAAAACGGCTCGAACACCCGCTCGCGCAGTTCCGCCGGAATGCCCGGACCTTCGTCGAGGACGCATACAAACACCGCATCGTCCACGCGCCGCGCTTCGACCGTGACGCGCGTGCCGTCGGGCGAATAGCGGATCGCGTTATCGACAAGATTGGAAAGCGCCGCCGACAGCAACGGCTCGCTGCCTCTGACGACGAGCGCGGCGTCCTCGAAGGACACGGCCAGTTCTATGTCGCGACGGCTCGCCGCCAGCGCCAGCTTCTCCACCGCGCGCGCGATCACGTCCTTCAGGTCGACGGACTCTCGCTCGAACCGCGTGTAATCGGCCGACTCGGCCTGCGCCAGCATCAGCAACTGATTGATCAGCGCGACCATCGCGCGATTGCTGTGATGCATGGCCGCGAGCGTCTCGCGCACTTCGTCGAGATTGTGCTGACGGCGCGCGTACTGAAGCTGCGAGCCGAGCAGCGTGAGCGGCGTGCGAATCTGATGCGCGGCGTCGGCGATGAAGCGCCGCTGCGTCGCGCTCTGCTGCTCGATGACATCGAGCGACGCGTTGAAGGCTGCGACCAGCGGCTGCAACTCGGCGTGCAGATCGGTGGCGTCGATGCGGTTGCGGCCCTGCCGGGGACGCGCGGTGAGCGCGGCGGCGAGCCGTTCCAGCGGCCTCAGTTCCAGCGCGAGACCCGCGCAGATCAGCGCCATCGCCACGGCGATGCTGCCGAGGATATAGGCGAGCTGCGGCTTCCACAGCGAGGCGACGAGCGCGTCGCGCGCCGCCTGCGTGCGTCCCACGGAGACGACCACCTCGACGGTGCGTCCCGCGTCGAACATCGGCCGCGTCAGCGACACCGCGCGCACCGGCAGTCCGGATACGCGCGCGTCGTACCACTGCGGCAGGCCGGCGAGCGGCAGGCCCGGAAAATCGGACGTGCCCGCGATCACCGCGCCGCCTGCAATCTGCACGCGATAGAACACCTGATCGCCCTCCGGCGTGCCGACGATCTGGATCGTGCTCGGCGACACCGACGCCACCAGGTCGTCGCCGCTCCAGCGCACATCGGCGGCGAGCACGCGGGCGGCGGCCAGCAGCGCCGCGTCCTGCAGCAGGTCGGCGGTGCGGCGCGCGTTGGCATGCGTGATCCAGGCCGCGATCAGGCCGAAGGCCGTCATCGGCACGATGAGCCAGAGCAGCAGCCGCGTGCGCAGGCTACGCGTGCGGCTCTTCATGTTCCAGCAGATAGCCGAGCCCGCGCAGCGTGATGATCGCCGCCGTGCTCTTCTCGATCTTCTTCCTGAGCCGCGAGATATAGATTTCGATGGCATCGCCGCTCGGCGGCGCATCGCGGTCGTCCACCGCTTCCGCCAGCACCGCCTTCGATACCGTGCGCCCGGCCTGCAGGATCAGCGCTTCGAGCACCGCGTGCTCGCGCGGCGTGAGGGAGAGCGCGTCGTCGTCGACGAAGAACTGGCGGCGGTCCATGTCGTACAGCAGCGTGCCGCAGCGCAGGCGGTTCGAGCGCACCGGCGCGTGACGCCGCGCCAGTGCCTTGATGCGCGCGACCAGTTCGCGGTCATCGAAGGGCTTGACGACGTAATCATCCGCGCCGTCGCTCAGGCAGATGACCTTCTCGCCGATATCGCCCGTGGCCGTCAGCACCAGCACGGGCGTGTCGTTGGCGCCGTCGCGCATGCGCCGCAGCACCGCCTTGCCCGACATCCCCGGCAGGTTGAGGTCCAGCAGCACGACGTCGTAGCGCGTGCCGGCGAGCGACGCCTCGGCCGCTTCGCCGTCCGGCGCGTGCTCGACGAGAAAGCCCTCGTCGGTCAGGGTTCTCGCGAGCCAGTGCGCCAGTTGATGATTGTCTTCGATCAGCAGCAGTTTCATTGCTCGGTCACGCCGTGCCACCTGTAGCCGTTGCGGGCCTCGCGCGAGCGGTACAGCACCAGCGTCGCCACCGCGCCGCACACGGCCGCCACGGCCATCCACGCGCCGGGCGCGGCCTTGTCGCCGGTGAAGTGAATCAGCGAGGTCGAGATGGCCGGCGTAAAGCCGCCCACCAGCGTGGCGAGGCTATAGGCCATCGAGAAACCGGTCGTGCGCACGTGCGCCGGCATCAGCTCGGTGAGCGCGACCACCATCGCACCGTTGTACCACGCATAGAGCACCGAGAGCCACAGTTCCACCGCCAGCAGCCGCTCGAACGAAGGCGCCGCGACCAGCCATTGCATCGCCGGATAGGCCGTGAGGATGGTCAGCACGGTGAAGAGCAGGAGGATGGGACGGCGTCCGAAACGGTCCGACACCGCGCCCGACACCGGCAGCCAGATGAGGTTCGAGAGACCCACGCAGACGGTCACGATGAGCGAATCCATCGACGACAGATGCAGCACGTTCTTGCCGAAGGTCGGCGTGTAGGTGGTGATCAGATAGAACGATGCCGTGGTCATGATGACGAGCCCCATGCCGCCGAGAATCAAGCCGGCGTTCTGCACCATCGACTTCATGATCTCGCTCATCGACGGATGATGCTTGCGGGCCGCGAACTCATCGGTCTCGCGCAGCGTGCGGCGGATCAGGAACAGGAACGGCACGATCAGGCAGCCGATCAGGAACGGGATGCGCCAGCCCCAGGCGTTGACGTCGGCGGGCGGCAGGGTCTGGTTGAGCAGCACGCCCAGCGATGCCGCGAAGATCACCGCGACCTGCTGGCTGCCCGACTGCCACGAGCAAAAGAAGCCGCGCCGGCCGGGCGTCGCGATCTCGGCGAGATAGACCGAGACGCCGCCCAGCTCCACGCCCGCCGAGAAACCTTGCAGCAGGCGCCCCAACAGCACGACCACCGGCGCCGCGATGCCGATGGCCGCATAACCCGGCACGAGCGCCACGCACGCGGTGCCGACCGCCATCAGCGAGAGCGACAGGATCAGCCCCTTGCGGCGTCCGTGCCGGTCCACATAGGCGCCGAGCACGAGCGCGCCGATCGGGCGCATCACGAAGCCCGCGCCGAACACCGACAGCGCGAGCAGCAGCGAGACGAATTCGTTCTCGGCCGGAAAGAAGGTATGCGCGATGGCGCTCGCGTAATACGCGTAGACGGTGAAGTCGTACATCTCCAGGAAATTGCCGCTGACCACGCGAAAGACGGAGCGGAACGGCGATTCGGAGCGATTCGGAATATCGGTTTTCATCAGCATCCTCGGATAGCGAAAGGACGAGTTGGGGCACCGGCGACGCTTGAGCGTCGCCGGATGAATTGGGAAAAGTTGAAGCCTAGGCGATCGCCATCACGGCCTTGCCGGACTGACGCCGCTCTTCGAGCGCCGCATGCGCCAGTTCGACGTCGTCCAGCGTGTAGCGGCCGTTGATCTCCACACGCAGCGCGCCTTGCTGGATGGCGGCGAAGACATCGTCGGCGCGGCGCTGCACAGTCGCGGCATCGGCGAGATGGTCGGCGAGTCGCGGGCGCGTCAGGAACAGCGAACCCGCTTCGCCGAGTTCATACGGATCGAGATCGCGCATCGGGCCTGTCACCGAACCGTAGTTCACCACCAGCCCGCGCACGCGCGTCGCGCGGAAGCTGTCGCGCAAGGTCGTCCTGCCGACGGCATCGAACACCACGTCGACGCCGCGTCCATCGGTCAGTTCGCGCACCCGGTCCGCAAAGCCGCCGTGCTCGTAGAGCAGCACGTGATCGGCGCCGCGCTCGCGGGCGATGGCGGCCTTGTCGGCGGTGCTGGTCGTCGCGAACACCTGCACGCCGCGCCGCTTCGCCAGTTGCACGAGCAACTGTCCGATGCCGCCCGACGCCGCATGTACGAGGCAGGTCATGCCGGCTTGAAGTTGCGCGACATCGTCGAGCAGATAGTGCGCCGTGGAACCCTGGAAGATCGCGGCGGCGGCCACGTCGTAGGCGATGCCGTCCGGCAGGCGCGCAAGACGTGCCGCCGGAATCACCGCGTAGTCCGCATACGCGCCCCACGCGATGCACCACGCCACCCGGTCGCCCGGACGGCACGACGTGACGCCCGCGCCGCATTCCACCACCTCGCCCGCGCCTTCCATGCCGAGCGTGCACGGCAGGCGCACGGGATAGGTGCGCGAATCACGATACTTGCCCTGGCGCGTATGGACATCCATGAAGTTGATGCCCGCCGCGACGACGCGCACCAGAACCTCGCCCGGCCCCGGCTTCGGCACCTCGATCTCGACGCGGCTCAGGACCTCCGGACCGCCGTACTCGTGAATCTGAATCGCTCGCATGAGCGTGTCTCCGTTGTGATGTGGAATCGCGTTACTGCGCGGCAGCGACGAAGCGGTCGGTCCACGTGCGCGCGAGATCGACGTGCCGCGCCGATACTTCGGCATCGGCTTCGGCCAGGATCGCGAGCACGGTCGCGGGGGCGTCGGCGGGCATGCGTCCGTCGGTCGAGAAAGCCGGTTTCATGACCGCCAGCGCCTGCCGGTAGATGACCGGGTTGTCGCCCTTCAGCGCCGCCGGCATCGCGGCCGCGATGTCCTGCTCACTGCGCGTCTGGATGAAGCGCAGCGCGGCCAGCATCGCGCGCACCAGACGCGCCGTTTCATCCGGATGGGCGTCGATCCATTCGCGGCGCATGTAGAGACACGCGCCCACGTAGGAACCGCCCAGTTGCGCGCGCGAGTCGGCGATGCTGCGCAAGTCCACCAGCGGCCGCGCCACGCCGCGCGACAGAAGACGCGTGGCGGTGGGTTCCTCGGTCATGGCGGCATCGACTTCACCCGACACGAGCGCCCGCTCGAACGCCGCTTCGGTCGCGAGCGGCACCACGGTATAGGCGCCGGCCGGCACGCCCGCGCGGGCCGCCAGATAGCGCGTGAGGAAATCAGTCGATGAGCCGAAACCGGTCACGCCAAGCTTGCGGCCTCTGGCATCGGCCATGGTGCGCATGGCGCTCGCGCTGCGCGTCAGTTCGATCAGGCCCGCCGAGCGCCCCAGCACGATCACCGACTGCACGTCCATGCCACGGCTTTGCAGACCGATCGTATGGTCGTAGAAACCGACCGCGCCCTGAATGGCGCCGGCGACGAGTTCGGTGGACGTGTCGATGCCCGCCGGCGACGACAGCACGCGCACGTCGAGTCCTTCGCGACGGAAGTAGCCGAGCTGGTCGGCGAGCATGACCGGCAGATAGATCAGCTTGGCGACGCCGCCCGTCATCAGCCGGATGGGCTCCGCGCGCGCCGCCTGCGCCGCGCACAGCGCGCTTGCCAAGGCAACGCAGACCAGCCAGCGGACGAGCAATCGTGCTCGGAACGGCATTGAGAAAGTCTCCTGAACAGCTTCAAGGCGCTTGTTGAAACAATCGCCTGCAATGTCAGGAAGTATAAGAAACCGTGCCCTTCTGAAAGCTTTCCGCCGGGCAGGCGTTTTCTCCGTAGTTTCCCGACTCCAGTCAGCGCTGCCCGTCAGCGTTTGTCGTTCAGCTTGCGCCACAGCGTGGTCTTGCTGATGCCGAGCGCCCGGCACGCCGCATCGCGATCGCCGCCGTATTCGTTCAGCGTGGCGCGAACCTGATCCGCCTCCGCCGTGCGGCTCATCTGGCGCAGACCGCGGTTGGCGTCCGCGTCCTGCGCCGTATCGAAGACTTCGGGCGCGAAGGCCGCGAAATCGTCCAGCGACAGCTTCGGCTCGCGCCCGCTCCGCCCCGGCAGATGCGCCATCTCCACGGCGACACGTTCGATCACGTTCTGCAGTTCGCGCACGTTGCCCGGCCAGCGATAGGCGCCCAGCGCCGCCTGCAAGGGCGCAAGCGCCTTGCCGACCGCATCGCGATCCGGCAGCCGCCTGCCGAGCGTTTCATCGCGGCTTGCTGCCTGCGCGAGCAGTTCGACGGCAAGCGGCGCGATATCGCCGGGTCGCGCGCGCAGCGGCGGCAACGCGATGCTCAGGATGTTGATGCGGTAAAACAGATCGGCGCGGAACGAGCCGTCCTGCACGGCCTGCGCCAGCGGCCGATGCGTCGCGGCGATCACGCGGATATCCACGCGCGTCGGTTCGGTCGAGCCGAGCCGCACGACTTCCCGTTCCTGCAACACGCGCAGCAGCCGGCTTTGCAGCGACGACGGCATCTCGCCGATTTCATCGAGAAACAGCGTGCCGCGATGCGCCGCTTCGATCAGCCCCGCCCGGCCGCCCTTGCGCGCGCCGGTGAACGCGCCTTCCTCATAACCGAACAGTTCGCTTTCCAGCAAGGCTTCCGGAAACGCGCCGCAGTTGATCGCGACGAACGGAAAGTCCTTGCGGCGGCTCATCTGATGCATGCTCTGCGCGACCATTTCCTTGCCGGTGCCGCTTTCGCCGAGGATCAGCAGCGTGGCGTCGGACGTGGCGTACTTGCGCACCAGCGTCTTCACCCGCTGCATGACGTCCGACTCGCCGACGATCGCCTCCAGCCGGTAGCGTGCGACGAATTCCTGTGCGCCCTGCCGCGCGCGCAGGGTCCGGTCCAGCCGCTCGACGGCGCGCGATTCCTGGAACGTGAACAGCGTGCCGCCGGTGGCGCCGTCCGCGCCGAGCGGCCCGCGATGGATCGCGTAGCTGACGCCGCGCACATGGCCGACGACATCCTCGCCGTCCGCGGGCAGGATGCCGTCGAGCGCCGGCGCCACGTCGAGCAGCGCACGGCCGGCGACGCGGGCGGCATCGGGCAGGCCGAGCGCATCGAGCAGGCGGCGATTGATCGCTTCGATGCGGCCCTCGGCATCGACCGCCACGACGCCGTCGCGCAGATGTTGCAGCAGGTTGTCGAGCCGCGCGCGCCGCCCGGCTTCGCGACGCATCGCCTGCGCGACTTCCAGCGCGGTCTCCAGCGCCGAGGCAACCGACGTGCGCGAATAGAGAAACACCGACTGCATGCCGGCACGGGCGGCGAGATCGGTCACGAGGCCCGGGCCCACGACCACGTCGATACCGCGGTCGCGCAGATCGAGCACGAGATGCTCCGCGTCCTGCGCCGAGCGATACGACTCGCAGGCCACGTCGATGGCATACGCGGCGAGAAAGCGGCGAATCTCCGGCGGCGTCTCGCCGTGCGTGACGAGCGCCATGCGGGCGTCCTCGCGGCGCGCCTTGGCGAGCGCCTGCATCACGTCGAAGCCGGTCGGGCTGACGATCACCACCGGCACCGACACGCGCGTCTTCAGATACGCGCCGTTCGAACCGCCCGCGACGATGACATCGGGCCGCTCGCCGGTTTCGGACTCGATGCGCGTGACGGCGTCTTCGTAGCCGAGCGGGATGGCGTCGAGATCGGCGCGGTCGGCGTATTCCTCGCCGACGTCCATGAACAGGTCGCGCAGCCGGCTGATGCCGACCGCCCAGATGCGGGGGCGTGAGGCGGTTTCGGGTTTCATGTTGGGCTGTTTCTTCTGAAACCCTTAGCCTAACCCACGCGTTCCCATTCCGAAACACGAATTTCATTCCTGAAATCATCGAGCGTGCGAGGCAGGCAGCCAAGTTCAGGCAAATCAACGGCTTACACCGCCCGCCCCACATGGCAGGGATTTTGCAAACGATCGGAGCCTTCCAAGGAGACATCAACTTGAATTCAACTTCGCCACTCGAACAGACTGCCGGCGCGCGCTTCCGCCAGGCCGTCCAGGACGAATCCCCCTTGCAGGTCGTCGGCGCCATTACCGCCTATGCGGCGAAGATGGCCGAGGCCGTCGGCTTCAAGGCGCTGTATCTGTCGGGCGGCGGCGTCGCCGCGAACTCGCTCGGCATGCCGGATCTCGGCATCAGCACCATGGAAGACGTGCTGACCGACGCGCGGCGCATCACGGATGCATCGTCGCTGCCGCTGATGGTCGATATCGATACGGGCTGGGGCGGCGCGTTCAACATCGCGCGCACGGTCCGCTCGTTCATCAAGGCCGGTGTGGCGGCCGTGCACATGGAGGATCAGGTCGGACAGAAGCGCTGCGGCCATCGTCCGGGCAAGGAAGTCGTCTCGAAGGGCGAGATGGTGGATCGCGTCAAGGCGGCCGTCGATGCCCGCACCGACGCCTCCTTCGTCATCATGGCGCGCACGGATGCGGCGGCTGTCGAAGGCATCGATGCCGCGATCGAGCGCGCGGTCGCTTATGTCGAAGCCGGCGCGGACATGATTTTCCCGGAGGCGATGAAGACGCTCGACGACTACCGGCGCTTCAAGGCGGCGGTGCAGGTGCCGATCCTCGCGAACCTGACCGAGTTCGGTTCGACGCCCTTCTTCACCGTCGATGAACTGAAGGACGCGAATGTCGATATCGCGCTGTACTGCTGCGGCGCATATCGCGCGATGAACGCGGCGGCGCTGAACTTTTATGAAACCGTGCGGCGCGACGGCACGCAGAAGGCCGCCGTCGACACCATGCAATCGCGCGCGGACCTGTACAAGTACCTCGGCTATCACGCCTACGAAGACAAGCTCGACCAGCTGTTTTCCGCCCAGAAATAACGCACCCAGGAGACGAACACATGAGCGAAGCAGACAACAGCACCGCCACGGGCGGTTTCAAGCCGAAGAAGTCCGTTGCGCTGTCCGGCGTGACGGCGGGCAATACCGCGTTGTGCACGGTCGGCCGCACTGGCAACGATCTGCACTATCGCGGCTACGACATTCTCGATCTCGCCAACACGTCCGAGTTCGAAGAGATCGCCTATCTGCTCGTGCACGGCAAGTTGCCGAACGCCGCTGAACTCAAGGCTTACAAGACCAAGCTCAAGGCCATGCGCGGCCTGCCCGCGAACCTCAAGGCCGCGCTCGAATGGATTCCCGCTTCGGCGCATCCGATGGACGTCATGCGCACCGGCGTCTCCGTGCTCGGCACGATCCTGCCCGAGAAGGACGATCACAAC
>NZ_JARUXP010000001.1:2294632-2398893 GCF_031451315.1 Caballeronia sp. LZ032
ATGCACGTCGCCGCCGATCTTCGTGGCCGCTGCAACCGTATTGAGCGTCGCTGCCTTGATCGACGCGTTGTCGTGTTCCGCAATTACCAGAATCGTCATTTTTTCGCGTCTCCTTTACAGCACCTTGGCTTCGGTCTTCAGCTTCTCGACCAGCGTCTTCACGTCCGGCACCGTGATGCCGGCGCTGCGCTTCGGCGGCTCGACGACCTTCAGCGTCTTCAGGCGCGGCGCGACATCCACGCCGAGATCCGCCGGCTTCACGGTCGTGAGCGGCTTCTTCTTCGCCTTCATGATGTTCGGCAGCGTCACATAGCGCGGCTCGTTGAGACGCAGGTCGGTGGTCACGACGGCCGGCAGCTTCAGCGACAGCGTTTCCGCGCCGCCGTCCACTTCGCGCGAGACGGTGGCTTTGCCATCGGCGATCACGACCTTCGAGGCGAACGTCGCTTGCGGCAGTCCCGCCAATGCAGCGAGCATCTGGCCGGTCTGATTCGAATCGTCGTCGATGGCCTGCTTGCCGAGAATGACGAGTTCAGGCTTTTCCTGATCGACCAGCGCTTTCAGGATTTTCGCGACGGCGAGCGGCTGAAGCTCATCGGCCGATTCGACCAGAATGCCGCGATCCGCACCGATTGCCATGGCCGTGCGCAGCGTTTCCTGACATTGCGTCACGCCGCACGACACCGCGATCACTTCGGTTGCAACGCCCGCTTCCCTCAGACGCACCGCTTCTTCCACGGCGATCTCGTCGAACGGGTTCATCGACATCTTCACGTTGGCGATATCGACGCCCGTGTTGTCCGATTTCACGCGGACCTTCACGTTGTAGTCGACCACGCGCTTGACTGGCACCAGAATTTTCATCCACACGCTCCAAAGTTACGATTACGTCAACCCAGCGTCATTATACGAGCGACGCGGCGGCTCACTTCCCCGCAATCGGGCAGGCCGGGTCATCGTGCAATAGGATTTTCTCTATTTTTATCGAACGGTCGTTCTATTCACATCCACGAAAACCCGTACTCGTCACCTTTTGATGCTGCTTACCACGCGGTGATGACCGCACCCGCGTACTTGCCTTCCACGAACTGCTTCACTTCCGGCGAGTGATACGCCGCCACCAGTTTGGCGACCCACGGCTTGTCCTTGTCGGCGGCGCGGATCGCGATGATGTTCACGTACGGGCCGTGCGGATCCTCGATGGCAATCGCATCCGACTTCGGCTTCAGACCCGCTTCCATCGCGAAGTTCGTGTTGATGGCGGCAGCGTCGACGTCGTCGAGCGAGCGCGGAATCTGCGCCGCGTCCAGTTCGACGATCTTCAGCTTCTTCGGGTTCTCCGCGATGTCGAGCGGCGTGGCCTTCAGGCCCGCGTCGGCGCGCAGCTTGATGAGACCTTGCTTCTGCAGCAGCAGCAGCGCGCGGCCGCCGTTGGTCGGATCGTTCGGCACCGCGATGCGCGCGCCGTTCGGCAGCGCCGCCAGCGACTTCAGCTTCTTCGAATAGATGCCCATCGGGAAGGTCACCGTATCCGCGATCCGGATGAGCTTGTAGCCGCGATCCTTCACTTGCGCGTCGAGATACGGCAGATGCTGGTAGCTGTTCGCGTCGAGATCGCCGGCGGCGAGTGCGGCATTCGGCTGCACGTAGTCCGAGAATTCGATCACCGTGATCTTGAGGCCGTTCTTCGCGGCGACCTGCTTCACCACGTCCATGATCTGCGCGTGCGGGCCGCCTGTCACGCCCATCTTGATGGCGTCTTCAGCGTGAGCGAGGTTGAACAGCGATGCGCTCAGGAGCGCGGCGGCGAACTTCAGGATGAATCGACGTTGCATGGTGTGGTCTCTTGGGATGATTTCTTGGGATGATTTATTTGTGGCTGAGGCGCCGCACGAGCCAGTCGCCGAACGACTGCACGAGTTGCACGAACACGATGAGAATCACGACGACGGTGATCATCACTTCCGGCAGGAAGCGCTGATAGCCGTAGCGGATGCCGAGATCGCCCAGGCCGCCGCCGCCGATCGCGCCCGCCATTGCCGAATAGCCGACCAGCGAGACGAACGTGATGGTCAGCCCGGCGACGACGCCCGGCAGCGATTCCGGCAGCAGCACCTTGAAGACGATCTGGCGGGTGGACGCGCCCATGGCCTGCGCGGCTTCGATGAGTCCGCGATCCACTTCGCGCAGCGCCGTCTCGACAAGGCGCGCGACGAACGGCGCGGCGGCGATGGTCAGCGGCACGACGGCGGCCGCCGTGCCGATCGACGAGCCGACGATCAGGCGCGTGAACGGAATCACGGCGACCAGCAGGATGATGAACGGCGTGGAGCGCACCGCGTTGACGATGCCGCCGAGCACGCGGTTCACCGCGATATTGGGCAGCACGCTGTCGCGGTCGGTCAGATAGAGCAGCACGCCGAGCGGCAAGCCCACGGCCGCGCCCACGAGTCCCGAGATGCCGACCATGACCAGCGTTTCCCAGAACGACTGCACGAACATGTCGAACATCTCACTCAACATGGGACAACTCCTCCACCACGACGCCCTGCGAGCGCAGATAGTCGATCGCTTCCGCGACCTTCACCGGTTGCCCGCCCGCCAGCACCGCGAGCGAGCCGAACGCCTGGCCCTGGATCTCGTCGATCTGGCCATGCAGGATGTTGAAATCGAGCTCGTAGCGGCGGATGGTCTCGGAGAGAATCGGCTGATCGACGCCTGAGCCCGTGAACGCGAGCCGCAGCAGATGTCCGCTGCCGGTCTTGAGGCGCTCGCTCACGCGGGCCTTCAGCGCGGGCGGCAGTTCGTGCGCGATGACATCGCCGATCAATGCGCGCGTCACTTCGTGATGCGGCCGCATGAAGACATCGACGACCTTGCCCTCTTCCACCACGCGCCCCGCCTCCAGCACCGCGACGCGGTCGCACACCTGCTTGATCACTTCCATCTGGTGCGTGATGAGCACGATGGTCAGGCCGAGTTCGCGATTGATCCGGCGCAGCAGGTCGAGAATGGCGCGTGTGGTTTCGGGATCGAGCGCGGAGGTGGCCTCGTCCGAAAGCAGCACCTTCGGCTTGCTCGCCAGCGCCCGCGCGATGCCCACACGCTGCTTCTGGCCGCCGCTGATCTGCGCGGGATATTTGTCCTTGTGCTGCGTCAGGCCGACCAGTTCGAGCAGCGGCAGCACGGCGGCTTCGATCTCGTCGCGCTTCTTGCCGGCGAGTTCGAGCGGCAGCGCGACGTTGCCGTACACGGTGCGCGAACTGAGCAGGTTGAAATGCTGGAAGATCATGCCGATGTCGCGGCGCGCGGCCCGCAGGTCGTCGCGCGAGAGCGTCATGAGGTCGCGGCCGCCCACCACGACGCTGCCTTCGCTCGGCCGCGTCAGCAGGTTGATGGTGCGCACCAGCGTGCTCTTGCCGGCGCCGCTGCGCCCGATGATGCCGAAGACTTCGCCGGCGGGAATCGTCAGATTGACGTTGTGCAACGCCTCGACCCAGCCCCGGGGCCCGGCGAAACGTTGTGAGAGATTGTGAATTTCGATCATGGAAATGCAAACGGCGGAAGGCCTCGCCAGGTGCATGCACCCGCGCAGCCGCCGCCGCTTGATGAAGCTGAAGCTGGTTTTGTCCTGTTCGCCCGCGATTTTACAGGACCGGCTTCATTCTGTTTAATAATGATTTCAGATCACCTAATAACTCATCGAAATGACAGGCAAGGCACGCACGCTCTATTCGACAAGCATGGTTACGACGCGCCATGGCGTCGATTTGCTGCTGCATCGCTGGCAACCGGCGCGGGACGGCGAGACGCAGGCGGTGCTTGCGCGCGTGGCGCTCGTGCATGGCCTGGGCGAGCACGCGGGCCGCTATGACGCGCTGGCGCTCGCGCTGAATGCGGCGGCCATTGAATTGATTGCGGTCGATTTGCGCGGGCACGGCAAGTCGTCGGGGCCGCGCGTGCAGGTGCGCGTTTTCAACGACTATCTGCGCGATACCGACGTGCTGCTCGAAGCCTGCGCCGCGACGCCGCCCGCCGCCACGCCGCTCTTCCTGATGGGCCACAGCATGGGCGGAACGATTGCGGCGCTGTATGCGATCGAGCGCGCGCCGCAAAGGAAGCTGGCTGGGCTGATCTTGTCGAGTCCTGCGCTGAAGCCGGGGCCGGGCACGCCGCGCTGGAAGCTCGCACTAAGCCGGCTGGCAGGGCTGATCGCACCGCGCATGGCCGCGTTCAGCATCGACCCTGCGTTGCTGTCGCGTGCAAGCGGTGTGGTGAGCGCGTATCAGCGTGATCCGCTTGTGCATCACGGTCCGGTGCCCGCGCGCACGGCCGCGCAGATTCTCGCCGGCATGGAGCGCGTGGCGGCGCAGCGCGCGACGCTCGAGTTGCCGCTGCGGATCTTCCACGGCACCGCCGACGCCATCTGCGATCCCGCCGGCAGCCGTGAATTCGAAGCGCACGTCGGCTCGACCGACAGCACCCTCGCGATGGTTCAGGACGGCGCGCACGAGACGCTCAACGACCTGGATCGGGATCGCGTGATCCGTGAACTCATCGACTGGATCCTCGTGCGCGCCGAGCATGCGCGCACGCATGCGTCCGGCTAGATCTCCGCGAGCGCGCGCAGATGCGCGACCACGCTGCGGCCGAGCGCCGAGAGGTTGTAGCCGCCTTCCAGGCAACTGACGATACGCCCTTGCGCGTGACGTTGAGCCACCCCGCGGATCTGCTCGGTGATCCACGCGTAGTCGTCCTCGACGAGGCCCATGTTGGCCATGTCGTCTTCGCGATGGGCGTCGAACCCGGCGGAGAAGAAGATCATCTGCGGCTTGAATGCCTCGAGCCGCGGCAGCCACAGCATGTCGACCACTTCGCGCACTTCCATGCCCTTGGTGCGCGCGGCGAGCGGCACGTTGACCATGTTGTCCGCATGATTGCCGGCGCCGCTGAACGGATAGAACGGATGCTGGAAGAAGCTGCACATCAGCACGCGCGGGTCGCCGCTGAAGGCGGCTTCGGTGCCGTTGCCGTGATGCACGTCGAAATCGACGATGGCGACGCGCTGCAGGCCATGCACCTCGAGCGCATGCCGCGCCGCGATCGCGACGTTGTTGAAGAGACAAAAGCCCATCGCGCGCGCGGGCTCCGCATGATGGCCCGGCGGACGCACGCTGCAGAACGCGTTGTCATAGCGTCCTTCGATGACGGCATCGGTGGCCGCGACCGCCGCGCCCGCCGCGCGCAACGCGGCCTGATAGGACGCGGGGCACATCGAGGTATCGGGGTCCAGTTCGCTGCGTCCGTGCTCGGGCGTGCGGCTCTTGATGTAGTCGATATGCGCCTGCGTATGCACGCGCGCAAGTTCGGCTTCGTCGGCGAGCGGGGCTTCCTCGCGTTCGATCAGCGCGTCGATGCGGCTCGCGATCAGTTGATCTTCAATGGCCTGCAAGCGTGCCGGGCATTCGGGATGCCATTGGCCGTTGTCGTGCTGGAGGCAGTCGGGGTGGGAGTAGAAGCCGGTCGCCATGATGTCTCGCAATGCCGCTTTCGTCGGCTCTCGTCTCGTCTTTTTTCGTCATACACGACCTCGGGCCGCGCCTTTGACGCTAAGTTACCACAGCGTTCCCGATGACGGCCGCGCCCGCGGACTTGGCCGGTACGGGCGCGAGGCGTCGGTTATACTGCCCCGACGCCTTGCCGGCCGTGCCACTGCGCGCGGCCCGTCGCAGGCCGTTGCGTCCCGTTGAGAATCGTTGCGGATCGACCCCGGTCGATCCAGATCAAAGGCCGGCTCGAGCCACCTGAAGCACTGAAGCACCGCGGCAGAATCAAGGCCCACTCGAGACCGGCTCCACGAGCGTCGTGCCGTCCGAACATCCGGCATCGCTCCAACCGCCCCAACCACGCACACCATGACTTTTCAGTTTGCTCCGTCCGACCTCGCGGCCCCGTTCAAGCCGACTCCACGCGCGTTCCTCGCTGCACTCGTCTGCGCGCTCGGCTGCCTCGGCGCAACCGGCGCCGTCGCCCAGTCCCAGCAACCCCAGACCGCGACGCCGCAAGGCCAGATGTTCGAAGAAGAGATCGTGCCGCAGCGTTACGCGAACAATCCGAATGTCGAGGCGTTCATCAACGACATGGTGGCGCGCTACGACTTCGATTCCTCCGCGCTGCACGACCTGTTCGCGCGCGTCAGCTATTCGGCCACGGCGGCGAAGCTGGTGCTGCCCTCGCCCACGCCCGCGACCAAGAACTGGCGCGCATACCAGGCGCGCTTCATCGAGCCGGTGCGCATCAATGCGGGCGTGAAGTTCTGGCGCGCCAATCAGGCGACGCTCAAGCGCGCCGCCGAGCAGTTCGGGGTGCCGCCGGAGATCATTGTGGGCATCATCGGCGTGGAGACGATCTACGGCCGTTACATGGGCAACTTCCGCGCGCTCGACGCGCTGACCACGCTCACCTTCGATTACCCGAACACGCCGAACCGCGCCGAGCGCATGGCGACCTTCCGCAAGAACCTCGAAGACCTGCTCGTGTGGACGCGCGATTCGCAGATCGATCCGACCACGGTGCTCGGCTCCTACACGGGCGCGATCGGCATTCCGCAGTTCCTGCCGAGCAGCATCGTGCAGTACGCGGTGGACTACGACGGCAACAGCCGCATCGACCTGCGCACGAGTCCGGCGGATGCCATCGGCAGTGTCGCGAATTATCTGAAGCAGAACGGCTGGGAAGCGGGCCGTCCGGTGGTGTGGCGCATTGCCGGCGACGAAGGCAGCCAGGGCATTGCCCAGGCGGCGGCGGATGGATCGCCGGAGCCGAAGTGGTCGCTCGCGCAGCTGACCAAGGCCGGCATGCTGCTCAACGAGCCGGGCCTGAATCTCGCGGCCGAAGCTGCCACGCCGCTCACGGTCGTCGATCTGCCCACGCCGGGGCGCGCGACGGAGTACACGCTCGGACTGAAGAACTTCTATGTGCTGACGCGCTACAACCGCAGCTTTTTCTACGCGCTTGCGGTGTATCAGCTGGGCGAGGCGGTGAAGGCGCGCATGATCGCGGGCGATACGGGCGCGAATTCACAATAGCGCGCGGTTCGCTCGAACATGAAGAAAACCCCGGCACGCCGGGGTTTTCTCATTGAGCGCTACAAACCGTCTGGACCTTAAGCGGGAAACACGCCCGTCGACAGATACCGGTCGCCGCGATCGCAGACGATGAACACAATGGTCGCGTTCTCGACCTGACGCGCGATACGCAGCGCGACTTCACACGCGCCTCCTGACGAAATACCCGCGAAGATGCCTTCGACGGAAGCGAGGCGCCGCGCCATGGCTTCCGACGCGGCCTGGCTCACGTTCTCGACGCGATCCACGCGGCTGCGATCGAAGATCTTCGGCAGATACGCTTCCGGCCACTTGCGAATGCCCGGAATACGCGAGCCCTCTTCCGGCTGCGCGCCGATGATCTCGATCTTCTCGTTCTGCTCCTTCAGATACTTCGACACGCCCATGATCGTGCCGGTCGTGCCCATGGACGACACGAAGTGCGTAATGCGTCCTTCGGTCTGCTTCCAGAGTTCCGGGCCCGTGGCTTCGTAGTGCGCGAGCGGGTTGTCCGGATTCGCGAACTGGTCGAGGATGATGCCGCGGCCGTCGCGCTGCATCTGGTCGGCGAGGTCGCGTGCGTATTCCATGCCGCCCTTCACCGGCGTCAGGATGATCTCGGCGCCATACGCCGCCATGCTCTGGCGACGTTCCACCGAGAGATCCTCGGGCATCAGCAGCACCATCTTGTAGCCGCGCATGGCGGCGGCCATGGCCAGCGCGATGCCGGTGTTGCCGCTCGTGGCTTCGATCAGCGTGTCGCCCGGCTTGATGCGGCCGCGTTCCTCGGCCTTGCGGATCATCGACGCAGCCGGACGGTCCTTCACCGAACCCGCCGGATTGTTGCCTTCGAGCTTGCCCAGCACGACATTGTTGCGGCTGCGGATTTCATCGTCCACGACGCGGACGAGCTGCACGAGCGGCGTGTTGCCGATCGTGTCTTCGATAGTCATGTAAGCCATATGCGGAGCGGAATCAGGTTTCACGCACGAGTACGGCTGGCGTGAAAACAGAGGTAAGGGGGTTGGTCGATTGTAGCCCAGCGGTCCTTTCGACGTTCACGCGGCCCTGCCGCCCGGATGGTCTGCGCCGGCGCCGTAATCCCTTCGACAGCTTCAGCCACCCATCATGCATGCAAAAAGCCCCGCGGGAGGCACACCGCGGGGAGCCCAAACGCTCTACAGGCTGAAGGAGTCCGAAGCCCAAGGCCCGGTCACGCGCTGCGCACCAGAGCGCGCCCGGAGCCATTCAACGACGCTGCCGGTTACTTCTTGACCACCACCGGCTTGGCCGAGGCGGACGCCGACACCGGCGTGGCGACCGCCGCGTTGGCCGCGCCGGGCGGTGCCGCGTTACCGGGCGGTGCAGCTGCTGTCTTGGTGGAGGCGCCGATGGTCAGCCCCTCCGCTTCCAGACGCTGGACGGTCTTGCCGCCCATGCCCTTCACGCGCGTGCTGAGATCGCCGGCGTCCTTGAACGGGCCGTGCGCCTGACGTTCGTCGAGAATGGCCTTCGCCTTGGCCGGGCCGATGCCCTTGACGCCGCGCAGCGCGTCGACATCTGCGGTGTTGACGTCGACGGCCGCGAACGCCGAACCAAGGGAAAGGATCAGCGCGAGCGCGGCAAGGGACGAGAGTGCGTGCTTGAACATGACTGAGTCTCCGTGAGGAACCGGCCGGCGACCTGCCGACCGTGAGACCCAGTGTAGTGAGGGAAGGCGCGCGTTTATAGCTGGCCGAACAGCCAGCGCACGTAGCGGTCGACGCCTTCCTGAACCGTCAAGAACGGCGCGTCGTAGCCGGCTGCGCGCAACTTCGACTGGTCGGCCTGCGTGAAGCATTGATACTTGCCGCGCAGCGCGTCCGGAAACGCGATGTATTCCAGCAAGCCGCGCTGCACGAGTTCCGCGAGCGACAGCGTGGCCTCGCCGTCGAGCGCGCGCAAGGAGTTCACGACGGTCGAGGCGATGTCGTTGAACGGCTGCGCGCGGCCCGTGCCGAGATTGAAGATGCCCGACTTCTCCGGATGATCGAAGAAGAACAGATTCACCTTCACCACGTCTTCCACCGAGATGAAATCGCGCGTCTGCTCGCCCGCTGCATAGCCGTTGTATTCGCCGAACAGCTTGACCTTGCCTTCCGAGCGGAACTGGTTGAAGTTGTGAAACGCGACCGACGCCATGCGGCCCTTGTGCGTCTCACGCGGCCCATACACGTTGAAATAGCGGAAGCCGACAATCTGGCTCTTCGCCTGCGGCAACACCTGGCGCACGATCTGGTCGAACAGCAGCTTCGAGTAGCCGTAGACGTTGAGCGGCTTCTCGTACGCGCGCTCTTCGACGAACTTGCTCGATCCGCCGTAGGTAGCCGCCGACGATGCATAGAGGAACTGCGCCCCTTGCGCGAGGCACGTGTCCATCACGTCGCGGCTGTAGCGGAAGTTATTGTCCATCATGTAGCGGCCGTCGGTTTCCATCGTGTCCGAACAGGCGCCTTCATGGAACACCGCGCGTACCTTGCCGAAATCGCCGCGCTTGAAGCGCTCGACGAATTCGGTCTTGTCGAGGTAATCGTCGATGTCGCAATCGACGAGATTCTTGAACTTGTCGGCGCGCGTGAGATTGTCGACTGCGATCACGCGCTGTTCGCCGCGCTCATTGAGCGCCTTGACGATGTTGCTGCCGATGAATCCGGCCGCACCGGTAACGATGATGGTCATGGCGGTTTATCAGAGAGAGGGAATCAGGCGAAGAGTTCGTTGTAGTCGACGGTGGCCGTGCCCAGCTTGCCGACCACGATGCCCGCCGCGCGGTTCGCATACACGATGGAATCGACCAGCGGCACGCCCGCGCCCAGCATGGTGGCGACCGTCGCGATGACGGTGTCGCCGGCGCCCGAGACATCATACACTTCGCGTGCTTCGGCCGATGTATGCACCACCCGGCCTTCGGTGAAGAGCGTCATGCCTTCTTCCGAACGCGTCAGCAGCAGCGCGCCGAATTCGAGTTCGCGACGCAGCTTCGCCACGCGCTCATGCAGGTCTTCTTCCGACTTCCATTGTCCGACGACCTCGCGCAATTCCGCGCGGTTCGGCGTGATGAGCGTCGCGCCGCGATAGCGGTCCCAGTCGTCGCCCTTCGGATCGACCAGGACCGGTTTTCCGGCGCGGCGTGCGTCGGCGATCATCTGCGTGACGTGCGTCAGGCCGCCCTTCGCGTAGTCGGACATGAGGATCACGTCGTGCTGCGGCAGGATCTCGGCAAAGCGTTCGAGGCACGCGCGCAGCACTTCGTGATTCGGCGTGTTCTCGAAGTCCACGCGCAGCAATTGCTGCTGACGCGACAACACCCGCAGCTTGATGGTCGTGAGCAGTTCGGGATCGCGTTCCAGATGCGCCGCGACCTTGCTCTCGCCGAGCAATTCGACCACGCGTTCACCCGGCTCGTCGTGTCCCACGACGCACAGCAAACCCGCCTGCGCGCCGAGCGCCGCCGCATTGCGCGCGACATTGGCCGCGCCGCCCAAGCGATCTTCCTTCTTCTGCACGTGCACGACCGGCACGGGTGCTTCGGGGGAGATGCGGTTGACGTCGCCGAACCAGTAGCGGTCGAGCATCACGTCGCCGACCACCAGCACGCGCGCCGCCGCGACGCGCGCGCGCGGCACGACGGGAATCTCCGTCCTGGTGTCGTGCTTAATGTCGTGAGCCGTTGGAGTCGAGTTCGACATGGGGACGTCCTATTGCGTAGTAGTCGATGCCCAGTTCGGCCATCGCTTCCGGTTCGTACAGATTGCGGCCATCGAAAATCACCGGCGCCTTCAGCGCGCCTTTCAGATGAGCGAAGTCGGGGCTCTTGAATTCCTTCCATTCGGTCACGATGACGAGCGCATCGGCGTTCGTCAGCGCATCCTGCTGCGTCTTCACGAAGTGCAGGCGCTTCATGTCCTCCGCACGATCCGCGAGATCGAGCGCGAAGACGCGTTCGGCCTCGTCGCGCGCGACCGGATCGTAGGCCTGCACCGACGCGCCGCGCTTCAGCAGCGCCTGGATCATGCGGCGGCTCGACGCCTCGCGCATGTCATCGGTGTTCGGCTTGAACGCCAGGCCCCAGACCGCGAAGGTACGGCCGCGCAGATCCTCGCCCATGCGCCGCACGATCTTGTTGACGAGCACTTCCTTCTGGTCGTCATTGACGGCTTCCACGGCTTCGAGAATGCGCAGCGTGTGGCCGTTTTCACGGGCCGTCTGCGCGAGCGCCTGCACGTCCTTCGGGAAACACGAGCCGCCATACCCGCAGCCCGCATACAGGAAGTGATAGCCGATGCGCGGATCCGAGCCGATGCCGCGCCGCACCGCTTCGATATCGGCGCCGACGGTATCCGCGAGATTCGACAGGTCGTTCATGAACGAGATGCGCGTGGCGAGCATCGCGTTGGCCGCGTACTTGGTGAACTCCGCCGAGCGCACGTCCATGTAGAGCGTGCGTTCGTGATTGCGATTGAACGGCGCGTACAGGCGCTTCATCTTCTCGCGCGCGAGCTGGCCGGCATGATCGTCGTCGATGCCGATCACGATGCGGTCGGGCCGCATGAAGTCATCGACGGCCGCGCCTTCTTTCAGAAACTCCGGGTTCGACACGACCGAGAAGCCGTGCTTGTCCGAGCCGTCGAGGCCGCGCGCCTTGAGTTCCTCGGCGACGACGCGTCCCACCTGGAGCGCCGTGCCGACCGGCACCGTCGACTTGTCGACGATCACCTTGAAGCCGTTCGAATACTTGCCGATGTTGCGCGCCGCCGCGAGCACGTATTGCAGGTCGGCGGAGCCGTCTTCATCCGGCGGCGTGCCGACGGCGATGAACTGGATGTCGCCGTGCTCGACGCTCGCTTTCACGTCGGTGGAAAACTGGATGCGGCCCGCGGCGCGCGTGCGCCGGAGCATTTCCTGCAGGCCCGGCTCGTGGATGGGCACGCCGCCGTTGTTGAGAATCTCGATCTTGCGCGGATCGACATCCACGCAAAACACGTCATTGCCGATTTCGGCGAGACACGCGCCGGTCACTAGACCGACATAACCCGTGCCGACGATGGTCACTTTCATACGCTTTCCAGTGAGGTCTGAATTGCCGGGGCGCACGCAGCGCCCGCTTTCACGCGTGTTCCGATTCTGCTCGCGCGGCTCAGGCCGAACTCGTGATCGGCTCGACGCGGCGCGGCGCGTAGGTCTCCCAGCCGCTGCAGCCGGGGCACTGCCAATAGAATAGCCGCGCGCGGAAACCGCAGGTCTGGCACGTGTAACGCGGCAGATTCTTGGTGCGCTGCTTCACCAGATTGCGCATCAGTTCGAGTTCGCCGCGGCGCGGTTCCTCGGCCGTCGCTTCCTGCGCTTCGAGCAGGCGCGTCATGCCCGCGAGATTCGGCGCGCTCTCCATTTGCTTGCGCGCCAGCGCGTGCGCCGCTTCCAGTCCGCGCAGTTCCTGCACGTGCTTGTACGCGACATCGAGCAAATCGTTCGACGGATAGCGGCTCGCGTACTCGGTCAGCAGCGCGACGCCGTCTTCCTTGCGCTCGAGCGCGCTGTAGGCCTTCATCAGCTTTTCGGCGACCAGCGGAAGATACGCCTCGTTCTGCTCCTCGACGCGCTTCCAGTGCGCAATCGCGCCGTCCAGGTTGCCGGCGGCCGCTTCCACGTCGCCGCCGAGGATGGTCGCGCGCACGTTGTCCGGATTCGACGCCAGCGCGAGTTTCAGCTCCGCGCGCGCGCCATCGGGATTCTTGCGCTGCAACGCTTCCTGCGCGAGCTCGCAATGGAAATGCGCGATCTCCATGTGCAGCGACGGTGCGCCCATCTTCTCGATCTGCTCGGCCGTCGCGATGGACTTCGGCCAGTCCTTCTCGATCTCGTAGATGGTCAGCAGCGCGCGTTTCGCGCCGAGCGAGTATTCGCCGGAATCGAGCGAGCGGAAGGTTTCCTCGGCGCGGTCCAGCAAGCCGGCTTTCAGGAAATCCTGGCCCAGTTCGTAGAGCGCGTGATCGCGTTCCGCGACCGGCAGATCGGCGCGGCTCAGCAGGTTCTGATGCACGCGGATCGCGCGATCGGTCTCGCCCCGGCGACGGAACAGGTTGCCGAGCGCGAAGTGCAGTTCGATGGTTTCCGGATCCAGCTTGGCAACTTCGATGAAGGCGTCGATGGCCTTGTCGTGTTGCTCGTTGAGGAGGAAGTTGAGGCCGCGGAAGTACGAGCGCGGCAGGTTCGCATTCTCGGACAGCAGCGTTTTCAGGTCATAGCGGGACGTCATCCAGCCCAGCGCGAACGCGACGGGAATGACGAGCAGCCACCAGAAGTCTAGATCCATGCGATTAGTCGAGAAGAGTGAGGTGTCTGCCGGCCGCGGGCGTCATGTTCAGATGAGCGGCGGCATCGGCGGTTCTTCCTTCACCACCGGCGTCTCGCGCGCCACGCGCAGTTCGCGCTTGAGACGGCCGTTCTCCATGCGCAGGCGCACCCGCGCCGGCAACGCGGAGACGAGTCCCGCCAGCAATCCAACGACGAAAAACGCCAGGCCGATCAGGATCAGCGGCGCTTGCCAGGCATAGCCGGCGAGGAAATTCAGCGTCGCCGTCTGGGTGTTGGCCAGGGCCAGCACCAGAAGCAGCACGAAAACCAGGACGCGGATCAGCCAGACAATGAATTTCATACGAGGTCTCGCGGGAGCGGTTGCGGGTGGTACACGTGGCGCATGCAGCGGTGCAGGATGCGGCCGTTTATTGTGGAACGGCGAGCGAAGCATGTTACGAGGTCAAAGTGACCGGTATTGTAATTGATGCTTATGCGCACCGGCAGTCGCCGGCGCTTTGCTCGTCTTTCAGCAAGCCACGCACCCGTCGAGTACACAGCGCGTGCAAATGCAGCGCCCATGAAAAAAGCACCCCGAAGGGTGCTTTCTCTGGTCGATGGCCCGCTGGCCGACGATACGTTCGGGGCATCCCCGCCGACAAACCCGGCCGATCAGAGATCGTCCGAATCATCGTCATTCGACATCTTCAGCGGCTCGCCCGAACGGCCGTCGACGCGTTCGCGCAATTCCTTGCCCGGCTTGAAGTGCGGCACGAATTTCTCCGGCACCAGCACTTTCTCCCCCGACTTGGGATTACGCCCGACGCGCGACGGACGACGGTTGAGCCCGAAGCTGCCGAAGCCGCGAATCTCGATGCGGTGACCGTTGGCCAAGGCCTCCGACATCGCATCGAGCATCGTCTTCACCGCGAAATCCGCATCCTTGAGGACAAGTTGCGGAAATCGCGACGCCAACTGGGCGACCAATTCCGATTTGGTCATTCTGCAGCCGTGCCGTTAAGGGCTTAGCTGTTCTGGCCGTCGAGCTTGGCCTTGAGCAGCGCGCCGAGGTTGGTCGTGCCGGTCGCGGCGGCGTTCGAGTCGCCCTGCAGGCTGCGCATGGCTTCCTGCTGTTCGGCCGAATCCTTCGCCTTGATCGACAGGTTGATGCCACGCGACTTGCGATCGATGTTGATGATCATCGCGTTGACCTTGTCGCCTTCCTTCAGCACGTTGCGCGCATCTTCCACGCGGTCCTGAGCGATTTCGGAAGCACGCAGGTAGCCTTCGACATCCGCGTTCAGCGCAATGACAGCACCCTTCGGATCCACCGACTTCACGACGCCGTCGACGATGGCGCCCTTGTCGTTGATCGCGACGAAGTTGCTGAACGGGTCGCCTTCCAGCTGCTTGATGCCCAGCGAGATGCGTTCCTTCTCGACGTCGATGCCCAGAACCACGGCTTCGACTTCGTCGCCCTTCTTGTACTTGCGGACGGCTTCTTCGCCGGTTTCCGACCACGACAGGTCCGACAGGTGAACCAGACCGTCGATGCCGCCAGGCAGACCGATGAACACGCCGAAGTCGGTGATCGACTTGATGGCGCCGGACAGCTTGTCGCCCTTCTTGTAGTTGCGGCTGAAGTCATCCCACGGATTCGGCTTGCACTGCTTCATGCCGAGCGAGATACGGCGGCGGTCTTCGTCTATTTCGAGAACCATGACTTCGACTTCGTCGCCCAGCTGGACAACCTTCGACGGCGCAACGTTCTTGTTGGTCCAGTCCATTTCCGACACGTGAACCAGGCCTTCGATGCCCGATTCCACTTCGACGAATGCGCCGTAGTCGGTGATGTTGGTGACCTTGCCGAACAGGCGCGTGCCCGACGGGTAACGGCGCGAGATACCTTCCCACGGATCGTCGCCCAATTGCTTGATGCCCAGCGAAACGCGGTTCTTCTCTTGGTCGAACTTGAGGATCTTGGCGGTGACTTCCTGGCCAACCGACAGGACTTCCGACGGGTGACGCACGCGACGCCATGCGATGTCGGTGATGTGCAGCAGGCCGTCGATGCCGCCGAGGTCCACGAACGCGCCGTAGTCGGTGATGTTCTTGACCACGCCTTCGACGATCGCGCCTTCCTTCAGCGTCTCGAGCAGCTTTGCGCGCTCTTCGCCTTGCGTGGCTTCGATCACCGCGCGGCGCGACAGCACCACGTTGTTACGCTTGCGGTCCAGCTTGATGACGCGGAATTCGAGCGTCTTGCCTTCGTACGGGGTCGTGTCCTTGACCGGACGCGTGTCGACGAGCGAACCCGGCAGGAACGCGCGGATGCCGTTGACCATCACGGTCATGCCGCCCTTGACCTTGCCGGTGATCGTGCCGGTCACGAGTTCGTTGTTGTCCAGCGCTTTTTCCAGCGACAGCCACGAAGCGAGGCGCTTCGCCTTGTCGCGCGACAGGATGGTGTCGCCATAGCCGTTTTCCAGCGCGTCGATCGCGACGGAAACGAAGTCGCCCGCCTGCACTTCCACTTCACCCGCGTCGTTCAGGAATTCTTCGAGCGGAATATAGGCTTCGGACTTGAGACCAGCGTTGACGACCACGAAGTTGTGGTCGACGCGCACGACTTCGGCGGAGATCACTTCGCCAGCGCGCATGTCCTGCTTGGTCAGCGACTCTTCGAACAGAGCCGCGAAAGATTCGGTATTCGGGGTGGAGGTTTGCAGGTCGGACATAAAAATCTGTATTTGCACAGCCCTTGCGCGGTGGTCCGGGAACAATCCCATGCTGGACCGGTGAAACGCAAAGCCGTACGGGGTTAAGGGGTTTTACACACGTCCCGCCTCCCGGCGGAACACCTTGCTGCCTGCGTCTACTGCTTGCTGCTTGCTTGTTGTTGCACTACGCGAATCCCGCTGTACCAGCCGATGATCTGCTCGACCGCCTGGTCGATGGACAGACCGGAGGTGTCCAGCGTCTTCGCATCCGCTGCAGGCTTGAGCGGCGCGACGCTCCGGTTCATGTCCCGGGCGTCCCGTTCGCGCAAATCGCGCAGCAGGTCATCTATGTTAGCAGAAAAACCTTTTTGCATCAATTGCTTATGCCGTCTGGCAGCGCGCGCCTCGACGCTCGCCGTCAAAAACACCTTCAGCGTGGCGTCCGGGAAGATCACGGTGCCCATGTCGCGGCCGTCGGCGACCAGTCCCGGGCGCTTGCGGAAGGCCCGCTGGCGCGCGACCAGCGCCTGACGCACCTCGTGGTGGACGGCGATGGCAGAGGCGCGGTTGCCCACTTCTTCCTGCCGGATTTCGCCGGACACATCCACGCCATCGAGCTGGGCGCAGCCTTCGCGGAAGGTGATATGGAGCGACTCGATCAGCTTTGCAAGGCCGGCCGCATCGTCCGTCGCGATCTGATAGCGCACGCTCGCGAGCGCCGCCAGCCGGTACAGCGCGCCGCTGTCGAGCAGGTGGAAGCCCAGCGTCGCCGCGACGACCGCGGCGACCGTGCCCTTGCCCGAAGCGGTCGGCCCGTCGATGGTGATCACTGGAATGGGGTCGAATGGACGGGTCGGTTTCATTGAATCTGGCCGTACTGGCCCGTTAGTGTTGCCGTTGAAATCAAAGTCATCGCGCTTCACGGTACCGCACGCCGGTTACGCCTTCACGAGGGCCGCGAAGCGCTCGAAGTAGTCCGGGAACGTCTTGTTCACGCATTTCGGATCGTTGATGCGCACCGGCACGCCGCCCAGGCTCACCAGCGAGAAGCACATGGCCATGCGGTGATCGTCGTAGGTGTCGATCGCGGCGCCCGGCGTGAGGGTCGCGGGCGGCGTGACCACGAGATAGTCCGCGCCCTCTTCCACCGTCGCGCCGACCTTGCGCAGTTCCGTCGCCATCGCGGCGATGCGGTCGGTTTCCTTCACGCGCCAGCTCGCGATATTGCGCAGCGTCGTCGTGCCGTTCGCGAACAGCGCGGCCACCGCGATGGTCATCGCGGCATCGGGAATCAGGTTGAAATCCATGTCGATGGCAGCGAGCCTGCCGTCGTCGGACTCGACGCCCCGCACCTCGATCCAGTCCTCGCCCATCATGATGTTCGCGCCCATGCGGTTGAGCGCGTCGGCGAATCCGACATCGCCCTGGATGCTCGACCGCCCGACGCCTTCCACGCGCACCGGACCGTGGCCGATCGCGCCCGCCGCCAGAAAATACGAGGCCGACGACGCATCGCCTTCCACCATGATCGCGCCCGGCGAGCGATAGCCGGCGCCGGCCGGAATCGTGAAGCGCGCCCAGCCGTCGCGCTCGACGCGCACGCCGAAGCGCTCCATCAGGCGAATGGTGATGTCGATATAAGGCTTCGAAATCAGCTCGCCCTCGATCTCGATCGTCACCGGCCCGTTGCGCCCTTCGGCCACCGGCAGGCTCATCAGCAGCGCGGTGAGGAACTGGCTCGACACGTCGCCGCGCACGCGCACGGGACGGTCCACCGCGATCTTCGCCGGGTGGATCCTGAGCGGCGGAAAGCCGTCGTTGAGTTCGTAGTCGATCTGCGCGCCGATCTGACGCAGCCCGTCGACGAGATCGCCGATCGGCCGCTCGTGCATGCGCGGCACGCCGTGCACGCGGTATTCACCGCCGTTGACGGCCAGCGCCGCGGTCAGCGGGCGCACCGCCGTGCCGGCGTTGCCGAGGAACAACTCCGCCGACTTCGACGGAAACGCGCCGCCCGTCCCGGCCACGACGATCCGCTCGCCTTCCTCGCGGACGCCAACGCCGAGCGTCTTGAGCGCGGCGATCATCACGCGGGTGTCGTCGGAATCGAGCAGATTGGTGATCGAGGTTTCGCCGCTCGACAATGCCGCGAGCAGCAGCACGCGGTTCGAGATGCTCTTCGACCCGGGCAAGCGCACCGTGCCGGACGCGCGCGAGAAAGGTCCGAGATCCAGATGTTCCATAGTGTGTCCTTGTTTTACTGCGTGCTTCTCCGCGGCTCACTTTTCCGCGCTTTCACCGGCCGGCCTGACGCCGCCACGTTCCTGCCATTCCCGGCGCGCCACGCGCGAGCGCGCGAACGCTGCTTCGAGCGCGGCGCCGTCCGATGCCTCGATCGCCGCGCGAAAACGCGCGAGCACGGCCGTGTAATCGTCCAGTTCGGCGAGCAGCGCGGCGCGGTTCGCCAGACAGATGTCGCGCCACATTTCCGGACTCGACGCGGCGATGCGCGTGAAGTCG
Organism: Caballeronia sp. LZ032; assembly: GCF_031451315.1. Lineage (NCBI taxonomy): Bacteria > Pseudomonadati > Pseudomonadota > Betaproteobacteria > Burkholderiales > Burkholderiaceae > Caballeronia > Caballeronia sp. LZ032. The sequence goes on from NZ_JARUXP010000001.1 coordinate 2,313,312, forward strand.
CGGAATCCGCCCGCCGCAAACGAGAATTTCAGCTCGGCGTCGGGCGTGGCAAGAATCTGGTCGACGAGCGCGAACGACAGCACGTGCGGCAAGTGGCTCACCGAAGCGAACACGCGATCGTGCTGCGCCTCGCTCATCTCGCGCACGCAGGCGCCGGTGGCGCGCCACATCGAGGCGATGCGCTCCACGTCGGCGAGCGCGTTCTCCGTCAGCGGACACAGCACGACATTGCGCCCGACGTACAGCTCCGGCAACGCCGCATCGACGCCGCTCGACTCGCGGCCCGCGATCGGATGCCCCGGCACGAATTGCGCGATCCGCGCGCCCAGCGCTTGCCGCGCGGCCGCGACGACGTCGCTCTTGGTGCTGCCGGCATCGGTGACGATGGCGTGCGGGTCCAGCAACGGCGCAATCCGCGCGAGCAGCGGGCCCGTCTGCGCGACCGGCGCCGCGAGCAGCACGAGGTCGGCGCCCTGGAGCGCGCGCGTCAGCGCGGGGGTGTCGTCGAGCGCAACGGCTTCGTCTATCACGCCTAGCTCGAGCGCGCGCGCCACCGACTGCGCCGAACGCCCCACGCCGACGATCCGCCCCGCGAGTCCCGCGCGTTCACGCAGCGCGCGCGCGAGCGATCCGCCTATCAGGCCGACGCCGAGAATAACGAGTTTGTTGAAAGAGAACGCAGCCACGGGGACATCGATAAAAGCGCGTCGTGCGACGCAGGAAACCGGACCGCCACGCATGCGCGGCGGCAACGAGCCGCTCAGCGGGCGCGCGGGTACGAACCGAGAATCTTGAGGAACGCGGCCTTGCGCCCGAGTTCGTCGAGGGCGGCGGCGGCGGACGGATCATCGCGATGACCTTCGATGTCGATGTAGAAGTAGTACTCCCACGTGCCGGCACGCGCCGGGCGCGACTCGAAACGGTTCATCGACACGCCGTGCGCCGCGAGCGGCTCCAGCAGCTTGAACACCGCGCCCGACTCGTTCTTCACCGTGACGATCAGCGAAGTCTGATCGTGGCCGCTCGACCCCGTCGGCTCCCGGCCGATGATCACAAAACGCGTGCGATTGTGCGGATCGTCCTGGATCATCGAGAACACGACGCCGAGACCGTAATGCGTGGCCGCGCGGTCGCCGGCGATGGCCGCGACCGTCGCATCTTCCACCGCCATGCGCGCCGCCTCGGCGTTGCTCGATACCGCCTGCCGCTCGAGCTGCGGCGCATTGGCGGCGAGCCAGCGCTGGCACTGCGCGAGCGCCTGCGGATGCGCGCACACGCGCTTGACGCCGTCGAGCGTGCCGGACGCCGTCAGCAGGTTGTGATGGATCGGCAAGGCTAGCTCGCCGCCGATCAGCAAGGACGTGGACAGCAACAGGTCGAGCGTGCGCGACACCGCGCCCTCGGCCGAATTCTCGACGGGCACGACGCCGTACTGGGCCGCGCCGGCTTCGACCGCGCGGAACACTTCGTCGATCGAAGGACACGGCACGCCGTGGATGGAATGTCCGAAATACTCGAACATCGCCTGTTCGCTATAGGTGCCGACCGGGCCCAGGAATGCCGCGCTGATGCTCTGTTCGAGCGCGCGGCTCGCGGCCATGATCTCGCGCCAGATCGACGCAATGTGGTCGTCGGCGAGCGGACCCTGGCTCATCTCCTGAAGCCGCGCGATGACCTGCAGCTCGCGCTCGGGACGAAACACCGGCGCGTTGAAATGCTTCTTCACCTCGCCCACTTCGAGCGCGACGGAGGCACGCTGGTTCAGCAGCGCGATAAGTTGCGCGTCGAGCGCGTCGATGCGCTCACGCAGGGGTTTGAGTTGCGAATTGAGATCGTCGTCCATGCGGTGCTAGATGTGTGATGCCGGTTTAAGCGCTGGCGCGCTCGAAATCCTTCATGTATTCGACGAGCGCCTTGACGCCCTCGACCGGCACCGCGTTGTAGATCGATGCCCGCATGCCGCCGACGGACTTGTGGCCCTTCAGTTGCAACAGCCCGCGCGCCTTCGCGCCGGCCAGGAAATCCGCGTTGCGCGATTCGTCGGCGAGGAAGAACGGCACGTTCATGCGCGAACGGTTCTGCCGCTCCACCTTGTTGACGTAGAAAGCACTGGAATCGATGGTGTCGTAGAGCAGCTTCGCCTTCTCGACGTTGCGCGCTTCGATCGCTTCCAGTCCGCCCTGCTTCTTCAGCCATTTGAAGACGAGCCCCGCGATATAGATCGCATAGGTGGGCGGCGTGTTGTACATGGAATTGTTTTCGGCGACGGTCTTCCACTCGAACGCCGACGGACAGATGGGCAGTGCGCGGTCCAGCAAGTCTTCGCGCACGATCACGACCGTGACGCCCGCCATGCCGATGTTCTTCTGCGCGCCGCCGAAGAGCACGCCGTACTTGGCGATGTCCATGGGACGCGAGAGGATGTGCGAGGAAGCGTCGGCGACCAGCGGGATATCGCCGAGATCCGGAATCTCGAAGGCCTCGACGCCGTCGATGGTTTCGTTCGAGCACAGATGCACGTAGGCCGGATCGTCGGACAGCTGCCATTCGTCGAAGGCCGGCACGCGCGTGAAGCCCGCTTCCGTCTTGCCGCTCGCCGCGAGATGGGCCGTGCCGTATTTCTGCGCTTCCTTGAACGACTTCGTGGACCACGAACCGGTCACGACGAAATCCACCGTGTGCCTTCCGCCGAACAGGTTCATCGGCACGATGGCGTTCTCGCCGAGACCGCCGCCCTGCAGAAACAGGATGCGATGCGAAGCCGGCACCTTCAGCAGTTCACGCAGGTCGGTGAGCGCTGCCTCGTGGATCGACATGAATTCGGCGCCGCGGTGGCTCATTTCCATCACGCTCATGCCGCTGCCTTGCCAGTCGAGCATTTCATCGGCTGCCTGCTGGAGCACTTCTTCTGGCATCGCGGCGGGGCCGGCGGAGAAATTGAACACGCGCATCTGAGAAAGTCCGGATGGCAGGCGCGAAACGAACAGCGGCCAGGTAATTACCGCGTGTTCACGCCCAAAAAAGAAATGGCTGCTTGCGCTCACGCGCAAACAGCCATTATGGCACTGTCCAGGAAACGCGCCAACGAAAGGGGCCGTCAGCCCCTTCGCCTGGTCCGTCCGGACGATGCCGCCGTGCTTACTTGCCCGGCTTGACGCTCGCCACTTCCTGGTCGGCTTGCGTGCGCGTTGCCTTGATGGCTTGCGGCATGTACTTCTGCATCAGGCCGTTGACCACATCACGGCCAACCTGGTCCTGCACCTGAATGAACTTGCGGCCCGTCGGGCTCTTGTAGAACGTGGTCAGATCCTTGATCTCGTCCGTCGTGTAGTACTTCGCGTACGCGTCGTACTGAGCCTGCATGGCGTCCTTGCGGAATGCGTCGGTCGCGAAAACCTGGCCCGCGGAGTCAACCAGCTTCGGCACTGCGTTCTTCTGCAGCGTCGGGACGGCAGCCTGCTTTTGCTTGTCGTTCAGCGACTTGTTCTCCGAGAGCGCGTCCGAGAGGATGGCCGGGACGAGTTGCTTCGACTGCATCTGTGCGCTGTTGCCGATTGCGCCAACCAGCTTCTGCGCGTCGATGGCATCGAGCAGGTCCTTGATCGCGGCTTGCTTGGCCGGATCAACCGGTGCTGCTGCCGGCGCCGGAGCTGCCGACGTGGCCGGCGCCTGGTTCTGAAGCGACTGAGCCATTGCGAAAGTCGGCACGAATGCGGCCAGCAACATCCACTGCTTGAAACGTCCTTGCATCATTACTCCCTGTAGAAAATATCCAGTTCAGCACTGGCCACGAGCGTTTGCGTTATTTGAAGCCGAATCGGCGGACGGCCGGTTACAGCATCTTCACGCGCTGCGTCGCGCAGCTTAACCAATCCAAGCTTACAAATGCTTAACCCCGGCTTGAACCGCGGCTACGACGAGTTGGAACGAGCGACACAACACAAGCGCCATCAGGCATCCTCATCGCCCGGCGCAGATTCGTTGCCGGACTCATTGCCATTCAGCGGTGCATCGCCTTCGTCGAGTTCCGCTTCGGCTTCCGCCTCGGCGATGTGCTGCAAGCCCGACAGCTTGGTTCCCTCGTCAAGGCTGATGAGTGTAACACCTTGAGTTGCGCGGCCCATCTCGCGGATCTCGGACACTCGCGTGCGAATCAGCACGCCCGAATTCGTGATCAGCATGATCTCGCTTTCCGGCTCGACGAGCGTTGCAGCCACCACGCGGCCATTGCGCTCCGACGTCTGGATCGCGATCATGCCCTTCGTGCCGCGGCCATGACGCGTGTACTCGTTGATCGGCGTGCGCTTGCCGTAGCCATTTTCCGTTGCGGTCAGCACCGACTGGTTTTCGCCGCCCGCCACCAGCAGAGCGATGACCTGCTGCCCGTCTTCCAGCTGCATGCCCCGCACGCCGCGTGCCTCCCGGCCCATGGCGCGCACGTCGTTCTCGTCGAAACGCACGGCCTTGCCGGAATCGGAGAACAGCATGACGTCATGTTCGCCGTCGGTGATCGCGGCGCCGATCAGGTAGTCACCTTCGTCCAGACCCACCGCGATGATGCCCTTCTTCAGCGGGCGGCTGAACGCCTCGAGCGGCGTCTTCTTGACGGTGCCAAGCGACGTGGCCATGAACACGTACTTGTCTGCCGAGAATTCCTTGATCGGCAGCACGACGTTGATCTTCTCGCCGTCCTGCAGCGGGAACATGTTGACGATCGGGCGGCCGCGCGAATTGCGCGAGCCCTGCGGCACTTCGTACACCTTGATCCAGTACACGCGGCCGCGATTCGAGAAGCACAGCATGTGATCGTGCGTGTTCGCGATGAACAGCGTGTCGATCCAGTCGTCTTCCTTCATCTGCGTCGCCTGCTTGCCGCGCCCGCCGCGCTTCTGCGCGCGATATTCGGACAGCGGCTGCGACTTCACGTAGCCCGCGTGCGACATGGTGACGACCATGTCCGTGGGCGTGATCAGGTCTTCGGTGTTGAGCTCGGTCGCGTTCATCTCGATGCGCGAACGGCGGTCGTCGCCGAACTCCGCACGGATCTGGCCGAGCTCGTCGACGATCATCTGGCGAATCCGTTCCGGACGCGCGAGGATGTCGAGCAAATCGGCGATCTGCGCCATCACTTCACGGTATTCGCCGACGATCTTGTCCTGCTCCAGACCGGTCAGGCGTTGCAGGCGCATCTGCAGGATTTCCTGCGCCTGCACGTCGGACAGACGATACAGTCCGTCTTCCTGCAGGCCGTACGCGGGATTCAGCCCTTCCGGACGATAGGCCGCGCGGCCGCCCGAGGCTTCGGTTTCGGTGCGCGTGAGCATTTCGCGCACGAGCGACGAATCCCACGGACGCGCCATCAATTCCTGACGCGCGATAGGCGGCGTGGGCGCCGCCTTGATGATGGCGATGAATTCGTCGATGTTCGCGAGCGCCACCGCCAGGCCTTCGAGCACGTGGCCGCGATCGCGCGCCTTGCGCAGTTCGTAGACCGTGCGCCGCGTCAGCACTTCCCGTCGATGCGACAGGAAGCATTCGATCATCTCCTTCAGGTTCAGGAGCTTCGGCTGGCCGTCGACGAGCGCGACCAGGTTCATGCCGAACGTGTCCTGCAGCTGCGTCTGCTTGTACAGGTTGTTCAGGATGACTTCGGGCACTTCGCCGCGCTTCAGCTCGATCACGACGCGCATGCCGCTCTTGTCGGATTCGTCGCGGATGTCGGAGATGCCTTCCAGCTTTTTCTCGTTGACGAGTTCGGCGATGCGCTCGAGCAGCGTGCGCTTGTTCACCTGATACGGGATTTCGTCGACGATGATGGCCATGCGCTGGCCGCGGTCGATCTCTTCGAAGTGCGTGGTCGCGCGCATCACGACGCGCCCGCGGCCCGTGCGATAGCCGTCGCGTACGCCGGCGACGCCGTAGATGATGCCGGCGGTCGGGAAGTCCGGCGCGGGCACGATCTCGATCAGTTCGTCGACCGTGGCCTCCGGCGTGTGCAGCAGATGCAGGCAGGCGTCGACGATTTCGCGCAGGTTGTGCGGCGGAATGTTCGTGGCCATGCCGACCGCGATACCCGCCGAACCGTTGATGAGCAAATTCGGGATTCGGGCCGGCAGAACGAGCGGCTCGTTTTCGCTGCCGTCGTAGTTCGGACCGAAGTCGACGGTTTCCTTGTCGATGTCGGCCAGCAGCTCGTGGCCGATCTTCGCCATGCGGATTTCGGTGTAGCGCATGGCGGCGGCGTTGTCGCCGTCGACCGAACCGAAATTGCCCTGGCCGTCCACCAGCATGTAGCGCAGCGAGAAGGGCTGCGCCATGCGCACGATGGTCTCGTAGACGGAGGCGTCGCCGTGAGGATGGTATTTACCGATGACGTCGCCGACGATACGCGCCGACTTCTTGTACGCGCGGTTCCAGTCGTTGTTCAGCTCGTGCATCGAATACAGCGCCCGGCGATGCACCGGCTTGAGGCCATCGCGGACATCGGGAAGCGCACGTCCGACGATCACGCTCATCGCGTAATCGAGATACGAACGGCGCATTTCCTCCTCGAGGGAGATTGGCAGAGTCTCTTTGGCGAATTGATCCATTATCCGTGTCTTGAACTGTGCAGCGGCGACACGGCAGCGCGTTCGGGAGCGTCGAATTCCGGCTTCGAATGCTCGTCACGCGCCCGCCAGCCGCGTGACATGCGCCGCGCGGCCCGGGGCCGACGTCCGCTGCATGCCTCGCTGTATGCCTCGCTTCGTGGCTTTGCTTCAGGCTTTTTCACACACTGCGAACGCAGCGCATCAGGAAATTCTAACATGCGCCACCTGCTCGACCGGACGCCGTGCGTATACATAGTGTGTGTGTCACGGATCAGCAGTCGTAACCGGATGGCGAACCCGAAGTTCGCAATGCGCAACGCTGTTCCAAACATTTACAAAATCGCGGGAACGCGTATCGTCGGTTGGTCATGTGAACGGGCTATGATGCCGCCTCGCCGTTTTGTCGGCGGCAAAAGATTCAGCGTTGAAATCCCGCAGAAAATGGCGCTCAGGCACGTAATGTGCGCACGTTTTGCGCCTTCTTTGGCGTGCGCCGCTTCCTGTCCCCATCATGTTGCGGAAGCACCACATAAGGTTGCGGGGCTTGAGGGTGCGGGGATATTTTTATCGTTGCAAGGGAACGATATGGCAAAATGCCAACGCACAAAGTTAGACACTGCTCGAAGTCTATACAGGGCGTTTTGTTCCGTAGGGAATGTTATACTTCGAGCAATGTATGACTTGTCTTCGTCTACAGGCTCGCAGTAAACCTGCGGTAATCTCAATTTCGAGAGGAGAAATATGAATAAACTTTCAAAGCTCGCGTTCATTGCAGCTACCGCAGTTATGGCTGCATCGGCCTCGGCACAGTCGGTGCCGGCCTCGCGACAAGCAGTGAATGACAACTGGGTGAACGGCACGGGCGAGTATGTGTGGATGAACGGCACGAACGAACTGTGCTGGCGCGATGCATTCTGGACCCCGGCTACGGCAAACGCAAAGTGCGATGGCGCGCTGGTCGCGCAAGCACCGACGCCGCCGGCACCGGTCGCTCCGCCGCCCCCGGTCATCCAGTCGCAAAAGGTTACCTACCAGGCTGACGCCCTGTTCGACTTCGACAAGGCAGTCCTGAAGCCGGCCGGCAAGCAACAGCTCGACGATCTGGCATCGAAGATCGGCGCGCTGAACCTCGAAGTCGTGGTTGCAACGGGTTACACGGACCGCATCGGTTCGGACGCGTACAACAACCGTCTGTCGCTGCGCCGTGCGCAAGCTGTCAAGGCTTACCTGGTCAGCAAGGGCATCGAATCCAACCGTATCTACACGGAAGGCAAGGGCAAGCGTGACCCGGTCACGGGCGGCAAGTGCCAGCAGAAGAACCGCAAGCAACTCATCGCCTGCCTCGCGCCGGATCGTCGCGTGGAAGTCGAAGTTGTCGGCACGACGCGTCAGCCGCAGCAGTAATCGCGAGTCGGATTACCGCAGATCAAACCCCCGCCTCGGCGGGGGTTTTTTTATGTCTTTTCGCGTGTCCCTGGGCATGTCCTGGACACGGCGGATTCACCCTTCCCGGCAATCCCGGGCCGGCCCCTTTTTGCCCGCCTTCGGAGACGCCTATATACTCGGCCTAATCGATAACCGAGCGTTTCACGACTCAATCCAGGGCAATTCCCAACATGACCAATGTCGATCCCCACGAACTACAGAAATTCAGCGAGCTCGCGCATCGCTGGTGGGACCCGAACGCCGAGTTCAAGCCGCTGCACGAGCTGAACCCGGTCCGTCTCGACTGGATCGACGCCCACGCCCACCTGATGAGCAAGCGCGTGGTGGATATCGGCTGCGGCGGCGGCATTTTGTCGGAATCGATGGCCACGCGCGGCGCCAGCGTCAAGGGCATCGATCTTTCGTCGAGCGCGTTGGGCGTCGCGGACCTGCATAGCCTCGAAAGCGGTGTCGAAGTCGCCTATGAGGAGATTTCGGCGGAGGCGCTCGCCGCGCGCGAGCCGGCCTCCTACGACGTCGTCACCTGCATGGAAATGCTCGAGCACGTGCCGAATCCCGCCGGCACCGTGGCCGCGTGCGCCACGCTCGTGAAGCCGGGCGGCTGGGTGTTCTTCTCCACGCTCAACCGCAACGCGAAGGCCTACCTGTTCGCCGTCATCGGGGCCGAATACATCGCGCGCATGCTGCCGCGCGGCACGCATGATTACGCGCGCTTCATCAAGCCGTCGGAACTCGCGACCTTCGCGCGAACGGCATCGCTGCTGCCCGTGGATATCAAGGGCATCACCTATCGGCCGATCTCGAAGCACTTCGGATTGTCGAACGACACGAGCATCAACTACATGATGGCTTGCCGCCGCGAAGCCTGACGCCATGAACCCAGAAGATCCCCTCGTTACGGGTACCCTCGACACCCAGCCATTGCCGGACGACCCCACGCCCCTGCCCCAGCGCGTCGCCGAGCGGGACGGCCTCGGGCTCTGCCAGGCCGTGCTGTTCGATCTCGACGGCACCCTCGCCGACACCGCGCCCGACCTCGTCGCGGCCGTCAACAAGATGCGTCACGACCGCGGCCTCGAAATGCGGCCGCTGGAGCTGCTGCGGCCGTTTGCGTCGGCGGGTGCGCGTGGGCTGCTGGGCGGCGCGTTCGAGATTGGCCCGGAACATCACGACTTCGCGGCGATGCGCGACGAATTCCTCGCCAACTACGAAGCCGATTTGTGTATCGAGACGACGCTCTTTCCCGGCATCCTCGAACTGCTCGACCAGCTCGATGCCCGCGGCGTGCGCTGGGGCATCGTCACGAACAAGGTGACGCGGCTGTCCGAGCCGCTCGTTGCGCTGCTCGGACTGGACGCGCGCGCCGGCTGCCTCGTCTGCGGCGACACGACGCCGCATTCGAAGCCCCATCCGGCGCCGCTGCTGCACGCGGCCGAATTGCTCGATGTCGCGCCGGAACGCATCGTCTATGTCGGCGACGATCTCCGCGACGTGCAGGCGGGCTTCGCGGCCGGCATGATCACGGTCGCGGCGGCCTACGGCTATTGCGGCGACGACATTCCGCCGCGTCGCTGGCATGCCAACCATGTGGTGGACACGCCGGAAGAGCTGCAGCAGTTGCTGCGCGATATCGGTTGAGAGAGCGCTGAAAAGCGGCCGAAAGCGCGGCTTGAGAATCCTGCGGTTCGCCCCATCTGGTGTTTCGTGGGATAATCACCGTTCCGTTTCGGGGGCGACCTGGTTTCGACAGGGGTTGTGAAGCGGTCAGGGCATACCGAGGACCCGTCACCTCGTTAATCAATGGGAAAAACGTAACTGCAAACGACGATACGTTCGCACTGGCAGCCTAAGGGCTAGCCGTCCTCTCACTAATTCGCTGACGGGTTAGGGTAGCAATACCACGAGAGGTCATATACGTCAGATAAGCCTTTGCGGCGTCACGACGCCAAGGTCGAAAATTTAGTGAATCGCCGTCACGCAGCGTGTTCGTCCGCGTCGTGGCAGTTAAATCAAATGACAGAACTAAGTATGTAGAACTGTTCGTAGAGCGCTTCTGGACGCGGGTTCGATTCCCGCCGCCTCCACCAATTACTATTCTCAAATGTTCCCGAGAAGTACAGAAAACCCGCTACAGCCAACGCTGTGCGGGTTTTTTGTTTCCCCGTTGATTCCAAGGCATCCCATCGAAACCAGCGTTCAGGGGTGTTATTCTCGGTGGTATTAGACAACTACTTCCGACCGATACCACCATCATGGCACTGACCGAACTGCAGGCCAAAAACGCACGCTACAACCCTGATGGCAAAGGCAATCGCCTGACCGATGGCGACCGCATGTATCTGCAGCTCACAGTCTCGGGCGGCAAGTTATGGCGAATGAACTACCGTTTCGGGGGCAAGGACAAAACCCTGAGTCTCGGCCAGTATCCCGAGATATCGCTTGCAGAGGCCCGCCGCCGGCGAGCATCTGCGCGTGAAAGGCTCGCGACCGGCATCGACCCCAGTGAGGCAAAGAAGGCGGAGAAGCGCACACAGCGCCTTAACGCAGAGAACTCCTTCGAGGCCATCGCTCGCGAGTGGCACACCAAGTACATTTCCACGTGGTCTGACAGTCATGGCAACCGCATCTTGCGCCGCCTCGAGGTCGATGCGTTCCCTTGGATCGGCGGACGACCGATGGCAAGCATCACACCGCCGGACGTGCTGGACATCCTACGCCGAGTCGAGAAGCGCGGCGCGCTTGAGACGGCCCACCGCCTCCGCGGCAACGTTGGGCAAGTCTGCCGCTACGCCGTGGCTACTGGTCGGGCCGAACGCGACGTCACCGGCGACCTTCGCGGTGCACTCCCGCCCGTCCATCCAGAGCACATGGCGGCCATCACCGACCCCAAAGAGGTCGCCGAGCTGCTGCGCGCGATCGACGGATACTCCGGCTCCTTCCCCGTCATCTGCGCCCTCCGCCTTGCCCCGATGCTGTTCCAGCGTCCCGGCGAACTTCGCTTTGCCGGCTGGGAGGAATTTGATTTAGATGGGGGCACGTGGGAAATCCCCGGCGCGCGGATGAAGCGCCGGAAGCAGGCAAAGGCGACCGGTGGCGCACATATTGTCCCTTTGTCCAGCCAAGCCGTGACAATCTTGCGCGAGCTCCATGCGCTGACGGGCAACGGGCACTTCCTTTTCCCAAGCATCCGGACACGGACTCGCCCAATGTCCGAAAATACGGTCAATGCTGCGCTGCGGCGCCTTGGTTACGACGGCGAGACAATGACCGGCCACGGATTCCGCGCCGTCGCCCGCACAATCATGGTCGAACGGCTGCATGTTCCAGCGGAGATCGTCGAAGCACAGATGGCCCACGCCGTAAAAAATCCACTTGGCCGCGCGTATGACCGCACCGTATTTCTCGATCAGCGCCGAGAGATGATGCAAAGTTGGGCCAACTATCTCGACCAACTCAAGGCCAGCGCGCAGATCATGCCGCTTCCCGCCGTAGGCTGAAAAACTGTGGTGGTCTCGATTCCGCTGATGGTAGACGGCACCAGCTGGTTGCCGTCGAACCGGCGCGAGGAAGGCGTTGGACGATGTGATACTCACCCCGAGCGACACACTGCCGCTGCCGCCTAGCGCCGAGCATGAGCGAGTCGACGGCGTGAACAGTCCGTTTCGTCCGGAGCCTCGATAGTGGGTGACGCGCAACCGATCGAGCAGTCTGTCCTATCAAGATCCGATTTCAACAACACGTTGCATGCCGGGAGAGAAAAATGGTCAGAGTATCTGAGAGCGACGGCCGACCACTGAAGCCAGGCGAGATCGACGGCATGGAAGATCTGCTCGGCGACGATATTCTGCCGACCGACTGGGATCTGGCGGTCGAGAACCCGCCGCACGCGGGGTGGATGGCCCGCTGCCGCATCCAGATCTACCGCGCCCTGCAAAGCATTGAGGCGTCGATCAATCGGAATGAGGGGCGACAATGAGCACCCGCTACGATCAAGACCTCGCGCGGTGGGCGCTGGAGCAAGCGCGGCTGCTGCGCGAGGGAAAGCAGGATCAGGCCGATATTGAAAACATCGCAGAGGAACTGGAAAGCATGGGCGGCCGTGCGCGCCGGGAATTGCGGCACCGACTTGGTCTACTCGTGCAACATCTGTTGAAGTACGAATATCAGGCTGAGCGGCGCACGCCGAACTGGTACGCTGAGGTAGTCGAGCAGCGCTTGATGATCGATACGGTCATCGACACGAGCCCCAGCCTGCGCGCAAACGTCCCTGAGTACTTGACGAAGGGATATGGCGACGCGTGCCGCTGGCTCAGCGCAGACACGGGTCTGAAAGACTTCCCCAAAGAATGTCCGTGGACCTTTGACGAGGCGATGACGAAGCTGATCCCGGACGCCTGAGGTGTTCACCGGCGCCCTTGCCCGCCTTCCATCGGCTCCTGATGATGGCGCGGACCGAACGGGCCGTAGCACGTTTGCGAGACGGCTACCACGACGCACTTACACGCCCGAGATCAAGACCACCTACTATTGCTTCGTCACCATTTCGCTATGGTACGGAGCCTGCTGCGTCGACCACTTGTTGATGCGATCAACGAAGCCGGTACCGCGCTCAAACTGCACCTCGGTGAAGTAGCTGCCGAAGGGCGTGAAGTCATGCACCACGCCCACGATGTAGTACTCGGATTGCATCGTACCGTGCGTGAGTCGCAGGTAGCGACCGGCCTTGATCGACTCTCGACCGCTCAGGCGCATCGAGCCCGTCTCGAGAACGACGTTGTCCTTGTTGAGGTCGTACAACTGCTGACGGCGATTGTAGATCCAGGAGAGAGCGCCATTCTGCGCTGCGTTGCGGGAGGGGCCGTTCTGCGTGCCGTTCCCGTTGTTCGGCTCGTCAAGACCGGCTTGATTGGTCGTTTCCTCCATCTTTCGCACCCCGTAGAGAGCAGGGTCGACGTTCCCATAGTCGGTCACGTAAAAAGAAGCCGAATCCTGGGGGCTGCTGTACGCAAGCATCCGTGCCGTCGAACCATAATTAGTCAGGAACCGCGGGCAATCAGCCCAGAAGTAGTTCGCGACATGCGCGTCCGTACGCGCCACAGTCATGCTTACGATCGCGCTGCGGTCGATCCCGACGACCATCGGCGCAGTAACGCCCGACATTAGGAAGTCACCGGACGCCGGATCCTTGAAGGGATTCGGCCGATAGACAGCGACTGGACCGCTCTCACGGTCTTCGACGAAGAATTCGTTCCAGGGGCCGATATCCCCATGGGAATGAATTAGAGCGTGGACATTTGCGCCGTTGAACGTGCCCACCCCAAAGAGGGACACCTTCGATTCCGTCACCTGAATATCGGTCGCAATTTGCATCACCGCGTCCGTGCTCGCCGCATTTTTCGACATGTTTGCAAGATACGGATTCACAACCTTGTCGAACACTGCCTGCGTGAACTTCCCGGTCTCCATCACATTGTCGAAGTCGCCGAACTTCGCGAAGAACGGGAAGCTCGTGATCATGGCCGCCGCGTCTTCCGGCGCGTTCGGCATGAAGAAGATCTGCATCATTTGCAGGATCTTCCCGTAGTCGTGGCCGCTGACAACGACAGTACGGGTGGGCTTGCCATCGGCGGACATACCCTCCATCCGCTGCACCTGCGAGACGAAGCCCCGCATCATGATCGGCATGTTCGTGCCGTCCGGCGTGGCGCTCCACGCCGAGATCCGGATGACGATGGAATCCATCGGCTCGATGACCGAATATAGCGAGTCGAGGATGTCCGTGTCGATCTTGTCGGCGAGCGCTAAGGTGAATGTGCCAGACGGCTCACGGACAGATTTCGAGACGCGAACGGGGTTGTTTTCGGACAAATAAGGGGTGAGATCCACGACACTCGACTGCCCCGCATAACGGGCGGACACAGGCGTCTTTCCGCTGGTGGTCTTGCGCGAAATGTTCTTGTGAAGAACCACCTGGATACCAGGCTTTCTGGTTTTGATCGGCATAGCTTCTGTTCACTCCCGGATCCGCGCGGCAGGGCGACCGACGCGGAAATATGAATGTCGTAGGAAACGTGGTTTCGTTGTTAGATCGGAGCGCGATGGGACCGGACTGCATCGGCCAATCTCTGTGACGGCTCCCAGAGTTTCCAAAGCGAATGATTGGTTCGACCACTCGCGATATATCGTTCCACCAGGGCTTGCAGAAGTTTTTCCTCGAGCGCGGCAATTGCGCCGTCCAGTTTCTTTTCCGTCTGCGACTGCTCATAGGCAGCCACGTCCGCTTTCGCACGCTCCAATTTCCGCGCGGACACATCAACATTAGAGGCGACCTCTGTTTCTCGCTGCTGCTCCTGTTCTAGGAAGGCAGACAAGTCTCGGGCGTCCGCGTCGATAACGGCGAGCCGCAGGGCAGCCAGCGCTTCGTCAATCTTGTCCGATTGAACGTCCGCGACGAGCTGCGCACGAGCTTGCGCTTTTTCGGCTAGACGCTGGTTGATGGCGGCGATCGTGTTCGCGATCTGTTCGTTTGCAGCTGCTGCAGCTTTGTGCGCTGCTTCGGCGCTAACCAGCGCCTTATAGATATGGTCCATAGGATCAGTTCTCCGGGTCGAAGCGTGTAATGAGTTTTTTCAAGCGATTGGCCGATGCGTTTGCACGCGCACGTGCTTCGCTCAACATGGCTTCATCGACGGTCGCAGTTCGTTCTGCGTTGCTGCGCGCGACTTGGGCCTCAGAGCGGCGTTGTTCCACCTCTCGCCTGTCGATTTCGGCGCGCAGCGACGCGGTATCCGCGCCAGAAAGCAGCGTCTCTCGCAGACGCTGCCGAAGGATTTCAAGGTCTTGCGTCATGGTTGCGATGTGTAGAGTTTGGTGATCAGCTCACTTGGAAGCTGTCCGCGGAAATTGATGATGGTTTCGATTCGCGTGGCATCACTCGGACGCAGGCGCCGGGCATCAAGCGCCTGCCGGCACACTTCGCGCACTTGCTTCTCGGTGAATTCGCTGTCGCCAACGCGTACGCGGTAGCCACTGCCGGCTGGCTTGGCCGGCTCTGCCTTCAAGGCGCGCGGATCTGCTGGCAGTCCGAGAACACGCGCGGCGCCTGAAGGCATCCGCTTTTGCGCAGGCAACAAAGCCGCGACCTTGGCCGCAGGCGATCGCGCGGACGTTGCTGCTGCCGGTGCGCGCACTGCCGGAGTCTTCACGGAGACAACGCGACGCGAATTCTCAGGCTGCGCTGGGGGGCGCGGATTGACTTCAGCCCGAAGCGCCTTGACCAATCGTTCGAACGCGCCTTTGCTCACGGTAGCCTCCGCTCTGCATTGCCACGGCCGACGCGGGGGCGGGATTTGATCCACTGCTGGACCTCCGTCTGCCGCCACGCGACCGTGCCGGGGGAAATGCGAACAGCGGCTGGGAAATCACCGGTGGCAAGCAGGCGCTCGAGCGTCGACGACGCAAGCGACGTTATCTCGAGGACCGCCGGTCGCCGGATCAGGCTTTCTTTTGGTGTTGGCATAGAGGTAGCGCTAGTTGCGATACCTCTATGTTTTCGTCACGACCGCGCGCTGAACACCCATGACGTGTCATGGGGCACCGGGTTTCAGCACGTCATTGTAGGAATGACCGGCTTTTGCAACGAGTTCGAGGATTTGTCGTGACGCGAGGCTAGGGACGTCGAAATGCACGTCCTGCTCGAATGCGCCACCTCAAAACGCCCGCGACACCCGTCATTGCCCCGCTCGAGTCCAAAGAGCTTCACGGCATAAAACTTTTCGAATGCGCTCGCCTCCATGCCGCTATATCCACAAGCGCATGCGCGCGCAACTACGAAAATGCCAGATACGATTCGTGCGTTGACTGTCCGATCGGCGCCGCTCTTCACGCGGAACGTGGAAAGAAGGCAGCTTCTCAAGATGTCAAAGCACCAAAAATCGTTCAACGCGACAACCTCGCGCGTCGGGCCGCCCTGCGAGCGAGCAATGGAAATGCATCTGCGCTGCCCTGCGTCCGCTGCGGGCATACCGCGGCTTCGAAGAAGCGCCTCATCGGGCGTATGCGTCTAGTTGGAGGGACCCGATGCATCTCCTGTTACAACCGTGAGCGAGAAATACTCCACGGCGCGAACGCAAAGGGCGCGCAGCCACAGAAATGGAATTGCCTACGCCCAGCCAGCATTGAACTCGAGAAAGACGGGAAGCGCTGGGAGGTGGGCATCGGCCTCTGTAGCGGCTTGATGGAGGCCCACCGTGTAGCAGAGCGCCGCTGGCCGGGGACGAGGATGATTGAGGTTCGCTTCGGCGAACAGTTGGCTTCCTTTTGACCGGTACGTCGAAAATCAGCTTGCTGACTAGGTGTGATCAAACTCCGTGACGAGTACCGGCACAGTTCCCAATGCGTGGGCAATCGCGACAGTTGCGCGATCGCCAAACACACCGTACGCAAAAGAGCACATAGAATCTTGAAGGCGACAGCAACCACATACGAAATCTCCATTCAGGGTCTGGATACGACAGAGTCGAACAGAAGCGTCGGTGCCCCATTACCCGTCAATGGCATGCGTCTAATTCACCCTGGTGAAGTCCTGCGCGAGGAGTATCTTGTGCATTTGGAAATTAGCGTCAACGCACTCGCTAAATCACTGCAAGTGAGCCCGAACCGCATAAATCAGATTGTGCGAGAAGAACGAGGCGTGACGCCTGACACCGCCCTGCGCCTCGCCCGCTACTTTGGTGGCGATGCACAGTCATGGCTGAACATGCAGCAGACGTTCGATCTGAAGGTAGCGCGGAACAAGGTTGGTGCGAAAATCGATCGCGAGATAATGCCGCGCAAGGAGAAAAATGATTGATCATAGCCCGAATGTATGCTCGACCGGCCAGTACTCTCAGCAGCAACGGAGGCAAAGCCAATTTCCGAGCAAGAGCGATCGAGCAAAGTTTTAACGCGGTAACGCCTCTATCCAGTTTCCGACGTCACACGTTGGCCGTCCCCTCGAAAGGTGCGTCCTTGGTGAGTGGTGACGGTTCGAACAAAATGATGGTTGTGTTCTGACCTTGGCTTCCCGACTACTAGTAACCGATCTTGGGAAAATTATCACCGACAACTTGCGGTGGTCCTAGTCCCTTTTCGGTAACACTTGATTGGAATCAGATGCATCCTTGGGCGTAAGGTCGGGGTGCGCCATCACAAACAAGTCTAGGCTGACGAAAACTTGGCGACCGAATTCGACCCGTTACGGCCATTCGTGCTCGGTTTGTCAACGTCCGCTTTGCGGCGGTCGGTGTCACTCTAAGCCGAAGCCAGACCTCTCGATTCGGTCTCGTGAAGCAGTGATTCCGGCGCTCTCGCACCAAGCGCGCCGAAGACTGTTCCGGGCGCCCCGCTAACAGTCGCGGTGCTCATGCGCGCGCCTCTCTAGCGAAGAGGGCAGCATTTCGAGGCTTTGGCCTGTCTCAGTTGCCTCGACCTTTCTGCGACACGGCCATCGAGTGCGGCACCCCAGCGCGATCAGCTCGCTACATTCGTCACTGGAGTTGTTGGGACCGCCCCAGCGCTCGACAGATCGCGCAGTCGGTCAAGGACGTTTCTTGCTGCGTCGGGTCCCGCTCCGCGCAATGCCAGCAGCGCCGCGGCCAAGGCGGCCTTGTCGTCGTAGCACAGTAATTGGGCGATCTCATCCGCCGGAGCCGGCAGCGCGTGGCACATGTAATCAAGGATATCGGCCTCGATCCGCTGGGTCAGTACCCGGTCGATCTGGTCTTCGCGCGCGGCGGCCAACACCTTTCGCCAAGCAGTGAGCTGCAACCCGCGCACATCGACGGGATTCAGGCCATAGCCGAACTTCTCGACGGCGCGGTCGACGTAGGGGTCGAAACGATGCCCGGGCCACTCGCGATTTAAGCGGAGCTGGAGCTCTGCGACGAGGCGCGCACCGTCGGTTGGATCGGTGAGTTGGTCGCAGGCCCGGATTGCAAGCGCTAAGACCTCTAACAACTCCCTCAGCAGCGCGTCGAAACAAGCCTTCCAGTGACTCTCGGAATTGGGGGAGCCGACACCGCACGACTTCGAATACCAGTCCGACGCAACGCGCATGGTCTTTACGTCTCGCGTGCTGTCGAACGCTAGGTTGTGGCTCATAGCCGTTCGCAGCGCGCCGACGTTCGGGAGCAAGGCGGTCGCCGTGCTCCAGGGCGGTAACGACTTCAGAAACCCGAGCGGAACACGTGCCGTCTCATTGAGCATAACGTAGCCCCATGCGACAAGCCGAATAAAGGATAGTTCGTCGGCATCGCCTCTCGGCGCTTCGACCGTGATCTCTGGCAACGCCGGCTTCACGTGCCCTGCGAGCCTGCGCCGAAGGATGTTCAATTCCGAATACAGAGTCCCGAACGTCATGACTTGGCCCCGATGCGGATCGGATCGGCGATCGGCCCGAGGAAATTAAACGCGATATTGAATCCCCGCAATTCTCGCCCCTTTCGCAGGTCCTCGTTGCTAAATTGACGGACCTCAAGGTCGATCTTCCCGGAAAAATTCTTCACCGAGACGGACCAATTGCCTTCCTTGCGCAGGCGATCCGCAGTGCCTCGATACCCATCAGGATCCTCGCTGACCAGCAACAAACGGCGCACTACGCGCGAGCTGTCCTCGAAGTTCGAATCGCGGGCCAGTTCGTTGAATTGCTCGCGGGCCAGCGAAGAATCGCCCACGATCCATTGTAGCGCCGCCTCGAGCAGGCGGTAAACGTTCGATGCCCCGCTCCCAGCCAACTCGTTCAAAGTCCGAACGTATTTCAAAATCTTCCCCTGGAAAGAGATATCTTGGGGAATGACGCTTCGATCGTGTCGCATTAGCCGTTCGCCTGACATCGCCAGCCATCGCAATTGGATCAGCAACTGGAGGCCTCGCAGGTCATGGGCTATATGTTCGTAGCGATCCTCGAGATAGGTAGCTGCCTCGTCGGATTGCTTCCTGATCTCCGCGTCCACTGCACGTGTCGCGTCCAGCGCGTCCGGGCAGATCGAGCGAGCCCGCAGATAATAGGCCACTGCGGGCTTGAGCCGTTCGAGCGCCTCGAACGAGCTGTCCTCGAGCTCGTTGTCGCGCAGCACTTGCGCGACCTTCATGCGCCGTTCCTCGAAATCGGCGCGGTAGCGCCACAGGTTGACGTCCGCGCTGAAGCTGTCGAACGTGGAATAGATGTCTGCGAGCAATTCCTGCTTCTGCTGATCGGACAGCACGTTTTCTTTCACGATCAGCGCGGGCGCCCAGATCGCAATGTCGAATGGATGGTAGCTGTTGCCCGTTGAAGCCGCGGCCGTGATGGCCACCCGGGCTGCGCCATAGTACGACATGATCTGTTCGGCATTTGCCTTTCGCCGCGCTAGCCCACACGCTTGGTAGCAGTAGATTGTCGCGCGCTCGACGGACAGATTCTTCCGCGTCCGCCTGCCCGCGGGCAGCTTGCCGTTGGCGATGTCTTTCAACGCGATCTCGATCACATCGCGTGCCTCCTCGAGGATCACATCGCGCTCCTCATCGAGGACGCGCTCATCTGGATCTGAGGTGCCGTCTGAGATGAAGATGGATTCGCGTCGGAACGCCGACTCCTGGAGCATCAGACTGGCATCATGCACGTTGTGACGCGTGCGCAGTGTTGTCAATGCGCGCGCGAAATCCAGATAGCCCTTCTGGTATTTGTTAAGCCTCGGTCCGTCTCGATGCATCTTGTGCAGCAAGTCGAGCAGGAAATCGCGTTCCGCCGCCCCGTCTACGCTGGAGAGCCTAGTGGCGCAAATCAATTCGACGATGTAACTCACCTCGCGCGAGGTGCCGCCCAAGCGCCGGGCGCAGATCAGCTCGGCCTCGAGCTGCAATCGCGGAAACACTAGTAGATCGTTGCCCTCGCCGTCGGCCATCTTCCAGCGAAATAGGTCCAACCGGTCGAACATGTACAAGATCTGGGCGTAGTCGAGGTTTTCGTCGACGCTACGAATAGCGCGCAGCAGCAGGTTGACGGGAATAGGGCAGTCCAACCGTCCGGCAACCATCACGTAATCGACGAAACGACCAGCCGCATCTTCGCCCTCCGCCGCGAGCGTCTCGTCGGACTCGAAGATTTTCATGTCGCTCCCCGCCCGCCCGGCCTCGATCAGCTTCTGCGCAAGTTGCGACTGCATCCGCTGCGGACGCGGGACGCTTCTGGCTCGCAGGCGGATCAACTCCTCCGTCGCTCGCGCCTCGTCGTTGATGCCCCCAACGATGCGCGCTCGACTGACTGCCAAGTAGCGGTACAGCATGGGCAACACTTGGGAGCCAGCTCGCTGATAATCAATCCCCTCGTTCGCATCGAACCGGGCGATCAGCGACTTAATTTCCGCGGCCTCGTGCGGACTCAAAGTCGCCAGCGCCTCAGGATAATTCTTGTTCGACTTGGTGCCGCTGAGATCCAGCCGATAGCAGGTGCCGACGATGATCACGCGCCGGCCTCGGCTCTTCAGCCCATCCATCAAGTCACGGTAGCGGCGTACTTCGGAATTACAATCGCACAGAATAACCGTGCAGTCAGCCCCGCTGCGTTCCGCCGCTTCGCAGAAGTCGTCCAGTTCCATCGCCAGCGGCACGCGCGCCCAAGAGTACAGCACTGGCAGTTGCAACCGGCTGCGCAGCGTGCACGCTAGACGAGCGACGGCCAGACTCTTGCCCATACCCGACTGCCCGTGGATGACGATGAGGCTCTCGTCATGCCCTGGCCGCTGCACCAACTGCTCCACTTGGCTCCAGAGCGACTTCTCGAAATCTCGCTCGATCGAGAACCCCCTCGCTACGCCCTCCACAAGACCACGCGCTCCGACCAAATCGCCGTGGAATCGGCAGAAGGCTTCCTCCAATTGCAGCTTGTCAAGCGGCTCTGGCGGATCCGTCCATGTGTCATCCACGATGGCGGCCGCAGCCTCGATGCGCAGCCGGAGGTTCGCAGTGAGGCGCAGGAACTTGTCGGAGCCCAGCATGATGGTGCCGGAGTCTGGCTGGAAGATCGCCTGTCCAGCCTGGTGTGGCCTGGACGCGATCTCGAAGTCGAGCACCACCTCCTCGAGAGTGCGCTCGTCGGTGACCAGGTTGCCGCTCGCGACGAGGTCGTCAAAGAGCTCGGACTGCGGCGGCTCTTGGTGCGCGAGGAACCAGAGGATGCGCATCCCTGGCTGCTCCGACAGGGGAGCGAGCAATTCGTCGACCGAGAGCCAGTCGTCAGTGTGAAAACCTGCGACCACAAGCAGGCCGAGCGAGGTCGTGGTCTCGGGAATGCGGTTGACCAGCGGATTTGCGTGGACCGTGCGCCGTTTCTGGAAGTCCTTGCGCGATCGCGGCGCGCGCGTTTCCAGCGCGGTCTCGTCGGCTCGACCGAACAGGTAATGCACGCCCGGACGTGCACGACTGCGCGGCACTCGCGGAAAATAATCCTTGGAAAGAACGGACTCCGGGATCCGGCCGCGCGTCTCGAGCCGCATGACGATGCGCGGATCGATACTCGACGTGAAGACTGCGCTCCACGCGACCTCGAACACCTGTTCAAGGGCTTCGGAGGGTACCTGGCGCTCGAAGCGCTCGACGATCCAAGGATAGATTTCGTCGCTTAACGGCCGCTGCAGCAATGTCGTCCATGTTGCCTCGGGATCGCCCCCTCCTAGATGCTCCTCAATTCTTGCAACTACTGGATCGATCTTCGCTTGCACGTTGGCATATCGCTGTCCCAAGAACAGAACGACGGGGCGATTACTCGCCACAGCGTCCCCTAGCTCCTCCAGAACCGTGTCAGACACTCCAACTCCTCGCGAGAATGATATAGGGGACTAGTCTACCCTGCGTTCTGCGGTCGCCAGCACTGTGCGCAAGGAGTCGTCCGCAAATTACTGGCAACCAGTGGTGGCCGAGGGCGTGGTGACGATCGCGTTACATTGTGTAGAGGCGGTAGTCCCACGCCGCTGCGGCAACGCTCGGCGTTCGTATCCCGGCGGCGTCCCCTTAGCGCCGCACCTGTTACCCAATTTCTAGCAGCACAATCACGCCACCGATGGCGAGCAATTTTGAGAGCGAAAATACTGTAGTGTCGATCAACGCTATGGTCGTTCAGATGATGCCGATGACCTAGGGGCGGCGAGCCGCGGCGCTCTCCCGAAACTCACGATGCCGTCAATCGCTGACGGATAAGTACCTCATTGCGGTCGCTCGTCGTCGGTGCCCGAACCGCTGTTTCTGGCCGTGACGTGCCCGTCGACTCACGCGACAGCCCCGCTTTGCCAGCTAGCGCTGCTGATTCGGGATAGTCCAAGCCATTCCGTGCTTTCGCGTCTAACTAACCGTGCGCTAGTCCAACAAATTCCGTTCCCCGACACTCTGTCACCGATGGGCTCGACGCAAGAAGAAACGTTTACGCAGCGAGACGGTGCTCATAATATGGCCGGTCGCGATCATCAAGAATGGCATACATCGCTTCGAGATCGGACCTGCCTGGGCTCAGCCATGCCTCGATGTCTTCCGCCTTGATTGGGACGATACAACGGTCATGGCCGGCCGCTTCGACCTCAGGCGGCGGTTCATCGGTGATCGCGGCGAAGGAGAGTAAATCAGGCTCCCCAGGCGCAGTCCATCGCGACCAAAGGCAGGCGGCGTGCATCAACTGGCCGCTGTTCGGACGGAATTCCAGTACAACATTCTCGTCCTGCTCATGCGATTCCAGGAGCGTGCCTTCCATCTTGGCCTTGCTGACGTTTTCATAGAACACGTCCACCAGCATGATGCCGTGCGTATGGCCAAAGCATGGCTTCCAGAACCCTTCAAGGTTATCCCGACGGGCGTTATACGTGCCGGGGAAGCGCCGATCATAGTTCTCGGGCTTGCCCGCGATACGACATTGGTAGCGCATCGGCTTCACGACGTACTGCCCGTTTTCGATGATCAGCACCGGCGCATAGTGTCCGGGAAAGATTCGGGAGTCGCGATCCTTGGGTGTTGTGCGCCGCAGGTCGTCGAGCCGACGAAGAGCGGAATCAATCTTATCGGTGGCGATACGGCGGCTTTCTGTCGCCGCTTTCGTGACCTTGGTCTGTAACGCACGCTCAGCATCAGCGAGGCGGGTGCGCTGCTTGAAAAGATTCTGTTCGAGCGTGTTCGCCTGCCCTGTGTTGAAACGATCGATGAATTCCTTGATCTGGCGTTCGTCGTCGTTTTCTGGATGAAGAAAGGCGTCCTCCATCGCTTTGGGGATCTTGGCTTTGCTGCCTTCGGCGCGTTCCCAGAACAGGCGCGCGAACTCGCGGACATCCATCTGTGCGCCAAACATCTTCACGTAGCGTCGATAGTCCGCCTGGATCTGCGCCGAGTAGCACACTGCCGCCTCCTGTAAGGTTTAGCTGTTCGCCTGATCGTCTATGTTGCCGTGCCGGTTGCTTCGCGGCACAGCTTCATCATCTTCTGGACCACCGTGCTCGCATGGTTTAACCCCATGTCGCCAGTGAAGAGCATTGGCACATCGGACTGACGGAGGGCGATCCCCGCGCTCTTCAGATCACGGCGGGCAATTTTGAGGGCCAACTGTCCGATGCGCACGCGCTCAGGCCAGCTCATCGTAACGAGGTTTCGCTTGAGCCAAATGCGGCAGCTATCCACGGCGTGATCCACCCGCCACTCCTGTGTCAGCGCATGCGAGGCGGCAAGCGTCGCCACCAGAAAGCACAAGAGGTCGGCCCGCGCGCCATTCAGCTCGTCAATATCGGGTAGATCCATGGCGCTCCTCGTGGGTTCTTAACATACTAGCCGCCTTCGTCGGCTCCGTTCGCCACCTCGCGAGATCGGCCGTTTCCACTGCCCGCTTGTAGGCAAGTGCGGTCGGCTTACACACTTTCAACGACCTAGATCGACGGCGCGCTGCAGGCAACTCCGCTCCAGCGCGCGATCGATTCCATCAGGCGAGTAGTGCCGGTCCCACACTGTCGTCAGCCCGACAATGGTTTGACCTTGTCGGGCAACCCTGTACCCACGGGTTAGCCATTCTCTTGCAAAGAAGGCTCGCCGACTTTTCCATAGGCCGCAGCCTCAGCAATCGTCACGTCGGCAGACGTCTCGCACACTTGGCGACGAGGTCGTCGACCTCGGGCGTCCGTGTCTCGGAGCAAGCATAGAAATCAAGTTTCCGCGGCTACATAAAAAGGTGCGGATCACTGCTCCCATTTCTGCGCTACACTCGATACTGTACGTTTATACAGTGTTTTCACGCCCCTCTATTACCGATCATGCCCGCTTTGCCTGAACACATCGAGTCGATTCACCCGGCGCTTTGGCGTGGGTCTCAGCTCGCGCGTGCCTATGGCAAAACCATCGACACCGGCTACGCCGCGCTATCAGCGGAATTGCCCGGCGGTGGTTGGCCGGTTGGCGCGCTGGTTGAATTACTGGTGCAACAGCCAGGCATCGGGGAGATGCGCTTGCTCAACCCTGCACTCGTCGCCTCGAGCAAGCGGCCAGTCGCCCTTTTACAGGCGCCGCACATACCGAACAGCTTGGCGTTCGCCTATCTGGGCGTGCCGCTGGACAAGCTCATGATGTTGCGCGCGCCCAAGACAGCGGACGCCCTTTGGTGCGCCGAGCGCGTATTGAACGCCCGAAGTTGCGGTGCACTGCTCGTCTGGCAGCACCATATCCGGTCTGAGGCATTGCGGCGTTTGCATCTGGCGGCACAAGCAACGGAAACCCTCCTGATTCTGGTCCGACCGCTTTCCGCCGCCCAAGATTCATCGCCTGCGACGTTACGGCTCGGTGTACGGCCGGCCGATGGCGGAATCGTCGTCGACGTGATCAAGAGACGAGGACCTACCCGCACCGACCAACTGTCCATCCACCTTCAACCTTCACCGATTCTGCTCAGCCCTCATGGCCGTGTTCGTCGCCATCTTCCTGCCCCGGCTTTCGCTGGAGGTATTTCGGCCGAGGTACTCGCCTCGGGCTGAACACGGCTGTGTAGTGCTCGAACGTGACAAGGTCATTGTGCTTGATCAGGTGGCAAGAGAGGCAGGGGTAATGGTAGGCATGAAGCGCGGTGGCGTCACGACGCTCGCGGTGGATGCGTTGATGTACGACCGCAGTCCCACGCGCGAACTTGATGTGCAACGCGAAGTCGCGTTCGCGCTGCTGCGCTTTTCGCCTCAGGTAGCGGTGCGGGAAGAAGAAACGATTGTCGTGGACGTGACCGCAAGTCTGCGTCTGTTCGGCGGCATCCGACACGTTTGCCGACAGATCCGAGAGACGGTCAACACCATCGGCGTGACCGCGCGCATGAGCGTCGCGCCTACGGGCCAAGGCGCGTGGCTTCTCGCCAAACGCGGCCGCCGGCGGGTACTCAAAATGGCCTCGCTTGAACGCAGTCTCGGGGAGCTTCCTTTCATGGTCGTCCCCGAAGTTCGGTCTTTCGGGGAATGGTTCAACGGCCTTGGTTGCCAAGTGCTCAACGATGTTCGCCGCCTGCCACGGGCAGGACTTAAAAAGAGGTGCGGTGTGGATTTACTGGATTCGCTTGACCGCGCCTATGGCCTGTCACCGGAACTCTACGAGTGGCTGGAGCTGCCGCCTTCGTTCAGCGCGCGCACCGAGTTGCCTGATCGCGTCGAGCACGCCGAAGCCGTTCTATTTTCCGCGCGACGGCTGATCGTGCAGTTGTGCGGTTGGTTGAGCGCGCAGCAGCTCGCGCTCACGCAGGCGACAATCACGCTCGAACATGAACGCGGCCGTCAGGCGATCGAGCCGACGACGATCGATATTGCGCTTGCCGAACCGACATGGCAGGAAGAGCATCTCGTTCGTCTGTTGAAGGAACGCCTCGGGCGCATCGAACTTGAGGCAGCCGTTATTGCCCTGCGCCTGACAGCATCGAAAGTGGAGCCGGCAGAGCCGCCGAGCGACTCGCTGTTCCCTGAGCCCGGCGGATCGGCTCAAGATCACAATCGCTTGCTCGAACTGCTGGTCGCGCGCCTGGGGGCCGAGAACGTCCTGCGACCCGCACCGACTTCGGATCATCGTCCCGAACACGCGAATCAATGGGTGCCAGTGCAGGCGGCAACGAAAGCATGCCCTCCTCCGGCCGAACTTCCACGGCCAGCGTGGCTGCTTGACGTGCCCGTGCGGCTAATGATCAAGCATCACCGACCGTTCTACGGGTCACCCCTCAAACTCGTCTCGACGGGCGAGCGCATTGAGGCCGGGTGGCACGACGGTGAACTGGTGTCGCGCGACTACTATGTCGCCGAGGCCTCGGATAAAAGCTGCTACTGGATCTACCGTGAACGACCGAGCGTGAAGACGGAAGAAGTCCGCTGGTTCCTTCACGGGCTGTTTGGATAATCGGTGGTGTTGCCGTGGATCTCTTCTCGTCAACGCTTCCTGACTACGCAGAGCTTTTCGCGTTCACGAACTTTTCGTTTCTTCACGGCGCGTCGCACGGCGAAGAGCTGGTGCTGCGTGCGTCGCAACTCGGCTATTCGGGCCTTGCGATCACGGACGAGTGTTCTCTCGCCGGCGTCGTGCGCGCACACGTGCAGGCCAAGGAAGAAAAGCTGCCGCTGATTATCGGCTCTTACTTTCGACTCGTCCACGCCGACAAGCGTCCGGCATTCGGCCTTATTCTTCTTGCACAGAACCGTAACGGCTACGGCAACCTATCGGAGCTGATCACGCTCGGGCGCATGCGCGCTGCGAAAGGTACGTACCTTCTCACGCCACACGATCTGTCGAAACCCGACAAGGAATACGCCCATTTGCGGGGCATGTCCGATTGTCTGGCGATCCTCGTGCCGGATTTTCCGGCAAAAGAAGAGGCGCTCTCCGCGCAGGTCGAATGGCTTAACGCGACGTTTCCGTCGCGCGGCTGGGTCGGCATGATCCTGCATCAACGCGCGATGGATGACATTCACCGCGGCAGCGTCGAGTACGTCGCGGAGCAACAGCGGGTGCCGGTAGTCGCGCTGGGCAACGTGGTCATGCATGTGCGCTCCCGCAAACCGCTGCAAGACACGATGACGGCGATCCGCGTCGGCAAGCCCGTTGCCGAATGCGGTTACGATCTCGCGCCCAACGCGGAGCAGCATCTTCGCTCACGCCTTCGGATCAGCAACTTATATCCAGCTCATGCAGTGGCTCAAACGCTCAACATCTTCGAGCGCTGCACGTTCTCGTTGGACGAACTGCGCTACGAATATCCCGACGAGCTCGTACCGGAGGGTTTTACGCACGAGGCGTATTTGCGGCAGGAAACCTACATCGGCGCGCATAAACGCTTTCCTGCGGGCATTCCGCATGACGTGCAAAAGCAGATCGAATACGAACTACAGTTGATCGGCGAGATGCGCTATGAAGCGTACTTTCTCACGGTCTACGACATCGTGCGTTTCGCACGTAGCCAGCACATCCTGTGTCAGGGACGCGGGTCGGCCGCGAACAGCGCGGTCTGTTACTGCCTGGGCGTGACTGAGGTCGATCCCTCGCGCGGCAACATGTTGTTCGAGCGATTTATCAGCAAGGAACGCGGTGAGCCGCCTGATATCGACGTTGATTTCGAGCATCAGCGGCGTGAAGAGGTCATCCAGTACATCTATCGCAAATACGGACGGGATCGCGCAGCCATCGCGGCAGCGGTGTCCACGTATCGGCCGCGCGGCGCGTTGCGCGAAACCGGCAAGGCGCTCGGCATCGATCCGCAGATCGTCGACAAGGTCGCGAAGAGCCATCAATGGTTCGATCACTCACAGGACCTGTTACGCCGCTTCGAGGAGTCTGGGCTTGACCCGCAGAACCCCCTCATCACGATGTGGGCGAAACTGGCTGCGCAGATTCTCAACTTCCCGCGACATCTATCGCAGCACTCGGGGGGCTTTGTTATCAGCCGCGGCAAGCTTACGCGGCTCGTGCCCGTCGAGAATGCGGCGATGGCCGATCGCAGCGCCATTCAATGGGACAAAGACGACCTTGAAGCGCTGGGCCTTCTGAAAATCGACGTGCTCGCGCTTGGCATGCTCTCGGCTATCCGGCGCACGCTCGATATCGTCTCCGACCAACGCGGCGAGCGCTTCGAGATGCAGGATATTCCGCCTGAAGACCCCGTAACCTACGAGATGATTTCACAGGCGGATACGGTCGGAGTCTTCCAAATCGAATCGCGGGCGCAGATGAGTATGCTGCCACGCATGCAGCCCAAGACCTTCTACGATCTCGTGATCGAAGTGGCCATCGTTCGACCGGGACCGATCCAGGGCGGCGCAGTCCACCCGTATCTGCGGCGGCGGCAGAAGATCGAGCCGGTTTCGTATCCGAGCCCGGAGCTTGAGACCGCACTCGGCCGCACGCTCGGTGTGCCAATTTTTCAGGAGCAGGTGATGCAGGTTGCCATTCTGGCTGCCGGCTTTACTCCTGGGGAGGCGGATCAACTACGACGGGCAATGGCCGCGTGGAAGCGCAAGGGAGGCCTGGAAAGATATTACGATCGCATCGTCAACGGCATGCAGCAACGCGGTTACGACCAGGCATTTGCGGAAGCGATCTTCGAGCAGATCAAAGGCTTCGGCGAATACGGCTTCCCGGAGAGTCACGCGGCGAGCTTCGCGCTGCTGGTGTATGCGAGCAGCTGGCTCAAATGCCATGAACCGGCTGCTTTCCTCACGGCGATGCTTAATTCGCAACCAATGGGCTTCTACTCGCCTTCGCAACTCGTACAGGACGCGCAGCGTCATGGCGTCAAAGTCGTGCCAATTGATGTGACGATCAGTGGCTGGGATTCGGCGCTCGAACTTCAGCCAGGCTGCCAGGCACCAGTTGTCCGTCTCGGACTTTCACTGTTGAAGGGAATGCGCGATGGCGCCGCGCAACGCATCGAGAACGCCCGAGCCGTGAGACCGTTTGGGAGCGTGAGCGACCTGGCGCGCCGAGCGCAACTCGACCGCCATGATCTGCAAGTGCTAGCGGCTGCTAACGCCCTTCAATCGCTCGCGGGCAACCGGCGCGACGCGCTCTGGCAGTCGGCCGCTGCCGTTCCTGACCGAGATCTCTTGGCTGATACTCGGATCGACGACGAGACGCCAGCCCTCGGCGCGCCTTCTGAAGCGCAAGATATTGTCAGCGACTATAACTCGACAGGGCTGACTCTTGGGCGACATCCTTTGTCGCTTTTGCGTCCCACGCTTCTCGAGCAGCGACTGATGCCGGCGTCGACGCTACGCACCTTCCGAAATGGACGTTTGGCTCGCGGTTGTGGACTTGTGACCGTACGGCAACGACCTGGGACGGCGAAGGGCGTAATGTTCGTCACGCTCGAGGACGAAACGGGGAATGTGAACGTCATCATCTGGCCATCGCTGCTTGAGAAGCAACGCAGAGAGGCTTTGGGCGCCGCACTGCTGGCTGTGTACGGTACCTGGCAATGTGAGGGAGAAGTCCGACACCTTGTCGCTCAACGGCTGGTGGATATGTCACACCTTCTGGGCGGCCTTACGGCCGTCAGCCGAAACTTCTGTTGATTCTCCCTGCAGGTCGACCGGCGCATGACGACCCACCTCGGCCGTTCGACCCTCGGTACGCCGAGCGTCTGTAGATAAAACTGGACCGGCCAGTCGAGCGCGGCCCTTGTCGACATTTTCGTCGGCCCTAGCCACCGTTCGTCCCGGCTGCGTTCCAAGGTCAGCAGTGGGCCGCATTGCAGACAGCCGCAACAGCGAACGGCTCAGCAGCCACGTTCATAGCATCCCACCAACTTCGACACATTCCGGACGCTCCACACGCGGTGAAATGGGCTGCGGGCGCCTATGCTAAAGAGGGCGGCGCAGCTTATGCCGGATCCGGTCCGCCATCCCTGCGGTCCTCGGAAACGAAGGGTTTGCATCAAGCGTTTACTACGATCGTCAGCAGAAGTTGATTCAAGCGGATGATGGTCGCGGCCGCTACAAGCGTCTAAATCGGACTATTCGCCACCGCCAGTCGGTATCTGATAGCGAAACAACTACACGTCGTGAGGCATCAGAATGAAAAATAACTTGGTTAAGAGCTTGCTGGCTTGCGTCGTCTCCCTCGCGTCTACGCCATGTTGGTCCTGTCCCGACGGCTACTACAGTAGTCCGCTCGGGGCATGCCTCCCGAACGCGGGCGGCCCCGCCCCCCCGATTCCCACGCCTGCCGTGCCGCCCTTGGGCGTCACATGCGTAACGAGCGTCGGATACTGTCGCCTTAGCGGGCCCGGCCCGGTCGGCGCTGCCTGTTATTGCAGCGCCAACGGTCAGAATTATGTTGGCTCTGTTCAGTGAGAGAGCTGCCGGTTATGGACGATTCCGCTATCGCTTTGCCCGCCAAGGGGGTAAGGACTTTGCTCAAGCCGTGGCTGATCACCCTCATTGTTGGGGGACTACTAGGGTACATCGCCACGCGATACTTCCCAGCGCCGCCCGCCAGTCACATCGAACCGATCGACTATATGGGCAGAATCCAGGCTTGTCAGGGACAGTCGATGAAGCTCATGGGGGCTAGCACTGCAGATCTGACAGCACAAAGCCAGATTTCCGCGCAGTGTATGTCCCGTATCAGTGTCGAGGCTGCGCTGAATGATTTCAACATCCGGCGGCTGATTTACGTGTCCCAGCAGTTTGAAACCATCGTACTGATGTGGATGGTTGTAATCATCACATTCTCGGGCGTCCTGCTTGCCGGGCTTCAGTTGATGGCCGCCTACCAGCTTGCGTCGACCGGCAAGGGCTCGATGGATAGCGCGAGTGAAGTGACCCTGAATGCCCGGCGTTCAGAACTTTCGCTCAAATCGTCATATGTCGGGCTGCTAATTCTCGCGGCGTCGTTCGCGTTCTTCTTTGTCTTTGTGAAATCGGTTTATCCGGTCGTCGAGGACAAGAGCACCGCCAACACCGCGGCTTCGCCTCCTCCGCAGACGCTTCCCATGTTGACATCGAATCCTGGAATCTTGGGTCTGCCCCCGGCGAACGCCCCCGCCTCGTCCCCGAGTACTGCCAGTCACACGGCGGCTTCGGCAAGAACAGCAAAGCATCGACCCTAGCCCTTCGGGCTTTACTCCGTTGGTCTCCCAACTCGCAGAAGTATTGTCCGAAGTCACCGGACGCAGGCGGCCGCCCATCCCGATGTTTTGCAGTGTGCAGTTTTCCGTACACAATGGCACTCATCAAGTTATGAACACGACGAACCTAATCCAGAGTTGCCGTCCGAGCGCTCAATGCCGCGGCCGCTTCCTGAGGCGAGCCGACACCCGAATGACCGAGTGAAGGCCCAGACGAATGACGCTTCATGGCCGGCGAGTGCTCAATGAACGAATCGACGTTCGCCAACCTTGCGCGTGGCATGCGAAGGCATAACTCGAAAGCTTCGTGCAGGTCGCACAGTTGGTCTTTCAAGGATAGCTAAGTAACTGGCCCGGTCATCCGTGCTCGGCGTTTATCGGGCAATGCGGATGGCTGAAACAGCAACGGCTGTCAAAGCTCTTCTCTTCTATCATTGCCTGCAAGGTACCGGACGAGCGATCAAGAACATTCCACTATGGGCATGGTCTGTGCGTTAGCTCACGTTTAGACCAAATCAATAATGAGGGGTTGCCCTCACAGATGCCGAGATTTCCTTCAACTATCTTGGCATATCAGCCGGACGTTATCCGACACCATAGATCGAACCCCAAGCCCAGCATGTCGTTGTTCGGCGGCTTTTTATCGACTTTATCTGTCTTCATCAGGCGAGGCACCGATGGACTTTTCTGAGGTACTGGGTCTCGTTAAGTCCCTCGCTAACAGAATTAGTGCATCTGGTTTTCGTCCAGATTATCTTGTCGGTCTTGCACGCGGCGGCTGGATTCCGACCCGTCTTCTCTCGGATGAACTTGGCGTGAAGGAAATTTTGAGCGTCGGCTTGCGATATGCAGATACGAACAGAACCACACTCGTTGCCTATTCGCTTCCGTCTCCAATGCCAAATGGCAAAAAGCTGCTCTTGATCGAAGACTGTTTAGAGAGTGGCAGGAGTCTCGTAGAAGCGAAGCGTCTTCTGGAACGAGAAAAAAATTTCGTTCAAACGGCGAGCATATTTATCACAGACAGAACCCTTGAGCGTCCAGATTTCTTTGTCCATCATCTTCAACTACCGCCGAGCTTTCCTTGGGAATGACGCCAACTCTACAAGTTGCAATCGACGATCCCAACCTTCAAAAATTTGAAGGTGTCGTTAAATCGCTAGCCAAAACACAAGCCGACTTAATTGAAATTGGCACCCCTTTGATCACCGCGTTTGGGCTGGGCATATTCCGAAAATTTCTTAAACATCTCGACGCGGATCGGATATACGTTGACGTCAAATGCTTGGATCTATGGGACAAACAATTACTCCCGTTCGTCGAGGCAGGGGCGAAACATTTGAGTATTCACGCACTCTTAGAGGCACCCCAAGCGAAGAAACTGCTTGCTCTGGCTGGGAAGCGCGGAATAACGATATATGTCAGTGCATTGGGGCTCTCGTTGGAAGCAGCTAATGAGGCGAACATACGTCTCTTTACCTTGGGGTATCGGAATTTTATCATGCACGGAGAAGGCATTGACCCCAATGAAGCATTTTCAAGGGCCATAGATAAGCTTCAACGATCCACCCTGCCTTCGAGCGCTAATCTCATTCTAGCTGGTGGGGTTAATGCCGAAAATATCTTGATGGCACGACAGCGTCCAATTAGTGGAGTGATTGTTGGGAGATCAGTGATGGAATCGCCGGAACCTGTGAAATCGATAGAGAGGTTACGGGAGATATTGACTCATGATCAATCCGGCTGATATTCGAGCAATTGCCCAAAATCTCGTAGCTTGGGTTATCTCGCTTCTAATTAGTGTTGCAGCACTTGTACTTTGGCCATCGCTTGATAATCTTGGTGATGTGCGACAGTTCAAAATCTCGCTCAGCACAGGTCAGATTGTTATGAGCGGAATCAGCGTTTTCTGCGTTCTTGCAGTCCCGTGGATACTCCTTCACAATAATTCTAAGCGTGCGGTTACATACTTAGACAGAGAAACAGTAATGCAGCGCAATGCTGCTTTAGTAAGAATTCATTGCACTGACTCGGCTGACGATTTTCTTTCAACTCGGGTTACAAGTTGGGATCTATCAGAGGAGTCGCGAGCACGTCGAGAATTCAGAGCACAGATACTCGATAAAATTGCTTCCGGCCATTTAGTTAAACGCTTATGGCACCTGCGTTCAGTCGCAGATCTCGATCGAATGGAAGAATATTTAAAAGAATATAAGAAGTTTGACAATTATAACTTGCGATTTTTAATTGATCTATCGCCAGCTATACCTGAGATAATTTGCATTGGGCGAAAAGGGGCAGCATTTAGCTTTCCGGAACTTCGATCGCCGCGCAAAATTAGTCTCGGGATACAGTTTTACAGAAAAGCAGAAGTCGATGCGGTTCGGAAATACTTTGACGTGCTTTGGGAGAGTGCAACCCCTGTAAAAACGGGATCAACAATCAATTACCAGGTGCTTTCGGTTGCTCGGCAAACCCTCAGCACACCCGGAGCTACCAGCCGCTGACACGGAACAAGCCCTCGGGGGTAACGACGGATTGGATACTAAGCGGCGGCTGTCTTGGCTTCCTGATCTCAAATGTGCATCAAGCTGCATTTCGTGCATTACCTCAAGAGACAGGTGCGCGTTGCACCTTGGTCGAGTATCGGAGTAATTCATTCATTTGAGCGCCTTCCTTTGACTGGTGCGAGCGGCAGAAACGGGCCGAACTCTGCCTTCTCAGCGCGCATGTTGCTTAGCTGAAGGGCACTCCGACCTGACGACAGACCTTGCATCGAATCGCATAAAGCAGAAGTATTTCTTCCAGCGCTGACGCACTCTGCTCTCGTCTGCTCGCGGTTTCGAGCTCAAAATATCAAGACGTCTGGAGCATCCCTTACTCCGAGGATAGACACGCAACCCTGCATAAAAATGAGCGGTTATGTGCATCCCGACAAGGGGTGTTCAAAAACTAGCCTTGACTTGTTTTGTTCACCGGCCATAATCGGTACACCGTTTTTGGACATCTGGAGAACAAAGGCACAATGAGCAGGACGTTCCTTTACGCGCGCGTGAGCACCGCAGATCAGACCACCGCCAACCAGCTGGCAGAAGTCGCAGCCGCCGGCTTCGCAATCGAGCCGCGCCGCATCGTGGCCGAGAACATCAGCGGCAGCGTCGCCGCGCGCGAGCGCCCCGGCTTTTCCCGACTGCTCGATCGGCTGGAGGATGGTGATGTGCTGATCGTCACGAAGCTCGACCGGCTCGGCCGCAACGCGATGGATGTACGCGCGACCGTCGAGCACCTCGCGAGCATCGGCGTGCGCGTGCATTGCATGGCGCTCGGTGGCGTGGACCTCACCAGCGCGGCAGGAAAGATGACAATGGGCGTGCTCGGCGCGGTCGCAGAGTTCGAACGGGATCTGTTGATCGAGCGTACTCAAGCGGGCTTAGCGCGCGCTCGATCGGAAGGAAAGGTCATGGGCCGTCCTCGCGCGCTTAGCGAGCAGCAACGCGACGCAGTTCTCGACCGCCTGGCTGCAGGCGAAAGCGTCTCAGCCATCGCCCGCGCACTTGCGGTCTCGCGGCCAACTGTTATGCGAATCCGCGATCGCGCTATGCAGGTAAGCGCATGAAATCGCGATCGGTCTCAGCAGCAGTCGCTAACTGGCGAGCACGCCTTGCGACGCTTCCAGCAGAACAACGAGCTGACATGACTGCCGTGATGGTAGCGCTCATACGCGCACGAGCCGCCGCAAAACGACCGAAGCCTCCCCCAATTCCTCGCTCTTCGTAGATCTTCCAAGAGGATTCGTGCGGTGGTCCGAGGTCGGACCACATTCCGCCATTGGTCCGACACGAAGAGCGGTCACTCGAATAGCTGGCGTACATGTGGGATGTTGTACTCGGTGAGCGCTTATGGGCTCGGACGGCCGCGGTGCAGCCCTTTACACCAACTGCTCCGCAGATGACGCACCAACGCGCGTCATCCGAATCAATCCGGTTATGTAACGAGCAATGGCCAGCAGAAGGCGTCTGGGGGCAATTGCATTTCCGCTTGGCGTACGCCGCAATGTTTGCAGACCAATTTATTGCGAAGCGTCGCGAAATTTGGGTAGGAGTTCCGCGCCAAGAATCGATTCAGATATTCGTTGGAAATTTCGGTTGATGAACGTCTGCCTTCGCATCCTACGATGCCACAACGCACCATCATGCTGTACCCAGAGTGCGCCCATCTTTTCAACGTCAGGGTTGTCTGAGTCAGGAAAGAAAGATGCGTTTCTAATGTGAGCAAATCCCCATGGGCGAATTCATCGTAGTGTTTTCCGTTGCCGTAATGGAACAGCAAGCCAAACCGGGCTAAGTAGTCGTTACCCATCCTGTCTTTTGTGCCCTCGAGTGCTACGTAATCGTAGCCACCGCCTCGATCAGTTGGAGGAGCCTCGAGCCTTCCGCCAGGCGTATAGGTCAGCTTGAACCACCAGGTAGTGTCCGGGTAGGAGATGAGCGGGTCACTCGTTGGTGCACAGACAAGAAGCAACTCTTCATGGTCAATGCCTCGCTTTTCGAGATCCGACCAGTCCGTGCCCCGCTTTACATAGATGAATCTATCATTGGCGTATTGAAGCGTGCGGCCTTGAAAATGCCTTTCCGCAGCCAGCATTATGCTTTCGAGTCGTCGCACTGAGATGTCGCCAATGACAATCTCTTTTGGGTCCTCCGCCACTGCTGCCTCGTCGTTGGATTTGCTTGCCGCGAGTTTATCTGATTGCGCTGGAGATTTGCTGCAGCGAAAAAGACGGACTCTTGCTCGTCCTTTTACCGGCAGGCCAGCGCGTACTTAGAAGCCGTGCGACGGCTTGATTCGCTCTCAAACGTGGTGATGCCCACGTACCACTGAACGCTATTGCCAACGGTAGATTAGCGGCCTCCGGCCAGCCTTAGTCGCTGGCCGCCGCCGGTGGCCAGTCACTCGAACGACCGGTCAGTTCCCGCAAGAGACATTGAGATGGCCGAGTATAGAGGTCCGAATGGCGTCGGCAGCCGCCTCTTCCAGGAAATCTGCGAGCACACCCAGCGGAGTCATGCCGCGAGCCCGCTGCGCAGTCCCGCGTAAGCAAAAGCCAAGGCCTCGGCTGCGTCGCGTGCGCATCTAGCGCCATTGACGTCACGGGCTCGTGCAGCGGCGACCGCGAGCGTGCGCACGGTCTCCCAATCGGCCCGCTGCCGCGCAAGCAATGCGGCGTTCCGCTCTTGGTTCGCGACAGTTCCCGGTGATGACAGCATCGCATCCAGTTCCTGATCGAGAGCGTGTCGCAGTGGATCGTCGCTCATGAGCGAATCAGCGGCCACGTGCGCACGCGCGGCAACGGAACAAAGATCCAGCACCGGATCGGTTCTCGGTTGCATCGAAATCTCAATGGCTTCGAGGCCTTCGAGTGTGCTGGTTTTCTTCACGTGTTGTCCTTCGCGCGCGAGCGCCGGTTGATCGTGATCGACACTGCCGGCAGAGCGTTCGCCGGAGAAGCATCAAGTCGCCAGGCTCGGCGCTCGAGATCATGCAGAATCTTCAAGCTCTCGAGAGCAAGCTTTGCCTGTTTTGTGGATTCGAAGTCCCGAGACTTCATCGCCCCATAGAGAAGACTGCGAGCCGCGGCATGCTCCTGGCCGTGCCGAATTTCGACTTCAGCGCGGCGACCGACAGCTGATGCCGCGGCAGCGGCACGAGCTTGGTCGACCGGAACGCCGCTGCTCACCGTCGGCAAGCCGGGCCGAATTCCGGAGCGATTCGCGTCTACAACCGGCGCTTGCCCGGGTTGCCCAATAGCCGAATGTGTAAATTCAGAAGCTGCGATTTCATGCGCGCGATCGGCGGCAACGTCTGCCGAGAGACGTTTTTGCCAGCCCTGCTCTTTCGCCTTTCGCCCAACAAGGGCCTTTGAAACTCCAAACGAATCAGCGACTTGTGCATAGCTGGCGGTTGGCTCACTCTCCCACTGGATGCGAGCGTTTTGCCAATTCTCAGCGTTCATACGGTGGGAGACCATGTGGTTCAAGTGCAAGCAATTGGATGGGGAGACGATCGCATCACGAGCGCTTTTGTAGACGAGCTGTGTAGACGGGCGTCCACATCAAGCCTGAAAGTCCAGAATCGCCGCCTTCACAATGCGTCCGACGTATAGACGTCGCTGAGTGTCAGACTCTGACACGCGTTTTTTACGAGAAAAACCAGTGCGAGACTCTATCGAGGTCCTAGAATCCGTCCAGTTCAGTCTCTCCGGCCCGATTCAAGTAGCCTTCGCGTCCTCGCTGATCATTACAGCGAGCCCTCTTGGCGAAGCTTCCGATACACCGGACGCAGAGAGGAAAGCAAGTCCGGAAAGCGGCTCACGAACCAGTGCGGCGCAGTCTCGCGCGGCGAACGCACATCCACGAGGTTCTTCCCAAAGCGCAATCCGGCTCCCGTGATCATCCAGAAGGATTTCTCGCCTCCTTCGAAACGTGCCTGCGTCGTGCAACGAATACGCTTAGCCAGCAACCCTGCGTGCTCCAGCAGTCGATTGAAGGCCACGGGCCCCATCTGCACATCGTGCTCCTTCAGCAGCTGCGTTATCGGCGCCGTGGCCTCGCTCGATCCCGGCGGGGCGTCTGCCGGCGCGTCGACCACGTAGGCCGGCAGCAGGCTCTCGTCGAGGCCGTGGTTCTTGGCCACGTGACGGAGCAGTTCGACGCGACCGCTCGGGGAAACGTTCAGCAGGCGGCCGATACTCTCCGCCAACGCGAGGTCCCCGACTGGAGACTTCAACATGGGCGCCAGCGCTGCCTGCTTCTGAGCCTCGGCCGTCGCACGCAGTCGATCGCGCATTTCGAGGAACGCGTCGACCAGCCGCTTCTGCCCGAGGCGAGACTTGCGACCACCAACGAACGGCATCACGATCAGCGCGCCACGCTCATCGAGCTCGATCGCGCGGCGCTTCTCGCCCTTAGCATCGCGGTATTCAACGGCCTTGGAATCAAGGTGGTTGATCGTGCCGTCGGCAACCAGCGAATCGAGCGTCTGGAGCACGTTGTCATGCCGTCGGCCAAACTCGCGCGCGATCACCAGGCTGTCGACCACCGGTACGCCGTCGCGCACGCGCAGGAGGCCTCGATCTGCCTCGAGGGCGGCAACAATATTAACGACGGCGGTCATTGCACATCTCGTGAAACACTTGGCTACCGCGAACAGCAGTCTCGAGTCGGCGCCCGGCGTTGCGTTCCTCTGCACGAGCATGCTGGTATGCGGCGTAGGTCTTGCGGGTCGCACGGCGGAAGGCCGGATCAGCTACGTCGACGAAATCACCACTGCGGCGATCCTTGAAGCGGGCGCAAGCCTGCCGATACGCGTACCGAGCGTCGCGAAGCACGATCCTGACGCGCATGTACTCAGCCGCGCGCTCGGCTATCAGGTCGGCGGTCCATTCGATGCTGGCCATTTACTTGCCCTCCCCGCCAGTGCCCACGCTGACGCCGCGATCCGCGAGCCAGCACTCTACTGTCGAGCGCAGCCAAAAGCGTGAGCGGGGTCCTAGAACGATCGGTTTCGGAAAGCAGCCGTCGGCAACCCAGCGTCGAATTGTCGAATCGCCGACCTGGACCAGTGCGCTGGTCGCTTTCATATCGAGACGATCTTCGCCGTTCATCATTTTCATCTCCGAGATCAATGGAGGTAGTACACCGTCACGACTCTTGTGGCGGTTGTGGACACAATGATGTTGTGGAAAAGAGTTCTTCGCGGTCTCCCAGGGGGCATCTGCACAAAGTCCGCCGGGGAGTGCAATGAACAGCGATGAAATTCGCGGATGGCGCTGCAAAGCGCGGTACCCTTACGAGCAGCCCGTCCGTTCTTCGGAGGTGCAGACATGCGTCTTCTCATCCGCCCATTCTTTAGTTGGCTTCGTCTTCGACTCACCGCATTCACCAGTTTTCGCTGGTTCGTAGACGTCACCACGTTGCTTGCGTCGGTCGCGACCGTTGTTACACTGTTGATTCTCATCCACGATCGCCGCGAGCAGGCGAATATCGCAGCTTGGACACTGCTGCAGGCGTACTTGCAGGGCAAGCCGCGAGCGAATTTTGATCAAGGCCAAGGGTTTGCGCTGGAGAAACTCGCGGAGCACCGGGTAGTCCTCACCGCGTTGGACGCCAACGATGCGACGATCCGCGGCGCGCACCTTCACGGACTGATTGCGCCTTTGGCATCGTTCAGGCGCTCCGAATTGACAGACGTCGACCTGTCGGGCGCCAACTTCGAGGATGCAGATTTCTCATGCGTCTTGATGAGGGGAGGTTCTTATCGGGGAGCCCGGTTTGACGGTGCGGACATCTCTACACTCAAAGTATGGTGGTTTCCCGCGACTGACATTGCAAGCGCAATGCCGCCTCCAGAGTTAGACATTGATGCATTTCGATCGGCCTGCTATGAGCCCGGGTATCCTCCCGATCTGCCTCCGGGTCTGACCGTGCCGTCGGCACCTCAGGGGCAATGGTGTACGAATTTATGGGGTAAGCAATGGAAAAAACGAGTCGGCGAACGGCAGACGAAAGCGGTGATTGAGCCTACGTCCGGCGAAGACGGTCGCGACGACTGTTTGTGACCGATCGTTTCGCCGGCCAGTCCGGTCGCTGATCGCAACCCGTCTTCGTGCCCTCCCGGGAATATGCGGAGAGCCTCAAGAAAAAGCCCGCAAAACGGCGGGCTTCCGGCGTCCCAGCATCACGGGACTTAGTGGAGTCCGGCGACCTCGAGCTCAACCCACATTTGTTCAGCCTCTTCGAAAGGTGCCCAGACAAGCTCGGAAGTCTTCGCATCCCCCAACACCATGATCGAGCGCAATAGGCCTGCGCAGGCACTTAGGCCTGTTTTAGCACATATGCGGGCATCCTCGTGACCGAGCCAATTATCGTCGGCCGCATACGTACGAGCGGCCTGAGCTGCGTCATGTGCAACGAGTGCCAAGACGCCGCCGAGTCCAGAAACTCTCGCGTCGCCTGCAAGGACCTCGATGTCATCGCCGAGCAGTGACAAGTGATCGAGGATGGCAGAAGCTTGGAATGAAAGTGAAGGTGAAGGAGCTTTGGTGGCAGCGGTGGGCTGAACGTTGCCCCTTTTCGAGAGCGTTAATACGGCGGTGTTATTCATGTTCTGGTGTCCTGGTTGACGGCCCGTCGCCAAACGGGCGGGCGGCGACATGTTGAGGTTGGCGAACCGGCCAGGACCGGCAGACTCGAAGGTCTCCCCAACAGCGCCGCCCAAAAAGGAGAAGAGTGTAACTTAATCTGGTGTTGGTCGCCAAACCAGCACGCTGTTGCTCAGCGCGGTCGGAGTCTATCGTGGATTCCTTACTTTCTCAAAAGAAAAGCAAAGCACTAGCAAAAAAAGCCGATGGCCTTTTGGCACACCGGCGGACGATCTTCGCCCGAAGGAGACGGGCCGCATCTAGCCTCTCAAAGTGCCACCGCGAATGCAAGAAATTCTTGTCGAATTGCGAGATAACTGCAATTTTCGGCCGTGCGACGCGAGCTAATGCACGGCGGCCGCCGGCTTCTTCAGAGCCGCCTTCAGCGCGGCGCGATGCACGGTCAGTTGCTCGTGGGACATTTCCGCCTTCGGCCCTTCTACGGCAGGCAGCACGGTCGGCGTAGGCGTCACCGCCGCCGGAGCCGATGGCGTCCCACCGTATTCGATCGCAGCGCGAATGCGGGCGTGCCAGGCCTTCTCAGACTCACCCGCGAGCGCATGACCGACGCCAACTTCGTGCGCCTTCGCAAGCGCCGTCTCGCCAGATAGCCACCACTGGCCGGGGGCTCTCTGCGGGACGGCAGCACCAGCGACGTTCGGCGCATTCTGTCGAGCCCAGCCCTCTAGGATCCGAATAACGTAGCGCAGCGGGATCGGTCCATCCGGCTTGTTGAGGCGCGCTTGCTCGGCGCCGGCGATAACGACTTCCTTCGTAACCCCCTGTTCAACGAGAGCAGCGAGATCCGGATGCGCGGGCGTGCATTGCACACCGCGATCGCGCAGTGCGCGGGTGAGCGCCTCAGGTGATGCGCCGTCTATCGCCGTCGAATTCGCCGAGACGTCACGCTGACCAAACTCACGTATTACGGAAATACTTCCCCCAGCCGCATTTGAGTCGGCTGAGTGTGTGTTGGGAATTTTGGTTTTCTCCTCTCCCTTCCCTTCCTTTCCCGGGGTGAACACTCCGCGAACGTTCGACGAGTGTTCGACGGAAGTTCGCGGGCCGTTCACTGAAGAATCGAGCGGAACAATACGGCTACGGCGTTTCGGGGCGCCTGCGGGAATCATCCCGTCAGGGCGCGGAAATTTGTAGGTCGGTTGGTCGATTTTCTGGTGATGCCAGCCTGTGACGATCCAGAAGGCCTCGCCGTCGACAGAATACTCAGCGACCAAGCCGCTTGAGATCATCTCGCGGATCAGCTCGGCGACGCTGTCGGCACTCAGGTCATCCGCAGGAAATACCTCGGCCTTCAGGCGCTTCGGGCTGGCCGGATGAATGCCAGCGTCATCACAGAAGTTCCACAGCCCAATGAACGCCAAGCGCGCATCACGGGACAAATCCATCACCTGAGCAGACGTCCAGAATTCAGGCTTGACGGTGCGAATACGAGCCATCAGCTCCACTCCCCGCCGCAGCGCGAAGCGAACACTGCCGGCCGGCCTCCCGGCCTAGGCAGTAACAAGCGGAGCAGGACGTCGAAGGCAGCGATGCGTTCGTGCTTGGATGTGATCGCAGTGCCACCGCGCACGGAACTGATTTCCAACGCCGCAGCGGCCGATTCGAAATCCGTTGATAAATCAACGTTATACATTATGTAGTCCTTACAAGAAGGACGTGGCAAAAACCCGCAAAGATTCGCTTTGCACCCATGAAACGCAAAGGTTAGAATGGGTGTTAGCGGTTGGGTCGAGTGCGGCTAACACGTCGTCCCATGAATTACGGCCACGTTTGAGTTGAGGGGCCCGCACAACGCGGGCTTTTTCTTTTTGCGACTCCGAAACCGGCTTACGAACCGGATGCTAACTCTGCGCCGTTCGCTCGAAACTCTTTCAAGCTTTGCCAAACGACGCTCTGAACCGTTTTAACCAAGTTTTCAATCGAAATTGCGAAGCATGATTTTTTTACATCGTCGCGCGTCTTCTCATTCTAGGACGGCATGATAGCCGCATAGAATTATGAATCATTGATGTGTTCAACGGCAGAAACGCGCACCGCAATGGGCCGCGTCACCGCGCGCTACAAATACCTCCCGCCGTTCGTTCTTGCTGTCAAGGAAATCACCATCGCGCAAGCTCTCCGCCCTAGGACGAGCACGGCGTTGCCCCGTCACCACGCCAGAGACGGCACAGCGCGGCTCATGTTGCCATAGCGTGCGGCCAGCGCAAGTCACGCGGCTTCCGAAGTACGGTAGGCGGCAGGCTGAGAGAGGAAATCTTGTACGTCCCTGCGGTACCACCCGACTGACTTCGGGCCGAGGTGAATCTGACGCGGGAAGGTTCCGCGCGATATGCGGCGGTAAATCTCCGAACGACTCAAGCCGGTTTCGGCTTCAACTTGTTTGCGACGCAAGATCGCCAACGGATTGATGGCTGCGGACATATGGGCTCCACTGGGGCGCTCCTGGACAATCCGGGAGCAAAGGAGCACAGGCTATAGCCAGGAGGCGCATGCAACCAAATTGCAACCGACCGACCTGACGGAGCAAGGCGTAGTGAGCGGTTGCTGCAACCATGACGCAACTAATATTTTGTTGCCAGCCCCGGCGGCCAAGCAGGTTGCAGTGCATCGGCCTTGGCTAGTATTTTCTCGATTGCCTGACGGGTAACGCCAAAGTTTGCGGCTAGGGCACGAGGCTTTTCGCCTTTCTTGGAAAGTCTAATGATCTCTTGAACCTGCTCGTCCGTTAGCTTGCCTCGCGGCTTTGGAGCTGTCACGAGCAGCTTTACTTGAGAAGCAACCGATTTCGCTAACAAACCCGCGTTACGCAGCATCG
This sequence comes from Caballeronia sp. LZ032, assembly GCF_031451315.1. Classification (NCBI taxonomy): domain Bacteria; kingdom Pseudomonadati; phylum Pseudomonadota; class Betaproteobacteria; order Burkholderiales; family Burkholderiaceae; genus Caballeronia; species Caballeronia sp. LZ032. The sequence goes on from NZ_JARUXP010000001.1 coordinate 2,356,496, forward strand.
GTTCGATCTCATCACACAGAAAGCACGCGAAGGAGTAGTGAAACTGCACGCCGCAGTGCTCGCGCAGCAGATCTTTCTTCCCGCTCTCACCGCCGCCCCAAACGTCCCAGATCTCGTCCAAGCTCAAGCGCGGATCATATTCTGGATCGGGCTCTTGCAGTTGCAGCAGCATAAAGGTCAGCTTCGAGGCATTGAAGGCCACAGTGGGGAGGCCAGCCCGGACTTCCTGGATGTCGAAGCAGTTGAGAGCCCGATTGCTCGTATCTGACAGAAGCGCCGATAGGGCAAGCGCAGCCTCGGCTTCCGTGCAATTCGACTCGGCGACTATCCGGGCTACTACGTCGCGGACGAGGACGTATCTGGCCAAGCGCTTCTCTAGAAATTTCGGAACCGACATTCGGAAAAGGTTGGAGAATCCAAGGGATTCGAATTCTACCGCTGCGGGAATGCGTGGCAATTGGCGGGAACAACTGGGATGTAGCCTCCATGCCCGTAGCGCTAAGACGCTTTTTCGGTGGTATTTTCGGTGGTATCCCGGAATACCATAGAAGCAATGTCCTTTGTAAAACAGAGCAGTATGTCTTTAATGTGAGTGCCGCCGCCCCACCAAAAATCCTTCGGAAAACCCGCATAAGGTCATCGCCTTACGCGGGTTTTTTTTCGCCTTCACTTCAGTCGACGCGATGTGCGCGCTGACCTCCTCTGTTTCAGATTTCTCCAGTAGCGCCCGGTGCGGTTTTTTTCGAGACTCTCGTCTGATAGACACCGCGTGTTTGGGCTCATGCATGGCATGCAGCGCTGGACATCGCGATGCACGATCTCGTCTCGAACAATCCAGGGGAACGAAAGGGAGAAGCATGATGAGCGGGGAACCGCCTGTGAAGCCACGCGCGGCGCGGCGCGTTCCGCTCGAAACCGTGTCCTTCTCCGACACGCGCGGACAGGTGAAAGGGTTCGCGCACGGCTGGTTCTTCTGGGTCCATGAGGCATTCAAGTGCGCACTGGACATCCGGTTCGTCGAACGGATCGACGCGTATATCACCTCGGCATTGCGCGAGAAGAACGCTCAGGAACGGTTCGGATTGTCGCTCTCGGACTTGCGTCGCCGAGGACGCGAAAGCGCCGAGATGAAACGAGCCCTCCACGAGATCATGAAAATCTCGAGGAAGGTCATGCTCGAGACGGAGACTCCGTCGCCGGCCTACACGTTTAGAGCCGGCGATTCGTTCGAGAGCCGGTGCGGCAGGTGGTACTTGCAAGTGACGCATGAAACCGTCGAGAAGATCGTAGGCATCGGAGACGACACGTTGATCAGCCATGAAGTACTCGGCGTCACGCTCTATCGTCGCGCTGACGGCTCCGACACGCGCTGGGTCAGGCAACGGTCCGTCGAACTGCAGCAATCTGACCTTGCGGCGCTTCTCAGAAACGGCTCGGCCGCGTCCGTCGATCTGGTCGGCGATGGGGCGGACCGAGGTTCTGCAACGCAGATTGCGTTGTTTTGAACGGGCGGAAAGAGAGGGTGCGGCCTCAGGTTCCCCTAACCAAAAGCTTCGGTGGTCATCAAGCGGGCCAAGGCCACTCGAAGCACACAGCGTCACGCTCCGCGATTACGAATCGCGAATCGATTCGGATTCCCAATGCATCACCTCTGGCATTTCAACCGTTCGCTGATTCTCATCAAGGCGCTCGATCCCGCGACCCGCTCGCGCCCGCGCAGCGCCGTTGCAACAGCGGCCGGCGACCTTGACGATCCACCGTTATCTTCCGGCATGACATTCGGCGCGAAGCGTTTGCAAGCGCACCAAGAAGATCTCGCCCGCGTAAGCGATCGCATGGCGCCGGGTCACTACCGCATGCGATTCGTGAGCGGATCCGACTGGCAGGCAGGCGAATGCGTGTGCGAACGCTTCGATACACCGACCGGCGCATTCCTGCTGCATGGCCTGTCGAGCACCCCGGCGGAACTGCGCTATCTTTCCCGCGCGCTCGCGAAAGAAGGCCTCACGACTCACGTGCCGACACTCGCCGGCTACAGCGCCGGCACGGGCCACGCGCCGATGGAGCAGTGGATCGACGCGGCGCTCGCCGAATTCGATGCACTCGCGGCACAACACGAGCACGTCTTGGTGTGCGGCCTGTCGATGGGCGCGACGCTGGCGGCCGCCGTCGCGCAGCAGCGTCCGAACGTGCGCGCGTTGCTTGTGCTGTCGATCACCTTCAACTACGACGGCTGGGCCATGCCGTGGTATCGCTTCCTGGTGAATGCCCTGTAGCACACGCCTTGGCGCTTGCGCGCCCGTTACCGCGAGCGCGCCCTATGGCCTGCGCAATGAGGCGATGCGCGAAAAGATCGCCCGCGCGATGCAGAAGGGTGACATCAGCGAAGTGGGGCCCGCATTCATTACGATGCCTGCGATCCACGAGGCCAACCGGCTTGCCAGGGCGGTACGCCAGAAACTGGACTGCATCGGCGCTGACTGCCTGATCATTCACGCCATCGACGACGAAACCTCCGGCCCTCACAACGCGCGTCTCGTCGCGGCCAGCATCAAGGCGCCCTTCCTTCGCACCATCTGGCTCGACGACTCTTACCACATGATCGCATCCGACAACGAGCGCGAAGTCGTCGCGCGCGAATGCACGCTGTTTCTGCGCGAGAGCGCCGCGTCGTCTGCGTCCTGCACGACCCCGTCCCCGGTCGTCTCGCGAGCGCTGGCGCGACGTCTACGACAGTTGAGCGCCGTGGCGATCAAGCCGTGACCTTCGCCGCAACGGCTGCAAGTGTGCTGCGGCGCTTGCCGCGTTCACCGCCTGTTGCACGACGAGCATCGCGCACGCCGATGAACCCGAGCCGCCAGCCGACTGGACAGTCTCCCAATATTCACTATGGCCCGAAGCTGCGTCTGTTCAGCGACTACACGGTGTGGGCGTTCACCGCCGCGGCGGCGGTGTATCAGGACATTGCGGGTACCTGCCAGGGCCTGACGGCAACGGGCGATCTGCTGGTGTCGGCGCCCGTCGGCAAGTGGCTGTTTTCGATGAGTCCAGGCCTCACGTGGGCCATCGGCGAATACACGCGAACCTTCTTCGGCATCACGCCGCAGGAAAGCGCGGCATCCGGCGTGCCGCGCTACGACACGGGCGCCGGCCTGCGCGACGTTCATTTCAACGTCAGCGCGACCGGCACGCTCAGCCGGCACTGGTCGGCGAACATCGCGGCCGTCGCAGTCCGCCTCGAGCACGACGCGGCAGGCAGTCCGGTCACCGAGCGCCGCCTCGACCTCAACGGCACGGCCTCTCTGCTCTACCGCTTCTGAACGCTTCGCCGAAGCACTCCCGCACCCCATCAAAAAAAACCCCGCACGAAGCGGGGTGAAGATCCAGAGAGACGTAGCAAGGACCTCCACAGTCCCGTCTACGGACAAAAGAATAGGCGCGCAAACCTTGCCTTCGAATCAGAGCGGTCCGAATACCCCGTCTCAGGCCATTTGCGACACCACGCCGCATGACCACTCCGCACCCGTGTTCGCTCGGCCACCGACCGCCTGACCCGCACAGGCGCATTCTCCTGCTTTATCCTGTGAACCAACAGGCGCGCCGGCGTCGCTGACGGGGACAGCATGGGCAAAGGCATATCGTTGAGTCGCAGCGTGGCCGTATGGGCATCTGTCGCGCGGGCCGCGCTGCTGTCGATCCTCGCGCTGGCGCCGCTCACGGCAAGCGCCGCCCCGCCCTCCGCCGATTGCAGCGCCGGCACGCTCGTCACCGTCGTCGCGCATCTCGACGACGACCTGCTGTTCGTCAACCCCGGCATCAGCGACAAGCTGAAGGCGGGCTGGTGCGTCACCGTCGTCCATCTGATCGGCGGCTCGAACGACGCGAAGTTCGACTACGTCGTGCTGCGCGAGACCGGCACCAAGCTCGCCTATGCCCGCATGGCCGGCGTCGCCGACGAATGGGACGAATCAACCGTCATGTTCGCGGGCAAGCCGGTCCATCAGATCGTGCTCAAACCCCAGCCGAAGGTGAAGTTGCTCGAACTGCGCCTGCCCGGCGGACACGTGCGCGGCGGCAAGGTGCCGCTCGGCCTGCTCTGGGATCGCGGCCAGACCCTCACCACTCATCCGATGAACGCCGACGGCAGCGGCGCGACCCATTACGACCGCGCCTCGCTGAGCGCCACGCTGCGCGAGATCCTGATGCCCGCCACGGACATCTACACGCTCAATCCGGATACGGTCGCGTTCATGGAGCACCCGGACCATATCTACGCCGCCCGCATCACCCGCGCGGTCGCGCAGAGCCTGAAGCGCAGCGTGCCGATCAGCTATCACATCACGTACCCAACTGGCGGACTGCCCAAGAACCTGAGCGCCGACGAGACCCAGGCGAAGCGCGATGTCGTCGGCAGCTATTTTGCGATCGATGGCAACGATGCAGGCCACGTCTTCGGCGAATACATGTGGGACGGCAACTGGGTGGCGCGGCGGTATCGCACGACGGCCCGCTCGAACGATCCGGGCCCGGATTTCCAGTTGCGCCCTTTCCAGCTCGTCAACGAATATTCGAGCCGCTGCATCGAATCGTCCGGCACGGGCCGCGCGCCACGGCTTGCGGCATGCTCGGGCGCGCCGTCGCAGAACTGGTTCTGGCAGCAGTTGCCGGTCATGCCAGGCGAAAAGAACGACGCCCTGCTCGTCAACGCCGCCACGCGCGGCTGCATCGCGGAGCGCGACGCCGGATTCGTCGAACAAGCCTGCAGCCCGTCGAGCCCGGCGCAGCGCTGGACGCCGTGGGACTTCGGCTTCGTCTACACGCCGCTCGATCACTGCCTCGGCGAGAAGGACGGCCTGCTGGACGCCGGCCGCTGCTCGATGCTGACCGCGCAATACCGCTGGTCGCCGTCGCCGCAGACGGTCTGGACCGACACGCGCCAGGAAGGCGCCCTCTATGGCGACGTGAAAGGCGCGGGCCGCGACAGCGTCGTCTACGTGCAGCGTCGCAAGGACGGGCCGGGTTTCAACGTGTGGGTGGCGGAGATGTCGCGCATGGACCAGGCGTCGCCGTGGTACCTGAACGCCGTGCCCTTCGATCCGCACGCGACGCTCACGCCCACCTGCACCGGCGACGCTCTCTGCTTCGACAGCGCCCGCTTTCTGCTCGCCGATTTCGACGGCGACGGCCGCGCCGACCTGATGGTCATCACGCCGCGCAACGGCGGCACCGCGTTCTGGCTGCTGAAGAGCACGGGGTCGCATTTCGCGGCGCCGCGTCTCTGGTATCAGACAAGTTCCGAGTGGACGCCTGCCGACGCGCAGCAATACATCGCAGGCGACTTCACGGGCGATGGCCGCGCCGACGTGCTGATCGCCCGCAAGCGCCAGGACGCGGGACTTGATCTCGACGTGCTGACGGCGGGTCCGTCGGGCGGCAACGCGCCAGCGCGCTGGCTGGAGGCGCCCGAACTCGACGCGAGCGCGCGCTTCATGCCCGCGCGCGTCGCGGGCGCGGCTGACGCGCGCCGTGCGGGACTGATCGCGTTCGAGGACGTGAACGGCGCGCTCACGCTCTCGCAGTTCACGAGCAGCGCAACCGGCTTCACGCCGGCCTATCGCACGAACGTCTGGCCGCAGTTCCGGGCGGCATTCGTGAAAGTGGTGGCGGGCGATATCGACGGCGACGGCATCGACGATCTCGTCGTCCTCGAACCGCGCGGCGATGCAACCGGCACGCGCGTCTTCACGATGAAGGGCGGCAAGGTGTTCGGCGCGGTCCACGAAACCGCGACGCTCGCCGACACCTCCTACGCCGATTCGATGCCCGCGCTGATCCGCCGCAACGATCACGACAATCACGCGACGCTGGTGCTCTTCGGGCGCGCCAATGCGCGTCTGGGCGAGTTCTACTACACGGGTGGGCCGCCGAGCGTGGCGGGCCGCGACTTCGACACCGGCTTCAATCTCGGTCCTGTGCAGCTCTGGGGCGATCTGCCGGGGCTGTTCTCCGAGTCGCTGTGGCTCAAGACGCTCGGCTACTGGGGCCGATGAAACCGGCCTCCACCCTCGAACCTAGCCCAGACCGACCCGCAGATTCAGCACATCGCGCGCGATCGCCAGATAACGGTCCGCCGTGCTCTGCAAGGTGAGACCGTTGAGCGGACGTTCGGCGCGCGGCTGCGTGAGCGCGTCGAGGAGCGCGCGGGCATAGGCGTCGATGTCGGCGGTATCGAGCAACTGCACGCCGGCAAAGTTGCTCGCGAAGGCAAAGGCGGCGATCGCGCTCGCCACCACCGGTATGCCCGATGCAAGCGCCTCCAGGAAGCTGATGCCCTGCGACTCGAAGCTCGACGGCATTGCGAACACCGACGACGCACGCAGGATCTGCGCGACCTGCATCTGCGGCCCGTCGATCGCCACGCGCTCCGTGAGCCCGAGCTGCGCGACGCGCTGGACCACCGCCGCGTGATACGCGACATTCTCGATCACGCCGCACAGCCGCAAGCGCGCATCGGGATCCACGCGGGCCACGTGCGCGAACGCCTCGACCGTCTGCAACTGGTTCTTCTCGGGAATGTAGCGGCCCACCTGCACGATCTGTCTGTAGGCGACGGGCGCGGCGGGCAGCGTCTCGTCCGTGAAGTGCGAGACATCGACGCCGTTCGGCACGACGATCATCGACGGATGCGAGCCGATTTCCTGCACGTACTCGTCGATGTTCTTCTGCGACACCCCGATCACCGCCTTCGCGCGCCCCGAGAGCAGGCGTTCCGCTCGCAGCAACACGCCGTTCGCGAAATCGTTCACACCGGAATGCATGACCCATACGATCGGCACGCGCGTCGGCAAGGCGCGGACGTAGAGCGCGGGAATCGTCGCGTGCGCAAAGATGATGTCGGGCTTGAAGGTGCGGATCGCCCGCTGCAGGAACAGCAGACGTCCGAGCCGCCCAAGCGGCTTTTTCGGAAACAGGCGGATCACGTCATGGGCCTGGAGTTCCGCGCTGATGTGGGCGAAATCGTCGTGCTCGGGCATCAGCGACGCAATGCAGACGCTGTGCCCTCCCTGCTGATGACCGATCGCCACGCCCTTCGCGATCACCTCCGCCCCCGAAAGGCGAGGCGCCAGTATGACCTGGAGAATTCGCATGTATGCTGTCCCTCGGCTATTCCGAAGCGCCCGGAGCCCGATCCATCCTGCCAACGTAGGGGTGTCCTCGTTGCCGCCGGCCGCGCGCGCGATGAATCGCGTCACCGGCCAGTCGGCGCACTTCCTGTTTTTATCGTTATGAGAATCAAGGCGCCCGCCAGAAAAACTCGGAGCGCCGCGCACGGTTAACGTACTCCTGACGTCATATCAAACGCACGCCATCAGGTAGTGTTTTTCGGTCGCGACAGAAAAGTGGGCGGAACCGTGCGGCGCCGCGTCAATCGAACGCGTTCGCGCGGAGGGTGCGGCGGGAGGGGAAAACGCGGCGCGAGAATACGCACCGCGGAAACACAGTTCTTGACGATCAGTTCGAGCCGTCTTTCGGGCACTTCAGGTTACAGCCGTCCGGATCACCGGCGTCGCCGCGGCGGCGCATGGCGGACTTGCCGTTCTGATACTTGTCGGACGGCGCGGAGGCAGCGAACTGCATCTGCGGATGTTCGTTGAGACGGAACTGGTCTTGCAGGATGCCGCCGGGCAGGCCGGGCGAGTTCTGGGCAAAGGCAATAGGAACCAGATAAGCGGCGCCGGCGACGAGCGCGGCGGCGGAACAAGCGAGCAACGAGAGTTTCATGGCGATAGTCGCGCGGCGAAACCGCGCCTTGAACGGAAAGTCTGACAGCAAGGCGTTAGGTTAACCCAATTCGTCGCCCATGGCAGTTCCGCAGCCGGTCCACTCGCTTACCGCGCGTTGCGGTGTATTACCCGCGCAGTCCTTCATCGACATCGACCACCGTGCCGCAGCGCGCCGGATCATAGCCCTCGAGGTGCGCGACGCTATCGGTGAAGCCGGGGCTGCGCAAGGTCCGCAGGACCGAGGCCAGACGCGCCTCGTCGAGCCGCGCGCGTTCGCAGGCGAAGAAATAGTCCTCGTCGATGATCGGAATGAAGTCGAGCGCGAAATGCTGCGCCGCGGGCTGCACCCCGAAGCCGAGATCGGCCATGCCGCTCGCGACGAACGCGGCAATCGCCGAATGCGTGAGTTCAGTGGTTGCGTAACCGTTGATCTGGTCCGGATCCACGCCCACGCGCCGCAGCGACAGATCCAGCAGCATGCGCGTGCCCGACCCAGGCTGCCGGTTCACGAAGCGCACGTCGTGGCGCGCCAGATCGCGCAGGCCCATGATCCGCTTCGGATTGCCCTTCGGCAGAAACAGGCCCTGCGTGCGGCGCGTGAGACGGATCAGCTGATGCTTGCGCTGATCGAGCCACGGACGATAGATGTCGGCACAGGTAGAGCGAAACTCGCCGATCGGCAGATGGAAGCCCGCCAGTTCGCACTCGCCGCGCGCCAGCGCACTCACCGCCTCCGCACTTTCCCGATACTTGATGTCGACCGGCACGCGCTGCTCGCCGAGCGCACGCACGAGTGTCGCAACCGCATAGCCGTGCGACGCATGGATCCGCACCTGCATGACATCGCCCGCGAGACGGCGGTTCAATTCGCCCGCCACCTCGGTCGCCACGGCTTCCAAAGGCGCGGCGAGCCGGTCGCCGCAGACCCGCTGCGCACGCAGCACGGACTCGCCCAGTTCGGAGAGCACCGAGCCGCGCCCGCGTGACTTGGTGATGAGCGCGCCGCCAAGGCGCGCTTCGATATCACGCAATAAACCCCATGCATGCCGATAGGACAAACCCTTAGCGTTCGCGGCATTCGCGATGCTGCCTGTTTGTGCGACGAGCTGCAGCAGCGGCACAACCGCGCTGAGACTGGTTTCCCGGCCATCGGCGTCCCGCAGGACCAGCTCGGCGCGGCATTCGACATCAACCATATGTACTCTCCCCTCCTATTGCCAGGATATATCACGACGCCTATTGTTCTTTTACAGGCTCGGCACCTTAAATTATATTGACTCAAATATGTACCACAAAACATATGCCGAGCGTTGGAGGAGCCCCCAATGACATCTACGCAGCCGAACGCCGCTGCATCCGAAGAGCTGGTGCGTCGTCACGCCGTGCAAGGCGCTACCTTGATGACCATCCTGCATGCCATCCAGGACGAAGTCGGCCATGTGCCGGAGACGGCTATCGCGCCGCTTGCACGCGCCCTGTCGCTGTCGCGCGCCGAAGTGCACGGCGTCATCACCTACTACCACCATTTCCGTTCCGCGCCGCCCGCGCGCGTCACCGTGCAGCTGTGCCGAGCAGAAGCCTGCCGCAGCATGGGAACGGAGACGCTTAAGGAACACATCGAAGGCCATACCGGCTGCCGCTTCGACAGCGGTCACGCGGAAGACACCGAGCTCGAATCGGTGTTCTGCCTCGGCCAGTGCGCGCTGTCGCCTGCGCTGATGATCAACGGCGAACTGCACGCGCGCGTGACCCCCGCGAAGTTCGACCGTCTCCTTGCCGCCGCACAGGCCAAAGTGTCAGAGGTGACGGCATGACGCGCATCTATGTTCCGATCGATTCCGCCGCGCTCGCACTGGGCGCGCAAGCCGTCGCCGAAGCCGTCGCGAGCGAGGCGCAGCAACGCGGCCTCGACGTGCAGATCGTGCGCAACGGTTCGCGCGGCCTCTTCTATCTCGAACCGCTGGTCGAAGTGGAAACGGCCGAAGGCCGCATCGGCTATGCGAACGTCGAGGCCGAAGACATCGCCGCGCTGTTCGATGCCGGTTTCCACAAAGGCGGCGCGCATGCAAAGCGCGTCGGCGTCGTCGACGAGATTCCGTATCTCAAGAACCAGCAGCGCCTGACCTTTGCGCGCATCGGCATCACGGATCCGCTGTCGATCGACGATTACGTCGCGCTCGGCGGACTGCAGGGCCTGCGCAACGTGCTCGACATGAACGGCGACGCCGTGGTCGAGTCGCTCATCGATTCCGGTCTGCGCGGACGCGGCGGCGCCGCGTTCCCCGCGGGCATCAAGTGGAAGACGGTGCGCGCGGCGCTCGCGGACCAGAAGTACATCGTCTGCAACGCGGACGAAGGCGACTCGGGCACGTTCTCCGACCGTCTCGTGATGGAAAGCGATCCGTACATGCTGATCGAAGGCATGATCATCGCGGGCGTAACGGTCGGCGCAACGAAGGGCTACATCTACGTGCGCAGCGAGTATCCGCATTCGATCGCGACGCTCAATCGCGCGATCGACCGTGCCCGCGACGCCGGCTGGCTCGGCGCGAGCGTGCTGGGTTCGTCGCATGCGTTCGAGCTGGTGGTCGCGAAAGGCGCCGGCGCCTATGTGTGCGGCGAGGAAACGGCGCTGCTCGAATCGCTCGAAGGCAAGCGCGGCATCGTCCGCGCGAAGCCGCCGGTGCCGGCGCTGGTCGGCCTCTACGGCAAGCCGACCGTCATCAACAACGTCATTACGCTCGCCACCGTGCCGATCATCTTCGCGAAGGGCGCGGCGTTCTATCGCGACTTCGGCATGGGCCGCTCGCGCGGCACGCTGCCGTTCCAGATCGCCGGAAACGTGAAGCAAGGCGGACTCGTCGAACTGGCGTTCGGCGTGACGCTGCGCGAGCTGATCTTCGAATACGGCGGCGGCACCGCGAGCGGCCGTCCGGCGCGTGCGGTGCAAGTAGGCGGCCCGCTCGGCACCTATCTGCCGGAAAGCCAGTGGAACATCCCGCTCGACTATGAGGAATACGCGAAGGTCGGCGCGGTGGTGGGTCACGGCGGTCTCGTGATTCACGACGACACCTCGAACCTCGCCGAACTCGCGCAATACGCGATGCACTTCTGCGCGCTCGAATCGTGCGGCAAGTGCACGCCGTGCCGCATCGGCTCGACGCGCGGCGAGGAAGTCATCGCGAAGATCCGTGAAGGCGATACCTCCGTGAAGCAGATCACCCTGCTGCGCGAACTGTGCGACACGATGGTGTCCGGTTCGCTCTGCGCGATGGGCGGCATGACGCCGTTCCCGGTGATGTCCGCACTCGATCACTTCCCGGAAGATTTCGGTCTGCCCCGTACGCCCGCGCAGAAAGCGGCCTGAGCACGCGACTGAGCGAACAGAAGGAGACAAAGACAATGTCCAATACCATCAACGGCTGCGGTTCCGGCAATTGCGCGTGCAAGAGCGCGGCATCGGTGCAGCGCCGCGACCCGTTCGACGAAACCGACTACGGCACGCCGCTGCGCCATGCCGATGTCGATGTAACGCTGGAGATCGACGGCGAAAGCGTGACGGTGCCCGCGGGCACGTCCGTGATGCGCGCGGCGATCGAAGCCGGCGTCAACGTGCCGAAGCTGTGCGCCACCGATTCGCTCGAACCGTGGGGTTCATGCCGCCTGTGCCTGGTCGAGATCGAAGGCAAGCGCGGTTATCCGGCGTCGTGCACGACGCCTGTTGAAGCCGGCATGAAGGTCCGCACGCAAAGCGACAAGCTGCAATCGCTGCGTCGCAACGTGATGGAACTCTATATCTCCGATCACCCGCTCGACTGCCTCACCTGCCCCGCCAACGGCGACTGCGAACTGCAGGACATGGCGGGCGTGGTCGGACTGCGCGAAGTGCGCTACGGCTATGAAGGCGCGAATCACCTGAAGGACAAGAAGGACGAGTCGAACCCGTACTTCACCTATGACCCGTCGAAGTGCATCGTCTGCAACCGCTGCGTGCGGGCCTGCGAAGAGACGCAAGGCACCTTTGCGCTGACCATCGCCGGACGCGGCTTCGAGTCGCGCGTCGCGGCAAGCGAGAACGTGCCGTTCATGGAGTCCGAATGCGTGTCGTGCGGCGCCTGCGTGGCCGCCTGCCCGACCGCGACGCTGCAGGAAAAGAGCGTCATCATGCTGGGCCAGGCGGAACACTCGGCGATCACGACGTGCGCGTATTGCGGCGTCGGCTGCTCGCTGAAGGCGGAGATGAAGGGCAACACCGTCGTGCGCATGACGCCGAACAAGAACGGCCAGGCGAACGAAGGCCACGCCTGCGTGAAGGGCCGCTTCGCGTGGGGCTACGCGACGCACAAGGACCGCATCAAGAAGCCGATGATCCGCGCGAAGATCACCGATCCGTGGCGCGAAGTCTCGTGGGAAGAAGCGCTCAACTACGCGGCGAGCGAATTCCGCCGCATCCAGGACAAGTACGGGCGCGACAGCATCGGCGGGATTACTTCGTCGCGCTGCACGAACGAAGAAACCTATCTCGTCCAGAAGCTCGTGCGCGCCGCGTTCGGCAACAACAACGTGGACACCTGCGCGCGCGTCTGCCACTCGCCGACCGGCTACGGTCTCAAGTCCACGCTCGGCGAATCCGCCGGCACGCAGACCTTTGCGTCGGTCGAGCAGTCGGATGTGATCATCGTGATGGGCGCGAATCCGACCGACGGCCATCCGGTCTTCGGCTCGCGTCTGAAGCGCCGCGTGCGTGAAGGCGCGAAGCTGATCGTGATCGATCCGCGCCGCATCGATATCGTCGATACGCCGCACGTGAAGGCGCAGTACCACCTGCAGTTGCGTCCCGGCACGAACGTCGCGATGGTCAACTCGCTGGCTCACGTGATCGTCACCGAAGGCCTGCTGAAGGACGATTTCATCGCCGAACGCTGCGAGCCGCGCGCCTTCGGTCAATGGCGTGACTTCGTGGCGCGCGAGGAGAATTCGCCCGAGGCGATGGAAGCGACCACCGGCGTGCCGGCACAGCAAGTCCGCGAAGCCGCGCGCATCTACGCGCTCGGCGGCAACGGCGCGATCTATTACGGCCTTGGCGTCACCGAGCACGCGCAAGGCTCGACGACCGTCATGGGCATCGCCAACCTCGCGATGGCGACGGGCAACATCGGCCGGGAAGGCGTCGGCGTGAATCCGCTGCGCGGCCAGAACAACGTGCAGGGCTCGTGCGACATGGGTTCGTTCCCGCACGAGCTGCCGGGCTATCGCCATATCGGCGATGCCGCCACGCGCGCGCTGTTCGAGGAAGCCTGGAACGTGAAACTGCAGGACGAACCCGGCCTGCGCATTCCCAACATGTTCGACGCCGCGATGCACGGCACCTTCATGGGGCTGTACTGCCAGGGCGAGGACATCGTGCAGTCGGATCCGAACACGCAGCATGTGGCGGACGCGCTCTCGTCGATGGAATGCATCGTCGTGCAGGACATCTTCCTCAACGAGACCGCCAAGTACGCGCACGTGCTGCTGCCGGGCTCGACCTTCCTGGAAAAGGACGGCACCTTCACCAACGCGGAACGCCGCATTTCGCGCGTGCGCAAGGTGATGCCGCCGCTCGCCGGCTTCTCGGACTGGGAAGTGACCATCAAGCTGTCGCGCGCGCTCGGCTACGAGATGAACTACACGAATCCGTCCGAGATCATGGACGAGATTGCGCGTCTCACGCCGACCTTCCACGGCGTGTCCTACGAACGCCTCGACGAACTGGGCAGCATCCAGTGGCCGTGCAACGAACGCGCGCCGGACGGCACGCCGACCATGCACATCGACGAGTTCGTGCGCGGCAAGGGCCGCTTCGTCATCACGAAGTTCGTCGCGACGCCGGAGAAGGTCACGCGCAAGTATCCGCTGCTGCTGACCACGGGGCGCATCCTGTCGCAGTACAACGTCGGCGCGCAGACGCGGCGCACCGAGAACTCGCAATGGCACGACGAGGACCGTCTCGAGATCCATCCGGTGGATGCGGAAGATCGCGGCATCCGGGAAGACGACTGGGTGGGCATCGAGTCGCGCGCCGGGCAGACCGTGTTGCGCGCGAAGATCTCGGAGCGCATGCAGCCGGGCGTCGTGTACACGACCTTCCACTTCCCGGAATCGGGCGCGAACGTCATCACGACGGACTCCTCCGACTGGGCCACCAACTGTCCGGAGTACAAGGTGACGGCGGTGCAGGTGCTGCCGGTCGAGCAGCCGTCGCAATGGCAGAAGGACTATTCGCGCTTCAACACGCAGCAGCTCGAACTGCTGAACCTCGCCACCACATCAGGAAAATAACGCATGGACGTCGACAACCTGATCGAGATGGCGAACCGCATCGGCGAATTCTTCGATTCGATGCCGGACCGCGCCGAAGCCGTCGATGGCGTGGCGGATCACATCCGCCGCTTCTGGGAGCCGCGCATGCGGCTCGCGATTCTCGCCGCGCTGGACAATCCGGAAGCCAGCGCCACGATGGAGCCGATCCTGCGCGAGGCCTTGACACTGCACAAGCAGGACCTGCAACCGAAGACCGCGCCGGCCTGATCCGATACGCCTGAGCACCAAGCCCTGCACCGCAGGGGTTTTTTAATCCTCGTGCGGCGCAGGCCGCTCGACGCTCGTGTCCTGCGCGCCAAACCAGGTTTCGCAGTGACGCAGCAGCGCGGGCACATCGGACGGCGCGCGGCCGCGCGCGGCGATATAACCGTCCGGACGCACCAGATAGAACGCCGGACGCGTGCGCCCGTACTGGTCGGTGAGCGACTGCGCGCCCTCGCCGCTCGTGTCGGTGATGCGCCACACGCGCACGGCGTTCGGCAGGATCGCGTCGATGGCCTTCGCCAGGCCGTCGAGGTCCGGGTCGCGCATCGCGTGCGCGACGGTGATCGTGGCGGGCGCCAGCGCGATATCGTCCTCGCCGCTCGGATTCACGAGCAGGAACAGCGAGAAGCAGCCCGGATCGTGCAGGTCGAACAGACAGCCGACGCCCGGCAGACGCCCGAGCGGACCGTCGATCACATGCACGCGCGCATCGGGCGCACGCTCGCCCGCGCGCGGACCGCCATCGAGCAGACGCTCCAGCGTCAGCGGACTCTTGCGATAGTTGATGGACAGCTCGCTCACCGTGCGCCGCATCGCGTCGCGCAACGGGCCGATCGCGGCAAGCGCGGGCATCACGTGATCGCGCATCAGCTTCATCGGACCGTGCTCCGCGCCGGCCATCTGCGTGAGCAGGTTCGATTGCCGCAGCACGTCGCGCTCGATCGGATGCCGCTCCGCGTGATAGCTGTCCAGCAGCCGCTCGGGCGCGCCGCCCGCGAGCATCCGCGCGATCTTCCAGCCGAGATTGAGCGCTTCCTGGATGCCGGTGTTCATGCCTTGCGCGCCGGCCGGGCTGTGGACATGCGCGGCATCGCCGGCAAGAAACACGCGCTCCACGCGCAGACGGTCGACCATGCGGCTGTTCAAATGAAAGTACGACGACCACGTCAGGTTCGAGAGCGTCATCTTGTGATGCACGCGGCGCGCGACGAGCGCGCGGCATTCATCGAGCGTCGGACCGGTCTTCGTGCTGTCGGCCTTGATGGCATCGGCGACGGGCGCGGGCAGGTCGGCGATCAGGCGTGCGCGCTCGCCGCCCAGCGGAAAGAGCGCGGCGAGTCCTTCACCCGAGGCGAAGATATGGAACTCGTCGTCGGGCCAGTCGACGTCCACCTGGAGATCCGCCAGCAGGTAAGTCTGGTCGAAGGTCTTGCCGTCGAAGCCGATGCCCAGCCGATGCCGCACGAAGCTGTGCGCGCCGTCGGCCGCGATCAGGTAGGACGGGCGCAGCAGTTCGTCGCGCCCGTTGGGATGCCGCAGCGTGGCCTGCACCCCCGCGGAGCCCTGCGAGAAATCGATCAGTTCCACGCCGCGCTCGATCTCGACATGAAAGCCCTTCAGATGCTCGGTGAGGAGACGCTCGGTCTCGGTCTGGTCGAGAAACAGCAGATACGGATAGCGGGTCTGCAACGGATCGAAGTCGAGGCGCGCGAGGCGCTGCCCGTTCGAATAGAGATTGGCGACCCGTGCGCGATGACCGAGTTCGAGGAACGGCGCAACGGTGCGATGCTGCTCGAAGAGTTCGAGCGTGCGGGCCTGGATGCCGATGGCGCGCGAATACGGCAGCGGCTGCCGCGCCTTGTCAACGAGTCTCACCGGGATATGCGCGCGCGAAAGACTCATGGCGGCGGCGAGGCCCGTCGGACCGGCGCCCGCGATCAGGACGGGCGCCACGTCCAGCTTGTCGTTCGGATTCAGCTTTGGCGCGTACATGCGGTCCTCCGTGAAACGTCACGGCGTCTAGTGTACGCCCGCCTCCTGCGCGGCCGCTGCGGGTTGCGGCACGCGCAGGATCAATGCTCGTGCCCGCGCTCCTCGAGAATGCATGCATGGCAGGCCATGCCGAACTCGACCTGCACGGTCGCATGATGCATCGAATAGTCGCGGCGCAAGGTGCTGACGACGCCCTGCACGAACGCATCGCCGGGATGGCCTTGCGGCATCACGAGATGCACGGTCAGCGCGTTCTCGGTCGTGGAGAGCGCCCACACGTGGAGATCGTGCACGTCGCTCACGCCCGGCAGTTGCACCAGATAAGTCCGGATGCGCGTCACGTCGACGCCCGGCGGGACGGCGGCCATGGCGAGCCGCATCGCGTCGCGTCCGAGGCCCCAGGTGCCGTACACGATCACCGCGACCACGATCAGGCTCATCAGCGGGTCGAGCCAGCTCCAGCCGGTGAACAGGATGACGAGGCCGCTCACCGCGACGGCGGCGGAAATGGCGGCATCGGCGGCCATGTGCATGAAGGCGCCGCGCACGTTGAGGTCGTTTTTGCTGCCGCGCATGAAGAGCCATGCCGAGAA
Source organism: Caballeronia sp. LZ032 (assembly GCF_031451315.1). Classification (NCBI taxonomy): domain Bacteria; kingdom Pseudomonadati; phylum Pseudomonadota; class Betaproteobacteria; order Burkholderiales; family Burkholderiaceae; genus Caballeronia; species Caballeronia sp. LZ032. The sequence continues at coordinate 2,373,213 of NZ_JARUXP010000001.1, forward strand.
GCCGTTGACGACCATGCCGAGCGTCGCGACGACGAACACGTCGAGGCCCGCGACGGGCGCCGGATGGATGAGCCGCTGGATGGCTTCCAGCACGATCGCGCCGCACGCGAACAACAGCAGCGCCGCGTTGGCGAGCGACGCGAGGATCGACGAGCTGCCAAGTCCGAAGGTATAGCGCGCGCTCGGCTGGCGCGTGCCGAGCCAGACGGCGGCCCATGCGAGCAGCAGGCCGAGGACATCGGAGAGATTGTGGCCGGCGTCGGCGAGCAGTGCGGTGGAGTGAGCGAGGAAGCCGTAGATCGCCTGCACGACGACGATCAGCACGTTCAGTCCGACCGCCAGCGCGAAGCTGCGGCCCTGCCCCGCCTGCGGCGCGTGGTGATGATGATGACCGCCCGGGCCATGGGCATGTGAATGACCGTGGCCTTCGTGCTTGTGGTCGTGGTCGTGGTCGTGCCTGTGATCGTGTTCGTCGTGTCGATGCGTATCCATCGCGATGCTCTTCGTTGGTTGATTCAATCGAGATCGGCGGCTTCCGGCTGCGGCTCGGCGACGTGTTCCAGCAATTCGCCGAGCATCGCGCTGATGTGGCGGTCGGCGGCCACGTAGAAGACCTGCTTGCCCTGGCGTTCGGCCCGCACGATGCGCGCCGCGCGCAACAGCCGCAAATGGTGGCTCACCAGCGACGCCGACAGTCCCAGTCCCTGCGCGATGGCCCCCACCGCCCGTTTCTGCTCGACGCACGCCAGCACGATGCGCAGTCGCGTGGGATCGCCCAGCAGGCGGAACAGGTCGGCCAGCGGCACGACCCGTTCGTCGGAGGTGATTTCGCCGGGAGCAACGAACGGTGCGGACATGGCAAGCTCGAACAAACATATGAACAGGTATTCATATGTTAAGCGCCGTTATCGCCGATGGTCAACCGTGCTTTTGGAAAACCGGGGCCGCCGGTGTGGGAAAATACGAGGTTTGTATTTCCGGCCTGTGTCTCTTTTCCTTCATGGACACCGTTTTCGCCCGCGGTTTCGCGGCCCATCGTGACGGCCGCCTGACCGACGCGGAGCGCGACTATCAAGCCGCGCTCGCCGCCGAACCCCATCACGTCGACGCGCTCCACTACCTCGGCGTGCTGCGCCATCAGCAAGGCCAGCACGCGGAGGCGGCCGAGCTCGTGCGCCGCGCCGTGGACCTGCGCCCGACCGACGCGGGCCTGCAGCTGAACCTCGGCAACGCGCTGAAGGCGCTCGGCCGGCTCGACGACGCCATCGAGCGCTTCCGCAATGCGCTGACGCTCGCGCCCGGTTTTCCGCTCGCGCAATACAACCTCGGCAATGCCTACACGGCGGCGGGCCGTCATGAAGACGCCGCCGATGCCTTCGAGAAAGCGCTGCGCCTGCGTCCCGACGACGCCGCCGCCTGGAACAACTTCGGCAATGCGCTGTCGGCGCTGCGGCGCTTCAAGGACGCGGCGCAGGCGTTCCGGCGCGCGCTCGTCCTGCGCCCGCGCCACGCGGGGGCGCACAACAATCTCGGCATGGCGCTGAACGCGCTCGGCGATACGCCCGGGGCCATCGAACACTTTCGCGCGGCGCTCGATGTCGAACCGAACTACGTCGCCGCGCACTTCAATCTTGGCAATCTGCTCGATGCGAACGGCAATCCCGCCGACGCGCTGCCCGTCCTGCGTCACGCCGTCGGCTTGCAGCCGCGCTTCGCGCCCGGACATTTCGGGCTGGGTCATGCGCTCGCCCGCCTCGGGTGTCATGAAGAAGCCGTGCCGCACTTCGAGCGCGCGGTCGGGCTCGATCCGAAATACGGCGTCGCGTGGCTGTCGCTCGGCAATGCGCATCTGGCGCGCGGCGCGCATCAAGCGGCATTGCGCGCCTTCGATCAGGCGTTGCGGCTCGACGCCGGCATGCCTGCCGCGCAACTGAACCGCGCGCTCGCCCTGCTGGCGACGGGCGACTATGCGCGCGGCCTGCCGGCCTACGAGGCGCGTCTGGAGACGGCCGGGAGCGAGCCCGCGCCGGCGCTGCCGCGCTGGCACGGCGAACCGATGCCGGGGCGTACGCTGCTGGTTCGCGCCGAACAGGGTTTCGGCGACACGTTGCAGTTCGTGCGCTTCGTGCCGTTCGCGGCGCAGCGGGTCGGCAGGCTCGTGCTGGAGGTGCAGCCCGCGCTCGCGCCGCTGCTGGCGCCCGCGGCCAAGGCCGCGCGCGTCGAGTTGCGAAGCCGCGCCGACGACGCGCCCTCACGCGCGGACGCCTTCTGTCCGCTGCTGAGCCTGCCGCATGCGCTCGGCGTCGCGTCGCTGGACGCGGTGCCCGCGCGCACGCCCTACCTCGTCGTGCCGGCGGACTACCGGCGCAAATGGCGCGGCTCGCTCGGCGGGCAGCACAAGCGCAAGATCGGCATAGCGTGGTCCGGACGGATGCAGCCGGGCGAAACGCGCTCGGCGCCCGTGGAAGCGCTCGCGCCGCTGTTCGCGCTCGCGAATGTCGACTGGATCGTGTTGCAGCCGTTCCTCACCCCGCATGAGCGCGCCGTGCTGCGCGCGCATCCGAATGCAAAGGCCATTTACGACTTCGAAGGCCGCCTGGAGAATTTCGCGGACACGGGCGCGATCGTCGACCGGCTGGACGCGGTGGTGTCTGTGGATACGTCGGTGGCCCACCTCGCGGGCGCGCTCGGCAAACCGCTGTGGGTGATGCTGGCGCATGCCGCCGACTGGCGCTGGGGCATCGATGCCGACCGCTGTGCGTGGTATCCCGCCGCGCGGCTGGTGCGCCAGCGTGCGCCGGGCGCCTGGCGCGAGATGATCGAAAACATTGCGACGGCGCTGCGGGACTGACCACGCACCGGAAGATCACGGATGGATGAGATTCTCGACGAAATCTGGACCCTGCTCGACTCGGGCGCGAACGCCGGCGCGCAGCGCTCGCCCTTCACGATGCTCCAGGCCGCGACGCACGGGCTGGACGGCACGCCCGCCGTGCGCACCGTGGTGCTGCGGCGCACGTGTCGCGCGCAGCGTTCGCTCATGTTTCACACCGACTTGCGGTCGACAAAAGTCGCCGAGTTGCGACGCGATGCGCGCATTGCGCTCATCGGTTGCGATATGGACGCCGGCAAGCAGCTGCGGCTGACGGGCACGGCACGCATCGTCGAGGATCCGCGCGACACCCGGCCCGTATGGGAAGCCAGCCGGCCGCGCACGCTGATTGTCTATCGCGCGCCGGTTGCGCCCGGCACGCCGGTGTCCACGCCTGCCGAAGCGCATCCGGACCCCGCCACGACGGATGGCTTCGAGCATTTCTGCCTGATCGAGATCGCCGTATCAGGCATCGACTATCTTCATCTGGCGCCGGAAGGACACGTCCGGGCGCGCTTCCACTTCGATGCAGGAAGCTGGCGCGGCCAGTGGCTCGCGCCCTGACTGCGCTCAGGCCGTCTTGTACTGGTTGCGCGCTTCCGGCGAGCGATACAGCACGCATGTCGCAATCAGCCCGCACACGGCGGCGAGTCCCATCCACAGGCCCGGCGCGGCCTTGTTGCCGGTGACATGGATCAGATACGTGGAGATGGCCGGCGTGAAGCCGCCGATGGTCGTCGCAAGGCTATAGGCCATCGAGAAGCCGGTGGTGCGCACCTCGACCGGCATGACTTCGGTGAGCGCGACGACCATCGCGCCGTTGTAGCTGCCGTACAGGAACGAGAGCCACAGTTCGCACAGCAGCAGGCGCATGAAGGACGGATCCGCCACCAGCCACTGCACCACCGGATACGACGTGAGAATGGTGAGGATCGTGAATACCAGCAGCACCGGCCGGCGTCCCACGCGATCCGACAGGGCGCCCATCACCGGCAGCCACACCAGGTTCGAAATGCCGACGCACACGGTGACGACGAGCGCATCGATCGACGAGAGCTTCAGCACTTCCTTGCCGAAGGTCGGCGTGTAGGCGGTGATCATGTAGAACGACACGGTGGTCATGATGACCATGCCCATGCCGGCCAGCACGATGCCCCAGTTCTGCGCGATCGAACGGGCGATCTGGCCCATGCTCGGACGATGCTTGCGCGCGAGGAACTCTTCCGTTTCACGCAGCGAACGGCGAATGATGAACAGGAACGGCACGATCAGGCAGCCGATCAGGAACGGCACGCGCCAGCCCCATGCGGTCATCTGGTCGGCGGGCAGCAGCCGGTTCATGATCACGCCGATGAGCGCGGCGAACACCACCGCCACTTGCTGGCTGCCGGACTGCCAGGAGCAATAGAAGCCCTTGTTGCCCTTGGTCGCGATCTCGGACAGGTACACCGACACCCCGCCCAGCTCCACGCCGGCCGAGAAGCCTTGCAGCAGGCGTCCGCCGAGCACGATGATCGGCGCCAGCGCGCCGATGGTGGCATAGCCCGGCACCAGCGCGACGCAGGCGGTGCCGACCGCCATCAGCCCGAGCGTCAGGATCAGGCCTTTGCGGCGGCCATGATGATCGATGTACGCGCCGAGCACGATGGCGCCCACGGGACGCATCAGGAAGCCCGCACCGAACACGGAGAGCGCGAGCATCAGTGAGGCAAACTCGTTGCCGCTCGGAAAATAGGTCTTGGCGATGGCCGAGGCGTAATAGCCGTAGACCATGAAGTCATACATCTCAAGGAAGTTTCCGCTGACGACGCGAAACACCGACTTGAACTTTGATTCGTTGGCTGGAGCGACGTGGGCTGTGGACATGAACGTTCTCGACAATCGTGAGATGAGCGCGACGGGCCTCGCGGTGCGCGGTTCAGCGACCTGCGCAGGATCCGTACAGGGACGGATGGCGGCGCGCCGTGCTGACCGGGAGGATAAGGCTTCGTTGTTATGGTTGCGGCGACCTCAATCTTAACGCTTGCGCCTTGACGGCTGCATAGAACAGCGTCTAATTTCGTTCAAATTACATTAAAAATAGCTTACATATGCCTAACGTAAAACCGACAGTCGAGATGCCGCGGCCGCAACCCGTCATGCGCGACGCCACCCTCGGCGATCACGATCTCATCACATCGATGCACGTACGCAGCTGGATGTCGGTCTATCGCGGCATCCTGCCGGACTCATACCTCGATCGCGAGATGCAGGCGGAACGCGCCGCGCATTGGGCAACGCGCCTGCCGGAGCTGACGCAAGGCGCGGGCCGCGTAGTGATCGCCCTGCATGACGACGAGGCGGTCGGCTTCACCTGTCTGATCGAACCCGACGCGCACGGCAGCGTGCTCGTCGACAACCTGCACGCGCTGCCGGAGCACAAGGGTCTCGGCACGGGCACCGCGATGCTTGCCGAAGCCATCCGCTGGGCGCGCGAGCGCGGCGCGCGGCAACTGCACCTGTCCGTGCTGGAGGACAATGCCGCGGCGATCGGCTTCTATGAATCGCGCGGCTGGCGACGCGAGGCGCGCGAAGCCGACCACCTGGCGGGCATCGACCTGTTCTGCTTCCGCTACGTCTTCCCTCTCGACTGAGGCTCGCGGCGCCAGCCAGAAACGCACGCGGTTTTCCACTGGCGCCAGTGAAATTAGGAATGCTCTGGTCGCGGGAAGGAAATCCGTTTCGTATGATTGCCGGTCGAAAATTCGGCTTGTCCGCCCGCGCGACTAGGCCGTTTTCCGCGCCATCAGGGTCGATGCATTCCGCTGCTGCCCGCGTGCGGCGCATGTCTGTGGAATCTCGATGAGCGAACCGTTGATCGTTGTGGAAGGCGAACTGCGTCTGCCGACGGTGCGCCCGCTGCCGGACCCCGCGCTGGACTTCGGCGTCGCATGGACGCTCGCCCGCGCGCGTCCGGTTCAGTCGCCGTTCGAGATCGCGCTGTATGCGGCACGGTTCAAGACCGCTTATCTGCCGGCGTTCCGTCTGTCCGATTCCACTTCGCGTTATCGCGCGGTCAGCCTTTGGAGCGTGTTCGCGCACGGCGAACTGCCGCGCGCCATCCTCGACCTGCTCGACAGCCAGCGCGCCCGCGCGCGCGCGGAAGAAGCGCCGGTGGATCCGCTACGCCTGAGCGCGCCGATCCATGCGGGACTTGGAGCGGCGCGCCGGGGCATGTCGCGCGCCGCGCAGATCCTGACCGGCGTGGCGATCTCCGTCGGCGCGCTGTTGCTGCTGTGGTTTCTGTTCGGCAACGAGCCAGCCGCGCCGGGCGCGATGCCGGCTGTGCCCTTGGCGGAAGCTGCACGGTTCGGGCCGACGGAGAAACCGTCCACCCCTTCCGCTCTTGCGCCGCCGGCGGCGGTCGAACCAGCCGTGGCCGCTCCAGCACGCGCTATTGAGCCGGAAGCGCCTGCCGACGTCTCACGGCCCACGCCGCAAGAACCGGTGGCGGCGGTTCCCGGCCGCATTACCGTCGCGCCGGAAGCGGATCGGGCGCGTGCCGTCAAGGTGAAACGTTCGCGGCTCGAGCGCACGGAAGCGCCTCGCAAGACGGCGCGGATGAAGCCTGCCCGACCCGGCGCGATGAATGTGCACTCGCTGTATGCCTTGCTGCAGCACTCGCCGACGCTCGACAGCAACGCCCCCGCACCTGACGCACGCGATGCCGGCGAGGGAGGCGCGGCAGCGGATTAACCGCGACGAACAACCGAGGATGCACGTCAGGAAGCAGCGAACCCGTCCGATCAACCTTTTCGGCCCGAACGCCAACATGAAGCAATCCAGACCCATCCGTCACACGACGCTCACGCTCGCGCTGTCCCTCTGCCTCTGCGGGACGCTCGCGCCGTTCGCGATTGCGTCCGCTGCTTCGAGCCAGCCCAGGACCGCTGCGACTACGCCGCGCCCGGGTCCCGGTGCGGACGCCCGCACCGCGGACAATGCCGACAACGACGCTTCCAGTCCGGCAAGCGACCCGCGTGCGCCGCGTGCTGAAGGCAACATCGCCGAACTGCAAAGCCTGGTGCAGGCGGGCAGCCTCACCGAGCTGCGCGCCACCCGCAACGGCAGCTATGGCGCGAAGCTGTTCTTCCTCGCGCAGGAGATGCTGTACTACGTGGCGTTGTCGCAGGACGACCGCTGGTGGCGCGTGGTGAAGACGCAGGACGCGGGGCGCGCCGATTCGGTCTATGCGGAGTTCGCGCGCAAAAGCTTCTCGCTTGCGGAAGGCGAAATCCGCCGCATTCAGCTGACGGCGCAAAAGGCGTTGCTCGACCGGGTGATCGCCAAATCGGCGGATCGCGCGAACCGGCTCTCCGCCGATCTCGTGCTCGCGCAACAGCAGGACTCGCAGGTGTCGCAGCGTCAGCAGCAGTTGCAGGTCGAAGCCGCAACCTTGCAGAGCGACAAGCTCGAAGCCGAACGCAAGCTGCGCGCATTGCAGATACAGGTGGACCAGTTGCAGCGCGCGACCGAAGCCGGGCTGGGCACGTCGAATACGGCGGCCGCGCGCCGATGGTCGGATAAGGCGGCGGACTGAGCGTCCAATCCGGCGTCCTTCAACGTACAAAGCCCGCTCACCTGGAGCGGGCTTTGTCTTGTCGGCACTGGAACCGTACGGCCGGCTCAGAAACGCGTCTCGCGCGCCACGCGCAGGAAGGTATCGAGCAGCGGCGTGCAATCGAGCAGTTCCGCACCGCCCGCGCGATGGAACTCCGGATGCCACTGCACGCCCACGACGAATGGCGCCTTGCGATAGCGCACCGCTTCGATGATGCCGTCCGACGCTGACACCGCCTCGATATTCAGGTCGCGGCCGAGCGTCCGCACCGCCTGATGGTGGATCGAATTGACGAGGGCGTCGCGTTGGTTCGGAAACATGTTGGCGAGCGTCGAGCCGTCCGGAAAGCGGATGGCGTGCCGATGCTGGTCATACTGCTCGTTGACGTGCACGCCGGCCATCGGGACCTCGGTGGCGATGTCGCCGTAGAGCGTGCCGCCGAACGCCACGTTGATCAGCTGGCAACCCCGACACACGCCCAGCACCGGCTTGCCCGACTCGACGAACTCATGCAGCAGTTCGAGCTCGTACATGTCGCGCACGCGGTCGCCGGGCCATTCGGGACGCGTCGTGACTTCCTCGTAGGATTGCGGCGAGACGTCGGCGCCGCCTTGCAGCAGCAGGCCGTCGAGATGCTTCGCGTAGTCGCGCAGACGGATATTGCTCGTATGCAGCATGCCCTGGTTGCCGACGGTCGGAATCATGAAGACCAGCACGTCGCGCGACATCACCCAATGAGCGATGGATTCCTCCAGGTATTGCAGCGTCTTGCCGCGCAGCCCCTTGGCGCCGGGCTCCGGGTGAAAGATCCGTGCCGAGACGCCAATCCGCAAGGTGCGCTGCGTGACCCGCTGCCCTGCCCGGTCGAAAATCTGGCGCGCGCGCGCTGCAATGATGCGGCCAAACACCGACCACGCCGAATCCGACTGCTTCAGGTACGCAGGCTGCGGCTGCGTGGCAGCCGCGTCGGGCACAGGCGGAACATTGAGCTTGCTGAAATCCGGCGCCTCGGCGATGCCGGAAGGAAAGCCAGCGGTCGCCGGCGGCGCGGTGCGGCCAGTGGGCGAGTCCGAAGACGCCGACTGGGCGTTCGTGGTGCGTGTGACTTCGGCTTCCGCTTCCGCTTCTGTCGCCGCTTCGAGGTTCTGCGCGAGACTCGACCTGGCATCCGCCGGCGCAGGCTTCACGTGAACCGCGGCTGCCTGCGCGTCGTCACGGCGGGCCTTCTGGGTATCGACGGGTTCGACGTTTGCCGCGCTGGAAGGCGCATCCGTCGACGCGCGTTCAGTGGCGCTGGCGGCCGGCCCGGGCGCCGCAGCAACAGCCGCGGCTTCCGGCGGCGCCGTGGGATTCGCACCGCGCGAGGCGTCGTGCTGCAAGCCGCCCGCTGCAGAAGAACCCGCGCCGCTCGTGCGCCCGTCTGGAGTGGTGCTGCCTTTGGAGGTGTTGTTATCGCTCATTCCGATGTCGGACGCCCGCGCGCCTTGAAAGAATGGACAAGCCCCAATTATCCGCCAGTGAAGCATCTGCGGCAAACCGGCACACAATTGGTCACATTGGCTCACATTCTCCCGGGCGCCCGTAATACTCCATCGAGCGAACCGGCATCAGTGCTCGCGCGGTTCCTCGAAGGTTTCGCGCAAGGCGATCTGCATCGTCGCGTGAATCTTCACGCACCAGCGCCACAGCACCGTCAGCAGGAGCGCCGCGCACAGCAGCACGGCGATCATCAGCCCGAACGGCGGCAGGATCGCGCCCGACAACGCGGCCACCAGCAGGAACACGCCGAACATCGCGACGATCGGAATCAGCCCCGAGATCGCCGAGCGGATCGCGCGCGTGAAGCGTCCTGCCTTGGCCGGCTGCACGCTCACTTCGGCCAGCAGCAGCGCGAGCGATTCGAGCTTGCGATACACCGCCACCAGGAACGGCATCGCCACCACCAGCGCGGCGCTCCACAGCACGACACGCTGCGCATTGTCGGAGTCGAGCCAGCGCGCGAGTTGCGCGAACGCAAACGGCGCCGCATATGACGCGCTGATGAAAATCGCCGCGACGAGCGCGAGATTGACCGCGATCTGCAACACGATGCGCTTGCTCATCGAAAACAGCGTCGGGCCGCCGGAGCCGGTCGTGAGGCTCGCGAGCCATTGCGAGTACAGCCCGAACGTGTTCGACAACGGCGCGGGCATCGCGCGGGCCACGCGCATCGTCAACGGATCGGCGGCGCGGATCAGATACGGCGTGAACAGCGTGGTGAGCGCGGACACGGCCACCGCGATCGGATACAGGAAGCCGCTCGTGACCTTGAGCGACAACCCGAGCGACGCGATGATGAACGAGAACTCGCCGATCTGCGCGACGCTCATGCCGACGCGCATCGACGTGCGTCCGTCCTTGCCCGCGAGAAAGGTCCCGAGCCCGCACGAAACGATCTTGCCGAACACCACCGCGACCGTGATGACGGCGATGGGCCAGGCGTAGTCGACCAGCACGGTCGGATTCAGCAGCAGGCCGATGGTGACGAAGAAGATGGCCGAGAACATGTCGCGCACCGGCGCGATCAGATGCTCGATGCGCGCGAGATGCTTCGACTCCGCCATGATCGCGCCGATCAGGAAGGCGCCGAGCGCGATCGAATAATCCAGCTTCACGACCAGCAGACAGAAGCCGAAGCAGAAGCCGAGCACGGTGACGAGCAGCATCTCGTCGCTCTTCGCGCGCGCCACGTAGTTGAGCGCGCGCGGCACCGTCAGGATGCCGACCACCAGCGACACCGTCATGAACAGCAGCAGCTTACCAAGCGTCGCGAACGCGATGCCGGCGCTCACCGAACCCGTCTGCGCGATGCCCGACAGCAGCACGAGCATGGCAATGGCGAGAATATCCTCGACGATCAGAATGCCGAACACGAGCTGCGCGAAGCCTTCGCGTTTCATGTTCAGCTCGGACAGCGCCTTCACGATGATGGTGGTCGACGAGATGGCGAGCATCGCGCCGAGGAACAGCGAGTCCATCGCGTTCCAGCCGAACCAGCGGCCGATCTCGTAGCCGATCCAGATCATCAGCACGATTTCCGAGAGCGCCGCGACGAACGCCGTTGCACCGACCTTGAACAGCTTGCGCAGACTGAATTCGAGCCCGAGCGAGAACATCAGGAAGACCACGCCGAGTTCGCCGAGCGTCTGGATGGTGGCTTCGTCGTGAATGAGATTGAACGGCGGCGTGTACGGCCCGATGATCACGCCCGCCACGATGTAACCGAGCACGACCGGCTGCCGCATGCGGTGGAACAGCACCGTCACGACGCCCGCGATGGCCATGATCACCGCGAGATCCTGAATGAACCCGATCGCATGATGCATTCAGCGAATCCTTTCAAATATGTAATCGATCACCGATGTTACCGCACGGACGGTGAAATCCTGCGGTCGGGCAATAAATTGGATGAACAGCGAAAAACGGCGCGCATTCCGCGAGCGTGCGCAGAACGGCTGAAGAAAGGCTCGCGCGAACGGCGAGCCCTGAAACCGGAAGAACCGCGGCGCTCAGACTGCCGCTTCGTTTTCCTCGCCGGTGCGGATACGGATCACGCGCTCGACTTCGGCGACGAAGATCTTGCCGTCGCCGATCTTGCCGGTGCGCGCGGCGCCGATGATCGCATCGATGACCTGGTCGGTCTGGTCGTTGGCGACGACCACTTCGATCTTCACCTTCGGCAGGAAGTCCACCACGTACTCTGCACCGCGATAGAGCTCCGTGTGTCCCTTCTGCCGGCCGAAGCCCTTCACTTCCGTGACCGTGAGGCCGGTGAGGCCCACTTCGGCGAGCGCTTCACGCACTTCGTCGAGCTTGAAGGGTTTGATGATGGCGGTGATGCGTTTCATGGCGTGCCTCGCATGGAGTTCGGTTCAATGGATTCGAAAGAGGTCGTGTCCCGCGCGGGACAGATGATTTCGATTCTAGCTGCGTTTCATCGCGCAAGCGGTCCGGTAAACCGCGAGGTGCAAGAAAACGCGTCGCCGCTATTCGGTGACAGGCACGCGCTCCAGGTCCTTGAGCCAGACGGTGGCCTGCGAATCGCTGGGCGCGCGCCAGTCGCCGCGCGGCGAAAGCGAGCCGCCCGAGCCGACCTTCGGCGCATTCGGCACGCATGACCGCTTGAACTGACTGGTGCGGAAGAAGCGGTCCAGAAAGATCTTCAGGTTCTTGCGGATGTCGCCGATGCCGTACTGACTGCGCACCACCGCAGGGCCTTCCGGCCAGGCGCCGGCATCGCGGTCGCGCCATGCATGCAGCGCGAGGAATGCCACCTTCGTCGGCGCAAAGCCGAAACGCAGCGTGTAGTACAGGTTGAAGTCCTGCAACTCGTACGGGCCGATGACGCTCTCGGTCTTCTGCTCCACCACGCCGCTCGTCTTGCCGGGGATCAGCTCCGGACTGATGTCGGTGGCGAGGACGTTCTCGAGCACGTCGCTGCCGGTGCTGCCGATCTGTCCCGACTCCGCCACCCAGCGCACCAGATGCGTGATCAGCGTCTTCGGCACGCTGGCGTTGACGTTGTAGTGCGACATGTGATCGCCGACGCCGTAGGTGCACCATCCGAGTGCCAGCTCGCTCAGATCGCCGGTGCCGATGACGATCGCCTGATTGAAGTTGGCGAGCCGGAACAGATGGCTCGTGCGCTCGCCGGCCTGCACGTTTTCATAAGTGATGTCGTACTGCTCGGCGCCGGTGCTGTGCGGATGACCGATGTCGGACAGCATCTGCACGCAGCTCGGCCGGATGTCGATTTCATGCGCCGTGCAGCCGATCACCTCCATCAGTTCGCGCGCCTGGCTCAAGGTGCGTTCGCTGGTGGCGAAGCCCGGCATCGTGTACGCGAGGATGTTCGCGCGCGGCAGGCCGAGCCGGTCCATCGCCTTCGCGCACACCAGCAGTGCATGGGTCGAATCGAGTCCGCCCGAGATGCCGATCACGACCTTCGACATTCCCGATGACTGCAAGCGTTGCAGCAACGCCTGCACCTGGATGTTGTAGACCTCGTTGCAGCGTTCGTCGCGGCGCGCGGCATCGGACGGAACGTAGGGGAAGCGCTCGACATGACGTTCGAGCGGCAGCTTGCTGTCGGCGGGAAGCGCGAGCGGAAATTCGACCACGTCGAAGCGCGCGACTTCGTCCGCATGCCGCTGCGTCGAGCGGCCGAAGGTGGTCTGGCGCATGCGTTCGCGCGAGAGCCGTTCGAGATCGACATCGGCGAAGATCAGATGCGAGTCGCGCGAGAAGCGCTCCGACTCGGCCAGCAACGCGCCGTTTTCGTAGATGAGACCCTGGCCGTCCCAGGCGAGATCGGTGGACGACTCGCCGTCGCCCGCCGACGTGTACAGATACGCCGCGACGCAGCGCGCCGACTGCTGGCTGACGAGCTGATGCCGGTACGCCGACTTGCCCACCACGATATTCGACGCCGACAGGTTCACGAGCACGGTCGCGCCCGCGAGCGCCGCGAAGCACGACGGCGGCACCGGCACCCAGACGTCCTCGCAGATTTCCACATGGAACCGGAACAGCGGCAGGTCCCTGATCTGGAACAGCAGCGACGCGCCGAACGGCACGTCCTGGCCGCACAGACGGAGCGTGGCGGTGGTCGCGGCATCGGCGGGACTGAACTGGCGCGCCTCGTAGAACTCGCCGTAGTTCGGCAGATAGCTTTTCGGCACGATGCCGCGAATGAAGCCATCGGCGATGACGATCGCGCAGTTGAACAGCTTGTGCTCGACGCGCAGCGGCGCGCCGACGATCATCGCGAGATTGAGTCCCTTCGAGGCGTCGAGCAGCGTCTGCAATGCGTCTTCGCAGGCATCGAGCAACGCGCGCTGATGAAACAGGTCGTCGCAGGTATAGGCGGAGAGACCGAGTTCCGGAAACGCGACCAGCACCGCGCCGCGCGCCGCGGCTTGTCTCGCGAGTTCGAGGGTCTGCGCGGCGTTGAATTCCGGATCCGCGACTTTGCAGGCCGGCACGCCCACTGCGACGCGCGCGAAGTCGTGGCTATACAGGTTGAAGAAGTTTCTGTTCATGGTCGATCTGAACGGGTGGGATGCCGGACGCCGGACACGGTATGCCCGGCCGATTATCGCATCAGGTCTTCTTTCTGAACGGCGTATGCGCCTCCAGCTCCTCGATGTGCTGGGTCATCGCCTCGGTTTCGGCGTCGAGAAACTCGGAGATCGCATGGGCGAAACGCTGGTCGGCGATCCAGTGCGCGGACCACGTGGGCGTCGGCAGCAGCCCGCGCGACATCTTGTGCACGCCCTGCGCGCCGCCTTCGAAACGCGCCAGCCGATGCTCGATGCAATAGGCGATGCCCTGCATGTAGCAGGTCTCGAAATGCAGTCCCGAGATGAACTCGCGCGTGCCCCAGTAGCGGCCATACATCGTGTCGCCGCCGATCATGTTGAGCGCGCACGCGAGCCGCTGGCCGTCCGCTTCGGCGATCACGAGCAACATGCTGTCGGGCGCGTCGGCATGGATGCGGCCGAAGAACTCGCGCGTCAGATACGGCGCGTTCCAGTGCTCGCGATAGGTGTTGTCGTAGCAGTCGTAGAAGAAGTCGAGCGCGCCCTGATCGATCTGCGCACCGCGCAGCCAGGTGTACGTGACGCCCGCTTCCGTGACGCGCCGACGATCCTGCTTGACCTTCTTGCGCTTGTCGTGGCTCATGGTCGCGAGGAATGCGTCGAAGTTCGCATAGCCTTCGCCGGGCGCGTTTTCCCAGTGGAACTGCACGCCCTCGCGCAGCATGTAGCCCGCGTCGGTCAGCGCCTCGACGTCCTGTGCCTCCGGAAACAGCACGTGCAGCGACGACAGTTCGAGCTGGCGCGTCAGTTCGATCGCACCGCGCGCCAGCATCACGCGTTCCTCGTGATGCGCCGCGATCAGGCGCGGACCCGTCACCGGCGAGAACGGCACCGCCGACAGCGCCTTCGGGTAATAGCGCAGGCCGTGGCGCTCGAAGGCGTCGGCCCAGGCGTGATCGAAGACATATTCGCCGCGCGAGTGCGACTTGAGGTACAGCGGCATGACGCCCGCGAGGGTGTCGCCGCGCTTCAGCAACAGATGATGCGCGCGCCAGCCGGTACGCTTGACCGCGCAGCCGGTGTCCTGCAACGCGGCAATGAACGCGTGGCGCACGAACGGATTGTCGCCGGCGAGCCGGTTCCAGTCGTCGGCCGGGATGTCTTCGAGCGTATCGACCACATGAATTTCGACTTCGCGATTCAACAGGCTACCTCGCTGGAATATCGATGAGCGCGCGCCACGCGGCCGCGCGCGCCCGAAAGCGGCTATTCTCGCGCAACTCGCCACGCCTCGCCGAAGCCGGTTTGAGCGTTGCAGCGCCCCGCCCCGATGCTTTCAGCCATAATGCGCGGCACATACCCTCCCGCCCGGCGAACGCAATGCCCTGGTTCCTGTATCTGATCGAATGCGCTGACGGCAGTCTCTACACCGGCATCGCCACCGACGTCGAAGCGCGCTTCGCCGCGCACCTGAGCGGCAAGGGCGCGCGCTATACGCGGGCGAGAAAGCCGCTGCGCGTGATGGCGTCGTTCGAGCTGACGGGCCGCTCGGAAGCGTCGCGCGCGGAATACTTCGTCAAGCGGCTGACGCCGCGGCAGAAGCGCGAATTGATCGAAGGCGGGCGCACGCTGGCATCGGTGGTGCCGTGCGTCGAGGCGACCGTCGATCTCGAAGACGGCGCCTGAAATGCAGACGGCCGGCGCCTGTGAGGCGCCGGCCGTCGTTTGCTGCTTCGAAAAGCGCGCTTACTTGCCGTAGTTCGCGATGCCTTCCGAGATTTCCTTGTGGGCGGCTTCGATGCCGTCCCAGCCCTCGACCTTCACCCACTTGCCCTTTTCGAGCGCCTTGTAATTCTCGAAGAAGTGCTTGATCTGATCGCGCAGAAACTCGGGCACGTCTTCGATCGACTTGATGTTCGCCGTCATCGGGCAGACCTTGTCGTGCGGCACGGCGAGCAGCTTGGCGTCGACGCCGGATTCGTCGGTCATCTTCAGCATGCCCAGCGCGCGCGAGCGGACCACGGAACCGGCCAGCAGCGGAAACGGCGTGATGACCAGCACGTCGACGGGATCGCCGTCGCCCGAGAGCGTCTGCGGAATGAAACCGTAGTTCACCGGGTAGCGCATGCCTGTGCCGACGAAGCGGTCGACGACGAGCAGGCCCATGTCCTTGTCGGCTTCATATTTGACCGGATCGCTTTGCGCGGGAATCTCGATGATGACGTTGAAATCCTGCGGAAGATCCTTGCCGGGAGGTACGTTGTTGAAGCTCATGAGCACTCTCTGGAGAAGTTGAGGTCGCAAAAAGGTAAATGCGGGAATCGCACGGGCGGCCGGGGGAACTGCCTGACCCGCTTGCCGCACATGGCCATGCATGGCGGCGTGTGATCGCCTCATTATAGCCAATCGGGCATCGCGGCCCGGCCGGTCCGGGTTGGCGCGATAATCGGTTACGGCGTTGCAGGAAGCAGCGAATTCCATTCACGACACGAACACCCATCGGGAGACACGCATGGAAGAAGCGAAGCATTTCATCAATAACCGCTTTGTCGCGCCGTCGGTCGGCGAGACGATTCCCGTGGTCGATCCGTCCGACGGCCAGATCTTCGCGCAGATCGCGCGCGGCACGCCCGCCGACATCGATCGCGCCGTGGCCGCCGCCCGCGCCGCCTACGAAGGTCCGTGGGGCGCGATGAGCGCCGCCGAACGCGGCCGCATCCTCGCGCGGCTGTCCATGTTGATTGCGACCTGCCACGAGGAGATCGTGCAGATCGAGGCGCGCGACACCGGCAAGCCGCTCAAGCAGGCGCGCGCCGACGCCACCGGCATCGCGCGCTATTTCGAGTTCTACGCCGGCGCCGCCGACAAGCTCCACGGCGAAACCCTGCCCTATCAGTCCGGCTACACCGTGCTGACGATCCGCGAGGCGCATGGCGTCACCGGGCACATCGTGCCGTGGAACTACCCGCTGCAGATCTTCGGGCGCAGCGTCGGCGCGGCGCTTGCGACGGGCAACGCGTGCGTCGTGAAACCGGCGGAGGACGCGTGCCTGTCGCTGCTGCGCGTGGCGGAACTGGCCGCGGAAGCGGGCTTGCCGGACGGCGCGCTGAACATCGTCACCGGCTACGGACATGAAGCCGGCGCGGCGCTCGCGCGGCATCCGGGCATCGATCACATCTCGTTCACCGGCTCGCCCGCGACCGGCGCCGCCGTCACCAAGATGGCCGCCGACAACCATGTGCCGGTCACGCTGGAGCTCGGCGGCAAGTCGCCGCAGATCGTCTTCGCCGACGCGGATTTCGACGCCGCGTTGCCCGTGCTCGTCGCCGCGATCGTGCAGAACGCCGGGCAGACGTGTTCGGCGGGCAGCCGCGTGCTGATCGAGCGCGCGGCCTATGAGCCGCTGCTCGAACGGCTGGCGCAGGCCTTCGCGGCGCTGCGGGTCGGGCCGAGCAAGCTCGACCTCGACTGCGGTCCGCTGATCAGCGCGAAGCAGCAACAGCGCGTATGGGATTTTCTGTCCGATGCGCAGCACGACGGCATCGCGATGGCCGCGCACGGAGAAGTGGTCGGCGACGCGCCGGAAGCCGGCTTCTATCAGGCGCCGACACTGCTGCGCGACGTCCCGCCGAGCCACCGTCTCGCGCGCGAGGAAGTGTTCGGTCCGGTGCTCGCCGCCATGGCCTTCGACGACGAAGCCGACGCGCTCCGGCTCGCCAACGGCACGGACTATGGCCTCGTGGCCGGCATCTGGACCCGCGACGGCGCGCGCCAGATGCGGCTTGCGCGGCGCGTGCGCTCGGGTCAGGTGTTCATCAACAACTATGGCGCGGGCGGCGGCATCGAGTTGCCGTTCGGCGGCGTGAAGCATTCGGGACACGGTCGCGAGAAAGGCTTCGAGGCGCTGTACGGCTTTACGACGCTGAAGACCATCGCGATCCGGCACGGCTGAGGGCTGCATCCTTTGCAGGGTTCACATCGGGAGACAAGGACATGCGACTGCAAGGCAAGACAGTGATCGTGACGGGCGGCGGCTCGGGATTCGGCGAAGGCATCGCGAAGACGTTCGCGCGCGAAGGCGCGAACGTGGTCATCAACGACCTCAACGGTCCCGCCGCCGAACGCGTGGCAAGCGAGATCGCGCTGACGCCGTCGCTGGCGGGCGCGCATGGCCGGGCGATCACCGTACCGGGCGACGTGACGAACCGGGAGGACTGGCAGGCATTGCACGATGCGGCCATCCAGGATTTCGGCAGCGTGCAGGTCGTCGTCAACAACGCGGGCACCACGCATCGCAACAAGCCCGTGCTCGATGTGACCGAAGCCGAGTTCGACCGCGTCTACGCCGTCAACGTGAAGAGCATTTACTGGAGCGTCGAGCAGTTCGTGCCGTACTTTCGCAAGCAGGGCGGCGGCGCGTTCATCAATGTGGCATCGACGGCGGGCGTGCGGCCGCGTCCTGGACTCGTCTGGTACAACGGCAGCAAGGCGGCGGTGATCGTCGCCAGCAAGGCGCTTGCCGTCGAACTGGGCCCGGACCGCATCCGCGTGAACTGCATCAATCCGGTGATGGGCGAAACCGCGCTGCTCTCCGAGTTCATGGGCATGGAGGACACGCCGGAGAACCGTCGCAAGTTCCTCGCCACCATTCCGCTCGGCCGGTTCTCGACGCCGCAGGACATCGCCAACGCGGCGCTTTATCTCGCTTCCGACGAAGCCGAGTTCATCACCGGCGTCGCCCTCGAAGTGGACGGCGGACGCTGCGTGTAAAGCGCGCTGCGCGCGTCGTGCCGGGCGTCTGCTCCGGCGCGGCGCGCGTTGCGAACCTCCGTGCTTTCCCTAGCGAAAACAAGCGCTTGGCGTGCAGGCCGAAGGGCTAGAATCCTTACGCGCCTGTAATCGCAAACGGACCGGTTCCGCACCGTGTGCCGCGCACTAAAAAACCATAAAGGAGACAAGCACCATGGCCAGCACCGCCAATCCGATGCCTCGCCCCGGCGCCGGCGCGCCGTCCGCCTTCGAGGAGGCAACCTATCGCAAGGTGGCATGGCGGCTCTCGCCGCTGCTGTTGCTCTGCTACGTGGTCGCCTATCTGGACCGCGTCAACGTGGGCTTCGCCAAGCTCCAGATGGCCGCCGACCTGCAACTCTCCGACGCCGTGTACGGCTTCGGCGCCGGCATCTTCTTTTTCGGCTACTTCATCTTCGAGATTCCGAGCAACGTCATCCTGCATCGTGTAGGCGCGCGCGTGTGGATCGCGCGGATCATGATCTCGTGGGGCATCATCTCGGCGCTCACGATGTTCGTCACCACGCCGACGATGTTCTACGTCATGCGCTTCCTGCTGGGCGCGGCCGAAGCCGGCTTCTTTCCCGGCATCATCCTCTATCTGACCTACTGGTTTCCGGCACGCCGGCGCGGCCGCATGACGACGCTGTTCATGACGGCGATCGCGCTCTCGGGGCTGATCGGCGGGCCCATCAGCGGCTGGATCATGACGCACTTCGACGGCATGCACGGCTGGCATGGCTGGCAATGGCTGCTGCTGCTCGAAGGCATTCCGTCGGTGCTGGTCGGACTGGTGGTGCTCGCGAAGCTCGATGACCGCATTGCGAAGGCTCGCTGGCTCAGCGCGGAAGAGCGCGAACTGCTCGAACGCAACATCGCCGCGGACAATGTCGAGAAGGAGGACATGCCGCTCGGCAAGATCCTGTCGAGCCCGAAGGTGTGGCTGATGAGCCTGATCTACTTCTCGTTCGTGATGGGTCTGTACGGCGTGAGCTTCTGGCTGCCGACCATCATCAAGTCGATGGGCGTGTCCGACGCGCTGCATGTCGGCCTGCTTTCGGCGATTCCGTACGGCGCGGCGGTGATCGGCATGCTGTACGCGGCCCGCAGCGCGGACCGCACTGGCGAGCGCCGCTGGCATATCGCGATTCCGGCGCTGCTCGGCGCCGTGGGGCTGGTTCTGTCGGTAGTGTGGACCGGCAACACGACGCTCGCGATGCTCGGGCTCACGCTCGCCACGATGGGCATCCTCACGACGCTGCCGCTGTTCTGGAGCCTGCCAACGGCGTTCCTCGCCGGCACGGGCGCGGCGGCGGGCATCGCGATGATCAATTCGCTCGGCAACCTGGCGGGTTTCCTGAGCCCGTATCTGGTGGGCTGGCTCAGGCAGGCGACGGCGTCGAACGCGAGCGGGATGTACATGCTCGCGGGATTCATGGTGCTGGGCGCGGCGCTGGCGTTGAGCGTGCCGGCGCGGATGGTGAATCGTTAAGAGTGTAGGCGGCGGGCGGCACGACTGCCCTGTCTTTGCCCCTCCCGCCTCGCCCCTCGCCCGCCGGCTCACGCGCGGCGTTCTCGTTTCTGAAGCGTCGCCTCACGCGGCCAACCCTTCTTCGAATGCGACCGCGGCGTTCACCGCCGCAAGCGGAACTTGGTAGCGTGCCGCCACTGTGCTCTTGTCGCCTTCCGCAACGAAGGCATCGTGAAGTTGTTTGGCCGACGCCTTGAAGCGTCGAGTCCCTCGATGATTCCAGCGATTCGCCAAACGGAGATTTCTGAAAAGTCATCTTCACGGCCACCCGGCGATCGCGACTGAAGGCACCCACGGCTCCGCCCGCATCCCATTACAGACTCGCATCCGCGCACCGCAACGATGCACGCCACCCCGCTCGTGCACCAAAACCCCGCCCCGATCACCCGTCCGTCCGCGTAAAAGCTTCCCCCGATTTCCGCCAGAGGCTTGCTGCCCGGGCATTTCGCCCTGATTGGCATAGCCCTTGCAATTTACGGGAGCAATCGACATTGCGCACACAACCATATCGGCAAGGGGAACACACTCATGAAACGTCGCAGTCTGCTGAAGCTCGGTTCCATGTCGGGCGCGCTCGCCCTCGCGGGTCAGCTTCCCATTTCGAAAGCCCAGGCCGCGCAGGGAGACACCGGTCCGATCAAGGTCGGCATTCTGCATTCGCTCTCGGGCACCATGGCGATCTCCGAGACGTCGCTGAAGGACACGGCGCTGATGACCATCGCCGACATCAACAAGAGCGGCGGCGTGATGGGCCGTCAGATCCAGCCGGTGGTCGTCGATCCCGCGTCGAACTGGCCGCTGTTCGCCGAGAAGGCGCGCCAGCTGCTGACCCAGGACAAGTGCGCTGTGGTATTCGGCTGCTGGACCTCGGTGTCGCGCAAGTCGGTGCTGCCGGTGTTCGAGGAACTGAACGGCCTGCTCTTCTACCCGGTGCAATACGAAGGCGAAGAGATGTCGCGCAACGTGTTCTACACGGGCGCCGCGCCGAACCAGCAGGCGATCCCCGCCGTCGAGTACCTGATGGGACCGGAAGGCGGCAACGCCAAGCGCTTCTTCCTGCTCGGCACAGACTACGTGTATCCGCGCACGACCAACAAGATCCTGCGCGCGTTCCTCCATTCCAAGGGCGTCAAGGATGCGGACATACAAGAGGTCTACACACCGTTCGGACATAGCGACTATCAGACCATCGTCGCGAACATCAAGACCTTTGCCCAGGGGGGAAAGACGACTGTCGTCTCTACGATCAACGGCGATTCCAACGTACCGTTCTACAAGGAGCTCGGCAACCAGGGCCTGAAGGCGACGGACGTGCCGGTGGTTGCGTTCTCGGTCGGCGAAGAGGAGTTGCGCGGCATCGACACCAAGCCGCTCGTCGGCCACCTTGCGGCCTGGAACTACTTCATGTCGGTGAAGAACCCGAACAACTCGAAGTTCGAGAAGGAATTCTTCGCGTATGCACAGGCGCAGAACCTGCCGGGCGGGAACAAGCGCGTGACGAACGATCCGATGGAAGCGACCTTCGTCGGCATCCACATGTGGAAGCAGGCCGTCGAGAAGGCGAAGAGCGCCGATGTCGACAAGGTGCGCGTCGCGATGATCGGCCAGACCTTCCCCGCGCCGTCCGGCTTCACGCTGACGATGGACGGCAATCATCACCTGCACAAGCCGGTGATGATCGGCGAGATTCGCGGCGACGGCCAGTTCAATGTCGTGTGGAAGACCAAGACCGCGATCCGCGCGCAGCCGTGGAGCCCGTTCATTGCCGGCAACGAAGGCAAGCCGGACGTGGTCAGCTCGATCCCGTCGTTCCTGCGCCGCCAGCGCGTGCGCGCCGCGTGACGCATGGCGTGTCGATGATGTAAAGCAGGTCGTCTGAAGCACAGGCCGCGCGTGCCCGACTCGCGCGGCCTTCGAAGTCTCACCAGAAAGGCCAACATGACCGGTTCCCTCGTGCGCATCCTGTGCGCACTGTGCATCGCGCTCACGCCGTTCGCGGCTCATGCGCTCACTCAAGAAGAACTCGCGCCGCTCGCGGGCGACGATTTCGAAGCCAAGGCCGCCGCGATCGACAAGCTCATCGCTCAAGCGGATGCGCCTTCGGTTGCCGTGCTGAACGCGCTGTCCGAAGGCACTGCCGTCGCGACCGACGACGGTCATGTCTATCTCCAGACTGACGACGGCAACAAGGACCCGCTCACGGGCAAGGTGGTCGAAGCGCCGGATGCGCAGCCGATCACGCTGAGCAATACCCTGCGCAGCAAGGTGTCGGGCGCGCTGTCCGGCCTGCAGCTCGCCTCCGCCGATACCGCGAAGCGCCGCGATGCGATCGCCGCGCTGCTGAAGAGCCCGGACCCGGCGATGAAGCCGCTGATCGATCGCGCCCGCGCCATCGAGAAGGATCCTGAATTGAAGAAGCGCCTCGACACGCTCTGGGCGATGACCGCGCTGCACGATCCCGACGTGAACAAGCGCCTGGAGGCGGCGCAGCTCGTGGCAGCCCGGCATGACCTCGACATGTACGAATTGCTGCGCCCGATCGTCGCGAAGAAGGCCGACGGCAGCTGGAACGAGCCCGATGAGCGCGTGCGCGGCGCGGCGCAGGAAGGCATTTACGCGCTGGACTCGATCCAGCGCCGCAGCGAGATTTTCGGCACGTTGTTCGCGGGGCTGTCGCTCGGCAGCGTGCTGCTGCTCGCGGCGCTCGGACTGGCAATCACGTACGGGCTGATCGGCGTGATCAACATGGCGCACGGCGAGTTCCTGATGATCGGCGCCTATGCGACCTATGTCGTGCAGAACCTTGTCCAGCATTACGCGCCCGCCGCGTTCAACTGGTATCCGCTGTTTGCGGTGCCGGTGTCGTTTGCCGCGGCGGCGCTGGTCGGCATCGTGCTCGAACGGCTGGTGCTGAAGCATCTCTATGGCCGTCCGCTCGAAACGCTGCTGACGACCTTCGGCATCAGCCTGATTTTGATCCAGGCGGTGCGCACGCTGTTCGGCGCGCAGAACGTGCAGGTGACCAATCCGTCGTGGATGAGCGGCGGTGTCGCCGTGATGCAGAACCTGATCCTGCCGTACAACCGTCTGACCATCCTCGCCTTCTCGCTGATCGTCGTGCTGATTGCGTGGGGCGTGCTGACGAAGACGCGTCTTGGCCTGTTCGTGCGCGCCGTGACGCAGAACCGCCGCATGGCCGCGTGCGTCGGCGTGAAGACGGCGCGTGTCGATTCCTATGCGTTTGCGTTCGGCGCGGGCATCGCCGGTTTAGGTGGCTGCGCGCTCTCGCAGATCGGCAACGTGGGACCGGATCTGGGCCAGAGCTACATCATCGATTCGTTCATGGCGGTGGTGCTGGGCGGCGTGGGCCAGCTGGCGGGCACGGTGATCGGCGGCTTTGGTCTCGGGCTGGTCAGCAAGGCGGTGGAGCCGTTCTGGGGCGCGGTGCTCGCGAAGATCGCGGTGCTGGTGCTGATCGTGTTGTTCATCCAGAAGCGTCCGCAGGGCATGTTCGCCCTGAAGGGCCGCAGCGCGGAGGCCTGAGTCATGAACGCCACGACCAATCTGTCCGCCAATCTCGACGTCGCGCCGCAACCCGACGCCGACGCCGCCCGCGCCGGCTTCGCGCTGGGCCTGCCGCCGCGCGCCGCGCTGTTGCCGCGCCGTGGCTGGATCGCGCTGCTGGCGCTCGTCATCGCGATGGGCATTGTCGTGCCGGTGTCGGCGCTGGTGCTGCCGGAGACGAGCACGTTCCATCTGTCCGCGTATGCGATGACGCTGGTCGGCAAGCTGATGTGCTATGCGATCGGCGCGCTTGCGCTGGATCTCGTGTGGGGTTACTGCGGCATCCTGAGCCTGGGCCATGCGCTCTTTTTCGCGCTGGGCGGCTATGCGATGGGCATGTACCTGATGCGCTCGATCGGCCGCGAGGGCGTGTACAAGAGCGACCTGCCCGACTTCATGGTGTTTCTCGACTGGCACAAGCTGCCGTGGTACTGGGAGGGCACGGAGCATCTCTGGTATGCGCTGCTCCTGGTGGTGCTGGTGCCGGGCGTGCTGGCATGGGTGTTCGGTTTCTTCACGTTCCGATCGCGTGTGAAGGGCGTGTATCTGTCGATCATCACGCAGGCGATGACGTTCGCGGCGATGCTGCTGTTCTACCGCAACGAGACGGGTTTCGGCGGCAACAACGGCTTCACGGACTTCAAGCGCATTGCGGGATTTCCGGTGGTGCATGCGGGCACGCGGACGGCGTTGTTCCTGATTACGTTCGCGGTGCTGGTGCTGGCGTTTCTCGCGGCGCGCTGGATTGTCACGTCGAAGCTGGGACGCGTGGTGACTGGCGTGCGCGATGGCGAGACGCGGCTGATGTTCCTTGGCTACAGCCCGCTTGCTTACAAGCTGTTCATCTGGACGGTGTCGGCGGTGTTGTGCGGGATTGCGGGGGCGCTGTATGTGCCGCAGGTGGGCATCATCAATCCGAGCGAGATGTCGCCGGCGAACTCGATCGAGATGGCGATCTGGGTGGCGGTGGGCGGACGCGGCACGTTGATCGGGCCGATCATTGGCGCGTTTGCGGTGAATGGTGCGAAGAGCTTTTTCACGGCGTATTTCGCGGAGTACTGGCTGTTTTTCCTGGGCCTGATTTTCACGCTGGTGCCTTTGCTGCTGCCCAACGGCATCATGGGACTGATTGAACTTGCTCGCCGCAGGAAGGCGCATGGCGTGGCACAACCGGAGGCGGCGGAATGACCGCGCACAATGCGTTGATCGTGGATCTTCCGCCGCTGCCGCAACTGGACGAGCGCACGGGTTTGAATGGGGTGGCGGGGCTGGGGCATGTGCTTGCGCCGGGGGAAATCGACGTATCGCACGGCACGATTCTGTATCTGGAAGACGTGACGGTGAGCTTCGATGGCTTTCGTGCGTTGAACAAGCTGACGTTGTCGATCGATGTGGGTGAGTTGCGTTGTGTGATCGGGCCGAATGGCGCGGGCAAGACGACGATGATGGACGTCATCACGGGCAAGACGCGACCTGACGATGGCCGCGTGTTTCTGGGACAGACGCTGGATCTGACGCGTTTGTCGGAGCCGGTGATTGCGCGTACGGGGATTGGGCGCAAGTTCCAGAAGCCGACGGTGTTCGAGAATCATCCGGTGTGGGAGAACCTTGAACTGGCGATGAAGACGGACAAGCGGTGGTTTGCTTCGCTGCGGGCGCGGCTGGATCGGCAGGCGCAGGCGCGGATCGAGGAGACGCTGGAGTTGATTCGCCTGCAGCATCAGGCGACGCGGCTGGCGGGGGAACTGTCGCATGGGCAGAAGCAGCGGCTGGAGATCGGGATGTTGCTGATGCAGCAGCCGGCGTTGTTGCTGCTTGATGAGCCGGCGGCGGGGATGACCGATCATGAAACGATGGAGTTAGCGGAGTTGTTGAACACGCTGCGGGGTTCATGTTCGATGATGGTTGTGGAACATGACATGGAGTTTGTTGCTGCGCTTGCGGGGGAAAGTGGGAAGGTTACTGTCATGGCAGAGGGCAGTGTTTTGGCCGAAGGGACATTGGATTCCGTCAAGCGTGACGAGGCCGTGATTGAGTCGTATCTGGGAAGGTGAAGGTGTTCGTTTGCCCGCGCTTCTATGGACTTCCCGCCTTCGCGTCGGTCTATTGGCACTGCCCCTCCCCGGGGCGGGGGTCTTCGCTCTCGTCATTCGCGTGGGTTGCTTGTGTTTGCCAGCGCTTCCATGGACTTCCTGTGTTCGCGTCGGTCTGTTAGCACTGCCCCTCCCCGGGGCGGGGGTCTTCGC